>NZ_JACHJJ010000002.1 GCF_014203605.1 Thiemannella venezuelensis | reverse complement strand
ACCTGCCCGGTGGACGTGCTCAAGGTCGACAAGCTGTTCATCGACGGCGTCACCGGCACCGCCGAGCAGGCCGCGATCGCCACCTCCCTGGCGCACATCGCCCAGGTGATGCGCCTGCGGGCGGTGGCCGAGGGCGTGGAGACCGCCGACCAGGCCGAACGGCTCTACCAGCTGGGCTACCGGCTGGCCCAGGGCTTCCACTTCGCGCCGCCGCTGTCGGCCGGCAACATCGAGCAGATCCTGGACACACGCGCCGAGAGCCCCGCCCCGGAGTCGTGGGAGCGGCCCGCCCTGGCCGGATAGGCCGCGCCCCGGAGGACCGGCCCTGCCGGGTCAGCGGAGCTCGTCGGCCTCGCCTCGCTCGTGGATGAGGGCGGCGAGCTCCATGACCTGCTGGGCGGTCCGCGCCTTCTCCGATCCCTGGAGCCCCATGGCGCCGATGGTCATCCCGTCGGAGAAATCGATCTTCGCCCAGGGCTCGCCCTCGACCAGCGTGACCGCGAGCACCTCCGGCCACTCGTAGCGGTGCACCCGCAGCGCGTTGACCAGCGTGATGCCGTTCTCGTCGGCCTCCACCCGGCAGCGGCCCAGCAGGTGCAGCACGCCGGCGACGAGCCCGGCGAACACGACCACCCCGATCTTGTCGGGGAGCGCGAACGGCGGCGGCAGGAAGACCGCCATCAGCACGGCCCCCACCATGAGCAGCGCGGCGAGCCCGTACGCCACGATCCGGCCCTTCTTCGGCCGCCACACGACGGGCAGGGCGGGCGGGGGGACCCTCTCGGAGCTCACCTGCGGATCACTTTCCTTCTGCGGAACGGCTGGTCGGACGCGGTTCGAAACCTATCGCACGCCCCCGGCGCCCTCGCTCACGCCACCGCCACCGGCACCGGCACCGGGCAGTCCAGACCGCCCGGCGCCGGTCGCCGCCGTCTCTCCAGCCGCCGTCTCTCCAGCCGCCGCCTCTCAGCCGCCGCCTCCCGCCCGCGCTTCAGTCCCGCAGGTCGCGCAGGAGCAGAGCGGTCTCCAGCGCGGCGACGGTGGCCTCGTACCCCTTGTCCTCGTGGCTGCCGGGCAGCCCGGCCCTGTCGAGGGCCTGGTCCACCGTGTCGCAGGTCAGCACGCCGTTGCCCACGGGGGTCTCCTCGTCCAGGGCGATCCGGGTCAGCCCCGAGGTCACCGAGTCGCAGACGTAGTCGAAATGGGCGGTCTCACCGCGGATCACCGCGCCCAGGGCGACGACCGCGTCGCACCTGCGGGCCAGGGCCTGGGCCACGACCGGGATCTCCAGGGACCCGGCCACCCGGACCACGGTCACGGTCGCGCCGCTGTCCTCGCCGGCCTGCACCGCCCGCGCCACGAGCTGATCGGTGATCTTCTCGTGCCAGCGGGCGGCCACGATCCCGACCGTCAGCCCCCCGGCCCCGACCGCCTCCGCGCCGGGCCTGCCCTCCCCGCTCATGCGGCCTCCCCGACCGGCGGCCCGGAGTCCGCGGGCGCGCCGCGTCCATCGACCCTCTCGCTCATTCCCTCTCCCCGTGGATGTCGTGGCCGAGGCGGTCGCGCTTGGCCGCCAGGTACTTCTCGTTGTACGGGTTCATCGCCACCGGCATCGCCTCGCGGCCCAGCACCTTGACGCCGTAGCCGTCCATGCCGCGGGTCTTGGCCGGGTTGTTCGTCAGCAGCCGGACCGACCTCACGCCCAGGTCGGCGAGCATCTGCCCGGCGTTGGAGAACTCCCGGGCGTCCACCGGCAGGCCGAGCTCCAGGTTGGCGTCGACGGTGTCGCTCCCGTTGTCCTGCAGGCCGTACGCCCGCAGCTTGGCCAGCAGCCCGATCCCGCGCCCCTCGTGTCCGCGCAGGTAGACCACCACCCCGCGGCCCTCCTGCGCGATGCGCTCCATCGCGTGGTCGAGCTGCACCCCGCAGTCGCAGCGCAGCGAGCCCAGCACGTCCCCGGTGAGGCACTCGGAGTGCGCCCGGACCAGGACGTCCTCTCCGTCGCCGAGGTCGCCGTAGACCAGGGCCAGGTGCTCGCCGCCGTCCAGGGCGCTGGAGTAGCCGTAGGCGCGCCACATCCCGTGCCGGTTCGGGATGCGCGTCTCGGCGACCCGGGTCACCATCCGCTCGGTCCTGCGCCGGAACTCCACCAGCTGCTCGATGGAGACCAGCGCCAGGTCGTGCTCGTCGCAGAAGGCCCGCAGCTCCGGCAGGCGCTTCATGGTCCCGTCGTCGTTGACGACCTCGGCGAGCGCGCCGGCCGGGCTCAGCCCGGCCAGCCGGGACAGGTCCACGGCCGCCTCGGTGTGGCCGCGCCGGACCAGCACGCCGCCCTCGCGGTAGCGGAGCGGGAAGACGTGGCCGGGCCGGACCAGCTCGAACGGCTCGGTCGCCGAGTCGCACAGGGTCCGGATGGTCTTCGCGCGGTCGGAGGCGGAGATGCCGGTGCTCACGCCGTCGCGGGCGTCCACGCTGATGGTGTAGGCGGTGCGCATGCGCTCGCGGTTGTCGTGCACCATCAGCGGCAGGCCGAGCCGGTCGAGGTCCTCGCCGGGCATCGAGACGCAGATGACGCCGCTGGTGTGCCGGATGGTGAAGGCCAGCAGCTCCGGTGTGGCCTTCGCCGCGGCGAAGATGATGTCGCCCTCGTTCTCGCGGTTCTCGTCGTCGACGACCACGACGGGCCTGCCCTCGCGGATGTCGGTGATCGCCCGCTCGATCGGGTCCAGCATGGTCACACGGCCTCCTTGGGGACGAGCGCGGTCCGGGACCGGTACTCCTTGAGCCAGCTGGCGAATCCGGCGAGGACGAGCACGAAGAAGATCCCGTAGACCGTGCCGGAGACGACCAGCCCGGAGCTGAAGGCCAGCGGGACGCCGACCAGGTCCACCGCGACCCAGACGATCCAGAAGTCGACCAGTGCCCGGCCCTGCGCCCAGGTGGCGACCGCGCTGCCGACGAAGATGTAGGCGTCGGCGGCGACGAGGGCGTACCCCTCGACGCCCGGCGTGTGCACGCCCCACGACAGCTCGAACACGAAGAACAGCACGCCCACCAGGGCGGTTCCCGCGATCATGACCGCGACCAGCCCGAGCCGCTCGCGCGGGGTCGCCGGCCGTACGGCCAGCGCCTGGCCGCCCTCGGTGCCGCGCGCCCACTTCCACCAGCCGTAGACGGCCAGCGCCCCGAACATGACCTGCTTGAGGGCGTTGCCGGTGATGTGGGCGCTGATCGAGGCGATCAGCAGCAGCACCGCGCCGGTCAGCTGCACCGGCCAGGTCCAGATGGACTTGCGGATCGCCAGGATCACGGTGGCCAGCGCCGCGATGTTGCCGGCCAGGTCGGTCCAGAGGACCTTGACGTCGTCGAACAGTACGAATCCCGCCTCCGTCCAGTTCACGGCCGGCCTCCCGGCCCGTAGGCGCCCACCAGCTTCTCCACGTGCTTGGCGATCACGTCGGTCTCCAGGTTCACCGGGTCGCCCGGCCGCTTGGCACCGAGGGTGGTCAGCTCCAGCGTGGTCGGGATCAGGCTGACCGAGAACGCCTCGGCGTCCACGGACGCCACGGTCAGGCTCACGCCGTCCACCGCGATGGAGCCCTTCTCGACCACGTAGCGGTTCAGCTCGGCCGGGAGCGAGATCCGCACGACCTCCCAGTGCTCGGCGGGCTCCCGGGAGAGCAGCACGCCGGTGCCGTCCACGTGGCCCTGGACGATGTGCCCGCCGAGGCGCGCATCGGCGCGGACCGCGCGCTCCAGGTTGACCGGGGAGCCGGGGCGCAGCGCGCCGAGGCTGCTGCGGTCGAGGGTCTCCTTCATGACGTCGGCGGTGAACACCTCGCCGCCGACGTCCACCACGGTCAGGCAGACGCCGTTGACCGCGATCGAGTCGCCGTGCTTCGCGTCGGCGGTGACGGCCTTGCCGCGGATCGCCAGCCGGGCGGCGTCCCGCAGCGGTTCGAGGGAGGAGACCTCCCCCAGCTCTTCGATGATTCCGGTGAACATTCTCACTGCTCCTTAACGGGTACCGGCCGGGCGGTCAGACGCGGGTCCGGCCCAACGGGGGGATGTGTCCTCGGGCTCCGGGCGGCGGGTCCGGAGGCCGGGACGCGGGCGGAGAGCAGGATCCGGGCGCCGCCGTCCGCGACCGGGCACAGTGGGCGTCCCGCGGCGGGACCGGCGGGCGGCGGGGCGGGGGCCGGACGG
Source organism: Thiemannella venezuelensis (assembly GCF_014203605.1). GTDB lineage: Bacteria > Actinomycetota > Actinomycetes > Streptosporangiales > Streptosporangiaceae > Planomonospora_A > Planomonospora_A venezuelensis. Next base: position 476,013 of record NZ_JACHJJ010000002.1, on the reverse strand, counting down.
CGTCGAGGGCCAGGGCGTTCAGGGGGCCGGCGGTGCTCCGCAGGGCTCGGACGTCCGGCACGGCCGGGCTGTCCGGCGTACGGCGGTGCGCCGTCACATGGGATCGGCTGGCTCAACCCGGGTCTCCTACTCGCCAGTAGCTTCCTGCCACGGCGGGCCCCGGGGATGACGGGTGCACAGAACTCCCGTCGGCGGAGGGCGCCTTGACGGCACTCTCCGCTCGCGCGCTTCCTCCCATCCGGACTTTAACCGTCGGTCCCGGAATTTCACCGGGTCAACCGGTCGATGGCTTCGACCGGGTCGCGGACTGTAACCGCCGGTTCGGACTTTCACCGACCCCGGAGCACGCTGCTCTCTTCTTCGGGTGGCGGGCCCTGCCGGGCCCGCTCCCTTACCTCAGTGTGCCACGCCCGGCAAACCGGACGGAACCTGACCCCAGCATATGAACCAAGCGAGCGCTTGGTCAATATCCGTCCCCGTCACGCCGCCGCGTTCAGCCGCCGCGCCCGCCGGGCGTCGGGCGCGTACCTGACCGGGGCCGGGACCAGGCCGATCCCCGCCTGCAGGGTTCTCAGGGTCGCCGTCGCCCACAGGTCGCCGAGCGGCGTGGCGGGCAGGCCGTACAACCTGCGGGCCCAGCGCGGCAGGGTGGCGAAGGCGAGCAGGGTGAGCGCGGGCATGACCGGCTTGAGCGGGAGCAGCCGCGGCGGGAGCGGCGCGTTGAGCGACTGGCGCAGGGGGTGGGGCACCTCGGGGGCGAAGTAGAGGCCGGGACGGCGGGCGTCGATGTAGTCGCGCATCTCGGCGACCGAGCCGGGGACGTCCTCGGGCTTCAGGCCGACGACCTCGGCGGCGCGGCGCCACTCGGCCACGAACCGGTCGGCCTCGGCGTCGGTCAGGGACACCCCCGCCCGGCGGGCCACCGACAGGTAGGAGTCGACCTCGCCGACGTGCACCCAGCGCAGCGCCTCGGGGTCGTCCAGGCGGAAGCGCTCGCCGGTGTCGGGGTCGAGGGCGGTGAGCCTGGAGTGGATCTTCCGGACCCTGGCGCCGGCCCGCTCGACCTCCGCGCTCGTGCCGTAGGTGCGCACCCGGACGAACTCGGTGGTGCGGGTGAAGCGGGACCACGCCTCGGCCGGGTCCATGAGGGCGGAGTTCTGCGCCACCCCGCGCATCGCCCTGGGGTGCAGCCCCTGCATGAGCAGCGCCCGGAAACCGCCGACCAGCAGGATCGGCTCCCCCATCACACGCCAGGTCACCGAGCCCGGCCCGAACAGCCCGTGATCCATGGGCCACCTCCTCGTAAGTAAGTGGTTACCCCATCCGCGCGGACCTCACACCCGCCTCGCGGGAATCCGCCGCCGCACGACCGGCGGGGCGCCTCCGTCACAGGATCGCGACGTTTTCCGGACACAACCGGAACGGAGCCGTCATGGACGTGTCATGGACATGTCACAAATCCGTGAAAAGCAATTCTCGGGGGAACGACATCCTTTCACGGGACCCCGGGACCCGGTCAACGGAATTATCGCAACGAGCCAATCGAATTTACACAACAATAAAATGAGATGCCCCGTTCCCATTGATCGGGCGGATGGCTTTTGCGATGGTTCCCCCAGATCCCGAACCACCTTTGCTCCTGGGAGCCTCCACCCGATGACGATCCCCGCGCCGGCCGTGGCCGGACCCGGTAAGACGCTGGCCGCCAAGGCCCCGGAAACCGCGGGCCGCTCCCCCGGCCGGCTGATGTGGCTACGTTTCCGCCGCGACCGGACGGGTGTCGCGTCCGCCGTCGTCGTGATTTTCTTCCTTCTCGTCGCGGCACTGGCCCCGGTCATCTCCTGGCTCTACGGAAAGGACCCCTACACCCTGTACGGCCAGGACACCCCGGGCCTGCTGAACGACTTCGGATATCCGGTCCTGCCCAACGGCGGGATCAGCTCGGAGTTCTGGTTCGGCATCGAGCCCAACCTGGGCCGGGACGTTTTCATGCAGCTCGTCTACGGGATCAGGACCTCCCTGCTGATCGCCGCCGCGGCGACGGTCCTGGTCACGACGATCGGCATCGTGATGGGCATCGTCGCCGGATACGCCGGCGGGAAGACGGACTACGCCATCGGCCGCGTGATCGACCTCACCCTGTCGTTCCCGTCCACGCTGTTCATCATCGCGTTCATGCCGGTCGTGGAGAACCTCTTCGTCAGCCCGGACGAGGAGACCCCGGTCTGGCTGCGCGCGGTGACGCTGGTCATCATGCTGACGGCCTTCCAGTGGGCCGGCATCGCCCGCATCCTGCGCGGCCAGGTGCTCTCCCTGCGCGAGCGCGAGTTCGTCGAGGCGGCCCGGGTCACCGGGGCCTCCCCCGCCCGGATCGTCTTCAAGGAGCTGCTGCCCAACCTGTGGACGCCGATCCTCATCCAGGCGACGCTCCTGCTGCCCGCCCTCGTCACGGCCGAGGCGGCGCTGTCGTTCCTGGGCGTCGGCATGATCGAGCCCATCCCCGACTGGGGCCGCATGTTCCTGCGCGGCACCCAGGTCTACCAGAACGACATCACCTACCTCATGTTCCCCGGCGTCGCCCTGCTGGTCTTCGTGATCGCGTTCAACCTGCTCGGCGACTCGGTCCGCGACGCCTTCGACCCCAAGATCAAGCGCTAGACCCGATAGGAGAGAGATGAGAGTCCGCAAGCGGTCGACCATGGCCGCGCTCGCCGCCGGCCTGCTCGTGCTCACCGGCGCGTGCGCCGAGGGCAACCAGGGTGCGCCCGCCACCTCCAGTAGCGCGCCCGCCGCCTCCGCGGAGCCGTTCAAGCCGCCGACCATCACCGTCGGCACGGCAGAGGACTCCAAGGGCCCCGCCATCGAACCCGAGGGCGTCGTCCGGGGCGGCACCGTCACCATGATCGACAGAGACGACTTCGCCCACTTCGACCCCGGGCAGAGCTACGTCAACACCGCGACCAACTTCGGCCTGCTCATCCACCGCGGCCTGACCGGCTACAAGCGGGTCGCCAAGGGCGACTACAAGCTGGTCGGCGACCTGGCCACCGACGCGGGCACCGTCTCCGACGGAGGCAAGACCTGGACGTTCACCCTCAAGGACGGGGTGAAGTGGCAGGACGGCTCGCCGATCACGTCCGAGGACGTGAAGTGGACGATCGAGCGGACGTTCGCGCCGTTCATCACCCAGGGCCCGACCTACGTCCAGCAGTGGCTGACCGAGGCCGACCACAAGAAGGCCTACCAGGGCCCCTATGACGGCAAGCGCCTGGACGCCATCGAGACGCCCGACGACAAGACGGTCGTCTTCAAGTTCAAGACGCCGCACGCCGACGCGAACTACGCCTTCGCGATGGGCGGGTACGCCATCGTGCCCAAGGCCAAGGACACCAAGGAGAAGTACGACAAGGAGCCCTTCTCCAGCGGGCCGTACGTCATCAAGAGCCACGTCGTCGACAAGACGCTGGACCTGGAGCGCAACCCGAACTGGGACGCGGCGACCGACCCGATCCGCGGCGCCTACCCCGACAAGTGGCACATGGAGTTCGGCCAGGAGGCCCTGCAGATCACCGACCGCCTCATGGCGGACGCGGGAGCGGACCAGACGGCGTTCACCTTCTACGCCAGCGTCCCGCCGGAGCGGCTCCAGCAGGTCCTCGGCGACGCCTCGCTGGCCCCGCGCCTGCTGAAGAGCCCCTCGCCGTACGGCAACTACTACTACTTCAACCTCGACCGGGTGAAGGACGTCAAGATCCGCCAGGCGATCAACTACGCCTGGCCGTCCAAGCAGATCCAGCAGGTCTCCGGCGGCCCGGCCGCGGCGGCGCTGCCGACCACGATCCTCAACGAGAACACCACGGTCGGCTACGAGCCCTACGACCTGTTCGGCAAGACGACCAAGCCCGAGGGCGACATCGACAAGGCCAAGGAACTGCTGGCCCAGTCGAGCAACCCCACCCCGACCATCGTCTACGCCTACAACCAGACGCCGGTCCAGGAGCAGGTCACCGTCGTGATCAAGAGCGCCCTGGAGAAGGCCGGCATCAAGGTCGTGGCCAAGCCGCTGGACCGCAAGACCTACTACGACTCCATCGGCCTGGTGAAGAACGAGTTCGACCTGTACTGGGGCGGCTGGGGCGCCGACTGGCCGTCGGGCTCCACGGTCCTGCCGGTCATCTTCGGGCCCGTCGCCGACGGCGCGCCGAACTACGCGCACCTGAAGGACCCGGCGCTCACCGCGGAGATGGACAAGATCACGGCGATGGCCGACATCGACGAGGCGAACGCCGCGTGGATGGCGCTGGACAAGAAGGTCCAGGAGACGATCACCCCGCTGGTCGTCGCCGAGAACCGGATCGCCAACATCCTCCACGGCTCCAAGGTGGGCGGCGCCGAGATCGATCCGCAGTTCTGGATCGTGTCGCCGAACACCATCTTCGTCAAGCAGTGACCCTGCTCCGGGGGCCGCGCCGCACGGCGCGGCCCCCGGACCGCAGCGGTCCCAGCCACTCCCCGTCGGGAAGCAGTCGATGCTCCGTTTCCTCACCCGCCGCGCCCTCGGCGCCGTGGTCACCCTGGTGGTCATCTCCGCCGTCACGTTCTTCCTCTTCTTCGCCGTTCCCGCCGACCCGGCCCGGCTCGCCTGCGGCAAGGTCTGCCCGCCGGAGCTGCTGGAGCAGGCCCGGCACAACCTGGGCCTGGACCAGCCGCTGTTCGCGCAGTTCACCGCCTGGCTGGCCGGGATCTTCGTCGGCCGCGACTACGGCGGGCTGGGCCACTGCCCGGCCCCCTGCCTCGGCTACTCCTTCGTCAACAAGGCGCCGGTCTTCGAGACGATCCTGGACCGGCTCCCGGTCACCGTCTCCCTCACCGTCGGCGCGGCGCTCGTCTTCCTGCTGTTCGGCGTCGCCACCGGCATCATCGCGGCGCTGAACCAGGGCCGGCCGCTGGACAAGATCGCCAGCGTCTCGTCGCTGATCGGCTTCTCCCTGCAGATCTACTTCGTCGGCACCCTCGCGCTGTACTTCCTGGTCTACCAGAACCAGATCCTGACCCGGCCGCAGTACCGGCCCTTCACCGAGGACCCGCTCGCCTGGGCCGCCGGGCTGGCGCTGCCCTGGGTGGTGCTGTCGATCATCTTCACCGCCAACTACACCCGGATGACCCGCTCGACGATGGTGGAGCAGCTCGGCGAGGACTACGTGCGCACCGCGCGGGCCAAGGGCATGAAGGGGCGCAGCGTGGTCATGCGCTTCGCGCTGCGCGGCACCCTGACGACCGTCATCACCATCTTCGGCGTGGACCTCGGAGCGCTCATCGGCGGCGCCATCATCACCGAGACCACCTTCGGCCTGCAGGGACTCGGGCGGCTGTCCATCAACGCCGTCACCGACTCCGACCTGCCGGTCCTGATGGCCACGGTGCTCGTGGCGGCCGGGGCGATCATCGTGTTCAACATCATCGTGGACGCCCTGTACGCCTTCATCGACCCCCGAGTACGGCTGAGCTAGGAGCCTCGAAGACCGTGTCAACCCCGTTTCTGTCGGTCCGCGACCTGACCGTCGACTTCCACACCGAGGACGGCGTCGTCCACGCGGTGGACGGGCTCTCCTTCGACGTGGAGAAGGGCACCACGCTGGGCATCGTCGGCGAGTCCGGCTCCGGCAAGTCGGTGACCAACCTGGCCGTGCTCGGCCTGCACAACCCGGAGACCGCCAAGATCAGCGGCGAGATCCGGTTGGACGGCGAGGAGCTGATCGGCGCCCCGCGCTCCACCATGGAGCGGCTCCGCGGCAACAAGGTCGCGATGATCTTCCAGGATCCGCTGACCTCGCTCTCGCCGTACCACACGATCGGCAGGCAGATCGGCGAGGTCTTCCGCAGGCACACCGGGGCGAGCCGCGCCGCCTCCCGGGACCGGGCGATCGAGATGCTCACCCGGGTCGGCATCCCGCAGCCCAAGGTCCGCGTGGACGACTACCCCCACCAGTTCTCCGGCGGCATGCGGCAGCGCGCGATGATCGCGATGGCCCTGGTCTGCGACCCCGACCTGCTGATCGCCGACGAGCCGACCACCGCCCTGGACGTGACCGTGCAGGCCCAGATCCTGGACCTGCTGCGGGACCTGCAGGAGCAGACCGGCACCGCGATCATCATGATCACCCACGACCTGGGCGTGGTGTCCGGCACCGCCCACGAGGTGCTGGTGATGTACGCCGGGCGGGCGGTGGAGCGCGGCACCGTCCGGGAGGTCCTCGGCGAGCCCCGCCACCCCTACACCTGGGGCCTGCTGGCCTCGATGCCCCGGCTGAGCGCCCCGGTGGACGTGCCGCTCCTGCCGGTCCGCGGCACCCCGCCGAGCCTGATCAACGTGCCGCCCGGCTGCCCGTTCCACCCCCGGTGCGACTACACGGACCTGGCCGGCCCCGAGCTGTGCCGGGGCGAGCGGCCCGAACTGTCCCCGCACCGCGGCCACGGCGACGCGTGCTACCTGACCCTCGCCCAGAAGCAGGAGATCACCCGATGAAGGAGACCGGCCCCGCGGAGACCGGTACCGGGTCCGCCGCGGGCAGGGCGGCCGAGCCGCTGCTGGAGCTGTCCGGGCTGGAGAAGCACTTCCCGGTCATGGGCGGCTTCGTCTTCAGGCGGCAGGTGGGCCGCGTGCACGCGGTCGACGGCATCGACCTGACCGTGCACGCCGGGCAGACCCTCGGACTGGTCGGCGAGTCCGGGTGCGGCAAGTCCACCACCGGACGGCTGGTCGCGCGGCTGCTGGAGCCCACCGCGGGCGCCATCCGGTACGGCGGGCGCGACATCGCCCACGCGAGCCGCAGGGAGCTGAAGCCCATCCGGTCCGAGATCCAGATGATCTTCCAGGACCCGTACTCCTCGCTCAACCCCCGGCACACCGTGGGCGGCATCGTCCGCGGCCCGATGGAGGTCAACGGCATCGACCCGCCGGGCGGCCGGGACCGGCGGGTCCGGGAGCTGCTGGAGATCGTGGGGCTCAACCCCGAGCACTACAACCGCTTCCCGCACGAGTTCTCCGGCGGCCAGCGCCAGCGCATCGGCGTGGCCCGCGCGCTCGCCCTGAACCCGAAGCTGATCGTCGCCGACGAGCCGGTCTCGGCGCTGGACGTCTCCATCCAGGCGCAGGTCGTCAACCTGCTCCAGGAGCTCCAGCGCGAGCTGGGCATCGCGTTCCTGTTCATCGCGCACGACCTGGCGGTGGTCAGGCACTTCTCCCAGCGGGTCGCGGTCATGTACCTCGGAAAGATCGTCGAGGTCGCCGACCGGGACTCCCTCTACCGGCGGCCCCGCCACCCGTACACCCACGCGCTGCTCTCGGCGGTGCCCGAGGTGGAGACGGATCCGGCGGTGGAGTCCCGTGAGCGCATCCGCCTCGCCGGGGACGTGCCCTCCCCGATCGACCCGCCGTCCGGCTGCCGGTTCCGCACCAGGTGCTGGAAGGCCCAGGACAAGTGCGCGGCCGAGGAGCCGCCGCTGGTCCGGCTGGCGGGGAACCGGGAGGGGCACCTGACCGCGTGCCACTTCCCCGAGGCGCCGACCGTCCACGGCGAGGACGTGGTGCTGGACCCGGCTCTCGCCTGAGGCGTACGGCGGGCACCCCGCGCTCCCGCGAAACGCCGTCGCCGGGGAATCACCGGCGACGGCGGGGGGCGGCAGGGGGCGCAGCCGTACGCGGATCCGGGCGGCGCGCCCGGCCGCGGGCTCAGGCCTTGGCGGAGGCCAGGGCCCGCAGGGCGTCGACCGCGCGGGCGGGGTCGTCGGCGCCGTAGACGGCGTTGCCCGCGACGAAGACGTCGGCCCCCGCCTCTGCGCAGCGCTCGATGGTCTCGGCCGCGACGCCGCCGTCCACCTGGAGCCAGACCTGGCCGCCGTGCCGCTCGATGAGCGCGCGGGTCCGGCGGATCTTCGGCAGGACCACGTCGAGGAACCTCTGGCCGCCGAAGCCTGGCTCGACGGTCATCAGCAGCAGCATGTCGACCTCGCCGAGCAGGTCCTCGTACGGCTCGACGGGGGTGGCCGGGTTGAGCGCGAACCCGGCGCGGGACCCGGCGGCGCGGATCTGGCGCAGGGTCCGGACCGGGGCCTTGGCCGCCTCGGCGTGGATCGTCACGCTCCCCGCCCCCGCCTCGGCGTAGGCGGGGGCCCAGCGGTCCGGGTCCTCGATCATGAGATGGCAGTCCAGCGGCGTGGACGTCGCCTTGAGCAGCGACTCCACCACCGGCAGGCCGAGCGTCAGGTTGGGCACGAAGTGGTTGTCCATCACGTCGACGTGCAGCCAGTCGGCGTTGGGCACCGCCGCCGCCGCCTCGGCGAGGCGGGCGAAGTCGGCGGACAGGATGCTGGGCGAGATCTGTACGGCCATGATGCCCGAGTCTATTGGCCGGCCTCTCCGCCACCCCCACCCCCCTCTCACAGCGACGCCCTCAGTGAAAGGGCCTCGCTGAACACTCCTCCGGATCCCAGCGCCTGGAGGCTAGGTCTCCGCCCTTTCAGGATCGGCATGTACACCGTCATGACATGGTTCTCCGTACCATTGGCGAACCTACGTCCGGTACAGCGGCCGTCCCTCGCCTTCCGGCGGGCTGCGTCCTCCCGGACCGCCGCCGACCGCGGCCGCCGCGCCGTGCACCTGACCGATCGCTGCCGACGATCACCGCAGCAGACTCAAGCCCAGCTCCGCTGAGGGAAAGTTCATACCGGCCTGGGCGGGATGCACGATCTGCGCCTGGGCGGTGGAGAGCCCGTCCGGCGTGCCGCGCAGTACGGCCAGCATTCCGGCGATGCGATTCTTCCCTGGTGCGCCGACGATGAGTTCAGCCTTGCCGTCCCCGGTGACGTCGAGGATCGAGACGCTTTGACCGAAACGATCACCGGGCTGGGACTGCTCGCCGATCGGGTCGGACGTCATGCCGGTGGTCCACTGGGCGGTGAGTGCCGGAGGCTCCTCGGTCGGCTTGTCATCGAAGGTGACCACCGGTCCCGGCGTCGCACTCACGGTGGGAGTCGCGCTCACGGTGGGAGTGGGGCTCGGCGTCGCGCTCACGGTAGGAGTCACGGTAGGAGTCGCGCTCACGGTAGGAGTGGGGGCGGGACCGTACAACGGCCGAACGCCGTCTTGGGTGATGACCTGCCCGTCGGCCGGCGCCGGACCGGTGCGGGCCCCGGGGATCAGCACGACCTCGCCGCTGGTGGACTCGCCGGCCTTGGGTTTGCCGATGGCGATCTCGTCGGCGCCGTCGCCGTTGATGTCTCCGGTGGCCAGGCCTCGGAAGGCGACGTCGGTCAGCCAGAGCTGGTCGCGAGCTGAGTACGAGGGAGTTCTGCTCAAACCGGTGGCCGAACCGAGCCAGACATGCAGGGTGTGCCTGCTGGGAGTGGCCATGACCAGGTCGGTGTGGGTGTCACCGTTGACATCGCCTGTCACGACCTGGGAGTCCTGCTCGGGGCAGACCTTGTGGGCCGCAACCGGCGAGGCGCAGATGGCCGGCGAGCCGAGCGTGGTGACCATCATCGGCGGGTCGTGCGGGTCGTCGGCGATCAGCAGATGGTGCTCATACCACTCACGGCCGGAAGAGTTGTCGCGCAAGGACCGGTTCTGGAGGAGCGCGATCTCCTGATCGCCGTCACGGTTGAGGTCACCGGAGACCATCGACCGGGGGACGGCCTGGACGAGGTGGGTGTCGGACGGGAGCGGCGCCTGCCGAAACTCCTGTCCGTCGTACCAGCCGCTGATGCCCGCCCACGGCGTGGAGGTGCCTTGTACGACGTTGGCGCTGAGAACGTCGGTGCCGAACTGCCCACCGAACTGGCCGACCACCATGGTGAAGTCGATGAAGCCTGGGGAGTGGTGGCGCTGAAGCGTGCCGAAGCCGGTCGGCAGCCACGACAGCGCGTGCACATCCCCCAGCCCGGAGACGAACAGGTCGGTGCGGCCGTTGCCATCGGCGTCGCCGGCACCCAGGCCGTGTCCCCAGTACCGGCATGGGCCGCTGCGCTGGCCGTTGGTACCCACCGGTCCGCAGTCGCCTTGGGGCCGGATGAGGTGGTGACCGGTGAGCCCGCCGGGGCCGCCGTACAAGACCGCGGTCACGCCCAGCTGAGTGCCGGGACCGACCGGGTACCACCCGTTGGAGACGGCCAGGTCGTTGTACCCGTCACCGTTGAAGTCGGTGTTGCGCGGGCCGGCCGCGGTCGCGCCCGCAGGGCCTGCGGTGCCCAGCAAGCTGACAGGCACGGCCAAAGCCGCGGTCAGGGCGAGCAGCGCCACCGATCGGGAGATCTTCCGAGGATGCATGGCCGCAGGATGACCGCCCCCCCCTTGGAGATCACTTGTGACCGGACGCACCCGCTGGTGAGAGGCCAGACGCGTCGAGCCGTCCGCTGGAAGGGCCGGTCCGCCGACTGTCGCCGGACGGCTCGCGGCACAAGACCTTTCAGCTCGGTGGCCGGACGATGGTCGTCGGAGCACTGGCGGCCCGGGTAATCGTCAAGGCTTGTGGATCAAAGGAACTCGGCTACCGATGTCGCTGAGCCGGTCGGAGGCTGAGAGAAGTACAGTTCTGATAACTGTACTTCTCTCAGGAAGCCGCGCCCCTTACGCCGCGGCCATCTCCTGGGCCGCGGGCGGCAGGCTGGGCCAGCCGTGCGGCGAGCGGTTGATGAGCTCGTCCATGGCCTCCGGGGTGAGGGGCCGGGCGAAGTGGTAGCCCTGCCCCTTGTGGCAGCCGAGGGTGGCCAGCTCGGCGAGCTGGGCGGTGTGCTCGATACCTTCGGCGACGGTGTCCAGGCGCAGGATCTGGCTGAGCCTGATCACGGCCTCGGCGACGACCGCGCCCTCCGGGGTTCCGTCGAGTTCGGTGACGAAGCAGCGGTCGAGTTTGAGGACGTCCACGGGAAGCCGGGTGAGGTAGCGCAGCGAGGAGTATCCGGTGCCGAAGTCGTCCAGTGCGATCCGGATGCCCTGGGCGCGCAGCGCGGCGAGCTGGGGGACGGCCGAGTGGTCGTCGACGACGGCGCCCTCGGTGATCTCCAGGACGAGGTCGGAGGGGACGAATCCGGTCTCCGCGAGGATCGCGGCCACGTCGTCGGCGAGCGACTGCTCCTCCAGCTGGCGCGGGGAGAGGTTGACGCTCAGGTAGAACTGGTGGTCGCGCGGGAGCCGCTCCCGCCACTGCAGGACCTGGATGCACGCCGTCCGCAGCACCCACAGGCCGATCTTCGTGATGGCTCCGGTGCGCTCCGCCAGGGGGATGAACTCCAGCGGCGAGATCAGCCCGCGGACGGGGTGCTCCCAGCGGACCAGGGCCTCGACCCCGGCCAGCTCTCCGTTGGCGAGGTCCACGATGGGCTGGTACTGCACGCGCAGGTGCCCGTCCTCGATGACCGTGTTCAGCGCGCACCGGAGCCCTGCGGCGTCGCTCTCCTTCCGCTCCAGCTCGTCGGCGAAGAGCTGCCAGGCGCTGGCCGGCTGCTTCTTGGCCTCCGCCATGGCCATCCCGGCCTGGTGCAGGACGCGCGACGCCTCCGGCGGCCCGTCCTGGTCGTGGCCGGAGACGACGATGCCGATTCCGGCGCCGACGGACAGGTGCCGGCCGGCCGCGGCGATCGGCTGGTTCATGGCGGCGATGACGCGCTCGGCGACGGTGATCGCGCCGTCGGCGCCGCCGCCGGTGAGGACGATGGCGAACTCGTCGCCGCCGAGGCGGGCGACGGTGTCGGAGTCCCGGACGTTGACCCGGAGGATGCCGGCGACCGCGACCAGCACGGCGTCGCCGGTCTCCTGCCCGTAGCCGTCGTTGATCTGCTTGAGCCCGTTCAGGTTGAGCTGCAGCACCGCCACCTCGGCGCCGTTGCGCGCCCGGTTCAGGGCGCGCGCCAGGTGGGCGTGGAGCTGAGCCCGGTTCGCCAGGCCGGTGAGGGCGTCGGTGACGGTGAGGTCGTGGTTCTCGCGCAGCACGACGAACTGGCGTACGGTGACCGTCGCGGTGATCACGGCGCCGCCGGCGACCAGGCCCGTCCACGAGGACAGATCGGTCTGCCAGGGGGCGATGAGCAGCAGTACGCATCCCATCCCGGTGGCCAGGTACGGCAGCCAGCCGGCCTGCCCCCGCCGCCGCTCCTGCGCCGCGCCGTACGGCGCGCCCGCCTGCCGGCACTGCTCGGCCGCGGCCAGGGCCACCAGGTGGAACACGGTCAGCCAGCAGACCGGCTGCCACATGGACCCGCCCGCCGCCTCCGGGCGGCCCGCCAGATGCCCCAGGTAGCCGTCGCCGGCGAGCAGCGGGACCAGGCCGGCGGCGAGCAGCAGCAGGGGCCGGCGGCCGGGGGTGGCGCCGCGGAGCAGGACCATGGCGGCACCGAAGATCAGCACCAGGTCCGCCAGGGGGTATCCCACCGCCGCGACCGCCTGCAGCGCCGACAGTTCGTGGGTGGACACGGCCGGTCCGAGCACCAGGTACCAGGTGATCATGAAGGTGGCGGCGGCGACCGCCACCGCGTCCAGGGCGTTCTTGTACGACTCTTTCCTCGTCCCGCCCTGCGCGGGAAACATCAGCAGCCCGGCCAGCATCGCCGACACGAACAGCACGCGGGCGGCGATCCCGGAGGACGTGCCCGCCGCCGTACCGGCGGCCACGGGGCCCGCGACGGATACGGCCAGCGCGGGCACACCCAGCGTGACGAGCGCCCACGCCCGCCGCACCCGGCGGTCCAGCGCACGGTGCATGACGGCCCGCACTCCGAACCCCACGGCGACGACGGCGCCCGACAGCAGGCCGAGCGGGGCGACGGCGCCGTGGAAGACGCCCGCCGGAGCGGTCACCGCGAACACCGCCATGGTCACCACGTACGCGAGGCAGACCGCCAGCGGGCCGGCGTACGCCCGGATGTTCCGGATCGCGGCGACCCGACGCTGCTCCACCATGGGACGCCCCCCGTCCGTAGACCTTTTCCTTCAGCCGGTTCATCGACGGGACGGGGCGGGACCTGAGAGTTCTCCCGCCGGGGCGTGCGATCCGGCCGGGACCGGCGACCGCGGCGGATCCCCTCAAGTCCGGCGGCGGTCCGCCGATGGCGTCGGTGGAAACCGGAGAAGGCTCGGTGGCAACCGGAAGGCGGGGTGTCGAAGTGACGGTGGATGACGCATCGGCCCTGCAGGCCGCCGTGGCGGAGCTCACCGGCCTGGTGCCCGAGGGGCAGCTCGGCCGTGGCGCGCACACCTCCGTCCAGGTGATGAGCCGGGGGGAGCGGCGCTACGCGGTCAAGCAGCAGTGCGACGCCGCCGACGAGACCGCCGTCCTGCTCTCCTTCCGGCGGGAGGCGGCGCTGCTGGCCGGCATCGACCACCCCGGCATCCTGCGGGCCTGCGCCACCGGGCTGCACGACGGCCGCGCCGCGCTCGTCACCGAACTGGTACCCGGCCGCCCGCTCGCCGACCTGCTCGCCGACGGCCCGCTGTCCGAGACCCGCGCCCTCCGGCTCGGGACGGAACTGGCCGGGGCGCTCGCCGCGGCCCACCGCACCGGTCTGGTGCACCGCGACCTCAAACCGCAGAACATCATCGTGCCCGCCGAGAGCCCGGCCGTCATCGTCGACTTCGGACTGGCGGCGAGGGGCGGCGAACCGGGTGCCGAGCACACCGCCGTCGGCACGTTCGACTACACCGCGCCCGAGCAGACCGGCATGTTGCAGCGGCCGGTGGACGGCCGCTCGGACCTGTACTCCCTGGGCGTCGTGCTGTTCGAGTGCCTGACCGGGCAGCCGCCCTTCTCGGCGCCGGACGTCGGCGAGCTGCTGCGGATGCACGCCGTCGCCGTCGCCCCGGACGTCCGCTCGCTGCGGCCGGGGATCGGCCCGGCGTTCGCCGACGTCGTCGCCCGGCTGCTGGCGAAGGACCCGGACGACCGGTTCCGGGACGCGCGGGACCTGCTCCGGGCGCTGCACCGCTGCGCCGGCGACGCCGCCTCCGACCTGCCTCCGGCCGAGCTCCCCCTGGTCGGGCGGGGCCGCGAGCTGGCCGCCCTGACCGCCCGCCGGCAGGCCGCCCGGGCGGGCGCCGGCGGGATGGCGCTCGTGCGCGGGCCCGCCGGCGCGGGCCGCAGCCGCCTGGTCGCCGAACTGTGCGAACCGCCCGCCGGGCGTCCCGGGGCCGGGAGCGGGCTGGTGCTGCACGCCCGGTGCTCACCGGACGTCGAGGCTCCGATGGCCGCGATCCGGACCGCGGTGGAACGGTATCTGGCGCATGTGGACCGGCTCGACCCCGCCGAGCGGGACGCCGCCCGCGCCCGGTTGCGCCGGGCCGCCGCGGTCGCCGGGGCCGCCCTGATCCGGACGGTCTCGCCCGCCCTCTCCGCCCTGCTCTCCGACGTGCCGCAGAGCCCGTCCGACGGCCGCGACGAGCGGCTGGCCGCCGCGGTCGCCGTCTTCCTCGCCGAGCTGGCCCTGGAGCACGGCGGCGGCGTCGTGGTGCTGGACGACGCGCACCGGCTCGACCCGGCCGGCCACCGGGTGCTGACCGCGCTCACCGCCCGCCTGGCGCGGACGCCCCTGCTGGTGGTCCTGACCGCACCCGACGGGGCCGATCCCTCGGCACTGCAGGCCGCCTGCGGGACGGCGCTGGACACCACGGTGGCGCTGGCCCCGCTCACCGAGGCGGAGACGGCCGCTCTGGTCGCGTCCCGGCTGCCGGGAGCCGCCGTCCCCGCCGACCTGACCGCCCACGTGGCCGCGCGCAGCGGCGGCCTGCCGCTCGCCGTGGTCGAATACCTGCGGGACCTGGCCGACCGCGGGCTGCTGGTACCGCACTGGGGTGACTGGTGGCTCGACGTGGACCGGCTGCACGAGATACCCGCCGGCGACGACCGGGGTCCGGTGGTGGCACGGCTGGACGGTCTCGCCCCCCGGCACCGTACGGCGCTGGCCGTCGCCGCGGTGGCCGGCGTCCGGTTCCGGTTCGACGTCGTCGCCGCCGCGAGCGGCCTGCCCCCGGAGCGGGTCGCCGCGGCCGTCGGCGCCGCGGTGGTGCGCGGCCTGGTCGAGAGCGGGCAGGACGGACGGTACGCGTTCGTGCATCCCGCGCTGCGCGACGCGCTCCTGGCCGGCCTCGACACCGGTGAGACCGAGTGGCTGCACCGGCGGATCGCCGAGGCGCTGGAGGAGCTGGCCCCCGAGGCGCGTGACGTCCCCCACGCGTACACCGTGGCGTACCACTACGGCTGCGGCGGGCCGGACGTCGACCCCGAGGTGCTCTACCGCAGCGCCGTGGCCGCCGGCCGGCAGGCCCTCGCCGACCGGGCGCCGGGCGACGCCGTCGGATACCTGGAGCGGGCCCGTGAGGCCGCGGCCCGTACCGGGCGCCCGCTCCCGACCGACGTCGCCCACGCGCTGGCCCTCGGCTACCTGCGCACCGGCCGGTTCGACGACGCCCGCGCGGAGCTCCGCACCGCCCTCGCCGCCGAGACCGAACCGGCCGCCCGCGCCGGGCTCTGGAGCACCGTCGCCGAACTGGAGCACGCCGCCTTCGCGAGCACCGCCGCGATCCGGGCGGCCACCCAGGCCCTGGCCGAGCTGGGCCACCCGCTGCCGCGCCGCCGGCTCGCGCTGCTGCTGTCCACGCTGGGCAGCGGGATCCTGGCCGCGCTCATCCGCCGCACCGGCATCGGCGCCGGCGGCGCGCGCGAGGAGGACCGGGCCGACCTGGAGCGCCGGGCCATGCTGCTGAACAACGCCGCGTACGGCGCCGCGGCGATCCACCACGTCGGCCGCTCCATGACGTTCGCGCTGCGGGCGCTGCTCCTGGCGAACCGGCTGGGGCCCGGCCCCGCGTACGCGCGGGCCTACGGCCTCCTCGGCTACCTTCTGGGGGCGCTGAAGCTGCGCAGGCCGGGACGGCGCTGCGCCGAGCGGGCGGCCGACGCGGCCCGCGCCGTCGCGGACCCCGCCCTGACCGCCTACGTCGACTGGCTGCGCGGCATGTCCGAATACGTCTCGGGTGCCAACGACGGCCAGGACTGGGAGCGGTCGATCCACCGCCATGCGCGCTGGCTCGACCCGCCGCAGTTCCTGACCAGCTACGGCTGGATCGGCATCCGCCAGTTGCTGCGCGGGTACGCCGGCAAGTCCCAGGCCGCCTACCGGCGGGGCCTGTCGCTGCTGCCGCCCGGCACGGCCTGGCGCAGCGCCGACTACTTCTCGCTGCTCGGCGTGCTGACCCCCGCCCTGCAGGGGCGGCCCGCCGAGGCCGCGCGGGCGCTCGCCGCGATCCGCGAGGCCGTGCCCGCCGACACGGCCGCCTGGCAGCGGGCCGACATCGTGGTCGCGCAGATGTGCGCCCTCACGGAACAGGGCGAGTTCGGGGTGCCGTTCGAGGCGGCGATCGCGGAGTTCGAGGCGATAGGCCTGCACAGGACCGAGCTGACCCTGTTCCACCACTGGTTCTACGTGTTCAAGGTGGTGGGCCGGCTGAACCAGTGCCGCCTGGCCGGCCCCGCCGGCCGTCCGGCCCGGCTGGCCGCCGCCCGCGGGGCGGTGCGCGAGCTCGGGCGCGTCGCCCGCACCCCGCTGGTCAAGGCGGTGCACCAGCTCACCAGGGCGTCCCTGCTGGAGCAGTCCGGCCGGCCGGAGGCCGCGATCAGGCTGGCGGAGCGCACCGAGCGCCGGAGCTGGCCGCTGGACGCCCCCGTGATCGGCTTCGACGTGGCGCGGGTCCGTGCCCGCGCCCTGCGCCGGCTCGGCCACGACGCCGAGGCCGAGCGGCAGGCGCGTTACGCCTACCAGCTGGCCGAGACGTACGGCTGGGAGCACCGTACCCGCGCGGTACGCGCAGAGTTCGGGATCGACGTGGCGGGCACCAGCCGGCGCTACACGCGCACCGACACCGGAACCACGGCCGGCGATCCGCGCAGCAACCGGCGGCTGGAGGCGCTGCAGCAGGTCAGCGTGGCCGCGGCGACGGTGCTCGACCCCGACGAGCTGGCCCGGGTCGCGCTCGACGAGACGCTGCACATCCTCGGCGCCGAACGGGCACTGCTGTTCATGGTGGACGACGACGGCGAGCTGCGCCGCTTCGCCGGCCGCGACGCCGCAGGCGACGATCTGGACGCGGTGACCGACTACGGCTCCACGCTGATCGGACGGGTACGCGAGACCGGGCAGGCGGTGGTCGTCACCGGCACCGAGCAGGGCGCGGCACTCGGCTCGCAGAGCGTGGTGGCGCACGGGCTGCGGAGCATCATCGTCGCCCCCGTCCTGCTCAAGGGCCGGCTGACCGGAGTGGTCTACCTGGACAGCAGGCTGGCGCGGGGCATCTTCACCGACGCCGACGCCGACGTCCTCACCGCCGTGGTGAGCCACGTCGCGGTGGCGCTCGAGACCGCGCGCGCGGCCCAGCTGGACGTGATGGTGCGGACCGCGCGGCGGCAGCGGGAGGTGGCGGAACTGCTGCGCACCAGTCTCGTCGAGCTGAGCGCCCTGCTCGACCCGGGCCAGGTCCTCGACCGGCTCTTCCACACGCTGGCCGAGCAGTCGGGCGCGACGGGCGGCTGCCTGCTGCGCGCCGACGGCGAGTCGCTCAGCGTGGTCGCGACGAGCGGCGCCGTCGGCGGCGACCGCCTCGGCGCGCGGTTCGGCGCGGCCCGCGCCCCGGGCTCCGTGCTCGACGCGGTGGCGAAGGCCGGTGTACCGGCGGCGGGACCGGTGCCCGACGGGCTGCACGGACTGGTGGAGGCCGGACCGGCCGCCCTCACCGTCCCGCTGGTGGCACGGGACCAGCTGGTCGGCGTGGTGCTTCTGGCCGGTGCCGCGTTCGACGACGCCTGCCGCGAGGTGGCCGCCGCCCTGGCCAGCCAGGGCGTCAGCGCCTACGAGAACGCCCGCCTGTTCACCCAGGTGCAGGAGCTGGCGACCACCGACGGACTCACCGGGGTGGCGAACCGGCGGCACTTCCACGGCATGGCGGAGAAGCTCGTCAGTGTCGCGCGGCGCAACAAGCGGGAGCTGACAGCGATCATGCTGGATATCGACCACTTCAAACAGGTCAACGACACCCACGGCCACGGCGCCGGTGACGACGTCATCCGCGAGGTCGCCCGCCGGCTCGGCGCCAGCGTCCGCGACTCCGACGTCCTGGGGCGGTACGGGGGCGAGGAGTTCGCGGCGGTCCTGCCCGAGTACCAGGGCCCGGATCCACTGGTGGCCGAGCGGATGCGCGCCGCGGTCGCCGCCGGGCCGATCCCCACCCGGGCGGGGCCGGTCCGGGTGACGATCAGTGTCGGAGTGGCCCGGCTGAGCCCCGGCGACGACGGGCTGGACGCCCTGCTGGCCCGCGCCGACCACGCCCTGTACCGGGCGAAGAAGGGCGGTCGCAACCGGGTCGTCCTGGCCTGAGGAAGGCAGGAGTCGGCCTGGGAGCTGCGCTGTGTGCGCTGAGTGGGATTCGGCCTAGCCTCGGGCTTTCACGGTGAATTTCACCGAGCTTGATCGTTTACATGAGAAAAGTGCCTGTGACCTGGAAGGATCGGACTTGTCTAAGGTCCCGTCCCCACCAGTTCACGAGGCACTTTTCACGTGAAGACTACCGCGCCCCACCGCAAGATCACCGCGTCCGCCGACGGCTCCGGCCTCATCTCCCACGCAGGCGGCCTGCTCCTGCTGCAGACCCTGCGCGTCACCGGCCTGGACCAAGCCCTCTCCCAGCACCTGCAGCGCTGGCGGCCCTCCCACGCCATCCACGACCCCGGCAAAATCATCACCGACCTCGCCCTCACCCTCGCCCTGGGCGGCGACTGCCTGGCCGACATCGCCCTGCTGCGCGCCCAGCCGGAGCTGTTCGGCCATGTGGCCTCCGACCCCACCGTCTCCCGCCTCATCGACCGGCTCGCCGCCGACCCCACCCGGGCCCTGAAAGCCATCCGCGCCGCCCGCGCACACGCCCGCTCCCGCGCCTGGGCCGCGGCCGGAGCGCATGCGCCCGGCGCGGACGGCGAGCCGATCCCCCTCGACCTCGACGCCACCATCGTCATCGCCCACTCCGACAAACAGCACGCGGCCCCGACCTGGAAGAAAACCTTCGGCTTCCACCCGCTGACCGTCTTCGCCGACCACGGCGCGGCCGGTGCCGGCGAACCCCTGGCACTACTGCTGCGCCCGGGCAACGCCGGCTCCAACACCGCCGCCGACCACATCACCGCCACCCGGATCGCACTGGCTCAGCTGCCCGCCGACCGCAGACGGCAGGTCCTGATCCGCACCGACTCCGGCGGCGGCACCCGCCAATTCCTGACCTGGCTGAGCCGACCCGGCCGACGGCTGAAGTACTCGATCGGCTTCCCCCTCACCGACGACATCCAGACCGCGATCGGTCGGCTCCCGGCCAGTGCGTGGACGCCCGCCTACGACGCAGACGGCCAGGTCCGGCCCGGCGCGTGGGTCGCCGAGCTCACCGGCCTGCTGGAGCTGACCGGCTGGCCGCGCGGCATGCGCGTCATCGTCCGCAAAGAACGCCCGCACCCGGGCGCGCAACTGCGCTTCACCGACCTTGACGGGCACCGCTTCACCTGCTTCGTCACCAACACCAAGCATGGTCAGCTCGCCGACCTGGAACTACGCCACCGCCGCCGCGCCCGATGCGAAGACCGCATCCGCGCCGCCAAGGACACCGGCCTGGCCAACCTGCCGCTACACGACTTCACCCAGAACCAGATCTGGTGCGAGCTCGTCGCGCTGGCCTGCGAACTCCTGGCCTGGATGCAGATGCTCGCCCTGGACGGCCCGGCCCGCCGCTACGAACCCAAGCGCCTGCGGCTACGTCTGCTGGCCGTGGCCGGGCGGCTGGTCCGCGGCGGACGACGTGTCCGGCTGCGCGTCGCCGCGCGATGGCCCTGGGCGATGCAGCTCACCGCGGCCATCGCCCGCCTGCAAGCCCTGCCGGCACCGACCTGACCAGCGACAAGCCGCCCCAACGATCAAGAAAGGACATGCCCGGGCCCGTGGAACCCCGCCCATCCGGCGCGACAGCCGGGCCACGAAGCTGACCTGGTCGCGAAATCAACCCTCAGCCGAATGCGTCAACCGACCACACGGAGATCGCGAAAGATCGAGGCTAGAGGACCGCTCGGTCAATCCGTCATTTCTTGTACGATATCCGATCGTTACCTGACGGAGAAGTAACTATGTGAGACCGGCCGAGCGCTGCTTGCTACAACGGAGTCAACCGCTCCCGCTCAGGATGTGTAATGGCCCTCGGCGCTCCACGTCGGTCCGCGATCACCAGGCTTGCGGCCGTACTCGTTCTCCTCTGCATCTTCGGAGAAGTACAGCCGCTCCCCACTTCTGCTTCACGCATTCCTGCGCCGACTGGCCTTCCCATCGGACGTGGAACCCCGCAGGAAGTGTGGCGAACCACTGCCGAAGACATCCCTGTGCTGGCCGGCGATACCATCGCCATCCAGCGTGAGGGGCGGATCCACGGCCTTGACGCGCGGACCGGAGCCACTCGCTGGGTTTCTCCTCTCGATGAACCCGGCGTCCTGCTGGCGGCCGACGGATTCCTGCTGTCCAGCGGACCGTCCACCGATGAGAACGTGAGACGCTTCAGAATCACTTCGATAGACGCCCGCACCGGCGTTGACCTTTGGACGATCGAGTCTGGTTTCCCGGGTGACGGTCCCTGGCGTCCTCATTTCTCCCTTATCGGGGTCACGACGCGGCATGCCGTCATCATTCTTCCCGCCCTCAGGACCGTCCGGGCCTTCGATCTGTCCGATGGCGGCGTCTCCTGGGAGACCTCTCTGCCCGGAGGATGCGAGGCAGTGACCGAACCGAACCGGGACGTCGAGGAGGAGGACGACCGCGGATCGGCGAACAGGGATGTCGTCATCGTCCTCTTACGGTGCGCAGAGCGCCTCCGGTTGCTGGGTCTGGCGCCCAACGACGGCCGGATCCGCTGGAACGCGCCTGTCGCGGACCGGACCGTACCGGCGCTCTCCTTTCACTCAGGTGTGATATCCCTTCGAAGTCGTCACTTCATCACGCTCGTCTCCTCTGGAGGAACGGTCCTGTACGACCGCACGTCATCGCGTACCTGCGAGGCGGAATGCCGGGTGGAGATTCTGGGTGACGCCGCGTTCGTCTCCCGGCGCGGCGGCCTCGAAGAGGAGACCGTGGTCGAAATGGTCGACCAGAGGACGGGGAGAACCGGCTGGACACGTGTGTTCAAGAATTCCCATCCAGACGGTCTCCGAGTCGTGGGAGGCCGTCTTTACATGGAGCGCGAACTGCCCCAGCCGCTGGTTCACCGGGTCCTGGACCTCCTTGATCCGGTCACCGGCCGCTCTGTTCTCACCACCTCGGACTTCCAGCTGGAGGGAATGGGAAAGTACGTCGTAGCCTGGTACGGGGACCTCTTCTACGCCGTCCCCTCCGAACCCGATGAGAAGATCGTGCTCACCGCCTTGCGATTCACCCCCATCCAGAAGGATCGGGGGTGGGGGGCTCGCGGTGGCGTTCCCGTGACCGCGTGGCCGGATGCATGCTCGCTTCTTCTCGATGGCCCGGGAACCCGTATCGGAAGATCGGCTCCTGCCGAACTCAATCTTCCAGGCACCGTCGCATGCGAACTCCGGCCGGCATCCGGATCTGGTGCGACGGTCAAAGTCTCGCTGGTCTGGGTGCATCCGTCGCCGGCACAAGCGAAGATCGCTGTAGATGACAAGGCGCTGCTAGAACGTCCCGGCTGGATAACATCCGTAGCCGACCAAGCGTATTTTCTCAACAATGCCTTCAGCGACGCCGTACTGTTCCGGAGCGGCTCGGTCGTCGTAACCGTCGAGGCGCTGGGAGACCCGGCCATGACAAAGCAGGCGACGCTCGCAGCGGCCGAGACATTGCGAGCAGGATCACGAGAAGGCCGCCCATGACCACCCAGGCGACTCCGCAGCCCGCGCAGGAAAGCGCCGGAGAGCCAGAGGCCGGGCGGATCACAAAAGCTCGCAGATGGATCGTGACGGCTGTGGCCGGAGCGCTGGCGACCCTGATAAGCACCGTCATCCTCGGAGCCTGGCCACGACTGCTGGACCAGTGGGCGGATTTCCGAGGCCGCCCTCATCTCATTGCGACGGCGTACGCCGTCGAAGTCGACTCCGGAGACGAAGTGGCGTTCGAGCGCCCGGTTCCCCTGGGGCCCGGGGGGACCCTGCTCCCTCCCGGAAGCCGTCGGCAGGATGTCCTGGCCTTGATCAAGCGCGAGAACGCCGCCCGGGTACGCGGAGTGACCGTGAACATCATCCTGAGGAACGCCCGGCATGAGACGATCCGAATCCTCGACGTCCGCCCACGCATCCTGCAGGACGCCCCCTTGTGGAGCGGCGCCTGCATGGACTTCCCCACACAAGGGGAGGCGACCGTCTACGAGGTCGCCGCGGATCTCGACAATCTGCGCCCCGGAAAGGAGGGACGCAAGGGAGGGTTCCTGAAGAAGAACATCGACCTGGCCGATGGAGAGAGGGCCAGCATCGAGTTGTCCGCCACTGCGAAAAAACGCTACTACCTGTGGGACGTCCAGGTCGATTACCTCTACGGAGACTCCCCGGAGGTGCGGCATGAATACATCAAGGACTCCGGAGGAGCCGCATTCCGCCTGACCGGTAAAGCCAAGAAATACAAAGAGTACTACACAGCCACCGTGTACTCCAACGATTATCGGCGTGTCAGACGGTCGAAGCCATGCTGACGTTCAGACGAATCATCCGCGGCCTTACCGCCACGCTGGTGATCATCGTCTTCGCCTCCCAGGCATCTCCGCGCTTCGAGGGACCGCGTATCTCTGGGTTTATCGAAGAATGGCAGGTCGAACTGCCCGTCACTCCTCACTCCTATAGCAGCACCCTCGTCGGCGACATGGTCGCGATCTGGTCGGGTTCACTTCTGACGATGCGGGACGCCTCGACTGGAACCGCACGTTGGAGTCACCGGGTCACGGACGGCTGGATCGCCGACTGGGTGGCGTCCGACCCCGCAGTGGTCATCGAGGTGGCTCGGCCGGATCGCCCCGATGTGACCTATGGCCTGGCCGGACTCTCCGCCGAGACCGGCCGGGTGATATGGCGCAGAACCGACCTCACCGCCGCAGGCTGGTGGCGTGCCCCGTACGGTGACGCGGCTCCGACACCGGTGGTCGTCGCCGAGAGAGAACCTCTCACGCTGACGGGAGTGGTCGCCGGCACAGGGACGGACCAATGGGCGACGCCGCTACCCTGCGAGCACGATGACGGCGATGTCATGGAGTCCGCGAGCGACGGCCGATACGCCGTAGTGTTATATCGCTGTGGCCGCCGGTCCCATGTGCTCACCGTAAACGCCGCGACCGGCACTCGCCTGTGGAATGCACCACTCCCCGGAGTCGCTCGCCAGCTGGGTGTGGAGCATGGCCTGATACGGGTCTACCACGGCGACGCGCTGTCCTCCTTCGACATCCAGAACGGCAAGCTCATCACCCGTGTGAGTGAATGCTGGAACGGCTGCTCACTGAGACGCGCCGATGACCGGTTGATCATCTCAAGGGAAAGTCCACGAGGAAGCGTACTGGAAGCCGTGGCCCTGCGCGGTCTCACCCCGCTCTGGCAACGCACCCTGCCCGTATCCGGACTGCTCGGCCAGGCGGCTTCTCTCTACGGGAACGACTGGATGAGTGACGGCACGTACTTCGGCGTTCCCCGACCTGTCGGCGGCGGGATTCCCACCCGCCTACACGCCGTCGACACGATGACGGGAGCCGTCAAGGAGCTCACACTCCCCGGTCTCGGCACCCCCTTCGCGGCAAAGGGAGACCAGGTGTTCACCGTGGAGCGGATCAGCCTTGCGGGGCATGCTCCCCGGCTACGACTGACCGCTTTCGGATCAGCGTCTTCTGACCCATGGAGAGAAGGTCATCCCGCGGAGGAGACCGAGGGCCGGCCTGACGCCTGTGCGTTGTTGAGGAAACTGTTCCCGGCGAGCGAACCGATCCGGTTGCGGAATCCACCGGGATGTCAGGCTCTGAACGCGGAAGGTCATGCCCTTCGGCTACGCATTCGCTGGTACGCCCGGGACAGGATGTCCGCACTGGCCCTGTTCGCCGACATGCGTGAGACCCAGGGTGGAATCATGGTCCAGAACGTCGCCGATGCGGCATTCTCCATCGGACCGCACGGAGACACGCTCGTGTTCCTCGCTGACCGTGTGATCGTCGAACTACGGTCAGCATATCTGCCCCTCATCGCAGAGCTTCCCGTTCTGGCCCGTGAGACCGCCCGCTGGATTCCCCACGAGAAGAACGCTCCGGAAGGAGGGACAGAGGGAATGGCCGACCGCTATCCGTCCCCGGTTCCTCTTCCCGGAACCGCGGCAACCATGGCCTTCCCTTCCAGCCCTTCAACGGTCCTGGCCGGATACCGAAACGGGGCCGACATCGCCGTGACCGATCGGAGCCTGGGAGGCTTCAGACGAACAAAGTATCCGTTCACCGCTTTCTCCCCCGACGGCAGGTGGGCCGCGGGGGTGAGCGACAACTACATCGGCGACCGTGACTACACGTACCTCGTCGATCTGAGCACGAATAAGATCAACCGGATCCCCGGATTCAAGCGCCCTCGCTGGGTCTCGAATCCCACGTGGTCGCCCCGTAACGACTTGCTGCTCACCGTATGGGAGGCGGCCGAGGCCGACGACGACGAGGTCTCGGTCGGTTTCGTTCTGCACTCCCCGCGTAGCGGCCGTACGACGTTCGTGGAGGTCGATGATCTGCACATCGGATCCGGCCGGTTCCAATGGAACCGGGACGGCACCGGCGTCGTCACAGAGCTGACGATCAGTCCCGACGACACCGAAGAGAACCGCCTCTCCGCCGTCGGTCATTTCGATCTCCGCGGTAGATCGTCTAGCGCTCCGGCGACGCCCGGTGCCCTGAGCAAACTCGATGACTGGTACTCACCATCGCGTACTCGCTACGCGGTGATATGCCGAGATCGGACCAGCGACATCTGCGTCCACGATGCCGAATCCGGCGCTCTGATCGCTCAGGTCGACCAGAGCGCCGAACACGTCCTCTCCTGGTACGACGACGATCACTTCATAACCGATCATTCGGGCGATGAGCCCTCCGCCGTCGGCGTCATTGATCTGCTGTCGAGGCCGGTGGCGGTCATCGCACGATCGTTCGATGACCGCGACAGCGGTCTCCAGTACTTCTTCGCCCGCCGGCCGGGCTCACCGGCGGCGGAGGAGGGCCAGGAACATGGCGTCGGTGCCGTGACGGTGCGGCCAGAACTGGGCGTACGGCCCGCCGCCCAGGTCCCCGACCTCGGGGAGGTAGGCGCGGGCGTCGAGCACCTCGGCGTCGCCGCGGTCCCGCAGGACGTCGCCGACCACGGTGACGGTCTCGGCCAGGTGGGGTGAGCAGGTCACGTAGGCGACCACCCCGCCGGGCCGCGCCGCACCGAGGGCCGAGCCCAGGAGCGCCCGCTGGAGCCGGCCCAGCTCGGGCAGGCTCCGGGGATCGCGGCGCCACCGGGACTCGGGGCGGCGGCGCAACGCGCCGAGACCGGTGCAGGGGGCGTCCACCATCACCCGGTCGAAGGCACCGGGCCGCCAGGCCGGGGCCGTGCCGTCGGCGGCGACCACGGCCGCCTCCCCCGCGGTCTGCCGGACCAGGCGGGCGCGGTGGTACTGCAGCTCGGCGGCGAGGAGCCGGGCCCCGCCGGGAAAGGGCACCGGACGGGTGGGACCGCCCTCGGAGGAGGCGCCCGCGGCGGACGCGCCGGGCAGGCCCGCCTCGTCCCCGTGGGTGGCCAGGGCGTCCAGGAGGCCCGCCTTGCCGCCCGGCCCGGCGCACATGTCGAGCCAGCGGCCGTCGCCGCCCGCCACCGGGACGCGGGTGAGCGCCAGGGCGACGAGCTGGCTGGCCTCGTCCTGCACGGCGGCGCGGGACTCGGCCACCGCCGGGATCATGCCCGGATCGCCCTCGGGCAGGTAGGCGGCGTACGGAGAGAACCCGGCGGGCAGGGCCCCGGCCGCCAGGAGCTCCCGCACCGAGGCGCGGCCCGGCCGGGCCACCAGGGTGACCCGGGGGCGCTCGTTGTCGGCGGCCAGCAGGGCGGCCGTCTCGTCGTCGCCGCCGCCGACGGCGTCGCGGAGCGCGGTCACGATCCACCGCGGGTGGCTGTACGCCACGGCCAGGTGGCCGACCGGGTCGTCGGCCGGGTCCGGGGCGACGATCGGGATCCACTGCTCCAGCGAGCGGGTGGCGACCTTGCGGAGCACCGCGTTGGCGTACTTCGACGGCCCGACGCCCACCCGCAGCCTGACCAGGTCGACGGTCGTGCCGACGGCGGCGTGCGGAGGGATGCGGGTCCGCAGCAGCTGGTGCACGCCGAGGCGGATGGCGTCCAGCAGCGGCGGGTCGAGGTCCTCCGGAGCCCGGTCGCTGCAGGCGGCGACGACCTCGTCGTAGGTGCCCAGCCCGCGCAGGGTGCCGTAGGCCAGCTCGGTGGCCAGTCCCGCGTCGCGTCCCGACAGACCGCGCTCGCGCAGCAGGACGGGCATCAGCAGGTTGGCGTAGGCGTCCCGCTCGTCGACGGCGCGCAGCAGGTCGTAGGCGGTGTTGCGGGCCTCGTCGTGGACCGCTCTGGGCGGGCGCCCGCCCCGGCCGCGGTTCCCTCCGGCGCCCTGTCTTCGGTCACCGCCGGTCCTGCCCTGCCGCGCGCCCGGTCCCTGGCCCCGGCCCGCCCGGCCGCCGGACCCGCCGTGTGCGCGGCCTCCGCCCTCGCGGCTCCCGCCGCCGTTCCCCCGATCGCTCATGATCCGTCAGCCCAGCCGATCCTCGCCGGCGGGCCGCACGCCGCGCGCCCACTCCCCCGCGCTCATCAGGCGCTTGCCCTGCGGCTGCACCTCGCCCAGTTCGACCGGGTGCGTGGCCGTACCGACCAGGACGGAGTTCTTCGACACCGACAGCTCGCCCGGGGCGAGGGCGGGGGCACCGGGTGCGGGCCGCACCGGGCCGAGCTTGACGCGCTGGCCGCGGAACTCGGTCCACGCGCCCGGAGCGGGCGTGCAGGCGCGCACCAGGCGGTCCACCCGCATCGCGGGCGCGGACCAGTCGACCCTGGCGTCCTCAACGTTGATCTTCGGGGCGAGGCTCACCCCGTCGAGCGGCTGCGGCCTGGCCTCCAGCGTGCCGTCCTCGATCCCGTCGAGCGTGGCCGCCAGCAGCCCGGCGCCCGACTCCGCCAGCCGGGCGAGCAGCTCACCGCTGGTGTCGGACGGCCGGACCTCCTCGGTGACCACACCGTAGACCGGCCCCGCGTCGAGCTCCTTGACGATCTGGAAGGTGGCCGCACCGGTGATCTCGTCCCCGTGCAGCACGGCGTGCTGCACGGGGGCCGCGCCCCGCCACGCGGGCAGCAGCGAGAAGTGCAGGTTGATCCAGCCGTGCCGGGGGATGTCCAGCGCCGCCTGCGGCAGCAGCGCCCCGTAGGCCACCACCGGGCAGGCGTCCGGGCCGATCTCCCGCAACCGGTCCAGGAACGCGGGGTCGCCCGCCTTCACCGGCCTGAGGACCTCGATGCCCGCCTCCTCGGCCAGCTCGGCGACGGGGCTGGGATGGACCTTGCGACCCCGCCCCGACGGGGCGTCCGGGCGGGTGACGACGGCGGCGACGTCGTGGCGCGGCGAGTCGAGCAGGGCGCGCAGCGAGGGCAGGGCGGTGTCCGGGGTTCCGGCGAAGACCAGGCGCAAGGTTCCTACAGAGCCTTCCCGTGGGTGACGTGCGGGGAGAACTTGACCACGGGCGCCGAGAGCCCGCTCCACTCGGCCTGGCGGATCTCCTTCATGGCGAGCTTGCGCTGCGCCGGATCCATCCGGTCGATGAACAGCACGCCGTCCAGGTGGTCGGTCTCGTGCTGGAAGCAGCGGGCCATGAGGTCGGTGCCCTCGAGGGTGACCGGCTCGCCGTGCATGTCGAAGCCCTTGGCCACCGCGCGGATCGCGCGCGGCGTGGGGAAGGACAGGCCGGGGAAGGACAGGCAGCCCTCCTCGCCCTCCTCGTCCTTCTCCTCGGACAGGTCGAGGTTCGGGTTGATCAGATGCCCGAGCCGGTCGTCCACGTAGTAGGTGAAGACCCGCAGCCCGACCCCGATCTGCGGCGCGGCCAGGCCCGCTCCGGGGGCGTCCAGCATGGTGTCGGTGAGGTCCTTGACGAGCTTGCGCAGCTCCTTGTCGAAGTCCTTCACCGGCTCGGCCGGAGTGCGCAGCACCGGGTCGCCGAAAAGACGGATTGACTGAATGGCCAACGGGGCTCCTTCCAGAGGATCAACCCAGTTTACGGGCCTGGCGGGAGCGGGCCTTCATGGCGGCCTTCCGCGCGGCCTTGGCCACGGCGGCGTCGGCGTGGTGCGCGCCGAGCATGTCCAGCACGGCGATCCGGTCGGGGTGCTCGATCACGGCCATCTCCTCCACCATGCGGACCAGGTCCTCACCCGGTTCGAGCTCGTCGAACTCGCCCAGCTCCTCGGGGGCCGTGCCCAGGTGGATCAGCGAGGCGAGCGTGTCGACCGCGAGCCAGGTGTTGTCGGCGGAGGTGAGCGCCGGGGCGGGCAGGTCGCGGACGTGCAGCCAGGAGGCGGCGTAGCGCCACATGGCGGGCTCGGCGAGCGCCTCCCGGAACGGGACCTCCGCCTCGGGCCCCAGCTCCTCCAGGATGGTGCCCGCGACACCGCGCTGTCCGGCCGTGCCGGACGCGGCGACCTTGATCAGCTCGCGGGCGGCGGCCTCGGCGGTGCGGGACTCCAGCCACACGGTGACCGCGCTGGGGGCCGCGGATCCCCCGGCGAGCGCCTCGACGAGCTCGGCCGCGCCGAGGTCGGCGAAGACGGCGACCTCGGCGCCCGTGGGCGCGTCGTGCCCCTCCCGCATCAGGTCCTGGCGGACCGCCCAGACGCCGAGCGGGGTCAGCCGGGGCCAGCCCGCCGCCGACGGCTCCACCAGCCCGCAGTAGCCGAGCAGCGCGAGCGCGTCCTCCAGCTCTCCGGGCAGGGCGGCCGCCAGCTCCCTCATCTGGGCCGGCCTGGCCTCGCAGGCCACCTCGTGCGACTGCAGGATCCCCTTGACCAGGGTGGCGTGGGAGAGGCCGTCGTTCACGGCGTACATGGTCGCGAGCATCTCGGCCAGGTGCTCGTCCACCACCGCGGATCCGGTCAGGCTCTCGTCCGCGCGGTCCAGGACGTCCATGACCACGCCGTCCCAGAACCCCAGGAGCGCCTGCGGGGGCAGCTCGGCGGCCGGGGCCAGCGGCCCGGGCTCGGCGACGCCCCGGGAGATCCGCAGCATGCCCGTGTTGACCGCGACGACCCAGAGCAGGTGGAGCCGGTCGGGTCCGGCGAGCCCGAGCTCCGCGACGGCCCGGAGGGGATCGGGCAGCAGGCACTCGGGGGTGACCCGGCGGGTGCCGGTCCACTCCGCCAGCCGCCGGGCGTCCCGCACCAGCGGGACCTCCAGAACGGCCCGGGCGAGCTCGGCGTCGGAAGCGAGGTCGACGGGCGGGAAGCTCAGCGCCTCGCTGTCGCAGCCGGGGCAGTCGCAGCCGTCGGCGCCCGCGGCGCCCCCGGGGACCCCGTCGAGCACGGCCGCGCGCGCCTCGCGCGGCGCGGCTCCCAACTCGTCGACCAGCCTCCGCAACGCACCGAGGTCGAAGACGTTGCCGGTGTTCCCGCTCTTTGCCACCCGTGAAACTTACTCCACACGAGCCCCGCGGATGTACGGCTCAGCCGACCGCGCCGGAACCCGTTCGGCCGGCGGTGCGGGAACGCGCTCAGCCGGCGGTGCGGGAACGCGCTCAGCCGATCGCGCGGGAACGCGCCTTGAAAGCCGCCTTGCGCGCGGCCTTGGCCGTGTCCGGGTCCTGCAGGGACCGGCCGAGCAGCTCCAGGACGTCGACGACGTCGGGATGGTCCACCCGCCACATCTCCTCGATCACGTGCGCCGGGGGGCCCGAGGCCGCCATGTTCTCGGCGAAGGCATCGGGGTCGTCCTCGGCCTCGGGCAGGGCCAGTGCGAGCATGTCCACGCTCATCCAGAGCGCCTCCTGCTCGGTGAGGCTGGGGGCCGCCAGCCCGCGGGCCGAGAGCCAGTGGATGGCGTGCGGGCGCAGCTCGGCCTCCGCCAGGACACCGCGGACCGCGGGCTCGGCCTCCGGGCCGAGCCGGTCCACGATCGTCACCGCGACGCCCCTGGCGACCGAGGGCGCGCCGGAGACCGCCCCCAGGAGCTCGGCGGCGGCCCCGGCGGGCGTCCTGCGCTCCAGCCAGCCCTCGATGTCGGCTTCGGCCGCCTCCCGGGGCATCCCGGACAGCAGCCCCTCGATCAGGGCCGGCGCGTCGGCGCCGGTCAGGTCGGGGGCCTCCGGGGCCTCGATGCCCATCCCGAGGTAGAGCTCGCGCAGGCCCCACACCGCCAGGGGGGTCAGCGCCAGCGAGTCGTCCCTGCGCTCGACGAGCCCGCAGTAGACCAGCCTGCGCGCGGCCTCGTCGAGGTCGAGGTCCTCTTCCTCCTCGAGGACGCCCATCTCCTCCAGGTACTCCATGACGAGCGGGATCGGCACCGGCGCCTGCAGCCGGTAGAGCATGTCGCACAGGCCGTAGAGCTCCGCGTCGAAGATCTCCCAGCCGGTGACGGCGCCCCCGGTGCCCCCCTCCAGGAGGAGGTCCACCGCGGCGGCCCACGCGTCCAGCGGGCCCGCCTCCCCGTCGAAGAGGGCCGTGCCCTCCGTCTCGACCAGGCCGGCGCGGACCGCCACGTCCCACAGGAGCGCCGGGTCGGCGACGGCGAGCTGGGCGACCGCCTCGGCGGCGTCGCGCACCCGCAGGCGCCCCCGGACCGTCGGGGTGCGGCCGCCGGCCAGCATCCACTGCACCAGGCGGCGGGCGTCGGTCAGCAGGGGCACCCGCAGCGCGCTCTCGGCGAGCGTGCCGAGGGGCGCCAGCCGTACCGGGGGGCAGGGGGTGCAGCCGGGGCAGTCGCAGGGCTCCCGGTCCGGCTCCGCGGCCGCCGGGGCGGGCGGGCCGTCCTGCTCCAGCACCTCGGCGCCCATCGCGCTGAACAGGCTCTTGGCCATGCCGAAGCGGGAGGTGTCGGCGAGGGCGATGGGCATCTCGGGTTCGACCCGGTCGAGGGTGGCGCGCATGCGCGCGGCCATCTTGCCGCCGATCTCCTCCGTCGCCAGGAGGAAGTCGACGAGGGTGCGCGCGGCGGCGACCGTCTCGGAAGCGCTTTCCGGCGGCGCGATGACCTTGCGCGGATAGATGTTGAGCAGGAGTTCCTCGAAAGTGACGGGAGTGAAATCCCCCAGCTCGTTCACGTCCAGGTAATCGCTCGCGTAGTCGCAGAGCAGCCGAACCTCGTCCACGTCAACGTCCAGGCCGCTCGCCCGCCCCCAGGCGCGTAGATCGTCCACGGCCCGGTTCACCCATTCGATCGACACAGGGAGAAATTAACGGCTTACTGTCAGCACCGCGAATCGGGGAAACAACTCAAATGGCATCGAGCGGGTCAATGCACACTTTGACCACCTCATCCGCCTTACGCGCCGAACGCACCCCCGCCGCCCCCTTCAGCGACGCGGCGAGCGCCGGGCCCGCCCCCCACGGCACCCGCACCATGGCGCGTTCCCGCACCTGGTCGCCCCTGGACGGCTCGACCGGCACGGGCCCGAGGACCTGCGCCCCCGAGGGCAGCTCCGCCTCTCCCAGCATCTCCCTGACCGCGGCCGGAGACCCGGTCAGCGTGGCCATCCTCACCGCCGGGGGGAAACCCAGTTCTGTCCTGTCGGCCAGTTCCCGCTCGGCATGGGTGACCGGGTCCCACCTCAGCAGCGCCTGCACGGGCAGGAGCGAGGAGTCGGCGAGCACGACGAGCTCCGATCCGGACCTCAGCAGGGCGGCGGCGTTCATCCACCGGCGCAGCGCCTCCTCGGCGACCCGCAGGTCCGGGCGGCCGAGCAGGGCCCACCCGTCCAGCAGCACCGCCGCCGCGTAGCCGCCCTCGGCGACGGGCTCGGCCCCCGGGGTGGCCACCACGAGCGCCCGGCCCGGCCCGACGGTGGCCAGCACCCCGTCCCGGCCCGAGGTCTTCACCGGGACCGAGGGGAAGGCCCGGCCGAGCTCCTCGGCCGTACGGCGGGCGCCGACCACCCGCGCCCGCATCCGGGCGGCTCCGCAGGCCGGGCAGCGCCACTCCCCCGCGATCCGCCCGCACCAGCGGCAGTACGGCATCGCGTGGCCGCTCCGCAGCGCGAGCGGCCCCCGGCAGTGCCCGCACCGGGCCGGGGCACGGCAGCCCTGGCAGGCCAGCGCGGGCAGGTAGCCGCGCCGCGGGACCTGCACCAGCACCGGCCCGCTCTCCAGGCCGGTCCTGAGCGTGCGCCAGGCCAGGCTGGGCAGCCGGGCCGCCCGCGCCGCCTGGTCCTTGGCCAGTTCGGCGTCGTCCCCGGCCGGGCGGACCTTCGGCGCCCTGTCCCGCACCGTCTGGCGTGTCGCGGCGATCGGGCCCGCCCAGCCGGTGGCGACCAGCCGGGTGGCCTCCGCCGTACGCGCGTATCCGCCGACGAGCAGGCCCGTGCGGCCCTGGTGCGCGCGGAGCGCGAGGACCTCCCGGGCGTGCGGGTACGGCGCCAGCCGCTCGGCGTGCAGGTCGTCGCCGTCGTCCCAGACGACCGCCAGCCCGAGGTCGCGGACCGGCGCGAAGGCCGCCGCCCGGGTGCCGACCGCCACCCGGACCTCCCCCCGGGACACCTTCAGCCACCGCCGGTAGCGCTCGGCGGGCCCCAGGTCCGCGGTGAGCGAGACGTGCCTGCCCGGCCCCAGGACCGCGCTCAGCGCCGCGTCGGCCAGCACCACGTCCTTGCCGTCGGGGACCACCACGAGCGCCCCCCGGCCGCCCCGCAGCGTCTCGCGCACGGCCACGGCCACCGCCCCCGCCCACTCGGGCCCGTCCTCCCCGCTCCCCGGCAGGGCCGTCCACACCGCGCGCGGCGAACGCCCCCGCGCCAGCGCGGACAGGAAGGACTCCCCGTCCCGGTAGGCGGCCCACGGCCCGGGCCCCTCCTCCGGGCCCGTCCCGGCGTCCTCCCCCGTCCGCGGACCCGCCCCGGCGGTCCCGCGCTCCTCCGCCTCGACCCTGGCGTGACGCGGCGGGACGGCCAGGCGCAGGACGTCGGCCATGGTCCCGGCGTAGCGGTCGGCCACGGCGCGGGCGAGCCGGGCGATCTCCGGGGCGAGCACCGGTTCCGGGGAGACGACCCGCTCCAGCCGGGTGAGCCTGCCCTCGTGCTCGCTGGACTCGGCCCGCTCCAGCAGGAACCCGTCGACGAGCTTGCCGGCGAACCGCACCCGGACCCGGCAGCCCGGCACCGCGTCGGCGTCCATCGGGGCCGGGACGAGGTAGTCGAACAGCCGGTCCAGGTGGGGCAGCGGCGTGTCCACCACGACCCGCGCCACCGGCAGCGCGGCGGCCGCCTCCGGCACGCCCTTGGCCGCCGGAGCCCTCCCGCCGGGTGCGGGCTTCTCACGCACGGCGTCGAGCGGCAGCAGGGCGCCGTCGTCTGGGGAGGGGTTCGCGTGAGGCACCCACCTGTCCTACCAGATGCCGGAACCCGGTCCCGCCTGCTATCGGGATGCCGGGGAAACCGTTCCGGGCCGCCGGAGAGGCGACCCCCGCCTCCGCGGGATCGCCCGGCCGCACGCCGCTCCGCCCCCGGCTCGCGGCCGCCGGCGCCTCCGGCAACCGCCGGCCGTACGGCGCCGCCCCGCGCGGGAGCGCGCCTTCCGGGCCTGTCCGGCCCTCTCCGGAGGAACGGCAGCGCCCCGGCGGGACGGGCCCGCCGGGGCGCTGCCGGAACGGCTCACAGACCGGCGGCGGTGCGCAGCGCCTCGGCGCGGTCGGTGGACTCCCAGGTGAACTCCTTGCGGCCGAAGTGGCCGTAGGCGGCGGTCGGCGAGTAGATCGGGCGGAGGAGGTCCAGGTCGCGGATGATCGCGGCCGGGCGCAGGTCGAAGACCTGCAGCACGGCGTCCTGGATCTTCGCGACGTCGATCTTCTCGGTGCCGAAGGTCTCGACGAACACGCCGACCGGGTGCGCCTTGCCGATGGCGTAGGCGACCTGGACCTCGGCGCGGTCGGCGAGGCCGGCGGCGACGATGTTCTTGGCGACCCAGCGCATCGCGTAGGCGGCCGAGCGGTCGACCTTGGACGGGTCCTTGCCGGAGAAGGCGCCGCCGCCGTGGCGGGCCATGCCGCCGTAGGTGTCGACGATGATCTTGCGGCCGGTCAGGCCGGCGTCGCCCATCGGGCCGCCGATCTCGAAGCGGCCGGTCGGGTTGACCAGCAGGCGGTAGCCCTCGGTCTCCAGCTCGACGCTCGCCAGCACGGGGTCGACCACGTGCTCCTTGATGTCCGGCGCGAGCATCTCCTTGAGGTCGATCTCGGCGGCGTGCTGGGTGGAGACGACCACCGTGTCGAGGCGGACCGGCTTGTCGCCGTCGTACTCGATGGTGACCTGGGTCTTGCCGTCGGGGCGCAGGTACGGCACGGTGCCGTCCTTGCGGACCTGCGACAGGCGCTCGGCCAGCCGGTGCGCCAGCTGGATCGGGAGCGGCATCAGCTCGGGGGTCTCGTTGGTCGCGTAGCCGAACATCAGGCCCTGGTCGCCCGCGCCCTGGCGGTCGAGCGCGTCGGTGTCGCCCTCCTCGCGGTGCTCGTAGGCGTCGTCGACGCCCTGGGCGATGTCGGGCGACTGGGCGCCGATGGAGACCGAGACGCCGCAGGAGGCGCCGTCGAAGCCCTTGTGCGAGGCGTCGTAGCCGATCTCGAGGATCTTCTCCCGGATGATGCCCGGGATGTCGACGTAGGTCTCCGTCGTCACCTCTCCGGCGACGTGGACCTGACCGGTGGTGATCAGCGTCTCGACCGCGACCCGGCTCCTGGGGTCGCCCTTGAGCATGGCGTCGAGAATCGCGTCACTGATCTGGTCTGCGATCTTGTCCGGGTGGCCCTCGGTGACCGACTCGGAGGTGAACAGGCGACGGGACAAGTCAGGGCTCCTCATGCAGCGGCTGCTGGCGATTGGGACTCCGGTGCGGGGCCACCGGTAGCGTTCCGCCGAAGTCTAGCTCCACCTGTGGCAGGCTTGCGAAACCGTCTCGAATTCGAGCGGCGGGACGGCCCCGGCCACCGCCGGGCGGCCGTCGCGCCGGAGCCGGGGGCGGGAGCGCGGTCAGAGATGGGGAAGCGGGTCGGGCGGGAGCGTCTCGGGGGCGAAGACCTCGGCGTCGGCGGCGCAGACCACCGCGCCGTACTCCTCCTCGATCTCGAAGATCATGCCGCCGAACTCGATCGCCGCGCCCGTCGAGAACTCCACCGGCCCGAGCCGGGTCCGCCGGGGATGGGTGGCGTAGACCGAGGTCGGCACGTCCCGGTCGAAGAACTTGGTGGACAGCACCGCGATCGCCTGGCCGGTGACCACGATCAGGAAGCTCGCCATCACCGGCGAGCCCACCGAGAGCGCGGGCATGATGTAGCGGATGTCCTGCCCGGGAGGGAGCAGGGCGCGGCAGCGCGCTCTGACGGCGGCGGTCACCGGCATGATCGACCCCCTGGTGCGGCGTTCCAGGTCCCTCCGGACGCAGTATCCGCCGCGGGGAGATCCCCGGCAAGCGGATCGGGAAGCCGCCTCCGGCAGACCCGCGCCGGACCGTACGGCTCCGCCTCAGGCCAGGCGCGCGGCCACCAGATCCCAGACCACGTCGGCCAGGGCCTCCTTCGGCCCGCGCGGGATCTCCACCGGTTCGGCGTCCGCGAGCAGGACCACGGCCGCGTTGTCGGGGGTGCCGAAGGCGAGTCCCTCCCCGACCTGGTTGACGACGAGCAGGTCGCAGCCCTTGCGGGCGAGCTTGGCCCGCCCGTTGGCGAGCACGTCGTCGGTCTCGGCCGCGAACCCCGCGATCACCGCCGGGTACGGCTTGGCGCCGTCACGGCGGCGTTCCCCCAGCTCCGCCAAAATATCCGGATTTTTTACCAGATGGATGGCGTCGGGCTCGGCCGACGTCTTCTTGATCTTCGAGTCGCTCCGCGCCGCGGGCCGGAAGTCGGCGACGGCGGCGGCCATCACCACGGCGTCGGCGCCCTCCACCGCCCCCAGCACGGCCTCGCGCAGCTGCAGGGCCGACTCGACCCGCACCACCGCGACCCCGGCGGGGTCGGGCAGCGCGACGTTGGCGGCGACCAGCGTGACCCGGGCGCCCCGGGCGGCCGCCGTCCGGGCCAGCGCGTAGCCCTGCAGGCCGGAGGAGCGGTTGCCGATGAACCGGACCGGGTCGATGGCCTCCCGGGTGCCCCCGGCGGAGACGACCACGTGGCGGCCGGCGAGGTCGAGGGAGCGGCCCGCCAGGACCCGGCGGCAGACCTCGAAGATCTCCACGGGGTCGGGCAGCCGGCCGCGGCCGGTGTCGGCGCCGGTGAGGCGGCCCACCGCGGGGTCGAGGACGAGCGCGCCGCGCTCGCGCAGGGTGGCCACGTTGGCCTGGGTCGCCGGGTGCTCCCACATCTCGGTGTGCATCGCCGGGGCGAACACCACCGGGCAGCGCGCGGTGAGCAGGGTGTTGGTCAGCAGGTCGCCGGCGAGGCCGTGCGCGGCCCTGGCCAGCACGTCGGCGGTGGCGGGGGCCACCACCACCAGGTCGGCGCCCTGCCCGATCCGGACGTGCGGCACCTCGTGCACGGCGTCCCAGACGTCGGCGCTCACCGGGTTGCCGGAGAGCGCGGCCCAGGTCGGCTCGCCGACGAAGCGCAGCGCCTCCCTGGTCGGGATGACCCGGACGTCGTGACCGGACTCGGTGAACAGGCGCAGCAGCTCGCACGCCTTGTAGGCGGCGATGCCCGCGCTCACTCCCAGGACGACGCCCGGCCTCGCGGGCGCGTCCGCACCGGGCGTCCCCATGCGAAGGACTAGCCCTCGATGGGCTCGGAGGTGAGCAGGCCCTCGCTGACCTCGCGCAGCGCGATGGACAGCGGCTTCTCCTGCGCGTGGGTCTCCACCAGCGGGCCGACGTACTCCAGCAGGCCCTCGCCGAGCTGGGAGTAGTAGGCGTTGATCTGGCGGGCGCGCTTCGAACCGAAGATCACGAGGCTGTACTTGCTGTCGACGATGTCGAGCAGCGCGTCGATCGACGGATTGGTGATGCCTTCCGCGTAGGCGGCGTTGCTTGCCACGTTGTGCTTCCCCTAGCTAGGTGAACGTCCGGGGCCGGAGGCCTCGGGAGCATCGGCCATCAAGGCTATCAGCCGGTGGCATACGTCATCGACGGACGTGTTCACCAAGGTCAGGTCGAACTCCTGCTCGGCGGCCATCTCGACCCGCCCCGCGGCGAGCCTGCGGGCGATGACGTCCTCCGGCTCGGTGCCCCGGCCGCGCAGGCGCTTCTCCAGCTCCTCCCAGCTCGGCGGGGCCAGGAAGACCAGCAGCGCCTCCGGCATGGTCGCGCGGACCTGGCGCGCGCCCTGGAGGTCGATCTCCAGCAGCGTGGGGACCCCGGCGGCGAGCTTCTCGACGACCGGCGTCCGGGGCGTGCCGTACCGGTTGCCGGCGAACTCGGCCCACTCCAGCAGCTCCCCGGCGGCGACGAGGCGGTCGAACTCGTCGCCGTCGGCGAAGAAGTACTCCACCCCGTGGGTCTCCCCCGGGCGCGGCTTCCTGGTGGTCACCGAGACCGACAGCCACACCTCGGGGTGTGCCCGCCGAAGCTCGGCGACGACCGTGGACTTGCCCACGCCCGACGGCCCGGACAGGACCGTCAGGCGGTTGCCGGACGGCCCGGTGGAGACTCGCGTCCCCTCCGGGCTGCCGGCCGGAGGTGTGGAGCCACCGGATCCGCTCTCCGCGGTCTCCTCCGGAGCCCGGCTCTCGCCGGGCCACGACGTTCCGGTCACTCCGAACCCCCCGTGGTGCGTCCCCGCGGTGCGGGGTGAACGTGCTGGTACGGAACCGAGACTAGCCCTCGGCCCCGCCGAACTCACGCTCAAGGGAGGCGCGCTGGTTGGCGCCGAGACCCCGCACGCGGCGGGATTCGGCGATGCCCAGCCGCTCCATGAGCTGCTTGGCGCGGACCTTGCCCACGCCGGGGAGCGACTCCAGGAGGGCAGAGACCTTCATCTTGCCGATGACGTCATCGGCCTGCCCGTCCTTGAGCACCTCGGCCAGAGAGACCGCACCGTGCTTCAGGCGGTTCTTGACCTCGGCACGCTCTTTACGGGCCTTGGCAGCCTTCTCTAGGGCTGCGGCGCGCTGCTCAGGTGTAAGGGGAGGAAGAGCCACGCCGGGTCACCTCGAATTTCCTGTCGATGTACTCGGACGGGAAGGGAAACTAGCTGGTCATGGCGCTTCAAGCAACGTCAAGGCCGGTTTCTGGGCACAGAAAGGCCGGTTCTTCACGTTCCGTGCCCGCCATGTAGCCAAGTGTCGATCAAATGACGCCCAACTCCGCGTTTCCCGCGACGCGGATCACACGGCCCCTCCGGCGGTTCCGGCGACCCTGCGGAGCGCCGCGGCGATGCCCGCGGCCGCCGCCCCGGGGTCCGCCGAACCGGTGATGGGGCGGCCGATCACCAGAAGGTCGGCCCCGTCGGCGAAGGCCCGCTCGGGTGTCGCTACTCTTGCCTGATCTTGACTGTCGGCGCCGGCGGGGCGGACGCCGGGAGTGATCAGGGTGATGTCCGGTCCGACCTCCGCGCGCACCGCCGCGACCTCGCGCGGCGAGCAGACGAGGGCCCGGGCGCCCGCGCCGACGGCCAGGACCGCCAGACGGCGCACGGCGTCCCCGGGCGGGCCCGCGATGCCCGCGCGCTCCAGATCGGCCTCCGAGAGCGACGTGAGCACCGTCACGGCCGCGATCTGGGTGACGGGGGCGGCCTCCACCGCGGCGCGGATCATGGCGGGCCCTCCGGCCGCGTGCACGGTCAGGATCGCGGGCTTGAGCCGCGCCACGGCCCGGGCGGCGCCGGCCACGGTGTTGGGGATGTCGTGCAGCTTCAGGTCCAGGAACACCCGCACGCCGCTCGCCCCGCGCACCGAGGCGATCACGTCGGGGCCGTAGCGCAGGTAGAGTTCGAGCCCCACCTTGACCGTGCTGACGTGCGGGGTCACCAGACTCGCCCAGCGGGCCGCGGTCTCCAGATCGGGCGCGTCCAGCGCGACGGCGATGGGAGCGGGAGTCACAGCGAGCTCTCCTCGAAGTCCGTGCGGTGCCGGGCGGTCGCCCCCGGCGGGCGGTGGGCCAGCCCGATCACGTCGGCCAGCCGCTGGTAGCCCCGGGCCGCCACGAGCTCCTCCAGCTCGCGCAGGACGCGCGTGCAGGCGTAGGGATCGTGGAACAGGGCGGTGCCCACGCCGACGACGCATGCTCCGGCGAGGATGAGCTCGAAGGCGTCCCTGCCGGTCAGCACGCCGCCCATGCCGATGATGGGCACCCCGGGCAGCGCGGCGCGGACCTGCCACACGCAGCGTACGGCCAGCGGCCGGACGGCCGGGCCGGACAGCCCCCCGGTGCCCGCGGCGAGCGAGGGGAGCATCGTCTCGGTGTCGATGCTCATGCCGAGCGGATTGTTGATCATCGACAGGGCGTCGGCGCCCCCGTCCACGCAGGCGCGGGCGACGCTCACGATGTCGGCGGTGTCCGGCGAGAGCTTGGCCACCACCGGCACGTCGTAGCGCATCACCGCGCGCACCGACGCGATCACCTCCGCCGAGGCCGCGCCGTCGCGGGCGAAGACCCGCCCGCGGTCCTCGATGTTGGGGCACGACAGGTTGACCTCCACGGCGGTCACGCCGGGGGCGTCGTTGAGCCTGCGGGCCAGCGCGGTGTACTCCGCCACCGTGCCGCCGCCGATGGAGACCACGGTCCGCACGTTGCGCTGGGCCAGCCAGGGCAGCTCGCGCGCCAGGAAGGCGTCCACGCCGGACCCCTGCAGGCCGACGGCGTTGAGCAGCCCGGAGGGCGTCTCGGCCATCCTGGGGGTCGGCCGGCCCGCCCGGGGGGCCATCGTGATCGACCGGGTGGTCACCGCGCCGATCCTGCCCAGGTCGAAGAACTGGGCGAGCTCGGGGCCCGAGCCCGCGCACCCGGCCGCGGTGACGACCGGGTTGGCCAGCTCCACGTGCCCCAGGTACGTCCGCATGTCAACCGGCATTGCGCGATCCTCCGCCGGGTGCTCCGAACGCGTCGAACGGGATCGTTCCCACGTCGTCGAAGCGGACGCGCTCACCCCGGAAGACCGGCCCCTCGACGCACGAGCGGACCATCCTGGTGATCCCGTCGTCCCCGATGACCGGGAGCACGCACGTCATGCAGACGCCGATCCCGCAGGCCATCCGCTCCTCCACGGCCGCCTGGACCGGGATGTCGAACTCGACCGCCACGGCGGTCACCCCGCGCAGCGTCTCCATCGGGCCGCTGGCGTAGACCGCGTCGGCCCGGACGTCGGCGATCACCCCGGGCAGCACGTCCGTCACCCCGCCGCGCATGCCGAGCGAACCGTCCCCGGTCGTCAGAGTGGTCGTCTCCGCCATCCGGCGGGCGCGCATCGCGCCGAAGACCCGGCCGGCCGTGGCCCCGCCCAGCACGAAGTCGACCCGGCACCCGCGCCGCTGGAGGGCATCGGCGACGGCGAAGAGCACGGCCGAGCCGTACTCGTCGCCGACCATGACGCAGGTGACCGGGTCCCGGGGCAGCGGGAACGGGCGGCCGAGCGGGCCGACCAGGTCCAGCGTGTCGCGGGCGCGGCGCTCGGCCAGCCAGGCCGTACCGGGGCCGTTGACCGCGAAGACGAACTCGACCGTGCCGCCGTAGTCGGGCTTGACGTCGTGGACGGAGAAGGCGCGGCGGGTCAGCATGGACGTGCCGGAGCCGCCGACGGCCACCGACACGAAGTGGCCGGGGCGGAAGCGCTCGGCGATGCCGGGCGCCACCACGGTCAGCGCATGGTAGGCGTCGACCTGACGCGTCGTCAGCACCGTACCGGTGACCTGCACCGGAGTTACAGCCGTCTCCCTCACCTCCGCCGGGGGGCGTCCTCACCGGCCGGCGAGGACACCCCCTGAGCCGTCAGCCCCTCAGCCGGCCCTGCCCCTGGTCGCGTTCGGCTCGTCGTTCGCTGCGCGGCCGGCTCATCCTTCGCCGCCCACTTCGCTCACTCCTCGCCTCAGCCGCTCCTGCCCACGGTCGCGTTCGGCTCGTCGTTCGCTGCGCGGCCGGCTCATCCTTCGCCGCCCACTTCGCTCACTCCTCGCCTCAGCCGCTCCGCATGCTCCTGGAGCGACCGTACGCCGATGTCGCCCCGGGCGATGGCCTGAATGCCCTGGACGGCCGCGGCGAGTCCCTGAACGGTCGTGATGCAGGGGATGCCCCGCAGCACGGCCGCGGTGCGGATCTCGTAGCCGTCCAGGCGCGGCCCGGCCTGGCCGGGACTGCCGAAGGGCGTGTTCACGATGAGATCCACCTCGCCGTCCAGGATGCGCCGGCCGATCGTCGGCTCGCCGTCCGGACCCGTTCCGTCACTCTGCTTGCGCACGATCTTGGCACGGACGCCGTTGCGGCGCAGCACCTCCGCGGTCCCCTCGGTGGCCAGGATCTCGAATCCGAGGTCCGCGAGCGCCTTCACCGGGAAGATCATCGCCCTTTTGTCCCGGTTGGCCACGGAGACGAAGGCCCGCCCCCGCGTCGGCAGCGGCCCGTAGGCGGCGTCCTGCGACTTGGCGTAGGCCGTGCCGAAGAACTCGTCGATGCCCATGACCTCGCCGGTGGAGCGCATCTCCGGCCCCAGGACCGTGTCCACCGCATCGTCGACACTCCGGATGAAGCGGTTGAACGGCAGCACCGCCTCCTTGACCGCGATGGGCGCGTCCAGCGGCATCGTGCCGCCGTCGCCCTCGGCCGGGAGCATGCCCTCGGCGCGCAGCTGCGCGACGGTCGCGCCCATCATCACCCGGGCCGCCGCCTTGGCCAGCGGCACCGCCGTGGCCTTGGAGACGAACGGCACGGTACGGCTGGCGCGCGGGTTGGCCTCCAGCACGTACAGGATGTTCGCCGACATCGCGTACTGCACGTTGAGCAGGCCGCGCACGCCCACCCCGCGGGCGATGGCCTCGGTGGCCGTGCGGATGCGCTTGATGTCGTAGCCGCCGAGCGTCATCGGCGGCAGCGAGCAGGCCGAGTCGCCGGAGTGGATGCCGGCCTCCTCGATGTGCTCCATCACGCCGCCGAGGTAGAGCTCCTCGCCGTCGAACAGGGCGTCCACGTCGATCTCGACGGCCTCGTCGAGGAACTTGTCCACCAGCACCGGGTGGTCGCTGGCGGCGCCCGCCTTGGACATGTAGGTGACGAGCGTCTCGTCGTCGTAGACGATCGCCATGCCCGCGCCGCCCAGCACGTAGCTCGGCCGGACCAGGACCGGGTAGCCGATCTCCCCGGCGATCTCCAGCGCCTCCTGCTCGGTCACCGCGGTGCCGTGCTTGGGCGCGGGCAGCCCGGCCTCGGCGAGCACGCGGCCGAACGCGCCGCGCTCCTCGGCCAGGTGGATGGACTCCGGCGAGGTGCCGACGATCGGCACGCCGGCGTCCTTGAGCGCCTGCGCCAGGCCGAGCGGGGTCTGCCCGCCGAGCTGCACGATGACGCCCGCGACCGGCCCGGTCTGCTGCTCGGCGTGGACGACCTCCAGCACGTCCTCCAGGGTGAGCGGCTCGAAGTAGAGCCGGTCGGAGGTGTCGTAGTCGGTGGAGACCGTCTCCGGGTTGCAGTTGACCATGACGGTCTCGTAGCCCGCGGCCGACAGCTCGAAGGACGCGTGCACGCACGCGTAGTCGAACTCGATGCCCTGGCCGATGCGGTTGGGCCCGGAGCCGAGGATGATCACCTTCTCCCGCTCGCCGTACGGGACCTCGGTCTCCTCGTCGTAGGTGGAGTAGAGGTACGGCGTCTGCGCGGCGAACTCCGCGGCGCAGGTGTCGACGGTGTTGTAGACCGGTCGGACGCCGAGCGCGTGGCGCAGGTCCCGCACCCGCGGCTCGTCCATGCCGCGGATCTCGGCGATCTGCACGTCGCTGAAGCCGTACCGCTTGGCCCTCGTCAGCAGCTCCGCGGTGAGCTGCTGCGCCCCGCCCAGCTCGGCGGCGACCTCGTCGATCGCCATCAGCTGGTCCAGGAACCACGGGTCGACCGCGGTGGCCTCGAACAGCTGCTCGGGCGTGGCCCCGGCGCGGATCGCCTGCTGCATGGTGCGCAGCCGGCCGTCGTGCGGAGTGCGGCAGGCCTCCAGGAGCTCCTCCAGCGGGCCGGGCTCCCCCGCCCAGGAGAAGGCGGCACCCTTCTTCTCCAGCGAGCGCAGGGCCTTCTGCAGGGCCTCGGGGAAGGATCGGCCGATGGCCATGGCCTCGCCGACCGACTTCATGTGGGTCGTCAGGGTCTGGTCGGCCCCGGCGAACTTCTCGAAGGCGAAGCGCGGCACCTTGACCACGATGTAGTCGAGCGAGGGCTCGAAGGAGGCCGGGGTCTCCCGGGTGATGTCGTTGGGGATCTCGTCGAGGGTGTAGCCGATGGCGAGCTTGGCCGCGATCTTGGCGATCGGGAAGCCGGTCGCCTTGGAGGCCAGGGCGCTGGAACGGCTCACCCGGGGGTTCATCTCGATGACGATC
The DNA here is from genome assembly GCF_014203605.1 of Thiemannella venezuelensis. GTDB lineage: Bacteria > Actinomycetota > Actinomycetes > Streptosporangiales > Streptosporangiaceae > Planomonospora_A > Planomonospora_A venezuelensis. The sequence goes on along the minus strand of NZ_JACHJJ010000002.1, from coordinate 432,227 downwards.
ATGCGGCCGGTGCGCGGGTTGACCGCGAACTGGATGTTGCAGCCGCCGGTGTCGACGCCGACCTCGCGGATGACCGCGATGGCCACGTCGCGCATGTTCTGGTACTCGCGGTCGGTGAGGGTCAGCGCGGGGGCCACGGTGACGCTGTCGCCGGTGTGCACGCCCATCGGGTCGAGGTTCTCGATGGAGCAGACGATGACGACGTTGTCGGCCTTGTCGCGCATGACCTCCAGCTCGTACTCCTTCCAGCCGAGGATGGACTCCTCCAGGAGCACCTCGGTGGTCGGCGAGGCGTCCAGGCCCGCCCCGGCGATGCGGCGCAGCCCCTCCTCGTCGTGCGCGAAGCCGGAGCCGACGCCGCCCATCGTGAAGGAGGGCCGCACGACCAGCGGGTAGCCGAGCTCGGCGGCGGCGGCCAGGCACTCGTCCATGGTGTGGCAGACGAACGAGCGCGCCGACTCGGCGTTGAGGCCGCGCTCGGCGGCGACCTTGGCGACGATGTCCTTGAACTTCTCGCGGTTCTCGCCCGCCTCGATGGCGTCCACGTCGGCGCCGATCAGCTCGACGTCGTACTTGGCGAGCACGCCCGCCTCGTGCAGGGAGATCGCGGTGTTGAGCGCGGTCTGGCCGCCGAGGGTGGGCAGCAGCGCGTCGGGGCGCTCCTTGGCGATGATCTTCTCGACGTACTCCGGGGTGATCGGCTCGACGTAGGTGGCGTCGGCGAACTCCGGGTCCGTCATGATCGTCGCGGGGTTGCTGTTGACGAGGATCACGCGGAAGCCCTCGGCGCGCAGCACGCGGCAGGCCTGGGTGCCGGAGTAGTCGAACTCGCAGGCCTGCCCGATCACGATCGGCCCGGAGCCGATCACCATGACCGACTGGATGTCCGTGCGCTTAGGCACCCTTGTTCCCCTCCGTATTCATGGTCGCGCTCGACTCCTCGCTCGCTGCGCGGACGACTCGTTCCTCGCCGGCCACTCCGCTCGCCCGTCCCCTCGACTGCTCCATCAGAGCGCAGAACTGGTCGAACAGGCCGGCGGAGTCGTGCGGGCCGGCGGCGGCCTCGGGGTGGTACTGCACGCTGAAGGCGGGCCGGTCGACCAGCCGCAGGCCCTCGACGCAGTCGTCGTTGAGGTTGACGTGGCTGACCTCCGCCGGGCCGTACGGCGTGTCGAAGGTCCCCTCCAGCGGCGCCCGCACGGCGAAGCCGTGGTTGTGCGCGGAGATCTCCACCTTGCCGGTGCGCCGGTCCTGGACCGGCTGGTTGACCCCGCGGTGGCCGTAGCGCAGCTTGTAGGTGCCCAGGCCCAGCGCCCGGCCGAAGACCTGGTTGCCGAAGCAGATGCCGAAGAACGGCTTGCCCGCCTCCAGCACGCCCCGCAGCGAGGCCACCGGGCCGTCCGCGGTGGCCGGGTCGCCGGGGCCGTTGGAGAAGAACACGCCGTCGGGGTCGAGGGCGAGGATGTCGGCGGCGGTGGCGGTGGCGGGCAGCACGTGCACCTCGCAGCCGCGCTCGGCCATCCGGTGCGGGGTCATGGACTTGATGCCCAGGTCCACGGCGGCCACGGTGTACTTCTTGCCGCCGATGGCGGGGATCACGTACGGCTCGGCCGCCGAGACCTGCTCCGCCAGGTCGGCGCCCTCCATCGAGGGGCTGCGGCGGACCCGCTCCAGGAGCTCCTCCACCGGGGCGAGGGCCGCGCCGGAGAAGACGCCGGCGCGCATGGCGCCGCGCTCGCGCAGGTGGCGGGTGAGGGCGCGGGTGCCGGGGATCGCGATCCCGACGACGCCGTGCTCCTTGAGGTAGTCGTCCAGGGAGCGGTTGGCGCGCCAGTTGGAGGACACGCGCGCGGGTTCGCGGACCACGTAGCCGGCCACCCAGACGCGGGAGGACTCGGGGTCCTCGTCGTTGACCCCGGTGTTGCCGATGTGCGGCGCGGTCATCGCGACGATCTGGCGGTGGTAGGAGGGGTCGGTGAGAGTCTCCTGGTAGCCGGTCATGCCGGTGTTGAAGACCATCTCGCCGAAGGTCTCGCCCTCGGCGCCGTAAGGGGTGCCGCGGAAGACGCGGCCGTCCTCCAGCACGAGGACGGCGCCCGCGGTGGTGCCCGCGGAGGCGGCCGTCCCCCCGCTCTGCCCGTCGGCTCGCTCGCTTCGCTCAGTCACAGAAACATCCCGATCATCTCGGTCATTGCTTAACAAAGTATGAAATATCCGGCGCATGGGCGACGGGCGCCTCCACGATGTGGGACGCCCGCGCACCGAGGGCTCATGCGAGCTTGCCGTCCAGTACGGTCGGGCGGCCTCGCAGGAAGGTCGCCACGACCCGCCCGGGAAGGGTCCGGCCCTCGTACGGGGTGTTGCGGCTCTTGGAGGCGTAGGACCCCGGGTCCACCTCTTCGCGCACGGAGGCGTCGTAGAGGGTGATGTTGGCCGGGGAGCCCGCCTCGATCGGGCGGCCGTGCCCGGCCAGCCGGCCGATCCGCGCCGGGGCGTACGACATGCGCTCGGCGACGCCCGCCCAGTCGAGCAGCCCGGTGTCCACCATCGCCTCCTGGACCACCCGCAGCGCCGTCTCCAGGCCGATCATGCCCATGGCCGCGGCGGCCCACTCGGTCTCCTTGTCCTCGACCGGGTGCGGGGCGTGGTCGGTGGCCACGACGTCGATCGTGCCGTCGGCCAGGGCCGCGCGCAGCGCCTCGACGTCGGCGCGGGTGCGCAGCGGCGGGTTGACCTTGTAGATGGGGTTGTAGGCGCCGACGGGGGAGTCCTCGACGAGGTCGTCGGTGAGCAGCAGGTGGTGCGGGGTCACCTCGGCGGTGACGTCCCAGCCCTTCGACTTGGCCCAGCGGATGATCTCGACCGAGCCGGCCGTGGAGACGTGGCAGACGTGCAGGCGGGAGCCGACGTGCGCGGCGAGCAGGCAGTCGCGGGCGATGATCGCCTCCTCGGCGACCGCGGGCCAGCCGGTGAGGCCGAGCCTGCCGGAGACCGCGCCCTCGTTCATCTGCGCGCCGGCGGTCAGCCGCGGCTCCTGGGCGTGCTGGGCCACGACCCCGTCGAACGCCTTGACGTACTCCAGCGCGCGGCGCATGAGCACCGCGTCGGAGACGCACTTGCCGTCGTCGGAGAAGACCCGGACGCGGGCGGCGGAGTCGGCCATCGCGCCGAGCTCGGCCAGCCGCTCGCCGGCCAGGCCCTCGGTGACCGCGCCGACCGGCTGCACGTCGCAGTGGCCCGCCTCCTGGCCCAGCCGCCAGACCTGCTCCACGACGCCGGCGGTGTCGGCGACCGGGGAGGTGTTGGCCATGGCGTGCACGGCGGTGTAGCCGCCGAGGGCCGCGGCGCGGGTGCCCGTCTCGACGGTCTCGGCGTCCTCGCGGCCGGGCTCGCGCAGGTGGGTGTGGAGGTCCACCAGGCCGGGCAGCGCGATGAGGCCCGCCGCCTCGACGGTCTCGTCCCCGGTCAGGTCCTGGCCGATCCGGGCGACGACGCCGTCCTCGATCAGGATGTCGGCGGGCTCGCCCCCGAGGATCCGCGCGCCCTTGATGACGATGCTCACTAGATGTCTCCTCCGAGCAGCAGGTACAGGACGGCCATGCGGGTGGTCACGCCGTTGGCGACCTGCTCGACGATGGTCGAGCGCGCCGAGTCGGCCACCTCGGCGGCGATCTCCATGCCCCGGTTCATCGGCCCGGGGTGCATCACGATCGCCTCGTCGTGCAGCCTGGCGACGCGGTCGCGGTCGAGGCCGTAGCGCCTGCTGTACTCCCGTTCGGTGGGGAAGAACGCGGCGTTCATCCGCTCGCGCTGCACCCGCAGCATCATGACCACGTCGGACTTGGGCAGCACGGAGTCGAGGTCGTAGGAGACCTCGCACGGCCACGAGCCGACGCTCACCGGGAGCAGGGTCGGCGGCGCGACCAGGGTGACCTCCGCCCCGAGCGTGGCCAGCAGCAGCACGTTGGAGCGGGCCACCCGGCTGTGCAGGACGTCGCCGACGACGGTGACCCGCCGGCCCTCCAGCGAGCCGAGGCGTCGGCGCATGGTGTAGGCGTCGAGCAGCGCCTGCGTGGGGTGCTCGTGGGTGCCGTCGCCGGCGTTGACGACGCTGCCCCGCACCCAGCCGGCCAGCCGGTGCGGCGCGCCCGAGGCGCCGTGCCGGATGACGACGGCGTCGGCGCCCATCGCTTCCAGGGTGAGCGCGGTGTCCTTGAGCGACTCCCCCTTGGAGACGCTGGAGCCCTTGGCGGAGAAGTTGATGACATCGGCCGACAGGCGCTTGGCCGCGGCCTCGAAGGAGATCCGGGTCCGGGTGGAGTCCTCGAAGAAGAGGTTGACCACCGTACGGCCCCGCAGGGTCGGCAGCTTCTTGATGGAGCGGTCCGAGATCCTCGCCAGCTCGTCGGCGGTGTCGAGGATGAGCAGGGCGTCGTCGCGGCTCAGGTCGGCCGCCGAGATCAGGTGACGCTTCATTTCCCGTCTTCCTTCAGCAGCAGGACCGCGTCGCGGCCGTCGTTCTCCTCCAGGTAGACCTTGACGATCTCGGACTTGGAGGTCGGCAGGTTCTTGCCCACGTAGTCGGCGCGGATGGGCAGCTCGCGGTGGCCGCGGTCGACCAGGGCCGCGAGCTGGACGGCCCGCGGGCGGCCCAGGGCGGCGAGCGCGTCGAGCGCGGCGCGGACGGTGCGGCCGGAGTAGAGCACGTCGTCGACCAGGACGACCGTCCTGTCGTCGATGCCGTCGGCGGGGAGCTCGGTGCGGCCGAGCGGGCGGGCGGGCCTGGTCCGCAGGTCGTCGCGGTACATCGTGATGTCGAGGGAGCCGACCGGGACCGGGTGGCCCTCGAACTGCCTGATGTGCCCGGCCAGGCGGCGGGCCAGATGCACGCCCCGCGTGGGGATCCCGAGGAGGACGACGTCCTCCCCGCCCTTGGTGCGCTCCAGGATCTCGTGGGAGATCCGGATCAGCGCCCGGTTGATGTCGGGGCCTTCGAGGACCGCGTGCACATGACTTTGGGCATGCGGAATGGCCTCGGCCAAAGAGAACACCACCTTTCCCGCCTCACGGGACGGGTCTTAAAGGAAGTCGACGCCCTCACGGTAGCAGCCGGAGGACGGCCGGTCAGAACCGGGCCGATCCTTCCCGCGCCCGGACATGCCCCACTATTGAGGCACAATCACCTTTGTTTGGGAGTTTTTGCCATATTTTATGACAAAACTCTCCCTCCCTTCCCCCTCGCCTCGCGGCAGGGCCGCACACCCCGCCCGCCCCGGGCCCCGGGCAGCCCCCGGCCGAGGGTGTCCGGAGGGTGTTTCGCACCGTCCGTCCCGGGAACCCAACCCGTATCAGCCCGTGGGCCCTGACGTACGGAGCGCTCCGCCCGATGGACGTACGGCGCGCGGGGGGCGGGACCGGCCGCCGGGACCGCCGGCGATCCGGCGGGCGCCGCCCGGCCCACGGCACGGCAGACACGGCACGGCACGGCATGACACGGCGCGGCATGACACGGCGCGGCACGGAGGCGCCCGCCGCCCGCGCCGCGCGGGGCGCCGCCGGTTGCACAGAGCCACCGGCCCGCGGCCCGGAACGGACAAGCAAGACGTTTAAGGCGGACCCCGCCGGACCGGATTCGACATCTTTTTTCCAATCAGCTTGACCTTCGGCGTCCACGGCTTTACCGTCACTGTCCGTAACCACAGTCGCGGCGATATGGGGCGAACCCCGCCGTTCCGGCCACCGAAGGCGCCTACCCCGGGCACCGACCCGATGGCCGGCGCATGGACCGCGACATAGCACAATCAATTGAAAGCAGTACATAAGAGAGCCGGGGGGCCACACGATGCCGTCTGAGTACGCCAAGTCGCTGGGTGCACGACTCCGCGCAATCCGCACCCAGCAGGGTCTGTCCCTGCACGGAGTCGAAGAGAAGTCCCGTGGACGTTGGAAGGCGGTCGTCGTCGGCTCCTACGAGCGCGGCGATCGTGCGGTCACGGTGCAGAAGCTTGCCGAGCTGGCTGATTTCTACGGGGTGCCGGTCTCCGAGCTGCTTCCCGGCGGTGCGGCTCCGAGCCCGCTCGGCCCGACGCCCAAGCTTGTGATCGACCTTGAGCGCCTCTCCCAGCTCCCCAAGGAGAAGGCCGGGGCGCTCGCCCGTTACGCGGCCACCATCCAGAGTCAGCGTGGCGACTACAACGGCAAGGTGCTGTCCATCCGCCAGGAGGATCTGCGCTCCCTCGCCGTGATCTACGACAAGTCCCCCAGCGAGCTCACCGAGGAGCTCATCAACTGGGGCGTCCTGGACCCCGAGGCGCGCCGCGCCGTCGAGTCCTTCTGACACCGCCGGTCGCGGGCGCGCCGCACCCCGGCGCGCCCCGCCGCCGGATCCCGCCCCGCGCCGAACATCGCGTGTAACCCGCCGCCGAGTCCCATCGTTGTGGTAGGAAAAAGCAAACGTCTCATGTGACGAGACGTATGGACGGCGCGACCCGGCGATGACGAGGCGTGGTGGAGATGCGCGGACGAGAGGATTCCCCGAATCCTCCTCCACCGCGCCCGGACGGCCGCCTCCGCGCCCTCGTGGCCTCCGTGCGCTCCACCTGGGCCCTCGCCCTGGCCAGGGTGCTCTCCTCCGTCGAGACGAGCAAGACCCAGGCCACCCTGAAGTCGCTACCGTTCATCGTGATGGCCGTGGTGGCCGTGATCGACCTGGCCTCGGGACCCACCGCGGGCCTCCTCCCCCTGCTGGCCCTGGGACCCGCCTTCGCCAGCGTGGCGTGCGGGCCGGCCCGGACCACGCTGATCGGCACCGTCGCCCTGGCCCTCTGCGTCCCCCTCGGCCTCTACAACGGCATCCTCTGGACCTCCCGCACCGGCATCACCGCCACGGCCATCCTCGGCGTGACGACGGCCAGCGTCCTGGCCAGCGCCGGAAGGATCCGCCACGAGCGGCGGCTCGCCGACGTGCGCTCGGTCGCCGAGGCCGCCCAGCGGGTGCTGCTCCGCCCGGTGCCGCGCCGCGCCGGGCCGGGCATCGGCGTCGCCGTCTCCTACACCTCCGCCACCGCCGAGGCCCGGATCGGCGGCGACCTGTACGAGGTGGTGACCACTCCGCACGGAGTCCGGATCATCGTGGGCGACGTCCAGGGCAAGGGACTGGAGGCCGTCGAGACCGCGGCGGTGGTGCTCGGCGCCTTCCGGGAGGCCGCCTACGACGAGGACAAGCTCCAGGGGGTGGTCAACCGCCTGGAGAACGCGCTGACCCGGGAGCTCTCCGGCGAGCAGTTCGTCACCGCCGTGCTCGCCGAGCTCACCGGGGGCGACTGCCTCACCGTCCTGAACTGCGGCCACCCGCCGCCCATGGTCCTGGCCGCCGGCGGCGAGCACTGGTTCGCCGGCCCTCCGGAGGAGGCGCTGCCCCTCGGCATGGGCTCGCTGAAGGCGACCGACCCGGTGCCGTACCAGCTCCCGTTCGAACCCGGCGACCAGGTCCTCTTCTACACGGACGGCGTCGTCGAGGCCAGGGACGGAACGGGCCGGTTCTACCCGCTGGACTCCCGGGCGCACCTGCTGACCGGCGCCGACCCCCAGCTCGCCCTGGACGCCCTCCGCGCCGACCTGCTCCGCCACGTCGGCCGCCCGCTGGCCGACGACGCCGCCATGCTCCTGCTGCGCCACCGCTCCGCCCGTCCCACCCCCGCCGCCCGCAGCGCCGCCTGACCCGGCCCATCCGCGGCCGGGGCGATCCGCCATGATGGCGGATGACGCCGGTGGCCCAGGAGGATCCATGTCGCGTGATCGTGCGGCGGTCATGATCGAGCGCCAGGCGAGGTCCTGCGCGGACCTCGGATCGCCGCTCTACGCGGCGCTGCTCGGCCGGGTCGCGCAGGACGTCCGGGCGGGAGGCGCCTGCGCGGAGGCGGTCGCCGGATACGAGGACGCCCCCGGGCCCGACGCCGTCGCGCTGCGGCTGCTCGGCGGCGTCCACGCCCTCGTGCTCGCCGGCCGGGCTCCGGAGCTGGCCGCGCACTACCCCAGCGCGGGCGGGACCTTCGATCCGGACCGGCCCGACGCCTGCTGGCCGGCTTTCCGGCAGGCCGTCTCCTCCGGGATGGAGTGGGTCCGCGACTGGATGACCCGTCCGCCGCAGACGAACGAGGTCGGCCGGGCCAATCTCCTGATCACCGGGCTGCTGGCGGCCGCACGGAGTGCTCCGCTCCCCGTGCGGCTGTTCGAGCTGGGTTCCAGCGCCGGTCTCAACCTGCGCGCCGACCGGTTCCGCTACGTCGCCGACGGCTTCTCCTGGGGACCGGCGGACTCGCCGGTCGTCCTGGACGGCGCCTGGCGGGGAGCCCCGCCTCCGTGGCTGCCCGGAGCCGCCCGGGAACATCCGGCCCTGACGGTCGTCGAGCGGCGGGGGTGCGACCTGACCCCCATCGACCCCCTGTCGCCCGAGGGCGCACTGGCCCTGCGGGCGTACCTCTGGCCGGACCAGGAGGCCCGGGCCGCCCGGCTCGACGCCGCCCTGCGGCTGGCCGCCCGCGTGCCCGCGGAGGTCGGGACCGCCGGAGCCGCCGATTTCCTCACCGGAGTCCGGCTCGTGCCGGGCACTCTCACCGTCGTCTGGCACTCGATCATGCGCCAGTACGTCCCGGCCGGCGAGTGGGCCCGCGTGGAGGACGAACTGGAACGGCTCGCCTCGGCCGCCACTCCGGACGCGGGATTCGCCCACATCTCCTTCGAGCCGCGCAGGGCCGGCGGCGGGCACCGTTTCCGGCTGGCCGTACGCCTCGGCGGCGCGGCGGAGGAGGTCCTGGCCGACGCCGCTCCGCACGGCCTCCCCGCCTGCGACGTCACCGCCTGAACCTCCCGCGCGAGGAGGGCACCCGCCTCCCGGCCTCCCGTGCCCCGGCCTCCAGCACCCCCGGCCTCCCGTGCGCCCGCCCTCGTACGCCCTCAGCCGAGGAGGGACTCGACGGCCTCCTCGTCGCGGGCGACCACGGCGCGGCCGTCGCCGGTCAGCACGATCGGCCGCTGGATCAGCACGGGGTCGGCGACCAGGATCGCGATCCACTCGTCCCGGTCGTGCTCCCGGTCCGCCAGCCCGAGCTCCTTGGCACGGGCCTCGCCCATCCGGGTGATGTCCCAGGGCTCCATGCCGAGCCGGTCGAGGACCTCGGAGAGCTCCTCGACCGTGGGAGGGTCGTCGAGATAGCGGCGGACGACCACGTCCCCGCCGGAGTCGGTGAGGGCGCAGAGCGCGTTGCGGCTCTTGGAGCAGCGCGGGTTGTGCCAGACGGTGGTGGTCACTCCACCTCCACGGCCGTGCCGTCGGTGAGGCGGATCAGCTCGGTGTAGGAGGTCGGGAAGACCGTGTGCGGGTGGCCGGCCGCGGCCCAGACCACCTCGTGCCGGGCCAGCCAGGTGTCGACCAGCGTGCGGACCGGGGCCGGGTGGCCGATCGGGGCGACGCCCCCGATGGCCTGTCCGGTGGCCGCGCGGACGAACTCCGGCGTGGCCCGCTTCACCTCGGCCGCACCGACCGTCCGGGCGATCAGGCCGGTGTCCACCCGGTGGGCTCCGCTGGTGAGGACGAGGAGCGGCGCGCCGTCGGCGTCGAAGACCAGGCTGTTGGCGATGGCGCCGACCTCGCAGCCGAGCTGCGCGGCGGCGGTGGCGGCCGTCGGGGTGGCCTCGGAGAACACGACGATCTCGCCGGTGGCGCCGTGCTCGCGCAGGGCGGCGGCCACCTTCTCGACATTGGGATGCAACTTTTCTGGCACCCGCCCACTCTAAACACACCGACCGTGGATTACCGCTCCATAACCGTCCCCAGGGGCAGGAGACCGGTGCGCTATGGTCCGTTGATCCGTTTTCGGTTATGCGAGGGGATGAAGTTACGTGGGCGTTGCACGGCGGCTCGCAGTGGCCGCACTGACGACGGCGGGAGCCGTGATCCTGTCCTCCGCCGCCACCGCGGGCACGGCCGCCGCGGCCCCGGCCCCGGCGGTGGCGGGCACCGCCGGGACGGTCACCGCGGGGGCGGCCGCGGCGAAGGCCGGGACGGCCCCCTTCACCGCCCCGGGGAAGACGCTCAAGCCGGGCGCCAGGGGCGCGGCCGTCAAGGCGCTCCAGCGCAGGCTGAAGGAGCTCGGCTACCATCCGGGGAAGATCGACGGCCGGTACGGCGGGGCGACCCAGGCCGCGGTGTGGGCGTTCCAGAAGGTCAACGGGCTTCCGCCGAGCGGCACCGTCGCCCGGCGCACCTGGAACGCTCTAGAGGATCCCCGCGACCCGAAGGCGCTGGTGCCCGAGGGCAGGCCGACCAGGGTCGAGGTGAACCTCGCCAAGCAGGTGGTGGTGCTCTACGTCGGCGGGCGGGTGAGGCTGATCAGCCACGCCTCCTCCGGCAGCGGGGTCCCCTACTGCGAGACGGCCGTCTGGCAGGGCACGTCGCAGCGGTTCTGCGGCGACGCCCGAACGCCGACGGGCGACTACAAGACGACCTGGCGCAGGGACGGCTGGCACCGCTCCTACCTGGGGCAGCTCTACAACCCGATCTTCTTCAACGGCGGGATCGCCTTCCACGGCGCGCTCTCGGTGCCGCTGACGCCGGCCTCGCACGGGTGCGTGCGGCTGCCGATGCACGTGGCCGAGATCCTGCCCGGCCTGGTCGGCACCGGGGTGCCGGTCCACGTCCGGGGGAGGTTCGCCCGCTGACCCGCGCCCCGGCCCGGAGGCCGGGATCCGGCCGGTGCCGCCGGTGCGGCGCCTCCGCGGCCACCGGTGCGGGCGCGAATCGCCGCGGACGGGAGCCCCGGGAGATCTCGATCTCCCGGGGCTTTCCCGTTCACAGAGTGATCGAACTTTTGTTCGTCGATTTACTTGACACCATCGATGATCGAATTTATGTTCGATGCAATGACGTGGGACTCGCAGCTCACGTTCAGGGCGGTCGGTCGCGCCCCCGCCACCGGAGAGGCGGCGGGGGCGCAGCCGGGGCGGACGGAGAGAGGGGAAGCTCTTCGTCCGGCCGCCCGGCGGAATTGTCGGTGGGGCCTGCGACCCTGGTTTCACCGGCGGAAACGCCGGGAGCCGCTTGCGACCAAGTGAGGAGCAGTGATGACCCCTCGGCTCAGCGACCCCGGCGGGCCCCGGCTGTCGCCCACGGTTCGAGCACGCCTGACCGACGCGCGCGACTGCCTGGAAGAGGCTGCGGGCGCCCGCACCTCGGCGGAGCGCTACGTCGCGGCGCACCTGGCCGCGCTCCGGGCCGCCGCGGCCATCCTGGCCGCACGCCCCCGGCCGATGGACGGCCGCAGGCGCAGGCTCCGCAGCGCCTGGGAGCTCCTGCCCGAGGCCGAGCCCCGGCTGGCCGACTGGGCGCCCTACTTCGAGGTGAGTGCGGCCAGGCGAGCCGCGATCGAAGCGGGGATGACCCATGCGGTGCCGGCCCGCGACGCCGAGGAGCTGATCTCCGAGGCGGAGCGGTTCGTCACCACGGTGGAGACGATGCTCGGCCTGCCCGCCCAGCCCGCACTGCCCGCCCACGTCCCCCTGGCCGGCTAGACGGCGGGAGCGGGCCCCGGCGGACGGCGTTTCACCTTTTTAACGAAAAATACTGAACGTCACTTTCGCCACCTTCACCGGATTGCAGCAGGTCGCCCCTGCTAAGGTGCGAAAAGTGATCGGACTGCGACGAGTCGGCCCCGACGAGTTCGCCACTCGGCTGGATTCGGTTCTCGACATATACACGGCGGCGATGCGACCACCCTCCGACCAGCTCGCCGGCCGCCAGGCGATCATGGGGAACCACTCCACCCACCCCGGCTTCACCTGCCTGTTCGCCGAGACCTCCGAGGGAAGGCCGGTGGGGGTCGCCTACGGTTTCCACGGCGCGCCCGGCCAGTGGTGGCACGACGTGGTCCACCAGGCCGTCTCCGACCGGCTCGGCGGAGGGAAGGCGCTCGCCTGGCTGGGCGACGCCCTGGAGATCGCCGAAGTCCACGTGCACCCCGACTACCAGGGCAAGGGCATCGGCCGCTCCCTGGTCACCGCACTGTGCGCCGGCCGTCCCGAGCGCACCGCCATGCTGTCCACCCGCGACCAGCCCACCGCGGCCCGGCACCTCTACCGCACGCTGGGCTTCGTCGACCTGCTCACCTGGTTCGTCTTCCCCGGCGGCTACGAGCACTACGCCATCGCCGGCGCCGCGCTCCCGCTGGCGGAGCACACCGCCGCCCCGGGACCGCTCGCCTCCTGACCCGCCTCGCGTGGGCCCTGCCCGCACGGCGCGCCGGCCCTGCCGACGTCCGCCGCGGGCCTCGCCGTACGGGCCGGGCTCACGCGGTGAGCGGAGCGGCCTCGCGTGCGAAGTCGAGGGCCTGGAAGACCTCCCGGGTCGCGCTGGACCTGTTGAAGGTGATGAAGTGGATGCCGGGCGCGCCCTCGTCGAGCAGGGTCTGGCAGAGCTCGGCGGCGTGCTCGATGCCCAGCCTCCGGACGGCGGCGGGGTCGCCCGCGACCGCCTCGAAGCGGGCGGCCACCTCGGGCGGGAACGGCGCGCCGGAGAGCTGCTCGGACCTGGCGATCGTGCTCATCTGGGTGACCGGCATGATGCCGGGGATGATCGGGGTGTCGCAGCCCCGGGCCGCCACCCGGTCGCGCAGCCGCAGGTAGTCCTCCGCGCGGAAGAACATCTGGGTGATGGCGTAGTCGGCGCCGGCCCGGCACTTGCGCACGAAGTACTCGGTGTCGGACTCCACCGAGGCCGACCTCGGGTGCTTGTAGGGGAAGGCCGCCACGCCCACGCAGAAGTCGCCGGACTGGCGGATCAGCCGGACCAGCTCCTCGGCGTAGAGCACCCCCTCGGGGTGGCGCACCCACTCCCCCGTCGGGTCGCCGGGCGGGTCGCCCCGCACGGCCAGGATATTGCGCACGCCCGCCCCGGCGAACCTGCCCACCAGGTGGCGCAGCTCGCGGATGGAGTGGTTGACCGCGGTGAAGTGCGCCACCGGGGTCAGCGTGGTCTCGTGGGCGATCCGCTCCACGATCTCGACCGTGCGGTCCCGGGTGCCGCCGCCGGCGCCGTAGGTGACGGAGACGAAGGTGGGACGCAGCGCCTCCAGCTCCCGGATGGCGCGCCAGAGCTGCCGCTCCCCCTCGTCGGTCTTCGGAGGGAAGAACTCGAAGGAGAACGAGCGGCCACCGCCGGCGAGGAGCTCGCGCACGGTGGGCACACGATCGGGGAGAATCGAAGGGCGACCCAGAGCCATGCCCCCAAGACTACTGGCACGGCCGCCGGGAGGCCTCTCCGGCGGCGCCGCCGCCGCCACGGCCACCCGCTTGATCAGGATTTCGCCCGCGGAGGTTAATCTCTCTGCATGACCGCTTCCGCAACCGCGCTGGACCTCGTCCGCTCCGAAGTGGACCGCTCCCTCCGGACGTTCATCGACCGGCAGCGCCCCCAGGTCAGCGCCCCTGAGCTCGCTCCCCTCGTCGCCGCCGTCGACGACTTCCTGAGCGGCGGGAAACGGCTCCGTCCGGCCTTCTGCTACTGGGGATGGCGCGGCGCGGGCGGCGGCGACGACCCCGCCCTCTTCACCGCGGCGGCCTCCCTGGAACTGCTCCAGGCCAGCGCGCTCGCGCACGACGACGTGATGGACGCCAGCGACCTGCGCCGGGGCATGCCCTCGGCGCACCGCCGTTTCCAGGCGCTGCACGAGAAGGCGGGCTGGCACGGCTCCGCGGAGCAGTTCGGCGAGGGCGCCGCCATCCTGCTGGGCAACCTGCTGCTGGTCTGGTCCGGCGAGATGTGGCGGACCAGCGGGCTGCCGCCGGCCGCTCTCGCCGCGGCCCAGCCGGTCTACGACCACATGCGCACGGAGCTGATGTGCGGTCAGTACCTGGACCTGCTGGAGCAGGCCCACGGCGAGAACACCTTCGACAGCGCGCTGCGGGTCGCGCTGTTCAAGAGCGGGAAGTACTCGGTGGAGCACCCGCTCCGGCTCGGCCTGGTGCTGGCCGCCCAGGAGCGGGAGCCGTGGATCGACCGCCTCTGCGAGGAGTACGGCCGCAGCGTCGGCATCGCCTTCCAGCTCCGCGACGACATCCTCGGCGTGTTCGGCGATCCGGCCGAGACGGGCAAGCCCGCCGGCGACGACCTCCGGGAGGGCAAGCGGACGATGCTCATCGCCCGCACGCTCGCCGCGGCCTCCCCCGCCCAGGCGGAGGAGGTGCGCCGCACTCTCGGGGATCCGGAGCTGGGCGCGGACGGGGTCGGCCGCCTGCGCCGGGTCATCGAGGAGACGGGGGCGGTCGACGCCTGCGAAAAGATGATCAACGACTATCTCGCGGAGGCCCTGGGCTCGCTGGAGGACGCCCCGATCACGCCGGAGTCGCGCACCGCCCTGGCCGACCTGGCCGTGGCCGCGACCTCCCGCCGGACCTGAGCGGCCGCCGGGGAGCCTCCCCGGCGGCCCGTCAGCTCTCCGGGGCCGCCCCGGTCAGCCTCCGCCTGAACTCCGCCGCGGCCGCCTTCGGGTCGTCGGCCTCGGTGATGGCCCGGACGACCACGACGCGGCGCACGCCGTACGACATGACCTCGTCCAGGTTGCCGAGGTCGATGCCGCCGATGCCGAACCACGGGCGGCCGGTGTCCAGCGCGGCGGCGTGCTCCAGCAGGGACGGCCCGGGCGCGTGCCGCCCGGGTTTGGTGGGCGTCGGCCAGATCGGGCCGCAGCAGAAGTAGTCGACTCCGGGTTCGACCGCCGCGGCGGACGCCTCCTCGGGGGCGTGAGTGGAGCGCCCGATGAGGATGTCGTCGCCGAGCATGTCGCGCACGACCGGCACCGGCAGGTCGTCCTGGCCGAGATGGAGCACGTCCGGACGGGCCGCGTAGGCGATGTCCGCCCGGTCGTTGACCGCCAGGAGCCTGCCGTGCCGGTCGCAGGCGTCGCGGAAGACCTCCAGGAGCGCGAGCTCCTCGCGTGCCTCGAGCCCCTTCTCGCGCAGTTGCACGATGTCGACGCCGCCCGCGAGGGCGGCGTCGAGGAACTCGGCGAGGTCTCCCCGCTTCCGGCGGCCGTCAGTGCACAGGTACAGGCGGGCGTCAGAAACCGAGGGCCTGGGCACGCCGCTTGACCTCGGTATGGCGGCCCGCGAGGATCGCGTCGACCGGAGACCCGGGGATGGTCTCGTCGGGGGTGAACAGCCAGCGGAGCGACTCCACGTCGTCGTAGCCGGCGTCCAGCAGCACGGTGAGCGTGCCCGGCAGGCCCTTGACGACGTCGTTGCCGGCGAGGAAGACGGCGGGCACCTGGGGCTCGCCACCACCCCTGCGGACTCCGATGAGCTTGCGGTCCTTGAGGAGTTGCTTCGCGCGACCGATGCTGAGGTCGAGCCTCCTGGCCACCTCGGTCAAGGTGAGCCACTCGCCCACCAGCTCGTCGGTCTCCCGGTCGATCTGCGCAACAGAAAGCGTCACGAATCCACCACTACCACATCGGGCCCTTCGCCAAACACCGGCGGCGAGGTTACGCCGCCGTACAGTCGCGCAACGCTATCGCAGGGTCGGCCAGACGATCGACGTCGACCGCCTGCCCGCTCTCGATGAGGCGGCGGCCCTGGAGGAGGTCGCGGGGCCGGTCCACGGCCAGGACCGCGGTGAGCCTGCCGTCGCCGGCCACCCAGCAGACCGCCCACCGGCCGCCGGAGGGGTCTCCGGCGGGGTCGCCGCGCATGACGAGGCGGGCGCCGGTGTGGTCGCCGGCGTACTGCACCATGTGGCCGAACTGCTCGGACCAGAAGTAGGGGACCGGGTCGTAGACCGCCTCCTCTCCCAGGAGGGCCGCCACGGCCACGTCCGGGGCGCCCAGCGCGGTGTCCCAGTGCTCGACCCGGAGGCGGCGGCCGTACCGGCGCGACCACCAGGCCGCGCAGTCGCCCACCGCGACCACGCCGGGCATCGAGGTGCGCAGGTGCTCGTCGGTGGCGACGCCGTCGTCCAGCTCGACGCCCGAGCCCGCCAGCCACTCCACCGCGGGCCGCACGCCGACGCCGGTGACGACGACGTCGGCCTCGACCGCGGAGCCGTCGGCGAGGGTGAGCCCGCCGGTGTCGACGGAGGCGACGGCGGTGCCCGGGCGCAGGTCGACGCCGGCCTGGCCGTACCAGGGGGCGGTGTGCGCGCCGACGGGGCCGAGCGCGGCGGCCAGCGGGTGGGCGGCGGCCTCGACGACGGTGACGGCGCATCCGGCCCTGCGGGCGGCGGTCGCGACCTCGGCGCCGATCCAGCCGGCCCCGACGACGGCGACCCGGACGCCCTCGGCGAGGCGGGCGCGCAGGCCGAGCGCGTCGTCGATGGTGCGCAGCACGTACTGCGGGCCGTCGCCGCGCAGCCGGATCGGGCTCGCGCCGGTGGCGACGACCAGGCCGTCGTAGGCCAGCTCGCCCTCGGTGGTCTCCACCACGCCCTGGCGCAGCCCCTTGGCGGCCACGCCCGCGCGGAAGTCCACCTCCAGCGCGTCCAGGTCGGAGTCGACGATCGTGGAGTCGGTCTCGCCGAGCAGGACCGCCTTGGACAGCGGCGGGCGATCGTAGGGGCGATGCGGCTCGTCCCCGATCAGCGTGATCTCACCGCCGAACCCGTGGGCCCGCAGCGCTTCGACACTCCGCACACCGGCGAGGCCGGCGCCAACCACCACGACACGATTCACAGAAACGACCCTAAGCTCCGGGACCGGCCCCCCGCCAACGGCCCTTTGATCACGAAAACGGTATTTACCTCACATTCACCGCGATGAGTGTGTTGTGGCAGGGCCTAAGGTGGGAGGCGTACAACGCGCGGGAGCCCGGCACGCACCGGGCTGAGAGGAGGGCTGCGGGCCCTCGACCGCCAGGGACCTGATCCGGATCATGCCGGCGAAGGGAGCGGAGCGACCATGCCGCCCACGGCCGTACCGGCCTCTCCACGGAGTCCTTCCCCCGGGACCCCCTACGACCTCCTCCTGATCGGCGGCGGCGTCATCGGCCTCTCGGCCGCCTGGCGCGCCGCCCGGCGCGGCCTGCGGGTGGCGGTGGCGGACCCCGCCCCGGCCTCCGCCGCCGCGGCCTCGCACGCCGCCGCGGGCATGCTGGCGCCGGTCAGCGAGGTGACCTACACCGAGGAGCCGCTGCTCCGGCTGGGCCTGGCCTCGCTGGCCCGCTGGCCCGCGTTCGCCGCCGAACTCGCCGCCGACAGCGGGCACGACCTCGACTACCGCGCCGAGGGCACGCTGGAGGTCGCCTTCGGCTCCGACGACCTGGCGGTGCTGGACGAGCTCGCCGCCTTCATGCGCAAGCTCGAACTGCCGGTCGAGCGGCTGACCGGGCGCGAGTGCCGCCGGCTGGAGCCGATGCTCGCCCCCGCCGTCCGCGGCGGCCTGCTGGCTCCGGGGGACGCCTGGGTGGACCCCCGGCGGGTCACCCGCGCCCTGCTGGCCGCGCTGGAGCGGCGGGGCGTCACCCTGATCCCCGCCCGGGTGGCGGGGCTGGAGCGCTCCGGAGAGGCGGTCACCGGTGTACGGCTCGCGCCGGACGGCGGCTCTCCGGACGGCGGCTCTCCGGACGGCGGCTCTCCGGACGGCGGGGTGGTCCGCGCCCGGCGGACGGTCCTGGCGGCCGGGGCCTGGTCGGGGGCGATGGAGGGGCTGCCGCCCGAGGTGCTCCCGCCGGTCCGCCCGGTCAAGGGCCAGATCATGCGGCTGCGCTCCCCCGAGCCGATCCTGCGGCGGTGCGTGCGCGGGTCCGTGCACGGCTCGTACGTCTACCTCGTGCCGCGCGGCGACGGGGAGCTGGTCCTCGGGGCCACCCAGGAGGAGCTGGGCTTCGACACCCGGGTGACCGCCGGGGGCCTGTGGGAGCTGCTGCGCGACGCGCGGGAGCTGGTCCCCGGCGTGACCGAGCTGGAGGTGGCCGACGTGGTGGCGGGGCTGCGCCCGGGCACCCCGGACAACCTGCCGCTGATCGGCCCCACGGTCCTGCCGGGCCTGTCGCTGGCGACCGGGCACCACCGGGGCGGCGTGCTGCTGGCCCCGCTCACCGCGGCCCTCCTCACCGGCGAGGCGGGCGACGACGAGGGAGAAGGATTGGCGGCGCTCTGCTCGCCTCTCCGTTTCCATGAGAACCCGCGGGTCGGGGAGAACGCATGAACGTGACCATCAACGGCGCCGCGCACGAGCTGCCCTCCGGGGCCACCGTGGCGCAGGCCGTACGGAAGCTGACCGAGACCCGCAGCGGTGTCGCGGTCGCGGTGAACGACGAGGTCGTCTCGCGGGGCGCGTGGGACTCCACGGCGCTCGCCGAGGCCGACCGGGTCGAGGTCCTCACCGCGGTCCAGGGAGGATGACGTGGACGACCTGATCATCGGCGGGGAGAAGTTCTCCTCCCGGCTCATCATGGGCACCGGCGGCGCCCCCTCGCTGGAGGTGCTGGACGCCGCGCTCGCCGCCTCGGGCACCGAGCTGACCACCGTCGCGATGCGGCGGCTGGACCCGTCGGCCCGGGGCTCGGTCCTGGACGTGCTGCGCGCCCGCGGCATCAAGGTGCTGCCGAACACCGCGGGCTGCTTCACCGCCGGCGAGGCGGTGCTGACCGCCAGGCTCGCCAGGGAGGCGCTGGAGACGGACTGGGTCAAGCTGGAGGTCATCTCCGACGAGCGCACCCTGCTGCCCGACCCCATCGAGACCTTCGACGCGGCCGAGCGGCTGGTCGCCGACGGGTTCACGGTCCTGCCCTACATCGGCGACGACCCGGCGCTGGCGCGCCGGCTGGAGCAGGCCGGCTGCGCGGCGGTGATGCCGCTGGGCGCGCCGATCGGGTCGGGGCTGGGCATCCGCAACCCGCACAACATCGAGCTCATCGTGGAGGCCGCGGGCGTGCCGGTGATCCTGGACGCCGGGATCGGCACGGCGAGCGACGCCGCCCTCGCGATGGAGCTGGGCTGCGACGCGGTGCTGCTGGCCACGGCGGTGACCCGGGCGCAGCGGCCGGAGCTGATGGCCGAGGCCATGCGCTCGGCGGTGCGGGCCGGGCGGGCGGCCCGGCTGGCCGGACGGATCCCCCGCCGTAGATACGCAGAAGCCTCATCTCCCATGAATCCATGACCAAACGCCACGTATCCGCATCGGTTTGGGTGGCGAGCACCCGGGGAACGGCAAAACGCCCGTAAACTCAGGCAGGTGGACACGACGCTAACCGACCCCCTCGTCGGGAAACTGCTCGACGGGCGTTACCGCGTTGAGTCCCGGATCGCCCGGGGTGGCATGGCCACCGTCTACCTGGCCCTGGACGTCCGGCTCGACCGTACGGTCGCCGTCAAGGTGATGCACCGCTCCCTCGCCGAGGACCCCGCCTTCGTGCGGCGGTTCATCGGTGAGGCCAAGTCGGTGGCGAGCCTCTCGCACCCCAACGTGGTGCACGTCTTCGACCAGGGCACCGACGGGGACAACGTCTACCTCTCGATGGAGTACGTACCGGGCCGCACCCTGCGCGACGTGCTCCGCGAACGGGGCAGGCTGCCCGCCCGGGAGGCCCTGGAGGTCATGATCCCGGTGCTCGCCGCGCTGGGCTCCGCCCACCAGACCGGGCTGATCCACCGGGACGTCAAGCCGGAGAACGTGCTGCTCACCGATGACGGCCGGGTCAAGGTCGTGGACTTCGGCCTGGCCCGCGCGATCGAGGCGAGCAACCAGACGCGCACCGGCGTGATGATCGGCACCATCGGCTACATGTCGCCCGAGCAGGTGACCTCCGGCACCGCCGACGCGCGCAGCGACGTCTACTCGGCCGGGATCATGCTGTTCGAGCTCCTCACCGGGCGCCAGCCGTACGAGGGCGAGACCCCGATGTCGGTGGCCTACCGGCACGTCCACGACACCGTGCCGGCGCCCTCGGCGCTCCTGCCGGACTGCCCGCCGCTGCTGGACACCCTCGTCGCCCAGGCGACCGCCCGCGACCCCGCGACCCGACCGGCGGACGCCACGGCGATGCTGGTGGCCGCGGTCGACGCGCACCGGATGCTGCCCAGGGAGAGCGGTCCGATCCATTCGGGGCCGATCCATTCGGGGCCGGTGCAGCCGTTCCCGGCCACCCCGGCGCCGACCGCCCCGGCCGCGTCCCCCGCCCCCAACCACACGCTGATCCAGCCCCGCACCGACCTGCCCGACGGCCCCGCCGCCGACCAGGCGCCGCCCCGGGCCTCAGCGCGCAAGGGCTTCCGGCCGAACTGGTTCCTGATCGCGCTGGCCGTGGTGATGGCCGCCGCGGTCGGCGTGACCGGCTGGCTGTTCTCCCGCACCAGCACGGTCGTCGTGCCCGAACTGCTCGGCAAGAACATCGCGATCGCCGAGAGCCAGGCCAGGCAGGCCGGCTTCACGGTCAAGATCGGTGAGCCGGAGCACGACGAGAAGGTCACCAAGGGCAACGTGCTCCGGATCGACCCCGTCGCGGGGGCCGAGGTGGAGCCCGGTTCCCAGCTGGTCCTCATCGCCTCGGCCGGCCCCAAGCGGGTGAACGTGCCCAACGTGGTCGGTCTCAGCGAGGCCGACGCCCGGACGAAGCTGGGCGAGGCCGGGCTGGTCGTCGACGACGTCAAGAAGCAGGCCAGCGAGACCGTCCCGCGCGGCCAGGTGATGAAGACCAGCCCGGCCGTCGGCAACCCGGTCAAGGAGGGCAGCAAGGTCGACCTGGTCATGAGCGCGGGCCTGGTGATGCCCGACGTCATGGGGATGCACCGCGACCAGGCCGACGGGCTGCTGCGCGGCGCGGGCTTCGACCCCAGATTCGTCGAGCAGACCGACGGCGCCGAGCCGTGCACGGTCATCGCCCAGGACCCGCGGCCCAACGCCGAGGTCGACAAGGGCGCGGTGATCAACCTGACGCTCTCCGCGTGCAGCGCCGAGTGGCACTGGCCCTGGGAGAACAACGGCGAGAACGCCACCGACGACAACGTCATCATCATCCCCAACGTGATGTTCAAGGACGTCAAGGCCGCGCGCGACGAGCTGCGCGCGGCGGGGTTCAAGGCGGAGGTCAGGAAAGGGCTGAACCGGGGGCGGGTGCTGGCCCAGCGCCCGCCCGGCGGCCAGGCCGCCCCTCCGGGCACCAAGGTCACCCTCTGGCACTGAGGGGCACCGAGGGCGCTGAGGGGGCACCGAGGGCGCCCTCTGTCACTGAGCCGGGGCACTGAGCCGGGCCCCGCTCCCTCCGCGCTTGGTAACCTCCCCCGGTGAACCGCATTCAGCTCGCCGACGGGATCCACGCCGCCTTCACCGACCGGCACGGCGGGACGAGCGCCGCGCCGTACGGCAGCCGCAACCTCGGCGGCGGTGTGGGCGACGACCCGGAGGCGGTGCTCCGCAACCGGGCCGCGACGGCCGCCGACCTCGGGATCGACCCGGCGCGCGTGGTCATGATGCGGCAGGTGCACGGCGCCGGCGCGCTCCACGTCACCGAGCCGTTCGGCGCCGAACCGCCCCCGCTGGACGCGGTCTGCACGGACGTGCCGGGACTCGCGCTGAGCGTGCTGGTGGCCGACTGCGCCCCCGTCCTGCTGGCCGACCCCGTCGCCCGGGTCGTCGGCGCCGCCCACTCGGGACGGCCCGGCACCGCGGCGGGGGTGGTCCCCGCGCTGGTCGCGGCGATGGCCGGGCGCGGGGCCTCGCCCGCCCGGATGGTCGCGCTGGTCGGGCCGGCCGCGTGCGGGCTCTGCTACGAGGTCCCGGCCGGGATGCGGGCCGAGGTGGCCGAGGCGGTCCCGGAGGCCTGGGCGACCACCCGCTCGGGCACGCCCGCGGTGGACCTGCGCGCGGGGATCGCCGCGCAGCTCGCCAGGGTCGGGGTCGGAGACGTCCGGCACGACGCGCGCTGCACCATCGAGTCCCCCGAGCTGTTCTCCCACCGCAGGCAGCGGCCGACCGGCCGGTTCGCGGGCTACGTCTGGCTGGAGGGCTGAAGGGCCCCTCGCCGCGCCGGGCCGTTCAGCCCGCGCGTTCCAGGACCACCACGGGGATCTCCCGGTCCGCCGCCTCCTGGTAGTGCCGGTAGGACGGCATGGCCTCGGCCATGAGCCGCCAGAGCCGCGGCCTCTCCCCTGCGCCGGCGGTCCGCGCGGTCGCGGCGAACTCCTCCGTCCCGACCCGGACCACGACGCCGGGATCCGCCGCCAGGTTGAGATACCACGCGGGGTTCCCGGCCGCTCCCCGGTTGGAGGCGGCGACGACGTAGCGGTCTCCGTCCCGCACGTAGACCAGCGCCGTACGGCGCAGCCTGCCCGACCGGCGGCCGCGGGTCGTCAGCAGCAGGTCGTCCACCCCCGGCCGGGGCCGCCCGCCCGTCTCCAGGAAGCGGCGGATGTGCCCGGCCACCCAGCCGTCCGGGCTGTCGAGGACCTCCTCCGTCATCCTTCCTCCACCCCGAGGTGCGTACGGCGGTGCTCCGGCGCGTCGATCTCGTCGAGCAGCGCGACCGCGAAGTCGGCGTAGGAGATGCGGCTCGCCGCCGCGGCCGGGGCCGTACGGTACCGGCCGGTGCGCGCGCCGCCGTGGTCGAAGTCGCCGGCCGGGCTGACCACCAGCCAGTCGAGGGCGGCGCCCGCGGCGCGCAGCGCCTCGTTCCCCGCCGCGTGCCCCAGGTAGAAGTCGCGGTACTCCTGCGGGTAGCCGGGGGTGTCCATGAGGAGCGTCCCGGACGCGGTCTCCAGCACCGAGGCCAGGCCGACCACCAGCAGCCGGTCCGCACCGGCCCGGACGAGCCCGCCGGTCAGGGCGCGGGCGGCGGCGGGGAAGAAGGCCCCGGGCCGCGCGCCCAGGTCGGCGGCGGCGCTGATCGCGGCGTCGTGTCCCGCCGCGAGCCGGGCGACGGCGTCCGCGTCCGTGACGTCGCCCGCGACGACCCGCACGCCCCCCTCCGCGACGTGCTCCTCGGCGCCCGTCGCGCCGTCCGGGCCTCCGCCGGCCAGGCCGGGGTGCCGGGCCGGGTCGCGCACGACCGCGGTGACCCGGTGGCCGCGGCGGCGGGCCTCCCCGACGGCCGCCCGCCCGGCCCTGCCGCCCGCCCCGAAGATGATGATCCTGCTCATGCCGGCACCTCGCGTCCGTGGGCCGGGCTGATCTCCGGCCGCTCGCCCGGACGGTATCCGGCGCGGTGGTTACCTCCGGGTTACCGGCTACGGTGGAGCCGTGGGAAAGCCTCTCGACCCGGACATGTTCGACCCGGTGTGCCCCTCCGGCCTCAGCCCGATCCGCGTCGGCGACAAGTGGGCCGGGATGATCATCCGCTGCCTGGAGGACGGGCCGCGGCGCTTCTCCGAGCTCCGGATCCCGTTGCGGGGCGTCTCGGCGAAGGTGCTCACGCAGTCGCTGCGGTCCCTGGAGCGGGACGGGCTGGTCTCCCGTACGGCCCACGCGGGTCCGGCGCAGCGCGTCGAGTACGGGCTGACCCCGCTCGGCCGCAGCCTGCTCGGGCCGATGGACGCCCTGTGCGCCTGGGCCGAGGAGCACTGGGACGAGCTCCTCGACGCGCGGGAGTCCTTCGCGGTCGTCTGCGACGAGGCCGTGTAGGCCCCTCACACGCCCCATGCCGGCCGCCGCCGGATCCCCTTCTTGCGGCCGCCCGGAAGCCGGTCATGCCCGCGAAACACGCATCTCGTACTTTGGGCCGGTTCCGGGCGGCGCGGGTTTCCGTAGCATGGTCTGGTGCTCGCCCTTCTCCGCTCCGTCTGGGACGAGTCCCGTCCCCCCCGTCCACCGCTGCGGGTGTGGCGGGACTGGGCACTCGCAGGAGTGCTCGTACCGGCCGCGGTGCTCGAAGGAGTCCTGCGGCCGGACCTTCCGTGGCGGACCCTCTCGGTGTTCCTCGCCGTCGCGCTGGTGCCCACGCTGCTGTGGCGCCGGACCCGGCCGCTGCCGATGCTCGCGGTCTGCTTCACCGCCACGGGCCTGGTCCCGATGCTGCTGGGCGCGCCCCCGTCGGAGATGTACACGATGGTGTACCAGCTCATCCTGGTGTACTCGCTGTTCCGGTGGGGATCCGGGCGCGAGGCCGTGATCGGGCTGGTGATCATGCTCGTCGCGCTTCCCCTCTCGGTCCTGTCCGGCCGCACCCCCGGCGCCGACGCCGTCGGCGCGCTCACCTTCATGTTCTCGACCATCACCCTGGGCGCCGCGTTCCGGTACCGGGCCAGGGCGAGGATGCGCGAGCTCGACCAGGTCAAGCTGCTCGAACGCGAGCAGCTCGCCCGCGACCTGCACGACACCGTCGCCCACCACGTCTCGGCGATGGCGATCCGCGCCCAGGCGGGCCTCGCGACGTCGGCGTCGCGGCCGGACGCCGCGGCCGAGGCGCTCCGCGTGATCGAGGCCGAGGCGGCGCGCGCCCTCACCGAGATGCGCGCCATGGTGCGGGTCCTCCGCCAGGACCGGCCGGCGGATCTGGCGCCCGGCAGGCGTATCGCCGACCTCGAACACCTCGCCGGCCGATCCCGCTCCGGCCCGTCCGTCGACGTGGAGATCTCCGGCGACCTCGACGGCCTCCCGCCGCCGGTCGAGGCCGCGATCTACCGCCTCGCCCAGGAGTCGGTCACCAACGCCCGGCGGCACGCCCGTCACGCCACCCTCATCGAGGTCCGCGTCACCTCCGACGACACGTCGGTGCACCTGTGCGTGAGCGACGACGGCGACACCGGCGCCATGCGCCCGGCCGCGTCACCGGGATACGGGATCATCGGCATGATCGAGCGCGCCGGCCTGCTCGGCGGCTCCTGCGAGGCCGGGCCGAACCCCGGCCGGGGCTGGACCGTGACCGCCGTGCTGCCGCGGACCGGGGCGGCGACATGAGCATCCGGGTCCTCGTCGCCGACGACCAGGAGATCGTCCGTACCGGGCTCGTGATGATCCTCAACGCCCAGCCGGGCATCGAGGTCGTCGGCGAGGCCGCCGACGGGCGGCGGGCCGTCGAGCTCGCGCGGCGCCTGCGCCCCGACGTGTGCCTGTTCGACATCCGCATGCCCGGCCTCGACGGCATCCAGGCCACCCGGGCCCTCGCCGGACCGGACGTCGACGACCCCGTCCCCGTCGTCGTCATCACCACGTTCGACCTCGACGAGTACGTCTACGCCGCCCTGAGGGCGGGAGCCCGGGGGTTCCTGCTCAAGAACGCCGGCGCCGACCTGCTCTCCCAGGCCGTCCACGCCGCCGCCGGCGGCGACGCGCTCATCGCCCCGAGCGTCACCGCACGCCTGCTCGGGGCCTTCGCCGGGGCCGGGCCCGCCTCACAGCCGGCGCAGCCCGTCGAGGCGCTCACCGAGCGGGAGGAGCAGATCCTGGTCACCGTGGCCCGCGGGCGGACCAACAACGAGATCGCCGACGAGCTCTACATCTCCCTCAGCACCGTCAAGTCCCACGTCGCCAGCCTTATGGCCAAGCTCGGCGCGCGCAACCGCGTCGAGATCGCCATGTGGGCCTACGAGACCAACCGCGTCAGGAACTGAGCCGGACGCGGCTGCGGGTTCCCGCTCCCCTGCGGTCCGGGAACCCGGCGGGGGCACGCTCCTTCACCGGCCCGCGAGACCGCCCGCGGAGGCACCGGCGGGGCCTGCCGGAGACACGGACCGGATCACCGGCCGCCTGCGGATGACCCATTCGGCGACGGCGAGGTTGATCACCCAGCCGGCGGCCATGAGCATCGCCCTGGGGAACTCGCCGGGCGTCCCGAGGACCAGGAACCAGGGCACGTGGGTCAGCACCTGCGTGCCCGCGCCCAGGCCGATGGCGTAGCCGCGGATCATCCAGGCGCGGTGCCGGGCGACGTCCCGCCGCCGGATCGCGGCGAGTCCGAGGACGATGGCCAGGGCCATGGCCGAGCCGAACACGAGCCGGATCGCGGAAAGGAGGTCGCCGTCACCGGCGGGGAGGGGGTAGAACAGGGTCATCCACAGTCCCGAGAGCGCCGCGACCAGGCCGGCCGGGACCAGGACCCGTCCGGCGGCCCGGTGCCATCCGGGTCTCCGGCGCCGGAAACCGGCGGCGAACTGGAAGGCGCCCAGCACGCTGTACAGGCTGACGCCGACGATGTGCAGCACCACGGGCAGGGGCGCCGCGAAGAACCGTGCGTTCTCCGGCGTGATCGCCGCACCGCCGGCCAGCTCGGTCAGGCGGACCGCTCCGGCGATCATGGGAACGGCGCTGAGCGCGATCAGCCCGGCGGCCGCGCGCCACCCGGCCCTGGTGGAGGGGGCCGTGCGGGCCGCCCTGTTCCGGTCATCCGCCGGCCGGCCGCTCCGCGGCTTCTGCGGGGACGGGAGACGCCCCGTCGTGCTCTCGTCGGTCATGCCCCGATCGTGACGGCCGGGGCGGTGGCCGCTCATCGATAGATCGGCCCGATCCGGCCTGGCCGATCGTCCACCGGCGAGGCGTACTTTCGGCTGATGAGTCTTGCGCGCCGGTTTTTTACGCTGCTCTCCGATGGCTCGGGACACGCCCGTCACCGCGGTCCCCGATGGACCCGCACCACGACCGACGGCCGCGCCCGTGATCGACGAGGAGAATCCGATGAAGGCGTTCGTCCTGCGCTCGTACGGCTCACCCGACACCCTGGAGCTCACCGACATCGACGAGCCCGTGCCCGGCGACGACGAGGTGCTGGTCCGGGTGCGCGCCACCTCCGTCCAGCCCTACGACTGGCACCTCATCAGAGGGGAGCCGTACGTCGCGCGCCTGATGGGCGGCGGTCCCGGGCTGCGCAAGCCGAAGATCGGCATCCTCGGCGCCGACGTGGCGGGACAGGTCGAGGCGGTCGGCAGGAACGTGACGGGCTTCCGCCCCGGCGACGAGGTGTTCGCGATGCCCAAGCAGGGCGGCTTCGCCGAGTACGTGTGCGTCCGGGAGAGCGAACTGGCGCCGAAACCGGAGAGCCTGTCGTACGAGCAGGCGGCGGCGGTGCCGCTGGCGGCCTGCACCGCCCTGCTGGGCCTGCGCGACGACGGACGGCTCCAGCCGGGCCAGAAGGTCCTGATCAACGGGGCCTCGGGAGGCGTGGGCACGTTCGCCGTGCAGATCGCCAAGGCGTTCGGCGCGGAGGTCACCGGCGTCTGCAGCACGCGGAACGCGGACCTGGTGCGGTCGCTCGGCGCGGACGAGGTCATCGACTACACGAAAGAGGACTTCACCCGGAGCGGGCGGCGCTACGACATCCTGCTGGACAACGCGGGGAGCCGCCCGGGATCGGCATGCCGGCGGGTGCTGACCCCCAAGGGAGCCCACGTCATCGTCGGAGGGCCGGGCGGCCGATGGCTGAGCCCCGTCGGCCGCATCTTCTCCAGCCTCGTGGCGTCGCCGTTCGTGTCCCAGAGGATCGTCATGGCGGACGTGGTCCGGTGCACGGAGAACAAGCAGAACCTGATGACGCTGACCGGGCTCATCGAGGACGGGAAGGTCACTCCGGTCATCGACCGGAGCTACCCGTTCGCGGAGATCCCGGCGGCCGTCAGGTACCAGGAGACGGGCCGCGCCCCGGGGAAGGTCGTCATCACGCTCTGAGGCACCGGATCGCCGCCGGATCCCCGCTCGGCGGGGACCGCGTGGAGCCCCGCGGCGCCGCGGCACGCGATCCCCTCGTTCCCCCGGGAACGCCGGCGGCGGGACCGCCGGTGCGAGCGCGGTGTTCCCGCCGCCGGTGCTCTCCATCCGCCGGCCGGACCGGTCAGCCGGCCGGCTTGGGGCGCCAGAGGGCCGGGCGGGGGTAACCGACCCCGTCGTGGGAGCCTCCGACGATCTCGCCCCGGTCGTTCATGTCCGTGGCGTAGTAGCTCGGCCACTCGGACGGGGCCGGCAGCAGGAGCGGCGAGGCGTCGGCGTCGGCCCAGACGGCGGGGTGGGCCGGGCCGTAGGGCGAGGCGTCGCAGCCGTACTGGCCGACGATGACGCCGTCGTTGTTGATGTCCCGGGGGAGGGCGGTGCCGCCGTCCTCCCGGACCGGCTCCATCCCCGTCTCGGCGCTCCAGACGAACGCCCGTTTGTGGACGCCGTCGGAGCCGAGGGCCGAATCTCCGAGGACCTGGCCGCGGTCGTTGATCGCGCTGACCGTGCTCCAGTTGCCGCCCAGGGTCCCCAGGTCACGGGTGACGCCGTTCTGCCACACGAAGGCGTGGTCGGTGCGTTCGTACGGCGAGGGGAACCCGGCCGCGATCCGGTGCACACCGGCCACCTGCCCGGCGCCGTTCACGGCCACGGCCCGGCTGCCGGGAACGACGCCGAGCCGGGTCGTCCGCCCGTCCCGCCACATGAAGGCTCTCGCGTCCTTTCCGCGCGGGGCGCCGTCGACGCTCACCTGACCGACGACGACACCGTGCTCGATCTCCTCGGGGAAGGCGGCGCGACCGCCGAGCGCGCCGAGGTCCCGCAGCCGGCCGTTCTCCCACAGCACGGCGTGGATCTTCTGATCGGCGCTGGACTCCGAGTACCCGGTGATCCGCCCCTCGTCGTCGATACCGGTCGCGCTGCTCCCGAGGAAACCGCCCAGCGTGCTGAGCACGGTGAGCCGCCCGTCCTGCCAGACGAAGGCCCTCCTGTCGTTCTCCCCTCCGCGCAGCGTGCCGACGATCTGACCGGAGTCGTTGATGTCCGCGACCTCGCCGGTGAAGCCGAGGTCGACGAGCTCCCACCGGTCGGTGACGGGAGGGCACCCCTCCTGAGCCGCTGCGGGCGCGGCGGCCGCCGTTCCCAGCGGTAAGGCGATCACGGCGCTCACCAGGACGCGTACTGCACTTCGACGGTGACGCATTGTTGGTATGACTCCTTCTGCATCCACTGAAGCCGGACAACGAGAAGGCGGGCCCGCCTGCTTGATCACGTTATGCCGGAACCCGCGGAAAAGTTCACGCCACCGTCCTTACCGATCCCTTACGGAACCGATCTCTCGCGGAACCGGCCCGCCGGGATCGCCCCGGCGGCCTCTCGCGAGGATCACGCCCCCGATGAGCGGTGGCCCGGGTTCCCGTCCTTGTCGAGGAGCCCGTGCAGGCGGACGCGGGCCAGGCCGCCGTCGGGGTGGATGTCGACCCGGACGTGGGTGGCGGGGCGGGGGTTCCCGATGCGGAAGCGGTGCGGGGTGTCGGGCTGCAGGCGGGTCCTGGGCAGCAGCTCGAACTCCTCCCCGGCGGCGTCGACGCCGGTGAGGGAGACCTCGCCGGGGGCGTTGAACAGCAGGTTGGTGGTGTCGATCTCGGCGAGTCTGACGACGCCCGTGCCGGCCAGGCGGATGGTCAGCCAGTCGTTGCCGCCGTCGCGGCGGCGCGCGGTCTCCCAGCCCTCGGCCTGGTGGCGGGCCAGGCCCGGGGCGATGACGTTGTTGGGCGAGGAGTAGAACTCGTCGGAGCAGCCGGTGACGAGCGCGCCGTTCTCCAGGGCGGCCAGGTCGAGGCCGAGGCCGTCGCGGAGCGACAGGTCGGGGCGGACCTCGCCGTGCACGCGCAGCCGGGCGATGCCCCCGTCGGGGAACATGTTCAGCCGGACGTGCGTGTAGCGGCGTCCGTCGGCGACCTCGAAGAAGTGCTCGGCGTCGCCCTTGAGGTCGCTCTTGGGGACGATCTCCGTCCACTCGGCGGCCTGGAGCTCGGCGGGCGTCGGGTAGCCCTCGACCGCGGCCGCCTCGACGGAGGCGTGCGGCGGGTAGTTGCCCTTGAACCACGCGGTGTCGATCACGACGCCGCGGATCACGCCGGGCAGGCCGAGCCGGACCAGAGCCCAGTCGTGGCCGGGCTCGCGGCGGCGGCGGGTCTCCCAGCCGTCGTAGACCTGGCCCTTGGCGCCGAAGGTCTCCGCCTGGAAGCCGGGGCGGCCGGGGCGGATCAGGCTCTCCTTCTCGGCGAAGGACTCGTCGTTGGCCGCGACGACGGACCCGCCGAGGGTGCGCAGGGCCAGGTCGGGCAGGCGGGTGAACTCGCTCATCGGAGAGCCTTTCTGGGTAGGCGTGAGGTTATTCGCGGGTACGGTCCCCGCACGCGGAAGCGGTCTGGTCCGCGGAACCGGCCTCGCACACGGAGGGTCCGGCGGTGTCCGGGCCGGTCAGAGCAGGGTGCCGTGCGGGGCGTCGTCCCGTACGGCCCGGCCGCGCAGCCAGGTGGTGCGCACCACGCCGGAGAGCGTCCTGCCGTGGTACGGCGTGACCGGGTTGCGGTGGTGCAGGGCGGCGGCGTCCACGGTCTGGGCCGCGCCGGGGTCGAAGGCGACCAGGTCGGCGTCGTTGCCCACGACGATGCTCCCCTTGCCGCCGGGTCCGGCGGCGGCCTCCTTACCGGTCGGTCCGGCGGCGACGCCCACGCCCGCCGTCCCGGCGGTACCCCTCCTGCCGTCCAGCCCGGCCAGGACCGCCGGGGCCGCGGACATCCAGCGCACCACGTCGCCCAGGCCGTGCCCGCGCCAGGACGCCTCGGTCCACACCGCGGACAGGCCGAGCTGGAGGGAGGAGATCCCGCCCCAGGCGGCGGCGAAGTCGGGCACCTTCAGGTCCGGGGTGGACGGGGAGTGGTCGGAGACGACGCAGTCGAGCACGCCGTCGGCCAGCCCCTTCCAGAGCCCGTCGCGGTTGGCCTCCTCGCGGATCGGCGGGCAGCACTTGAACTGGGTGGCGCCCTCCGGCACCTCCTCCGCGGCCAGCGTGAGGTAGTGCGGGCAGGTCTCCGCGGTGATCCGCACGCCGTCGCGCCGGGCCTCGGCCAGCGGCTCCAGGCAGAGCGCGGACGACACGTGCAGGATGTGCGCCCGCACGCCGGTCTGCCGGGCCAGCGCGATGACCCGTTCGACGGCGCGCCGCTCGGACTCGCCGGGCCGGGAGCCGAGGAACTCGGCGTAACCCGGACCGGCGGGGTCGGCGAGCAGCTCGGGGTCCTCGGCGTGGACGATCAGCAGGCCGTCGAAGGAGGCGATCTCGGCCATGACCGCCCGAAGTTCCTCGACGCCGAGGGGCGGGAACTCGTCCACCCCCGACGGGGACAGGAAGCACTTGAACCCGCGGACGCCCGCCTCGTGCAGGGCCCGCAGGTCCTTGAGGTTGCCCGGGACCGCGCCGCCCCAGAAGGCGACGTCGACCGCGCACCGGCCGGCCGCCGCGGCCCGCTTGACCTCCAGCGCGGGCACGTCCACCGTCGGCGGCAGCGAGTTGAGCGGCATGTCGACGATCGTGGTCACCCCGCCCGCGGCGGCGGCCCGGGTGGCGGAGGCGAAGCCCTCCCAGTGGGTGCGGCCGGGCTCGTTGACGTGGACGTGGCTGTCCACGAGCCCGGGCAGCAGCGCGACGTCGCCGAGGTCGACGCGCTCGGCGGCCTCGGGGGCCGCGTCCGGCGCGTGGATCCCGGCGATCCTCCCGTCCCGTACGGCGACCGCCGCGGGCCTCTCCCCCTCGGGCAGTACGGCCCTGCGGGAGGTGATGACCAGATCGTGCATGTGGTGCTCCTTCGGTTTCCCTACGACCCCGCCGCGAGCCGGTCGGCCGCGAGTCCGGCGGCGAGGCGTTCGAGCAGCGGGCCGGCCTCGGCGATGCAGCGGGCGGTGTCGGGCTCGATGTCGGTGAGCGCGTAGGCGGCCTCGATGCCCGCCGCCCGCAGCTCGTCGTCGCCGAGGGTGCGGCGGCCGCAGACCGCGACGACGGGCACCCCGGCCCTGGCCGCCGCGGCGGCGACCCCGGCGGGGGCCTTGCCGCGGAGGGTCTGCTCGTCCAGGGAGCCCTCACCGGTGATCACCAGGCGGGCTCCGCCGAGCAGTTCCCCGAAGCCCAGCAGGTCGAGCAGGTACTCGATGCCGGGGCGGATCTCGGCCCGCAGGAAGGCGAGGGCGGCGAAGCCCACTCCCCCGGCGGCCCCGGCCCCGGGCTGTCCGGCCACGCCCATGGGGCGCACGACGTCGTCGTGCTCGATGGCGCCGACCAGGCCGTGGGTGTGCGCGGCGACGGCGGCCAGGCGGGCGAGCGCGCCGTCGAGCAGCGTCACGTCCTCGGGCGAGGCGCCCTTCTGCGGGCCGTAGACGGCGGCGGCGCCGTACGGCCCGAGCAGCGGGTTGTCCACGTCGCTGGCGACGACGAACTCGACGTCCCCGATCTCCAGGAGCCCGGAGGTGTCGATCTCGTCGAGCGCGCGCAGGGCGGCCCCTCCGGGCGGGAGCTCGCGGCCCTCGGCGTCGAGGAAGCGCACGCCCAGGGCCTGCATCATCCCGGCGCCGCCGTCGGTGGAGGCGCTGCCGCCCAGGCCGAGGACGACGCGCCGGGCGCCGCGCCGTACGGCGTGCGCGATCAGCTCGCCGGTCCCCCGGCTGGTCGCGGTGAGCGGGGCGAGCTCCGCGGGCATGAGGCGCAGGCCGGATGCCTCGGCGAGCTCGACGACGGCGGTCGGCACGTCCGCCGCTCCGGTCCCCGCGGCTCCCGGTACGGCGTCGCGCCAGGCGTAGACGGCGCGGACCGGTTCGCCGACGGGACCGGTGACCTCGACCTCGACGGGATCGAACCCGCAGGCGACGACTGCCGCCACGGTGCCGTCGCCGCCGTCGGCGACCGGCAGCGCGGCGGTGGTGACCCCGGGCCCGAGGCCTGCCGCGACGCGGGCGGCGACCTCGGCGGCGGTCAGCGATCCCTTGAACTTGTCCGGGGCGATGACGACGTGCCCGGACGACGGATCAACGGTCTCAGAAGTCGGCATGAGATCGCGTGAAACAGACAACCCTGCTCCCTGATGGAGAATGGGCGGACACGCGCCCCTGCCCGGTGCGAGCGGGCAGGGGCGCGTGCCGGCGCCCTGTGTGATGGCGATCCATCATCACACTTGTGCGGGGACGGGCTCGAACTCCCTGACGGCGTCGATCGCGGGGCCGTGCGGGGTGTTCGCCTCGCGCTCGATCATGATCTCGACGAGCACCGGGCGGCTGGTCGCGCGGGCCTCCTTGCGCGCCCATTCGAGCGCGTCGCGGATGTCGGCGGGGTCGACGACCCGGCGGCCGGAGCAGCCGTACGCCTCCATGATCTTGACGTTGTCGGTGCCGTACTCGTCGTAGTGGATGTCCACCTGGTAGTTCATGTCGTACGGGATCGAGGCCTGGCGGATGAGGCCCAGATACTCGTTGTTGATCATGATGAGCACGAACGGCACGTTGTACTGGGCGCCGACCGCGAGCTCCTCCACCATGTACTGGAAGCCGTAGTCGCCGACGATGCCCACGACCTCGGCGTCCGGCTCGGTGTTCTTGAGCGCCTTCTTGACGCCGATCGCCGCCGGGATCTCCCAGCCCAGCGGGCCGGCCTGGCCGCAGATCTGGTAGCGGCGCGGCTTGTACGCCTTCTGGTGCTGGCCGCCCCAGATCTGGTAGAGGCCGATCGCGGTGACGAAGTAGGTGTCCTCGTCGAAGACCTCGTTGATCTCCTTGTAGACCCGGGGGGCCTTGATCGGGACCGTGTCGAAGTCCTCGCGGCGGCCCAGGGTCGCCTTGAGGTGCCGGACCCGGCCGACCCACGCGCCGGGCCCGCGGCCCGCCTCGCGCTCCTTGGCGACCTCGAGCAGGGCCTGCAGGAACAGCCTGGCGTCGGAGACGACGCCGAGGTCCGGCTCGAAGACCCTGCCGATCTGGGTCGGCTCGATGTCGACGTGGACGAACTTCCGCTCACCCCGGTAGACGTCGAGCCGGCCGGTGTGCCGGTCGCCGAAGCGCGCGCCCACGGCCAGCACCAGGTCGGACTCCAGGAAGGAGGCGTTGCCGTACCGCTGCGAGGTCTGCACGCCGGTGATGCCGCAGAACAGGCCGTGGTCCTCGTCGATGGCGCCCTTGCCCATCAGGGTGACCTGGACCGGGACGTTCAGGTACTCGGCCAGCTCGCGCAGCTCGCCGGCGGCCTCGGCGATGATCACGCCGCCGCCGGCGAGGATCAGCGGCCGCTCGGCGGCCAGCAGCAGGTCCAGGGCCTTCTCGACGCGCGGCCGGTGCGGCTCGACGGCCGCGACCGGGAGCGGGGAGTCCAGCGCGGGGTCGTACTCGATGATCCCCTTGGCCACGTCCACCGGGATGTCGATGAGGACCGGGCCGGGTCGGCCGGACCGGGCGACCCGGAACGCCTCGCGGAAGATCCAGGGGGCGGTGGCCGCCTCCTTGATCTGCACGGCCCACTTGGTGACGGGCTTGGCGATCTCCACGATGTCGACCGCCTGGAAGCCCTCCTTGTCGAGCAGGGCGGTGGCCGCCTGGCCGGTGATGCAGACGATCGGGATCGAGTCCGCAAGCGCGGTGTACAGGCCCGTGATCATGTTGGTGCCGGCCGGGCCGGAGGTGCCGATCGCGACGCCGACCCCGCCGTTGGTGCGGGCCCAGCCGTCGGCCATGTGGGTGGCGCCCTCCTCGTGGCGGACGGTCAGGTGCTCGATGCCGCCGACCTCCTCCATCGCCTTGTACAGGGGGAGGATGGCCGCGCCGGGGCAGCCGAACGCCGTGTCGACGCCCTCGGACTTGAGGACTTCGACGACCGCGTTCATCGCGGGGATCCTGGCCATCAGCTGTCCCTTCCCGAGAGGCTCTCGGTGACCTTGAGGAGTGCGGAGTGGTCGAGGCCGCCGTGGCCCTGGGCGCGCGCGGCGGCGATGAGCTGGGCGGTGAGAGCGCCCATGGGGATGGCCACCTCGGCGCCGCGGGCGGCGTCGAGGATGATGCCCATGTCCTTGTGGTGCAGGTCGATGCGGAAGCCCGGCCGGAAGTCGCGGGCGAGCATCGACTCGCGCTTGATGTCGAGGATGCGGCTGGCGGCCAGGCCGCCGGCGAGCACGTCGAGTCCGGCGGCGGCGTCCACGCCGGCCGCCTCCATCAGCACGATGGCCTCGGCGACGAGGGCGTAGGTGCCGCCGACGACGAGCTGGTTGGCGGCCTTGACGTACTGCCCGGCGCCTGCGGGGCCGACCAGCTTGAAGGTCCTGCCGATGGCCTCGAAGACCGGCGTCGCGGCCTCGAAGTCCTCCGGCGCGCCGCCGACCATGATGGACAGGACGCCGTCGATCGCGCCCTTCTCACCGCCGGAGACCGGGGCGTCCAGCACGCGCAGCCCCCTGGCCGCGCCCTCGCGGGCGACCTTCTGCGAGGTCTGCGGGGTGATGGTGGAGAAGTCGATGTAGAGCGCGCCGGACTCGGCGTTGCCGAGGATCTCCGGGAGGACGGCCTCGACCTGCGGGTCGGCCGGGAGCATGGTGATGACGACCTCGGCGCCCTTGACGGCCTCGGCGACGCCGCCTGCGCTCGCGCCTCCGGCGGCCCGGAGGCGGGCGAGGGCGTCCTCGCCGAGGTCGAAGCCGGTGACCTCGTGTCCGGCCCTGACCAGGTGCCCGGCCATGGGCGAGCCCATGATGCCGAGCCCGATGAATGCGATCCTGCTCAATGTGCTCTCCTCGTCCGGCCTCTCGCCGGTTCGTCCGGGATTCCGGGTGCGTTCGGGGATGTCGTCATGCCGGCCGGTCCAGCTCGCGGACCCAGCCGAAGTCCGGCTCGGCGTCCTTGTACTCCAGGCCGATCCAGCCGTCGTAGCCGTGCCCGTCGAGCACCTTCAGCAGGTGGGGGAAGTCCAGCCCGCCGGTGCCGGGGCGGCCCCGGCCGGGCGCGTCGGCGATCTGCACGTGGCCGATCCGGCCCGCGTACCCGGCGATCACCGCGTCCAGGTCCTCGCCCATCCGGGCCAGGTGGTACAGGTCGCACAGGAACGCCACGTTCGGCTCCCCCACCCGATCGATCACCTCGACCGCGGCCTCGGCGGAGACCAGCGGGTAGGACGGCGACTCGTAGGCGTTGAGCGCCTCCACCAGCACCGTCGCGCCGATCCCGGCGGCGGCCCGCGCGGCGAACGCGAGGTTCTCGGCGGCCAGCTCGTCCTGCTCGGCCGGGTCCAGGCCGTCCACGCGGTTGCCGTACAGCGCGTTGAGCGCCGTGCAGCCGAGCCGCCCGGCGATGCCGACGGCGGCGTCGACGTTGTCGCGGAAGCGGGCGCTGTCGGCGGGACGGGAGACGAGACCGCGCCCGCCGGTGGCGATGTCGTCGGCGAAGTTGAGGCCGACGAGCCGCACGCCCGCGTCCCGGACCGCGCCGACGAAGGCGTCGGCGTCCCTGTCGGACGGTACGGCCTCGGCGAACGGCCACCAGAACTCGACGCCGTCGAACCCGGCGGCCTTGACCGCGGCGGGACGCTCCAGCAGCGGCAGGTCGGTGAAGAGGATCGAGGCGTTGACGTCGAACCGCGTCACGGTGTCTTCTCCCTGTCTGTGCGGGCATCTGTGCGGGCATCTGTGCGGGCGTCTGTGCGGGCGTCTGCGTCGGCATCCGGCTGGATATCCATGTAGGCCTTCCAGCCACCGGACTCGGTGATGTCGTACAGCTCGGCGTGCGAGCTGCAGGGGCGGCGCAGGAGCATCGCGAACGAGGACGTGCCGTCCGCCAGCTCGATCACGCCGAGCTCCAGCTCGGGCGGTTCGGCGGGCATCAGCCGGTCGCGCAGGACGTCCATCGGGACGTCGTAGAGCTCCCCCTCGATGGCGGCCCCGCCGTGCGCCACCGGCGCCAGGCCGGGGCAGCGGTCGCCCACCGAGTAGAAGCGGTACTTGGGCGCCGTGGCGGTCTCGGCCACCAGCGGGGCGCCTTCCAGCAGGTGGTGCAGCGGCCCGCCACGCATGGCGCCGCCGTTGAGGAACATCAAGGCCATCGCAGGCTCCTCCCGGGGTCGGATCGATCCGGTGGGGTGGGGCCCGTAGGTCTGCCGGAGGCGGCAGCGCGGTACCTCCTCGCTCCGGCTCAGGCGGAGCGTTCAGGGGTGTGTGACCCAGTACACAGGCCGTCCCGGTTCCCGGTCCAGCCGCAGGAAGTCCGAAGCTTCCGGGGCGTTCACCTGGTGGTTTTTGTGGGTTGGCACAACTACGCGGAGAGCCGGGCCGGCACGGCCCGGCTCTCCGGGTGGATGGGGCCGGAGGTCCGCGTGAGGGGCAGGCCGCTCCCGCCGCGGCGCAGGGCGACGAACTCCGCGGCGATGGACAGGGCGGTCTCCTCCGGGGTGCGGGCGCCCAGGTCGAGGCCGATGGGCGAGCGCAGCCGCGACAGCTCCGCCTCGCTCAGCCCGGCCGCGCGCAGGCGGGCCATGCGGTCGGCGTGGGTACGGCGTGAGCCCATCGCCCCCACGTAGGCGACCGGGAGCCGGAGCGCGGCCTCCAGCAGCGGCACGTCGAACTTGGCGTCGTGGGTGAGCACGCAGACCACGGTCCGGGAGTCGACCCGCGTGCGGGCGAGGTAGCGGTGCGGCCAGTCGACGACGACCTCGTGGGCGTCGGGGAAGCGGCGCGGCGTGGCGAAGACGGGCCGGGCGTCGCAGACGGTGACGTGGTGGCCCAGGAAGCGGCCGGCGCGGGTGAGCGCGGCGGCGAAGTCGACGGCGCCGAAGACGAGCAGGCGGGGCGGGGGCGCGTAGGTCTCGGCGAAGACCGTGACCTCCTCCCCGCCGCAGCCCAGGGTGCGCAGGCCGGTGAGCCCGGCGTCGAGCATGGCCCGCACCTCGGCCGCGACGGTCCCGGTGGCGGGCCCGCCCGCGAGGCCGCCCAGGGTCCGGTCCTCGAAGACGGCGAGGACATCCGTGTCCGCGCGGGCACCCGTACGCGTCTGCGGCCCTGTGCCGGTTCCCGGGCCGGGATCCGTGCCGGTGCCGTCCGTCAGGACACGGACGATCGCGACGGGTTCGCCCCGCCGCACCGCCTCCAGGGCCGCGCCGAGCGCGGCGGCGGCGGGCGAGGCGGGCGGGACCGGCCAGACGAGCACCTCGATGATCCCGCCGCAGGTCAGGCCCACGGCGAAGGCGTCGTCGTCGGAGTAGCCGAAGGTCTGCCTGACCGGTTCCCCGGTCCGGATCGCCTCCCGGCACAGCTCGTAGACCGCGCCCTCCACGCAGCCGCCGGAGACGCTGCCGACGGCCTCGCCCCCGTCGTCCACGGCGAGCGCCGCCCCCGGCTGCCGGGGCGCGCTGCCGCTGGTCGTGATCACGGAGGCGACCGCGAACGCGCGTCCCTCCTCGATCCAGCCGAGCAGATCGTCGGCGAGTTCACGCATGGGAGGAACCTCCGGTCGTCGAAGGAGAGCCGTCGCGGGAGACGGACCGCCCGCCGTACGGCGCACCGTACGGCGGGCGGCACTGTCAGCCGAGGAGCTGCTCGATGGCGCCGATGCCGAAGTAGCCGACGAAGATCGCGCTGATCACCCAGAGGAGCCAGTGGATCTGGTCGAACCGGCCGCGGGCGGCCTTGATCACCGTGTAGGCGATGACTCCGGCGCCGACCCCGTTGGTGATGGAGTAGGTGAAGGGCATCAGCGCGATGGTGAGGAAGGCCGGAATGGCCAGGTCGATGTCGTCCCACTCGATCTTGCGGGCCGCGGTCATCATCAGCGCGCCGACCAGGACCAGGGCGGGGGCCGCGGCCTGGGCGGGCACGACGGCCGCCAGCGGGGTCAGGAACATCGCCCCGGCGAAGAGCGCGCCGGTCACCAGGCCGGCGAGGCCGGTGCGAGCGCCCTCCCCGACTCCGGCGGCCGACTCGACCACGATGGTGTTGGCGGAACCTCCGGTGACGCCGCCGATGACGGCACCGAAGCCGTCGATCGTCAGGATCCTGCCGACGCCCTGGATCCGGCCCTGCTCGTCGGCGAGCCCGGCCTCCTCGCCGACGCCGAGGATGGTCCCCATCGCGTCGAAGAAGCCGGACAGCACGAGGGTGAACAGCACCACCGTGGCGGTGAGCACGCCGGCCGCGCCGAAGCCTCCGAACAGGTCCACGTCGAACAGCAGGCTGAAGTCCGGTGTGGAGACGATCCGCTCGGGAAGCTCCGGCGTGACCACCCCGGGCCACTTCACCCCGTCCACCAGCGCGTTGATCACGATGGCCAGCACCGTGGCGGCCACGATGCCGATCAGGATCGCGCCGGGGATCCGGCGGACGAACAGGGCGAACATCAGCAGCAGGCCGACGCAGAAGACCACGATGGGCCAGCCGGAGAGCCTCCCGCCGGTGCCGAGGGTCACCACGGTGCCCTCGCCCCGGCCGACGAACCCGGCGTCCACCAGGCCGATGAGCGCGATGAACATGCCGATGCCGACGCCGATGGCGTGCTTGAGCGGGGTGGGGATGGCGTCCATGATGAGCTGCCGGATACCGGTGAGCGCGAAGAGCACGATCACCGCGCCCTCCAGCACGACCAGGCCCATGGCCTGGTTCCACGTCATGTGCGGAGCGGCCTGGAAGGCCACCACGGGGGCGATGCCGAGGCCGGAGGCGAGGGCGAAGGGGGCGTTGCCCACCAGGCCCATCAGGATCGTGGTGATCGCGGCGGAGAGGGCGACCGCCGTGGTGAGCTGGGGGATGGTCATCGCGGCGCCGGTCACGTCCTTGGCGCCGCTGAGGATGATGGGGATGAGCAGGATGATGTAGGCAACGGCCACGAAGGTGGTGATGCCGCCACGGACCTCCCTGGCGACCGTCGTCCCCCGGCCGGTGAGGTCGAAGAAACGGTCGATCCAGGTCCGGGAGGTTCCGGAGGCGCCGGGCGCCTCGGGGTCCTCGCCGGAGGGCCGGGTCTGCAGCTGGGTCATGGTCGGGCCCTCCCAAGGGCGTAGTCGACCCACGGAGTGACCCCGGTGGCCGGCCGGGGTCGTCCGCATGGTTCGAGGGGGTGCGGTTGTGGGGTCTCTCCCGTTCACCCACGGGGGGTGGGGGCGTCCTGCGGGCCTTCTCTCCTACGGCGGTCGCCACAGGCGAGGATGCACAGGACACCCCTTAAAACGCCGCAAGTCAGCATAAATCCTGACAAAGGGTGCGTTTTCAGATACGAGTGAGGGCTGCCCCTGTTGGTCAACTGCTTCCGGTGATGTGTTCCGGACGAACCGGCACTCGGGTGAGTGCGAGACCCGTGGCGTCGCGGATGGCCGCGACGATCGCGGGCGTGGAGGAGAGCGTGGGTGGCTCCCCGGCGCCGCGCAGGCCGTATGGGGCCCGCGGGTCGGCGTTCTCCAGGATCTCCAGGCGCATCGGCGGCATGTCGAGGATGGTGGGGATCAGGTAGTCGGTGAACGACGGGTTGCGCACCTTCCCGCCGGCCACCACGATCTCCTCCATCACCGCCAGGCCGAGGCCCTGCGCGGTGCCGCCGTGGATCTGCCCCTCCAGCGAGAGGCGGTTGAGGATCTTGCCGACGTCCTGGACGGCGGCCAGCTCCACGACCTTCACCAGGCCGAGCTCGACGTCGACGTCCACCACGGCCCGGTGGACGCAGAGCGCGAGCTGCGTGTGCGAGTCACCCCTGCCGGTCACGGGGTCCATGCCCGTGGTCGGCTCGTGGTGGTACTCGCGGGTCTCCTCGACGACGGCGTCGCCGAGGACGTCTTCGATGGCGGCGAGCACGCCCGCGCTCGCCGAGACGACCTTCCCGCCGGCCAGCGACAGGTCATCGTAGGTACGGCCCAGCCTGGCGGCGGCCAGGGCGAACACGCCCTCCCGCACGGCCTGGCAGGCCGTCATCACCGCGCCGCCGGTCATGTACGACTGGCGCGAGGCGGAGCTGGAGCCGGCGTCGCCGACCTGGTTGTCGGCCGGGTGGATGACGACCCGCTCGACGCCCAGCTCGGTGCGGGCGATCTGCGCCTCCAGTGTGACCAGCCCCTGGCCGACCTCGGCGGCGGCGGTGTGCACCAGCGCGGTCGCCTCTCCGCCGATCACCTCCAGGCGGACCCGGGCGGTGGAGTAGTCGTCGAAGCCCTCGGAGAAGCAGATGTTCTTCAGGCCCACGCCGTACCCGACACCGCGCCGCACGCCCTCGCCGTGCGTGGTCTGCGAGGCGCCGCCGGGCAGGTTGCGGAGGTCGGAGGCGTCCAGCGGCGGCGGCATGGGCAGCTCGCGGGCCTGCTGGAGCATCTCGGCCATCGGCAGCGGGGCCCAGACCACCTGGCCGGTGGCCAGTTCGCTGCCCTGGGAGGCGGCGTTGACCTGCCGCACGGTGACCGGGTCGAGCCCGCACGCCTCGGCGAGCTTGTCCATCATCGACTCGTAGGCGAAGCACGCCTGCACCGCGCCGAAGCCGCGCATCGCCCCGCAGGGCGGGTTGTTGGTGTAGACGCCGTAGGCGTCGATCCTGATGTTCGGGATGACGTACGGCCCCACGCCCAGCGAGGCGGCGTTGCCGACCACGTTCATCGTCGCGGAGGTGTAGGCGCCGCCGTCCAGGAGGATCTCCACGTCGGCGTAGAGGATCCTCCCGTCCTTCGTGGCGCCGTACTCGTAGCGCATCTCGGCCGGGTGGCGGTGCACGTGGCCGAAGAACGACTCGTACCGGTTGTAGACGATCTTGACGGGCCTGCCGGTGTGCAGGGCGAGCATGGCCGCGTGGATCTGCATCGACAGGTCCTCGCGCCCGCCGAAGGCCCCGCCGACGCCCGAGAGCGTCATGCGGATCCTCTCCTCGGGCAGGCCCAGGCAGGGGGCGATCTGCTTGAGGTCGTTGTGCATCCACTGGGTGGCCACGTACAGGTCCACGCCGCCGTCCTCGGCAGGCACGGCCAGGCCGGACTCCGGCCCGAGGAACGCCTGGTCCTGGATGCCGACCCGGTACTCGCCGGAGACGACCACCTCGGCGCGGGCCTTGGCGGCCTCGACGTCGCCGACCCGGACGGGCTGGTGGCGGGCGAGGTTGCCGCGCGGCTGGACCTGCGGGTAGGCCGGGTCGAACGCGGCCCGGCGGGCGTCGGTGAGCGGCTCCAGGACCTCGTACCCGATCCGGATCTTCTCCATCGCCCGGCGCGCGGTCTCCGGGTGGTCGGCCGCGACCAGCGCGATCGGCTCGCCCTGGTGGCGCACCTCGCCTGCGGCCAGGACCGGCTGGTCCCAGGTGTGGTCCAGACCGAAGTGCTTGCGGCCCGGGACGTCCTCGTGGGTGAGCACGGCCGCCACACCGGGATGGGCCAGGGCCTCGGAGACGTCGATGGAGACGATCTTCGCGCGGGGGTGCGGGCTGCGCAGCGTCGCGCCCCAGAGCATGCCGTCGATCCACAGGTCGGAGGAGTAGGCGAACTCGCCCCTGACCTTCAGCGTCCCGTCGGGGCGCAGCGGGCTGTCGCCGACTCCCCCGGTCCCGGGGGCCGCGATGTCCCGCGGCGCGCGCACCGGCGTGGCGCTCATGCTTCCTCCCTCTCGGCTCACGTGTGGACCTCCTTGGCTGCGGTGAAGCCCTGTTCCTCGGCCAGGCGCAGCAGGCGGCGGTGGGCCCGGCCGCCGGCGCGGCCGAGCTCGTCCTGGGAGACCGTGCGCAGCTCGTCGTCCTCGACGACCGTCTCGCCGCCCACCAGCAGGCGGGCCAGCGGCGGCTGGCGGGTGGCGAAGACCAGGGTGGCGACCGGGTCGGTGATCGCCGAGGCGAAGGCCCCGTCGGTCCGCCACAGCGCGACGTCGGCGAGCTTGCCCGGCTCCAGGGTGCCGAGCTCGGCGTCCCGGCCGAGGTTCTTCGCTCCGCCGAGGGTGGCCATCTCCAGGGCCTGGCGGGCGGTCAGCGCGGTGGGGCCGTACTTCGCCCGCTGGAAGAGCATGGCCTGGCGCATCTCCCCGGAGAGTGTGGTCAGCTCGGAGGAGGCGTTGCCGTCCACGCCGAGGCCGACGGTCGCGCCCCGGGCCAGCATCTCGGAGACCCGGGCGATGCCCGCGCCGAGGCGGCCGTTGGAGCTGGGGCAGTGCGCCGAGCCGGTGCCGGTCTGCGCGAAGACGTCGATGTCGGCGTCGCTCAGGTGGATGGCGTGGGCGAAC
Organism: Thiemannella venezuelensis; assembly: GCF_014203605.1. Classification (GTDB taxonomy): domain Bacteria; phylum Actinomycetota; class Actinomycetes; order Streptosporangiales; family Streptosporangiaceae; genus Planomonospora_A; species Planomonospora_A venezuelensis. The sequence continues at coordinate 389,371 of NZ_JACHJJ010000002.1, read as the reverse complement.
CACACGTCCGGGCCGAGCCAGCCGAGCTTCTCCATGTAGTCGACCGGGCGCATGCCGACCTGCGCGAGCAGGTGCTCCTCCTCGTCGAGGGTCTCGGCCAGGTGGGTGTGCAGGCGCACGCCCTTGGCGCGGGCCAGCGCGGCGGCCTCGACCATCAGCTCGGCGCTGACCGAGAACGGCGAGCACGGGCCGATCGCCACGCGCAGCTTCGAGGAGAAGGACGGGTCGTGGTAGGCGTCCACGGCCCTGGCGCTCTCGGCGAGGATCTCGTCGTGCTTCTCCACCACCACGTCCGGCGGCAGGCCGCCCTTCGACCTGCCCCGGTCCATCGAGCCGCGCACCGGGTGGAAGCGGATGCCCAGCTCCCGGGCGGCCTCGATCTCCGCGGCGAACAGGTCGCCGCGCCCCTTCGGGAAGACGTAGTGGTGGTCGGAGGAGGTGGTGCAGCCGGACAGGGCCAGGAAGCCCAGCCCCGCCCCGGCCGCGCCGCGCACGACCTCGGCGTCCATGGCCGCCCACACCTGGTAGAGCGCCACCAGCCACTCGAACAGCGTGGCGTCCTGGGCGAGGCCCTGGGAGGCCCACTGGTACAGGTGGTGGTGGGTGTTGACCAGGCCGGGGGTGGCCAGGCAGCCGGTGCCGTCGATCCGGGTGGCGCCCGGGATCTCCGGGGCAGGACCGGCCCCGAGCGCCACGATCCGGTCGCCCTCGACGTGGACGAAGCCGGAGGGGATCTCCGGGCCGGCCACGGGGGCGATGTAGGCGTTCTCGATCAGCAGGGAGCGCGCTCCCCCGCCGGTCGCGGAGGCGGTCACGACGCCGCCTTGCGCGCGGCGGCGAGCCGTACCGCGTCGAGGATCTTCTCGTAGCCGGTGCACCGGCACAGGTTGCCCGCCAGGGCCTCGCGGATCTCGGCGTCCGAGGGCTGCGCGACCCGCTCGATCAGGTCGTGCGCCTGCACGACGAGGCCGGGGGTGCAGAAGCCGCACTGCACGGCGCCGCACTCCACGAACGCCTCCTGGACCGGGTCGAGCCGGTCGCCGTCGGCCAGGCCCTCGACGGTGCGGACCTCGCGGCCCTCGGCCTGGCCGGCCGCGACCAGGCAGGCGCAGACCGGGGTGCCGTCGAGGTAGACGGTGCAGGAACCGCACTCGCCCTGCTCGCAGGCGTTCTTGGAGCCGGGCAGGCCCACGCGCTCGCGCAGCACGTACAGGAGGCTCTCGCCCTCCCACACGTCGTCGGCCGTCTCCGGGCGCCCGTTCACGGTGAAGGTGACGCGCATCAGCCGGCCCTCCTTTCGAAGTGTCCGGACCGGAACTCGTTCCAGGCCCAGGTCAGGGTGCGGCGCGCCATCACGCCGATGGCGTGCCGCCGGTAGTCGGCGGTGCCGCGCACGTCGTCGATCGGGGAGGCGGCCTGCGCGGCCAGCTCCCCGAAGCGGGCGAGCACCGCGGGGTCGAGCCGGGCGTCCCAGTCGAGCTCGGCGGCGAGGAACTCCTCGGCTGCCCGCGCCCTGCGGGGGGTGGGGGCGGCCGAGCCGATGCCGGTGCCGACCCTGCGCTCTCCGGGGTGGAGCGCGATCGCGAAGGAGCAGACCGCGATCACCATGGCGTTGCGGGTGCCGACCTTGGAGAAGTACTGCGGGCCGGTGGCCGGGCTCATCCGGAAGGCGCGGATCAGCTCGTCCGGCTCCAGCGCGCTGCGCTTGACGCCGAGGTAGAACTCGGCGGCGGGGATCGTCCGCACGCCGCGGGCGGCGGACTCGACCTCGATGACCGCGTCCCCGGCCAGCAGCGGCGGGTGGCTGTCCCCGGCGGGCGAGGCCGCCCCGAGGTTGCCGCCCACCGTGCCCCGGTTGCGGATCTGGGGCGAGCCGACCGTGCGCGCGGCCTGCGCGAGACCGGGCAGCCGGCCGCCGAGCTCGGCGATCAGCCGCACGTACGGCACGCCCGCGCCGACCCGGAGCCGGCCGTCCGGCTCGGAACTCCACTCGGCCAGCTCGGCGACCCGGTTCAGGTCCAGCAGCGCGGCCGGGCGGTGCAGGTCGAAGTTGAGCTCGACCATCACGTCGGTTCCGCCCTGGACGGGCACCGCCTCCGGCCGGTCCGCCTTGGCGGCCAGCGCCTCGGCCCACGTGGTGGGCTGCAGGAAGTCCATCGTCGTCACTCCCAGGCGAAGCAGGCGTCGGGGGCGTCGCCGGTGAGGACGGCGCCCTCGATCAGCCCGTAGGGTCGGTCGGCGGCGTAGAAGACCTCGTTCGGGTTGTCCATCCCGAACGGCTCCAGGTCGACCAGGAAGTGGTGCTTGTTCGGCATCGCCATGCGCACCTCGCAGACCTCCCCCCGGTTCTCCAGCACCCGTTCCCCCATGGCGTAGAGGGTCTGCTGCAGGGAGAGGCTGTGGGTCCCGGCGAAGGCCTCCAGCAGGTGGCGCCGTACCTCGTCGTAGGACTCCCCGAAGGGGGAGTCCGCCGAGACGTGCCGCCAGCGGGCCGAGACGGCGGTGGCGAGGACGCGGTCGGTGGTCGGCCGCAGGGTGGTGTACTCGTCGGTGATGTAGCCGTGGAACTCCGAGCCGGTCGAGTTGAGCACCACCAGGTCCTTGAGGCCGGAGACCACGGTGGTGCGGCCGTCGCGGTCGTGGTGGACGACGCAGGTGCGGACCTCGCGGCCGGAGCGGACGAAGGAGTGCCGCCGGTCCTGCGCGCCGGAGACGGGGATCCGGTCCCAGAAGTACTCCTCGATCTCCACGCGGGCGTGGTGGATGGAGGGCTGGGAGCTCACGTAGTGGCGGGCCAGCAGGAGCGCGAAGTCCTCGATCTGTTCGACGCCGTGCTTCCTGGCGAAGGCGTAGGCGGTGTTCTTCTGCGTGTCCGTCGGCAGCACCGCGGCGTTGTCGCCGGTCAGGTGCACGTCCTCCATGTCGCCCGAGAGCGCGGAGCTGACGTTGATGTCCTTGATGCTGTGGACTCCGCCGTCCCTGACGACGCGGACCACGCGGGTCTCGGCCTTGCCGTAGCGGTTGGGCCCGAGAACGACGGTCATGTGCTAGCTCCCTCGATACGTCGAATAGGCGAACGGGCTGAGCAGCAACGGCACGTGGTAGTGCTCATCCGGATCGTCGATCGTGAAGGCGACGGCCACCTCCGGGTAGAAGGCGGCCACCCCCCGTGCGGCGAAGTAGTCGCCGGTGCCGAACACCAGCCGGTGGACGCCCGCCCCCGGCGACCAGCCCGAGAGCCGTCCGTCGGCGTCGGTGCGCCCTTCCGCGACCACCGTCCCGCCGCTCTCCAGCCGTACGGCGACGCCCGCCGCGGGCCTGCCGAGCGCGGCGTCCAGCACGTGCGTGGACAGGCTCATGACCGGTCCCCCCGCACCCTCGCGGCCGCTCCCCGCGCGCTCACGGCTGGTCCCCCAGCAGCTTCGCCATGCGCAGCCGGGTGATCTTGGCGAGTTCCGCGCGGACCACCCCGTGCTCCGTCTCCTCGTCGTTCTGCAGCCGCTCCCGGAGCCGGGCCAGCATCTCCCCGGCCGACAGGCCGGTGGCGCAGACGAGGTAGACGTGGCCGAAGCGCTCCTCGTAGGCGAGGTTGCCCTCGGCGAGCCCGTCGAGCACGGCCCGGTCCGCCGCGTCCACCCCGGACTGCTCCTGCCGGGACCAGGCGGACTCCCTGCCGGTCCCGCCGGCGCGCTCCCCGATGCGGGGATGCGCCGCGAGCGCCTCCTGCACGTCGGACCAGCCCAGGTCGTTGACGGCGGCGTCGGCCACCGCGGTCAGCTGGGCGAGGTCGCGGTAGGGGCGCAGCGCCGCCACGGTGCGGGCGAAGGCCCGGGACGCGCAGCACGTCAGCAGCTCGGCCTCGGCGTCGGCGGGGCCGAGCGCGTTGAAGCCGGCCAGCCTCGCAGCCGGTGCTGCGGATTTCACGTTCGGCATGGCAGCAGTACACACACCGGTGCCCGGCCCGGTCCAGCAGCAAGAACTCCGAAGTGGGTCAGGGCTTCCCCCCGTGTTTTCGTGTCATGCTCCAAGGCTCCGCCGCCCGCGTGTCGTCCCCGTGCCGCCGCCGGGTCGTCCTCGGTCGCCTCTGCGCCGTCTCCCGGTCTTCTCCGTTCCCCGGTCTTCTCCGCTCCCCCGGTGTCTTCCGGGCTTGCGCGGTGCTTGCGTACCTCCGCCCCTGGGTTACCCTCACCGCCGAGGGACGGAGGCCCGCATGCGACTGAGCGCGCTCTTGGAGATGACCGAGCTGGGACTGTCACCGGTCACGGGCCATGACGAGCTGGACCGGACGATCCGCTGGGTCGTCACCACCGACCTGCTCGACCCGGGCCGCTACCTGAGCGGCGGCGAGCTGGTGCTGACCGGGCTGGTCTGGCGGCAGAGCCCGGACGACAGCGAGCGGTTCGTGCGCAGCCTGGTCAACGCCGGGGTCTCCGCGCTGGGCGCCGGCGACACGCGGTGGGGCGAGATCCCCGAGGATCTCGCCGAGGCCTGCCGGCGGCACCGCATGCCGCTGTTCCACGTGCCGGAGGCGCTGTCGTTCGCCGAGGTCACCGAGCACATCGTGCGCCGGCTCTCCACCGCCAGGGCCTACGACATGACCGCCGTGCTGGACCGGCACCGCCGGCTCGTGGAGGGCGCCACCGCCGGCGCGGGGCTGGACCCGGTGCTCCGCCTGCTCGGCCACGACCTGGGCATGCCCTGCTGGGTGCTCACCCCCGCCGGGCGGGTGGTGGCGGGCTCGCACCCGCTGCCCGAGGGCCTCGCCCCGCTGCTGGCCCGCGGTTTCCTGACCGCCAAACGCATGCCGTGCACGCTGCGCGGGATCGAGCGGGGCGAAGCCGGGAGATACTCGGTCTTCCCGGTGGACGAGCAGACCACCCCGCGGGTCGCCGACTGGTTCCTGGCCTTCCAGGGCTCCGCCGAGGACTGGCCGGAGGAGCGGCGGGCGCTGGCCGGGGAGCTGGCGGCGGTGGTCGCCCTGGAGCGCGCCCGGCTGGACGACCGGCTCAGCCCCGAGGGCCGCATCGCCCAGGAGCTGGTCCAGCTCGTCGTCTCCGAGGGCAGGCCCAGCGACATCCTGCCCCGGCTGCAGGTCACCGGCCTGGTGACCGACCTCGGCGCCGATCCGGGCCCCGGGCGCGGTTTCGTGGCGGTGGCCGCCGCCGCGCACGACGGGCTGCGCCCCGGCGAGCTGCGGGCCGTGGTCAAGGAGATCCTCAGCCTCTCGTGCGCCTCCCCGGTGGTGGGCGTGGCCGCGGACGAGGTCATCGCGCTCCTCCCCGCGCCGGAGACCGACATCACCGCCGGGGTGCGCGAGGCGGTGCGGGCGCTCGCGCCGGGGCTCGGCTCCGGCAGGCTCACCGTGGGGGTCAGCGGTATCGCCCCGGTAGACGGGCTGCGCGGCGCCGTCGAGGAGGCCCGCTACGCCCGCCGGATGGCCGAGGGCCGCGCCGAGCCCGACGCCGTCGTGGGCCACGACGAGCTGGCCACCCACGTGCTGCTGCTCGCCTCGGTCCCCGACGACGTGCGGCACATGTTCCGGGTCCGGCTGCTGGACCCGCTGCGCGGCTACGACCAGGTGCACCGGGCCGACCTGGTCCGCACGCTGGAGGCGTTCCTGCAGGTGTCGGGGTCGTGGACGAAGTGCGCGGAGATCCTGCACGTGCACGTCAACACGCTGCGCTACCGGATCCAGCGGATCCAGGACCTGACCGGCCGGGACCTGTCGCGGCTGGAGGATCGGGTGGACTTCTTCCTCGCGCTCCGGCTGGGTTAGGACGATCGCACGAACCCGCCCCGCCGGGCTTGACCGCCGGCGGGCCCGGAGGCCTACTCTTGCCTCCGTCCTCACACGACCGGGTCCGGCGCGCCCGCGCCGTTCCCGTGCGATCGCTCCGGGGAGGGCGGGGCCGTCACTCACACCGCTCCCCGCCCCTCCCCGGGTCGTTCCCCCGAGCTGTCGGCCGCGGCGCCTAAACTGGGGGCACCATGACTTCTCCTCTCTCCCCCATCGGCGGACACGTCTCCGTCACCGGTGGCCTGGCCAAGGGCGGGCTGCGCTACGCCGAGGACATCGGCGCCGAGATGATCCAGGTGTTCGTCACCAACCCCCGGGGCTGGGCGCTCGCCGCCGGCGACCCGGTCCAGGACGAGCGGCTGCGCGAGTCGGGCACGCCGACCTTCGTGCACGCGCCGTACCTCGTCAACCTCGGCACCCCCACCGCCGACACGCTGGAGAAGTCGGTGGCCACCGTACGGCACGGCCTGCTGCGCGCCGCGGCCGTCGGCGCGAAGGGCCTGGTCGTGCACACCGGCTCGGCGGTGAGCCAGTCCCGCGACGACGCCCTGCGCCAGCTGCACGAGCGCCTGCTCCCGCTGCTGGAGGAGATCCCCGACGACGGCCCGGACCTGCTGCTGGAGCCGATGGCCGGGCAGGGCGGGATGCTCTGCGCGACCGTCCAGGACCTCGAGCCCTATCTGGCGGCCCTCGACTGGCACCCGAAGGCCGGCGTCTGCCTGGACACCTGCCACGCCTTCGCCGCCGGTCACGACCTGTCGACCCCCGAGGGGGTCCGGGAGACCTTCGACGCCCTGCACGCGGTCGCCCCGGGCCGGCTCCGGCTGATCCACGCCAACGACTCCAAGGACGTCTGCGACTCCAGGAAGGACCGCCACGAGAACATCGGCGCGGGCCACATCGGCGCCCAGGCCTTCGCCGAGCTGATGCGCCATCCGGCGGTCGCGGGCATCCCGCTGTGCATCGAGACGCCGGGCGGAGCCGACAAGCACCGCGAGGACATCGAGCTGCTGAAGAAGCTCCGCGGCACTCCCTGAGAGACCGCTCCGGCCGGGAGACCCGCGACCGTCCGGGACCGCGTCCCGGGTTCCGCGGGTGCGACGGGGCGCCCGTCCTCGTGATCCGGCCGCCCCCGTGTGGCCGGATCACGGTCCGGCCCGCTTGGCTACGCGGACGTCCCGTCGCACCGGAGACCGCCGGACCCGACCCCCCGGTTCGATGGTCCGGAAGACTGCCGGACCTCACCCCCCCGGTTGAGGCCCGGCAGCCGGGCGGGCGCTCGCGACGCCCTCCCTGAGCCCCGCCCACCAGGTCCATACGAGCCTTCCGGCTCCGTCCCCCCCTGGTGCGGCGGGATCCGCTCTCCGATGCAGGAACACTATGGGGGCCGCCCGCCGGGTGACTCGCCGTTTCCGGCAGGCGCGACTAGCGGTGGGTAGTTGTCGTTGTACGGAGAGTGTTCGCGCGACGAGCGGTCACCCGCGCGCGACGAGCGGTCGGTTCCGGGGTGCGCGGACGCGCGTCCGTTCCTCGCCGGCTCATGTCTGCGCCCCCGAGGGGGCCGGACGGTCCCGGAACTGGCGGACGAGCTGCTCGCGCACCTGGCGGGTGTGGCGGCGGCTGACCGGCAGCGTCTCGGTGCCCACCTGCAGCACCGCCCGGCCCCCGTCGAAGCGCAGCTCGCTGACGTGCCGTGCGGACACCAGGGTGCTGCGGTGCACCCGGATGAACCCCGCCTCGGCCCAGCGCCGCTCCAGCGCCGCCAGCGACATGCGGATCAGGTAGGTGCCGTCGCCGGTGTGCAGGCGCACGTAGTCGCCCTTGGCCTCGGCGAACCAGACCGCCTGCTGGGAGACGAAGCGGGTCCGCCCGCCGAGTTCCACCGGGATGACGTCCTCCGGCTCCGGCTCGGCGGCCGGGGCGGCGGGGATGGCGGCCTCCAGGCGGCGTACGGCCTCCGCCAGCCGGTCGGCCCGCACCGGCTTGAGCAGGTAGTCCACCGCCTCCAGCTCGAACGCCTGCACGGCGCAGTCCTCGTGTGCGGTGACGAAGACCAGGCGGGGCGGGTTGGGGAAGCCTCCGACGAGCCGGGCCAGGTCCAGCCCGTCGAGACCCGGCATCCTGATGTCCAGGAAGACGCCGTCGAGCCGCTCGCCCGCACCGATCATCCCGACCATGTCATGGAGTGCGGTGACGCCGTCGGAGGCGGTGAGAACGTGCTCGATACGGGGATCTCCTCGGAGCAGGTAGGCCAGTTCTTCCAGTGCGGGGACCTCATCGTCGACAGCAAGGACGCGCAGCATGCCGTCCACGCTGGGCCCGCTCCACGGCGGGCGCAAGCACTATGCCGACGAGTGGTTGAAATTTGACTACAAAGAGCTACCGGCGGGGCTATGTTTCGGTACCCGCAGGTGGACGCGGGTCCCGCTGCCGAGCGCGCTCTCCACGACCAGGCCGTAGTCCTCGCCGTAGATCTGGCGGAGCCGCCGGTCCACGTTGGCCAGGCCGATCCCGCCCTCGCCCCGCCCCTCGCGGGGCCCGTCGTCGAGCAGCAGCCGGGCGTGGGCCGGCTCCATGCCGAGCCCGTCGTCCTCGACGCTGATGTGCGCCTCGGGCCCGGCGTCCTCGATCACCACCCGCACCTCCCCCGAGCCGCCGCGCTGGACCAGGCCGTGCTTGACGGCGTTCTCCACCAGCGGCTGCAGGCACAGGAAGGGCACCGGGACGGCCAGCACCTCGGGTGCGACCCTGACCGTGAAACTCAGCCGGTCGCCGAACCTGGCGCGCTCCAGCAGCAGGTAGCGGTCCACGCAGTGCAGCTCGTCGGCGAGCGTGGTGAAGTCCTGGGCACGGCGCAGCGCGTAGCGGGTGAAGTCGGCGAAGTCCACCAGCAGCTCGCGGGCCCGCTCCGGGTCGGTGCGGACGAAGGAGGCGATGGTGGTCAGCGAGTTGTAGACGAAGTGCGGCGAGATCTGCGCGCGCAGCGCCCGCATCTCCGCCTCCACCGCGCGCCGCCGGGAGGAGTCGAGCTCGGCGAGCTCCAGCTGGCCGGAGACCCAGCGGGCGACCTCGGTGACGGTCCGCACCAGCACCGCGCTGACCTCGGCGTCGTAGGCGGCCAACGCGCCGACCACCCGCCCGTCCACCTCCAGCGGAACCACCACCGCGCCCCCGGCCGGGCAGCCGGCTCCGCCGCAGGCGAGCGACTCCCCGGCCACCACCTGCGGGCGGCCCGAGGCGAGCGCGGCCCTGGCGTGCTCGGCCGCGTGGTCGCGGTGGCACTCCATCGCGCCGTCCCAGGCGAGCACGCCGCCGGGGCCGGTCAGGGCGACGGCGCCGGTGCCCAGCAGCGTCCGCAGGTGCCGTACGGCCCGGCGCGCGGACTCCGGCGTCAGCCCGGCCCGCAGCGACGGTGCCGCCATGGCCGCGACGTGCAGGGTGGCGAACGTGGCCTCGTCCTGCCAGCCCGCGGGCCGGCAGAGGGACTCCGCCCGTCTGCGGGACAGGGTGAATCCGAGAAGGGCGCAGAGCACGCAGAGCAGTGCCCAGCCACTGGTCGACATGCGGAGAACCGTAGCCAACCCGCCCCTCAGATCAGGGGCGAACGCCGATCAGGGCGGACCTTCGCCCGGTTCCTCCTGGTAGGAGTAGCGCTGCTCCCGCCAGGGGTCGGCGATGTTGTGGTAGCCGCGCTCCTCCCAGAAACCGCGCTTGTCCTCGACCAGGTACTCCACGGCGCGCACCCACTTCACGCTCTTCCAGGCGTACAGGTGCGGGACGACCGCCCGGACCGGGAAACCGCGCTCCGGCGCGATGGGCTTGCCGTCCAGCTCCAGCGCGAACAGGGTGTCGTCGCGGGCGAAGTCGCTCATCCTGATGTTGGCGCTGTAGCCGTACTCGGCCCAGAGCATCACGTGCCGGGTCTCGGGCGCGGGCGGCGCCAGCTCCATCAGCGTGGCCGCGGACACCCCGCACCACTCGTTACCCATGATCGAGAACTTGGTGACGCAGTGGAAGTCCGCCATGACCGTCGTGCGCGGCAGTTCGGAGAAGCGCTGCCAGGAGAACCGGTACTGCTCCCCCGTGGCGGTCGCTCCCATGACGTGGAACTCCCACGTAGCCGGCCGGAACGTCGGCACCCTGCCGTAGTGGATCACCGGCTGCCCCCGGGGGACGTACTGCCCGGGGGGCAGGCGGGTCCCCTCCAGCGGGGTTTCGGACTGATCCACCATCACTCCTCTCGCCGGATTCCCCGATGGCACGGGGCAATCCTGCCACCGCGGGTTTTCCGCCGGACGGGCGGCCCTACCCGTGGAGGCCCGGCCACGGCGGCGCTGCGCGCCGCCGCCCGGGGGCCGGTGACCGGTCCGCGGAGCCGTACGGCGCCGCAGGGAGAGTGCGCTACTATTTCCGCGATGCGTACTGCGTTCTGGTTTTGGTATGGCGACGGACCCGTGAGGTGGACCGTTCGCCCCCAGATGCTGCGCTGACAGCCTGGCGAACGAAAAGGCCCCGGGTCCGGTTCACGGACCCGGGGCCTTTTCGTTTTCCCGAGAGCAACCACCTGAGGAGAGAAATGGTCATCATCATGGCCCCCGAGGCCACCCGGGGAGACGTCGAGGCGATCGTGGAGATCATCTCCACGGCGGGCGGCAGCGCGTTCGTCAGCCGGGGCGTGAACCGTACGATCATCGGCCTGGTCGGCGACGTCGCCCAGTTCGGCGCGTTGAACCTGCGCGGCCTGCGGGGCGTGGCCGACGTGATCAAGGTGAGCGCCCCCTACAAGCTGGTGAGCCGGGACAACCACCCCGAGCGCTCGACGGTCCGGGTCGGCGGGGTGCCGATCGGCCCGGACACGGTGACGCTGATCGCCGGGCCGTGCGCGGTGGAGACGCCCGAGCAGACCCTCCAGGCCGCCGAGATGGCCAGGGCGGCCGGGGCCACCCTGCTGCGCGGCGGCGCCTACAAGCCCCGCACCTCCCCCTACGCCTTCCAGGGCCTGGGCGAGGCGGGCCTGCGCATCCTCGCCGACGTGCGCGCCGAGACCGGGCTGCCCGTCGTGACCGAGGTCGTGGACGCCCACGACGTCGACCTGGTGGCCTCCTACGCGGACATGCTGCAGATCGGCACCCGCAACGCGCAGAACTTCGCGCTGCTGCAGGCGGTCGGCGGGGTCGGCAAGCCGGTCATGCTCAAGCGCGGCATGAACGCCACCATCGAGGAGTGGCTGATGGCCGCCGAGTACATCGCCCAGCGGGGCAACCTCGACATCGTGCTGTGCGAGCGCGGAATCCGCACCTTCGAGACCGCCACCCGCAACACCCTCGACGTCTCGGCCGTCCCGGTCGCCCAGCGCCTGTCGCACCTGCCGGTCATCGTCGACCCCTCCCACTCCGGCGGCCACCGCGACCTGGTCCTGCCGCTCACCCGCGCCGCCATCGCGGTCGGCGCCGACGGTGTGATCATCGATGTCCACCCCCACCCCGAGCTGGCCCTGTGCGACGGCCCCCAGGCCCTGGTCGACGGCGACCTGCGCGAGCTGGCCCGCGTGATGCGCCGGTTCCCGCCGCTGCTCGGCAAGACCCCGGCGCTGGGCGACCCGGCCGGCGAGGCCCTGACCCCCGTCTGACCCCCGCCCGCCCCTCCCCGGCACCTCACCCACCACCCACCGCCCACGAGCATCCCGGCCCGGAGTACGGCCGGCGCCACGAGCCGCCGGCCGTACTCATGAGTAACCTCAGATGCGGCTGAGTACCCGCACTCACGCGCCGCACCGGGCGGGCGGTGGATCCTGGCGTCATGACCAAAGCGATCCAGCCCAGAAACAGCGGCGCCTTCTACGTCCAGTCGGTCCTGTCCTTCGGCGTCTCCGTCGGCGCCGTCGGCATCGGCCTGGTCTACCTGCCGGTCGAGACGTGGGTGCGCGCCTTCCTCGCCATCGGCGTCCTGTACGTCGTCACCTCGACGTTCACCCTGGCCAAGTGCGTCCGCGACCGCCAGGAACTCGCCGAGGTCACCACCCGTGTCGACCAGGCCCGGCTGGACAGGCTCCTCGCCGAGCACGACCCCTTCAAGGTCGACTGACCCGCCGCCCGGCAGACACCCGACCTCGGCAAAGGTCCTCAGAACCGCATGAATTCCGCCGACTTGGGAATTGCCTGAAAAGGAAGTATTTACGGGGGTGGGGTGATGGCCAGTGTCCTGGTCGTGGAGGACGACACCGACATCCAATTCATGATCAGTTTCTTGCTGAAGAAGGCCGGTCATGAGGTGCGCACGGCCGACGACGGGCAGGCGGCCCTGGACAGGTGGGCCGAGCAGCGATGCGATCTGGTGATCCTGGACTGGATGATGCCGGGGCTCACCGGCCCCGAGGTGTGCAGCAGGCTCCGCGCGCTGCCCGGCGGGCAGGACGTGGCGGTGCTCATGCTGACGGCCAAGTCGGAGAAGGACGACGTGACGGAGGCCTTCGCCGCCGGTGTGGACGACTACATGACCAAACCGTTCAGCCCCCGGGAGCTCCCCGAGCGGGTCGAGGCCCTGCTGGCCCGCGTGGCGCAGACCCGCTAGCGGGCGGCTCCGGCACCGCGCGGGGGAACGGCGCCGCGCGGGTGGAGCCATGCCGCCTCAGGCCTCCAGCTTGTACTCCTGGAGGGAACCGGCGAGCTGTACGGCGAGCTCCTCGGCGTCCAGGCGCCTCTCGATCTGCTTCAGGTCGGCGATCTTGGCGGCGGTCTCCGCGCGGCGCGGGGCCAGCAGGGTGCAGCAGTCCTCGTCGGGGAGCTCGGAGATCGCCAGCGTGCCGATCTTCCTCGCGGTGGCCATGATCTCGGTCTTGTCGAGGCCGATGAGCGGGCGCAGGACCGGCAGGTCGACCGCGTCGTCCTGGGCGGTGATGTTCTGCAGGGTCTGGGAGGAGACCTGGCCCAGGGAGTCACCGGTGACCAGCGCCCCGGCGCGCAGGCGGCGGGCGACCTCCTCGGCGGTCTTCAGCATCAGGCGGCGCTGGGCGATGACCGCCAGGCGGTCCTGGCCGGAGGCCTTGATGGACTGCTGCGCCTTGCCGAAGGGCACCACCCACAGGCGGGAGCCGCCCTGGAACCTGTCCAGCGCCCGCACCAGCGCGTAGGCCTTGTAGATGGACTCCGAGGTGGTGAACGGGATGCCGGAGAAGTGCAGGAAGTCCACCCGCAGGCCGCGGCGCATCATCCGGTAGGCGGCCACCGGCGAGTCGATGCCGCCGGACATCAGGACCAGGCCCCGGCCGCTGGTGCCGACCGGAAGGCCGCCCTGGCCGGGCAGGCCGCCGGTGTAGACGAAGACCTCGTCGCGGTCCACCTCGATCGAGACGACCAGCCCGGGGTTCTTCAGGTCGACCGGGAGGCCGTAGATCTCGTTGAGCTCGCCGCCGACCGAGCGGTCGAGCTGCATCGAGGTCAGCGGGAAGCGCTTGTCGCGGCGGCGCGAGCGCACGGCGAAGGAGACGCCGCGCCTGACGTCCTCCCGGTCGGCGAGCAGCTCGATCGCGGCCTTGGTGACCGCCTCCGGGGTCTTGGCGACGCGCCAGGCCCGGTGGACCCAGACCAGGCCCGGGACGTAGGTGATCCGCTCGGCGATCGCGTCGGCCGTCTCGGGGCTCGTCCCGTCCGGCAGGAAGACCGCGATGACGCCGTGGCGCTGCCGCAGGTCGACCTTGAGGCCGGACTCCTTCAGCGCCGCGCGGATGTTGGCCTGCAGCCGCCGCTCGAAGACCTCGCGGTTCCGTCCTTTGAGGACGACCTCGCCCAGCTTGAGCAGCACGCAGGGCTCGCCCAGTGCGGACACGGTCATGGCGGGAACCTCCGGTGAAGCTGCGGGGTGCGGGGTGAGGAGCGCGGAGCTGTCAACAGGCAACGCCGCGCCCCGGCCACTTTAGTCCCGCCTAGGACTCGTCGAGGCCCCGCTCGATGGCGTAGCGGACGAGCTCGACGCGATTGTGGAGCTGGAGCTTGCTGAGCGTGTTCTGGACGTGGTTCTGCACGGTCCGGTGGGAGAGCACGAGCCGCTCGGCGATCTGCTTGTAGGACAGCCCCTTGGCGACCAGCCGGAGCACCTCGGTCTCCCGCTCGGTCAGGTGCGGCCCGGTGGCCGGGGCGGGCCGGGCGGCCAGCCGGCGGTACTCCCCCAGGACGAGGCCGGCCAGCCCGGGGGTGAAGACCGCGTCCCCTCCGGCGGTGCGGCGGACGGCGTCCAGGAAGTCCTCCCTGCTCGCCGACTTCAGCAGGTATCCGGAGGCGCCGGCCTTGACGGCCTCCAGCACGTCGTCCTGCTCCCCGCTCGCCGAGAGCACCAGCACCCGGGGCGGCGGCTCCGCCGCGGCCAGCCTCCTGGCCACCTCCACGCCGGACAGGTCGGGCAGCTGCAGGTCCAGCACGACCAGCTCGGGCCGGACGGCCGCGGCCACGCGCACCGCCTGGCGCCCCTCGCCGACGGCGGCCACCACCTCGTAGCCGGCCTCGGCCAGGTCCCGCGCCACCCCGTCGCGCCACATCGGGTGGTCGTCCACCACCATCACACGCATCCCCCCAGACTAAGCCGGGACGGACATCTCGATCTCGGTGCCGCGGCCGGGGGCCGAGACCACGGTGACCGTCCCGCCCAGATCCTCGACGCGGCCCCGGATCGACTGGGCGACGCCGAGCCGCCCACCGGCCTCGGCCTGCTCCAGGCGGCCCTCGGGGATGCCCGGCCCCTCGTCCCGGACGGTCACGGTGACCGCGCCGCCGTCGCTCTCGGCGAACACCCAGGCGGGGGCGTGCGGCCCGCAGTGCTTCACCACGTTGTCCAGGGCGGCGCCGACCGCGGCGGACAGCTCCCCGGCCGCCGCGGCGGGCAGGGTCAGCGGGGTGGCCGGGACCGAGACGGTGACCGTGCCGGAGCCGTACCCCTGGAGCAGGGTGCGCAGGTCCACGGCGCCCGCCGGGGCCGGCTCCGGGCGGAGCCTGACCAGCTCGCGCAGGGCGGCCTCCTGCTCGCCGGCGAGCCTGCCCAGCTCGGCGGCCTCGCCGCCGGCCTCCTGCCCGCGCCGCTGGACGAGGGCGAGCACCTGGAGCACCGAGTCGTGGATGCCGCGCGCGAGCCGCTCCCGCTCCCGGCCCGCCGCCTCCAGCTCGACCGCCTCCTGCATGCGCGCCTCGGCCTTCCTGGCCAGCCGGGCGACGTGCCCGACCAGAACACCCGCGAGGAAGAGCAGCACGGTGCCGTTGACCGGCAGCCTCTCGAACTCCACGCCGCCCGCCCCGCGCGTCTGCAGGTCGGCCAGGGCGACGACGGCGGCGGCGAGGGCGCCCAGCCGGCGCCCGCCGTACACCGCCCAGGCCAGCACCACGCCGCCCATCCAGGTGGCGGTGACCGGGAGGCTGTCCTCCTGGTGGACGCCCTGCACGACGGGGGTGGCGAGCAGGCAGCCGAGGGTGACCAGCATGTCGGCGGCGAGCAGCGGCCGCCCGCGGAACCCCTCGACGGAGTAGGCGAAGATCGTCGCGGCGGTCCACAGCGCCATGATTCCGATCACCAGCCAGCCGGCCGCCGGGTTCGCGTACCCCCCGGCGCGGGCGAGCAGGATCGCCGCGTACACGAGGGAGGCCGCGCGGAACACCGCGACCGTCCGCCAGAACGGGCCCTCGATCCCCATCACGGCTCGACCCTATCGTTCGGACAAATCGCCCTTTCCTGCAATAATTACCCATTCCCTCTCACAAAGAAGCCGGAACATGTCTCACGTAGACCACTTCTCCTCGGGCCTGCTCACCCCTTCGCTGGCCTACCTCGTGTCGAGCATCGGATGCATGCTCGGCCTCATGCTCACCGCCAGGGCCAGGGCGGCCACGGGCGCCGCCCGGGCGCGCTGGCTGACCGGCGGCGCGCTCTCCATCGGCGGCACCGGCATCTGGGTGATGCACTTCGTCGCCATGATGGGCTTCTCCGTCGGGGGCGCCCAGATCCGCTACGACGTGCCCCTCACCGCCGGTTCGGCGGTCCTGGCGATCGTCGTGGTGGGCGCGGGGCTCTTCCTCGTCTCCCGCGGCGACGCGAGGACCGTCCCGCTCCTCGGCGGCGGCCTGCTCACCGGCCTGGGCGTGGCGGGCATGCACTACCTCGGCATGGCCGCGATGAACATGTCGGCGCACGTCTCCTACGACCCCGTGCTCGTCGGCGCCTCGGCGGCGATCGCGGTCGCCGCCTCCACCGTGGCGCTCTGGTTCACGATGCGGGTGCGCGGCGTGGCCGCCACCGGAGGCGCCGCACTGATCATGGGCGTCGCGGTCTGCGGCATGCACTACACCGGCATGTTCGCGATGGACGTCCGGCCGACGGTCTCGCTGGTCCCGATCGAGGGGGCCCGCGGCATCGACTTCCTGCTCCCGCTGCTCGCCCTGGTCAGCCTGATCAGCCTGGGCCTGCTGCTGGCGGCCATCCTGTCCCCGTCGGAGCGGGAGATGCAGGTGGACGCCGAGCTGATGGCGCGCCTGGAGGAGCAGCAGACCGGGAGCTTCGCCGCCGTCCCGCGCACCGCGCTTCCCGCGCCGGCCGCGGAGCCGAGGCGTCCCTCGCTGTTCGACGCCCCCGAGAGGTGATGTACGGCTTGCGCCGCCGTGGGCCGCTTGGTCGAGGCGCAAGCCGTACTCGGAGGGGGTGCAGCGCGGTCGCCCGCCCTGCGAGCGCAAGGCTAGGGCGGACCGCTTGCAGACCGCTTGCAGGGCCGTGCCCGGCGGAGGCCGCCGGGCACGGCCGCGGCCGGTCGCGGCGGCGGCCCGCCGCCGTCAGCGGCCAGCCGTCAGCGGTCAGCCGTCAGCCGTCAGCCGTCAGCCGTCAGCCGAAGAAGACCTCCGCCTCCTCGTAGCGGCCGACCGGCACGGTCTTGAGCTCCTTGGTCGCCTCGTCCAGGCCGACGGCGACGATGTCGGTGCCCTGCAGGGCGACCATCGTGCCGAACTCGCCCTCGTGCACCGCGTCGATGGCCCGCAGGCCGAAGCGGGTGGCGAGCACCCGGTCGAAGGCCGTCGGCGTGCCGCCGCGCTGGATGTGGCCGAGCACGGTGGTGCGGGCCTCCTTGCCGGTGCGCTTCTCGATCTCCCTGGCGAGGACCTCGCCGATGCCGCCGAGCTTGACGTGGCCGAAGGCGTCGAGCTCCCCGTCCTGGAGGGCCATCTGGCCCTCGACCGGGTGGGCGCCCTCGGCGACCACGATGATCGGCGCGTAGCGGGTCTTGAAGCGGGACTCGACGTAGGCGCAGACCCGGTCGATGTCGAACGGCTTCTCCGGGATGAGGATGACGTTGGCGCCCGCCGCCATGCCCGCGTGCAGCGCGATCCAGCCCGCGTGGCGGCCCATGACCTCGCAGATCAGCGCGCGGTGGTGCGACTCGGCGGTGGTGTGCAGCCGGTCGATCGCCTCCATGGCGATGTTGACGGCGGTGTCGAAGCCGAAGGTGTAGTCGGTGGCGTTGAGGTCGTTGTCGATCGTCTTGGGCACGCCGACGACCTTCACGCCCCGGTCGAAGAGCTGCTTGGCGACGCCGAGGGTGTCCTCGCCGCCGATCGCGATGAGGGCGTCGACGCCCGTCTCCGCGAGGTTCTCCTTGATCTTCTCGACGCCGCCCTCGATCTTGATCGGGTTGGTCCGCGAGGAGCCCAGGATCGTGCCGCCGCGGGGCAGGATGCCCCGCACGGCCTGGATGTCCAGCGGCATGGTCTCGCCTTCGAGCGGACCTCTCCAGCCGTCCCGGAAGCCGACGAACTCATGTCCGTAGACCCCCACGCCCTTGCGCACGACGGCGCGGATAACGGCGTTCAGGCCGGGGCAGTCGCCGCCCCCTGTCAACACTCCAATACGCATGGCATCCTCCGGTGGTGGTTCCGAGGCAAGACGGCCAGACTAAGTGGGGTGGTGCGGCCGGCGGTGGATTTCCCCGCCGACGCAACGCATTCTGCCTCCCGGGCAGGGCAATGGTCTAGACCAAGCGAAGAGGAGTGTCCGCATGTCGGTTCTCGCGATCGACGCCGGGACGACCGGGGTCACCGCGCTCGTCGTGACCGAGGACGGCCGGATCGACGCACGGGGGTACCGGGAGTTCGCCCAGCACTTCCCCGAGCCCGGCTGGGTGGAGCACGTCCCCGAGGAGATCTGGCAGGCCACGCTGGCCGCCTGCCGCGCCGCCCTGGACCGGGCGGGCACCGCCCCGTCCTGCGTCGGCATCACCAACCAGCGCGAGACCGCCGTGCTCTGGGACGCCGCCACCCTCGCCGCGCCCCGCCCGGCGATCGTCTGGCAGGACCGCCGCACCGCGGAGATCTGCGCCTCGTTGCGCGAGGCCGGCCACGAACCCCGGGTCGCCGAGCTGACCGGGCTCCGGCTCGACCCCTACTTCACCGGGAGCAAGTTCGCCTGGCTGGCCGGGCACGACCCCCGCGCCTGGGAGCACGTGACCGGCGGGCGGGCGGTCGTCGGCACCGTGGACTCCTACCTGGTGGCCCGGCTGACCGGCGGCGCCCGGCACGTCACCGACCCCTCCAACGCCTCGCGCACCCTCCTGTACGACCTGGCGGCGGGCGGCTGGTCGGCGGAGCTGTGCGAGCTGTTCGGCGTCCCGATGGGCGCGCTGCCGGAGATCGTGCCGAACTACGGGGAGATCGGCAGGACCGACCCGGCCTCCTTCCTCGGCCTGGACCTGCCGATCAGCGGCCTGGCGGGAGACCAGCAGGCCGCGCTGTTCGGCCAGACCTGCTTCTCCCCCGGTGACGTGAAGTGCACCTACGGGACGGGCTCGTTCATCCTGATCAACACCGGGAGCGAGATCGTCAGATCGGACGCCGGGCTGCTGACCACGGTGGCCTGGCAGACGCCCTCCGGTGAGATCACCTACGCCCTGGAGGGGGCGGTCTTCGTCACCGGGGCCGCGGTGCAGTGGCTGCGCGACGGCCTCGGGCTGATCGACTCCGCCCCGGAGTCCGAGGCGCTGGCGCGCACGGTCCCCGACAGCGGGGGCGTGGTGTTCGTGCCCGCGCTGACCGGCCTGGGCGCGCCGCACTGGGATCCCGGCGCCCGCGGCACCATCCTCGGCATCACCCGGGGCACCACCCGTGCGCACCTCGCCCGCGCCACCCTGGAGGCGATCGCGTTCGAGGTGCGCGACGTCGTGGAGGTCATGACGGGCGCGGCGGGCCTGAAGGTGCCCGCGCTGAAGGCCGACGGCGGCGCGAGCGGCAACGACCTGCTCATGCAGGTCCAGGCCGACCAGCTCGGCGTCCCGGTCGAGCGCCCGGCGATCCAGGAGACCACCGCGCTGGGCGCCGCCTTCCTCGCCGGGCTCGGCACCGGCCTGTGGTCCTCGGCCGGGGAGCTGCGCACGACCTGGACCCTGGACCGGCGCTTCGAGCCCGGCACCCGGGACGGCGCCGCCTACGCCCACTGGCTCAGGGCCGTCGAGCGGGCCCGCTCCTGGGCCTGACCGGCCGGCCGCGCGCCGGGCCCCCGCCGGACCGCCCGCGCCCGCCTTCCGCCCGGCCGGGGAGCCGCGGCCGTCCCCGCCCTCAGGCCGGCGGGAGCACGCAGGAGGGCGTTCCGGTGGCGAGGACCGCCGTCGCCGGCTGCGGGACCCCGTCCTGCAGCGGAAGCACCGCGACGCCCCCGGAGTTCTGGTTGGCGACGTACAGCCGGTCGCCGGCGATCGCGAAGTGGCGCGGCCACTCGCCGCCGCAGGGAACCTCGGCGACCGCCGCCAGGTCCGGTCCCGCGAACACCGCGATCGTGTCGGGGCCCCGGTTGGCGACGTAGACGCGGCCGCCGTGGACCTCCAGGTGGGAGGGGTGGTTCCCGGCCTCCGTGCCGCTGGCGGCGACGGCGGCCACCTCCCGCCAGGCGGAGTCGTAGGCGCGGACCGTGCCGTCCAGCTCGCCGGCCACGTACCAGTGGCCTCCCCCGGAGTCCTCCGACCACGCCATGTGCCGGGGGCCCATGCCGGGCGCCAGCCGTACCGGGCCGTCGGGGTGCTCGGACGCCTCCCCGTCCCGGACCAGGAAGCGGCGGACCTCGTCGGTGCCCAGGTCGGTCACGTACAGCACGCCGCCGGGGCCGAAGGTCGCCTGGTGGGCGTGGGCGCCCTCGCGGTACGGGAAGGCCCGCGCGGTGGTGAGCAGCCCGTCCGCGCCGATGCCGTGCACGCTGACCGTGCCGTCGCCGTAGTTGGCCACGGCCAGCAGCGTCCCGTCCGGGTTCACCGCCAGGTGGCAGGGGGAGGAGCCCTCGCTGGAGCGCCGGGCGAGCGGCCGCAGGGCGCCGTCCGCGCCGATGCCGTGCACGCTGACCGTGCCCTGCTCGCTCTCCCCCACCGCGTAGAGCACCGGGAGCCGGGGGTGGAGGGCGAGGAAGGACGGCCCGGAGGCGGGGGCCTCTCCCCGCCGCTCCAGGGTCTCCAGGTCCACCAGGAGGATCCCCGCGCCGGACCCGCCGGTGTCCGGGGTGTATCCACCGATATATGCAGTACCCATCAACATGCTCCCGTGGTCATGGTCTATCAGCCAGTTTGCGAAGGTAGCGCAGTATTTCCGATGGGACACCGTCTACCGGCGGGTAACGGACGATCTCCGGCCGGCCTCGATCGTTGACTCAGTCAAAGAAATCGTTGAGAGTGTCAAGCATGAATGAGAGCATCGACGGCCACGTCGCCGAGGTCCGGGCCTTCAACCGCTTCTACACCGGGGTCATCGGCCTGCTCGACCAGGGCATGGTGGGCACCCCCTACTCCCTCACCGAGGGCAGGATCCTGTTCGAGCTGGACCGGCACGGCCGGCTGGAGGCCGGCGAGCTGCGACGGCTGCTCGGCCTCGACGCCGGCTATCTGAGCCGGATCCTCAGGCGGTTCGAGGCCGACGGGCTGGTGGCCCGCGAGCGGTCGGCCGCCGACGCCCGGCGGCAGGTGATCGTGCCGACCGGGGCGGGCCGGGCCGCCTTCGAACTGCTCGACGAGCGCTCGGCCGAGCAGGTGCGCGGACTGCTCGGCGGGCTGGACGAGGAGGACCGGCGGCGGCTGGTGGCGGGCATGGCGGCCGTCCGGGAGGTCCTCGGCCGGGCTCCGCGGCGCGAGCCGTACGTCATCAGGCCGCCCCGCGCGGGCGACCTCGGCTGGGTGGTGCACCGGCACGGCGTGCTCTACTGCTCCGAGTACGGCTGGGGCCAGGACTTCGAGGCCCTGGTGGCCAGGATCGTGGCCGACTACGCCGACCGCCGCGATCCCCGGCGGGAGGCCGGGTGGATCGCGGAGGTGGACGGCGAGCGGGCCGGGTGCGTGTTCTGCGTGCGCAAGGACGACGAGACGGCCCAGCTCCGGCTGCTCCTGGTCGAACCGTCCGCCCGGGGCATGGGGATCGGCGGCCGGCTCGTGGACGAGTGCCTGCGCTTCGCCCGGGAGGCGGGCTACCGGCGGATCACGCTGTGGACGCGGGACGTGCTGACCGCCGCCCGGCGGATCTACCGGGCGGCGGGCTTCGAACTGGCCGAGGAGGAACCGGGCGCGGGCTTCACCGAGCAGGTCTGGACCCGCGGCCTCTGACGCGCCGGTCAGCGCTGGGCCTGCATCATCCAGTGGTGCTTCTCGACGTCCTGGGTGATGGCGATGAGGATGTCCTGCGTGGCCGGGTCGGCCTCGCCGGTGGCCTCGACGCGCTCGCGCATCCTGCGGCCGATCGACTCCAGGATGTCCGTCATCGCGGCGACGACCTTGCCCGCGTCCAGGTAGCCGGATTCGACCTGGGGGACCCTGCTGGAGCCCGCGACGGTGGAGGCGCGGCCGTCGGGGGTGATGCCGAGCGCGACCGCCCGCTCCGCGACGGTGTCGGCGTGCGCCCGGGCGAAGGCGACGATCTCGTCCAGGTGCAGATGGATCTGGCGGAAGTTGTGGCCGATCACGTTCCAGTGGGCCTGCTTGGCCAGGAGCGAGAGGTCGAGGAGGTCGACGAGCGCGCCCTGCAGCGCCTCGCCGACGGTCTTCTGGTCGGCCGGCTGGAGCGGACTTGTGATGGCAGACATGGACTTACCTCCCATTAGTCAATAAACAGCCCTCGTGGAGCAGGAGGCCCCATACCCATCGACATGCGCTCTATGTCGGTCCGCCCGAGCCGGAGCGGGCCGCCGAACCGGCGGGCGGCCCGAGGCCGTACCGCCGGCCTGCCCCGCCCTCAGCGGCGGAACGGGCCGGTGACCTCGTAGGTGACGCCGTCGGTCCCGGCGGCGTCACCGCGGGCGCCGCGCTGGGAGGAGAAGTACAGGCGGGTGCCGTCCGGGGAGAAGGCGGGACCGGTGATCTCGGACTCGGGATGGCCGTCGATCCGCAGGAACGGGGTGACCACGCGGTCCGGGGTGATCAGGTTGATCTCCATGTTCCCGCCGTCCTCGGCGACGTAGAGGTCCCCGGTGGGGGTGCCGGTGATGTTGTCCACGCCGGTCAGCGGGGCGTCGGCGTCATAGGCGATCCCCAGCCGCTCGTTCTCGGCGTCGTAGGCCCAGACCCGGTTGTCGCCCTTGGTGGTGAAGAAGCAGACGCCGCCGTCGTAGTGGCAGCCCTCCCCGCCGGAGAAGTGCTTGGCCGCCCGCACCTGGTGCCGGGTCGGGACCAGCGGCGCCGCCGGGTTGGGCACCCGCTCCCAGGTCACCGGGCCGGTGCCGGAGCCCGCGCAGAGCACCTCCAGCCGCCCGGCCGTCAGGTCGCCCCACACCTCCGGCCGGAACCGGTAGAAGCAGCCGTCGGTCTCGTCCTCGGTCAGGTAGACGACCCGGCGGTCGGGGTCGCAGGCGGCGGCCTCGTGCTTGAAGCGGCCCATGGCCAGGCGGGGCATCGCGGCGCGCTCGCCGTACGGGTCGCACTCGAAGACCCGGCCGCGCAGGATCTCCTCGCACGACAGCCAGGTGTCCCAGGGGGTGCGCCCGCCGGCGCAGTTGAGGTTGGTGCCCGACAGGATCCGGTAGGCCCCGCGGATCTCGCCCCCGGGGCCGAACCTGATCGCCGAGGCCCCGCCGAGCAGCGGGACCTCGGAGTTGGACACGTAGATCCAGCCGTCGCCGTCGGCGAAGCACGCGCCGCCGTCGGGCGCCGGGTGCCAGCGCAGCCCGCCGACCCTGCGGCCGGTCCTGGCGACGATCCTGCCGGTGAACCCCGGCGGGAGCGCGAGACCGTTGGCGTCGGGCGCGCCGGGCGGGCCGTACGGGCTCCCAAAGGAGGCGCGCGGACCCGCGGAGGGGACACGCGGACCCGCCTCCCCCGGCGGGGTGACGCACGCGGCCTCCTGCCAGAGCGAGCCGGTGAACACCGCCCCGGCGGTCAACCCTCCGGTGCGCAACAACGTACGGCGAAGCATGGCGCCTCCTCGTTGTCTTCACGGTAGGCGGAAAGTAGATCGAATGTAGATGAACACCCGCATTTCCCTCACTCAAACTTTCCGCGAATCCGGGAGCGAACGGTGTCGGCGGATCTCCTCCCCGGCCCACCGGCTTCCCGCCCCGCGCCTCCCCGGCCCGGAAGGCGCGGGGCGGGAGCGGTCACCCGGCGGGCTCGGCCGGGAAGTGCCGCTCCCACCACGCGGTCCAGCGGGACTCCAGCGCGCCGAACTCCTCGTCGCCGAGTCCGTACGAGGTGAGCACCATCATCGCGGCACCGCCCCGGCCGGCGGGCGAGGCCGGGCTCTGGGCGGCGACCAGCAGGCCGTCGCCCCAGCCGTCGACGGTGAGGCCGAGCTGGCGGTCCGAGCGGAACCAGACCTCACCGGCGAGCGTCTCCCCGGTGGGGGCCGCCAGCTCGTACGGGCTCCCGGCGGGCGGTCCGGCCACGGCCGCGAGCCCCGCCGCCTCCAGGAGCGGCGCGCCTCCCGTGCCGGAGAGGAAGACGGTCCGCCGGTCGGCCCCGGGATGCCGCTCCAGCGCGAACCTGAGCTGGTGGACGAAGGTGATCCAGCCCTCGCTGATGTCGTCGTAGTAGGCGTCCCACTCCGGGTCGCCGCCGCGCGGGGCGCGGGTCAGCCGGAGCCGGGTCCGGTCGCCGTGGCCGGTCAGCTCGAACCGGTCGCCGCCCTGGACCTCCAGCCGGTGCTCGGCGGCCGACTCGACGGCGTCCTGGTGGTAGATGACCTCGATCTCCTTGTCCAGGCCGTCGAAGTGCCATCCGTGCCAGCGTCGGATCCGGCCGGGGTCGCGCAGGGCGTCCCACACCTCCTCCACGGGCGCGGAGATGGTGACCTCGACGGAGAACGGCTCAGCTGTCATCTTCGGCTCCTTGAGCTGCGGGAGTGGGATGCCCCCCGGCGACCAGGCGGTACGGCCGCCCTCCGGGGGTGTCGAACCGGGCCGCGACCCGCGCGACCGCCTCGGCGAGCTCGTCGGTGAAGCGGTGCACGTCGTCCGGGGCGCCGAAGCGCACCTCGGCCTCCAGGGTGAACGTCAGCAGCCGGACGCCCTGCCGGTCGGCGGCGCCGGCCATCCGGGTGACCTCGCGCACGGTCCCGGCGGCCACGTCGACGAGGTGCTCGGCGGCGTACCGGTCGGCGATGCGGCGGAACCCCCCGTCGTCCCGGCCCCCGTCGTCCCGGCCGTCCCCGCCGGAGGGGGTGAGCACGCCGGGGTCGACGAGGAAGGCGTTGGCGGTGGCGCGCATGACCCGCTCGGTGAAGCCGCGCCGCGGCCGCTCCTCCACCAGCTCGATCAGCCCGGCCTGCTCCAGCGCCTTGAGGTGGTAGTTCACCCGCTGGCGGGGCAGGTCGAGCTCGGCGGCGAGCCGGACGGCGGAGCCGGGCTCGCGCAGCCGGGCCAGCAGCCGCCTGCGGATCGGGGTGAGCGCCAGGCGCAGGCGGTCGGGCTCGTCCATGAGCGTCATCTCGGTCGCTGCCACCCCGCCATGAGATAATGGAAAAATTAATCTGTCAATTGGTGCCGATCACGGGCCTCGGAGGAGACCCGCCTCCGGACCCGGGTCCGCGGCACGCTTCACGGGCCCCTCCGGCGTGCCGGAGGGGCCTCCCGCTCAGCCCCGGGCGCCGTCCGCCACCAGGTCTCCCCCGCCCTCCCCGGTACGGCTCCCGCCCTTCCCGCCGCGCGCCGCGCGGGCCCTCGACCGGCCGATCAGGATCGAGAGCACGGCGGCGCAGACGCTCAGCGCCCCCGCGCCGTACCAGGCGAGGGCGTAGTCGCCGAGGTGGTCCCTGACCAGGCCCGCCGCGGTGGCGGCGAAGGCCGCGCCGACCTGGTGCGAGGCGAAGACCCAGCCGAACACGATCGGCCCCGCCGCACCGAAGTGCAGGCGGCACAGGGCGACGGTCGGCGGGACGGTGGCCACCCAGTCCAGGCCGTAGAAGATGATGAACACCAGCATGCTCGGGTGTGCCGACTCCGCGAAGAGCCCCGGCAGCACCAGCAGGGACGCGCCGCGCAGCGCGTAGTAGACGGCCAGCAGGATCCGCGAGTCGACGCGGTCGGTGAGCCACCCGGAGAGCACGGTGCCGGCGATGTCGAAGATCCCGACCAGCGCCAGCAGGCCGGCGGCCGCGGTGACGGGCATGCCGTGGTCGTGCGCGGCCGGGATGAAGTGCGTGCCGACCAGGCCGTTGGTGGTCGCGCCGCAGATCGCGAACCCGCCCGCCAGCAGCCAGAACACCCTGGTCCTGGCGGCGTCCGCCAGCGCGCCGAGCGCCCGCCGGGCGGCGCCGCCCGGCACGGGGACCGCGGGGGCCGTCGCGGGGACCTCGGGTGCGCCGCCGTACGGGCCCAGGCCCACGTCGGAGGGGTGCTCCCTGAACAGGAGCAGCACCAGGGGGACGACGGCCAGCGCGGCGCCGGCGGTCACCAGCGAGGCGGCCCGCCAGCCGTGGGACTCCGACAGCGCCGCCGCCACCGGCAGGAACACCAGCTGCCCGGTCGCCCCGCCCGCGGTGAGCACCCCGGTCACCAGACCGCGGTGGCGGACGAACCAGCGCCCGGTGACCGTCGCGACGAGCGCCAGCGCCATCGAGCCGGTGCCCAGCCCGACCAGCACGCCCCAGAGCAGGACGAGCTGCCAGCCGGTGGTCATGAACACCGTCAGACCGCTGCCGAGCGCCACGAGCCCCAGCGCGTACGAGACGACCCGGCCGATGCCGAAGCGCTCCATCAGGGCCGCGGCGAAGGGCGCGGTGAGGCCGTACAGGAGCAGGTTGACCGAGACGGCCAGTGAGATCGTGCCCCTCGTCCAGCCGAACTCCCGCTGCAGCGGGTCGATCAGCGCGCCCGGGGTCGCCCGGAAACCCGCCGCTCCGACCAGCGCGACGAACGTCACCGCCGCGACCACCCATGCCCAGTGCACCCTGGGACCCGCTCCGTTCCGTGCCATGAGGGCAAGGCTTCCCTATCCCGCGGCTTCCGGGCCAGTGGCCGGAAAGCCATGATGTGCAAGAATCCGGCCATGGAGCCTCACCTGATCGCCGTCCTCGTCCTGGACGGGGTGGTCCCCTTCGACCTCGGCACCGCGACGCAGCTCTTCGGAGCCGCCCGCGACGACCGGGAGCGGCCCCTCTACCGGATCAGGGTCTGCAGCCCGGACGCCCGGCCGGTGCAGGCCTCCGCCGGGTTCCGGATCCTGACCGGGCACGGGCTGGAGGAACTGGACCGGGCCGGCACCGTGGTCGTGCCGGGGGTGCACGACCCCAACGAGGCGATCCTGCGGGGAACGCTCGATCCCGCGATCGGGACCGCCCTGACCCGGGCCGCGCGCACCGCCCGGATCATGTCGATCTGCACGGGGGCGTTCGTGCTCGCCGCGGCCGGACTGCTCGACGACAGGCCGGCGACCACGCACTGGCGCTACGCCGAGCGCTTCCGGACGATGTTCCCCCGCGTCGGCCTGGACCCGGACGTCCTGTTCGTCGACGACGGCGACGTCCTCACCTCGGCGGGCGTCGGCGCGGGCGTGGACCTGTGCCTGCACGTGATCCGCGGGGACCACGGGACCGAGGCCGGCAACCGCACCGCGCGGCGGTGCGTGATGCCGCCGTGGCGTCCGGGCGGCCAGTCCCAGTACATCGAGCGCCCGGTGCCGTCCGTTTCCGGCGCCTCCACGGCCCCCGCGCGCGAGTGGGCCCTGGCCCACCTGGACGAGCGGCTCGACCTGCGCTCGCTGGCCGCGCAGGCCCGGATGAGCGTACGCACCTTCACCCGCCGGTTCCGCGAGGAGACCGGCGTGAGCCCCGGCCGGTGGATCGCCCGGCAGCGCGTCGAGCGCGCCCGCCACCTGCTGGAGAGCACCGACCTGCCGGTCGACCTCGTCGCCCGGCACTCCGGATTCGGCACCGGTGCCGCCCTGCGCCAGCAGATGGCGGCCGTGCTCGGCGTCGCACCCAGCGCCTACCGCGGGACCTTCCGGTCCGCCGGTCACGCGCCCGCCCGCCGGGGGTGACGGAGGCCTGACGGAGGCCGGAGCCCTTCCGCTCAGGACGCGGGACAGGCCGCAGGAGAGGTAGGTCACGGCACCGACGACCACCGCTGTCCGTGGGATCGGCGGGATCACCTGCCAGGACGGGGACGAGCGCCAGGTCCGGTTTCCCCGATGCTCAGGCCGGGATCCAGTTGCCGTGGAAGCCCGCGGGGATGCGCACCGGGACGTGCACCTCGGCGAGCGGGGGCGCGGTCAGGTCGGCGGCGTCCAGGATGGCCAGGTAGCCCGTGCCGGCGCCGCGGTCGTGGGCGAACGTCATCAGGAAGCCCTCGTTCTCCCCGGTCCCGGCTCGGGGCACGAAGACGGCCTCGCCGCAGGTGTGGCCCGGAGGGAGGCGGTGCACCGCCCGTTCGCCGCCGGTGAGGTCGTAGGCGTAGATCTCCGACCGCTCAGGCTCGGCGTCCAGGGAGAAGCTCGTCGTGTAGCCGTACCGGTGGGGCAGGCCGAGCACCGCGTCGGCCACCCGAGGGTATTCGCTGGGCGCGTCGTCGAGCGGCTCCTCGGCGACCGTGCCCGACCTCAGGTCCAGCGTCCAGCGGTGCACGACCGGGAGCCCGCCCTCCAGGTCGTCGGCGCCGCCGCGCCACAGCGTGGGGACGCGGGTGCCGGTGACGGTGATCGTCTCACCTCCGGAGTCTTCGAAGGCGTTCATGGTGTGCCACACGTAGCACGGGGCGACGTCGAACCAGCGTACGGGCGCGTCGTCGCCGGCCGTACGCGCCAGCACGCCGAACCGGGCGCGGTGCGCGTCGTCCCAGCGCCACGGCGGTCCGCCCGCCGCGGCCTGGACGTGGTCGAAGACGACCGGCAGATCCATGAAGATCACGTGGTTGCGGGTAATGGCGAAGTCGTGCATCATCGTCGCCCGCGGCACGTCCACGACCCGCCTCTGCACCACCTCGCCGGTGGCCGAGGCGCGGTAGTGGGTCAGGTACGGCGGGCGCAGCCCGTAGCCGAAGAACAGCAGCTCACCCGTGATCGGGCAGATCTTCGGGTGCGCGGTCATCGGGGTCCGCAGGGCCCCGTCGAAGGTGTGCGCCCCGATCGTGGCCAGGTCGGGTGTCACCTCGTACGGGAAGCCGCCCTCTTCCAGGGCGAACAGCCGGCCCGCGTGTGTGATCAAGTGGGTGTTGGCCGTGGACACGCGGTAGTCGATCCGGCCGGTCTCCTGGTCGAAGGCGAGAGCGAAGCGGGACTGGCCGGGGTGCTCGTACAGCGGCGTACGCACGTACCGGTTGCGATACCAGCGCGCCCTGCCGCCCTCCAACGCGATGGTGTGGATCATGCCGTCGCCCGCGAAGGAGTGCGGCGACCAGCCGGTACGCGGGTTGGGCCCGTTGCGGAAGAACTGCCCGTTCAGCTCGGCCGGGATCTCACCGACGACCTTTGACGGCTGCAGGGTCACCTCCTCGGAGACCGGCGCGTTGTTGCCCGCCAGGTGCAGGGGCACGGTTTCGGACATGCTGGAGCTCCTGTCGACATGGGTGGAGACGCCGACAACCGTGCACGAGAAAATCCGCCGGCAACAGTCTTGTTCTCCCCTTCCGCCTCAGCCGCCCGACAGAGCCCCAGATGAGGGCCGTCTCAGAGAACCCCAGGCGGGCCCGTGCGACGCTCCCGGCGGAGCCCGGTATTGACACTGTCATAATTACAGTGTCATTCTGGGTCCATGGAATGGACGATCGGCGAACTGGTGGAACAGGCCTCCGCCGTGCTCGCCCCGGCCGGGCAGCTCAACGGCCGGGTCAGGGACGTGCCCAACGAGCGCCTCGTCCGGTGGTACGCCACGATCGGCCTGCTGGACCCGCCGATGGCCCGGCGCGGACGGATCGCCCTGTACGGCAGGCGGCACCTGCTCCAGCTCGTCGCGGTCAAGCGCCGCCAGGCGGACGGCAGGAGCATCGCCGAGATCCAGACCGAGCTGACGGGAGCCACCGACCGGACCCTGGAGGCGATCGCCCGCCTGCCCGGCGGGCCGGGCGGCACCGGACCGGAGGGCGGCGCCTCGGGCACGGCGGTGCCCGCGACCGCCCGGCCGCGCTTCTGGGCCGCCCCGCCGCCCGCCGGAGCGTCCGGCGCACCACGCCCCGGGACGTCGCCCACCCCGGCGGCCCCCGGCCGCCCCCAGGCCCCCGCCCTCCCCCCGCAACCGGCGCCCCCGCCACCCGCCGTCCCGCCACCCGCCGTCCCGCTGCCCGCCGTCCCGCTGCCCGCCGTACGGCTCGCGCCCGGTGTGACGCTCCTGCTCGACGGCGCGGGCCGTACCCCGTCCGAAGCCGACCTCGCCGCGATCGCCGCCGCCTCCCGGGCGCTGGTCGCGGTCCTCCGCGAGCGCGAGCTCGCTCTCCCGGAAGGAAACAACCAATGATCACTTCGATCACCCCGCTCCGGCCGGACGAGTGCGAGCCGGCCCCCGACGCCGGGCTGGGCGCGCTCGCCACCGAGCGCGGCAACCTGCCCCTGGAGAGCGTGGACGTCACCGCCGGCATCTCCGGCATGAGCGCCCGGGTCCAGGTCGCGCAGGGCTTCCGCAATCCCTTCGACGTCTCGCTGGAGGCGACCTACATCTTCCCGCTGCCCGACCGGGCCGCCGTCACGGCCTTCCGGATGGAGGCCGACGGCCGGGTCGTCGAGGGCGTGCTGAAGGAGCGCGGCCAGGCCAGGGCCGACTACGACCAGGCCGTCTCCGAAGGCAGGCGCGCCGCGATCGCCGAGGAGGACCGGCCCGACGTCTTCACCATCAGGGTCGGCAACGTCGTGCCGGGCGAGCGGGTCACCGTGCACCTCACCCTCGACCAGCCCCTCCCCTACGAGGACGGCGCGGCGACCTTCCGCTTCCCCCTCGTCGTCGCCCCCCGGTACATCCCCGGCACCCCGCTCGACGGCGAGCAGGCCGGCGGCGGCTGGGTATCCGACACCGACGCGGTCCCGGACGCCTCCCGCATCACCCCGCCCGTGCTGCTGCCCGGCTTCCCCAACCCCGTCCGGCTCTCGCTCGCCGCCACGATCGACACCGCCGGCCTGGAGCTGCGCGAGCTCCGCTCCAGCCTGCACACGGTCGTGCAGGAGGGGGACACGGTACGGCTCCAGCCGGGTGAGCGCCTGGACCGCGACTTCATCCTGCGCCTGTCGTTCGACGCCTCGGGTTCCCTCGCACTGGTCCCCGACGCAGAGGGCGACGGCACGGGGGACGACGGCACGGGGGGCGAGGAGGGCACGTTCGCGCTGACCGTCATCCCGCAGGAGGCCTCCGCCACCGCCGCCCCCAGGGACGTCGTGCTGGTGCTCGACCGGTCGGGCAGCATGACCGGCTGGAAGATGGTCGCCGCCCGGCGCGCCGCCGCCCGCATCGTCGACACGCTGACCGGCGGCGACCGCTTCGCCGTGCTCTCCTTCGACACCGTGGTGGAGGGGCCCGACCGGCTCGGCGAGGGGCTGGTGGAGGCCTCCGACCGCAACCGCTACCGGGCGGTGGAGTATCTCGCCCGGCTGGAGGCCCGCGGCGGCACCGAGATGCTCCGGCCGCTGGAGCAGGCCGTCGCGCTGCTGGCCGACCGGTCCAGGGACCGGGTCCTCGTGCTGGTCACCGACGGGCAGGTCGGCAACGAGGACCAGATCCTCGAACGGCTCGGCGCCCGGCTGGCGGGGGTGCGCGTGCACACCGTCGGCATCGACCGGGCGGTCAACGCCGGGTTCCTCAGCCGGCTGACCGGGTTCGGCAAGGGCCGGTGCGAGCTGGTGGAGTCGGAGGACCGGCTGGACGAGGCGATGGAGCACATCCACCGCAGGATCGGCGCGCCCCTGGCCACCGACCTGTCGCTCAAGGGCGACGGGCTCGACCTGCTCCCCGGTACCGCAGGGCACCTCGGCGCGATCTACCCGGGCGTCCCGCTGGCCGTCCACGGCCGCTACCGGGGCGACGCGGCGGGGACCGTGGTGCTGGGCGGGCTGGACGCCGCCGGGCGGCCGTGGGAGCGCAGGACCGCCGGGACCCGGGTGGACAACCCCGCCGTGCGGTCGATCTGGGCGCGGGCCCGGCTGCGCGACCTGGAGGACCGCTACGCGGCCGGGGACCACTCCCTGGAGGAGGAGATCATCGCGACCTCCCTGGAGTACGGCGTGCTCTGCCGGTTCACCGCGTTCGTCGCGGTGGACAGCAGGGTGGTCGCCGAGGGCGGCCCGGAGCACCGGGTGGTCCAGCCGGTGGAGCTCCCCAGCGGCTGGGCGGCCCCGCCCGTCGCGGCCGCGCCGATGGCGATGAACCTGATGGCCGCGCCCGCCGCCATGCCGATGGCCCCGCCGTCCCCGGCCATGCCCGCGGGCACCCCCATGCCCCGGATGGCCGCGCCGGGGTTCGCCCCGCCCGGCGGCGCGTACGGCGGCGCGCCGGAGCCCGGCGCGAGCGGGGCCATGGACTGGATGGAGCAGGAGCGGGAACGGGGCTCCGGGCGGCGGGAGGACGTCCTGGACCCGCTCCGGGCCCAGCTGGCCGAGGAGCTCCGGCGGCTGCGCGCCGCCGCCTTCCTGCGGGTCGCCGACCGGCTCCGCTACCTGGTCGAGCTCGGCGGGCGTCTGGCGGTGCTGGCCGCGCACCACGGCGGGCACGCGAGGCTGGAATCCCTGGCGAAGGACCTGCGTGAGCCCGCGGTGGACGTGGACACGCTCTGGCAGCTGGCGGTGAGCACCCTGGAGGCGCTCACCGCGCCGGAGCCGGAGAAGCGGCGCCCCTTCTGGAAGCGGTGACCCCCTCCTCCGGAGGCCGGAGGCGAGCCGCTTCCGGCCTCCGGGAGGGGCCGCCTCCCGGAGGGACCGCCGGGAGGCGGCCGCGCCCCGCGGTCCCTCGTCGCCCGGCAGGTCAACGCGGCGCGGTCCACCGGGTCGGGCGGGCGCCCGGTGGGTTATCGTGCCGGAATGACGAGTCCGATCTTCAACCTCTGCGACGAACACGTGACCCGCGCCGCGTCGCTCGACCCGGTCGGCGCCGCGGCGGAGGGCATCGACGTCGAGTTCGCCGCGACCTCCGACTACGGGCCGGACGGGTACGCCGCCCGGGCCGCCCTGATCGGCGAGACCCTCGGCAGGCTGGCCGCCCTGGAGCCCGAGGGCGAGGCGGACCTGCGGGCCGCGGCGCATCTGCGGGAGCGGCTGGAGGCCGAGCTCGCCTGGCACGAGATCGGCGAGCCGCTGCGCGCGGTGCAGGCGCCGTTCGGGCTCCTCACCAACCTGCGGGACAGTGTGGACCTGCTGCCGCACGAGAGTGAGGACGACTGGCGGAACGTGGCGGCGCGGCTGGCGGGCATGCCGGAGATGCTGGACGGCTGGCGGGCGAGCGTGGAGGAGGGCCTCTCGCGCGGCCTGCCCGCCGCCCGCCGCCAGGCGCTGGAGCTGGCGGTCCAGCTGGAGCTCTTCTCCTCGGGCGCCACGCACAAGGGCCTGATCGGCTCCTACGGGGACGGTCCGGCGCGGGCCGCGCTGGAGGAGGGCGCGGCGGCGGCGTACGCCGCCTACGCCGGGGCCGCCCGCTACCTGCGCGAGGAGTACGCCCCCCGGGCGGCCGAGGCCGACGCGGCCGGCGCGGAGCGCTACGCGGTGAACTCCCGGCTTAACCTGGGCGCCGACATCGACCTGGCGGACGCCTACCGGTGGGGCTGGGAGGAGCTGGCCAGGATCGAGGCGGAGCTGGCCGCCGAGGCGGACCGGGTACGGCCCGGCGCGTCGGTGGCGGAGGCGACCGCGATCCTCGACGAGACGCAGTACGTCGAGGGCCTGGACGCCTACCGGGGCTGGCTGCAGGACCGCCACGACGAGGCGATCGAGCGGCTGCACGGCGCCCACTTCGACATCGCCGAGCCGCTGCGCCGGGTGGACGTGACCCTGGCCCTGGACTCGACCTCGGGCGCCGCCTACTACACCTCGCCGAGCGAGGACCTGTCCCGGCCGGGCCGCACCTGGTGGCCGGTGGGCTCCGAGCGGCGGTTCACCACCTGGAACGAGCTGACCACGGTCTTCCACGAGGGCGTGCCCGGCCACCACCTGCAGCTCGGCCAGACCCGGGTCACCGGGGACGGCCTGTCCCGGTTCGGCAGGAACTCCTGGGTGAGCGGGCACGGCGAGGGCTGGGCGCTGTACGCCGAGCGGCTCGCCGACGAGCTGGGCTGGTTCTCCGAGCCGGGCACCCGTCTGGGCATGCTCGGCGGGTCGGCGCTGCGGGCCGCCCGGGTGGTCATCGACATCGGCGTGCACCTGGACCTGCCGCTCCCCGACGGCTCGAAGTGGACCTTCGACAAGGCGTGCGAGGTGCTGCGCGACCGAGGCCGGTGCGAACCGCACCGGGTCCGCGCCGAGGTGGTCCGCTACTTCGGCTGGCCGGGCCAGGCCCCCTCCTACAAGCTGGGCGAGCGCGCCTGGCTGGCCGCCCGCGAGGAGGCCAGGCAGCGCCAGGGCGCCGCCTTCGACCTGCGCCGCTGGCACACCGCCGCCCTGGACCTGGGCCCGGTCGGCCTGGCGGGTCTCTCCGAGGCCCTGCGCCGCATCGGCTGACGCGGGGCATCGCCGTCCGGGGTCCGCGGCCTCGCCGTTCCGGCCGCGGCGCCCGTCCCGCCCCGTCCCGGCGGCGCGGCGCGGCCCGGCGGGCGCCCGCCGAGCTTACCTAGCGACCGGTTGGTACCTATAATCCGCGGCATGATCGAGTACGAGGGGTTCCCGGGGCGGGTCGGCCGGACGTTCGCGGGGTCGGAGCCGTGGTGGCCGCCACGGGCGTCGGCGG
This sequence comes from Thiemannella venezuelensis, assembly GCF_014203605.1. Classification (GTDB taxonomy): domain Bacteria; phylum Actinomycetota; class Actinomycetes; order Streptosporangiales; family Streptosporangiaceae; genus Planomonospora_A; species Planomonospora_A venezuelensis. The sequence goes on along the minus strand of NZ_JACHJJ010000002.1, from coordinate 355,321 downwards.
CGGGGAAGCCCAACGTCGTCATCGTTCTCGCCGACGACGTGGGCTTCTCCGACCTGGGCTGCTACGGCTCGGAGATCCCCACCCCGCATCTGGACGCGCTCGCCGCCGAGGGCGTGCAGTGGACGAACTTCCACGTCACGCCCATGTGCTCGCCGACCAGGGCCGCGCTGCTGACCGGGGTGAACCCGCACCTGACCGGGGTCGGCCACGTCGCCAACTCCGATCCCGGCTTCCCCGGCTACACCGGGGAGATCTCCCTCGACGCGGTCACCGCCGCCGAGATCTTCCGGGACGCGGGGTACGCCACGTTCGCGGTCGGCAAGTGGCACCTCACCAAGGACTCCGACATGTCGGACGCCGGGCCCCGGCACGCCTGGCCGCTGCAGCGCGGCTTCGACCGCTTCTACGGCTTCCTGGAGGCCTTCACCAACTTCCACCACCCGCACCGGCTCATCGAGGACAACCACACGGTCGAGGTGGACCGCTACCCCGACGGCTACTACCTGACCGACGACCTCACCGACCGGGCCATCGGGATGATCCGGCAGCTGCGGGCCTCGGACCCGGACCGCCCCTTCTTCCTGTACTTCGCGCACGGCGCCGCGCACGCGCCGCTCCAGGCCAAGGCCGCCGACATCGCCGCGCACCGGGGCGCCTACGACGCCGGCTGGGACGTGGTCCGCGAACGCAGGCACCGGCGCCAGATCGAGCTGGGCCTGCTCCCGGAGGGCACTCCCCTGCCGCCGCGCGAGGCCGGGCCCGGCGACGACGTCCCGGCCTGGGACGCCCTCGGCGAGGACGAGCGCCGGCTCTTCGCCCGCTACATGGAGGTCTACGCGGCGATGATCTCCAGCATCGACGCGAGCGCGGGGCGGCTCCGCGCCGCGCTCGCCGAGCTGGGCGAACAGGAGAACACGGTCTCCGTCTTCACCTCGGACAACGGCGGTTCCCGGGAGGGAGAGGAGCGCGGCACCACGCAGTACTTCCGCACGCTGCTGTCGAAGAACAGCGGGCACGACCGCGAGGACCCCGCCGCCGACCTGGCCGGGATCGACCTGGTCGGCGGGCCGCGGACGCTGCCGCACTACCCGCGCGGCTGGGCCGCGGTCTCCAACACGCCGTTCCGCCTCTACAAGATCAACACTCACGCGGGCGGGCACTCGGTGCCGTTCCTGCTGTCCTGGCCCGCCGGGCCGGCCGCCCCGGGCCTGCGCGACCAGTGGGCCTTCGTCACCGACCTGCTGCCCACCCTGCTCGACCTCACCGGGATCGAGGCCGCCGAGGGGCTGCCCAGGACCGGCGTCTCGCTGGACGGCCCGCTCCGCGACGCGGCGGCCGCGCACGGCCACACCGAGCAGTACTTCGAGCTCGGCGGGAACCGCGGCTTCTACCGCGACGGCTGGGAGGCGGTCACCCGGCACCGGCCGCTGACCCCGTTCGGCGACCACGAGTGGGAGCTGTACGACCAGCGGGCCGACCGCGTCCAGCTCCGCGATCTGGCAGCCGACCGGCCGGAACTGGTGGCCGAGCTCGCCGCCGCCTGGGAGGAGGCGGCCCGCGAGAACCTGGTCTACCCGCTGGACGAGGGCTCGCGCCTGCGCTACCTGCTCCGCCCGCCGTGGCACGCCGACGCCGGTCCGGTACGGCTCACGCCCGCGCTGCACACCCTGGAGCGGTGGCGCTCGCTCCAGCTCGTCCAGTGGCGCTCGTTCACGATCGAGGCGGAGATCGCCGAGCCGGGCGAGGGCGTGCTGGTGGCCCACGGCGACCAGGGCGGCGGTTACGTCCTGTACGCGGCGGAAGGAGAGCTGGTCTTCGCCCTCAACGCCCACGGGGTGATGCACGAGCTGCGGGCGGGAGCCGTACCGGAGCGGACCGCGCGGGTGGAGGTGGGCGCGCCGGGCGGCTGGCTCTGGGACGTCACGGTGCTGGCGGACGGGCGGGAGCGGGCGTCCGCGGCGGGCCTGCCGATGCTCGCCGCGATGTCCCCGTTCGAGGGGATCGACGTCGGGATCGACCGCCGCTCCCCCGTCTCCTGGGAGCTGTACGAGGCCCGCGGCCCCTTCCCCTTCACCGGCACGCTGACCTCCGTCACCTACACCCCGGGCCCCTTCGCTCCCGACGCCGGGCGGAACTTCCTGGAGATCGTCCGTGAGATCGGGCTCCGGTACGAGTGACGTACAGTGGCGAGATGGTGATTCTCGACGGCGGGCTGGCGACCCGTCTGGAGGCGCTCGGCGCCGACCTGAGCGACGAGTTGTGGTCGGCGAAACTCCTGGTGGAGAACCCCTCCTTGATCCGCCGGGCGCATCTCGACTACTTCGCGGCCGGGGCTCAGGTGGCGACCACGGCGAGTTACCAGGCGAGCATCCCGGCGTTCCGGCGCAGGGGGCTGTCCCTGCACGAGGCCGAGGAGCTGATCCGGTTCTCGGTACGGCTGGCCGCCGAGGCCAGGGACGACCACGGGCAGGGCGCGGTCGCCGCGAGCGTCGGACCGTACGGGGCCTACCTCACGGGCGGCGCCGAGTACACCGGCGACTACGACCTCGACGAGGACGGCCTGGTCGCCTGGCACCGGGGCCGCTGGAACATCCTGGCCTCCGCCGGGGCCGACTTCCTGGCGTGCGAGACCATCCCGTCCTACGCCGAGGCCCGCGCGCTGAAGCGCCTGCTCGGCGAGACGCCGGGCGTGCGGGCCTGGGTCAGCTTCTCCTGCCGCGACGGCGAGCACATCAGCGACGGCACCCCGCTGCGGCGGGCCGCCGAGTTGTTCTCCGGCGACCCGCAGGTGCTCGCGGTCGGCGTCAACTGCACCGCGCCGCGCCACCTGCCCAGCCTGATCGGCCAGGTCAAGGAGAAGCCGGTGATCGTCTATCCCAACTCCGGCGAGGACTGGGACGCGGCGAACCGGCGCTGGACCGGCCTGGCCGACCCGGTCGAGTTCGGCGCGGCGGCGGCCGGATGGCACGCGGCGGGCGCGGCCTTCATCGGCGGCTGCTGCCGCACCACTCCGGAGCACATCCGGCGGATCCGCGAGCACCTCTGCGGGGTTTGACGCGCTCCCCGGCCTGAAGGCCGGAGCACTGCGGACGATGCCGGCAGCGCCCCGCAGCCCCCGCAGCCCCCGCAGCCCCCGCAGGGCGGGATCCCCTCGGACAGGCCCGCCGCGGGAACAGGTCAGGCGACGGTGGCGCCGCTCCGGCCGGAACGGCGCCGCAGGAGGCCGTCGGCGGCGAGGGCCCCGCCCCCGCTGAAAGCGATCATCAGGCTCGCCGCGGCCAGGGCGAGGACGAACTCGTAACCGCCCTTGTCCGCCCCGAAACCGTTGGCGCCGTGCACGAACACGATCGCGCCGAGCATGTCGAGGGCGAGCAGGACGCCGAAGACCGGGAGCGCGGCGCCCAGGATGAGGGCGATCCCGCCCACGACCTCCAGGACCGCCACGGCGGGCGCGGCCACCCCGGCCAGCGGGACGCCGATCTGCTCGAAGAACGCCGTCGTCCCGGACAGCCCGCCGGTGAACTTCGTCAGCCCGTGCACGAGGAAGATCGCACCGATGGCGACCCTGCCCAGCAGCGTGGACACGGACCGCGCCTGCTCAAGCCGTGCCTGGTCGAACATGACACCTCCCACATAGTTCGAATTTGAACAACTCCACCATGCCAGATAGTTCAAATTCAAACAACAAGTAGACTGGGCGGATGACGGGAACGCGCTGGCTCGACGATCGCGAGATGGCCGCGTGGAAGGCCTATCTGACCGCGTCCCACCTGCTGGAGCGGCGCGTCGAGGAACAGCTGAAGGCCGACGCGGGCTTGACCCACGCCCAGTACGAGATCCTCGCCAGGCTCTCCGCCGCCCCCGGCCGGCGGCTGCGGATGACCGAGCTGGCCCACGGCGTCGTGGTCTCCAAGAGCGGGCTCACCTACCAGATCGACCGGCTCGAGAAGAGGGGCCTGGTGGAGCGGTCCACCTGCCCCTCCGACGACCGCGGCGTCCTGGCCGTGCTCACCGACCGGGGGGCGGAGTGCCTGGAGCGCACCGCGCCCGGCCACGTCGCCGTCGTCCGCGAACTGCTGATCGACCTGCTGACACCCGGCGAGCTGGAGACGGTGACCCGCGTCATGAGCAGGGTGGAGACGGCGACCCGCGCCGCGGCGCGCTGACCCCGGCAGGGACCTCGCCCGACGGGTCCCCCGCGGGCCGCCCCGGATGCCCCGGGCGCGCGCGAGCCCCCGGCCGGGATACCTGGTGTGGGTACCCGGCCGGGGGCTCGTGCGCGCCCGGCGGAGGTCAGATGCGGAAGCGGGTGACCAGCTGGTTGAGGTCGCCGGCCATCTGCGCCAGGCTCTCGGAGGCCTGGCGGGAGGTGGCGATGCCGTCGTTGGTCTGCTGGGCGGCGGCGGCCACGGCGACCATGTTGTCGGCGATGTGCCCGACGCCCTGGGCCGCGCTGGAGACACTGCGGCTGATCTCGTTGGTGGTCGCGGTCTGCTCCTCCACCGCCGCGGCGATGGTGGTCTGATAGTCGCTGATCGTGCCGATGATGCTGGAGATCTTGTCGATGGCGCCGACCGCCGCGGCGGTGTCGGTCTGGATGGTCTCGATCCGGGTGGCGATGTCCTCGGTCGCCTTGGCGGTCTCCTGGGCCAGCTCCTTGACCTCGGAGGCGACCACGGCGAAGCCCTTGCCGGCGTCGCCGGCGCGGGCGGCCTCGATGGTGGCGTTGAGCGCCAGCAGGTTGGTCTGCTCGGCGATCGAGGTGATGACCTTGAGGATGTTGCCGATCTCGGCGGAGGACTCGCCCAGCTTGCCGACCACGGCGGTGGTGTCGCGGGCGGAGGTGACGGCCTCGCCGGCGACGCTGGCCGCGTCGGAGGCGTTGGAGGAGATCTCCCGGATGGAGGCGCCCATCTCCTCGGAGGCCGAGGCCAGGGTGGAGACGTTGTCGGTGACCTCCTGGGCGGCTTCGCGGGCGTCGGCGGCGCGGGCGGCGGTGCCGCCGGCGTTGCCGGCCAGCTGGTCGCTGATGGCGGCCAGGTTCCCGGAGGCCGTACCGAGGGAGTCGGCGCTGGTGCGGATGACCGTGACGGTCTGGCGCATGCTGTCGGTGGCGCGGGTCAGGGCGGCGGCCATGGTGCCGACCTCGTCGCGGGTGGTGATGTCGGCCCGGCGGGTCAGGTCGCCGGCGGCGACGTCGTCGAGCACGGCGGTGACGCGGCGCAGCGGCACGACCACGCTGCGGGCGACCAGCCAGGCCAGGCCCAGGCCGGCGGCCAGGCCCAGGCCGCCGATCACGCTGACCAGGGTGACGACCTCACCGACGGTGTCGTGGGTGTCGGTGGCGTTGGTCACGGCGGTCCTGGCCTGCGCCGCGCGCAGCTCCTCGAAACCCTTGTCGATGCGCTCGGTGATCGGCTCGGCCTCGTTGAAGCCGGCCCAGAACCCTTCGAGGTCGCCCTTGGCGGCAGAAGGCATGATCTTCTGGTCGCGGATCTCGACGTAGGAGGCCCAATCGGCGTACAGGCGCTCAGCCGCCGGCCCGTCGGCCGAGAGCGGGCCGTAGGCCGCGGCGTTCTCCTTGATCTCGGCGTCCAGCTTCTTCATGTCCGCGGCGTTGACGGCCCGGTATTCGGCGTCGGACATGTAGTAGTTGAGCACCAGGTTGCGGACCTTGAGCACGTCGCTGTGGAGCTGGGCCAGGGTCTCGATGGGCTGCACGCCCTCACGGTAGATCTCCTGGGACTTGTCGTCGGCGGTGTTGAGCCCGTTGACGCTCACACCGATCACGAGCAAGCAGGAGGCCGCCATCGCGGCGACCGCGGTGAAGATCTTCGCGGTCAACGGCAGGTCGCGGCAGCGGTCGAGCAGCGACCGCCCGCCGGGCGCGCGGGTCGGGGGCGAGGCAGGGGGCGTGGACATGGCGTTCCCTCACATGAAAGCGGATCTGTACCCGCCTCATCGGAAGGCGGCGGCCGTTCATGAGGACTCCGCCCCGCCGTCCTCTCCGCGCGGCCCGGCGGCCGTTCACGAACGCCCGGACAACGCCGCCCGGACAACGACCCCCGGACGGCGGCCGCCCGCCCCGGTCGCGGTCCCGGGCGGGCGCGGAAGATCAGCCGACCGTGAGGGAGGTGCGGGCGATGGAGCCGTCGGCGCACCGGACGTGGACGTGGTGCCTGCCGGGCCGGGCCTTCGCCGAGACGGCGAGCTGCGGGTACCAGGCGACGGTGGGAACCGGCGGGACGTTCTCGCGGGTGGCGAACGCGGTCGAGACGACCTTGGCGACCCCGCTGCCGGAGCAGACCGCGGTCACGGTGACGCTCCGGCCGGGAGCGGCGACGCCCGGCCTGACGCCGACACCCGCGCTGATCGCCGGCAGGCCGCCGGAGGCAGGCGCCTGGGTCGCGGTGGGAGCGGGGGCGGTCGGCTTGGCGGTCGCGGTCGCGGTCGCGGTCGGTTTGGCGGTCGCGGTCGCGGTCGCGGTCGGTTTGGCGGTCGCGGTCGCGGTCGCGGTCGGTTTGGCGGTCGCGGTGGGAGCGGGAGCGGTGGGCGCGGTGGTCGGGGCCGGAGCGCCGCCGGGCAGCGTGAGCGAGACCCGCGCGCCCGCCGCGGACTGCGAGAGCACGGTCAGTGTGACGCCCCGGCCCTTGACGGTCCTGCCCACGCCCAGCGGCGTGCTGCCCTTGCCCGTGGTCGCGGGGGTGGTGTCGATCTGGACCGCCTTCTTGTAGTCCCCCTTGGGGACGAGGTAGACGATGACGCCCTCGGCGACGTCGGCGTCCGGGCCGAGGCCCCGCCTGCGGTACTCCACCACCAGCCGGTCGCCGTCCTTGGTGTCGGCCAGCGGGATGTCCAGGAAACGGCGGCCCGGGCCGTACAGCGGGGGCAGCGTGTAGGCGCCCGAGGCGGTGGGGACGATCCGCTCGGCGGCGGTGTGCCACTTCAGCTTGACGAGCGCGGGGGCGGACAGGCCGACGCCGGGCCCGCCTCCGCCCATCACCGAGGTCTTGCCGCGGTACCCGGCCGCCACGCAGCCCGAGAGGGTGCCCTCCGTGCACGCCGAGGTGCCCTCGTGGCTGAGGCCGAGGTTGTGGCCGATCTCGTGGATCGTGCCGGCGGCGCTGTAGCCGTCGGGCGGCCCGGGCATCCAGCTCGTCTCACCGCCGACCGTGGCGAGGCCGGCCCAGCCGCACCCGCCGGAGGGCATGATGATCGAGACGTGCTTGAACCGGGTCCGGTCGACGCCGCGCGCCTTCAGCTGCGCGTCGACCTTGAGCCGCATCTGGCCGGTGTCGCAGCCCGCGGGCATGTCGAGCTTCCAGGGGCCGAACACCTGCCCGGAGAAGACGACCCGGTCCTGCGAGGTCTTCTTGAAGTAGGTGGCCACGGAGGTCCCGGAACCGAAGAAGATCTCCTTCGCCTTGGCCGTGGCCGCGGCGGCGTCGGGATGGCTCTTGTCCTGGAAGTCGACCAGGACCACGGCGGTGGCGCGGACCTCCGGCCCGGCCTGCGCCGCCTGCGCGGGCGAGGACGGTACGGCCAGCGGCAGCACCGCCAGGGCCGCGACCAGGGACGGGATCCGGCCTGCGGGCAGGCGACGCTTCATGGGGGGTCTCCTCGGCGAACGGGTTCGGCGGCGAACACCGGTACCGTAGCGAGAAAAAACCGCCCGAAAATGTATTTATGTCACCTTTAAGGTCGACTTAGCCGATCGCAAAACCCGGAGCCCCGCACGCCCGCCCCGGACCGCCCGTTCCGGCCGCGCACCTCAGCCGCGGCGGGTCTCCTTGGCCGTGCGGGCGGCGTCGGCCTTGGCGCTCGCGGCGTACTTGTCGACGTACTCCTGGCCGGAGAGCTCCATCAGCGCGTACATGATCTCGTCGGTGACGGCGCGCAGGACCAGGCGGTCCTCCTCCATTCCGTAGTAGCGGGAGAAGTCCAGCGGCTTGCCGAACTTCACCCCGGGACGGATGCCGAGCCTGGGCAGGGGACGGCCGGGAGGCATCATCTCGAAGGTGTTGACCATCGCCCAGGGGATCACCGGGACCCGCGACTCCAGCGCCAGCCTGGCCACGCCGGTCTTGCCCTTGTAGAGGCGCCCGTCGTGGGAGCGGGTGCCCTCGGGGTAGATGCCGAGCACCTCGCCCTCGCCCAGGATGCGCAGGCCGGTGCGGAGCGCCGCCTCACTCGCCTTGCCGCCGGACCGATCGATCGGCACGGTGCCGACACCGCTGAAGAAGGCACGGCTGACCACCCCCTTGACGCCCTTGCCGGTGAAGTACTCGGCCTTGCCGAGGGAGATCACTTTGCGCGGCAGGAACAGCGCCCCGAAGAAGTGGTCGGCGAACGACAGGTGGTTGCCGGCCAGGATCACCGGCCCCTCCTTCGGCACGTTCTCCACACCCTCCGCCCACGGACGGAAGATCACATGGAGGAAGGGCCAGAGGATGGCCTTCACCACCCAGTAGAACACTCGAGGCTCCTTCGGTTGTCAGGCAGCGACCTGGAGTTATCTTCCCATCTTCGGCCTCTGGCACCTACACCGCCGAACAACCCAAATCACCCTCTCGCAAAACAGGCCCCACCCATGCGACGATCGGGCAAACCCGACGAGGAGCCCACCATGCCTGTCATGCCCGGAGCGGAGCCGTACCATCACGCGGGCGGCCCCGTCGGCGTCCTGCTCTGCCACGGGTTCACCGGCTCGCCGCAGTCGCTGCGCCCCTGGGGGGAGTACCTGGCCGGCGCCGGCCTGACCGTGGCGCTGCCCAGGCTGCCCGGTCACGGGACGACCTGGCGGGAGATGAACCACACCCGCTGGGAGGACTGGTACGCCGAACTGGACAGGGAACTGGCGGACCTGCGGGGCAGGTGCACCGAGGTCTTCGTGATGGGCCTGTCCCTGGGCGGCTGCATGGCGCTGCGCCTGGCCGAGGTGCACCGGGAGGGCGTCAGAGGTGTGGTGGTCGTCAACCCCTCGATCGCCAACGACGTCCCCCTGCTCAAGCTCGCGCCGCTGCTGAAGTTCTTCGTCCCCTCGGTGCCCGGAGTGGCCGGGGACATCAAGAAGGAGGGGGCGACCGAGCTGGGCTACACCCGCACGCCGGTCAGGGCCGCGGCGACCCTTCCCCGGCTCTGGGCGCTGACCCAGGCGGGCCTGGACGGGCTGACCCGGCCGGTGCTGGTCTTCCACAGCCCCCAAGACCATGTGGTGAAACCCACCAGTGTCCGTATTCTTCGTGAGAAGCTGACCGGAGGGAACCTGGATGTGGTGGAGCTCGCCGACAGCTACCATGTCGCGACGCTCGACAACGACGCCGATCAGATCTTCGCGGGGAGCCTGGAGTTCGTCCGCGCGCACGCCTCTGTACCCTTGCAGAGAGACTGATCGCGAACGGGGGATGCGCGGTCTCCGGGAGGAAGTGGACGGCCTATGAGTGACAGGCCAGCTAGGTGACGCCTCAGAGCGACGAGGACGAGGTCTGGCGGCAGATCGTCGCGTCCTTCAACGACACGTCCGAACGCGACCCGGCCGACCAGCCGTGGCCCGACAGCGAGAACCTCCCGGCCGGGCCGTCCCGCCGCGTGGTCCGGACGCCGGACGGCGACGGACACCCGTCCGCGGACGACGGACCCGCCGGAGCCGACCGCGCGGACGGCGAGCATCCGGACGACGAGGACCCGGACGGCGGGCATCGCGGTGAGCGCCCGCGCAGAGGGCATCCGGAAGACGAGTACGCCGACGGCGACGACGAGGGCCACTACGTCCCGCCCCCGCCTCCGCCGCTGCCCAAGACCGACACGACCGCCAAGATCGCGTGGCTGGCCCTGTTCGGCGGTCCCGCCTACCTGCTGGTGACCGCCATGGCCGGGTGGACGCAGCACGGCTGGGCGCTGTTCACCGCGATCGCCGCGTTCATCGGCGGTTTCGTGGCACTCGTGGTGCGGATGGGCGACGGTCCGCCGAACGACTCCGGCTGGGACGACGGTGCGGTCATCTGACGGCGCCGTGACCCGACAGCGCCGTGACCCGACAGCGCGATCACCTCTCGGCGCGACCGGCCGACGGCCCGGCTACGACCTCGACCGCTCCGGAGCCCCCGCCCCGAACCGCTCGATCACGTCGGTGTAGCGGCCGTTGTTGTCCACCACGTGGCCGACGCTCCACACCGTGGACGTGCCGGGCAGGTAGGCCACCGACTGGAGCCTGATCGTCCGGGGGGTGAGCGGGGAGGCGCCGCGCAACGCCTTGACCGTGCGGCCGTCGTAGCGGAGCAGGAACGCCTCACCCGGCCGCTCCATGTCGACCCCGGAGATCCAGAAGCGGTTCTTGCGGTCGCCGGTCACGCCGTACAGGCGCATGTCGCCGTCGGGCACGGGGATCCGGGACCACTTCTTGCCGTTCCAGGAGAGCAGGAGGGGGACGACCTCGCCCGAACCTCGGTAGACGCCACCGACGGCCAGCGCCCGCCTGGCCCCGTTGACGTGCACGTCACGCAGGTAACCTCCGGAGATGTCGGGCGCGGGCACGGGCTTCCACTGCCCGCCGGAGAGCCTCATGATCAGCGGCTCGCCCTCGGCGTCGCCCACCGCCCAGCCCTCCCCCTTGGCCGAGAGCGCCACGCCGTACAACGTGCCGGCGCCGTCGAACCGGGAGAGCCTCCACTTCCCCTCGGAGCCGGTGACGATCAGCGGCTGCCCGTCGCGGCGGCCCACGGCGACCGCCTTCCCCGGCACGGCCGCCACCCCGCCCAGCCAGTCGCCCATGTGCAGGTCGTCGACGACGATCCGGTCGAAGGCCGAACCGTCCCCCCTGGCGAGGTACGGCATGCCCTCGTGGCCCTCCCCCACCGCCCACAGCTCGCTCGCCGAGGCCACCGCGACCGAGCGCAGGAGCGCGGCGCCGGTGGGATCGTTGCGGACTTCGACCTCGGTCCACGCGCTGCCGTTCCAGTGGGTGATGGCGCCGCGGCCCTGCCAGGCGTCCCAGATGCTCTGCTGGCCCACCGCCCAGACGTCGGTCGCCGAGACCCCGGCCACGTCGGAGAGCGACCCGTCGCTGCTCAGCCGCGCGCTGGTCGGCGCCTGCCATGCCTCCGCCGACGGAGGGCGGACGGGATCTGCGTGCGCGGCTGCCGGATGGGAGGGAAGCAGGAGCAGTCCTCCCGCGCACAGCGCCAGCGCACGCCGCGGAAGGCGACGAGTCATGCTCCACATCGTAAGGGCCGGGCTCACTCCTCGGGCGGGCTTCCCCCCGCCCCCCGCAGGCCGAGCTCGGCGACGACCGGGAGGTGGTCGGTGGCGGCGGCCAGGTCGGCGGGACCGGCCTCGGCCCCGCCACAGGAGAGCACCGTCAGGCCGGGCGCCGCGAAGACCGCGTCGATGCGCTTGTGCGGGTTCCTCGCGGGGAAGGTGAAACCGTCGCCGCGCGGTGCGACCGGATAGCAGTCGGTCAGACCCTCGCAGATGCGCCGCCAGGACGGCCGGTCGGACTGCTCGTTGACGTCCCCCGCGAGCACCGGCAGCGCGCCGAACCGGTCGGCGACCTCCCGCAGCAGGCGCACCGCCTCGCCCGCGTGGTGCAGCCGCGCGGTCTCGTCGAGGTCGAGGTGGACGGAGCCGACGGCCACCCGGACTCCCTCCGCCTCCACCACCGCGATCGCGATCGCCCGGATCTCCAGCCAGAAGAAGAACCTCAGCAGACGGCCCTCGCCGTGCAGGAGCCGCACTCCCGGGCCGACCAGTACGGCCACGCCGCCCGCGCGACGGCCCGCGGCCACCCGGAGCCCGCCGGAGGCCGCCAGCCGCCTGCGGCTGCGGCGCCAGCACAGGAAGCGGGGAGCCTCCTGCACGCAGAGCACGTCGGCGCGGAGCGCGGTCATGACCCGGCCCAGCGCGGCCACGTCGTCGCGCATGGAACGCACGTTGTAACTGGCGACCCTGAGCACCACATGGACCTCGCAAGGACGGCGCGTGAGGTGAGCGTAACCGGACCGGCGCCCGCCGGGCGAGAGGAATCCGGCAGCCGTCAGCGCCTGCGGGCGAGGTCCGCCGCGCCGACCACTCCGGCGGAGGCGCCCAGCTCGGCCAGGCGGATCTCGGCCAGCGGGCGGTGCCCCCGCCCGGTCAGCCTTGCGGCGAAGGACTCGCGGACCCGGTCGATCCAGAGGTCGGCCGCGCGCGAGACCCCGCCGCCGAGGATGAAGCAGCCGGGGTCGAGGATCGAGGCGAGATCGCTCAGTCCCTGGCCGATCCAGTCGGCCATCGAACCGAAGGCGGCCAGCGCGGCCGGGTCGCCCTCCCGGGCGGCCTCGGTCACCTCCGGCCCCTCGATGTCGGCGGGCGAGCCGCCGGCGATCTCCAGCAGCCTGGCCGCCCGCGCCGGCTCGGCCTGCGCGATCAGCCTGGCCTCGGCGACCAGGGCGCTGCCGCTGGCGTACCGCTCCCAGCAGCCGAGGTTGCCGCACCCGCAGGGACGCCCCCCGGGCACCGCCTGCATGTGCCCGAGCTCGGCGCCCATGCCCCAGCGGCCCCGGTACAGGGAGCCGTCGAACACGATGCCGCCGCCGATGCCGGTGCCGACGGTCACGCACACGACGTGGCTCTCGCCGCGCCCGGCGCCGAACCTCGCCTCGCCCCATGCCATCGCGTTGGCGTCGTTCTCCACCACGACGGGCAGGCCGACGAGGTCGGCGACCTTCTTCTGCAGCGGCTCCTCGCGCCAGGCGAGGTTGGGCGCGAACCGCACGACCGAGCGGGTCTCGTCGACGAAACCCGCCGCACCGAGGCCGACGGCCTCGATCCGTCTCCCCCGGGCCAGCTCGCCGACCACCTCGCCGATCGTGTCGGCGACCCGTTCCGGGCTCTCGGCCGGGGTACGACGCAGGCGGTGCTCGACGATCCGCCCCTCCTCGTCCACGACGCCCGCCGCGACCTTGGTCCCGCCGATGTCAACGCCGATGGTCAGCGCCATCTTCCGTCCTCTCCCCCTGGGCTCACCCCAGGTCGATGTGCTCCACGGGGGTATCCTCTCGCGATCCCGGCCCGCCGCGCTCGCGTGCCCGCTGCCCCTGCGGAGGCCGGTTGAGCGCGTCGACCGCCGACTTGAGCGCGGCGAACAGCTCGGTCCCCGCCTGCATCAGGTGGTCGGCCACCTGCCCGCCCGACTCGCGCTGCGCCGCCATGGCCCGGCAGACGGGGCAGGCCCGGCAGATGTACTCGTCGTGCTCGGAGACCGCCTCCTCCCACACGTCCCGGCCGCCGCCGCGCCCGCCGCCCGAGAAGGCGCTGCCGAACCCGGTCATGGTGCCCTTGATCAGGTTCTTGCGCAGCTCCCTCGTCGCCTTCCGCTGGATCGTCTCGAAGAGCTTGAACGCCTCCTCGGCCGCGCTTCCGAGCGGATCCCTGCCGCCGCGATCCCCGTCGCGGGATGACCGCCCTCCGGAGGCGCCGCCGGTGCCGCCCGGGGCGCCGCCGGGAATGTCGTCTCGGGTGTTGTCACTGTTCTCAGTCATCTGGCCCTCCAGAATCGAACCGTACCCGGAGAAGGCCGTCCGAGAGCGCGGCCTCGCGCACGCTCCGGCGGGCCAGCGCGGCGGGCAGGGCCAGGACCCGGCGGTAGGGGCCCAGCGTGACGATCAGCTCGTCGCCCTTCCTCGCCAGGTCCACCTCGCCCTTCTCGGCGAGCGGGAGCGCCAGGAGCAGCTCCCCCTCGGGGGTGATCCTCAGCGGCGGCTCCACGGCGGGCGGGGCGAAGGGGTCGGCCCCGCCGTACATGTCCTCGGCGACGCGGGCGAGGGCGTCCAGGCCGACCGGCTCGGCGTCCAGGTAGGGGACGGTGTGCACGGGCAGCGGGGCGAAGGACTCCGCGACCTCGGCCAGGTGCGCGGCCTGGGCCGCCACCCATCTCTCCCGCCACAGGTCGGCGCCCCCGGAGGGGAAGACCCGGTTGGCGACCACCGCGTCCACGCGGTAGCCGTACAGGCTCAGGGAGGTGAGCGTGCGGCGGGCCTCGGCGAGCACGACGGCCTCGGGGGTGAGCACCAGCCGGACGCTGGCGCCGGGGCCGGTGAGCAGCTCGCGGACCTCCATCAGGCCGCGGTGGAGGCGCTCCCCCGCGCCGACCACGTGGTCGTCGGGGACGCTGACCATCGCCACCCTGCGGACCAGCGGGGCGAGGGTGCGCAGCAGCCGCCTGCCGACCGGGAGCAGCCGGTTGACGTGCCAGTCGAGGGCCTCGGGCAGGGCGAGCAGCCGGAGCGTCTCGGCGGTGGGCGCGCAGTCGACGACGATCACGTCCCAGCGCCCGGCGCGGGCCTGCTCGCGCAGCTCCAGCAGGGCGATGACCTCCTCCGCGCCGGGCAGCACGGTGATCTCCTCGGCGGTGACCTCGTCCAGGCCCAGCTCCGCGAAGACCCCTCTGGCGTAGTCGCGCAGCTCGCCCCAGTGGCGCTCCAGCGAGCGCTGGGCGTCGACCTGGTGCAGGTGGAGGCCGGGCGCGATCTCGGCCGGGCCGCCGGCGGCCGCCGTCCCGAGGGCGTCGGCCAGCGAGTGCGCGGTGTCGGTGGAGACCACCAGCGTCTTGAGTCCGGAGCGGGCGGCGCGCACGGCGGTGGCCGCCGCCGCGGTCGTCTTGCCGACCCCGCCCTTGCCCGTGAACAGCAGGATCCGGCTCACCGCGCCTCCCCGGCGACATCCGGGGCGGCCGGGGAGGCCGCCCGCGCGCGGTGTCCGGCCGCGCCGTCCGCTGCGCCGTCCACCGCGCCGTCCGCCGTACCGCCCGGGGCGCCCGCCGCTCCGCGCCCGGTCACGCGGCCTCGACGCGCTTCTTCAGTCCCTTCAGGGCCGTGTCGATGATGACCTTCTCCGCCTTCCGCTTGATCATGCCGATCATCGGGACCTTGAGGTCGACGGCGAGCTCGTAGGTGACCTCGGTGCCGCCGCCCGTCTCGGCCAGGCGGTAGCTGCCGGTGAGGCCGGAGACCATCTTCCCGGCCTCGGCGACGGCCCACGCGACGGACTCGTCGCCGTTCCAGGTGTAGGCGAGGGTGTACTCGTCACTGATCACGCCCGCGTCCAGGACGAACCTGACCTGCTCCGGGCGGCCGTCCTGCCCGGTGGAGAGGACCTGGGCGGACTTCACCTGGCCCGCCCACTCGGGGTACGAGGCGAAGTCGGCGATCACCGTCATGATGGTCGACCGGCCCGCGCCGATCGTGATGCTGGAGGTGGTGCGATCAGCCATGGGCTTACGGTACTCGCTCATGGTTTCCGGGCGAACGCCCGGCTCGCCACTCGATCGCGGAGATCCACTCGTCCGCGGTGCCCGCCGGGTCCCGGGCACCGCCCGGGTACGGCCCCGGCGCCGCCGGGCGGCTCACCACTCGAGCGCGAAGGGCACTCCCCGGCCGCGGAAGTGGCCCACGTTGAGGCACTCCGTCCTGCCGATCCTGGTGCGGGCGGCCAGCGGCTGGTGCACGTGGCCGAAGAGGGCGTAGCGCGGCTGGGTCCGCCTGATCGCCTCCAGCGTGGCCTCGCTGCCGCGCTCGAAGCGGCGGGCGACCACGTCGTAGAGGAGCTCGGGGACGGCCGGCGGGATGTGGCAGCAGAGCACGTCCACCTCGCCGACCGCCTCCACCTTGCGGGCGAACTCCTCGTCGTCGATCTCGTTCGGCGTCCGGTACGGCGTGCGCAGCCCGCCCCCGACGAACCCGAACCGCAGGCCGCCGATCTCGGCGGTCTCCCCGTCCAGCACGCGGTGACCGGGCCGGACGTACTCGGGCCAGTAGCGCGGCAGGTCCACGTTGCCGGGGGTGAGGTAGGCGGGCGTGGGCATCGCGGCGAAGATCTCGCCGTACTGGCGGCGGACGGAGCGCTCGATGTGGTCGCGCGGGTCGCCGTCCAGCGACGCCCAGAGCGCGGCCGACATGGCGCGGGCCTCGTCGAACCGTTTGGCGGTGCGCAGCGCGATGAACTCCGCGGCCCGCTCCGTCCCGAACAGCTCGGCGAAGATGCCCTGCGAGTGGTCGTCGTAGTCGACGAACAGGATCAGGTCGCCCAGGCAGACCAGCGCGTCGGCGCCCTCACCCGCGCGGGCCAGGGCGTCTGCTCTCCCGTGCACATCGCTGACGACATGAACCCGCATGCCGGACATCCTAACCGTCCGCCCAGCGGGACTCCGATAGCGTGTGAGATGCGGCATATCGCCAGGGCGACGCACGTCAGCCGGTCCCGCATGGCGGGACTGATAACGTGAAAACGCCCTTCATAACGCCTGAGTGACGAATCTACCCACGCGTAACTTATCGCGGTAGCTTCCAGGCATCCCATCGATCCGTGCGTTCTCAGGAGTGATCCCGTGCGCGAGTACAGCGTCCCCGTGCTGGTGGATGTCCCCGCCTCCGCCAACCTGACCGACACGGTGTTCCAGCGCGCCGAGCAGGAGCCGGGTGCGATCGCCCTGCGCCGCAAGGTCGGCAAGGACTGGATCGCCGTCACCGCGCGCGAGTTCCGCGATCAGGTCGCCGCCGTGGCCAAGGGCCTGGTCGCCGCGGGGATCGAGGCCGGTGACCGGGTGGCCCTGATGTCGCGCACCCGCTACGAGTGGACGGTCGCCGACTACGCGATCCTGGCGGCGGGCGCGGTCAGCGTGCCGATCTACGAGACCTCCTCCGCCGACCAGGTCAAGTGGATCATCTCCGACAGCGGCGCCAAGGCCGTCTTCGTGGAGCTGGAGTCCCACGAGGAGACCGTCCGCGAGGTCCTGCCCGAGCTCGGCGAGCTGAAGCACGTCTGGTGCATCGAGGGCGGCGCCCTGGAGGAGCTGGCCGCGGACGGCGCGGAGGTCTCCGACGAGACGCTGACCGGGCGCAGGACCGGGCGCGGCGTCGCCGACCTGGCCACGATCGTCTACACCTCCGGCACCACCGGCCTGCCCAAGGGCTGCCGGCTGACCCACGACAACCTGCTGTTCACCGCCAGGAACGTGGCGAACGGCCCGCTGGAGCGGCTGTTCACCGTCCACGACCGCTCCGTGCTGCTGTTCCTCCCCCTGGCGCACGTCTTCGCCCGCATCATCCAGGTGGTGCTGATCGAGACCGGCACGGTCCTCGGCCACACCCCGAACATGAAGAACGTCGCCCCCGACCTTCAGGCGTTCAAGCCGTCGTTCCTGCTGGGCGTGCCGCGCGTGTTCGAGAAGGTCTACAACGGCGCCGAGCAGAAGGCCGCGGCCGGTGGCAAGGCCAAGATCTTCCACGCCGCGGCGGACGCGGCGATCGCGTGGAGCAAGGCGGAGTCGTCCGGCGGCGCCGGCCTCGGCCTCAAGCTCAAGCACGCCCTGTTCGACAGGCTGGTCTACGGCAAGCTGCGCGAGGCCACCGGCGGCAACCTCTCGGCCGCGATCTGCGGCGGCTCGGCCCTGGGCGAGCGGCTCGGCCACTTCTTCCGGGGCGTGGGCATCGAGATCGTCGAGGGCTGGGGCCTGACCGAGACCTCCGCCCCCTCCACGGTCAACCTGCCCGGCGCCAACAAGATCGGCACCGTCGGCAAGCCGTTCCCCGGCGTCACGGTCGGCATCGGCGAGGACGGTGAGATCCTGGTCAAGGGCCGCCACATCTTCGACGGCTACTGGAACAACGACAAGGCCACCGCCGAGGCGGTCGACGCCGACGGCTGGTTCCACACCGGTGACATCGGCGAGATCGACGCCGACGGCTACGTGAGGATCACCGGCCGGAAGAAGGAGATCCTCGTCACCGCCGCGGGCAAGAACGTCGCCCCGGCCCCGATGGAGGACCGCATCCGCGCCCACCCCCTGGTCAGCCAGGCGATGGTGGTCGGCGACGACAGGCCCTTCGTGGCCGCGATCGTCACCCTCGACCCGGAGGCGCTGGAGCAGTGGAAGGCGTCCAACGGCCGGGCCTCGGCCACCCTCGCCGAGCTCAGCGCCGACCCGCTGATCCTCGCCGAGGTGCAGAAGGCCGTGGACGACGCCAACAAGACCGTCTCCAAGGCCGAGCAGATCAAGAAGTTCGCGGTCCTCGACATCGACATCACCGAGGAGAGCGGCCACCTCACCCCGACCCTGAAGGTCAAGCGCAACCTCGTGATGCGCGACTTCGCCAAGCACATCGACGACCTGTACAGCTGACCGCCGGCGGGCTCACGGGGTCTGGGCGGGTTCGAGCAGTTCGGTGAAGCGGGCGGCGACCCGGTCCCAGCCCCACTCCCTGGTGACCCACTCCCGCCCGCGCTCCCCCATCGCGCGGGCGCGGGCCGGGTCGGCGAGCAGCTCGACCAGGGCGCCGGCCACCGCCTCGGGTGAGGCGCCGTCCACGACGAGGCCGGTCTCACCGGGCAGCACCGCGTCGGGCGCCCCGCCCGAGGCGCCGGCCAGCACCGGCAGCCCGCTGGCCGCCGCCTCCAGGTAGACGATGCCGAGCCCCTCGACGTCGATCCCGCCCAGCCGGCTGCGGCACGGCATCGCGAACACGTCGCCGAGGGCGAAGTAACGGGGCAGGTCGGCGGCGTCCACCGAACCGGTCAGCAGGACCGCCGGGCCCAGTCCGAGCGAGCCCGCCAGGCGCTCCAGCCTCCGCCGGTACGGCCCGCCGCCGACCAGCAGCAGCCGGGCCTCCGGTATCGCCCGCAGCACCCGGGGCCAGGCGCGGATCAGTGTGTCCTGCCCCTTGCGCGGCACGAGCCTGGAGACGCAGACGACCACCGGCCCGGCGCCGATCCCTCCGGCGACGGCCGGCGTGCCCTCCGCTCCGCGGTCCGCCTCCGGGGAGAACAGCTCGGTGTCCACGCCGGGCGTGAGCCGTACCAGCTTCTCCTCGGGGATCACCGTGGCCAGCAGCCGCCGCGTGTACTCCCCGAGGTAGGTGACCACGTCCGCGTGCCCGCCGATCCTGGCCAGCAGCCGCCGGGCGACCGGGACCCGGGCCCAGGAGGCCTCGTGGCCGTGGGTGAGCATGACGACGCGCCGCGCCCCGGCGGCGCGCATCTCCGGCGCGAGCAGGCCGAGCGGGGCCGCCGCGCCGAACACCACCGTCTCGCAGCCGAGCTCCGCGACCAGGGCGGCGGCCCGGCGGGCGACCGCGCGGACGGGGAGCATCAGGGAGGTGGGGTGGCGCACGACGGGGTACGGCAGGCGGGCGTCGAAATCCTCGCAGCCGCGCCAGGCGGGAGCGTAGACCGTCACGGAGTCCGGGGGCAGGCGGCCGGCGAGGCCGTGGACGAACGACTGGATGCCCCCCGGACGGGGCGGGAAGTCGTTGGTGACGATCAGTGTGCGCTTCACGGCTCCGGCAGGCCGTTCAGCGCGGCCCAGGAGCGCGCCAGGGCGATGCGCTCCGGTATCGAGGGATGCGAGGCATAAAGTACATATTCAACGATATCTGGCGATAGATCGGAGATGTTGGAGATCGCCAGCCGCTTCTGCATGGCGGCGAACGTGGCCGGGTCGCGGGTCAGGTCCAGCGCGTGCACGTCGGCGCGGGCCTCGACCTGCCTGCTCACCAGGTTCTGCACCGGGCCGGAGAGCCCCGTGGCCAGGCTCACCAGACCCATGATCAGGCCGGCCGCCCGCGGGTCGGCGAGTGACGGGACGCCGCTGCGGCGCCGGACGGTGCGCGCGGAGGAGACGAGGTACAGCAGGCAGGCCCCGCAGGCCGCGCCCAGGCCGCCGACCAGCGTGCCGTAGAGCACGTCGCCGCTCTCGGCGTGGCCCAGCTCGTGCGCCACGACCAGTTCGACCTCGTCGGCCGGGGCGCGCAGCAGCGTGTCGTAGACCACGATCCTGCGCGTCGCCCCGAACCCGGAGACGTAGGCGTTGAGCGCCGTCGTGCGCCGGGAGGCGTCGGCGACGAGCACGTCCTCGACCGGCACCCCGTCGCGGGCGGCCATGGCCAGCAGGTCGTCGCGGAGCTGCCCGGCGGCCATCGGCCGGAAGTCGTTGAAGACCGGCTCGACCAGGACCGGGTAGGCGAAGGAGGCCGCCACGGTCAGCGTGAAGGCGCCGAGCGCGGCCGGGAGCCACCAGCGCTGGACCCTCCGGGCGAGCGCGACGACGGCGAGCACCATGACCGCCGTCAGCCCGGTCCTGATCCCGATGCCCTTGACCCGGTCGGCCGCCCAGGCGGGCCAGGTCTGCACGGACAGGCCGTAGTCGCGCAGATGGGTCTCCTGCCACATGCCCAGCGGCCAGCGCAGCAGTTCCACGGCCACCGTGACGGCGAGCACACCGAGCAGGACCCGCAACCACCACGGCCCCTTGAGCCGCCCGAGCAGCCTCGCGCCCAGCGGGGTGGCCGCCAGCACCCCGGCCGTCACCAGGGTCAGGCCGAGGGAGAGGTAAGCGGGCGGGCCGACCACGGCGTCGAACGCCGCGGACCGGGCGAGCTGCTCCGCGGTGAAGTCACGGGCCGCGTCCGGGGCGACCGGCGGGGCCTGCTCCGGCAGCGCCCGCCAGGGCGTGGTGAACGCCGTGATCGCCAGGGTGGCCGCGCCGAGGACGGCCAGCGCCCACCCCGCGGCCCGCAGGCCCGGGGCGGCCGTGCCGGGCGCTGTCGCGCCGTTTCCCGCCGTCGCCGGATCCGCGTCATCGTGGTCCCGCGGACGGGAGGCGTCCGGGCCGTGAGGGGAGGTCAACCGAGCTCCTTCCGGAGGTAGTCGCGCCAGCCGGCGGTGAACTCGGCCGGGGTCAGGCCGAGGACGGTCCCGACATCGCCACCGTAGAGCCTCACGAGCGTCCTCTCGCCGAAACGCCCGGCGACGTAGCGGCAGGCGAGCCAGGCCTCCTCGTAGGCCTGCGCCAGCCGTACCGCCCCCGGGGCGAAGTCGGCGGGCCCGGGGAGCCGGTCGGGCAGGACGCCCGCCGCCACCTCCGCGGCCAGTTCGGAGGCGACCGTGCGGACCCCGAGCCCGGCCGCCGAGTAGCCGACGTAGTCGGCGAACCCCTCCGACAGCCACATGGGGACCCGGCCTCCCCTCGTCGCCCCGGTGGCCACGTGGGTGATCTCGTGGGCGAGCACCACGTCCCTGCCGGTCTCGGTGAGCCTCCCGTAGCCGTCCGGCAGCACGATCACCCGGTCGGCGGTGGCCAGCGCGGCCAGCCCGCCGGTGGCCCCGGCCCCCGCGAGCGCCCCGGCCTCGGCGTCGGTCTCCGGGAACAGGACCACCGGTCGGACCGGCCCCCAGATCGCGGCGACCGTACGGCGCGCGCGCTCGGTCCTGGCGGCGAGGTCGGCCAGACGGGCGGCGGGGACGCGGTGGCCCATGACGACGTAGTGCTCGCCCCGGATCACGGTGGCGTCGGGCCAGGGGCCCTCCGGGAGCGGCGCGGCCCCGGAGGCCAGGGCGGCGCCTGCCAGCGCCAGCATCCCGGTGAGCACGGCGCGGCGCCGCTGCGGGACGGACATAGGGCTCGATCGTACGTGACGCGGAAGCGGGACGGCCCCGCACGCCATCCGTCAGGGGGCGTGCGGGGCCGTACCTCGGTGTCAGGCGCCGGGCCGGACCGCTCCGGCGAAGGAGGACCGGTAGTACCCCTTCAGCCTCACGATCCGGACCGTCTTGCCGCTGCTGGGCGAGTGGACCATCCTCCCCTTGCCGACGTAGATGCCGACGTGGCCCTTGCCCCGGAAGAAGAGCAGGTCGCCGGGGCGCAGGCTGCGCCACGAGACCTTCTTCCTGACGGCCCGATACTGGCTGTGCGAGATCCGGGGGAGTCTCACGCCCGCCGAGCGCCACGAGTACTGCACGAGGCCCGAGCAGTCGAACGAGCCGGGGCCGGTGGCCCCCCACCGGTACGGATCGCCGATCTGCTTCCTTGCCGTCGAGACGGCCTTGGCGGCCCTCGCCTTCTGCCGCGCGGCCCTGGCCATCTTGGCGCTCACCTTGACGTACGCGGTGGCGCCCGCGGCGGACCCCCGGACGGCCGGAGCCGATACGGCGGTCGTGCTGTTCGACGTCGCCTGCACCTGGGCCTGAGCCCGGGTGGAGCCCATCGTGACCGCTCCGGCTGAGGCGGTCAGGGTAAGGGCGAGCCCGCCCACGGAAAGGCGGAAAAGGCGCGACGAACAAGGGTTATGCAGGGTGGTAGACAGGATTTCTCCTTGGGACTTCCACTGATGCCTACCGGGTTAGCTGACGGATTCGGGCTGGGAAGGCGCCCTACGGCATGACGACATGCCGATTCACCCCTGACCACGTGTTCGAGGCCGGTTGGGTCCCCGGTTCCATGCCTCCTGGCTGCATGGATTCGGCTGGCCGCCGCGGCTGAAGCGCGCGTGAAGCGGCCGGATGGATTTCTATGCGGGACATCGGCGTTGGGAAGGCCGACATTCAGTGCGACGGCATGGCTTGCTCGCCGCGACGCCAGAAGGTACTCGGATCAGCAAATTTCAGCAAAGGGTTCCCCATCGGGAGTGGGTCGCCCCGGCTTGATCACGAATCCATAACCCCTGCGTAATCGACAGTTTCGCTGCCCCTTTATGACTCTCGTCACATCCCCCGGAGCACCGCCGTGAAAACGTCACTCCAGTCACATCAGTCACATTGGTATCGATCTTGACTCGGGCCTTGCCCGGAGATGGACCTGAGCCGGACCGGCGCGGGCGACATTCCCAGGAGGGTCCGCCTACGCAGAGGTTTGCGCACGTAAGTCTGTTTTGTCATGGTTTGGCTCCGGGCGCCACGCGACGGCCCGGTGACTTCACGCGGGCCCGGGCGGTGAGATGGTCCCGCGTCCCCGCGCCCGCCGATGGATCAGCCGCCGATGCCCCGTTCGTCCGGGCCCACGGCCCGGAGGGCGGCGGAGGGCGCCGCGCGGCCCCGGTCGGCCGCCTCGGGCCACCGCCCGGGGACCGGCACCGGAGAAAGGCGCTCAGGCGTCCGGAAGGGTCAGGGGCGGACCGCGCCGACGAGGCGGCGGCCGTAGGAGGAGAGGCTGACGACCTTGACGACGTCCCCCGTCTGCGGGGCGTGCACGATCTGGCCGTTGCCGGCGTACAGGCTCACGTGCCCGAGCCCTTCACTGAAGATCAGATCGCCGGGCTGGAGGTCGTCCAGGGAGACCTTGCGGCTCGCGCCCCAGCTCCACTGCTCCCAGGTCGTGCGGGGCAGGCTGACGCCGCCGGCGCGCCAGGAGGCCTGGACGAGGCCGGAGCAGTCCCAGCCGCCCGGTCCCGTCCCCCCGTACTGGTACGGCTTGCCGACCTGGGCGAAGGCGAACTCCAGGGCCGCGCGGGCGTTGCCGGAGGCCGGGCCGGTGTAGGCGATGCCCGCGCTGTCGGGGTCACCGGTCCTGAAGGCGCCGAGCTCGCGCAGGAGCTTGGTCTGGGCCTTGACCATCTTGTCGGCCTTGGCCTTCTCCGCGGCCAGCTCGTCACGCGTCCGGTCGGCCTCGGCCAGGGCGGCCTTGGCCTTGTCGCGGTCGCCCTTCAGGGTCTTGTTGGCCTCGTCGAAGGCGTTGAGGGACTGGGCGCGCGAGGCCGAGAGCTGGTCGGCGGCGGCCAGACCGCTCAGCATGTTCTCGGGGCTCGCCTGGCCGACCAGGGCCTCCCAGCCGGTCACACCGCCGAGCTGGTAGGAGCTGACGGCCATCGTGACGAGTTCCTTGCGCAGCCCCGCGACCTTCGCGTTCTGCCGGGTGAACGCGTCGTTGAGCGTCTTGTACTTCTTCCTGGCCTTCTTCCACTTCTCGCCGGCCTGGTTGTACTTCTCAACGATCTTGTCGGCCTCTTCGTTGAGCCGCTTCAGCTTCTTCTTCGCCTGCGCGATCGTGGGCTTGGGCTCTGCGAGAGCGTCGCCGAACGGCAGGACCGGCAGCAGGAGCGCCGCGAGCACCAGCCCGGCCGCCACGGGTCTGCGCCCGGAACTCTTCTGCATGCCCGCCACGGCCACTACGACGCCCTCCCCGCGTAAAGCCACTGGGGCGAAATAGTACAGAACCGGTAAGGGGGAACTCACCTTTTCGGCCGTTTCGTTGCTTATCGGCAAGGAGCGGCTCCGAATCCGCAGGCGGGGCCGTACACCGGCCCGGGCCGTCACCGGGCCCGACCGCGCGTCTCCGGCCCGCCGCGGACCTCCGTCAGGCGCGCCCGAGGCGTTTGAGCAGCAGCCCGGCGGGGACCGGCCGGGCGCCCATCCGGCGGACGGACTCGGCCACCTCCCGGTCGGAGGAGACCACCGCCAGCGCGCGCCCGGCCGGCTCGGCCTGGACCAGCTGGCGGATCAGGTCGTCGGCGATCTGGCCGGGCGCGCTGAACAGCACCCGCACCCCCCGCGGGGCCGAGACCGGGACCGGGCCGTTCAGCTCGGCGCCGTCGAAGACGCAGGTCAGCTCGGTGCGGGTCTGCGCGTACAGCGCGCCGAGCCCGGTGAGCAGCCGGTTGCGCTGGTCGGCGAGGGTGAGGGTGCCGTACCCGGTCTTGGTCACGTTGTAGCCGTCCACGATCAGGTGGACCTGCGGCAGCGTGAGCAGCTGGTCGAGCAGGGCCGGATCGTCGTCGGCCAGCGCCCGGGCGGGCACCGCCTGGACCCCCGGCCGCCCGGGGGCGACCGAGACGACGGAGTCGGCGGGCCGGCTGATGCCCGAGGGCATGGCCAGCTCCCTGCGCAGCCCGGCCGCGGCGTCCTGGAGCGCGTCGAGCAGCACGCGGACCCTGGCGTCCTCCACGCTGCGCCCCTCGCGGGCGGCCCTGCGGGCGGCCTCCAGCTGCCGCTCGGAGTCGGTCAGCCGCTCGCGGAGGCGGCGCAGCTCGCTCTCCCCCGTGCTGCCCGCCGCCGCGGCGGCCGCCCTGGCCTCCTGGGCGGCCTCCGCCATCTCGGCGGCACGGGCGTCTGCCGCCTTCGCCCGCTCGCGGGCCTCGTGCAGCTTGCGGCGGAGGTCGGAGATCTCCGTGCGTGCGCCCCTGAGCTGCTCGCGCAGCCGCTCGGACTCCTCCTTGGCGGCGGTCTTCTGCGCGGCCAGCTGCTCGCGCAGCCGGGTGAGCGTCTGCTCCAGCGCCGAGCCCTCCGCCACCACGGCCGACCGCTCGATGTCGGCGCGGGCGTTCTCCACCATCTCCGCCCAGCCCGGCGGCCGGGTCAGGTAGGCGGCGGCGGCGACCATGACGGGCTCGGCGGCCGGCGGCACGGCCCCCTCCGCCAGCCCTGCGACCAGCTCGGGCCAGCCCGCGGCCAGCGCCTCGGCGACGAGCTCGCGGAACTTCTTGTCGGTCTCCAGTTGCGCGGCGATCGGCGTGCCGCCCAGCTTGGCGCGCTTGCGCGGGTCGAACCTGGCGATGGTGCGCAGCGGCGGCGGCACCGCGGCGGCGGGCATCGAGCCGAGGATCTGGGCTGCCAGCTCCACGACGTGCGAGCGGACCTGCTCCGGCAGCGGACGAGACAGGCCCTCTCCGGCTGAACTCATCAACGGCCCCTACTCGGATCGGTCTATCCGTCAAGGGTACGGCCCCCGCGCCGGGCCGCCGAACGGATAAAAGATCGAAGCACGCCTGACCTGCCGGTGAACACGCGGTGGACAAGCGTTTGCTCGGCGGTATACGACTGTCTCGGCGGTGTACGGCGTGTCGCGGAGCAGTCCCGGGAGAGCACGATGGACGAACAGCGGGAGCAGGGCGAGTCGATGCGGACCTCCACCCGGGACCTGGACGAGCTCCGCGACCGGGTGCGCTCGTGGCTCGGCGGGCGCCTGGGCTGCCCGGTCGCGGTCTCCGCGCTCTCCCATCCCTCGGGCAACGGCATGTCCAGCGAGACCCTGCTGTTCGACGCCTCCTGGGCGGACGCCGAGGGCGGGCGGCAGGTCGCGTGCGTCGCCCGGATGGCCCCGGCGAGCGAGGCCGTGCCGGTCTTCCCGAGCTACGACCTCGGCAGGCAGTTCGAGGCCATGCGGATGGCCAGGGAGCGCGCGGGCACGCCCGCGCCGCGCACCCTGTGGTTCGAGCCCGACCCCGCCCCGCTGGGCACGCCCTTCTTCGTGATGGAACGGCTGGCCGGGGACGTGCCGCCGGACGTGCTGCCCTACACCTTCGAGGGCTGGCTGCTGGAGGCCTCCCCCGCCGACCGGGCGCGGCTGCAGCGGGAGAGCGTGGCCATCCTGGCCGGTCTGCACGACGCCCCGTTCACCCCCGGGGAGCTGCGCCCCTTCCAGCTCGGCCGGCCCGGCGGGTCCGCGCTGCGCAGGCACGTCAACGACCAGCGGGCCTACTACGAGTGGGCGCACTCCTCGATGCGGATCCCGGTGCTGGAGCGGGCGTTCGGCTGGCTGGAGGAGCACTGGCCGGCCGACCCCGGGCCCGACGTGCTGAGCTGGGGCGACGCGCGCATCGGGAACGTGATGTACCGCGACTTCACCCCGGTGGCGGTGCTCGACTGGGAGATGGCGGCCGTCGGCCCCCGCGAGCTGGACATCGCCTGGATGATCTTCCTGCACCGGTTCTTCCAGGAGGTCACCGAGGTCATGGGCCTCCCCGGCCTGCCGGACTTCATGCGGCGCGAGGACGTGTGCCGTACATATCAGGAGATGACGGGTTATCAGCCGCGGGACATGGAGTTCTACGAGATGTACGCCGCGCTGCGGCACGGCATCATCATGGCCCGCGTCTGGCACCGGCGGATCCACTTCGGCGAGCAGCCCATGCCCGAGGACCCCGACGACCTGGTCATGCACCGCGCCGCCCTGGAGCGGATGCTCGACGGGAGCTACTGGAGATAGGCCCGGACGCCCTGCCCGGGGCCCGCGGGAGGGCCGCACCGCCGGTCAGCCGCCCAGGCCTCCGGCGTCGTGGACGACCAGCGCGATCTGGACCCGGTTGTTCAGGCCGAGCTTGGTCAGGATCCGCGAGACGTGGGCCTTCACCGTGGCCACGCTCATGTACAGCCCGGCGGCGATCTCGGCGTTCGACCTCCCCCGGCCGACGGCGACCGCGACCTCGCGTTCGCGTTCGCTGAGCCCCGCCAGCAGCTCCAGCGCCCGCTCGCGGCGGGATCCGGCGCCCCCGTCGGCGACGTGCGCGATGAGCTGGCGGGTCACCGCGGGCGAGAGGATGGGCTCCCCCGCCCCCACCCGGCGGATCGCGGAGACCAGCTCGCCCGGCGGGGTGTCCTTGAGCAGGAATCCGGCCGCCCCCGCGCGCAGCGCGCGCAGCACCTGGGCGTCGGCGTGGAAGGTCGTCAGGATCACCACCTCGGGAGCCGGGACGGCGGCGCGCAGGCGTTCGGTGGCGGTCAGGCCGTCCACCCGGGGCATGCGGATGTCCATCAGCACCACGTCCGGCCGCTGCCCGGCCACCAGCGGCGGCACCTCGTCCCCGTCCGCCGCCTCACCGACGACGACGATGTCGCCGGAGCCGCCGAGGATCATCGAGAGCCCGGCCCGGACGAGGGCGTCGTCGTCGACGATCAGCACGCGGATCGGCTCGCGCGGGGGTGGTGAGCTCATGCCGGTCACGTTAGCGGTGTCCTCCCTGCGCACCGGCACCGCCTCAGGCCGTCCACGGCAGCCAGGCGCAGAGCCGGAACCCGCCGTCGGGCGCGCGGCCGTACTCCAGGCGCCCGCCCACGAGCTCGGCCCGCTCGGTGAGCCCGATCAGGCCGGTGCCGCTGCCGGGGATCGGCTGGCCGCCGGTCACCGGGTTGCGGATCTCGACGGTGAGCCCGTCGCCGGGCCCGCCCGCCACCACCATGTCCACGGCCGCGGCGGCGGCGTGCTTGCGCGCGTTGGTCAGGCCCTCCTGCACGATCCGGTAGACGTTCCGGCCGAGCTGCGCCGGTGCCTCCGCCCGCTCGTCCACGCGCATGTCGAGCGTCACCTCCATGCCCGCGTCCCTGGACTCCTCCACCAGGGCGGCCAGGTCCGCCAGGGTCGGCTGCGGGCGGGCGGGATCGATGCCCTCGGCGCCCTCGGCGCCGTGCCTGAGCACGCCGATGACCTCACGCAGGTCCTGGAGGGCCTGGTGGGCCCCGGAGCGGATCACCCCGGCCGCCCGGACCACGTCCTGCGACGGCATGTCCGGCCGGTACTCCAGCGCGCCCGCGTGCACGCTGAGCAGCGAGAGCCGGTGGGCGAGCACGTCGTGCATCTCCCTGGCGATGCGCTCGCGCTCCAGGTGCCTGGCCCGCTCCACCCGCAGCTCCGCCTCCACCTCGGCCCGCTCGGCGCGCTCGCGCAGCGAGACCACGAGTTGCCGCCGGGCCCGCACGAGCATGCCCCAGATCATCACGACCAGGAACATCAGCGTCACCAGCGCGATCCCTTCCCGGAAGGACAATTCGGGATCCGGTCGCAGGTGCAGGTAGAGGGGGACCGTCGCCAGGTTCAGCCCGCCCGTCAGTGCCACGTACCTGAAGGGCCGATGCACGGCCACGGTGAACAGCGCCGCCAGGGCCGCTCCGCCCGAGACGGCCGAGACGAACGAGACCGGAATGAGCACGAGGGTGAGCCCCACGGGCCAGCGTCGGCGCAGCCAGATCGCGATGCACGCGACGGCGCCGAGGAGCTGGTCGGCGACCCGCAGCGGCTCCGGCAGGCCGGGTTCGGCCTGCACCTGCTCCGCCGTGACCAACCCCATGCCGACGGACAGCAGGAAGATGACGATGTCCACGATCCAGTCGCGGGTCGACCGCCGGACCCTGGGGCGCTCCCTCCGCTGCGCGTCACGCAGGCTGCCGGGCAGCAGCCATCGGTACTCCATCGCGGATTGGGTCACATTCCACGACATTACGGGTAATGCGGGCAGACCTGGAACCGACCAAAGTCGATGCCGCGCCTACCTTGTGCCGTAGCGGGCCCTCGTCGCGCCGGACGAGGATCGACGGCATGAAGGAACTCCTCAAACTGCTGGGCGTGCTCCTGCTGCTGCAGGGCTGGGGAACCGTGGTGAACACCGTCCTGGGCTGGTGGCGGTGGGCGCACGACCTGCTCCTGGTCAACCACATCGGCTTCCTGGACGGATACGAGGTCTTCGCGGGCGTCGTGCTCGGCTTGATCGGCCTGTTCCTGTACACGGCGGCGGGGAAGCGGGCGTAGGAACCGCTCGCCTGAGCGTCTCCCGACGGGCGCGGCGGTAAATGTCGGTCGGGGCTCCTATGGTCGTGAGCGTGGAAAACGCCGTACAGGGGACGCTGGACGAGCTGGGCACGCCGCTCAGCGAGATCACGTTCGTGGTGTTCGACCTGGAGACCACGGGAGTCTCCGCGGAAGAGCACGCGATCACCGAGATCGGCGCCGTCAAGGTCCGGGGCGGGCGGGTGCTGGGCGAGTTCGGCACCCTGGTCGACCCCGGGACGCCGATCCCCCCGTTCATCTCGGTGCTGACCGGCATCACCGACGTCATGGTCGCGGCGGCGCCGAAGATCGGGTCCGTGCTCCCGGCCTTCCTGGAGTTCGCCCGCGGCGCCACGCTGGTGGCCCACAACGCCGGCTTCGACGTGGGGTTCCTCAAGGCGGCCTGCGCCGCCCACGGCCACCCCCCTCCGGAGCACCCCGTCGTCGACACCGTCACCCTGGCCCGCAGGCTGCTGACCCGCGACGAGGCGCCCAACTGCAAGCTCTCCACGCTGGCCCGGCTGTTCAGCTCGACCGAGCCCTGCCACCGCGCCCTGTCCGACGCCCGGGCCACCGTGGACGTGCTGCACGCCCTGCTGGAGCGGGCGGGCTCCTTCGGCGTGCACACCCTGGAGGAGCTGAAGGGCTTCACCCGCGCGCCCACCCCCGAGCAGCGCCGCAAGCGGCACCTGGCCGAGGCGGTCCCCGCCGCCCCCGGCGTCTACGTCTTCGAGGACGAGCGCGGCGACCCCCTCTACGTCGGCAAGAGCGTCAACCTGCGCACCCGGGTGCGCAGTTACTTCACCGCGAGCGAGACCCGGCCCCGGATCAGGGAGATGGTCGGCATCGCCGTGCGGGTCCGGCCGATCGTCTGCGCGACCGCGCTGGAGGCCGAGGTCCGGGAGCTGCGGCTGATCGGCTCGGCCAAGCCGCGTTACAACCGCAGGTCGCGCTTCCCGGAGAAGGTCGTCTGGCTCAAGCTCACCGACGAGCCCTTCCCCCGCCTGTCGGTCGTCCGCGAGCTCAAGGACGACGGGGCCGGCTACCTGGGCCCGTTCGGCAACGTCCGCGCCGCCGAGGAGGCCCGTGCCGCGCTGCACGAGGCGGTGCCGCTGCGCCAGTGCACCGACAAGATCCCGCTGCGGGTCACCGACCGCACCAGGCGCTCGGCGTGCGCGCTGGCCGGGCTCGGCAGGTGCGGCGCGCCGTGCGAGGGCCGCCAGAGCCCCGAAGAGTACGGCGTGCACGTCGCTGCCGCCCGCCAGGCCATGGAGCTGGACGCTGGCCCGGTCTTCTCCGCGATCGAGGCCAGGATGGAGCGGCTCTCGCAGGACCAGCGCTACGAGGAGGCCGCCGCCGACCGCGACCGGCTCGCCTCCTACGTGCGGGTCTCGGCCCGGATGCAGCGGCTCCGGTCGCTGACCTCCATCCCGCAGCTGATCGCCGCCGCCCCGGTGGCGGACGGCCGGTGGGAGATCCACGTCGTCCGGTACGGCCGCCTGGCCTCGGCCGGGGTCATGCCCAGGGGCGCCCATCCCACACCGTTCGTGGACGCGCTGACGGCCACCGCGGAGACCGTCGCGCCGGGGCCCGGCCCCATCCCGGCGGCCGGCGCGGAGGAGACCGAGTGCATCCTGCGCTGGCTGGAGTCGCCGGGGGTGCGGCTGGTCCAGGTGGAGGGCGGCTGGAGCCTGCCGGCGGCGGGCGCGGGCCGGCTCAAGGAACGCATCGACCGCGCCTACCAGGGGCTCGGCACGGAGCCGCACCGGCGGCGCGAGGGCCGTCCGGAGCGCTGATAACTTCGGAGGCGGCAAGCCGTACTCAACGAGGAGGAAGCTCGTGGTCACCGCGATCGTGCACATCAACGCCGAGGTGGACAGGATCCCCGAGGTCGCCCAGACGATCGCCGAGATCGACGGGGTGAGCGAGGTCTACTCGATCACCGGGGAGTACGACCTGATGGCCATGGTCCGCGTCGCCGCCTACGAGGAGATCGCCGAGCTCGTCCCGGGCCGGATCAACAAGGTGGCCGGCGTCCTGCACACCGAGACGCACATCGCCTTCCGCGCGTACTCCCGGCACGACCTCGACGCCGCCTTCTCCATCGGGCTCAGCGAGTCCGACTGAGAAGGACGGCGGGCCCCCGGCCCCGGGAGCGGCGGGAGCCGCGCGGCTCCCGCCCCGGAAGGCCCCGGGCCCGCCGCCACGGCACGGCCGCGGCCGATCACCGCGGCCGCCGGGCTCCGGCGGTGGTGTCACAGCCGCGGCGTCACGGCCGCAGCGACGCGCTGACCTCGATCCAGCGCTCCAGGGTGGTCGCGGCGGCGCCGGAGTCGACGGCCCGCACGGTCCGGCCGTAGGCCTCCGTCATCGCGGCCTCCAGGTCGTCCCCGGGGCCGTCGAGGGCCACCAGGGCGGCGGCGGCGTTGAGCAGCACCGCGTCGCGGACCGGCCCGGTCTTCCCGCCGAGGAGGTCGTGCACGGCCTGGGCGTTGAAGGCCACGTCCCCGCCGCGCAGCGCCTCCGCCTCGGCCCGCGGGATGCCGAGCACGGCCGGGTCGAAGACGGTCTGCGTGGCGGTGCCGTCCCGGACGACCCAGACCGTGGAGGTGGTGGCGATGGTGAGCTCGTCGAGACCGTCGTCGCCCCGGAAGACCAGGGCGGAGACGCCCCGCTCGGCGAAGACCCCGGCCACGACCGGGAGCATGCGCGCGTCGTAGACCCCGATCGCCTGGGCGGCCGGGCGGGCCGGGTTGGTCAGCGGGCCGAGGAAGTTGAAGACCGTCGGCACGCCGAGCTCCTTGCGCGGCGGGCCGGTGAAGCGGAACGCGGGGTGGTAGACCGGCGCGAAGCAGAAGGCGATGCCCGCCTCGACCGCGACCCTGGCGGTGTCCGCCGGAGCCAGGTCCAGCACGACTCCGAGGTGCTCCAGCACGTCGGCGGCGCCGCAGGAGGAGGAGGCCGCCCGGTTGCCGTGCTTGACCACCCGCGCACCCGCGGCGGCGGCCACGATCGCGGCCATGGTGGAGACGTTGACCGTGTGGGCCCGGTCGCCTCCGGTGCCGACGATGTCGACGACGGGGCCCTCGACCGAGAGCGGGGTGGCCCGCTCCAGCATCGTGCGGGCCAGGCCGGTCACCTCCGCGACCGTCTCCCCCTTGGCGCGCAGCGCCATGGCGAACCCGGCGATCTGCGCGGGCGTCGCCGAGCCGGACATGATCTCGTTCATCGCCCAGGAGGTCTCGTCCGCGGTCAGGTGCTCGTCGGCGAGCAGGGCCGACAGCAGCGCGGGCCAGGTCGTGCGCGCGTCCATGGGGGTCTCCGTAAGGGGTCTACCGGTCGTGTCGAGGGGGCCGGTGCTTCTATCGGGCGGTCAGGCGGGTGGAGAGGCGCCGGCGCATCAGGTCGGCCACGGCGTCGGCCAGCGTCACGGGGTCGATCGGCTGCGGCACGACCGCCTCGGCGCGGGACCACTCGGCCAGCCAGCGGTCGTCGCGGCGGGCGATCAGCAGGCAGATCGGCGGGCAGTCGTGGACCTCGTCCTTCGCCTGGCGGGCCACCCCCATGCCGCCGGCCGGCTGGGCCTCGGCGTCGAGCACGGCGACGTCGATCTCACCCGAGTCGAAGTGCTGGACGACCTTCGCGTGGGTGGCGCACTCCACGATCTCCACGAGGGGCACGTCTGCCGCGGGACGCCGGCCGATCGCCTGGCGCACCTTCTCGCGGGTGCTCGCGTCGTCGCTGTAGACGAGAACCCTCATCCTGTCGTCGGTGCTCACGGTCGCGCTCACTATCCCTTGTCGATGTATGGTCACCTGGGATGCTACCGGTCGCCCCGTCTGGAGACCCAGACCGGAGGCCCTGGCGCATAAAATGCCCCATACGTCCAGATTAGAGGGACGTTTGAACCCCCTACCGGGGGGTCGTGCGGCGACCCGAGCAGGGGAGCCGCAATAATGCTGCCCGTGGCGACAGCATCCGCAATATCAACGACGACGACAGCACACTCGTCCGGCCGACCCGATCTGGTCAGCGTCGGGACGATCGTCTGGCTGTCCTCTGAGCTCATGTTCTTCGCGGCGCTGTTCGCGATGTACTTCACCATCCGGTCGGTGAGCATCGGCCAGGGCATCACGGAATGGCCCGAGGCTCACCTGAACGTCCCGTTCGCGTTGGCCAACACGATCATCCTGGTCCTTTCCAGTGTGACCTGCCAGCTGGGCGTCTGGGCCGCCGAGAAGGGCCAGGTCGCCAAGCTGCGGTTCTGGTACATCGTCAGCTTCATCATGGGCGCCGTCTTCGTCGCCGGTCAGCTGTACGAGTACGCCCAGCTTGTCGCCGAGGGGCACACCCTGTCGCACACCGCGTACGACTCGGTGTTCTACCTGGCCACGGGCTTCCACGGACTCCACGTGACCGGTGGACTGATCGCGTTCCTGTTCATGCTGGGACGCACGTACGCCGCGAAGCGCTTCACCCGTGAGCAGGCGACCAGCGCGATCGTCGTGTCCTACTACTGGCACTTCGTCGACGTGGTCTGGATCGGGCTTTTCGTAACCATCTACGGCATCCATTAAGGAATCGGGGATCTCTGTGAATAGGATCACCGCTGGGCGGCGGCATCCCCTCGCGAGATACGCCGTCCTGCTTCTGGCCTTGGGGCTGCTGGGGGTCGCGTACACCCTGGTGGTCCCGACGGACGACCGGGCCGCCGCGTCCATCGCCTCGGGCAAGGTCGACAACGTGGCGGAGGGCAAGCGGCTGTTCGAGCAGAGCTGCTCGAGCTGCCACGGTCTCAACGCCGAGGGCATCCCCGACCGCGGCCCGAGCCTGGTCGGCGTCGGTTGGGCGGCGGTGGACTTCCAGGTCAGCAGCGGCCGTATGCCGATGACCCAGCCCGGTGCCCAGGCTCCGCGCAAGAAGCCCGCCGACTGGGTCAACGACGAGACCATCAAGCAGCTCGGCGCCTACATCCAGTCCCTCGGCGGCGGCCCGGTGCCCCCGACGGAGGAGCAGGTCGACCCCGCCAAGGGCAACAGGGCGAAGGGCGGTGAGCTGTTCCGCGCGAACTGCATCCAGTGCCACAACTTCGTCGGCGCCGGCGGTGCCCTGACCCAGGGCAAGTACGCCCCCGAGCTGACCGAGGCCACCCCGAAGCAGATCTACGAGGCCATGGCCACCGGCCCGCAGGCGATGCCGGTGTTCAACGACAGCGTCATCACCCCCGACCAGAAGCGAGACATGATCGCTTACATCGTGGGGCTTCAGCAGGAGCCCAACCCGGGCGGCGCCGGCCTCGGCCGCATCGGCCCGGTCACCGAGGGCCTGCTGCTGTGGGTCGTGGGCATCAGCCTGCTCGTCCTGGCCGCCATCTGGATCACCGCGAAGAAGCGACAGGCCCAATGACAGACAACAATCACGACATCGAGCAGCCCGACGATCGCGTTCCCAAGCGCGTCGTGGGCACGCCCTCGCCCGCCGCGAGCACGACCCTGCTCGGCGCCAAGGAGACCGCCAGGACGGCGGAGGCCCCCGGCGTGAACCTGCAGGACGAGAAGACCGCGAAGAAGGGCGAGAAGATCGCCGCCCTCTGCTTCACGATCACGCTCCTGTCCGGCATCGCCTTCATCGCCTCCTACGTGGCGTTCCAGGTCGGCGACGTGGAGAGCACCGAGATCTCCAACCTGGCCCTGGGCGCCTCGCTCACGCTGGCGCTGCTCTCGCTGGCCTCGGGCCTGGTGGTCTGGGTCCGCATGATCATGCCCAAGTACAAGCTGGTCCAGGAGCGCCACCTGATGGCCTCCGACGGCGAGACCCGCTCGTACGTCGGCGAGACCTTCCTGCAGGGCGCGGCCGAGAGCGGCATCACCAAGCGGCCGCTGCTGCGCCGTACGCTCCTGGCCGCCGCGGCCCCGCTGGGCCTGGCGCCGCTGGTGCTCCTGCGCGACCTCGGCCCGAGCTACTCGGACTTCCCGGAGAAGCTGCGGCACACCGTCTGGGGCGAGAAGACCAAGGACGGCAAGAACCGCAGGCTCGTCGTCGAGGGCACCGGCGCGCCGATCCGCGCGGCGGACTTCAACTCCCCCGGCGGCATCCTGTCGGTCGTGCCCGAAGGGTACGAGCACGACCTGAACGCCCTGGCCAAGGCCGTCCTGATCCTGATCAAGTTCCGGCCGGAGGAGCTCAAGTCCGGTACGAACCTGAACTGGACGCACGACGGCATCGTGGCCTACTCCAAGATCTGCACGCACGTCGGCTGCCCCGCGGCCCTGTACGAGCAGAGCACGCACCACATCCTGTGCCCGTGCCACCAGTCGACCTTCGACGCCGCCGACGGCGCCAAGGTCGTCTTCGGCCCGGCCGCCCGGCCGCTGCCCCAGCTGCCGATCACGGTCGACAACGAGGGATACCTCGTCGCCACGGGCGACTTCGCCGTCCCCGTCGGTCCCAGCTTCTGGGAGCGCGGCGACGCCGAGGCCGAGGTCCGTGAGAAGGGAGGCCACGCATGAGCCACTCCGACGCTTCCGGCCCCGCCGATGTCCCCAAGGCCATCGCGGGCCCGAGCAGCTACCTCGACGACCGCCTCGGCGCGGGGAACTTCCTCAAGCGCAACCTGCGCAAGGTCTTCCCCGACCACTGGTCGTTCCTGCTGGGCGAGATCGCGCTCTACTCGTTCATCGTCCTGCTGCTCACCGGCACGTTCCTGACGTTCTTCTTCAAGCCCAGCATGGAGCACGTCATCTACGACGGCTCCTACGACGGGCTCAAGGGTGTCGGGATGTCCGCGGCGTACGCCTCGGCGCTGGAGATCAGCTTCGACGTCCGCGGTGGTCTGCTCATGCGGCAGATGCACCACTGGGCCGCCCTCCTGTTCGTCGCGGGCATGATGGTGCACGCGCTCCGCGTGTTCTTCACCGGTGCGTACCGCAAGCCGCGCGAGCTGAACTGGGTCATCGGCGTCCTGATGCTCACCCTGGCGCTGCTGGAGGGCCTGACCGGCTACTCCCTCCCCGACGACCTGCTCTCCGGCGCGGGCCTGCGGATCACCGAGGGCGTGGCGATCTCGCTGCCGCTGGTCGGCACGTGGATCACGTTCTTCCTGTTCGGCGGCGAGTATCCGGGTGAGGACGTCATCTCCCGGTTCTACTCGCTGCACATCCTGCTCATCCCGGGCATCCTGCTGGCGCTGATCTCCGCCCACATGATCCTCATGTGGGTCCAGAAGCACACGCAGATGCCGGGCAAGGGCCGGACGAACAACAACGTGGTGGGCGCCCCGTTCTACCCGGCCTTCATGGCCAAGGCCGGCGCCTACTTCATGTTCACCTTCGGCGTCATCGCGCTGCTGGGCACCTTCGGGCAGATCAACCCGATCTGGCTGTTCGGCCCCTACACGCCGGCGGACATCTCGGCGGGCTCCCAGCCCGACTACTACATGGGCTTCCTGGAGGGCGCGCTCCGCATGATGCCCGCCTGGGAGATCAACATCTGGGGCTTCACGCTCCCGCTGAGCGTGCTGATCCCGGCGCTGGTCCCGATGGGGATCATCATGACCGGCCTGGCGCTGTACCCGTTCGTCGAGCAGTGGGTCACCGGCGACCGCCGCGAGCACCACGTCGCGGACCGTCCCCGCAACAACCCGCACCGCACCTCGATCGGCGTCTCGGCGATCACGTTCTACGGGCTGCTGTGGATCCTCGGCGCCAACGACGAGATCTCCTGGACCTTCCACATCTCGCTGAACTGGACGACCTACATCGGCCGGGTCCTGATCTTCGTGGCCCCGGTCGTCGCCTACATCGTCACCTACCGGCTCTGCCTCGGCCTGCAGCGCAGCGACGCCGCGGTCATCGGGCACGGTGTGGAGTCGGGCGTCATCAAGCGCCTGCCCCACGGCGAGTACATCGAGGTCCACGTTCCTCCGTCGGAGGACATCGAGGCCCACATGCGGGGCAAGGAGGCGATCCCGGTCATCGCCGGGGCCGACACCGAGCCCGGCGGCATCCCGCCGAAGGGCCTGCGCGGCCCGATCGGCAAGCTGAAGGCCAAGATGAGCAAGGCCTACGGCGGCGAGAAGATCCCGCTGGACGACGGCCACGGCCACCACGCCCACGGCGACGGCGAGCACACGGCCGTGGGCGCGGGCGAGGACAGGTCCCTCACCCACTAGCCGGAGACGACCGGTCAGAACGACGGGAGGCCCGGGCGGTTGATCCGCCCGGGCCTCCCGTTTCCTCTTCCGCAGCCCTCCCCGCCGGACGGCCTCAGGCTCTCTCGGTGGTGAAGCTCTTGGTGCTGCTCCACCGGGTCCACTGCCCCCAGTCCTCCTGCCAGTGGCCCCAGCCGTTCAGGGGCTCGAGCTCGCGGGGCGAGCCGGTGATGATGATCGGGTCGCCGATCAGGGTGTTGTCGATGAACCAGCGCGCGTGGGCCGGGCTGACGTTGACGCAGCCGTGGCTGACGTTGGCCGAGCCCTGGGAGCCGACCGACCACGGTGCGCTGTGGACGTACTCGCCGCTGTTGGAGATCCGCACGGTGTCGTAGACGGTCTTGCGGTAGTAACCCGGCTGGCCCGGGCCTATGCCCGGCGAGGTCATGATGGTCACCGGCTCGCGGGACATGGCCAGGTGGACGCCGCTGGTCGTGTGGTACTTCCACTGCCCGCCCTGGCCCGCGCTCATCGGGATCCGGCGGATCTCCTCGCCGTTCCGGCGGACCGTCAGGTGGTGGCTCTGGATGCTGCCCTCGGTTATCTGGGCGCGGCCGATCCTGAAGTCGAGGACGCGGTCGCCTCTGCCGTACAGGCCGCCGCCACCGGGGACCCCGGACAGGTGGGCCTCCAGGCGGACCTTCGTGCCGGCCGGCCAGAAGGTCTTGGGGCGGAAGTGGATCGTCCGGTCGTCGAACCAGTGCCAGGCGCCCAGGACCGGTCTGGAGGTGCGGACCACCAGGTTCCGCTCGACGGAGACGCGGTCGGTGACGTCGCGGTCGAACGTGATCATGATGGGCATGCCCACGCCCACGGTCAGACCCGTGTAGTCCTTGTGCGGCATGAGGTTCGCGATGGAGAAGGTGCCGTCGGCCTTCGCCGTGGAGAAGGAGGTGACGGACTCGGTCGTCTCGCCGTCGGGGTTGACCGCCACCGCGGTGACCTCGTAGGCGGTTCCAGGGGCCGCGGTGCCCCGGCTGCGCCACTGGGTGCCGTCCGCGCTCAGCACGCCCGGCAGGGAGCCTCTGGGGCCCTTCACCGTGACCTTCTTCAGCGTCCCGTCCCGGGCGCCGACCAGGATGGTGGTGTCGGTCGGCACACCGTCGCTCCGGTCCGCGGGCGCCACGATCACGCTCGCGGCCGCCCGCACCGTCCCCGGAGCCGCGCCGGCCCGCTGGACGGGACTCGCCGTCCGCCGGGACGCCGTCTCCTGGCCGGCCCGCTCCTGGATGGCCCGCTCCTGGATGGCCGCGGCGTTCGCCGCCGGGCACACCGTCACCAGTGCCAGGGCCAGCAGCCCCGGCGCGTACGTCGAGCCACGGATCGCCTGCCGCACGTGAAGTCCCCCGTTTCCGCTTGATCTTCTCCAGTGCGTTACTACCCGGAGCAAGCGTCACGGCATCTGATACATCCCCCTTGAGCTGGCAATAAACGCCAAAAAGCGGGCCACGGAAGGTTTCCGTGACCCGCTCTCCGGTGAAGTGCGGCGGGGCCGCCCGGGCCTGCGGGGCCGGCTCGCGTCCGGGCGGAGGAGCTCCGTCCGGACGCGGCCCGTTCGGGCGGGGCTCAGTGCGAGAAGTTGCCCCGGTAGTACTCGAAGACGAACCCGATCATGGTCATGATCGTCGCGGCGACGCCGATCAGGAAGAGCCACCAGCCGACGGCGAAGCCGAACGCGGTGAGCGCGACGGCCATGCAGACGAAGAGCGGCCACCAGCTGTGCGGGCTGAAGAAGCCGAGCTCTCCGGCGCCCTCGCTGATCTCGCCCTCCTTGTTGTCCTCCGGCTGGTCGCCGATGCGGCGGGCCGTGTACATCAGGTAGTAGCCGATCATGAGGGCGAAGCCGACCGAGATCGCCATCGCCGTCGTGCCGACCGGCTCCTTGGACCAGAACCAGTAGAGGATGTCGATCGCGGCGAAGAAGAGGCCGCAGAGGATGAACAGCCAGCCCTGAACCTTCATCGGATCTCCTTCGGCCCGTGCGAGTCCTTGCTGCGCGGGCCCTTGCGCTCAGCAGGAGGGGTCGGCGACCCGGAGATCCCCGGGGCCGTGATGTGCGGGTGCTTGAGGTCGAACGCGGGGCGCTCGGACCTGATGCGCGGCAGCGAGGTGAAGTTGTGCCGCGGCGGCGGGCAGGAGGTGGCCCATTCGAGCGAGCCGCCGTAGCCCCACGGGTCGTCGACCGTGACCTTGGGCGCCTTCTTGGCCGTCACCCACACGTTGTAGAGGAACGGCAGCGTGGAGGCGCCCAGGACGAACGCTCCGACCGAGGAGACCATGTTCAGGTCGGTGAAGCCGTCGATCGGGCTGTAGTCGGCGTAGCGGCGCGGGAAGCCCTGCGCGCCCAGCCAGTGCTGCACCAGGAAGGTGGTGTGGAAGCCGATGAACAGGGTCCAGAAGTGGAACTTGCCCAGGGCGTCGTTCAGCATCTTGCCGGTGAACTTCGGCCACCAGAAGTAGAAGCCGGCGAACATCGCGAAGACCACGGTGCCGAAGACGACGTAGTGGAAGTGGGCCACCACGAAGTAGGAGTCCGACACCTGGAA
Organism: Thiemannella venezuelensis; assembly: GCF_014203605.1. Classification (GTDB taxonomy): domain Bacteria; phylum Actinomycetota; class Actinomycetes; order Streptosporangiales; family Streptosporangiaceae; genus Planomonospora_A; species Planomonospora_A venezuelensis. The sequence goes on along the minus strand of NZ_JACHJJ010000002.1, from coordinate 315,510 downwards.
GTCCAGCGGCGGCGAGGCCAGGATGACGCCGGTCAGACCGCCGAACAGGAAGGTGACCAGGAAGCCGATCGAGAACAGCATCGGCGACTCGAAGGACAGGTGCCCCCGCCACATCGTGCCGATCCAGTTGAAGAACTTCACTCCGGTCGGGACCGCGATGAGGAAGGTCATGAACGAGAAGAACGGCAGCAGCACCTGGCCGGTCGGGAACATGTGGTGCGCCCACACGGTGATCGACAGACCGGCGATGGCGATGGTCGCGCCGACCAGGCCGATGTAGCCGAAGAGCGGCTTGCGGCTGAAGACCGGCAGGATCTCGGTCACGATGCCGAAGAACGGCAGCGCGATGATGTAGACCTCGGGATGGCCGAAGAACCAGAACAGGTGCTGCCAGAGCAGCGCGCCGCCGGTCTCCGGGGCGAAGATGTGGGTGCCGAGCTTGCGGTCGGCCTCCAGGGCCAGCAGCGCGGCGGCCAGCACCGGGAAGGCCATCAGCACCAGGATCGAGGTCAGCAGCACGTTCCAGGTGAACATCGGCATGCGGAACATGGTCATGCCGGGCGCGCGCATGCAGATGATCGTGGTGATGAAGTTGACCGAGCCGAGGATCGTGCCCAGGCCGCTGATGGTCAGACCCATGATCCACAGGTCGCCGCCGATGCCGGGCGAGGCGATCGAGTTCGACAGCGGGGTGTAGGCGAACCAGCCGAAGCTGGCCGCGCCGCCCGGGGTGATGAAGCCCGACAGGGCGATGAGGCTGCCGAAGGTGAACAGCCAGTAGCTGACCATGTTCAGCCGCGGGAACGCCACGTCGGGCGCGCCGATCTGCAGCGGCATGAGCTCGTTGGCGAAGCCGGCGAACAGCGGCGTCGCGAACATCAGCAGCATGACCGTGCCGTGCATGGTGAACAGCTGGTTGAACTGCTCGTTGCTGGTGACCTGAAGGCCCGGCTGGGCCAGTTCCGCCCTCATGATCAGCGCCATGACGCCGCCGATGATGAAGAACACGAACGAGGTGATGAGGTAGAGGTGTCCGATGACCTTGTGGTCGGTGGACGACGCCCACTTCGCGATGATCGAGCCCTTGCGGGTCGCCACCGGCGCCAGGGCGACAGGTTCGTTAAGTGCGGTCACTGGGCACCCGCCTGAGTAGCGATGTACTGGTCGAACTCGGCCTGCGGCACGAGCTTGACGTTGAAGAGCATCCGGCTGTGGTCGACGCCGCAGAGCTCCGCGCAGCGGCCGGCGTAGACGCCGGGCTTGTCGAGCGTCTTCACCTGGAACTTGTTGTCCACGCCCGGGATCACGTCGCGCTTGAACTTGAAGGCGGGGACCCAGAAGGAGTGGATGACGTCCGGCGAGACGAGGTCGAACTCGATCGTCTTGCCGACCGGCAGGACCAGTTGCGGGCCCTGCTCGTAGTTGTCGGCGGGGACCCCCACGACCTCGGCCTTCTTCCCGCCGGTCTCACTCGTGAAGCGCCAGCTCCACTGGAAGGCCTCGACCTTGACCTTGACGTCGGGGGTGCCCGACATCTCGTTGAGGTAGTCCTGGTCGCGGGCGGTGAAGAAGAACAGCACGCTGACCATGATCAGCGGCACGATCGTGTAGAGCATCTCGATCGGCAGGTTGTACCGCACCTGCGGCGGCAGCTCCTGGGAGTTCTTCCGCTTGCGGTGGAACGCCACGGACCACAGGATCAGGCCCCACACGACCGCACCGGTGGCGAGAGCCGCGATCCAGGATCCGTTCCACAGACTCTGGACGACCTCGGCCTGCTCGGTGATGCCCTCGGGCATGCCGCCACGGGACCAGTCTTCAGCACTACACGCCGTCGCGGACACCAGCAGCAGCGCCAGAGCGGCAGTGCGTGGCACCCGGCGGCGGGCCAACGGACGCCGTGCAGAACGGCGGGTCGGACTCACGGATCGCCTACCCCACAGATGAAGCCCAGAAGTCTCTCCTGGGCGGTCGTTTATTCAGGTTCACAGCTTGCAGTTCACAGCTTTACGCTGGGGGACACATTAGCGCGGGCCGCCCCCGCCCTCCCGCGCAGCCCCCGATTGTGTCGCGTATGGTGCGACGATTGGGGCGTGGCGTACTTCGACGCGGCCTCCACCGAGCCGCTGCATCCCCAGGCGCGCGAGGCCCTGATCACGGCGCTCGACGCCGGCTGGGCCGACCCGGCGAGACTGTACGGCCCCGCCCGCCGGGCAAGGATGTTACTGGAACAGGCCCGGGCCGAGGTCGCCGAGGTCCTCGGCTGCCGGCCCGACGAGGTCTCCTTCACCGCCTCCGGCACCCAGGCCGTGCACCTGGGCGTGCTCGGCGCGGCGCGGGGGCGGCGCCGCGCCGGGCGCCGCCTGGTCGTCTCGGCGGTGGAGCACTCCAGCGTGCTGCACGCCGCCCAGGTCCACGAGCGCGACGGCGGCTCGGTGGAGACGGTCGGCGTCGGCCGCACCGGCGTGGTGGACCTGGCCGCGTTCGGCGCGGCGGTGCGCGGCGAGGGCGCGGGGGACCGCGCGGGCGCCACCGGCGGCGGGAACGCGGCGGACGGCCGGGGCGAGGGCGGCGGGGACGCCGGAGGGACGGCCCTGGCCTGCCTGCAGACCGCCAACCACGAGGTCGGCACCCTCCAGCCGGTCGCCGAGGCGGCCGCGCTGTGCGCCGAGGCCGGCGTGCCGCTGCTGGTGGACGCCGCGCAGACGGCGGGCCGGATGCCGCTGCCGGGAGGCTGGTCGGTGCTGGCCGCGAGCGCGCACAAGTGGGGCGGCCCGGCCGGGGTCGGCGTGCTGGCCGTACGCAAGGGCACCCGGTGGCGCGGCCCGCTCCCGGAGGACGAGCGCGAGCGCCGCAGGGTGCCGGGGTTCGAGAACGTGCCCGCGATCGTCGCGGCGGCCGCCGCGCTGCGCGCCGCCGCGGCCGGATCCGAGCGGGAGGGGGCCCGGCTGGCGGCGCTGGTCGACCGGATCAGGGCGGAGGTGCCCCGGCTCGTCCCGGACGTCGAGGTCATCGGCGAGCCCGCCGCCAGGGCGCCGCACATCGTCACCTTCTCCTGCCTGTACGTGGAGGGCGAGGCGCTGCTCGCCGAGCTCGACAAGGCCGGATTCTCCGTATCGTCCGGAAGTTCGTGCACGGCGAGTACGCTTCGTCCATCACATGTCCTGGAGGCCATGGGCGTGCTTACGCACGGGAACGTCCGGGTATCGCTGCCCCGTGGCACCTCCACCGCGGACGTGGACCGCTTCCTCGCCGTCCTCCCGGACATCGTCCGGAGGATCCGGGCGGAGGCGGGCGTAAGATCGTGATCATGATTCGGGGAGTGAGAGCGCGATGACGTCCAGGCACACCGCCGCGGGGCAGGCCGCCCAGACCCCGGCGCTGACCATCGACGCGCTGGGCAGGAAGTGCCCGATCCCCATCATCATGCTCGCCGAGCAGATCAACCACGTCCCGCTGAACGCGGTCGTCGCCGTGCTCGCCGACGACCCGGCGGCCTTCACCGACATCCCCGCGTGGTGCCGTCTGAAGTCGCACCACCACGTGGGCAGCCACGAGCTCCCCCAGGGCGGCTGGTCGATCCACGTGCGCCGCAATTACTGACATGCCGGAAAGTGGGTAGGACCTCCCCCGCAAATCCACCACACGTTTCGGGGGGAAACGGTATGAGCGGAGAAACCGCCAAGGACGTGATGAGCTCCGGCTGCCAGTGCATCGAGTCGGACCAGTCGCTCGAGCGCGCCGCCCAGCTGATGGAGGAGCTGGGCGTCGGGGCGCTGCCGATCTGCGGGCCCGACGACCGGCTGAAGGGCATCATCACCGACCGCGACATCGTCGTGAAGTGCGTGGCGCAGGGCAAGAGCCCGTCCCAGGTCACCGCGGGCGAGCTGGCCACCGGCCTGGTCTGGGTCTCGGCGGACGCCAGCGTCGAGGAGGCTCTCTCCAAGATGGAGCAGAACCAGATCAAGCGGCTTCCGGTGATCGAGGACGGGCGCATCGTCGGCATGATCAGCGAGGCCGACCTGGCCAAGAACCTCTCCGACGACCAGCTGGCCGACTTCGTCCACCGGGTCTACGCGGGAGCCTGATCTCCTCCGCGCGGTGCGGCGAGGAGCGTGGAGTACGGCGGGCCCTGCGGCGGGGGTCAGGCGTGGTGGCAGCGCACGTGCCGGGCCACCTCGGCGGCGGCGTCGGCGCCGTAGGCGGCCGCGAAGCGCTCCAGGAAGACCTTCTGGCCGAGCTCGTACTCCTGGCAGCCGACGCGCTCCAGCACGTGGGTGGCGGTGAGGTTGCCGACCTGGCCGCAGCGCTCCAGGGACAGGCCCCAGGCCAGGCCGGCCAGGAACCCGGAGCGGAAGGCGTCACCGACGCCGGTGGGGTCGGCCTTGCCCAGCTCGGGAGCGGGCGCGACGTGCAGGGAGGGCTCGCCCTTGCGGTCGATCACGGCGCCCTTGGGGCCGAGCGTGGTGATCCGGACGCCGACCCTGCCGAGGACCTCCTCGTCGGACCAGCCGGTCTTCTGCTCGATCAGGCCCTTCTCGTAGTCGTTGCTGAACAGGTAGGCGGCGCCGTCGATCAGCGTGCGGATCTGCTCGCCGGGCATGCGGGCCAGCTGCTGGGAGGGGTCGGCGGCGAACGGGATGCCGCGCTGGCGGGCCTCGTCGGTGTGGCGGAGCATCGCGTCGGGGTCGTTGGGGCTGATCAGCACCAGGTCGAGCCCGCCCACCCGGTCGGCGATCGGCTGCAGCTCGATCAGCCGGGCATCGGCCATCGCGCCGGTGTAGAACGACGCGATCTGGTTGTGCTCCTCGTCGGTCGTGCACAGGAACCGGGCCGTGTGGTACGTCTCGGAGATGTGCACCGAGGCGCAGTCGACGCCGTGACGCTCCAGCCAGGACCGGTAGTCGGCGAAGTCGGTGCCGACCGCGCCGACGAGGATCGGCGACAGGCCCAGGCAGCCCATCCCGAAACTGATGTTGGCCGCGCATCCGCCGCGGCGGACCTGCAGGTCGTCCACGAGGAACGACAGGGAGACCCGGTCGAGCTGGTCGGCGATGAGCTGGTCGCCGAAGCGGCCCGGGAAGGTCATCAGGTGGTCGGTCGCGATTGAGCCGGTGACGGCGATGCGCACGGGATCCTTCTCCTCGTTGTCAGCATCTCGGGAAATGAGCCCCGCAAGAATACGCGACCCGGAGACACGGCAGAGCCCTGCCGCGTGAGGAACATCTCACCCGACAGGGCTTCGTGGCCCGTGCGGCAGGGACGGATCCCGCCTGGCCGACCGCCTAGTTGAACGAGTCGCCGCAGGCGCAGGAGCCCGTGGCGTTCGGGTTGTCGATCGTGAAGCCCTGCTTCTCGATCGTGTCGACGAAGTCGACCGTCGCACCCACGAGGTAGGGAGCGCTCATCCGGTCGGTGACCACGCTGACGCCGTTGAAGTCCGTGACGACGTCGCCGTCCATCGAACGGTCGTCGAAGAAGAGCTGGTAGCGCAGGCCGGAGCAGCCACCGGGCTGCACGGCCACGCGCAGCTGGAGGCCTTCCTCGCCCTGCTGCTCCAGCAGGCTCTTGACCTTGGCTGCGGCCGCATCGCTGAGGATCAGGCCCTGCGCCGTGGTCTCGCTGCTCTCAACCGACATGTGGTGACTCCCGCGTCCGCGTCAGCCGCCCATCCGGAGCGGCTGTCTGTTTTCGACGTCCTTCTTAGACGCTACCAACACCTGTCCACTGCCACACATTCCACGCCCCTCCCCCGGAATAAACGCCGGGGGCCGTGTGTCATCATTAGTCGTCAGTTCGACGATAAGGGGGTGTGGTCGTGACGACCACCGAGACCGGGCTTCCACTCTTCGTCCTCGGCCAGGGCGCCGACGCGCACAGCGAGCGCGGGGTGGACTGCCCCGGGGAGCTGCCGCCCGCCTCCGACCCGGCGCTCGTGGAGCGCGCGCGGCGGGCCAAGGCGGCGCTCGGCGACCGGGTCTTCGTGCTCGGCCACCACTACCAGCGCGACGAGGTCATCCAGTTCGCCGATGTGACCGGCGACTCGTTCAAACTCGCCCGCGAGGCCGCGGCCCGTCCCGGGGCCGAGTACATCGTCTTCTGCGGCGTGCACTTCATGGCCGAGTCCGCCGACATCCTGACGAGCGACGCCCAGCGGGTCGTGCTGCCCGACATGGCGGCCGGCTGCTCGATGGCCGACATGGCCACCTTCGACCAGGTCGAGGAGTGCTGGGAGGCGCTGGAGGACGCCGGGATCGCCGAGGTCACCGTCCCGGTGACCTACATGAACTCCAGCGCCGACATCAAGGCCTTCTGCGGGCGCAACGGCGGCGCCGTGTGCACCTCCTCCAACGCCAGGCGTGCCCTGGACTGGGCGTTCTCCCGCGGGGAGAAGGTCCTGTTCCTGCCCGACCAGCACCTGGGCCGCAACACGGCGGTGCTGGAGATGGGCCTGTCGCTGGACGACTGCGTCGTCTACAACCCGCACCGGCCGAACGGCGGGCTGACCGGGCAGCAGCTGCGCGACGCGAAGATGATCCTGTGGCGGGGGCACTGCTCGGTGCACGGCCGCTTCTCGGCGCAGAACGTCGACGACGTGCGCGCGCGCATCCCGGGCGTCAACGTGCTGGTCCACCCCGAGTGCAGGCACGAGGTCGTCGTCAAGGCCGACCACGTCGGCTCGACCGAGTACATCATCAACAAGCTCCAGGAGGCTCCCGCGGGCTCCTCCTGGGCGGTCGGCACCGAGCTGAACCTCGTCAAGCGGCTCGGGGCCATGTTCCCCGACAAGCACGTGACGTTCCTGGACCGGACCGTCTGCTACTGCTCGACGATGAACCGCATCGACCTGCCGCACCTGGTGTGGGCGCTGGAGTCCCTCGCCGCCGGCCAGGTCGTCAACCAGATCACCGTGGACGCCGACACCACCCACTGGGCCAAGGTCGCCCTGGACCGCATGCTCGCCCTGCCCTGATCCCCCTTCCCGGTCCCGGGACCCGTACGACGACGGCCCCGGCGGGCGCCCGCCGGGGCCGTCGTCGTACGCCCGCGGGTCAGTCCACCCGGGTGTAGCGCATGAACTGGCCGTCGAACTCCTTGGCGACGGGGGTCTCGGCGAGCACCCGCTTCACCTGCCCCTTGAGGTCGATCACAACGGCCTCGTAGCCGGACCCCTTGGACCGCCAGGCCGCGATGTGCCGGTCGTCGTACCAGCCGATGACGCGCTTGGTCACGAACGGGATCCGGGCCGTCGGCTCCCCGTCGGCGGCGGTGGACCAGACGCAGATCTCCTGCTCGGTCCCCTTGCAGTACGTCATGAGCTGCGTGCCGGACGGGTTGAGGTCGTCGCCCTCGACGGTGAGCGGAGTGCCCACGTCCAGCAGGGTCTGCAGCACGACGCCGCTCTGCGGGTCGTAGAAGCGGATGCGCTGCACCTTCCCGTCGATCGCCCAGGTCCCGACCGCCCGGCTGTCGCCCCGCCAGAAGTAGCTCCAGGTGCCGGCGTCCTTCTCCTTCACCTGGATGATCTTCACCTTCTTCGTGGCGATGTCGACGACCGCGAAGCCGTACGGCTTGCTGCTGGTGCTGCCGTTGCCCTCGACCACCTGGTTCAGCGTCACCAGGGCCTTGGTCCCGTCCGGGGACCACTGGGGGAAGGTCGGGTAGACCGGATACTTCGTCGTCTTGATCCGGTCCGCGGAGCCGTCGGCCCGATTGATGATCGAGAGCTGGAAGTAGTTGTCCGCGCTGTACTCCTTGTCGGTGCCGAGCGCCCTGTCGCCCGAGGCGTCCGCCGTGTAGTCGTAGTACTTGTCGTTCTTGGTGAAGTCGTTCCCCCCGTGCTCGCGCACGTAGAGGGCGAAGTCCTTGCCCGCCGGGAGCGTGTAGGAGGTCAGCCTGAGCGGGTCCTCGTCGCTCTCGTGGATCGTGGTCGAGCCGCCCGGGAGCTTGGTCCGCCGGTCCGCCTCCGGCACCGTGGCCGCCGCGGGGGTGGGCGTGCCGGAGGACCGCCCGGCCTGGGGGGTGGGGCTCGGCGAGGGCGTGCCGCCGCCCCGCGTCAGCACCGTGATCCCGACCGCGACGAGCGCGACCACGAGCCCGGCGCCGACGGCGACCCATATCCGGCGCACGCGCCCGCCGGAGGCCTTCGCCGGCTGCGGCGCGGGGTACGGCGAGGCGCCCCGGGACGGGACGGTCGGGTCCGCGTAGGGCTGCTGGGCGAACCCGCCGGGGACCTGCTGCTGCGCGAAGCCCCCCGGACCCGTCTGGTGCGGGGCGTGCCCGTGGGTCCCGGACGGGTAGGGCGCCGGCCCCTGCGGCCCGGACGGGTACGGGGCGCCCGGCCCCGTCTGGTGCGGCGGGTATCCCCCCGGACCGGTCTGGTGCGGGGCGCCCGGCCCCGTCTGGTGCGGCGGGAAACCGCCGGGACCGGTCTGGTGGGGCGGATAGCCGCCCGGACCGGTCTGGTGGGGCGGGTATCCGGCCGGTCCCGGCTGCTGCGCGAAGGCCCCCGGACCCGTCTGGTACGGCGCCGGCCCCTGCGGTCCGGACGGGTAGGGGTACCCCTCGGAACCGGTCTGGGCCGCGGCGGCCAGCCCCTCGGCGAGCATGCCCCGCGGCGAGACGGGTGGCGGCGTGCCCGGCGTGCTCGCGCCGGCGTGGCCGAGCAGGCGCATCAGCGCCTCGCTCGCCGTCGGGCGCCGGGCGGCGTCCTTGGCCAGGCAGACGCCGACCAGTTCGCGCAGGGCCGGGTCGGCGATCGCCGACAGGTCCGGCTCCATGTTCATGATGCGGTTGAAGATCGCCGGAAGGCTGTCGGTGCCGAACGGCGGCTGCCCGGTGGCGGCGAAGACCATCGTGCAGCCCCAGGCGAACATGTCCGCGGCCGGGCCCGCGTTCTCCCCGGCGAGCTGCTCGGGGGTCATGTAGGAGGGGGTGCCGATCGCCGTCGCGGTCAGCGTCGAGGTCCGGTCGAGGGCCTTGGCGATGCCGAAGTCGATGACCCGGGGACCGTCGGGGGCGAGCAGCACGTTGGACGGCTTGAAGTCACGGTGCACGATCCCGGCCTGGTGGATCGCGACGAGCGCGGTGACCGTGCCGATCGCGAGCCGGTGCAGCGCCGAGCCGGTGCGCGGCCCCTCGGTGTTCACGACCGAGTCGAGGGTCGGCCCGTCGATGTACTCGCTGACGATGTACGGCCGGTGGTCCTCCACCCCGGTCTCCAGCACCGCGGCGGTGCAGAACGGCGAGACCTTCTGGGTGGTGCTGACCTCGCGAACGAAACGTTCCAAAGCTTCCTGATCCTGCGCGAGGTCGGCGCGGAGCAGCTTGACCGCGACACGTGCCCCGGCCGGGGACTCACCGAGGTAGACCGTGCCCTGACCGCCCTCGCCGAGGCGGGCGGTGAGCCGGTACTCCCGCACCCTCTCGGGATCCCCGGGCCGCAGGGGCGCAAGATCCGGCATAACGAAACCCTCCGTTTAGGGATTTTTCTGTCCCGTCAGATCTAGCGAGGGTACTGCCGAGTTCGCCCCATCGGGGAATCGCTTCCCCGATGGCGTTTCACCGCGTCCCGAAAAGGGCATCAGCCAGGGCTCGGCCGTCGTCCGCCCCGGTCTGGAGCGGGAAGCCCTCTTCCCCGAGGGCGGAGGGTCGGCGCGGGGACAGAACACAACACCCGCACATCACGACTTGCGTCATATCAACAAAAAACCGACATACAGGCCCGGTCCGGACAGACCAGGCCTGTGCCGTACGGCGCGCGCAGGGAGGAGCCGGCCTCGCCCTATCCGGGGATCAGGCCCTCGTCGCCGAGCATCTCCCGGACCTCCTCCATCGAGGCGTCGGCCGGGGGCAGGATGAGCTCCGAGGGCTCCAGGCTCTCGTCGGGAAGCGCCTTGCCGACGAGCCGGACCTGGTCCAGCAGGGCGTGCAGCCGGGCGCGGAACGCCTCCTCCTCCCCGGCCTCGATCGCGGCCTCCAGCTGCCCGTCCAGGTCGTTGAGGACGACGAGGTCGCCCGCGGCGATCTCGACCTGGCCCTCGCCCATGATGCGAACGATCACTGTCCCTCCCCCGGCTGGCGGTACTGCTGCGTCGGCTGCGACTGCGGCTGCTGGTAGGGCTCCTGGTACGGCTCGGCCTGCGGCTGCTGCTGGGGCTGGCCGGGCGTGATCGCGCTCTGCGGCGCCGGTCCCTGCCCAAGCTCCGCCTTCATCCGGGCGATCTCCAGCTCCACGTCCCGGCCGCCGCCCATGCGGTCGAGCTCCGCCTGGATGTCGTCGCCGCGCGAGCCGCTGAAGTCGTCGAGCGCACCGCTCGCGAGCAGCTCGTCGATGGCGCCGGCCCGCGCCTGCATCTGCGCGGTCTTGTCCTCGGCGCGCTGGATCGCCAGGCCGACGTCGCCCATCTCCTCGGAGATCCCGGAGAAGGCCTCGTTGATCCGCGTCTGCGCCTCGGCGGCCGTGTAAGTGGCCTTGATGGTCTCCTTGCGGGTGCGGAAGGAGTCGACCTTGGCCTGCAGGCGGTGCGAGGCGGTGGTGAGCTTCTCCTCCTCGGCCTGCAGGTTGTCATGCTGCACACGCAGGTCCGCGATCTGGGTCTGCAGGCTGCTGCGGCGGGTCAGCGCCTCGCGGGCCAGGTCCTCGCGGCCGACCCCGAGCGCCTTGCGGCCCTGGTCCTCAAGCTTGCGCGCCTGCGCCTCGATCTGGTTGATCTGCAGCTCGACCCGCTTGCGCGAGGTCGCCACGTCGGCCACGCCCCGGCGCACCTTCTGCAGCAGCTCCAGCTGCCGCTGATAGGAGTAGTCCAGGGTCTCGCGCGGATCCTCCATCTTGTCCAAGGCGTTGTTCGCCTTGGACTTAAAGATCATGGAAAGTCTCTTCATCACGCTCATGCGCGTCGGCCGTCCCCTTCTTCAAATGCGCTCCGGGTCTCCCCAGTGTTTCCGTCTCCCCGGAAAAAGCGGCGGATCCACATGGGTTCACCCTACGCATAACGCACGGGGGCGTCACTAAGTTGCAGTCCCGGTAGGCTGACGTTGTGTTCCGACGTACCCATGCCGCCGCGGACGACGCCCCCGCCACCGCCACCGATCCCAAGCCCGCGGGCAAGGGACGCCCCACCCCCAAGCGCAGGGACGCCGAGGGCCGCCGCCGCCAGCCGGTGAACGCCCCGCAGAACCGCAAGGAGGCCTACAAGCAGCTCCGCGAGCGCCAGGCCTCCGACCGGGCGAAGGCGCGCGAGGGCATGATGCGCGGCGACGAGCGCTACTTCCCGGCACGCGACCGGGGCCCGGCGCGCAGGTTCGCCCGGGACTGGGTCGACTCCCGCCGCCTGGTCAGCCAGTACTTCCTGCCGTTCTCGCTGGTGATCCTGCTGTTCACGTGGATCCCCTTCCCCCCGCAGGTCCAGCGCTACGTCTACGAGGCCGTGATCGTCGTCGGCTGGCCGCTCATGATGGTCGGCGTCCTGTTCACCTCGATCTGGGTGTCCTGGAAGGTCAAGAAGCTCGCGGCCGAGAAGTTCCCCGGCGAGAGCCTCAAGGGCGTCGGCTTCTACGCGGCCATGCGCGCGCTGCAGATCCGCAAGCTGCGCTTCCCGCCGCCCCAGTTCCTCCCCGGCGGCAAGCCCGTCCCGCCGAAGAAGTAGGTCCTCCCGGAAACCCCGCGTCCCTCGGGCGCGGGGTTTCTCCGTCCGGGCGGTCCCGCGGTCCGGTGCCGCGCCGCCCGCCGTACGGCACGGCGCGCCCCGCCCCGCCCCGGCGGCCGGGCCGTCAGCCGTCGGCCACCGTCCAGTCGAGCTCGCCGCCGACGACCACGGGCTTCCAGAACCCGATGGATCCGCCGCGCTCCAGCGCGTCCGCGGTCAGCTTCAGCAGCGCGTGGTAGGAGCGGATCCGCACGCCGCCCGGCGCGAAGTCCATGGACCCCTCGTGGTCGGTGCCGCCGACGTCGCGCCGGACCGAGTCGACCACCAGGTGGTTTCCCAGCCCGTCCGAGCCGACCGGGATCATGCGGCCGTCCCACCAGTCCGAGCGCGGGTCGTCCGCGCCGTCGCCGGCGTCGGTCTCGCACAGCCCCCGCCAGGTGTCGCGGATCGCTCGCACCCCCAGGCTCTCGTTCATGAGGAACCCGAACCCCCAGACCCTGCCGGCGTGAACGGATCCGTTGTGCCGCAGCAGAGAGGCCCGAAGGTCGTCGGGGAAGCGCAGGCCCATCTGCGCCTCGGCGACCGCGATCGTCCGGGCGCGGGCGGGCGGGGCGAGCGTGCGGTGGCTCCCGGGCGCGTTGGCCCTGAGCCACCTCTCGATCCGCGCCCACTGCCGGTTCACCGCCCGGGTCACCCTCGGGTTCACCTTCCGCACCGCCGGGGTCCCCGTCCCCGGCCGGCAGTCCTCGTCGGGCGCGGTGCCGGACGGCTCCGCCGCCTCACCGCGGGCGGCGGCGGAGAGGTCCTCGGCCTGCGGGGCCGAGTCCTCCGGGACGTCGCCGTCCCCGGATGCGGGCGGCGTCCGCTCCACCACCGCGACGCAGAAGGTGCGGAGCATGCCGCCGGCCTCCCTCGTGGGCGGCGTGCAGTCGCGATCGGCGAAGAGGTCCTGCAGGTCCTCCGGGTAGACGTGCTCCTCCGTGTACTCGGGCCCGGTGGCCGTCTCGTCGGAGAAGACCGCCGTCTCCAGCGCCTGGGCGGCGAAGACCAGCACGCACAGCGCGATCGCCGCCGCCCCCCAGCGGACCACGCGGCGGCGGGCCGCCTCGTCCAGCGGCGGTCGCGGCGGCGGGAGCTCCCCCGGCTCGTACGGCGCGGCGGCGTAGCGCGCGAGGTCGGCGTCCGTCGGGATGCCGAGGACCGGGACGGGCGGCCACGGCGCCGCGGCCGCCGCCTCCCGGGACGCCCGCGCACCGGACGCCCGTACCCCGGACGCCTGCGCATCGGAGCCCCGCGGGGCCTCCCCGTTCCCCGCCGCCCCGGACACCGGTCCCGAGGGGGCGGGGCCGCGCCGGAACCTGAGCACCGCCACCGCGACCGCCGCCACCACCACGACGGCCGCGAGCGCGAGCCGTACCCGCCGAGAACCGATCAACCGCAACACGCCGGGCAGAGTATCCCGGATCAGCCCACACCAGGACACCTACTAGGGTCGGAGCATGGAATTCCGTCACCTTGGCCGCAGCGGTCTCATGGTCAGCGAGATCAGCTACGGCAACTGGATCACGCACGGCTCCCAGGTCGAGGAGGACGCCGCCAAGGAATGCGTGAAGGCGGCGCTCGACGAGGGGATCACCACCTTCGACACGGCCGACGTCTACGCCGGCACCAGGGCCGAGGAGGTGCTCGGCCGCGCCCTCAAGGGCGTCCGCCGCGAGTCGCTGGAGATCTTCACCAAGGTCTACTGGCCGACGGGCTCCGGCCCCAACGACCGCGGGCTGTCCCGCAAGCACATCACCGAGTCGGTCAACGGCTCGCTGCGCCGCCTGCAGACCGACTACGTCGACCTCTACCAGGCCCACCGCTTCGACGTGGAGACCCCCCTCGAGGAGACCCTCAAGACCTTCGACGACCTCGTACGGCAGGGCAAGGTCCTCTACGTCGGCGTCAGCGAGTGGAACGCCGAGCAGATCGCCGCCGCCCTGAAGATCGCCGACGAGATGGGCTTCGACCGCCTGGTCTCCAACCAGCCGCAGTACTCCATGCTGTGGCGGGTCATCGAGTCCGAGGTCGTGCCGCTGTGCGAGAAGGAGGGTCTCAGCCAGATCGTCTGGTCCCCGATCGCGCAGGGCGTGCTCACCGGCAAGTACCTGCCCGGCCGGCCGCCGCCCGCCGGCTCCCGGGCCACCGACCCGACCGGGGGCAACTTCATCTCCCGGATGCTCACCGACGACGTGCTCACCCGCGTGCAGGAGCTGAAGCCGATCGCCGCCGACCTCGGCCTCACCATGGCCCAGCTCGCGGTGGCGTGGGTGCTGCAGAACCCGAACGTGGCCTCGGCCATCGTCGGCGCCACCAAGCCCGAGCAGGTCCGCGACAACGTCCGGGCCGCCGGGGTGAAGCTGGACGCCGAGGTGATGAAGAGGATCGACGCCGTGCTGGACCCGATCGTCGAGCGGGACCCGGCCAAGACCGTCAGCCCCGCCAAGCGCCCGTAGCCGGGCCCCGCGGGCTCTCCGGGTCCCTCTCCGCGGAGGGACCCGGACCCTCCCGTCCGGGAGGCCCGGAAGGGGTCATTCGGGACGCAGGGACATCCCCTCGTACTCGGGCCGGTCGTCCTCCAGGAGGGTGACCCTCTCGACTCCGGACTCCAGCAGCTCGCGCCAGTTCTCACCCAGCCAGGACTCCGCGTCGGCCTGGTTCGAGAACGTGTCGCCCTGCAGGACTCCTCCGGTGACCTCGCCACCGTCCGCGTTCTCGTAACGCCAGCGCCACGTCATGCCACACGCCCCTTCTCGCGGGTTCCCGCCACCGCCCTCGACGGCTCAGCGAACCTTACTATCTCCGCGGGCCCCGGACGGGTCCCGCCGGATCATGCTGCCCGCGTTTCGCCTCCTGATCACGCAGGCCCCGGACCGTGCGACCCTTTCAGGGTGAAAGTCCTGTTCGAAGGCACCGCCGGGCCGTACGGCTGGCCCGTCCCGGGGTGCGGCTGCGCCTCCTGCGCCCGCCTGCCCGCCGGCCACCGCCGTCCCGCCAGGATCGCCGTCGACGGCCGGATGCTCCCGCCGGGCGGTTCTGCCGTCACCGCCGCCGACGGGAGCCGCCTGCTCCACGTGGTCCCCGGCCTCCTCCCCGGCGGCGGCGGGGTCTTCGACGTGGTCCTGATGGACGTGCTGGACCGGCCCGAGCGCCTGGGCGAGCTGCGCCGCGAGGGGCTGGCCGGGGAGCGGACCCGCGTCGTGGCGGTGGGGATCGACCACCGGGTGCCGAGCGAGGCGGAACTGGAGCGGCGGCTGGCGCTGTGGGGGGCGCTGGCCGTACCCGACGGGACGGTGCTCGACACCGGCCGGCCCGCGCCCGCCCGGCCCGCGCCGCCGCGCAGGACGCTCCTGCTGGGCGGGTCGCGGTCGGGCAAGTCGGCCGAGGCCGAGCTGCGGCTGCTGGCCGAGCCCGAGGTCGTCTACGTGGCGACCGGCCCGTCCGGCGGCGACGACCCGGAGTGGCTCGCGCGGGTCCGCGGCCACCGGGAGCGCCGCCCCGCGCACTGGGAGACGGCCGAGACCACGGACCTGGCCGGGCTGCTGGGGAGCGCGCGGGCGCCCCTGCTGATCGACGGGCTCGGCACCTGGATCACCGCCGTGTTCGACGAGTGCGGCGCCTGGGAGGGCGGCGCGGCGGCCCGCGAGCGGGTCGAGGCCCGGTGCGACGAGCTGGTGGCCGCGTGGCGGGGGTCGCGCGCGCGGGTGGTGGCCGTCTCCGACGAGGTCGGCCTGGGGGTGGTCCCCGCCACCTCCAGCGGCCGGGCCTTCCGCGACGCCCTGGGCCGGCTGAACCAGCGCCTGGCCGCCGAGTCCGAGGACGTCGCCCTCGTCGTCGCCGGCCGCCTGCTGCCCCTGCCGGTCTGACCGGGCGGGCCCGCGCCGGTCGTCACCGGCCCCGGGCCGCCGCCGGCGGAGGCGTTCACCCGGCCGG
The DNA here is from genome assembly GCF_014203605.1 of Thiemannella venezuelensis. Lineage (GTDB taxonomy): Bacteria > Actinomycetota > Actinomycetes > Streptosporangiales > Streptosporangiaceae > Planomonospora_A > Planomonospora_A venezuelensis. The sequence goes on along the minus strand of NZ_JACHJJ010000002.1, from coordinate 299,887 downwards.
ACGGCTCCGCACTACGATCACCGCTTGTGCCCGAGACACCGCCCCCGCAGAGCCCGCCGGACGACCCGGACGGCCCGCGGCGACCGCAGGACCCGGACGGCCCGGAGGGGCCGGGCGTCCCGGAGGACCCGCCCGCGCCTTCGCGGCGGCCCGGCGCCCCCGGCCGCCCGTCCACGCTCGCCGACGGGTTCCGGCTGGCGGTGGGCACGCTGACCGTCTTCCCGGTACGGCCGGGCACGGTCGACCGCCGGGCGGGCGGCCGGGCGATGGCGCTCGCCCCGCTGGTGGGGGCGCTGCTCGGCGGGGTCGCGGCGGCCGTGCTCGCGGCCGCGCTCCGGCTCGGGGTCTCCCCGCTGCTCGCCTCGGCGCTGGCCGTGGGCCTGCTGGCGCTGCTCACCCGGGCGCTGCACCTGGACGGGCTGGCCGACCTGGCCGACGGGCTGGGCAGCGGCAGGCCCGCCGACCGGGCGCTGGACGTCATGAAGCGCTCCGACATCGGCCCCTTCGGCGTCGTGACGCTGGTCCTCACGCTGCTGGTCCAGGTGGCGGCGCTGGCGGAGGCCGCGGCGGCGGGAATCGGGCCGCCCGCGCTGGTGACGGCCTGCGTCGCGGGGCGGCTGGCGCTCACCTGGGCCTGCCGCGAGCGCGTGCCCGCCGCCCGGCCCGGCGGGCTGGGCGCCATGGTCGCCGGGACGGTACGGCGCGGACCCGCCCTGGCTTCCACCGCGCTCTCCTTCGCGGGCGTGGCCGCCGTGACGTTCGTGTTCTGCCTCGGCGCCCTCGGCCTGCTCTCCGCTTCCGGCGGCGGCCTCGACCGCCGCTACGCGGACTACTCCCCAGCGGACGGCATCGTCTACGACGGCTCCTACGCCCCTCTCAAGGGGGTGGGGATGAGCCCGGAATACGCGGGCGCGCTGGAGGTCTCCTTCGCCGAAGGCACTCTCCGCCTGTCCGGGGCACCGCTCCTCGCCCTCCCCGCGGTGGTGACGGTCCTGCCGGCGGTGGCGGCGGTCCTGCCGGCGGTGGCGGTGGGCCTGGCGGCCGCGTGGGCGCTGCGGCGCAGGGCGGTGCGGCGGCTGGGCGGGATCACCGGGGACGTGCTCGGCGCGCTCGTCGAGACCGCCGCGACCGCGGCCCTGGTGACGTGCGCGATCCTGTCCTGACGGTGACGGGGCCTCGGGCCGGGCTCCTGCGGGGTCCCGCCGCGTCCCGAGGGCGTCCGTGGAGACCCGGCGGTCTGGCCGGGCGGGGCGCGCTCAGACGGAGACCGGGGCGGGCCGCCGTACCGGCCATCGGGCGAGCAGCGCGGCGGAGAGCGCCGCGAGCAGCGCCGAGCCGGTCAGGCCGGTGATCCCGGCGACCGCGAGGTCCGGCGGGGCCGCGGCGTCGCCCACGAGCAGGACGAGACCGGCCGAGGCGTTCAGCGCGCCGTGGCCGACGACCGCGGGCCAGACGCTGTCCGTGCGCAGCCGGAGCCAGCCGAGCAGGGCCCCGTAGGCCACGCAGAAGATGACGAACATGGGCGCGGCCCAGGCTCCCAGGTCGGGGTAGTTGTAGCCGAGCAGGGTGAGCGGGGCGTGCCAGGCCCCCCAGATCACGCCGGACAGCAGCAGCGCCCGCGCGGTGCCCAGCGGCATCAGGCGCGGCAGCAGCCAGCCCCGCCAGCCCCACTCCTCGCCGAACGCCGCCACCGAGTTGACCAGCGGTGCGACCGTCATCGCCGCGGCGGCCTGTGCTGCGACCAGGGTCGCGGGGTCGGCCGGGAGCCCCTGCCCCGGTGCGGACTGCTCCAGGGTCCGGCGGTACAGGCTGAGCCCGTCGAGGTCCAGGGCGAGCAGGCCGAGGGCGGCGCTGAGCGCGATCGCCGCGGCGGTCAGCAGCGGGGTGCCCAGCCAGGCGAGTGCGGAGAGGGCCAGGGTGCGGCGCCGGTTCCCGCCCAGTCCCAGTCCGGTCCGCCCGGCCCACTCGCGCCAGGCGGTGCCGGGGGCTCCGTGCCGCCCGGCGTGCAGCCGTACGGCCAGTACGCCGAGCGCCGGGGTGGACATCATCGCCACGCTGATCGCGGCGGCGGGCGGGGAACCGAGGGAGACGCTCCCCAGCCAGAAGGGGAGCGCGAACAACCAGGACAGGCCGTACGCGACGAGCAGGAACAACCAGAGATCCGTGGAACGTCGTGGCACAGTGCCGCCTTTCGCGGGTCGGGGGCGCACCGGGCCCGCCCGGGGCGGGGCGGGGGCCGGAGAACAGGGGGTGGGTGCCGGGATCGGGAGCCGGCGAGGGGCCGGAGGACGGCGGGACGGGGGCCCGGCGGCGGAGTGCGGGTCGGCCGGGAGGCAGGGCTCGTGGCGGCGGGTCACGAGCCGGTGGTCTCGGCGATGTAGGCGTTCAGCAGGGCCGCGCCGCGCTCGGCGTCGTCGGCGGAGACGGCGAACTCCCCTCCCCCGGTGCGGCGGACGACCAGGTGGTCGCCGCCGCGCAGCATGAGCGTCGTCCGGCCTGTGCCGGGGATGCCGCGCACGCCCCACCCGCCGACCTCGGCCGGGGTGAGCCTCTCCGCCCAGGCCGACTCGATCGCGCCGATGGGGGTACGGCGGGCGGGCCGGCCCCACGGGCCGAACCCGACGCGCAGTCCCTCCGCGTCGGTCCTGACCTGGACCGTGGCCGTGGCCAGCCCGAGCAGTGTCAGGGGGACGGCGACGGCGAGGCTCATCCACGCGGCGGAGGCCCCTACCATGCCCATGGCGGCGAACCCGCAGACGACCGCCGCCGACAGCAGGGACACCGTGGTCAGCCCGGCCAGCCACGGGTTGGAGACGCGGCTCACCCAGACCGCCCGCTGCCCGGGCCGCAGCCGCATGACCGGCGTCTCGCGGGAACGGGCCGGGGCGACGTCGGGCCCGCCCCGGCCGAGGTAGCCCGCGAGCACGCCCGCCCCGGCGCTCGCGGCGAGCACGGCGACGATCTGCCAGCCGGGCAGGAGCGCCTCACGCCAGGTGGCGGCGTCGAGGTTGGCCGCGAGCGTCACGCCGTGCATGCCCAGCGTGAACACGGCCCCGCCGAAGAGGAGGCCCCACCAGTGCACGCGGGACAGCCGCCCGCGCAGGATCGCGCCGTGCAGAGCGGCACCGAGCAGAGCGGCCCAGGTGGCACCCCAGAAGATCAGGACGAAGGCGAGGCTTCCGGCGAAGGAGGCGTTCCCGTCGGGGAGGGATCCGCCGCTCCAGTGGGTGGCCAGCGGGTCGGGGAGGCGGTCGCGGAGCGCGAGCGGCACGACGGCCAGGACCGCGGTGACGAGCGCGCCCCAGAGTCCCGCGACGGTGATCGCGCGGCTCTTCGAGGGGAGGGACTTCGAGGGGAGGGACGAGGTCATGAGAGCTCCCTGATGATGTGGATCACTTCTTCCGGGCCGTAGCCGTACCGGTCGGCCTCGGCGAGCAGTTCGCGCGCCGCCTCCACCAGCACCGCGCGGGCGTCGGGGCGGCTGAGCACGCTGACGCCCCGGCCGCGGCGGAACTCCAGCAGTCCCTCGTCCCGCAGCTCGCGCAGCGCGCGCAGCACCGTGTTGGCGTTGATGCCGAGCGCGTCCGCCAGGTCCCTGGCGGGCGGGAGGCGGTCCCCGGGCGTGTAGGAGCCGTCGGCGATGGCGCGGCGGATCGCCCCGGCGACCTGTTCGTGCAGCGGGCGGGGATCGTTCAGATCGAGAGTGAGCAACATGGTGATATCGACAGTAGCACTATACGGAGAATGAAGCTAACTGAATTGGCACCATTTTCTTGATTACCGATAGGTAGGATGAACCCCCGTTTACGCGAAGGCCCGAAGCAGGACTAGCATCTGCGGATGTGACCACTGTGCGGCTGAACCCAAGTGACAACGTCGTCTCTTTCGACACCGATGCGCTGGTCGTCGGAGTCCACACCGGCCCGGACGGCCTGCGGGCCGCTCCCGGTGCCGAGGGGCTCGACGAGGCGCTCGGCGGCAGGCTGGCCGCGACCCTCGACGCCGTGGGCGTCAAGGGCAAGCCCGGCGAGATCGCCAAGGTGCCGACCTTCGGCGCGCTGACCGCCCCGCTCCTCGTCGTCGTCGGCCTCGGCGACGCGCCCGAGGGCGAATACGACCCGGAGACCCTCCGCCGCGCCGCGGGCGTCGCCGCCCGCGCCCTGGCCGGGACCGCCCGCGTCGCGCTCGCCCTGCCCGCCGCCTCCGCGGAGCAGGCCGGCGCCCTGGCCCTGGGCGGCCTGCTCGGCGCCTACTCCTTCACCGCCTACCGGACCGGCGGGCAGCAGACCGCCCCGGCGGGCGAGATCACCGTGCTGAGCGGCGCCGCGGGCGCCGACGCCGCCGTCGAGCGCGCCGCCACCGTCGCCGCCTCGGTCCACCTCGTCCGCGACCTGGTCAACACCCCGCCGTCGGACCTGTGGCCGGCCCGCTTCGCCGAGATCGCCGAGCAGACCGGCGCCGAGGCCGGCCTCTCGGTCGAGGTCCTCGACGAGAAGGCCCTCAAGGAGGGCGGCTACGGCGGCATCGTCGCCGTCGGCCAGGGCTCGGTCAACCCGCCGCGCCTGGTCCGCCTGGCCTACAGCCACCCGGAGGCGGCCAAGACCGTCGCGTTCGTCGGCAAGGGCATCACCTTCGACTCGGGCGGCCTGTCCCTCAAGCCGACCTCCTCGATGGACTGGATGAAGTCCGACATGGGCGGCGCGGGCGCGGTCTTCGGCGCGCTCGTCGCCATCGCCCGGCTGGGCCTGAAGGTCAACGCGGTCGGCTACCTCTGCCTGGCGGAGAACATGCCGAGCGGCACCGCGCAGCGCCCCTCCGACGTGTTCACCAGCCTCGCGGGCAAGACCGTCGAGGTGCTCGACACCGACGCCGAGGGCCGCCTGGTCCTGATCGACGGCATCGCCCGCGCCGGCCAGGACGATCCGGACCTGATCGTGGACATCGCCACGCTCACCGGCGCGCAGATCGTCGCGCTCGGCTGGCGCACGGCGGGCGTCATGGCCAACGACGACGCGCTCCGCGAGGAGGTCGTCGCGGTCGCCGGAGAGCAGGGCGAGAACGCCTGGGGCATGCCCCTGCCCGAGGAGCTCCGCAAGGGCCTGGACTCCTCCGTGGCCGACATCGCCAACCTGAACCCCGACCGCTTCGGCGGCATGCTCAGCGCGGGCGTCTTCCTGCGCGAGTTCGTGCCGGACGGCGTCAAGTGGGCGCACATCGACATGGCCGGCCCCGCCTTCAACAAGGGCGAGGCGCACGGCTACACGCCCAAGGGCGGGACCGGCGCGATCACCCGGACCCTCGTCGGCATCGCCGAGCGCTACTCGGGATAACCGGTCCCGCCCTGTCCCGCACACCGTGCGGGACAGGGCGTTCCGCCCCGCGCGAGCGGGGCACCAACGACAACGACAAGTGAAAAGATGCGGTTGCCGGGGCCGGGCCGACGGCGGGTCCCCGGCGGCATACCGATCCGACAAGGAGCATTCCTGTGGCTGATGGCAGTGGCCCCTACGACATCGTCGTCCTGGGCGGAGGTAGCGGTGGCTACGCCTGCGCCCTGCGGGCGGCCGAGCTGGGCAAGTCCGTCGCGCTGATCGAGCGGGACAAGATCGGCGGCACGTGCCTGCACCGGGGATGCATCCCCACCAAGGCCCTCCTGCACTCGGCCGAGGTGGCCGACGAGACGCGGGAGAGCGCGACCTACGGCGTCAAGGCCCGGTTCGAGGGCATCGACGTCCCCGCCGTGCACGCGTTCAAGGACAAGATCGTCACCCGCGCCTGGAAGGGCGTGCAGGGCCTGCTCAAGAGCAAGGGCATCACGATCGTCGAGGGCGAGGGCCGCCTGGTGGGCCCGACCCGGATCGCCGTGGGCGACGACGTCTACGAGGGCCGCACCATCGTGCTGGCCACGGGCTCCGCGCCCAGGTCGCTGCCCGGCCTGGAGATCGACGGCGAGCGGATCATCACCAGCGAGCACGCGCTCAAGCTGGACCGCGTGCCCTCCTCGGTGGTCGTCCTCGGCGGCGGCGTCATCGGTGTGGAGTTCGCCAGCGTCTGGCGGTCCTTCGGCGCCGAGGTGACGATCGTCGAGGCCCTGCCGCACCTGCTCCCGCTGGAGGAGGAGTCCAGCTCCAAGCTGCTGGAGCGGGCCTTCCGCCGCCGCGGCATCAAGCAGGAGCTCGGCGTCTTCTTCGAGGGCGTCAAGAGCACCGACACCGGCGTGGTCGTCAGCCTCGCCAACGGCAAGACCATCGACGCCGAGCTGTTGCTCGTCGCCGTCGGCCGCGGCGCGGTCTCGTCCGGCATGGGCTTCGAGGAGGCGGGCATCGCGATCGAGCGCGGCACCGTCGTGGTCGACGAGCACTGCCAGACCAGCGTGCCGGGCGTCTACGCGGTCGGCGACCTGATCCCGACCCTGCAGCTGGCCCACGCGGGCTTCGCCGAGGGCATCATGGTGGCCGAGCACATCGCCGGCCTCAACCCGCCCGCGATCGACTACGACGGCGTGCCGCGGATCACCTACTCCGACCCCGAGGTCGCCTCGGTCGGCATCACCTCCGCCCAGGCGCGCGAGAAGGGCTACGAGATCGTCGAGATGACCTACGACCTCGCGGGCAACCCCAAGAGCCAGATCCTGGGGACGCAGGGCGCGGTCAAGGTCATCGCCCAGAAGGACGGGCCGGTGCTCGGCGTGCACATGGTGGGCCGCCGCATCGGCGAGCTCGTCACCGAGGGCCAGCTGATCTACAACTGGGAGGCGCTGCCCTCCGAGGTCGCCCAGCTCATCCACGCCCACCCGACCCAGTCCGAGGCCGTCGGCGAGGCGATGCTCGCCCTGGCCGGCAAGCCGCTGCACGTCCACAACTAGCCGTAGCCCTCACTCGAAAGCGCGAGAGAAGACACCATGCCGAAGTCCGTACAGATGCCCCAGCTCGGCGAGAGCGTCACCGAGGGCACCGTCACCCGCTGGCTGAAGAAGGAGGGCGAGCGCGTCGAGGCCGACGAGCCGCTCCTCGAGGTCTCCACCGACAAGGTCGACACCGAGATCCCGTCGCCGGCGGCGGGCATCCTCACGAAGATCATCGTTGCCGAGGACGAGACCGTCGAGGTCGGCACCGAGCTCGCCCTCATCGACGAGAACGCCACCGAGGGCGCCGCGGCCCCGGCCCAGGAGGCCCCGGCCCCCGCCGCCCCGGCCCCGGCCCCGGCCCCGGCTCCCGAGCCCGCCCCCGCCCCGATCTCCTCGATCCCGCAGCCGGCCCCCGCCCCGGCCCCGCAGGCGCCCGCGCCGCAGGCCCCGGCCCCGGCCCCGGCGCCGGCCTTCCAGACGCCTCCGCCCGCCCCGGCTCCCGCCCCCGCCCCTGCTCCGCAGCAGGCCGCTCCGGCCTCCGCTCCGGCCTCCGAGAGCCCGTACGTCACGCCGCTGGTCCGCAAGCTCGCCGGCGAGCACAACGTGGACCTGGACAGCCTGAACGGCACCGGCGTCGGCGGCCGCATCCGCAAGCAGGACGTGCTGGAGGCCGCGCGCGCCCAGCGCGAGCGGGCCGCCGCCCCGGCTCCGGCCGCGGCTCCCGCCCCGCAGGCCGCCGCTCCGGCGCAGGCCCAGGCCCCCGCTCCGGCCCCCGAGCCGGTCGCGGTGGACACCACCCTGCGCGGCCGTACCGAGAAGATGTCCCGCCTGCGCCAGACCATCGCCAAGCGCATGGTCGAGTCGCTCCAGGTCTCGGCGCAGCTCACCACGGTGGTCGAGGTCGACGTCACGAAGATCGCGCGTCTGCGCGACCGGGCCAAGGCCGAGTTCCAGCGGCGTGAGGGCGTCAAGCTCTCGTTCATGCCGTTCTTCGCCCTGGCCACCGTCGAGGCGCTCAAGCAGCACCCGAAGCTGAACGCCACGATCAACAACGAGACCAACGAGGTCACCTACTTCGACGCCGAGCACCTCGGCTTCGCGACGGACACCGAGCGCGGCCTGCTCGTCCCGGTGATCAAGGACGCGGGCGACCTCAACATCGCCGGTCTCGCCCGCAAGATCGCCGACCTGGCCGAGCGCACCCGGGCCAACAAGGTGAGCCCCGACGAGATCACCGGCGGCACCTTCACGCTGACCAACACCGGCAGCCGCGGCGCCCTGTTCGACACGCCGATCCTCAACCAGCCGCAGGTCGGCATGCTGGGCACCGGCGCGGTCGTCAAGCGCCCGGTCGTCGTGGACACCCCCGAGGGCGAGGTCATCGCCGTCCGCTCGATGGTGTACCTCGCGCTCAGCTACGACCACCGCCTGGTCGACGGCGCCGACGCCGCCCGCTTCCTGACGACGGTCAAGCGCCGCCTGGAGGAGGGCCGCTTCGAGAACCAGCTGGGCCTCAACGCCTAGTCTCCGCTCGAAGGCCTCGAAGGCCTCGAAGGCCTCGAAGGCACCGCCTCCGCCCGGAGGCACCGGGCCGGTCCGCGTCACGCGGACCGGCCCGTTCCCTTCCCACGTGCTTCCCCGCCGGGCCCGCGCAGTGGAACCACAGCGGCACCGCAGCGGGCCGCAGCGGGCCGCAGCGGAGCCGCGGGGGCCGCAGCGGAGCCGCGGGGGCCGCAGGAGCCCGCCTCCCGGAGGCGCAGCGCGGGGTCGGTTACATTGGACGAATGACGATCATCGTGACCGGCTCCTCGGGCCTGCTGGGGTCGGCCCTGGTCACGGCCCTGCGTGCCGACGGTGTCCGGGTGGTCCGGCTGGTACGGCGGGCGCCGCAGGGCGGTGACGAGTCGTTCTGGAACCCGGCGAAGGGCCTCGTCGACCCGGCCGCGCTGGAGGGCGCCGAGGCCGTGGTCCACCTCGCCGGGGCGGGCATCGGCGACCGCCGGTGGACCGAGCAGCACAAGCGCGAGGTCCTGCGCAGCCGGGTGGAGGGCACCCGGACCCTCGCGAACGCGCTGGCGGGCCTGTCGGCCAGGCCCGCGGTCCTGCTGTCGGGGTCCGCGATCGGCTACTACGGGGACACCGGCGACCGCGCGGTGGACGAGTCGGACCCGCCGGGAGAGGGCTTCCTGCCCGAGGTGGTGCGCGCCTGGGAGGCCGAGGCGGAGCCCGCCGCGGCGGCGGGCGTCCGGACCGTGCGGCTGCGCACCGGGCTGGTGCTGAGCCGCCGGGGCGGCATGCTCCCCCGGATCCTGCCGATCTTCAAGCTCGGACTGGGGGCGCCGCTGGGCTCGGGGCGGCAGTACTGGTCGTGGATCACCATCGACGACTGGGTGCACGCCGTACGGCACATCCTCGGCGACCGGGGGATCGAGGGCCCGGTGAACCTCACCTCGCCGGAGCCCGTCACCAACGCCGCCTTCACCGCGGCCCTCGGCCGGGCGCTCCGCCGGCCCACGATGCCGCTGGCCGTCCCCGGGCCGGTGCTGCGCGCCGCGATCGGCGGATTCGCGCAGGAGGGGGTGCTGACCGGGCAGCGGGTGGTCCCCCGGCGCCTGCTCGATACGGGGTACACGTTCCGGCATATCCACCTCAACGAGGCACTGCCCGCCGTACTCTAGGGTCCCTGTTCCCACTGGAGCCACCGGGGAGATCATCATGAGCAGGTCCGGCCAGTCCCACATCCTCGCCATCGGCGGGGGCTCGTTCCGCCCGTCCGAGCGTTACGGGTTCATCGAGGCGAGCGCGCTGCTGCGCTACGCCCTCGACCTGACCGGCCAGGACCGGCCCCGGCTCGGGCTGCTCGCCACCGCGACGGGCGACGACTCCGAGTGGCTGCTGAAGATGTACGGGGCGTTCCGCGACTGGGACGTCGAGGTCAGCCACCTGACCGTGTTCCCGATGCCCAACGTCGACGACCCGCGCGAGTGGGTGCTGAGCCAGGACATGATCTACGTCAGCGGCGGCAGCGTGGCCAACCTCGCGGCGCTGTGGCGCCTGCACGGCCTGGACGAGGTCTTCGAGGAGGCCTGGCGGGCGGGAGTGGTGCTGGCCGGGCAGAGCGCGGGCGCGCTCTGCTGGCACGTGGGCGGCAACACCGACTCCTTCGGCCCCCGGCTGCAGCCGTGGTCGGAGGGCCTGGCCCTGCTGCCCTACTCCTGCGGCGTGCACTACGACTCCGACCCGCAGCGCCGCGAGCTCCTGCACGCCTCGGTGGCCTCCGGAGAGCTGCCCGGCGGCTACGCCGCCGACGAGGGCGTCGCCCTGCACTACGTGGGCACCGAGTTCATCCAGGCGGTCACCGTGAACCCGGGCGGCTACGCCTACAAGGTCGAGCACGACGGGGCGGACGGGGTCAAGGAGTTCCGCATCGAGCCGCGGCTTCTCACGTTGTGATCCCGGCCAGGCCGTGGACGGCTCCGCCCGTCTCCGCCTCTCGTCGCCTCGGCCCGGTCAACTACCCTTTATCCGTGAGTGAGCTGGCGATCGTCCGTCTCGGTGTCGATGTCCCCTACGAGCAGGCCTGGGACCTCCAGCGGCGGATCCACGCCCGGCGGGTCGCCGACCGGATGCCCGACGCCTGCCTGATCCTCGAGCACGCGCCGGTCTACACCGCGGGCAGGCGTACGGCCCCGAACGAGCGGCCGGGTGACGGCACCCCGGTCATCGACGTCGACCGGGGCGGCCGGATCACCTGGCACGGTCCCGGGCAGCTCGTCGGCTATCCGATCATCCGGCTGGGCGGCCGGCTGAACGTGGCCGGCTACGTCGCGCTTCTGGAGGAGGTCCTCACCCAGGTCTGCGCCGACTTCGGGGTGGCGGTGGGCCGGATCCCGGGGCGCGGCGGCGTCTGGGCGGCCGGCGACCCCTCCCACGGCCTGCCGGACCGGCAGGTGGGCGCGATCGGCGTCCGGGTCACCCAGGGCGTCACCATGCACGGCTACGCGCTCAACTGCGCCAACGATCCGAGCTGGTACAACCGGATCTCCCCCTGCGGGATCGCCGGTGCGGGGGTCTCCTCGCTGTCGGCGGAGACCGGCCGCCGGATCGTGGTCGACGACGTCGTGCCGTACGCCGAGAAGCGCCTGGCCGAGGCGCTCGGCGCGCAGGCCTTCGACCTGCCGGAGGAGGATCTCTTCCGGCGCTGAGCCCCGGGAGCGGCGTGCCCCGGCGGGGCCGCGCGCCCCGGGTCCACGCACTTTTCCCGGTGGACGTAAGGTGTAACCGTGACGGTAGCTCCAGAAGGCCGAAAGCTCCTCCGCCTGGAGGTTCGCAACGCCGAGACCCCCATCGAGAAGAAGCCCGAGTGGATCAAGACCCGGTTCCGGACCGGCCCCAACCACACCGAGCTGCGGGCGCTGGTCAAGCGGGAGGGTCTGCACACCGTCTGCCAGGAGGCCGGGTGTCCCAACATCTCGGAGTGCTGGGAGGACCGTGAGGCGACCTTCCTCATCGGCGGCGACCAGTGCACCCGGCGCTGCGACTTCTGCCAGATCGACACCGGCAAGCCCAAGGAGTACGACACCGACGAGCCGCGCCGCGTGGCCGAGTCGGTCCGCCAGATGGGCCTCAACTACGCGACCGTGACGGGTGTCGCCCGTGACGACCTGCCCGACGGCGGCGCCTGGCTGTACGCCGAGACCGCCCGGCAGATCCACGCGCTGCTCCCCGGCTGCGGCGTCGAGCTGCTGGTCCCCGACTTCAACGGCGACCGGGACCAGCTGGAGGAGGTCTTCTCCGCCCGGCCCGAGGTGTTCGCGCACAACATCGAGACCGTGCCGCGGATCTTCAAGCGCATCCGCCCGGGCTTCCGCTACGAGCGCTCCCTGGAAGTGATCTCCAAGGCCCGCGAGGCCGGGCTGGTGACCAAGTCCAACCTGATCCTGGGCATGGGAGAGGAGCCCGAGGAGGTCCTGGAGGCCATGCGCGACCTGCACGGGGCCGGGTGCGACCTGCTCACCGTCACGCAGTACCTGCGGCCCACCCCCCGCCACCACCCGGTGGAGCGCTGGGTCAAGCCCGAGGAGTTCGTGCAGTTCCAGAAGGACGCCGAGGCCATCGGCTTCGCCGGGGTGCTGTCCGGCCCGCTGGTCCGCTCCTCCTACCGGGCCGGGCGCCTCTACAAGCAGGCCATGGAGGCCCGCCAGCGCGCCTGACCCCCGCCCTCCGGGCCCGTCCCCGGACTTCCCGCCGTCGAGGCCCCGCGTTCGCGCGGGGCCTTTTTTCGTTGCCCCGGGCCCCTTCTGCACACCCCGGATCCATTTATAACAGTATGGACATGATACCTACCGAGCACTCGGTTTTCTGAGTGAGACTGTCGGCGTGGACATCGAAGAACTGATCAGGAAGCTCGACCTGAGCACCAAGGTGCGCCTGCTGACCGGCGCGGACATGTGGTCCCTGCCCGCGCTGCCCGAGATCGGGCTGGAGCGGCTGGTGATGAGCGACGGCCCGATCGGCGTCCGGGGCGAGCAGTGGACCTCCGCCGACCCGTCGATCGCCCTGCCCAGCCCCACGGCGCTCGCCGCCACCTGGGACGTGGAGCTGGTCCGCAGGACCGGGCGGCTGCTGGCCCAGGAGGCCCGGCGCAAGGGCGTGCACGTGCTCCTGGCCCCCACCGTCAACCTGCACCGCAGCCCGCTCGGCGGCCGCCACTTCGAGTGCTTCTCCGAGGACCCGTACCTGACCGGGGAGATCGGCGCCGCCTACGTGGAGGGAGTGCAGGAGGGCGGGGTGGGCACCACGCCCAAGCACTTCGTGGCCAACGACTTCGAGACCGACCGGTTCACGGTGAACGTGAAGGTGAGCGAGAAGGCGCTCCGCGAGGCGTACCTGGCGCCGTTCGAGCGGGTGGTCCGGGCCGGTGCGTGGGGCATGATGGCGGCCTACAACGCGGTCAACGGGACCACGATGACCGAGCACCGGGCCCTGCAGCGGGACGTGCTGAAGGACGAGTGGGGCTTCGACGGCTTCGTCGTCTCCGACTGGACCGCGGCCCGGTCCACCGAGGCGACCGCCGAGGGCGGCCTCGACGTGGCCATGCCCGGGCCGTTCGGCCCCTGGGGCGAGAAGCTGGAGGCCGCCGTCCGCGAGGGCCGCGTCTCCGAGGAGGTCGTCGACGAGCAGGTCCGCCGCGTCCTGCGGCTCGCCCATCGCGTCGGCGCCCTGAAGCCCGCGTCCACCGGCTCCTCCACCGCGTCCGGTACCGCCTCCCCCGCCGCCCTCTCCCCCGGCGCCGGTACGGCGGGCGGCACGGCGGACGGCACGGTGGACGCCTCCGGCGCCGGCCGTACCGTGATCGACGGGACGGCCCTGGCCCGGGAGGTGGCCGCCCGCTCGTTCACCCTCCTGCGCAACGAGGACGGCCTGCTCCCGCTGGCCGGCGTGCGGAGCGTGGCCCTGATCGGGTCCGCGGCGGCGGAGGCGAGGATCATGGGCGGCGGCAGCGCCCAGGTCTTCCCCGACCGGATCGTCTCGCCGCTGGACGGCCTGCGCGCCCGGCCAGGCGTGGAGGTCCGCCACGCGCTCGGCACGGACCCCCGCCTGCGGCTCGCGCCGCTGACCTGCCCGACCCGGGCCCTGTTCCTGGACGCCGACGGCGAGGTCCTGGCCGAGCACCCGCTGGCCACCACCGAGGCCCGCTGGGTCGGCAGCCTCCCGCCGGACGTGGACGGCGGGAGGCTGGCCGCGGTGGAGCTCCGCACCGGCTACACCCCCGGCGTGACCGGCCCGCACGAGTTCTCCGTCGCGGGCGTCGGCGCGTTCGCCGTGACGGTCGGCGGCGAGACGGTCTTCGACGCCGAGATCGCCCTCGAGGGCGGCGACCCCGCCGCCGCGTTCCTGTCCCCGCCCGAGCACCGGATCACGGCCCACCTCACCGAGGGCGTGCCGGTCGAGCTGAGCGTGCGCCACCCGGCCGGGGCGTTCGGCGGCATGGCCTTCGTGGCGTTCACCCTGGGCCACGCCGACCCCTCCCCCGGTGACGACGCGCTCATCGCCGAGGCCGTACGGGCCGCCGCGGACGCCGACGTGGCCGTCGTGGTCGCCTCCACCACGCTGGAGGTGGAGAGCGAGGGCTTCGACCGGACGAGCCTGGCCCTGCCCGGCCGGCAGGACGAGCTGATCGCGAAGGTCGCCGAGGCCAACCCGCGCACGGTCGTGGTCGTCAACGCCGGCTCACCGGTGGAGATGCCGTGGCTGGAGGAGGTCTCCGCGGTCCTGCTGACCTGGTTCCCCGGCCAGGAGGCCGGCGACGCGCTGGCCGACGTGCTGTTCGGCGACGCCGAGCCGGGCGGGCGGCTGCCCACCACCTGGCCGGTCCGCGAGGCCGACGCGCCCGTCCTGGACGTGACGCCGGTGGACGGCGAGGTCGCCTACGACGAGGGCGTCTTCATCGGCTACCGCGCCTGGGAGCGTGCGGGGCGCACCCCGGCCTTCTGGTTCGGCCACGGCCTGGGCTACACGACCTGGTCCTACGACACGATCGCGGTGACCGAGCGCACGGTGACGGTGGCGGTGACCAACACCGGGACGCGGCCGGGCCGCGAGATCGTGCAGTTCTACCTCTCTCCCCCGGAGTCTCCCACCGGCTCTTCCACCGGCTCTTCCGCGGGGCAGGACGGCGGGCGGCCCGCCCGCGCGCTCGCCGGGTTCGACGTCGTCGACGCCGGACCCGGCCAGACCGTGATCACGACGATCACCGTGCCCGAACGCGCCTTCCAGGTCTGGACGGACGCCGGCTGGGCGACCGTCCCCGGCGACCACACCGTCGAGGCCGGCCGCAGCGTCGCCGACCGGCGGCTCGCCGCGGTCGTCTCCGTCCGGGCCTGACGGCGCCGGGCCTGACGCCGCCGGGGCGGGTCCCGCCCGCCCCGGCGTGAGGCCGCGCCTCCGCGCCGCGAGCCGGTCCGGCACGCGGCGCGGAGGTCACGTTTTCATTTCTTGAGCATCGGATTTGTATCCTTGTCCATATGGCGAAGAAGCCGGAGGACCCGGAGCGCATGGGGCGCGTGAAGCAGCTCCGCATGATCGCGCAGATCATCAAGAAGGCCAACCCCAAGGGGATGCCGATCGTCTACGCGTCGGCGCTCGGCACGCTCGTGCTGTTCGTCGTGCTCGGCCTGGTCACAGGCTGGTGGCCGCTGTACGTCATCGGCGTCATGATGGCCCTCACCGCCGGTCTGGTGGTCTTCGGCCAGCTCGCCCAGAAGGCGCAGTACTCCATGCTGCAGGGCCAGCCCGGCGCCGCCGCCGCGATCCTGCAGGGCATGCGCGGCAACTGGGAGGTCACCCCGGCCGTCGCGGTCAACCGCGACCAGGACATCGTCCACCGCGTGGTCGGCTACCCGGGCATCATCCTCGTCTCCGAAGGGCCGGGCAGCCGGGTGCAGAAGATGCTCGTCGCGGAGAAGAAGCGCGTCCAGCGGGTCGCGCTCGACGTTCCGGTCTACGACATCCAGTCCGGTGACGGCGAGGGCCAGATCCCGATCGGCAAGCTCCAGCGGCATCTGATGAAGCTGCCCCGCAACCTGAAGAAGCCCGCGGTCTACGAGATCAACAACCGGCTGAAGGCCCTCCCCCAGACGCTGCCGATGCCCAAGGGGCCGCTGCCCCGCGGCGCGAAGATGCCCCGCCCGAAGCTGCGCTGATGTCCCCGGAAGGGGTCGGCCGCCACCGGGTGGACGCCCTCGCCACCTCGCGGGCCAACCGCGGCTGGTGGGACGGTGCCGCCGACGAGTACCAGGCGGAGCACGGCGCGTTCCTGCGTGACTCCGGCTTCGTCTGGTGCCCCGAGGGCCTCGACGAGGCCGACGCCGGGCTGCTGGGCGAGGTCGCGGGCAGGGACGTCCTGGAGATCGGCTGCGGGGCGGGCCAGTGCGGGCGCTGGCTGGCCGGGCGGGGTGCCCGGGTCGCCGCCTTCGACCTGTCCTTCCGCCAGCTCCAGCACTCCCGCCGGATCGACCTCGACGACGACTCCGGTGACGGCTCCGGTGGCGGGCTCCCGGTGGTCCAGGCCGACGCCGAGGCCCTGCCCTTCGCCGACGGCTCCTTCGACCTGGCCTGCTCGGCGTACGGCGCGCTGCCGTTCGTCGCCGACCCGGCGGCCGTGTTCACCGAGACCCGCCGGGTGCTGCGGCCCGGCGGGCGCTTCGTCTTCTCCGTCAGCCACCCGGTCCGCTGGGCCTTCCCCGACGACCCCGGCACCCGCGGGCTGACCTCCGACCGGTCCTACTTCGACCGCACGCCGTACGTGGAGACCGGCCCCGACGGGCGGCCGAGCTACGTCGAGCACCACCGCACGATGGCCGACTGGGTCGGGCACATCACGGCCTCGGGACTGGTCCTGGCGGCGCTGACCGAGCCGGAGTGGCCCGAGGGCCACGAGCGGGTGTGGGGCGGGTGGAGCCCGCTGCGCGGCCGCCACCTGCCCGGCACCGCGATCTTCACCTGCGTCAGGCCCGCCTGAGCCCGACGGGCGGGTTCCGCCCCGGCCGCCGCTGACCGCGTGAGGCCCGCCCGTCCACCGGACGGGCGGGCGGCGCGAGCCGGGAGTCCCCCTCCGGCCGAGGGGGAGGGGTCAGAGGCGCACGACCACGGTGTTGGCGGCGCGGTCGTGCAGGCCGCGCCGGTCGCGGTCCCAGATGAGCGCCGGCACGGCCAGGCACAGCAGCAGGCTGCGCACCAGGACGGGCAGGAACCGGGGGTTGCCGCCGTCGAGGGCGGCGACGCGGATGCCGAGCAGGCGCATGCCGAAGGTCATCCCCATGGTGCCCACCAGCAGAAGGTTCACCACACCGAAGACCACCAGGGGGGCCCACGGCTGCTCGGCGGGGCTGACGCGCAGGATGCCCTGGGCGATGGCCCAGGTGCAGATGATCCAGTCGATCGCCAGGGCGCCGATCCTGCGGCCGAACCCGGCCACCGCGCCGCTGCCCTCCTCGGGCAGGCCGAGCCGCTCCCCCGGGTATCCCAGGTCGACTCCGGCCGACCTGACGCCGCCGAGCCAGGTCTGGGTCCAACGGGGCTGCTGCCTGCTGCTCATGCCCCCAACGGTAGCCGCCCGGGGTGCCGCCCCCGAATCCAGTCGAACCGGTTACCGAAATGAGGCGGAAACCCACCATTATGAGCATCAACTGTCACATCATCCCCCTTCATCCGGAGCATCCGCGTGCCAGACGACGACCTCGACCGGCGTTTCAACGAGCTCGCCGCCCAGATCAGCGTGGAGGAGCGGAGGAGGGCGTCCAGGGCGGCCCACGCGGAGTGGGCGGCGCTCCCCCGGAACAGGCGCCGCCGGAGGTGGCGGATCACCGCGCTGGTGGCGGTGGTCGCGGTCGCCGCGACCGGAGGCCTCGTCACCTACCGGCCCGAGCTGCTGGAGGGGGCGGTCACCGCCTTCTCCGAGCGGCTCGCCGGGACGGCCGACCGCGACGATCCGTCCGCGGGACCGCTCCCCGGGGAGACGGCGGGGCCGGTTCCCGAGGAGACGACGCCGGTGAGCGTGGACCCGGTCAAGGTGTCGCCGTTCGAGGGCTCCCCGGCGATGGACTACCCGGACGGGGCCGACGGCCTGGTGATGCCTCCGGCCAAGGCGATGGGCGGGCTGAGCGAAGAGGACGTCGCCGCCGCTCTGAAGCGCGCCAAGGACCTCCTCAAGGCGTCCAACCTCGACCGCCGCGTCCTGTTCAAGGCCGGGCACAAACCCTTCAGCAGGCTTCTCGACCCCGAGGAACGCGAGTGGTTCCTCAAGAACCTCGACCGCAGGAAGCCGCGGAAAGGCGACTTCAACACCCGGTACTGGCTGACCTCCTTCGCCCCCGGGACCGCCGAGCCCGTCACCGATGTGATCAAGGTCAACGGGAGGACGAAGCTCTCCCCGCTGAAGGACGGCCGGCGCACCGGGGTCCGGATCAAGGTGAACTACCTGTTCGTCTACGCCGTCCAGCGGCCCGGCCGGCCGTACACCGCCATGCGCGTGGTCGCGCACAACGCCGGCGAGATGGCCGCCTACCGCGAGAACGGCAGGCTGGTGATCTGGGTCCGCAACTGGAACGGCGACGGTACGGCGGGCGCCCGGTGCGACGTCGACGACGGCTTCGTTCACCCCTCCTACGAGGACTCGCCCGAGGACAGGGAGGTGGCCAAGGCGACCGGCGCCCCGATCGACCCCTACGACCTGGAGGAGAGCGAGCAGGAGGGCTGCCGCCTGACGACCGGAACGTGAAAGCAACGCAAAACACGGGTTTCCCCCTGGGGCCTCCCCCGTTCCCGGGTTAGCGTGGGGGCGGCGTCCCTTAACACGGGTGAAACAATCGAGACACGGGGCGGTAACGGCGCAGGCCTACGTTCGGTCCGGTAGCCCGTGCCCCTTGGGAGGTTCGCGTGTTCAACTCAGCCGACGACGTCCTGAAGTTCATCAAGGACGAAGGGGTGCAGTTCGTCGATGTCAGGTTCACCGACCTGCCCGGGACGACGCACCACTTCACCTTCCCCACGGAGAACTTCGGCGCGAGCGTCTTCACCGACGGACTGATGTTCGACGGCTCCTCGATCCGCGGTTTCCAGGCCATCCACGAGTCGGACATGCTCCTGCTGCCCGACCCCTCCACGGCGGTGCTGGACCCCTTCCGCGACCACAAGACGCTCAACCTCAACTTCTTCGTGCACGACCCGCTGACCGGCGAGGCCTACAGCCGCGACCCGCGCAACGTCGCCCGCAAGGCCGAGGAGTACCTCCGCGGCACCGGAATCGCCGACACCGTCTACTTCGGCCCCGAGGCCGAGTTCTACATCTTCGACGACGTGCGGTTCGAGACCAGCGCGCACACGAGCTACTACCACATCGACTCCATCGAGGGCGCCTGGAACACCGGCAAGGCCCAGGAGGGCGGCAACCTCGGCTACAAGCCGCGCTACAAGGGCGGCTACTTCCCGGTGCCGCCGATGGACCACTTCACCGACCTGCGCTCGGAGATGGTCCGCCGCCTCATCGACGCGGGCATCGAGGTGGAGATGCAGCACCACGAGGTGGGCACCGCAGGCCAGGCCGAGATCGACTTCCGGTTCAACACGCTGCTCAAGGCCGCCGACACCCTGATGCTGTACAAGTACATCGTCAAGAGCACGGCCCTGGAGTACGGCCACACGGTCACCTTCATGCCCAAGCCGATCTTCGGCGACAACGGCTCCGGCATGCACTGCCACCAGTCGCTGTGGAAGGACGGCGAGCCGCTCTTCTACGACGAGGTGGGCTACGCCGGCCTGTCCGACACCGCCCGCTACTACATCGGCGGCCTGCTCAAGCACGCCCCGTCGCTGCTGGCCTTCACCAACCCGACGGTCAACTCCTACCACCGCCTGGTCCCCGGCTACGAGGCCCCGGTCAACCTGGTCTACTCCCAGCGCAACCGCTCGGCCTGCATCCGCATCCCGATCACCGGCTCCAACCCGAAGGCCAAGCGCATCGAGTTCCGCGTGCCGGACCCGTCGTGCAACCCGTACTTCGCCTTCGCCGCCCAGCTCATGGCCGGCATCGACGGCATCCGCAACAAGATCGAGCCGGTCGAGCCGGTCGACAAGGACCTCTACGAGCTCCCCCCGGAGGAGGCCCGCAACATCCCGCAGGTCCCCGGCTCCCTGTCGGAGGTGCTCGCCGCCCTGGAGGCCGACCACGAGTACCTGCTGGAGGGCGGCGTCTTCACGCCGGACCTGATCGAGACCTGGATCTCCTACAAGCGCGAGAACGAGGTCGACCCGATCCGCCTGCGCCCGCACCCGCACGAGTTCGAGCTCTACTACGACGTCTGATCACCGTGACCTGCGGAGACTCTGGCAGGTGACCCTCCGGGGCACGTGCAGGGCACTCAGGCATCATGTGCGAGGCCGTCGGGCGACCGTCCGCTCAGGACACGCTCGGCGGCCTTTCGCGTGCGCTCCCCCTGCCGGGATGAAGCGTGTGGCGGTGGCGCCGGAGGCGGTGTTCCCGCTGGCGGGATGGGCGTCGGGCGCTGCCGCGGCACCCGGTGCCCGGCCGCACCGGGCACCGCTCCGGCGCGGATCGCCGTGTCACCAGTCCCGGGCGGCGACCAGTTCTTCCGCGTCCGCATCCGCGAACCCGTACGCCGACGCCACGAACCGGAAGTCCTCGGCGATCACCTCTCGCGCGACGGTCTCGATCCCGCTGCCGGCCGCCTCGAACTCCGCCTCCAGGGCGTTGAACTCCTCCGTCGCGGCCTCCGTGAGCGCGTACAGGGCCGTCAGGTCCGGCGGACGCTCGGCCTCGATCCGCTCGCACAGCCTCAGCAGGACCGCTCTCCCCTTGTCGACGACGTGATCCGGGAAATACCCGTCCTCGTACATGCCTCTGAGGAACGCATGCTTGACCACCTGCTGATTCGTGGGCGACATCGCGATCTCCTGTTCTCGCCGTAGACCGATGCCCCGATCCTGCACTGCTCCCCCGACAATGCCCCCGGCGGCACCACCGACGCCGCCGGGCTCCCGCGGGCGCCCGGCCCGTCCTCCGTACCGCAGGACGGTGGGAGCGGTCCCTCACGCGTAGGCGGGGCGGGCGCCGCGGACGTTGGTCATGAGGGCGTAGACGGAGGTCGAGGCGGTGACGAACAGCCAGTTGCGCTTCAGACCGCCGAAGACGAGGTTGGAGGTCTTCTCCGGGAGCCGGAGTCTGCCGATCAGCGTGCCGTCGGGGGCCAGGCAGTGCACGCCCTCGTGCGTGGCGGCCCAGATGCGGCCGGTGTCGTCGAGCCTGATCCCGTCGAAGGAGCCCGCCGTGCACTCGGCGAGCACCTTGCCGCCCGAGAGCGTGCCGTCGCCGTGCACGTCGAAGGCCCGCAGGTGCTTGCGCCTGGTGTCGACGACGTAGAGCCGCTCCTCGTCCAGGGAGAAGGCCAGGCCGTTGGGGCGGACGAAGTCGCCCGCCACCAGGCGGACCTCGCCGGTGACCGGGTCGGCGCGGTAGACGTTGTCCGCGCCGATCTCGCTGTCCGCCCGATGCCCCTCGTAGTCGCTGGTGATGCCGTAGGAGGGGTCGGTGAACCAGATGGAGCCGTCGGACTTCACCACCACGTCGTTGGGGCTGTTGAGGCGCCTGCCCTCCCACCGGTCGGCGATCACGGTGATCGAGCCGTCGTGCTCGGTGCGGGTCACGCGGCGGTTGCCCTGCTCGCAGGAGACCAGGCGGCCCTGGGCGTCGAGGGTGTGGCCGTTGGTGTGGCCGGCCGGGGCGCGGAACGGGCCGACGGCGCCGGTCTGCTCGTCCCAGCGGAGCATGCGGTCGTTGGGGATGTCGCTCCACAGGAGGTAGCGGCCCGCGGGCACGTACACGGGTCCTTCCGCCCAGCGGCAGCCCCGGTGGATCCTCTCGATCTGCTCGTCACCGCCCACCGTGGCGAAGCGGTCGTCCAGGACGTCGAACTCGGCGGGGATGGTTTCCATCATGAGGAGAGCAAATAGCATCGAATATCATCATGTCAAATACCATTATGACTTGATAATGTCCTGTCATGGATGACATTGACAGAATGTTGATAGGTCTGCTGCAGGAGGACGCCACCCGCTCGTACGCGGCGCTCGGGGCGGCCGTGGGCCTGTCGGGCGGCGCGGCCCACGAGCGGGTCAGGAAGCTGCGCGAGCGCGGGCTGATCCGGCGGACCACCGTGGAGGTCGACCCGGTGGCGGCGGGCAGGGGCGTGCTGGCCTACGTGATGATCGACGGAAACGCGTGGATGGGCGGTACCGGCGAGGCGCTCAGGGCGATCCCCGAGATCGAGGAGGCCCATGTGATCGCGGGCCCGGCGTCGGTGCTGGCCAAGATCCGCGCGTCGAGCACCCGGGAACTGCAGGCCGTCCTGCGCCGGCTGTTCGAGATCGACGGAGTGGCCGGAACCCGGACCGTCGTCGTGCTGGAGACCTTCTTCGAGCGCGGCGTCCACGTGCCCGGCCCCTCCGGCGCGCCGCCCGCAGGCCCCCACGACCCCGCGGTGCAAGCGAGGAGAAAGCCCTCTACAAGTCATTCCTGATACCAATGAGGCGTTGACCGAACATACGACCAGGAGAACCGACCACCGTGTTCCGCACCGTCGCCACCACCGCCGGCGTCATCGTCATCGCCCTGTCCTCGCTCGTCGCCTGCAGCGCGGGCGACGAGGCGTGCGCCGCCTCCGTCAGTACGGCGGCGGCCTCGTTCACCCTGTCCGCCGCGGACTCCTCGGCGGACCGGAAGCCGTCGAAGCCCAAGAAGAAGAAGGTCGACGTCGACGTCGACGACTGCGAGTGAGCGGAACGCGAGATCTCCCCGGGCCGGGCGCCGGAAAGGCCGGCCCGGCGCCCTGAGCGTCCGGCGGGGCGCCCCGGCTCCACCGGGATCCCCCGCTAGGCGGCGGATTCGACGGCGGCGGATTCGACGGCGGCGACCAGGTCCCGGATCGCGGCGTGGCCGGGTTCCGCGGCTCTGCCGTACCTCCGGCGTACCTCGAAGTACAGGGACCGTCCGAGCAGCCGGTCGCGCACCGGGCGCCACTCGGCCGAGGCTCGGTGGCCGGGGGCCAGCCGCAGCGCCCCCTCGACGAACTCCAGGTGGAGGGGCTCGTCCTCATGCCCGCCGCACATGTCCAGCCCTCGGACGTAGACCGCCAGGGCGTAGCGCTCCTCTCCGAGCGTCTCCAGGAGCAGCCCGAGCCGTTTGAGCTGCCGGAGGAAGGTGGGAGGCGTCGCGTACCGCGGTTCCGTCCGCGTCGCGATCGCCGTGAGCCCGACGGCGAGCCGCCGCGCGGACCCCTCCTGTCCCAGGGCCGCCAGAGCGGCCACGCGATGCAGCAGGAACGCCATCTCGTCGGCCGTCGTCGCGGGATCGGCCTCGGCGGCCTTCTCCAGGGCCTCTCCGGCGCGCCCGCCGCGCAGGAGGGCGAGAACCTCGCCCTCGTCGACGAACCGGCGGGTCCCCGGCGGGGTGAGGCGGCGCAGGCGCGGGATGAAGGCCAGCGCACCCTCCGGGTCTCCGGCTCGCAGGTACGCCTTCAGCTGGTCGATCGCGTACACGTTCCACAGCACCTCGGGGATGCCCGCGTCGGCGGCCACGACGAGCGGCCACGCGCCGGCGGGGAGCCGGCACGGTCCGAGCCGCACGGGACGGAGATCGCGCAGGTGCTCGGCGAGGACGAAGTGGGGCCGGGCGCCGTCCGCGTCGCCCCGCAGAACACGCAGACGCCCCAGATTGATCCATGGCTGCAAGGCGTCTCCCAGAACGGACGGGTCGCCGGACTCGGATGCGAGCCGCGCCAGCCATTCCAGCTGAAGCCGGCACAGGCGCTCGGCGGTCTGCAGGTCACCCGCGTGCGCGACGACGAGGGCGGCCAGGTTCATGCAGGCGGCTTTCGCCCCTCTTCCGCCGGCGGAGAGCGGCGGCTCCGCGCCGAGAGCGCTCAGCTTCCCGCGCAGCTCGACCGCCCAGCCGTCCAGCGCACGCCGCGCCGGCCGGTCGTGGTCCACCAGGAAATCTCCTGCGAGCGAACTCCCCGATCGGGCGGCGACGGTGTTCACGTCACGCCCGCGCGCCGAGTCCGAGTCGCGTGGCACCCAGCTGCACAAGCACCGTCCGGTCGCGGGGAAGGCCGTCGGCGGGGCAGCCCAGAGCCGTCCAGTCACGGGACTCCCACCCGCGCAGCCAGGGGCGCAGGAGAAGGTTGTCGATCTCCAGCGTGCCGTCCCGGCGCAGTTTTCCGATGGCGTTGGCCGGGTCGGTCAACGCCACCGTGCATTTCCCGACGACGCCGTTGGCGCGGATCATCAGGGAGTTGGGGCGGGAGGCGTAGCAGACGTCCGGAACAGGCTGCAGGCGACGGCCGTCTCCCCCGCCGAGCACCACCGACCGCAGTCCGGCCAGGATGCCCTCCCGCTCCTCCTCGCCGACGACGTCCATGGCGTCGTCGTTGGGTCCGCCGAGCCGTTCCACCGGCTTGAGTATCACCGAGAATCGCGCGTCCGCGAGGAACGTGTCCCGGATCTCCGCCAGGAACTCCGGCATCAGGGGCACGTTGGCCGGAGTGAGATGCACGCGAAGGAGGACGTCGACAGGTGCCGGATCGTCCCGGATCGCCAGCAGGTTGCTCCATATCCGGCGGAACGAACCGGCTCCGCCGGCCTGGACGCGGGTTCGGTCATGGATGTGCTGCGGTCCGTCGAGCGAGATCTGGTAGCGGCGGATTCCCAGCGCGCCCAGCCGGGTCACGGCCGGCGTGTCGAGGAGATAGCCGTTCGTCGTCATGTCGCCGACGTACTCCACGTCCGGCCGCTCCGCCACGGCGGCGGCGATGTGGGCGGAGATGTCCTCGACCACCGGGCGGGCCAGCAGCGGCTCCCCGCCGAACCACGAGACGTTGAGGAATCGCAACCCGTCCAGACGCCTGTCGACCAGGCGTTTGACGCCCTCGACGGTCGAGGCGCCCATCCGGCCGATGGAGAAGTCCTCGTAGCAGTAGGTGCACCTGAAGTTGCACTTCTCGGTGGGCAGCAGGATCAGGTGCAGCGCATCGTTGCGGAGCGAGGTTCCGAGCTCTGTGATGAAATCGTCCGGAGATTCTTCTCCGGACGCGGTCCGAGCAGCCACGGGCGTCCGTTCTTTTCAGCGGGTTCGAAGGTTCAGGCCGGATTGCAGCGCGAGATGTTGGGCCTGCATCCGGAGCCGTTCGAACTGCAGGTACTCGCATTCGTGGCGTCCGCCGCGGCCGCGGCCCCGTCGACCGCGTCGCGCAGTCTCCTGGCGATCTCCGGATCCCTGATCGTGACCCGGCCCTCCTCGTCCACGCTCATCTCCTCGACGCTCAGACCGGCCAGCACCTCGGAAAGACCTCGTTCGACCACCATCGATTCCTCCAAATCCGCGGATCAGGCGGAGCGTAGGTTCACGTCATCGCACCGGCACGCCCGGCACACGGGTTCAAGGGCTATACGATCCCGCCGCACTGCGAGAGGTTCGGGCTGCAGTTGGAGTCGTTCGAGCTGCAGCTGGTCTGATTCGGCGCCGTCGCCGTGACCGGGGCCGCTCCGACCGCGTCGCGCAGTCTCCTGGCGATCTCCGGATCTCTGATCGTGACCCGGCCCTCCTCGTCCACGCTCATCTCCTCGACGCTCAGACCGGCCAGCACCTCGGAAAGATCCCGCTTGACCACCATCGATTCCTCCACGTCACAGGCCGGGCAGGGTACGGGCCCCCGCTCCCGCGCACCGCCTGTACACGCCGGCTGCCGGCCCTCGGGCTTCGAAGAGTTCCGCGATCAGCGCTTTCCCGGCAGAACCCGACGCCCGGATTCCTTTCACCGCTGTTCCTTCTCAGGTTCGGACGGGAGAAAACCGCCGGCATCTTCAAGACTCACCACGTGGAGGACCATGAACCCGCCGATCCCGGGGGCGCGGCGGTGGGGCGCCGAGGCGCCCGCGGCCGGCGACGAGCGCACCGGCGAGAGCTGCGCGAGGCCACGGTTCATTCGGCAGAATGAATCATGATTTGAACTGACAGAGCGAGGTCGATCAGGGTGGCCGAGGTCTCCGGGCGTCGCCGGTGGGCGGCCCCGGCCGGGATGCTCGCGGTGCTCCTGGCGGGGGTGAGCGCCTCGGTGCCGGTCCTGCCCGTCACGCTCAACCGGCCGGCCGCCGTCGCCCACGCGATCCACGCCGGGATCGGCCAGCCCGGCTGGAGGGGCGGGCCGATCCCCTACTCCTGGGGCGGCGGCCACGACGAGGAGCCCGGCCCTTCGCTGGGCACGTGCCGGGGCTACCGGGGCTCGATCACGCCGTGCCCGGCCACCAGGACCCTCGGCCTCGACTGCTCCGGGCTGGCCAGGTGGGTCTACCACCTGGCCTACGGGCGCGACGTCCTGGGCCCCGGCAACACCGACGACCACGTCCGGCGGCTCACCAGGGTCCCGGCCGCCGAGGCCCGACCGGGCGATCTCGTCTTCTACGGCACGGTGAGCAGGCGCAGGGTCAGGACCCACCACGTCGGCGTCTACATCGGGCAGGGGAAGATGATCAACGCTCTGCGGACCGGTACCGAGATCCGGGTCGACCCCCTCACCCGGCTCGACGACTTCGCAGGGTACTTCCGCTATCTCTGAGGCCCCGGCGGCCCGGGCCGTCCCCGGTCGCGGGCGGTCCCGCGGGCTCTGTCCGCGGTGTCCTCGCGGGACCTAGTGGGAGTATTCCCCACGAACCAGCACATACCCCATGAACTTCTTCGGACCCACGTGAGGAGAGACATGCGCCTGGGCGTCATGTTCGAACGCGATCTTCCCCCCGAGTCCCTCATCCCCTTCGCCCGCCATCTGGACACCACCGACGCCGACGACCTGTGGGTGGTGGAGGACCTGGGCTGGACGGGGTCGGTCTCGTCGGCGGCCACCGCGCTCGCCGTCACCGAACGGCTCCGCGTCGGCATCGGCATCGCGCCCGCGCCGCTGCGCAACCCGGCCCTGCTCGCCATGGAGCTGGGCAACCTGGCCCGCCTGCACCCGCACCGGCTCGCCGCCGGGATCGGCCACGGCGTGCAGGACTGGATGCGCCGGGCGGGCGCCCTCGCTCCGTCACCGCTGGCGCTGCTGGAGGAGACCGTCGTCGCGGTGCGGGCGCTGCTGCGCGGCGAGACGGTCACCGCCGAGGGCCGCGCCGTACGGCTCGACGGCGTGCGCCTGGTGCACCCTCCCGCCGTGCCGCCGCCCGTCCTGACTGGGGTGGTACGGCCCCGCTCGCTGGCGCTGTCCGGGCGGGTGGCCGAGGGAACGATCCTGCCCGAGGGCTTCGACGCCGGCCGGGTCGCGGAGGCCCGGAAGCTGATCGGCGAGACCGGAGGCGACCACGAGGTGGTGGTCTTCGTCCACCTCTACGTCGACGACGACCCCGCACGGGTCCGGGAGGCCGTACGGCCCGCCGCGGCGGAGCAGGCCGGATTCCTGGGCGTCGCGCCGGAGGACGTGCCGATGGCCGCGGGCTCGGCCGCCGAGGCCGCGGACGTCGTGCGGTCGCTGTGGGAGGCCGGGGCGGACACCGTGGTGCTCCGCCCGGTCGGCGCCGAGCCCCTCGGCCACGTCGACCGGATCCTCGCCGTTCTGCGCTAGCGGGGCCGCGCCGGTCCCCGCTCCGGGGACCGGCGCGGCCTGCGGAGGGCACTCCGGCCGGGCGGCGGCGCGCCCGGCTAGGAGCGGTTGCGGAAGCCGGTCAGGCGGCGCAGCACGTCCCACCAGAAGGGTGCGCCGAACAGCAGGGCGACGGCGGTGAGCAGGTAGCCGGGCCAGTGGCCGAGGGTGATCAGCCGGTCCCACCAGACGGCGCCGTTCCAGTTCAGGGAGGGGTCACCGCCGTCCGGCGGGACGGTGATGCTCACGATGGCGTGATCGAAGATCTTGACCAGGGCGGGTGAGCTGAAGGACTCGGTCACGCACTCGTACGGCTCGGCGGCACCGGTGACGGTGCACTTGTCCTTCAGCGCGGCCAGCCCGTCCTCGCTGCCGCCGGCGATGGCCGCCACCCCGGCCCGGAAGGCGTTGTCCCGCAGCAGGGTCTTGCCGTACTCCAGCGCGTCCATGCTGAACAGCAGCGTCAGCACCACCCCGAGCGCGAACACCACCCACGTGACGTAGCGCCGGTAGAGCCCGGACAGGCGCTTCATCTCCCCGTCGAACCAGTTCTCCACGCCCCGCCGGAACTTCGCCAGGTCCTCCTCGGCGCCCTTCCACACGCCGCGCAGGTGCCCGGCGAGCGGGCTGCGGATGGCCTCCAGTTTCGCCAGCAGGCCCTCCACGCCGCCCTCCTCGGCGGCGATCAGCTCCATCACCGCGCCGGAGAACCGCTCGGGCGGGATGTCGGAGATGGTGGTCCGCGCGCCCTTGGGATGGTCGATCTCCTGCAGCCGCCGGTAGAGCCGCTCGGTCATGTCGACCTCGGGGACGGGCGCCTCGGCGGCCAGCACGGCCGTCGGGTCCACCGGCATCGGCGCCACCACGGGGGGAGCCGGGTCGGGGCTGTGCGCGGGGCGCGGGTCGTCCTTCGAGAAGGGCAGCTTGCCGAAGACGTCAGCGATCTTGGAGGGGATCCAGGACGTGCCCTCCGAGGAGCCGCCGTCCATGGTGTCGCGGAGGTAGGCCCACAGGAACTTGCTGCGGATCCCGAGCAGCCGGACGAAGGCCTCGTTGATCCCGCTCACCAGGAGCGAGAGCAGCAGGAAGGCCAGCACCAGTCCGATGGCCAGATCAGCGTAAACGGATATCAAAGTAGATCACCCGGATCGTTGATACACGCCGCTCCCGGCGGGCGCAACAGGAACACCGATCCCCATAAGCCGGAAATATCGGCTCCTTCCGGCCGGGGGCACCCAGGCACCGGCCGGAACCCTCGCGCCCCGGATCAGTCTCCGTAGAAGACGCGCTCCACCACGGCGCGGGCCCGGCGGGTGACCCGGCGGTAGTCGTCCACGAAGTCCTCGCTGCCGTCCGGCGGGTAGCCCAGGGCGCGTGCGAGGAGCGTGCGCTCGCGGACGTCCGCCGGGACGGAGTCGGAGGCCCGTCCCCGGACCAGGACGATCGCGTCCCGGACCCGGGAGGCGAACCGCCAGGCGTCGGCGAGCACCGCCTCGTCGGCGGGGTCGAGCAGCTTCTCGGCGACCGCCGCGCGCAGCGCCTCCAGGGTCCGGGTGGTCCGCAGGGAGGGCAGCCGGCCGGCGTGCCGGAGCTGGAGGAGCTGGGCCACCCACTCCACGTCCGACAGGCCGCCCCGGCCGAGCTTCGTGTGCAGGGCGGGGTCGGCCCCGCGCGGCAGCCGTTCGGCCTCCATCCGCGCCTTCAGCTTGCGGATCTGCAGCACGGCGGCGTCGCTCACCCCCTCGGCCGGATAGCGCAGCGGATCGGCCAGGTGCAGCAGCCCGGTGCCGAGCCCGGCGTCCCCGGCGCAGAAGCGGGCCCGCAGCAGCGCCTGCGACTCCCACGGCGCCGACCAGCGCTCGTAGTAGGCGGCGTAGGAGGCCAGCGTGCGGACCAGCGGCCCCTGGCGGCCCTCCGGACGCAGGCCGGGGTCGACGAGCAGCGGCGGGTCCGGGGCGGGCAGGGCCAGCAGCCGGCGCAGCTCGTTGGCGACGGCGTGCGCGGCGTCCGTGGCGTCCTTCTCCGGCACGCCCGGCAGCGGCTCGTGGACGAACATCACGTCGGCGTCGCTGCCGTAGGAGCACTCGACCCCGCCCAGGCGGCCCATCGCGATCACCGCGAACCGGGTGCCCAGCGGGGCACGCCGCTCCATCTCGACCTTGGCGATCGCGGCGTCCAGCGCGGCCTGGACCGTCACGTCGTTGAGCGTGGACAGCGCCTGGCCGACCTGCTCGATGTCCAGGTGGCCGGTGAGGTCGGCGACCGCCGTACGGAACAGCTCCCTGCGCCGCAGGGCGCGCGCGGCGGCGACCGCGGTCTCGGCGTGCCCGGGGTACCGGCCGACCGTGGCCCGCGCCTCGGCCAGCAGCGCGCCGGGGCGCCGGGGGTCCAGCTCGGTGTCGGAGCCGAGCAGCGCGACGGCCTCCGGGGCGTGCAGCAGCAACCCGGCCGCGTACCTGCTGGTGCCCAGGAGCCGGGCCATCCGGGAGGCCACCGCGGTCTCGTCGCGCAGCAGCCGCAGGTACCAGGAGGTGGCGCCGAGCTTGTCGGAGATCTGCCGGAAGCCGAGCAGCCCGGCGTCGGGGTCGGGGGCGTCGGCGAACCAGCCGAGCATGACCGGCAGCAGCGTGCGCTGGATCGCCGCCCTGCGGGAGACACCGCTGGTCAGCGCGCTGATGTGGCGCAGCGCCCCGGCCGGGTCGGTGTAGCCGAGGGCCTCCAGACGGGCCTGCGCGGCGGCGGTGGACAACCGGTCCTCCGACTCGGGCAGCCGCGCCACGGCCTGCAGCAGCGGCCGGTAGAACAGCTTCTCGTGCAGGCGGCGGACCTCCAGCGCGTGCCGCCGCCACCGGGTGGTGAACTCCCCCACCGGGTCGGCGGTCATGCCCAGGCCGCGGCCGAGCCGCCGCAGGTCGCCCTCGCCCTCGGGCACCACGTGGGTACGGCGGAGCCGGTGCAGCTGGAGCAGGTGCTCGACCTGGCGCAGGAAGGAGTAGGCCTCGGCGAGCGCCCTGGCGTCGTCCCGGCCGACGTAGCCGCCCCGGGACAGGGCGGCGAGCGCGGGAAGCGTGGCGCGGCGGCGCAGCAGCGGGTCCAGGCGGCCGTGCACGAGCTGCAGGAGCTGGACGGCGAACTCGATGTCGCGCAGCCCGCCGGGGCCGAGCTTGAGCTGCCGCTCGGCCTCCCCCGCCCGGATGTGGGCCTCCACCCGGCGGCGCATGGCCTGCACGTCCTCGACGAACCTCTCGCGGGTGGCGGCCTGCCAGACCAGCTCGTCCACCGCCTCGGCGTAGCGGTTGCCGAGCTCGGCGTCCCCGGCGACCGGGCGTGCCTTCAGCAGCGCCTGGAACTCCCACGTCTTGGCCCAGCGCCTGTAGTAGGCCAGGTGGCTGGCGAGCGTCCGGACCAGCGGCCCGGCCTTGCCCTCGGGGCGCAGCGCCGCGTCCACCTCCCAGAGCGAGCCCTCGGGGGTCGCGGCCGAGCAGGCGCGCATCGTGCTCTGGGCCAGGCGGGTGGCGACCCGCAGGGCCGTCGCCTCGTCGACCGGCTCGGCCGCGTCCTCGCGCGGCTCGGCCACGAAGATCACGTCCACGTCGCTGATGTAGTTGAGTTCCCGGGCCCCGCACTTGCCCATGCCGATGACGGCCAGCCGTACCGAGCCCGCCTCCCCGTGCTCGGCCCGGGCGACCGCGAGCCCCGCCTCCAGCGCGGCCCCCGCCAGGTCGGACAGCTCCGCGGTGACCTCGGCGAGTGCGGCCCGCCCGGTGACGTCCCGCGCGGCCAGGTGGAGCAGGCGGCCCCGGTAGGCGACCCGCAGCGCGGCCAGGGCGGCGGTGGAGGCGTCCCGGGCGCGCGGCTCGGGGTCGCCGGGGTCGGCCCCGACCGCCGTCAGCAGCTCGGCGCGGAGCTCGGTCCCGGAGGGGCGGCGCCCGGCCCGCTCGCCCTCCAGCAGCCGCCAGTGCCCGGGGTGCCGGACCACGTGCTCCCCGAGGGCCGCGCTGACGCCGAAGACGCCGAGCAGGCCGGCCCGCAGGCCGGGGTCCCCGCGGAGCGCGCCGAGCACGCCCGGGTCCTTCTCGGCGAGCCGGTCGAGCGAGGTGAGCGCCAGATCGGGGTCGGCCGCGCCGACGAGGGACTCCAGCAGGGCCAGGTCGCCGGCGGCCTCGGGCCCGAGCCCGTGGAGGAGCCGCTCGGCCCTGGCCCCGTCGGCGAAGCCGAGCCGGGCCAGCCGCCCGGCGGTCGTCTGCATGCGGGGCACGGTGTCCACCGCCCCTTCCTCGTCTCCGGTCGCGAGCACCGCCGGCCTCCTCAATCCTGCATCACGGGATCACAGAGCACACGTCACGCCCCCGGAACGCCGCCGCCCGGGCTACCGCCGGAGCCGTGCGGCGCCGCCGGCCGTTCCTCCCCGCGATCGGCCGATCACGTGTCCGCGACCACGGCGGCGAAGCGCTCCGCGAGCGGCCTCCAGGTCGCGGCGAGCCGCGCCTCGGCGGCCTTGACCCCGGTGTTCAGCTCCTCGACGGAGTGGCCCTGGCCGGTCAGGTGGTCGGCGGAGCCGTTCGTCCAGTCGAGGAAGATCTCGGGGGTCGCCTCGGGATGGAACTGCACCGCCCACGCCCGCTCGCCGAGCCGGTAGGCCTGGTTGGGGTAGACGTCCCCGGTGGCCAGCGGCACCGCGCCCGGAGGCAGCCGGGTCATCGCGTCCCGGTGGTACTGCACCGCCACCGCGGGCTCCGCGCCGTCGAGCAGCCCGTCGAAGAGCGGATCGCCGCTCGCGGCGGGCAGCGGGGCGACCCGGCACGCGCCGACCTCCAGCCCGCGGTCGCCGCGCTCGACCGTCCCGCCGCAGGCGAGGGTCAGCAGCTGGGCGCCCAGGCAGACGCCCAGGGTCGGCACGCCGCCGTCCACCGAGCGGCGGAGCAGGCCGCGGGTGGCGGGCAGCCAGGGGTGGTCCTCGTCCTCCCAGGCCGCCGCCTCGCCGCCGAGCACGATCAGCCCGTCGGCCGCGCGCTCCGGCACCGCCTCCCCCAGATACGGCCGGACGACCTCGCAGCCGGCCCCGGCCCCGGCCAGCCACTCGGCGAAGAATCCCAGGCCCGCCGCGGTCTCGTGCTCGATGACGGTGATCCTCATGCGGCAATTATGCGGCGTGCGGGGAAAGTCCGTTCTCCCGGTGTTCGCCCCGGCGGGGAGGCCGCTCTCATCCGCCCGCCGTACGGTCACGGACCGCGCCGGCACCCGGTCCCCCGTCCCCCGTCCCCCGTCCCCCGTCTCTCGTCTCCCGTCGCGCCCGGCGGGATGGTGCGGTCACCGGGGACAGCACGAGAAGGCAGGCCAGCGCGGCGATCAGGGAGACGCCCGGCCGGCGGCCGCTGCGCAGCAGCGCGGAGACCGTCTCGCGCAGCGCCTCGCCCTGCCCAGCGTGTCGGCCAGCCGGGCGGCCGGTTCCCCGGCCGGCAGCCGGCGGGTCGCGGTGGCGCCGAGGCCACCGCGCTCAGGCCACCGCGCTCAGGCCACCGCGCTCAGGCCACGGCGTTCACGCGGCGGGCGGCGAGGCGGGCGGTGTCCGGCCAGCGCACGTCCCAGGCCCAGCCGAACCGCTCGAACAGCCAGATCAGCCTGGCGCTGGGGTCGAGCTGGCCGCGGAGCACGCCGTGCCGGGCGCAGGTGGGGTCGGCGTGGTGCAGGTTGTGCCAGGCCTCGCCCAGCGAGACGACGGCCAGCCACCACACGTTCCGGGAGCGGTCCCTGACCGAGAACTCCTCCTTGCCGAAGGTGTGGCAGACGGAGTTGATCGACCAGGTCACGTGGTGCTGGGCGAAGATCCGTACCAGCCCGCCCCAGAAGTAGGCGGTCAGGGCGGCGTGCCACGAGCCGCCCCACAGCCCTCCCGCGAGGGTGGGCAGGCCGAGCGAGAGCAGCACGACCGGCACGTACGCCAGGTTGTGGGAGAGGATCCTGATCGGCCGGTCGGCGAGCAGGTCGGGGCAGAAGCGCCGCCGCGAGGTGCGCTCCGGGCGGAACAGCCAGCCGACGTGGGCGTGGAACAGCCCCTTGCTCAGCCCGACGAAACCGGAGCCGAACCGCCACGGCGAGTGCGGATCGCCCTCCCGGTCGGCGTACTTGTGGTGCCGCCGGTGGTCGGCCACCCAGCGGATGACCGGGCCCTGGAGCGACATGCCCCCGGCGACCGCCATCACGACCCGCAGCCAGGTCTTCGCCTGGAAGGAGCGGTGGGTGAAGTGCCGGTGGTAGCCAACGGTGATGCCGAATCCGGTGACGAGGTACATCACCCCGGCGATGACCACGTCCCGCCAGGTCAGGCCCCATCCCCAGGCGAAGGGGACGGCGGCCAGCACCGCGAGGAAGGGCACCACGACGAACAGGACGACGAGCAGGCGCTCGAACCACGGCACGGGGGCTGCGGCCAGGTCCTGCGGTGCGGCGGAAGAGGAGGCCATGCCCGCCGAAGGTAGTCGCGGATCGCGGCGGGCTCTCCGCCCCGGAGGGCGATTTATCCGGCGGAAATTGTCACCCCGCGAGCAGCCGCCCGCGGCGGGGCCCCGGGTGACGGTGCGGGCGGCGGGAACCCGGTCGGCCGGAGACCGCCCGCGGCGGGAGCGCGGGCTCGGCGGCCCCTACCGGGCACCGCGGAGGCGAGGGCTCCGGCCGGGGTCTCCCCCGGCCGGGCCGGGTCAGGCGGGGGCGATCCAGGTGGCCTTGGCGGCGGCGACCAGGGTGCCGTCCACCTCGTAGATCGCGCTCTCACCGAAGAGCTTGCGGCCCTCGCGGCCGGTGGCGCGGGCGACCACGGAGTAGGTGCCGCCGGGGTAGATCCGCCGGTGGACCTGGGCGGTCAGCCGGCCGAGCAGCGCGAACTCGCCGGGCGCGAAGTGGGCCCAGCCGGTGGCGCAGTCGAGCGCGGCCCAGACGACGGCGTCGGGGATGACGCCGTCCTGGTCGGCGACCGTGATCGGCACCCGCCAGCCGGCGGCCACCGACTCGGCGCCCTCGACCCGGCCGGGGAAGATGCGCAGGCCGTCGCCGGGCTCGCGCAGGCCGCAGGCGAAGCAGCCGGAGAAGGCGTGGGCGGTCAGCCCGGCGAAGCCGCGCTCGGCGCGGGCCGCCTCGTTGAAGGGCACGAACGCCGGGGCGTCGAGCCGCTCGGCCACCGCGATGGCCTCGACGAGGAGGGTCTCACCGTGCGTGAGGGTGGCGGTGTTGGCCAGCTGGCGCAGGTCCAGCTCGGTCTCCAGCGGGGTGGGCGCGTGCAGCGTGACCTCGACGGCCGAGTCGTACCGGGCGCCGTGCAGCGCCTCGGAGACCGTGCCCGCGATCCATCCGCCGTTCGCGACGCCTTCGGGGCCGCGGAAACGTGCCGGGACGGTCACCACGGTCTGCAGACCAGCAGCCGTCGTCATGCCGCACCTCCTGTCGCCTCAATCGGCGATCGATCATTGATATGTGACAAGCAAAGAGACCGGCCGATATTACCGGAATGGTTGAGGCTAAACCCAACCAGGGGCGGGTACCGCCGGCGTGAAGACCCGGTAACGGGAGCACCACGCCCGGCGCGTGCGACCGCCGGACGGGCGGCGCCCGTGAACGGCGTCCGCCCGCGGCGGCCACGGCCCGTGACCGGCCGACGCCCCGGCCGCTACTCCCCCGTCAGACCGTCCACCGACTCGCGGAGGAGGTCGGCGTGGCCGTTGTGCCGCGCGTACTCCTCGATCATATGGCACAGGATCCAGCGCAGGCTGGGAGCCCGGCCCCAGGAGGGTGGCGGTCTCATCGCCCGCGAGAGGAGGCTCCGGCCGGTCCTGCCCATCGAAGTCGGTCATGTGCACGGAATCCAGCCGGGACCTCCGACATACTCGGCTGCCGCTCGTCCGGGAGGCGCCGCGTCGTGTCGCGGAACCCTTTCAGGCTCGAGACCGTTGCCCGTTCCGGCGACCATGGCACGTCGACCGGGAGGGTTGGAGTCTCATGGCGTGGTTCCGGGACGACGAGGCCGACGTGCAGGAGACCGTCGACGAGGCCGGCCGGGCGCATGCGGAAGCGCGGACGGCCTTCGTGGCGCGCCTTCGGATGAAGTACGAGAGAAGGGATGCGGGGCCGGTGCCGCTCGCAGCCGCGCTGATCGAGGGCGTCGAGCAGGCGGGCGCGACTCGTCCGGCGAGTCCGCGGTGCGGCCCCGGCACCGAACGGCATCCCCTGCCCCGCGGCGATCTCCGGCCCCGCCCGGTCGGGCGACGCGATCAGCGCCGATGCCCGCGTACGCGGCCGGACGGCCGCGCGAGCGGCTCACGGGCCGTCCGTCCCCGAATGCCACCTCGCCCCGGCGCAGCGCCGTCGAGAAAGTAGGCATCACGTCCCCGCTCCGGGGACACCTGGCGCAAGCCGTACCGGAAGCACCTCTACGTTGCAAGAATTGCTCTGGCCTGGTCTTACAGCACCGGGAGGTAGCGGCCGAGCTCGAACTCGGTGACCTGGCGGCGGTACTCGTTCCACTCGGTGCGCTTGTTGCGCAGGAAGTAGTCGAAGACGTGCTCGCCGAGGGTCTCGGCGACCAGCTCGCTGCGCTCCATGACCGCGATGGCCTCGTCCAGCGACTGCGGGAGCGGGGCGATGCCCAGGGCGCGGCGTTCGGCGCTGGTCAGCGCCCAGACGTCGTCCTCGGCGCCGGGGGGCATCTCGTAGCCCTCCTCGATGCCCTTGAGCCCGGCGGCGAGGATCACCGCGAAGGCCAGGTAGGGGTTGCAGGCGGAGTCGAGCGAGCGGAACTCGATGCGGGTGGATCCGCTCTTGTGCGGCTTGTACATCGGGACGCGGACCAGCGCGGAGCGGTTGTTGTGGCCCCAGGAGATGTAGCTGGGGGCCTCGCCGCCCTGACCGGCGATCGCCTCGGCCCCGCCCCACAGGCGCTTGTAGGAGTTGACCCACTGGTTGCAGACGGCGGTGATCTCGGCGGCGTGGGTGAGCAGGCCGCCGATGAAGGCGCGGCCGGTCTTGGAGAGCTGGTACTCGGCGCCGGGCTCGTGGAAGGCGTTGCGGTCGCCCTCGAACAGCGACATGTGGGTGTGCATGCCGGAACCGGGGTACTCGGTGAAGGGCTTGGGCATGAAGCTCGCCCAGATGCCCTGCTCCAGCGCGACCTCCTTCATGACCAGCCGGAAGGTCATGATGTTGTCGGCGGTGGTCAGCGCGTCGGCGTAGCGCAGGTCGATCTCCTGCTGGCCGGGGCCGCCCTCGTGGTGGCTGTACTCGACGGAGATGCCCATCGACTCCAGCATCATGATCGCCTGGCGCCGGAAGTCGTGGCCGGAGCTGTGCGGGGTGTGGTCGAAGTAGCCGCCCTCGTCGATGGGCTCGGGGCGGGTGCCGCGCTCGGGCCGGTTCTTCAGCAGGAAGAACTCGACCTCGGGGTGGGTGTAGAAGCTGAAGCCCATGTCGGAGGCCTTGGCCAGGGTCTTCTTGAGCACCCAGCGGGGGTCGGCGTGCGAGGGCGAGCCGTCCGGCATGAGGATGTCGCAGAACATCCGGGCGGCGCCCGGGTTCTCGCTGCGCCAGGGCAGGATCTGGAAGGTGGAGGGGTCGGGCTTGGCCAGCATGTCCGACTCGTAGACGCGGGCGAAGCCCTCGATCGCCGAGCCGTCGAAGCCGATGCCCTCGGCGAAGGCGCCCTCCAGCTCGGCCGGGGCGATGGCGACCGACTTGAGGAACCCGAGCACGTCGGTGAACCAGAGCCGGATGAACCGGATGTCGCGCTCCTCGAGCGTGCGGAGAACGAACTCCTGCTGGCGGTCCAAGGCCTCTCCTCCATTGCCGGCGCGGTGCGACACGCCTGGTCCTCTACCCAGTCTGCCCGCTGTGTGTTTCGCCCACGTTACTCCGTCCCGTTTCCGGCGGGCGCGGTCCGCCTCGGGCTCAGGGGGTGCAGACCAGGGAGTCGCCGACCGGGGTGCGGCTGTAGACGACCTCGCGGCCGAGCCGCCGGCGGACCGCCAGGCCGCCGCCGGTCAGGACGGTCAGGTGCTGGCTGACCGCGCCCGGGGTGAGCTCCATCCGCCGGGCCAGGGCCGAGGTGGTCGACGGGTCGGCGAGGGCGAGGAGGATCTGCGCGCGGGTCCGGCCGATCAGCGCGGCCAGCGCGCCGGGCGCGGGCGGCGGGCCCGAGCTCCACAGGGTGCCGACGCCGGTGGCCGGGTAGACGAGCATCGGCTGGTACGGCTCGACCATCGTGGCCGTGTCCGGCCACCAGAAGGCGGTCGGCACGAGCACCAGGCCGTCTCCGCCGAGCGGGGCGGAGTACTCCCAGTTGCGCACGACCGCGAGCCGGTCGCCGCGCCAGGAGACGTTCGGGTGCAGGTCGGCGAAGAGCTCCCGGGCGCCGCCCGCGGCGAGCTGACGGGAGCGGCGGGTCACCTCCGCCTCCAGCAGCCCGTGGACGCGGGGCCAGAACTCGGCGAAGGCGACCTCCCAGTAGCGCTGGAGGGTGTCGGCGACCCGGGCCACCCCCGTCCCGGGGTCGGCCCGGAACCGCTCGATGATCCGCGGGTCGGCCCCGGAGACCCAGCCCGCCTCGACGGCGGCCCGGTCCGGCGGCGTGCGCCGGACCCGCTCCAGTTCGGCGGCGAAGTCGGGCTCGGGGGTGTCGGGAGTAGGGGTGACGAAGTCGACGAGGTAGCCGGCCGTGGGCACCAGGGCGAACAGCTCGGACAGGTCCAGGCCCGCCAGGCGGGGCCGTACGGCGCGCAGCCAGGGCAGGTGGAGGGAGCGCCGGGCCGGGTCGCGGAGCGTGCGCAGGCTGGCGACCAGCTCCCAGATCGGTGAGAAGGCGAAGCGGATCCGGGCCACGTCGTCGGGAGCGAAGACCCACTCGACGTGGCAGGACCTCTTCCGGACACCGCCCGACCCTTTAGACACGGCTAAAAGATTGGCAGCTTTGCGAACACCTGTCCAACCCTGGTCCCATGACGACCACGACCATCGCCAAGCCCAAGCCCAAGCCCACGTTCCTGCAATCCAAGATCGGCGGACTTCCCCGGGCGTTCTGGGCCCTGTGGACGGGGACGCTGGTCAACCGGGTGGGCATGATGGTCGAGCCGTTCATCGGCGTCTACCTGACCCAGTCGCGCGGCATGTCGCTGGCGGCCGCGGGCGCGGTGATGGCGGTGTTCGGCGCGGGCTCGCTGATCTCGCAGATCCTCGCCGGCTGGCTGGCCGACCGGTTCGGGCGGCGGATCACCCTGACCGGCGGCATGGTCGCGACCGCCGTGACCATGGTCGCGCTGGGGGCGAGCACCTCGCTGCCCGCGATCGTGACGGCGATGTTCGTGCTCGGCCTCACGATCGACGCCTACCGGCCCGCCTCCAACGCGCTGGTGGCCGACCTCGTCTCGCCCGAGGACCGGCCGCGCGCCTACGGCCTGCTGTTCTGGGCGCTGAACCTGGGCTTCGCGGTGGCGATGGTGATCGGGGGCCGGCTGGCCGAGGCAGGGTACGCCTGGATGTTCTGGTTCAACGCGGTCACCGCGGTGGTCTTCGGCCTGCTGGTGTGGCGGGCGGTGCCGGAGACCCGCCCGGAGCCGGGCGAGCGCGCGGGCGGCGGGTTCGGCGCGGTGCTGAGGGACCGGCTGATGGTCGCCTACATCGTGATCTGCGTGCTCTCCAGCCTGGTCTACGCCCAGGCGTTCACGACGCTGCCGCTGGCCATGACCGGCGCGGGCCTCGGTGAGAGCTCCTACGGCCTGGTCATGGCGGTCAACGGCGTCCTGATCGTGCTCGTCCAGCCGCTGACCGGCGACTGGTTCGGCAAGCGGGACCACAGCACCGTGCTGGCGATCGGGTACGCGGTCATCGGCGGGGGCTTCGCGCTGAACGTCCTCGTCTCCGGCGTCGCCGGGTACGCGTCCACCGTGGTGGTCTGGACACTCGGCGAGATCGTCACCGCGGGCATCCCCGGCGCCATCGTGGCCTCGCTCGCCCCGCCCCACCTGCGCGGGCGCTACTCGGGCATGTTCGGCTTCGCCTGGTCGGCCGGGACCATGCTGGCCCCGCTGCTCGGCACCCGGCTGCTCGCGGCCGGCCCCGCCGCCCTCTGGCTGACCGTCGGCGCGGTCAACCTCGTCGCCGCCGCCGGGCTGCTCGCGATCGGCCCGGCGCTGCGCCGCCGTACTGCGGCGACATCATGTTGA
Source organism: Thiemannella venezuelensis (assembly GCF_014203605.1). Taxonomy (GTDB): domain Bacteria; phylum Actinomycetota; class Actinomycetes; order Streptosporangiales; family Streptosporangiaceae; genus Planomonospora_A; species Planomonospora_A venezuelensis. The sequence continues at coordinate 260,639 of NZ_JACHJJ010000002.1, read as the reverse complement.
GCGCATGTTGATTGAACATTGCTCTATTCCGGCTAGTGTCCCTCTAAGTCCGCATATAGAGGGGCACGGAGGGGCAAGGTGGCGCGCGAGCCGGACCGACCCGGGCCGGGAGGCGTCCTCCCGGAGCCAGGGGGCCGTCCCGCGACGGCGCATGGGCGCCTGCGCCTGGCCGGCGTGCTGACCGCCGCACTCTCCGTGGCCATGGAGTGCGCGAACATCGTGGTGACCGCCATGCTGCCGCAGCCGTCGTACACCCCGCTGCCCTTCGCGCCCGAGGACATGGCGGGGACCGCCTTCCCGGTCTTCGGGGCGCTGCTGATCCTGCGGCGGCCGCGGCTGGCCGTCGGCTGGCTGCTGGTGGCGGGCGGCCTGGCCTGCGCGGTCAACATCCTGGCGGGCAACGTCGCGCGGCTGCACTCCTCCTCCCCCTACGCCTTCGGCGCGCCCAAACCCCTGTGGGCGGCCGTCGGGCTGAGCTGGGCGCTGGCGACGCTCCTGCTGGGCGTGCTGCTGCCCCTGCTCTATCCGACCGGCCGGCCGCCCTCGCCCCGGTGGCGGGCGCTGGTCGTCTTCGCCTGCCTGGTGCAGGGGCTGGAGGCCCTGCGCTCGCTGCTCGTCGTCATCGAGGCGGTGCCGCCGTCGCCGGCCGCCAAGGAGATCCTGTACTGGCTCGGCACCGCGGCGATGGGACTGGCGTTCCTCTCCCTGGCGGTGCGCTTCCACCGGGCGGACCCGGTCGAGCGGCGGCGGATCGCCTGGCCGCTGCTCGCGTTCGCGGGCCTGATCGTCCCGTGGGTGGCGGGCGGCCCGCTCTGGTGGCTGGCCTCGTTCACCATCCCGCTCATCCCCGCCGCGATCGCGTTCGCGATCCTGCGGCACGGGCTCTACGAGATCGACACCCTGATCACCCGGACCCTGGTCGGCGCGGGTCTCGTCGGTGTCATCGGCGGCGTCTACGTGGGGGCGGGCGCCGCCTCCAGCCTGCTGCTGTCGGATCTCGACCAGTTCGGCGGACTGCTGGCCGCGCTGCTCGCCGGTGCCTTCTTCCATCCGCTCCGCAGGGTGCTGCAGCGCGGCGCCGACCGGCTGCTCTACGGCAGCAAGGGCGACCCGGTGGCGCTGGCCGGGGAGCTGAGGCGGCGGCTGCAGCGGACCGATCCCGCCGAGGGGCTGCCCGCGGCCCTGGAGGTGCTGCGTGAGGGGCTCTCCGTCACGGGAGTGGCCGTGCGGTTCGCCGAACCGCCCGCGCCTCCCGGGGCGGAGCCGTCCCCGGCAGGCGCCTTCGGGGAGTGGCCCGGCCAGGCGGGCGCGGGCGAGCTCGGCGAGGTGGTCCGCGAGGTCCCCCTGGTCTGGCACGGCGAGCCGGTCGGGCACCTGCTCATCGGTCCTCCGGGGACCCGGCGGCTGCCCGCCGCGCACAACGAGCGGGTCATCGCCGCGCTCGCGCCGTACATCGCCGACGCCGCCCACGCGGTCCGGCTGGTCGGCGCGCTGCACCGCTCCCGCGAGCGGATCATCGCCGCCCGCGAGGAGGAGCGCCGCCGCCTCCGCCGCGACCTGCACGACGGTCTCGGCCAGTCGCTCAGCGGCATGGCGATGTCCATCAACGCGGCCCGGCGTTCCCTGCGCGTCTCCCCGGAGAGCGCCGAGCGGCTGCTCGACGGGCTGCGCTCCGGCATGGACAGCGTGACCAGCGACATCAGGCACCTGGTGTACGGCCTGCGCCCCCCTGCCCTGGACGAGCTCGGCCTGGCCGGGGCGATCGGGGAGATGGCCGGGCCCGCCGTCGCGGTCGAGGCGAGCGGCGACCTCACCGGCCTGCCGGCCGCCGCCGAGGTGGCGGCCTACCGGATCGTCCAGGAGGCGCTGACCAACGCGCGCAAGCACGCCGGGGCGAGCGCCGTACGGGTCTCGCTGGAGCGCGGCGGAGGCCCGCACGGCGGAGACCCGGCCGGCGGAGACCCGGGCGGCGCCCGCCTGCGCGTCCGGGTGAGCGACGGCGGCCCGGGGGTGCCGCCCGGCCGGAGGTCCGGCGTGGGGCTGGCCTCCATGCGCGAGCGGGCCGCCGAGCTCGGCGGCACCTGCTCGATCACATCGCCGCCGGAGGGCGGAACGGTGGTCGAGGCGGTGCTGCCGCTGACCCTGGACGCGGAACCCTGCCGCTGATCCTTCTCCCAGCAAGCGAGCGATGGTGAATGTTGCCGTATGACGTCAGTCCAGGTAGCCGTACTCTTACAGCTGCGATGCTGACATTTCGTACTCTAGGACCGTTCCAGGCGCGCCACGGCGACGTGGTGCTCGACCTCGGCGGTCAACGCCAGATGGCGGTGCTGGCCCGGCTCCTGGTGGCGGGGGGCCGCGCCGTCCCGGTGAGCGTGCTCATCGACGAGCTCTGGCCGGGCGAGCCGCCGGCCCAGGCGCTGTCCACCATCCAGGGATACGTCTCGCGGCTGCGGCGCGCGCTGGAGCCGCACCGCGCGCCGCGCGAGGAGGCCGCGGTGCTGGTCTCGGCCCCGCCGGGCTACGCGCTGCGCGCCGAGACCGGCCAGGTGGACTCCTGGCGGTTCGAGAGCCTGGTCAAGCTGGAGGGCGGCCCGGCGGCGGTGTGGGAACGCACCCGGGAGGCGCTCTCGCTGTGGCGGGGTCCCGCGCTGGCCGAGTTCGCCGACCTGTCGTGGGCGGTCACGGAGGCCGGACGGCTGGAGGAGCTCCGGCTGACCGCGATCGAGCGCCACGCCGACGCCGGGCTCGCGCTGGGCCAGTCCTCGGCGCTGGTCGCGGACCTGGAGGCGCACGTCTCGGCCCATCCGCTCCGGGAGGAGGGCTGGCGGCTGCTGGCGCTCGCCCTCTACCGGGGCGGCCGGCAGGGCGACGCGCTGGGCGCACTCCGCCGCGCCAGGGCCGTGCTCCGCGACGAGCTGGGCCTGGACCTCGGCGCCACCCTGCAGCGCCTGGAGTCCGACATGCTGGTCCAGGCCCCCCACCTGGACCTGCCCGGGGAGCGGTCGGCCGTACGCCCGGCGGGAGAGCCCCCGGCGGGGAAGCCCCGGGGCGGGGAGCCGGCCCTGCGGGTCGTCGTGGTCGACGACCAGGCGCTGGTCCGCACCGGCCTGCGGGTGGTGCTGGACAACGAGCCCGGCTTCGAGCTGGCCGGTGAGGCGGGGGACGGCGAGCAGGCGATCGCACTGGTCCGCGAGGCCCGTCCCGACGTGGTGCTGATGGACATCCAGATGCCCCGGCTGGACGGCCTGACCGCCGCACGGCGGATCCTCGCCGACCAGGACCCGCCCAAGGTGATCATGATGACCACGTTCGGCACCGACGACAACCTCTACTCGGCGCTGCGGGCCGGGGTGAGCGGCTTCGTGCTCAAGACCTCCGCGCCCGAGCAGCTCATCAGCGCGATGCGCGCCGCGCAGGCCGGGGACGCGCTGATCGACCCCGCCGTCACCACCCGGCTCATCTCGGCCTTCGCCGGGCGCACCGACCCCGCCGCCCCGCCCGCGCTCGCCGGGCTCGGCGACGCCGAGCTGGACCTGCTGAAGCTGGTCGCCCGGGGGCTCACCAACCGGCAGATCGCGGCCACCCTCATGGTGGCCGAGCAGGACGTGGCCGGGACGGTGAGCAAGCTCCTGGAGCACCTCGGCCTGTTCGACCGCGCGCAGCTCGTCGTCGCGGCGTACGAGTCGGGTCTGGTCAATCCGGGCGACCCGGGCAGGTAGCGGTGTCCAGGCGGGCGGAAGGCCGCGCCCTTCCCTGCGCGGAGGAGGCGCAGGAGGTCACGCGCGGACCCGGCGCGGGGGACCCGGCGCACGATCCCGCGGCCGCCGGCCGCCCGGGCCCGGGAGCGACGGCCGCGTTCGCCGCCTCTCCCCGTGGGGCCCTCGCCGCCGCCATGGCCGTCGCCTCCGTCCTGCTCACCGTGGCGGGGTTCGTCATGAGCCTCGACCTGCCCCCCGGCTGGACGCCGGACATCCCGGCGACGCCCGACCACGTGGCGGGCGTGACCTTCCCCCTGGTGGGGGTGTTCCTGCTGGCCCACCGCGCGCCCCCGGTCACGGGCTGGCTGATGTGCGCGGGCGGCCTGGGCTGCGCGCTCAACGTCTTCGCCACCTCGGCGGTGCTGGCCGCCGCGGGCGGCGGGGACCTCGCCGCCGCCGGATACCTGCGCTGGGTGATGGCCGTGGGCTGGGGAAGCGGCGGCGCGCTGCTGGCCATCATCCTCCCGCTCTACTCCCCCGACGGCCGCCTGCCGTCGGCGCGCTGGCGGCCGGTGGCGGCGCTGGCGGCGGCCGCGATGGCCGGGCAGACGGTCTACCAGCTCCTCCTGCCGTCACCGCCCCGGGAGCTTTCCCCCTGGCCCGAGCCGATCCCCAACCCGATCGGAGTGGAGGCGCTCGCCCCCTACTCCGTCACCGGCCAGGTCCTCTTCCAGAACCTGCTCGTGGCGCTCGTGGTGGTGGCCATGCTCTCCCTGGTGCTGCGCTTCCTCCGGGCCGGCCCCACCGGACGGCGCCAGATCGCCTGGCCCCTCTCCGCCTTCGCGATCTACACGGTCTTCCTCGCCGGAGGGCGGGACTGGTGGCCGATGTCCACCCTGTGGACCGCCATCACCGCCGTCGCCCTCGCCTTCGCCGCGCTGCGCTACCGGCTGTACGGCATCGACACCGTGATCAGCCGCGCCTTCGTGGCCGCCGGACTGATCGCCGCGGTCAGCACGGTCTACTTCGGCGCGAGTGCCGTGACCGGGCTGGTGCTCTCCGGCTACGACCGGATCGGCGGCCTGGTCGCCGCCCTGTCCGCCGGGGTCTTCTTCCACCCCCTGCGCGACCGGCTCCGGCTCCTGGTCGACCGGCTCATGTACGGCACGCACGGCGATCCGGCCGTCCTGGCCGCCCGGCTGGCGCGGGAGGTCGGCGAGGCCGAGCCCGCGGGCGCGCTGGCCGCCGTCGCCGCCGTGATCCGCGACGGGCTCGGCGTCACCGGAGTCGCCGTCGAGGTGGACGGGATCGAGGGACGGCGGGTGAACCTCGGCCTGCTGGGCCCGGCCCCGCGGGTGGTCCCGCTGGTCTGGCACGGAGAGCCGGTCGGCCGCCTGCTGCTCGGCTCTCCGGGGCCGCGCCGGTTCGCCGCGGCCCACAACGACCGGCTGATCGCCGCGGTCGCGCCGTATGTGGCCGACGTGGCGCACGCCGTACGGCTGACCGCCGACCTGCAGCGCTCCCGGGAGCGCATCCTGACCGCCCGCGAGGAGGAGCGCCGCCGCCTGCGCAGGGACCTGCACGACGGGCTGGGCCACGCGCTGGCCGACATGGCGATGTCGATCAACATGGCCAGGATCAGCCTGCGCACCGCCCCGGCCTCGGCCGACCGGCTCCTGCTCGACCTGCGCGCCGGGATGGACTCGGTCAGCCAGGAGATCAAGGAGCTGGTCTACGGCCTGCGCCCGCCCACCCTGGACGAACTCGGCCTGGCGGGAGCCGTACGGGCGCTGGCGGCCGAGGGCGGGCTCCCGGTCGCGGTGGAGGCCTCGGGGGACCTCTCCGACCTGCCCGCGGCGGCCGAGGTCGCCGCCTACCGGATCGCGCAGGAGGCGCTCACCAACGTCCGCAAGCACGCGGGGGCCCGCTCGGCGGCGGTCGCGCTGCGGCGCGGGGGGTCCTCGCTCACGGTCCGGATCACCGACGACGGGTGCGGGCTGCCCCAGGGGTCCAGGTCCGGGATCGGCATGGTCTCGATGCGCGAGCGCGCCACCGAACTGGGCGGGACCTGCGCGGTGAGGCCGGCGCCCGGCGGCGGCACGTCCGTGGAGGCCGTCCTCCCGCTCGGACGGGGGTAGATCCGGAATCCGGCGGGGAGGAACCCCTGCGGACAGGTCCGGGCTCCGACGGGGAGGAATCCATGTGGTGGCGTGACGCCGTCGTCTACCAGGTGTACCTGCGTTCGTTCGCCGACGCAGACGGCGACGGCGTCGGCGACCTGGACGGGCTGCGCACCCGGCTGGACTACCTGACCGCGCTGGGCGTCGACGGGATCTGGCTGAACCCCTGCTACCCCTCCCCCGGCGCCGACCACGGCTACGACGTGGCCGACTACACCGGCATCGACACCCGCTACGGCGGGCTGCCGGCCTTCGACCGGCTGCTGGCCGACGCCCACGCCCGCGGGCTGAAGGTCTTCATGGACCTGGTGCCCAACCACTGCTCGGTGGAGCACCCGTGGTTCCGGGCGGCGCTGGCCGGTGACCCGGCGGCCCGCGAGCGGTTCATCTTCCGGCCCGACCGGGACGGCGACCCGCCCAACAACTGGCTCTCGGTCTTCGGCGGCCCGGCGTGGACCCGGGTCGGCGACGCGTGGTACCTGCACAGCTTCGATCCCGCTCAGCCCGACTTCAACTGGCGCAACCCCGAGGTGGCCGCCTACTTCGAGGACGTGCTGCGCTTCTGGTTCGACCGGGGGGTGGACGGCTTCCGCATCGACGTGGTGCACATGCTGTTCAAGCACGCCGACCTGCCCGACTGGCCGCACCACCCCGAGTACAACATCCTGGCCCAGAACCAGCCGGAGGTGCACGAGGTGCTGCGCCGCTGGCGCAAGCTCGCCGACGCCCGCGAGCGCACGCTGGTGGGGGAGATCTGGGTGCCGACGGTGGGCGACCTGGCGCTGTACCTGCGCCCCGACGAACTGCAGCAGGCGTTCTACTTCGACCTGCTGGTCTGCCCCTGGGACGCCGCCCGCTTCCGCGACTCCATCGACCGGGGCCTGGAGCAGGTCGTCTCCACCGGAGCGGTGATCACCTGGACGCTGGCCAACCACGACGTGCACCGGGCGGTCAGCCGCTACGGCCTGGTCTCCCGCACCGGCGGCCCGGACACCCGGCCGCGCGGGACGGTCGACGTCGAGCTGGGCGTACGGCGGGCGCGGGCGGCGGCGATGCTGGTGCTGGCCCTGCCCGGCTCGGTCTACCTGTACCAGGGCGAGGAGGCCGGCCTGCCGGAGGTCATGGACCTGCCGGACGAGGCCCGCCAGGACCCCACCTGGTTCCGCTCGGGCAGGACCGAGCACGGCCGCGACGGCTGCCGGGTGCCGCTGCCGTGGACGGCGGCGGGTCCGTCGTTCGGCTTCTCCGCCTCGGCGGAGACGTGGCTGCCGCAGCCGGAGTGGTTCGGGGCGTTCGCGATCGAGGAGCAGATGTCCCGGCCGGAGTCGACCTGGAGCCTGCACCGCGACGCCCTGCGGATGCGCCCCGGCTTCGAGGGCCCGCTGGAGTGGCTGCCCACCGGCCGGGAGGACGTGCTCGCGTTCCGGCGCGGGGACATGGTCTGCGTGACCGTCTTCGGCGGCGAGCCGTACCCGGTGGAGCACGGCACGCCGGTGCTCGCCTCCGCCGAGGCGTCCGCCGGGGCGGTGGCTCCGGGGAGCACGGCCTGGTTCCGGAGATGACGGGGTTCCGGAGATGACGGGGTTCCGGAGATGACGGGGTTCCGGAGATGACGGGGTTCCGGGGACAGCGGGGTTCCGGGGACGACGGCCCGGCGGGTGCGGCCGCGACCTGGCGGACACGGCCGGGAAAGGCCTCCCCGGGCCGCGGCCGGGCCGGGGAGGGGCGATAGGTTACGGCGCAGTCTGCTCTCCGTGGCCGCGACGGGCCCCACCGGCTTCCCCGGGCTCCGATCGTCGCCGCCGCGTTTCCCCTAGGAGATCGTCGTGAAGTACCGGGCTCTCGCCCTCGGCGCCGCGCTCGCCGTGTCCGCCGCCGCCCCCGCCTCGGCCGAGGCCCCCGCGCGGCCCTCCGGAGCCGCCGTCTACTTCGCCTACGCGGCGAACGGCAAGGTCGAGGTGTCGGCCTACCGGGGCGGCTGGAGCCGCCAGTCGGTCGGCGGGGGAAGCTTCGCCGGCCAGTTCTCCGCCTCCCCGGACGGCCGGCGGATCGCGTGGATCGACGGCGGCTCCCGGCTGCACGTCAAGAGCGCCGCCGGCGACAAGGTGATCGCCCGGGGCGCGGCGTACGGCGGGCCCTGCATGACCCCGGTCTGGTCGCCCGACGGCAGGCGCGTCGCCTTCCCCCTGAAGGGCACCACCGAGGCGGCGACCGTCGCGGTGGTCGGCGCGGACGGCAAGGGCCTGAAGAAGCTCGGCAAGACCCTCGGCGTCTGCCACCTGGCCTGGTCCGGGGACGGCCGGACGCTGGCCGGTTACGCCGGGACCGCCGAGGGCGTCCACCTGCTGGACACCGTCACCGGCGCCTCCCGCCGCGTTCCCGGCATCAGGCTCGCCAACCACGTGGAGAGCCTGTCGGAGGACGGCGGCAGGGTCGTGGTGAACGTGATCGGCGCGAACGCGCCGGCCGGGGACGGCGGCTGGCCGCAGGCCTTCACTCCGGCGATCTACGACACCCGGACCGGCGCCCGGACCGCCGTCCCGGTCAAGGGCAGGCTGATCGGCGCCCGCTACCTGCCCGACGGCCGCCTGGTGGTCCGGGTCAAGGGCACGACCCGCAACACCCTGGTGTACATCGGGCCCGACGGGCGCCGGCAGCAGGTGACCGAGCCCGCCGCGGCCAGGAACCTCGGCCTGCTCCACGTCCTGGGCTGAGCGGCCCCGAGCCACCCTCTTCCCGTCCCCCCGCATGACGGGAATAAGGTGAGATCGTGGCTCAACTCCGAATCGCCCTGGCCCAGACCAACCCCGCGGTCGGCGACCTGGCGGCCAACGCCGGCAAGCTCGTCGAGTGGACCCGGCGCGCCGCCGACCGCGGCGCGCACCTGGCCGTCTTCACCGAGATGTTCCTCACCGGCTACCCGGTCGAGGACCTCGTGCTGCGGACCTCGTTCGTGGAGGCGTCGATCTCGGCGGTCGAGTCGGCGGCCCGCCGCCTGGCCGAGGAGGGGCTCGGCGAGATCCCGGTCGTCGTCGGGTACGTCGACCGGGCCGGGCTCGCCCCCCGGGTCGGGCAGCCCAAGGGCGCCCCGCTCGACGCGGCGGCGCTGCTCCACCGGGGCCGGGTGGTCGTCAAGACCGCCAAGCACCACCTTCCGAACTACGGCGTCTTCGACGAGTACCGCTACTTCGTCCGCGGCGACCGGCTCCCGGTCTTCCGGCTGCACGGGGTGGACGTGGCGATCGCGGTCTGCGAGGACCTGTGGCAGGACGGCGGGCCGGTCGCGGTGGCGGCCGAGGCCGGAGCCGGGCTGCTGGTGGTGCCGAACGCCTCGCCGTACGAGCGGGAGAAGGACGACGTGCGCCTGGCGCTCGTCTCCCGGCGGGCCCGGGAGGCGGGCTGCACCCTCGCCTACGCCAACCAGGTGGGCGGCCAGGACGAGCTGGTCTTCGACGGCGACTCGATCGTCGTCTCCGCCTCGGGCGAGCTGGTCGCGCGGGCCGCGCAGTTCACCGAGGAGCTGCTGGTGGCGGACCTGGAGCTGCCCGAGGCGACCTACGGCGGGCTGGGCGCGTTCGAGGTGGACGCCGGGGACGGCACCGTGATCACGGTGGAGCGGGTGGAGCTCTCGGCCCGGCCGCTGGAGCCGTACGAGCCGGAGCCCCCGACGGTCGCCGCGCACCTCGACGACACCGCCGAGGTCTACTCCGCCCTGGTCCTGGCGGTCCGCGACTACGTCGCCAAGAACGGCTTCCGGTCCGTGATCCTCGGGCTGTCCGGCGGCATCGACTCGGCGCTGACCGCCACCATCGCCTCCGACGCGATCGGCCCCGACCGGGTCCACGCGGTGCTGATGCCCTCGATCTACTCCTCCGAGCACTCGCTGGGCGACGCGCAGGAGCTGGTGGACCGGCAGGGGATCAACGCCCAGATCGTGCCGATCGCCGACATCGTGGCCGCCTTCGAGAAGGACGTCCACCTGACCGGCCTGGCGGCGGAGAACCTCCAGGCCCGGGTGCGCGGCATGATCCTGATGGGCCTGTCCAACCAGCACGGCCACCTGGTGCTGACCACCGGCAACAAGAGCGAGCTGGCCACCGGCTACTCGACGCTCTACGGCGACTCGGCGGGCGGCTTCGCGCCCATCAAGGACGTCCTGAAGACCCTGGTCTGGAAGCTGGCCCGCTGGCGCAACGCCCAGGCGGGCACGTCCGGCGCGTTCCTGCACGGTTTCGCGGTCCCGCCGATCCCGGAGAACTCCATCGAGAAGGAGCCCAGCGCGGAGCTCCGCCCCGACCAGCGCGACACCGACTCCCTGCCGGAGTACGACGTGCTGGACCGGCTCCTGGACGACTACGTCGAAAAGGACATGGGCTCGGCCGAGCTGACCGCCGCCGGCCACGACCCCGCGCTGGTCGCCCGGGTGATCCGCCTGGTCGACCTGGCCGAGTACAAGCGCCGCCAGTATCCTCCGGGCCCCAAGATCACCCCCAAGAACTTCGGCCGCGACCGCCGCCTGCCCATCACCAACCGCTGGCGCGAGACCGCCCCCTGACACCTCTCCGTATCCGGTCGGTCAACGGATCGTAACCGCGGTAATCTCCCCTTCACGGTTCGCGATGCGGCGTCTCCTCCCCTGGCAGGGCGGGGTGGGGGGGTGCCAGACTGGGCTGCATGCAAGGCGAGGAGCCGATGAGCGCACTTCCCGACGAGGAGTGGCCGGAGGCGCGGGAGTCCCACCGCTCGCTGGTCCTTCTCCCTTCGCAGCACGGGCCCTACACCGTCGAGGACTGGCTGGCGCTTCCCGAGACCGAGGAGCGCATCGAGCTCATCGACGGGAGTTTCGTCGTGAGTCCTGCCCCCGCCTCCGGCCACGCGCTCTGCGCGAAGCGGCTGGTGCGCATCCTCGACGACGCCGCCCCGGACGACGTCGAGGTGGTGGAGGCGGCGAACGTCCGGGTCCGCGAGGAGGGGTTCATCCCGGACGTCGTGGTCGGGTGGGCGGAGCCCATCATCGCCAACGAGGTCGTGCTGGACTCCGGCGACGTCCTCATGGCCGTCGAGATCGTCAGTCCCAGCAACCGCAAGCGCGACTACCTCGTCAAGCCCGCGTCCTACGCCGCGGCCGGGGTCCCGGTGTTCATGCGGGTGGAGCTGCACGGCGAGGGCGTGATGCCCCTGGTGGAGGTGTTCGCCGCCGAGGAGGGCGAGTCCGTCAAGATCGCCGCCGCGCGGGCCGGGGAGCTGCTCTCCCTCGTCGAGCCGTACGAGATCGTCTTCGACCCCGCCGTCCTCGTCGGCCCCCGCCGCCGCTGACGGCCGGAGGTCACCGGGCAGGAGGGACGCCGTTCCGATACGGCGGGCTCACCTGCACCTTGGCCGCGAGCTCAAGCCTTGCCGCCGTGAGTGAGTCTTGACCCTCACGTGGCGTCAGGCGGCATAGTCGGTTCCGTGGAGGATCACTGGACCGTGGGGCACGTGGCCGGGCTGGCCGGCGTGAGCGTCCGCACGCTGCATCACTATGACGGGATCGGACTCGTCCGGCCGTCGGCGCGGACGGCGGCCGGGTACCGGGCCTATTCGGCGGGCGACGTGGAGCGGCTGCGGGAGGTGCTGGCCTACCGGCGGTTGGGCTTCGGGCTGCGGGAGGTCGCGGAACTGGTCGGCGACCCGTCCACCGACGCGGTCGCGCACCTGCGCCGGCTGCGCGGCCTGCTGCTGGAGCGGCGTGATCGCGCTGACGCCATGGTGGCGGCCATCGACAGGGAGCTTGCGGCACGGGCGAAGGGACTGGAAGTGACGCCGGAGGAGCAACTGGAGATGCTCGGCGCACGGCTGTACGACGCGATCGGCGGCGCTTACACCGCGACACGGCGTACCGAGCCGCGGATCGCCGCGCAGATCTGGGACGCGCTCGGGGACGCGCGGACGGTGCTGAACGTCGGGGCCGGCACCGGCTCCTACGAGCCTGCCGATCGCGACGTGACCGCGGTGGAGCCGTCGGCGGTCATGCGGGGGCAGCGGCCTGCCGGCTCGGCGCCGTGCGTGGCCGCCGCCGCGGAGAGCCTGCCGTTCGAGGACCGCTCCTTCGACGTCGCGATGGCCGTCTCCACCGTTCACCACTGGGGGGACCCGATGGCGGGGCTGCGCGAGATGCGGCGCGTGGCCCACCGCGTGGTGGTGCTCACGTTCGACACCGACGAACCCGGATGGCGGGACCGCTTCTGGCTCACCCGCGACTACCTGCCCGAGTTCGCCACCGTCCTCGCGGAATTTCCCTCGCTCGCCGGGATGGCCGACGCGATCGGCGCCCGCGCCGAGCCGGTGCCCATCCCGTGGGACTGCGCCGACGGCCTGTTCGAGGCGTACTGGCGCCGACCGGCGGCGTATCTGGAGGATCACGTGCGCCGTGCGATGTCGGTGTGGACGAGGGTCGGGCCGGAGGCCGAGCAGCGGGCGGTACGGAGCCTCGGCGACGACCTCGGCTCCGGCCGGTGGGCCGAGCGCAACAGCGGTCTCGCCGGCCTCGACGCGGCAGATCTCGGCCTCCGCCTGCTCGTGGCCTGAGCCGGAAGGCATCCGGGAAGGCGGTCGCGCTGCCGCCCCGTCACCGGCGGCCGGGCCCCGCACTCAGTGGGGCAGGGCACGGCCGAGGTAGGCGCGGAGGAGTTCCTTGGTCTCGGTGACGTAGTAGGGGTCGCCCTCCGGTGACTCGCGGAAGGCGAGTTTGAGGAGGGCGTCGGCGGCCTCGACGGCGACCAGGAGCGGGCGGGTCAGGGCGTCGGCGTCGACCGGGGCGATGCGCTGGGCGAGGTGGGCGGCCAGGGACTCGGCGACCACGCGGTTGCCGTGGAAGTCCACGACCGCGAAGCCGGGGACCGTGCGCTTCATCTCGACGTACTCGTCGACGACCAGGTCGACGATGGCCTGCCAGTGCGTCGCGCCGTCCAGCCGCCGGTCGATCCCGGCGAGGAAGCTCTCCAGGTTGCGCCGGGCCAGGGCGTCGGCCAGGCCGCGCTTGTCGCGGAAGAAGTGGTAGATCGAGCCGATCGGCACCTCGGCGCGGACCGCCACGGCGCGGGTGCTCAGTGCGTCGTAGCCGCCCTCGTCGAGCAGGGCGGCGGCCGCGTCGAGCATCTGGTTCACCCGTTCCACGCTGCGCTGCTGGACCGGGCTTCGTCGTACGGAGGATCCCACGGCCTCCATCATGCCGCGAACAGGAGGGTGAGCCCGCCGACGGTGTAGCAGATCATCAGGACCAGCAGCGGGATCTGCCCGGCGACCGCCCTCGCCGGGGCGAAGAGCCGGACGGAGCGGTCGTGGGCGGCGACGACGCCCGCGACGTGGCCGCCCACGATGGCCAGGACCTGGACGGAGGCGATCACGCCGGGGCCGACGGCCTCGGCGTCCACGGTCCGGTCCAGGCCGAGGGAGAGGATCGCCGCCTGCTGCCCCTCGATGACGAGGAGGGAGAAGTAGTGCGCGACCAGGTAGCCGACCGCGATCGGGACCAGCGAGTGGGCGAACCTCGGGGCCGTCCCGGTCCCGGCCGGTACGGCGGGCGCCCCGGCGGGTACGGCTCCCCCGGCCGTCCCCGCCGCTCTGATCGTCCCCGCCGCTCCGCTTGCTCCGGCCGCTCCTGCCGCGCCCGCCGTACGGGCGCCCCCGATCAGCCCTGCCGCGCCGGCGCACGCTCCGAACAGCAGCGCCACCAGGAGGATCGCGGCGAGCAGGCCGAGGGTGCCGGTGGCGGTACGGCCCAGCGGCCCGGTCTGCAGGGTCTCCACCCACCACGGGGAGCCGGAGAAGCCGTCGTAGCCGGTCGAGCCGAGCAGCACGCACACGGTGGCGACCAGGCCGCGGGCGGGGCGCAGGGCGTCGAGCCCGTCGAAGGGGTTGCGCAGCACGAGCCTGCCGTCGTCCCTGCGGCCCAGCGGGGCCAGCCTGCCGATCAGGGCGGAGTAGACCTCGAAGGCGTCGGCCCGGTCGAACCAGACCGGGCCGTAGACGAAGGCCCCCGTCACATGCGCCGCGCCGTACAGGGCGAAGAAGACCAGCAGGGTGGTCGTCGAGGCCGGTTCCGGGGAGACCAGCTCCATCCAGGTGAAGGCGGCCAGGCCGAGCGCGGCCGGCCAGTAGCCGAAGGGGGCGGGGCCGCGGGCCCCGGGGTCGTCGCGGGTGCCGCCGCTGCGGCCGCCGCCCCGGCCGCTCACGAGCAGATGGATCGTGCGCAGCGGGTTGAGCAGCTTCCAGACCGGGCCGAACAGCAGCGACGCCGGGACGAGCCCGACCCAGAGGACCACGTAGACCAGGTGGGCGGCCGGGTTCCGCTCCGGGTCGTCGGGGCCCAGGACCATCCACGCAGCGGTGAAGGCGGTCCCGGCCAGGCCGAGGATCCGCAGGGTCCAGCGGGTCCGCGGACCCTCGGGGAGCCGCACCGGCCGCCCCGCCGCGCCGCCCCTGAACCGGGAGTCCGCCCAGAGCAGGGCGAGCCCCAGGAACGAGGCGAACAGCGCCGCGAAGGCCCCGGCGAAGGCGTAGAACAGCGGGATCGGCAGGTCGTGCCGGTCCCCCACGCCGTGCGCGAGGACTTCCGCCGCCGGGAGGGTCATCGTACGGCGAGCTGGGTCAGGACCAGCCCGGAGTCGTGGGTCTCGACCTCGAACAGGCCGGTGCGGTCGGCGATGAAGTCGACGGTGGCCGGCGTCCCCGGTTCCAGGGCGCGGGTCAGGTCGAAGCCGTGCACGTGGAGCTCGTCGGCGGTGTCGGAGGTGACGACCAGGCGGACCGCGTGCCCCTTGACGACCTCGACGCGGCCGGGGGCGGGGGTGGCCCTCCCCCCGGTGATCGTGATCTCGATCGTCGGGCCCTTGGGAGCGCCGTAGGTGTCGTAGGCCGGAGGCGCGGTGGCCACGCCGTGGTCGGTGCCGGGGGCGTGGTGGCCGGTGGAGACGTTGCACGCGGCCAGCAGCAGGCAGGCGCCCGCCAGCGCCGACGCCCTGAGCGAGGGCCTCACGCGTGCGCCTCCTGCGCAACCCCGGCGGGAGCCGTACGGCGGGGCCGCGGGGCGAGCAGGACGACCGCCCAGAGCGTCCAGACGCCGGTGAGCAGGCCGCGGATCCAGCCGGGGCCGACCGGGAGCAGCGGGATCATCATGACCGCCTTGTCGAACGCGTCGGCCAGGGCGAGGACGCCGAGGACGACCGTGAACCAGCCGAACACCCTGCGCCCGGCGAGCCCCGCGAGCCGCCCGGCCCCGATCCACCACGCGCCCATCAGCGCCAGGGCGGCGGCGGGCAGCACGGTGTACTCGTAGGCCGCCCCGAAGACGTCCAGGACCAGGCCCGCCAGTCCGGTGAGCGTGACCGCCAGCCCGGCGCGCGAGGGGAGCCTGCGGCGCCGGAGCAGGACCGCCACCAGCCCGAGCACCAGGGACGTGGCCAGGGCGAGCTGGACCTCGACGCGGGCCAGGCCGGTCGAGCCGTACCAGTCGCAGCCAGCCGGGAGCCGCCGGTCCCTGATGCTGTAGTCGTTGCACAGGTAGTTCTTGGCGATCTTCACCGGCTCGCTGAGGACCCGGGACGGTCCGGCCGAGCCGCAGGCGGGCAGCGCCCAGGGGGTGGAGGGGCCGATGTCGCGCTGCCAGCAGTTGCCGGTGCCCTGGCCGTCCCAGGAGACGCCCGCGCCGTTGGGGCGGGCCTCCCCGGTGGGAGAGACCCCGAGCCGGTTGCCCTCGTAGAGGTTGTGGTGGGAGGTGTCGAACTGCTTGTCCCACGCCTCCTCCCCCCGGATGAAGGCGGGTACGGCCAGCAGGTTGAAGGCGGCCTTGTCGTGGCCCCAGATCCAGTTGTCCCGGAAGACGTTCCAGTTGCCGCCCGCGGTGATGATCCCGGTGCCCGGGGGCATTCCGATCTGCGGGCAGACGACGCCCCGCTCGTAGCCGCGCTCGGCCGGGGGCTTGGCGCAGGTGCCGTCGGCGACGTGCCGGTAGTAGTCCTGGTTGTTGTCGTAGATCTTGTTCCGCTCGAACTTCGCGTGGTTCTGCGGCAGGCCCGGGTGCCCGGCGAAGGCGCTGTCCATCGAGGCGCCGCCCATGTTCTCGTAGAACTCGTTGTCGTGGGCGTAGACCGAGTCGCCCGCCGTACCGGAGTAGCCGACCATGTTGTGGTGGCTCTTGCAGCGCCGGATCTCGATCGAGTAGCGCGGCACGTCGTGGCCGCGGCCGTCGTTGATGTCGGAGGCGCTGCCCGGGTAGATGCCGGAGTCGCCGTTGCCGTAGGACTCGCAGTCGGTGTAGAGGCCGTGGTCGCTGGCGAAGGTGAGGAAGCCGTACTCGTCGTTCCACCGGGTGAGCATGCCGTCGATGACGAACCCGTCGGTGGCCAGGATGTACAGCGAGTTGAACGTGGTCCGCTGGGCGGTGAAGTTGCGGAAGTAGATCCCGTCGGTCATGTCGGCGCGGATGGCGTTCAGCTTCTTGTACTGCGCGTCGATGATCACATCCAGCGGGCCCGCGCCGGTGCCCTCGATCTGCAGGTCCTCGACGCCGAGGACGGCGACCAGGTTCTGGTTGTGCGGGCACTGCTTCTGCTGCTCGAAGGAGAGGATCTGGTAGCCCCAGTCCGACCAGCGGGCGTCCAGGTTCGCGCACTTCCCCGCGGGTTCGGGCTGGCTGGGCTCCTCCAGGTAGACGCCGGGCAGGATGGCGATGTTCATCCCCGCCCGGTCGACCCGGTCGACGGCCTCCTGCAGGTGCCGGTATCCCTTCTCCCGGCAGCGCTCGAACAGCTCCAGGTTGCGCCGTCTCAGGTCGGCGGGGAAGCCGGCGATCCGCTTCTCGAAGTCCGCCCGGTCGGTCTTGCAGACGAGCAGGTCGGGTTCGGAGGTACGGCGCTGCGGGACGCTGCCCGTGCCGTCGGGGAAGGTGACCGGGCGCTCCTCGTGGGCGAGGGCGGCGGTGGCGGGCAGCAGGAGGCCGAGGGTCAGCGCGACGGCGGTCGCGGCCCTGCGCAACGGACGCATGCCCGCGAGAGTAGAACAATGTTCATGTTTTTCCTAGAGGGGTTTTCCCCCGCGGCGCCTCGGGTCCGGCCGGACGGGATCCCCGGCGGATCCCCGGCGGGGAAAGCCGCAGGGCGCGGTCCGGAGACCGCGCCCTGCGCGCCCGCGCCCGCGGAGGAATGCCGCCCGCGCCGGTCCCGGGACGGATCAGCGGTCGGAGAGACCGGCCAGGATGTGGTCGGCGAGGCGTTCGGCGAGGGTCCCGGAGTCCGCCCCGGCCTCACCGGGTCCCGCCGACTTGACGTACCACATCACGGTGCCGACCACCATCGCCGTCGCGATCGCGACGTCGAGGTCGGCCCGGAGCTCGCCGGTCTCGACACCCCGCTGGAGCATCGCCCGCAGCGCCTCCTGGCGCGGCTGGAGCGTCGCCTGGCGGACGCGCTCCACCAGGCGGGGGTGCCGGTCGTTCTCGTTCATCGCGATGTTCATCACGCACCGGCCGCGCACGTCGCCGGCCTCCCGGCGCATGACCTCCATGCAGGTGATCAGGTCTTCGCGGACCGACCGGCCCGCCAGCGGGGGCAGCGGGGACTTGAGCACGGCGAGGGCGTCGACGACCAGGTCCTCCTTGTTGGACCAGCGCCGGTAGATCGTGGTCTTGCCCACACCCGCCCGGGCGGCGATCGCCTCGATCGAGAGGTCGGAGATGCTCGCGCTCTCGCTGATCAGGTCGAGGGTCGCCTCGATGATCGCCTTCTCCGCCTTCTCGCTGCGGGGCCGGCCCGCGGGGCGCGCCGGCCGTGTCTCGTCCCTGGTCGTCATAGCGTGCCTACACTACCGCCGGTTCCTTCTCCGGCCCCCGCTCCGCGGCCGCGACCGCGGGAGCGTGCTTGCCGGGCAGCCAGCGCATGACCATCAGGGCTCCGGCGAGGGCGATGCCCGCCGCGACCAGGGCGGTGACGTGCATGCCGTCGAGGAAGGCCCGCATGGCGGGCTCGACCAGCGCGGTACCGCGCTCGCCGAGCCTCTCGGCGAGGGCCGTGGTGGCGGGCAGGGATTCGGCCGCCGTGTGCCGCAGCTCCTCCGGCAGGCCGGCCAGGGCCGGGGTGATCCCGTCGCGGTAGTTCGCCGAGAGCAGCGAGCCGAGCAGGGCCACGCCGAGCGCGCCGGCCACCTGGCGGACGGTGTTGCTCATGGCCGAGCCGACGCCCGCCTTCTCACGGGGCAGCGCCTCCATGATCGCGGTGGTGGCGGGCGGCATGAGGTTGGCCATCGCCGCGCCCTGGACGAAGAAGACGATCTCGAACACCAGGATCGGGGTGTCGCGGTCCATCAGCGCGTAGGCGGCGAGGGCGGCGGCCACGACGACCATGCTCACCGTGGCGGTCAGCCTGGCGCCGAAGCGGGCGGTCACCTGCTGGCTGAGGGGGGCGAAGACGAGCTGCGCCACGGCGAACGGGATCATCAGCGCCCCGGCCTGCAGCGGGGTGAAGCCCAGCACGATCTGCAGGTAGAAGACCAGGAAGAACATCGCGCCCATCATCGCGAAGAACACGATCCCGATCAGGCCGATCGCGGTGGAGAAGCGGGGGTCGCGGAAGTAGGTGACGTCGAAGGCCGGGTGGTCGATGCGGCGCTCGTACCAGACGAAGGCGGCCAGCACGGCCAGGCCCAGGATCACCGGGGCGAGCACCTCGACGCTGGCGACCGTGGCCAGCTCTCCGCCGCGGATGATGCCGTAGGTGAGGGCGACCAGGCCCACGATGGACAGGATCACGCCGACCGGGTCGAGCTTGGACGGCCTGGGGTCGCGCGACTCGGGCACGACCAGGCCGATGAGCACCATGCTGACCGCCACGATCGGCAGGTTGACCAGGAAGACCGACCCCCACCAGAAGTGCTCCAGGAGCAGGCCCCCGGTGATGGGGCCGATCGCCACGGCCAGGCCGACGCCGCCGGCCCAGACGCCGATCGCCTTGCCGCGCTCCTGCGGCGGGAAGACGTTGGAGATGATCGCCAGGGTGGCCGGCATGATCGCGGCGCCGCCGATCCCCATGAACGCCCGGGCCACGATCAGCTGGGCCGGATCCTGGGCGTAGGCGCTGGCCAGCGAGGCCAGGCCGAACAGGACCATGCCGATCATCAGCATGCGCTTGCGCCCGGTCCGGTCTCCGATCACCCCGAAGGTGAACAGCAGCCCGGCGAAGACGAGCGTGTAGGAGTTGATCGCCCACTCCAGCTGCCCCTGGGTCGCGCCCAGCCCTTCCCGGGGGTCGGCGATCGTCTTCAGCGCGACGTTGAGGATGGTGTTGTCGAGGACGACCGCCAGGAGGCTGAAGACCAGCACTCCCAGGATCTGCCACCGCCGCGGGTGGCCGAGCCGCTCATTCATGGGAACCCCGTTTTTCGATACGACAAAGTTTCGCAACGCAAGCGTATCGCTATCTGTTTCGATACGCAACGGTGCCGTTTCGTATTAATCGGGCGTTCACCGGCCGCCCGCCCGGTCCGGGGACCCGGCCCCGTACGGCCTCAGACCGCGACCGGCTCGGACTTCCCGACCGGGGAGGCGGCCCTGCGCCAGAACGGCAGGGCGATCAGTACCATCACCACGCCCACCAGCCCCGCGACGGCGAACGCCCAGCCGGGGCCGGGGCCGTCGATGACCGCCCCTGCGATCGGCGCGGAGGCCGCGCCACCGATCAGGAGCGCCGTGCCGTGCAGCCCCATGGCCTCGCCCCGCGCTCCGGCGGGGACCCGGCGGCTCAGGGCCTCGACCGTGGAGGAGAGACCGGGGGCGCACAGCACCCCGGCGGGGACCAGCGCCAGCACCAGCCACCACCAGTCGCCGTCGATCAGCCCGACGGGGATGGTGAGCAGGCCCATCGCCCCGATCAGGACCAGCGGCGAGAGCCCGCGCGGCAGCCCGCCGTACACGAAGCCGCCGATCAGCGAGTAGACGCACCAGATGCCGATGGCCAGGCCGGTCCATGCCGTGTCGCCCGCGTTCTTCATCACCGCGACCAGCGAGAGCTCGGTGGCGGTCAGCACGAAGGTGGCCGCCGCGGCGGTGCCGAGCAGGGTGACCAGGCCCGGGGTGAGCCACTGGCGCCGGGGGACCTTCTCCCCGGCCGTCTCCATCTCCTCGGCGGAGCGGGTGGGCGGGTTCAGCAGGATGAGCGCCGACCCGGAGCCGACCAGGCCGGCCGCGAGGAAGCCCATCGTCCACGCGCTGCCGAGCGTCGTCATGCCGGCCACGCCGAGTGCGGGCCCCGTCATGTAGGACACCTCGACCAGCATCGAGTCGAGGGAGAAGCCGGTCCGGCGCTGCTCCACCGGGAGCAGCGCGGCCAGGCACTGGCGGATCACGCTGAACACCGGGAGGGCCAGCAGGCCCGCCGCCGCGGAGCAGACGAGGAGGACCGGGAACGGCATCGCCCACGCCGTCGCCCAGAAGACCGCCTGGGCGGCGGTGGTCGCCAGCAGCACGGGGCGCAGGCCGTACCGGTCGACGAACCGCCCGGACAGCGGCGACCCGACGGCCGTGCCGACCGTGGCGGCCAGCACGATCAGACCCACCTGCGTGAAACCCAGGTCCAGGGTCTCCGCCACGTGCAGCGTGAGCGTCATGTTCACGGCGGTGGACGGGACCCTCGCGAGCAGGCCGACCAGGAGCAGCGTCCGCACGCCCGGCAGTGCCAGCAACCGACGGTAAGGTTCGATGGCCATTTTCGTTGCTTACCTCCCCCCGCATTGTGGCGTACGGCACCGACCGCTCCGCCACCGGATTACCTCGGGAGCGGGGGGTGTTTAACCAAGCGAACGCATGTCATCATCGGAAACGTCCGGGGACGCCACAGGGGCGCCTCGAGACTCTGGAGGGTTCCCATGTCCTCTTCCGTCACCGGTCGGCCGACCGCTCTCTACGGCGGCCAGGCAGGGCGAAGGATCACCGTACGCGACATCGCCGCCGCCAAGGAGCGGGGCGAGAGGTGGCCGATGGTCACCGCGTACGACGCGATGACCGCCAGGGTCTTCGACGAGGCCGGCATCCCGGTCCTGCTCGTCGGCGACTCGGCGGCCATGGTGGTCTACGGATACGACTCGACGCTGCCGGTCTCCGTCGACGACCTCATGCCGCTGACCGCGGCCGTGGTGCGGGGCTCCTCCCGCGCTCTGGTCGTGGCCGACCTGCCCTTCGGCTCCTACCAGGCCTCTCCCCAGCAGGCCCTGGAGACGGCCGTGCGGTTCATGAAGGAGGCGGGCGCCCACGCGGTCAAGCTGGAGGGCGGGCGCCGGGTGCTCCCGCAGGTCGAGGCCCTCGTCTCGGCCGGCATCCCGGTCATGGCCCACCTCGGCCTGACCCCGCAGTCGGTCAACGCCTTCGGCGGCTACCGGGTGCAGGGCCGCGGCCAGTCCGGTGACGAGCTGATGGCCGACGCCAAGGACCTGGAGGCGGCCGGCGCCTTCTCCGTCGTCCTGGAGTGCGTCCCGGCCGACCTCGCCGAGCGGGTCACGACCTCCCTGTCGATTCCCACGATCGGCATCGGCGCGGGCCCGTCGACCGACGCCCAGGTCCTCGTCTGGCAGGACCTCATGGGCCTCACCGAGCGCCCGGCCAAGTTCGTCAAGAAGTACTCCAACCTGGCCGAGGAGATGGACCGGGCGGTGCGCGCCTTCGCCGACGAGGTGTCCGGCGGGGCCTTCCCCGCCCCCGAGCACAGCTACCACTGACCTCTCGCGCGGCGGGCCGCCGGACCCCGGTCCGGCGGCCCGCCGCCCTCAGCCGGCCCGCTTCCCCAGGGTGGCCGGGTCGGTGTTGGCCCCGCAGACGATGACGGCCACCCGCTCCCCCGGGGCCGGGACGTAGGCGCCGGAGTGCAGGGCGGCGAAGGCCGCGGCCCCGGCGGGCTCGGCCGCGAGGCGGCAGGAGCGCCAGAGCTCCTGCCGGGCCTCGATGATCGCCTCGTCGGGCACGAGCAGGCTCCCCACCCCCGCGGCGCTGGTCACCTCGTAGGCGATCCGGCCGATCCGGCTGGCGCCCAGGGCGTCCGCGCCCACCCCGCTCACCTCCACCTGGACCGGGCCTCCGGCGGCCAGCGCCCGGTTCAGGGTGGGGATCAGCTCCGGCTCCACGGCCACCACCCGCGCCCGGCCCGCGACGGCGGCGGTGATCCCGGCGACCAGCCCGCCGCCGCCGACCGCGACCAGGACCGTGTCCACTCCCCCGGTCTGCTCCAGCACCTCCAGCCCCACCGTGCCCTGCCCGGCGACCACGTCGGGGTGGTCGTAGGCGTGGACCTCCAGCGCGCCGGTCGCCGCGGCCCGCTTGGCCGACGCCTCGTACGCCTCGGCGTAGATCTCGCCGGTCTGGGTCACCTCCGCGCCCAGCGCCCGCAGCCCGGCGACCTTCACCGGGCTCGACACCGTGGGCACGAAGATCTCCGCCCGGACGCCGAGCGCCCGCGCGGCATAGGCCACCGCCAGGCCGTGGTTGCCGCCGCTGGCGGCGATCAGGCCGGCCTCGGGCAGCGCCCCGGCCTCCCGCGCGGCCAGCGCGCGGTTGAACCCGCCCCGGACCTTGAACGACCCGGAGTGCTGCGCCGTCTCCAGCTTCAGGAACAGCCCCGGCGACATCTCCAGCACCGGAGTACGGCGGGCGTGCCCGGCGATCCGCTCGGCCGCCCGCTCGACATCCCCGACCCTCACGTACGTCCCCTCTCGCGCAGATGATCCGGAGACCCATGAAACCGCACCGGCACGCGCGCCGGACGACCGGTGCCGCCGGGAACGCCCCGGCGCGTGCCGTCCCGGGCCGGGCCGGGCCGGGCCGGGATCCGGGGACCGGCCGGGCGTCAGGCGAGCGCCTGGGCGAAGTCCGCCCAGAGGTCCTCGACGTGCTCGATGCCGACCGCCACCCGGACGGTCCCCTCCTCGATCCCGTGCCGGACGAGCTCCTCGGCGGTCAGCGACTTGTGGGAGGTGGTCGACGGCTGCATGATCAGCGTCTCCACGCCGCCGAGCGAGGGGGCCAGCAGCGCCAGCCGTACCGAGCTCATGAACCTCTCCCCGGCCGCGCGCCCGCCGACCAGGTCGAAGGAGAAGACCCCGCCGAAGTCCGGCAGCAGCTTGGCCGCCAGCGCGTACGAGGGGTGGGTGGGCAGGCCCGGCCAGTGCACGGCCGCCACCGCCGGGTGGGCGTCCAGGCGGACGGCCAGCTCGCGGGCGTTGGCGCAGTGGCGTTCCATGCGCAGCGGCAGCGTCTGGATGCCGCGCAGGGTGAGCCAGGCGGCGAACGGATCGGCGGTCGCGCCCAGGTGGGTGGAGAACTTCCACACCTTCCGGTAGAGCCCGTCGTCGGCGAAGACCGCGATGCCGCCGAGCACGTCGGCGTGGCCGCTGAGGTACTTGGTCGTGGAGTGGACCACGACGTCGGCGCCGTGCTCGATCGGGCGGCACAGGACCGGCGAGGCGAAGGTGTTGTCCACCACCGAGACGAGCCCGGCCTCGCGGGCCGCGGCGCACATCCCCGGCAGGTCGGCCACCTGCGTCACCGGGTTGGCGATCGTCTCCAGGTAGACCAGCTTCGTGGACGGCCGGACCGCCGCGCGCAGCGCCTCCGGGTCGTCCTCGGGGACGTAGGTCACCTCCATGCCGAACCGCGCCACCAGGTCGTTGATCACCGCAGCGGTGCCGCCGTAGAGGGCCTTCTGGGCGATCAGGTGGTCGCCGGGCTGGAGCAGGCCGAGGAACACGGCGTTGATCGCGCCCATGCCCGAGCCGGTGGCCACGGCGCCGGCGCCGCCCTCCAGCCCGGCCACGGCCTCCTCCAGGGCGCGGACCGTGGGGTTGGACAGGCGGCCGTAGACGAACGCCCCGTCGGGGCGGTTCATGCCGTCGGCGAAGACGGCCGGGTCGTCGAACACGAAGCCGGAGGTCTGGTAGAGCGGCACCGCGATCGGGCGGCTGCCGTTCAGCGGCGGCTGGGGCAGGTGGACGGTACGGGTCTCCGGGCGCAGTTCAGTCATATGTCAACGATGTCCGTTCAATGGCTTGTCCGTCAGAGCCAATCAGGCAAGATTGGCTCATCATGCGATCCAATTTAGACGAGCTCACCGCGCGGCTCGGCAGGTGGTCCTCCGGCAGGGGCCCGCTCTACCTGCTGCTGGCCGTACGGCTCCGCGCGCTGATCGACGACGGCGAGCTGCCACCCGGTAGCCCGCTCCCGCCCGAGCGCACCCTGGCCCGCAGGCTCGCGGTCGGCCGGGGCACCGTGGTCGCGGCCTACGACCAGCTCCAGCAGGAGGGCAAGGTGACCCGCAGGCAGGGCAGCGGCACCCGGGTCTCACCGGCCGCCGTGCCCGCCACCCGGGCGTCCGCGGGCATGGCGGTCAACCCCCTGCACCAGCATCTGCTGGGCCTGCCGGACGGCGTCGCCCTGCTGTCCTGCGTCGCCCCGGACGAGCCGCCGCCCGCCCTGATCGAGGCCTACGCGCAGGCCGCGGCGGAGCTGGCGGCCGTCCGCCACGACATCGGCTACCACCCGGCCGGGCACCCGGCGCTGCGCGAGGCGCTCGCCGCCTACTACCGGGCGCGCGGCGTCCCCACCTCCCCCGGGGAGATCCTCGTCACCAACGGCGCGCAGCAGGCGCTGACGCTGCTGGCCGCGGTGTTCCTCTCCCCCGGCGACACCGTGCTGACCGAGCCCGTCACCTATCCCGGCGCTCTGGAGACCTTCCGGGAGGCGGCCGCCCGGTTCCGCACGGCCGCCGTCATGCCGGAGTCCGGCCCTCAGGAACGCGGCACCGCGGAACACGGCCCTCAAGAAGCCCGCCCCGGAGAAGCCGGCGCGGCGGGGCCCGGTCCGGCCGGGTTCGGCGCGGCGCTGGCCGCCCGGCCCGCCCTCGCCTACCTGGTCCCGACCGGGCAGAACCCGACGGGCTCGGTCATGCCCTCCCTGGTCCGGCGCCGCCTGGCCGGGCTCGCCGCCGAGTACGACGTGCCGCTCATCGACGACGAGGTCCCGGCCGAGCTCTGCTTCTCCGGCGAGCCGCCGCCCCCGCTCTGCTCCTTCCACCCGGGCGAGCAGATCATCACGATCGGCTCGCTCAGCAAGATCGTCTGGGGCGGCCTGCGGGTCGGCTGGGTCCGCGCCGCCGAACCGGTGGTCTCCCGGCTCGCGCGGCTCCGGGCCGTGCACGACCTCGGCGGCGACGTGCTCTCCCAGTTCGCCGCCGCCCGCCTGCTGGCCCGTTCCGGCGAGCTGCGCCGCGAGCGCGCCGCGGTGCTGCGCCGCCGCCACGACCACCTCCTGGCCGAGCTGGCCCGCGCGCTGCCCTCCTGGAGCGTGGAGCCCGCGCTGGGCGGCCAGACCGTCTGGGTACGGCTCCCGCACGGCGACGCCGACGCCTTCGCCCAGGTGGCCCTCCGCCACCGGGTCGCGATCCCGCCGGGGCGGGCGTTCGACCCGCTCGGCGGGCACGGGGACTTCGTCCGGCTGCCGTTCCTGTTCCCCGAGGAGGAGCTGACCGACGCCGTGAACCGGCTCGCCGCCGCCTGGCACGACTACGACGGCAGCGGCTCCGCCCGCCCCCTGCCGGCCCTGATCCTCTAGCGTCCCGGCAGGGCTCATCGTGATCCGGAAGGCATCTCCACGGATCACGGCCCGGCTGCGCCCGTCCGCCGGGACGGGGCGCCCTCCCGTCGCGGGCGGCGCGGTCAGACGTCGGTGACGCGGAAGCCGGCGTGCGCCTTGTAGCGGCGGTTGATGGAGATCAGGTTGGCGGTGAGGGCCTCGACCTGGTGGGCGTTGCGCAGGCGGCCGCCGTACACGCCGCGGACTCCGGCGATCCGGTTCGCCAGCGCCTGGACGGTGTCGGTGGCCTCGCGGTCGTCGCCCAGCACGAGCACGTCCAGGTCGACCTCGTCGACCTCGGGGTCCAGCAGCAGCACGGCCGAGACGTGGTGGAAGGCGCCGACCACGCGGCTGCCGGTCAGGACGGCGGCGGCCTGCTGGGCCGCGCTGCCCTCCTCGACGGGCAGCGCGTAGGCGCCCTGCTTGTCGAAGCCGAGCGGGTTGACGCAGTCGACGACGATCTTCCCGTCGAGCTCGGCGCGGAGGGACTCCAGGGTGGCCCTGTGGCCGTCCCACGGCACCGCCACGACCACCACGTCGGCCTCGGCGGCCACGGCCGCGTTGCCGGCGCCCCGCACCGGCCCGGCCAGCCCGGACAGGCTCCCGGCCGCCTCCCGGGCCCGCTCCTCGTTGCGCGACCCGATCAGCACGGTGTGCCCCGCGATGGCGAACCGCCTGGCCAGCCCCTTGCCCTGGTCGCCGGTGCCGCCCAGGATGCCGACGGAGATCCCGCTCACGTCCGGAAGGTCAGTGCTCACTCATCGCTCCTCATCGCTCTCGCCCCGCTGTGTGCCGGGCCGCTCGCGCGGTCGCGCCCTCCCGGGGCTCTCCCCGGGCCCGCCGCCCGCACGCTCCAGCCCAGATCATGCCAGAGCTGGGTTCCGCAGACAGTCCCAGGGTCCCTGAGGCACGATTGCACCCATGGACGCTGGGTCGGTGGCATTTCTGCGCGAGGTCCTGGGATCGACCTCCTGGGTCGAGCGCACCCGCGAGCTGGGCCTCGCGCTGCGCGCGACCCGCTCCCCGGGCGGGCTGCTGGTGGTCGGCACCCCCGCGGAGGAGCCCTGGCACCTGGCCGCGCACCTGGGCGACGAGGCCCGGCTGTCCGGCCTGCCGCAGCTCGCCCCCACGCTGGTCCGCTGGGCCCCGGCCGCGGACGCCCCCGCCCACCTGCGGGTGGGGCTGGAGCGGATCGAACGGGCGCAGCGGGGCGAGACGCTGTTCGTGGTGGCGGAGGAGCGGGCGCCGGAGACCCTGCTGGAGCGGGTGAGCGACGCCCGCCGCACCGGGGCGACGATCCTCGCCCTGGACGGCGGCGACCCCGAGCTGGAGGACCTGGCCCACGACGCCCTGGCGGTCCCGGCCCGGGCCCCGCTCTCCTTCGACGGCGCCCAGCACCTGGTGAGCATGGCCGCGGGCGAGCCCTCCCGCCGCCCCGGCCTGCGCGACCGCCTCGCCCGCCTGCTGGAGCGCCTCAGCGGTCCCCGCCTCCCCGACTGACGCCGCCCGGGACCACCCGTCCCTGCCTTGCCCCGACCGGCCCCGCCCGCCCTTCCCTGTCCCGACCGGCCCTACTGCGGCCGGCCCTGCCCGGGGTCACCGGTCCCGCGCCCGGGCACCGGCTCCGCCCGCGTGCCGTCCGGCTCCGGTCCGGGCGCGGGAGAGGCGCGCCACCGCGGCGTCCAGTGCTCCCCGAGCCGGGCGGCGAGGCCGTCGGCGGCCTCGCGCAGGGCCGCGATGACCACGGCCTGCACCGGGTCGGGCTCCCCCGAGCGGGTACGGCTGACGCGGGTCACCGCGTCGATCCTGCGCGCGCCGACCCCGGGGATGCCGGTGACCACCGCCTCCCCCGCCGGGACCTCCAGCAGCGCCAGGGAGGGCACGATCGCCACGCCGTGGCCCGCGGCGACCAGCGCCAGGGTGGGCGGGAACTCCTCGATCACGTGGACCCGCCGCGGGGTGAAGCCGTGCAGCGCCGCCAGCCGCTCCAGTGCGCGGCCGCAGGCCTGGTCGGGGTGGCCGGCCACCCAGGGGACGCCGCCCAGCTCCGCCACGTCGTCCGGGACCTCGGCCCAGCCCGGCGGGGCCACGATCCGGTACTCGTCCACGTAGACCCGGTGGGAGTGCAGGGACGGCTGAGCGGGGCCCGGATCGTCCGCGTCGTGCTCGGTGACGACCAGGTCCACCCCGCCGAGCCGGAGTTCCCGCAGCGCGGGCGGGCCGTACAGCTCGACGATGCGGGGGGCGATCCGCGGATGCCGCTCGGCCAGGATGTCCAGGGCGGGCACCAGCAGATGGCGGATGACGGTCGGGAAGGCCGCCACGGACACCGGCCCGGACAGGCGCCCGGTGAAGCGGGTCAGCTCCCGCCGGGCCTCGGCGAGTTCCTCCTCGATCCGCTCCGCGTACCCGGCGAGCACCTGCCCGGCCGGGGTGAGGGAGGCCTTGCGCTGCGAGCGGTCGATGAGCGCCAGCCCGACCTCCCTCTCCAGCAGGGCGAGCTGCTGGGAGACCGCGGAGGCGGTCAGGTGCATGGCCTCCGCGGCGCGCACGACGCCGCCGCGGCGGGCGACCTCGTGCAGCACCCGCAGGCGGCGGGGGTCGATCTCCATGCAGCTCAGCTTACGCGGCAGGTAAGAAACCTTAACTTGCCCTTCAGATAACCCCCTGGGAATCATGGGACGCATGAGCACCTCTTCCCTCGGGGCGTGACCCCGTGCCCCTTCTCGTCAACCTGATCGGCTGGGCCGGAGCCGCGGCCATGCTGTACGGCTACGCCATGGTCTCGGCCTCCCGGATGGCCGGGGACGGCATGCCGTACCAGGCGATCAACCTCTTCGGCTCGATCGCCCTGCTGGTCAACACGGCCTACCACGCGGCCTGGCCCTCGGCCATCCTCAACGTCGTCTGGGCCGCGATCGGCGTGGCCGCCGTCGCCAGGATGCTCACGGCCCGGTCGAAGAAGAAGGCGGTGAGCGCCCCGTGAGGCGACTGGTCGAGCTGAGCCACCCGATCACCGAGGGCATGGTCACCTATCCGGGGATCCCCGGGCCCCGGCTCGGCGTGCACCTGAGCCGGGAGGGCTCGCGCGAGGTCTACGCGCCGGGCACCGAGTTCCACATCGGCAGCGTCGAGCTGGTCGCCAACACCGGCACCTACCTCGACACGCCGTACCACCGCTATCCCGACGGCCCCGACCTGTCCGGGGTGCCGCTGGAGGCGATCGCCGACCTGCCCGGCCTGGTGGTGCGGGCCGAGGGCCTGCGCTCGGTCGGCACCGGCCTGCTGGACGGCCTGGACGTGCGGGGCAGGGCCGTGCTCGTGCAGACCGGCTGGGACCGGCACTTCGGCACCGAGGCGTACTTCCGCGACCACCCCTACCTCGAACCCGAGGCGGCGCAGTGGCTCGCGGACCGGGGACCGGCGCTGGTCGGGATCGACAGCCTGAACATCGACGACACCCCGCCGCGCGGGCCCCGCCCCGCACACACGCTGCTGCTCGGGGCGGGCATCCCGATCGTGGAGCACCTGACCGGCCTGGCCGCGCTCCCCGACACCGGCTTCCGCTTCCACGCCGCCCCGCCGCTGCTGGCGGGACTGGGCACCTTCCCGGTGCGCGCCTACGCGGTCGTCGGCGGCTAGGGACCGTCCGCCTCCGGGCGGGGAACCCGGGAGACGGCCCCCGGACCCGTCCCCGCCGGGCGGGGAACCCGGGAGCCCTCGCCCTGGCCGGGGGCCCCGGGGGTTCTCGGGGAACCGCGGGGCCCTCCGCCCCGGGGCGCCGCCGGGACGGCGACGCTCCTGCGGACGTCAGTCTCCGTCCCAGTCCCGGTCGCCTTCCTTCCACCGCTTGTTGCGGTCGGCCGCGGTCCTCAGCGCGTCGGCCGCGGCCTCACTGGTCTCGTAGGGACCCATCCTGTCCTTGTTCGGGCAGCCCTTCTCCGGCTCGACCGCCATGTGCTTCAGGCAGAACCACCACTGATCACCCATGTGGACAATCCTGCCCGGTGGAAACCGCAACTAGACTTTGCAACCATGACGACAGTGCTCCAGCCCGGGCGGGTCTCGCCCATGCGCAAGGTCCCCGCCCACATCCAGCGGCCGGAGTACGTCGGGAAGAAAACCCCGAAGACCGGTGAGCCCGACGTCAAGACCCCCGAGATCATCGAGCGGATGCGGATCGCGGGCAGGCTCGCCGGGCAGGCGCTGCAGGAGGTCGGCAGGCACGTCGCGCCGGGCGTCACCACCGACGAGCTCGACCGGATCGGCCACGAGTTCCTCCTCGACCACGGCGCCTACCCCAGCACCCTCGGCTACCGCGGCTACCCCAAGTCCCTGTGCACCTCCATCAACGAGGTGATCTGCCACGGCATCCCGGACGACACCGTGCTGCGCGACGGCGACATCGTCAACGTCGACATCACCGCCTTCATCGGCGGCGTGCACGGCGACACCGACGCCACCTTCCTGGTGGGCGAGGTGGACGAGGAGTCCCGCCTGCTGGTCGAGCGCACCCGCGAGGCCACCGACCGGGCCATCAGGGCCGTCGCCCCCGGCCGCCAGCTCAACGTGGTCGGCCGGATCATCGAGGCCTACGCCAAGCGGTT
Organism: Thiemannella venezuelensis; assembly: GCF_014203605.1. Classification (GTDB taxonomy): domain Bacteria; phylum Actinomycetota; class Actinomycetes; order Streptosporangiales; family Streptosporangiaceae; genus Planomonospora_A; species Planomonospora_A venezuelensis. The sequence continues at coordinate 230,512 of NZ_JACHJJ010000002.1, read as the reverse complement.
CGGCTACGGCGTCGTGCGCGACTTCACCGGCCACGGCATCGGCACGACCTTCCACTCCGGCCTGATCGTCCCGCACTACGACGACCCGTCGCTGTCGGTCACCCTGGAGCCCGGCATGACGTTCACCATCGAACCCATGCTGACGCTCGGCACCATCGACTACGACATCTGGCCCGACGGCTGGACCGCGGTGACCAGGGACCGCAAGCGGACCGCCCAGTTCGAGCACACCGTCCTCGTCACCGACACCGGTCACGAGATCCTGACCCTCCCCTGAGCCTCCGGCCCCGGATCAGGGGCCTCCCCCGGCCCGGGGACGGCTAACCGCGTCTGCGGCGGGGCACCACCGCGGTCACGGTGGTGCCCTCGCCCGGGACCCCGTTGACGGTGAGCGTGCCGCCGACCCCCCTCAGGTGGTCCCGCATGGCGGTGACGCCCCGGCCCGTCGCCGGGCCGTCGAAGCCCTCGCCGTGGTCGCTCACCGTCATGCGCAGGCCGCCGGGGCCGAGGGTGACGGCGACCGAGACGAGGGCGGCCCCGCTGTGCCGCTCCACGTTGGACAGCGCCTCTCCCAGTGTGGCCAGGACGGCCCGCGCGATCCGCGGAGGGGCGTCATGGGTCGGTAGCGCCCAGGTCTCGACCGCGATCCCGGTGCGCTCCGACCAGTCGACGAGGTGTTCCTCGAGAGCCTGCGCGAGGCTCCGTCCCTCGCGCATGCGAAGTTCTTCGGACACTCCTCAACCTTCCTGGTGCACATGTGGCGGCCGGCCCCCCGGCCGAGCACATGGATGAGCGTGGCGCGTGACAGGTCCAGCACTGCACCCGCTGCGGCGATGCCCCAACCCCTGTCTGCAAGGTTACCGGCAGGCGGCCGGGGCGGCGCACGAAGGATAGAGGTCCGTGTCCGTCGCGCTACTCCCCGCGATCGCGCCTGTCGAGCTTGGCGAGGTAGTCGTTGTACGCGTCGAGCTCGGCGTCGCCGCTGCCGCCGGTGCGCGCCGCGGCGGCGTCGGCCCTGCGGTCGGCGCGCCGGGCCCGGCGGTCGTCGTCGCGCCACCACTGGAAGGCCAGCGCGATCAGCACGATCAGCGTCGGGATCTCCCCGAAGCCCCAGGCGATGGCCCCGCCGTCCTGCTGGTCGGCGAGGGAGGAGGCGCCCCAGGTACGGCCGAGCTGGTCGTACCAGTCGGCGGCGAGCACGGTGCCCATGTTCATCAGCGCGATCCCGAAGAACGCGTGGAAGGGCATGGTGACGAACAGCAGGATCAGCCGTGCCACGTGCGGGAGCCGGTGCGGCGCCGGATCCACCCCGATGATCACCCAGAAGAACAGGCAGCCGCTGAGCAGGAAGTGCACCGTCATCGCGATGTGGCCCAGGTGCTCCTCCATCGCGGAGGTGAACAGCGGGGTGAAGTAGAGGGCGTAGGTGGAGACGACGAAGACGGCGGTGGCGATCGCCGGGTGGCCGACGAAGCGCACGAACCCGCTGTGCAGGATCACGGTCAGCCACTCGCGGGGGCCCCGGTCCCCCCGGCGGGCGGCCGGCCGGAGCGCGCGCAGCGCCAGGGTGACGGGGGCGCCGAGCACCAGGAAGATCGGGACCAGCATGGACAGCGTCATGTGCTCGGCCATGTGCACGCTGAACAGCACCTTGGCGTAGCGGGCGACACCGCTCTGGGTGGCGACCAGCAGGATCAGCACGCCGGTGAACCACGCGAGCGTACGGCCCCACGGCCAGGAGTCGCCCCGCCTGGCGAGCCGGAGCACGCCCGCGAGGTAGAGACCGGCGAGCAGGGCGACCAGCGTGCCGGAGAACAGGTCGAACCACCACAGGGAGGCCAGGTTGGCCAGGGAGATCTCCGGCGGCATGGAGTAGCCGAGCAGTTCGAAGGCCCGGTCGACCGGGAGGACCGCGGGGGGCGGTGCGGTGCGGGAGAGCGCGACGGCCAGCCCGACGGCCGCGAACATGATGAGGATCTCGCCGGAGGCGAAGCGCACGAACGCCCCGCTCCCGCCCGAGGCCAGCGCGGGCAGGGTCCGCCTCCGGTGCCACCAGCCGGCCGCGCCGAGCAGCGCGAACGCGGCGGTCTTGGCCAGCAGCAGCAGGCCGTACGCGGAGGTGAACAGCTCGGCGGCCGAGGTCAGCCGGGCCACCACGCTGAACAGGCCGGACAGGCCGACGCCGACGAAGCACCACAGCGCCATGGAGGAGAACCGGGCGGCGGCGACCTCCAGCTGCGCCTGCCCGCGCAGCGCGTGGGCGCAGAGCACGGCGAGCCCGCCCACCCAGAGCGCGAGGACCACCAGGTGCACGGCGACGCCGGTGGTGGCCAGGTCGTGGTTGGGAGAGGAGGCCGAGTGGCCGGTCAGCGCGGGCGGGAGCAGGGTCGCCAGGGCGAGCACGAGCAGGCCGCCGGCCGCCCCCGCGGTGATCGCCCCCCGGGCGAACAGCGCGAGCGCCAGCGAGAACAGCACGACCAGGGTGAGCGCGATGCCCTGGGAGACCTGGCCGGCGAAGCTGGTGAGCTCGTCTCCGCCGAGCACGTCGGCGACGGGCAGGCCGAGCGCGTCGGACAGGCTGAAGACCATCGTGGCGACCGCGGCGCCCGCCCAGACGAGGGCGAGCCAGGAGGCGGCCCTGACATAGGCCAGGGCGGCCTTGCCGAGCAGGCCCTTGTCGCTGGGGAGGAAGACCGCGGCGGCCAGCAGCGCGCCCACGGTGAGCACGCCGGCCGCGTCCATCGTGAGCTTGGCCAGCGGCAGCCCCCAGCGGGTGAGCGCGCCCTCGTCGGACAGGCCGGGGATGATCCGGGGGCTCGCGGCGCCGGTCGCGACCATCGCGGCCACCAGGGCGGCGACGGCGGCGGCGGCCACGGCCAGCGCCAGCCGCACCGTCCGGGCGGTCCCGTCCCGCGCGGGGCCGGCGACCGCCGGCTCGTTCCCGCCCTGCCGGGATCCGCCCTGTCCGGGCCTGCCCTGCCCCGGTCTGCCCTGCCCCGGTCTGCCCTGTCCTGCTCCGGTCCGGCCGGCGCCGCTCCGCGGCGGCTTGGCGGTCCGGTCGCTCCGGCCCTTCTCCGCGGCGCTCATGGCTGCTTCTTGTTGCGCATGCTGAAGAACATCCCGATGCCGACGCCGGTCAGGCCGCCGACCACGAGCCAGGCCCAGCCGGGCACCCCGCCGCCGGAGCCCTCCGCTCCCGCCGTGTCCGCCGCCGGGGTGAGCGGCACCGTGGTCGACGGGGCGGTGGCCGACGGAGCAGCGGCCGACGGGGCGGTGGTGCCGGAGCCCTCCGGTGCGGGGCTCTCGTCCGGGGTGGCGCTCCCGGACGAGGTGGCGCTCGGCGCCGGGTCCCCGGCCAGGGTGAACGGGATCTCGCCCTCGATCGGGTGGCCGTCGGAGGAGACCACCCGGTAGGCGATGACGTACTCGCCCGGGGGGAGGCCCGCCTTGACCTTCTGCCGCACCACCGCGCCGTCGGCGGCCGGCTTGCCGTCGTGGTACGGCGTGCCGTCCCCGGCGCGCAGGACCACGTTGGGGAAGCGCACCCCGGCGCTGAACGTCAGCTTCACCTCCTCCAGGCTCTCGACCTTCTCCCCCTTGGCGGGGTCGCTGCTCTTGAGCGTGTCGTGGGCGAAGGCAGGCGAGGCGGGGGCCGTACCGAGGACGAGGGCGGCGAGCAGCACGAAGGCGGCCGCGAAAGGGGAAGTCTTCATGGCAACCCCAAGGCTACCGAGGCCGTGGCCCGGTCCCGCCCCGTCTCCCGGCATTGCGGCCGGGCCGCACCGCCGCCCGCGCCCTACAGGCCGACGCAGGCCAGCGCCCGGTGGTAGGCGGCCACGCTGCGCTCGGGCTCGTCGATCCGCTCCAGGATCTCCGCGGCGGTCAGCCAGGAGTGGGCGGTCAGCCGGGTGGCGGGCACCTCGTCCAGCAGCCGCGCCGCCGTCGCCAGCTCGAGCAGCGCCTCGTCGTGCCTGCCCAGCTCGGCCATGGTCTGACCGGCCAGGAGCCGGACCTTGGTCTGGAGGTCCTTCGACACCCCGTCCAGCATGTCGCACACCGTGCGGATGTGCTGCACCGCCCGGTCCGGCTGACCCAGCAGCAGCTCGGCGTGGGCGAGGTTGATGGCGCAGCGCATCCTCGCCGTCCGGGTGACCGGGCTCTCCGCGAGCTCGACCTCCACCCGGAGCAGCAGGTCGCGCCAGGCCTGGGCCTCGGCGGGCCGCACCATCAGCATGAGCTGCGCGTAGTCTCCGCGCAGCCGCCACAGACGGCCGGCGTCGCCGAACTCCGACTGGATGGTGACGGCCCGCTCGATGTGCGCGACCGCCTCCTCGCCACGCCCGGATTCCACCGCGACGATCCCCGCTCCCCAGTGTGCGAGGGTCAGTGCGTGCGGTGTGCCGAGCAGTTCGGCGGCGGCCAGCAGCTCGGCGGTGAAGTTCTGGGCGCGCAGGAGGTCGCCGCGCTCGATGTAGGCGGTCAGGAGCTGCGAGGCCAGCGCGAGCAGCTCCTCGGTCCAGGCCGGGCGCACCGCGCCGCCCAGGATCCGCTCGGCCACCTCCACCGCCCGCGTCAGGTCGCCCTGCTCGCGGTGGCACCGGCAGAGCGCCACGGCCACGGCGACGTGCCGCTCGGGCGTCATGTCCGCCGCCCCGTTCCGGCTCAGGCCGTACAGCAGGGCGAGGGCGCCCTCCAGGTCGCCGGATCCCTCGGTCGCCAGTGCCAGCCCGTACTCGGCGTCCTGCCTGACCTTCGGCAGGCCGGCGAGCCCGCCGTCGGCGAGCAGCTCCGCGTAGCGGGTGCGGGCCTCGGCCACCTCTCCGTTGTCCAGCGCCAGCTGCGCGTAGCTCATGTTGAGCTCGATCTCCCGCATCTGCTCGGCCGTCACGCCGTTCACCAGATAGGTGAGAGAGCAGTCGAGCTTCTGGGCCAGCAACTCCAGAACCGCCGGAGTTGGTGTACGTTTGCCACTCTCAATGAGCGAGACGTAGCTGTCGGAGAGTTCGGGATGAGCCAGCTGTGCCTGAGAGAGTCCGCGCTGGCGGCGGACGGTTTTGATGCGCTGCCCGACTAAGTCTTGACCGGCCACGTTACTCCTTGAAAGATATTGACTAGATAGCAGAACCCACGACAGGAGTCTCCCGTGCGCCGACGTCTCGCCTTGTCTGCCCTCGCCGTTATGTTTACGGCCGCAGTGGCCGTCACGGCCAATGCTACGACCGCCACCGCCGATTCGTCTGCCCCTTCTGGGTCCACTGTTCAGCATTCCGCCTGGAACGGCCCCTGGTAAGCCGGGTTCCGGCCCACCCCCGCGGCATGCGCCACCGGTCCCCCGGCACCGTGACGAGCAGAGGATCCCGGCGCCCGCCGCACGACGGCTCCCACTGCGAGCTGTGTGAACGCAGAGGTCCGGGCGCTCGGGGCCTCGCTCCGGCGGAGCGAGGCGGCATGGAGCGCCCGCACCCCGCCCGGAGACCGGGCGGGACGGGCCGGGCGCCTTCGCCCGCCCGCCGCCGCGGACGAGCGGATAAGCCCGGGAAAGCACGACCAATTATTATTCTGGACCGGCGGCGAAAAAGAGATCGGCCCTCCTGCCGGACGGCCGGGCCGGCCCGGCTCCCCTGAGAGCCCACTCTCATCTCACAGCCATTCTTAATCCACAGGGGCAGAGCAGGCGATAATCCGTCACAGCCTTTTCGCAAAAGTGACCGAATTCGCCGCCCACCCGCCGGGAAAACCTTCTCCGCACGCCGGCGTTCATGACGCCGGGACGCCCGGCCGCCGTGCACCGGGTCCCGCGTTCCGCGGCGTGCGCCGTGGCGCCTCCCCGACCGGCTTGATGTACTGGCCGGATGAGCGGAACCGAGACACGGCGCAGCAGCCGGGGCGTCGGGGAGAGCGCGCCGCGTCCCGACGGGACGCTGAAGGTGACGGGCGAGTTCGCCTACTCCTCCGACCTGTACCTCGCCGACATGATCTGGGGCGTGACCCTGCGCAGCCCGCACCCGTCGGCGTGGATCCGCTCGATCGACATCGGCCCCGCGCTGGCGATGCCCGGCGTGTTCGCCGTGCTCACCCACGAGGACGTGCCGGGCGAGAAGTTCTACGGCCTGGAGCGCAGGGACCAGCCGGTGCTCGCCGTGGACCAGGTCCGCTACCAGGGCGAGCCGGTCGCGCTGGTCGCCGCCGACCATCCCGAGCGGGCCCGCCGGGCGGCACGGGCCGTCGTCGTGGACTACGAGGTCCGCGAGGCGGTGACCGATCCGCGCCGGGCGGCCTTCGACCCGGACTGCCCCGCGGTCCACGGCTCCGGCAACGTGCTGCGCCACCAGCCGGTCCGGGTGGGCCTCGGCCCCGCGGCCCTCGAGGCCCCCGTCGTGGTCACCGGGGAGTACGAGGTCGGCATGCAGGACCAGGCCTTCCTCGGGCCGGAGTCGGGCCTGGCCGTACCGGCCGAGGACGGCGGGGTGGACCTGTTCGTCGCCACCCAGTGGCTGCACGTGGACCGCGACCAGATCGCGCCGTGCCTCGGGCTGCCCGCGGAGAAGGTACGGCTGACGCTGGCCGGGGTGGGCGGCGCGTTCGGCGCCCGCGAGGACCTGTCCATGCAGGTGCACGCGTGCATGCTGGCGTTGCGCACCGGCCGCCCGGTGAAGATCGTCTACGGCCGGGAGGAGTCGTTCTTCGGGCACGTGCACCGGCACCCGGCCCGGATGCGCTACGAGCACGGCGCGACCCGCGACGGGAGGCTGGTCTACGTCCGCGCGGAGATCCTGCTGGACGGCGGGGCCTACTGCTCCACCTCCCCGGCCGTGGTCGGCAACGCCGCCTCGCTGGGCGTGGGGCCGTACGTGGTCCCGAACGTCCGCGTCGACGCCTACGGCGTCTACACCAACAACCCGCCGTGCGGCGCGATGCGCGGCTTCGGCGCGGTGCAGGCGTGCTTCGCCTACGAGTCGCAGATGGACAGGCTCGCCGCCGCCTGCGGCCTGGACCCGGTGGAGATCAGGGTCCGCAACGCCGTCTCCCAGGGGTCGCGGCTGGCCAACGGGCAGGTGATCGACTCCCCCGCCCCGCTGGCGGACATGCTCCGCGAGCTCGCCGCGATGCCGCTCCCGCCCGAGGCCTCCGGCGGCCTGCTGGACATGCCCGGCGGCGTCTCGCAGGCCACCCGCGGCGAAGGCGTGCGGCGCGGCGTCGGGTACGGCGTGGGCATCAAGAACATCTGCTTCTCCGAGGGCTTCGACGACTACTCCACCGCCCGGGTCCGGGTGGAGCTGCTCGGCGGCGAGCCGCACGTGCTCGTGCACACCGCGGCGGCCGAGGTCGGGCAGGGGCTGGTGACCGTCCAGGAGCAGATCGCCCGGACGGAGCTGGGGATCGAGCGGGTGACGGTGGCCGCGGCCGACACGGCGGTGGGCTCGGCGGGCTCCTCCTCGGCCTCCCGGCAGTCGTACGTCACCGGCGGCGCGGTCCGGGCCGCGTGCGAGGCGGTGCGGGAGCGGCTGGACGCGCTGCGGGCCGCCGGGGCGACGCTGGCGGAGGCCCTGGAGCGGAGCGGCCCGGTCGAGGAGACCCGGGTCTACCGGCACCGGCCGACCTTCCCGATGGATCCGGTGACCGGGCAGGGCGACTCGCACACCCAGCTCGCGCTGTGCGTGCACCGGGCGGTGGTGGACGTGGACACCGAGCTCGGCCTGGTCAAGGTGGTGGAGCTGGCGGCGGTGCAGGACGTCGGGAGGATCCTGAACCCGGTCGCGCTGGAGGGCCAGATCCACGGCGGCTCGGCGCAGGGGCTGGGACTGGCGCTGATGGAGGAGGTCGTCGTCTCGGACGGCAGGGTGCGCAACCCGTCGTTCACCGACTACCTGATCCCGACCGTCCTGGACATGCCGCCGATGAAGGTCTCGATCCTGGAGAACCCCGACCCGCACGCGCCGTACGGCCTGCGCGGCGCGGGCGAGCCGCCCACGCTCTCGTCCACCCCCGCGGTGGCGGCCGCGGTACGGGCCGCGACGGGGCTGGAGCTGCCCCGGGTGCCGATCCGCCCCCATGACATCGCGCTGAGCGGGTAGGAGGCGATCATCCCCCACGTGCGAGAGGGGGATCCGTGGACCGGTTCTTCGAGCTGTCGGCGCGGGGCACGACCGTCGGCCGGGAGGTGCGGGGCGGCCTGACCACGTTCATGGCGATGGCCTACATCATCCTGCTCAATCCGATCATCCTGGGCGGGGCCACCGACGTCACCGGGGCGAAGCTGTCGGTGCCGCAGCTCACCACGGCCACCATCCTGGCGGCGGCGGTCGGCACGGTCCTCATGGCGGTGGCGGGCAACGCGCCGTTCGGCCTCGCGGCGGGGCTGGGGCTGAACGCGGTGGTCGCCTACCAGGCCGCGCCGCACATGACCTGGGCGCAGGCCATGGGGCTGGTCGTGCTGGAGGGCCTGGTGATCGTGCTGCTGGCCGTCTCCGGGCTCCGGCAACTGATCATGAACGCCATCCCGCTCGCGCTCAAGCACGCGATCAGCGTGGGGATCGGCGCCTTCATCGCGCTGATCGGCCTCGTGGACGCGGGGTTCGTGGCGCGGGGCGAGGGCACGCCCGTGCAACTGGGCACGACCGGGCACCTGTCGGGCTGGCCGGTCGCGTTGTTCTGCCTCGGGCTGCTGCTGATGATCGTCCTGTACGTGCGCAGGACCCCGGCGGCCATCCTGATCGGCATAGCGGTCACGGCCGTGCTGGCGGTGGTGGTGAACTCGGTCGCGGCGATCGACCCGGCGTCCTGGGGCGTGGTGGTCCCGCGCGTGCCGGACGCGCTGGTGGCGGCGCCGGATTTCGGGCTGATCGGCCAGGTCGACCTGTTCGGCGGGTTCGCCAGGGCGGGGGCGGTGACCGCGACGGTCGTGCTGTTCACTCTCGTGCTGTCGGGGTTCTTCGACGCGATGGGCACCATCATCGGCGTCAGCGACGAGGCGGGGCTGGTGGACGAGCAGGGCCGGGTCCCGCGGCTGGGCGCGATCCTGACCGTCGACGGGGTGGCCGGGGCGATCGGCGGGCTCTCCAGCGCCTCGGCGGGCACGGTCTTCGTGGAGTCGGCGGCCGGGGTCGGCGAGGGGGCCAGGACCGGTCTGGCCGCCCTGGTCACCGGCGGGCTGTTCACACTGACGCTGCTGTTCACGCCGGTCGCGACGGTCGTCCCGGCCGCCGCGGCGGCGCCCGCGCTGGTGCTGGTGGGCGCGCTGATGATGACGCAGGCCAAGAACGTCCCCTGGGACGACCTGACCATGGCGATCCCGGCGTTCCTCACGATCGTGCTGATGCCGTTCACCTACAGCATCACCAACGGGGTCGGCGCGGGCGTGATCGCCTACACGGTCGTCCAGGCGGCGACCGGCCGGGCCCGGCGGCTCCCCTGGCTGCTCTGGGTGGTCGCGCTGGTCTTCCTGGTGTACTTCGGCATCGACGCCGTCGAGCGGCTCATCGCCTGAACCGCCGGCGCTCCGGGCCGGGACCGTACGGCGGACGCCCGGGCGCTGTCAGCGCAGGTCGTCGAGGTCGCAGGCGACCCCGTCCCGGTCCTTGTCGACGTACCAGGCGTACTCCTCGTGGATCTCCTTGTAGTAGGGGCCGTAGCCGTTGCGCACCGCTTCCCTGCAGTCCCGGTAACGGGGGTGCGCGTCGCTCCCGGACGACGGACGGCCGCTCGACGTGGGGCCGGCGGCGGGGTTCGTCCTGGTCGCCGCCGGGTTCGCCGTGCGGTTCGCCGCGGGGGCGGTGGCCGGGGCCGTCGCGGGGGACGAGGGGGCGGCGGAGCCGGACGGCGCGCCCGTGGCCGGCGGGGTCGAGGCCCCCGGCCGGGGGGCGCCGGTGTCCGCGCCCGGCACCGTGCTGGGCACCGTGGAAGGCACGCCGGAGGGCACCGCGGAGGTCTCCGCGCCGGGCGTCGTGGAGGGTCCCGCGGGGGACGCCGAGCCGGCGCCCAGGAGCCGGGCGACCATGGCCTCGGCCTGCTCCTTCGTCAGGGAGCCGGAGATCCGCAGGGTGTCCTCGGTGATCACCTCGTCGACGCGGGGGGCCGCCACGACCTTGCCGCCCACCACGATCGCGAGCTGCTGGCCGTCCGCCTCCTCCGTCACGCTGCCGATCTGGTCGCGGAACGCGGGTGCGAAGACGATCCGGACGGAGTACGAGCCGCCGCTCTCCCGGACCGCCTCGATCTTCCGCACGGCGGTGACCTCGATCCCGGCGGCGACCGTGTAACAGGTCTGCCCGGTGTCGTCGGGATAGCCCGTGGAGGACGCGCAGGCTCCCGGCTGCGCCGCGGTGACCGGGGCGAAGTGGATGGGCACGGCCAGCCGGCGGGGCGGCGGGGCGCCGAGCGGCACGTCGGGGTTGCGCGTCATGAGCACCGCGATGGTGCCGAGCACCCCGGTGACCAGCACCACGAGCACCAGCGCGACGATCAGTGTGACGGTGGTGGCCCGGCTGGCCCTGGGCTCGCCGGGCGGCCCGGCGGGCTGCGGCGCCCCGGAGCCCTGCGGGCCCGCGGGCCCCTGGCCTCCCGGTCCCCGGGGAGGACCGTGGGGCGGGTTCGGCGCAGGGCCGCCGGGCCCCGGCGGGGGGCCGTAGGGCGGGTTCGGTGGAGGTCCTTGAGGCCCGGGCGGCCCACCCGGACCCGCGTGCGTCTCCATCGTCATTTCCTGTGTCCCAGCGTTCCTCGCGTCTGCTGCGGTGAGCCTACCGATCTACGCAAAGAGCGTGTAATCAACCGGTCAAATCCATCCGGGTGAACACGTTCAGGAGCTGAAGTTAACAGAATGTAATCACAGGCGATCGACTCTTTGCAGGTTGCGCATGGCGGCCCCTTTCCCGGGAACGCAGAGTGAAGAGGACGACAGGCGCGAATTCATGGAGGGGTCGTGAAGATCGCAGTTCCCCGCGAGGTCAAGAACCACGAGTACCGCGTGGCCCTCACTCCCGCCGGGGCCCACGAGTTCGTCCGGCACGGGCACCGGGTCTTCGTCGAGAGGGGCGCCGGCGCCGGGTCCTCGATCCCCGACTCCGACTTCGAGAGCGTGGGTGCGACCATCCTGGAGGGCGCCGACGACGTGTGGGCGGAGGGCGACCTCGTCCTGAAGGTCAAGGAGCCCGTCGCCGAGGAGTACCACCGGATGCGCAAGGGGCAGGTGCTCTTCACCTACCTGCACCTGGCCGCCTCCGAGGCGTGCACCCGGGCCATGCTCGACTCCGGCGTCACCGGCGTCGCCTACGAGACCGTGCAGACCCCGGACGGCTTCCTGCCGCTGCTGGCCCCGATGTCGGAGGTGGCCGGGCGGCTCGCCCCGCAGGTGGGCGCCTACCACCTGATGCGGCAGGGCGGGGGGCGCGGGGTGCTGATGGGCGGCGTCTCGGGCGTGCACGCGGCCAACGTGGTGGTGATCGGCGCCGGGGTCTCCGGGATGAACGCCGCGGTCATCGCGCTGGGCATGCACGCCGAGGTGGTGCTCCTGGACCGGAACATCGACCGGCTCCGCCAGGCCGACGTCGTCTACCGGGGGCACTGCCAGACCGTCGCGTCGAACACCTACGAGGTCGAGCGCGCGGTCCTCAACGCCGACCTGGTCATCGGCGCGGTGCTGGTGCCCGGCGCGAAGGCTCCCAAACTGGTCAGCAACGACCTGGTCAGCAGGATGCGGCCGGGCTCGGTGCTGGTGGACATCTCCATCGACCAGGGCGGCTGCTTCGAGGACTCCCGCCCGACCACGCACGCCGAGCCGACCTACCGGGTCCACGACTCGGTCTTCTACTGCGTGGCCAACATGCCGGGCGCGGTCCCGCACACCTCGACCTACGCGCTGACCAACGTGACCCTGCCCTACGCCCTGGCCATCGCCGACCTGGGCTGGCGCGAGGCGCTGCGCGCCGATCCCGCCCTGGCCCTGGGCCTCAACACGCACGAGGGGCACCTGACGAACCGGCCCGTGGCCGAGGCGCACGGGCTGGAGGCGATCCGGTTGGAGCAGGTCCTGGCCTGAGAACGCGCCGGCCGGTACGGCTCCCGCGGGAGCCGTACCGGCCGGTGGGTCCTGTTCCCGGGATCCGGGGCGTCAGGAGCTGGGCGACGGGGAGGCCTCGGGCTCCGTGGACGGACTGCCGCTCGGGGCCGGCGTCGGGCTGGCCTCCGGGATCGGGTTCTCCGAGGTCGTCGTGGTGATGTCGCTGTCGCAGGTCGCGCCGAGCTCGGGCGTCTCGGCGCCCTGCTTGTACTTCTGGATGAACTTCGGCAGACGCGGGTCGTCGGCGCTGTTCAGCTTGAGCTGCTTGTTCCAGGAGCTGGCCACGACCTTGGCGGGCAGGCCGGGGTACGGGCTCAGGAGCATGAAGTCCTTGGAGGCCAGCTCCTTCAGGGTGTCCACCTGCTCCTTGGGCAGATCCGGCTGGTAGGTGATCCACACGGCGCCGTGCTCCATCGAGTGCACGGCGTTCTCGTTGTTGATCGGAGCGTCGTAGATCCCGCAGTTCTGCCACGCCGGGTGGTGCGGTCCGCCCATCGGCGGGCTCTCCTTGTAGGCCACCTTGGTCTGCACATGCTCGCTGCCGGGGTACTTGGCGCTGGTGACGGCGTCCAGCGAGGTCTCCTCGGCCTGATTGACCATGTAGAAGCCGACCAGCCCGACGAGCAGGACGATGACGGCCCCTCCGACGCCCCACATCAGCAGCGCGGTCTTGCGCTCCTTGGCCTTCTGCTGAGCACGCATCTTGGCGAGGTGGTCCCGCCTTGCCTGCGTCTTGTCCTTCGACATCGTTCCTCCACCCGGCGCACAACTCCGGGTCACCTTATGCCCTCCCGGCGTATAGGGAGAATAAGGGACGGCTGGTACGTGATAACGCGGTGTTCTCCAGGGTGAGTACGCTTGACTGGTCATGGAAAATTCCGCGGAGACGTCTCCGAGCCCCCGGCGGCGCATGGTGCTCGGCGTGCTTCTGGCCTGCCTGGCCGCGGCCGCCGTCCTGGTGCTGGTCCTCGGCCGGAGCGGTGAGCCGACCGACGCCTCCGCCGAGGCCGGGTTCGCCCGCGACATGGCCGTCCACCACGCCCAGGCCGTGGAGATGTCGTTCACCGCCAGGGACGGCAGCACGGACGACGCGCTCAGACTGCTCGCCTACGACGTCATCGTCACCCAGACCGCCCAGCGCGGCATGTTCATGGGCTGGCTGCAGCAGTGGGAGCTCGACCAGTCGAGCGAACGCCCGGCAATGGCCTGGATGGCCGGTCACGGCCACGGCGGCACGGCGGCGACGCCGTCCGCCGCAACGGGTGCGATGCCGGGCATGGCCGGCGAGGAGGAGCTCGGCAGGCTCCGCGGGGCCGCCGGGAAGGAGCAGGAGATCCTCTTCCTCCAGCTCATGATCCGCCACCACGAGGGCGGAGTGCAGATGGCGGAGGCCCTGCTGAAGCTGTCCGACCGCGACGAGGTGGCCACCATGGCCCGGCACATCGTCAACACCCAGAGCGGCGAGATCAAGTTGATGACCGACATGCTCAGGCAGCGGGGCGCCAAACCGCTGCCTTCCATACGTGAATAGCGCCGGTGCGTCCCCCTGCGCGGCCGGATCCCGGTCAGGGCAGCACGGAGCCGACCTGGCCGGAGGAGGCTGAATGGTGAACGACGAGCCGGAGAACCGCCTGGAGGTGAGCATCTCCGCCGAGGTCGAGATGGGGCAGTACGCCAATTTCGCTTCGGTGTGGCACACCCAGGATGGCTTCGTCCTGGACTTCGCGGTGATCACACGGCCGCCCCAGCTCGCCAACGACCCGTCCTCGGGTCAGCACTTCGTCAGCGTGCCCACCCGCATCGTCAGCCGGATCCGCATTCCGCCGAGCCAGGTGTTCGAGCTGATGAAGGCGCTGGAACAGCAGCTCACCCAGTACGAGAACGAGACCGGCCACAAGTAGGCACCGGTCCGCGCCCCGGACGGGGCCGCGGCCCCCGCGACTCCCCGCCGGGTCGTGCGCGAGGGCCGGGCCCCTCCGGGGACGGACCGTGGAGGCCTGGACCGTGGAGGCCTGGACCGTGGAGGCCTGGACCGTGGAGGCCTCAACCCAGGCCGATGGCCCGGCGGGCGGCGGCCATCAGGCCGGAGGTCTCCTCGATCACCCGGGCCGCCGCGGCGGCGAGGAGCCGGTCCAGTTCCGCCGGGTCGGCGGAGAGGACCGCGAAGCGCTCCCGGACCGGGGTCAGCGCCTCGATGACCGCCTCGGCGGTGTCCTTCTTCAGGGCGCCGTACGAGCCGTAGGAGAGCGACGCGACGGGCCGGCCCGAGCAGGCCGCGAGGATCACGAGCAGGTTGGAGACCCCCGGCTTGGCCGCCGGATCGTGGCGGACCCCGCTCCCGGAGTCGGTCACCGCCCTCATGATCTTGCGCCGGATGTCGGCGGGCGGGTCGAGCAGGTAGACTGTCCCCGCCTCCGAGACGGCGGACTTGCTCATCTTCGCGGTGGGTACGGCCAGGTCCATGACCCGGGCGGCGGTCTCGGGGTGGACGGCCTCGGGGACGACGAAGGTCTCGCCGTACCGGCGGTTGAAGCGGAGCGCCAGGTCACGGGTGAGCTCGAGGTGCTGGCGCTGGTCCTCCCCCACCGGGACCAGGTCCGCCCGGTGGAGCAGGATGTCGGCGGCCATCAGCGCGGGATAGGTCAGCAGCGAGAGCCGTACCTCCTCCTGGGCCGCCGACTTCTCCTTGAACTGGATCATCCTGCGCATCTCGCCGTCGTGGGCCGTGCTCTCCATCAGGTACGACAGCTCGGTGTGGGCGGGAACCCGCGACTGGAGGTAGAGCGGGGAGCGGTCCAGCCCGGAGGCCAGGAGCAGGGTCGCCACCTCGCGGGTACGGGCGCGCAGGTGCGCGGGGTCGTGCCTGACGGTCAGGGCGTGCAGGTCGGCGACGGCGTAGACGCAGGCGGCTTCGTCCTGGAGGCGTACGGCGGGCAGGATCGCGCCGAGGTAGTTGCCGAGGGTGAGGCGGCCGCTCGCCTGGAAGGCGGAGAAGACGCGCCTGGGCGCCGGCGCGGCCACCGGGGCCGCCGCCGGAGCCGGCATCCGGGCCGGAGCCGGGGCCTGGGCCCGCACCGGGGGCTGGACGGGGGTCGATGTCATTTCTGTCCCTTTCTCGGTGGAAGGGACCGCCGGACCGCCGGCCGTGGGAAGACGAAACGGCCGCCGGTGGACGGCGGCCGTTCTCTGTGCGCAGGCTGGGCTGGCTAGCGGGTCCGCCGTAAGGCGGCCCGCCACAGACCCGGGCTGCGGAGCTTCATACCGGGAATGCTATCTCCTCGGCGACGGCGGCGGCGAAGGCGTCGACGTCGGCCTCGGTGGTGTCGAACGCGGTCATCCAGCGGACCTCGCCGGTGGCCTCGTTCCAGGTGTAGAAGCGGAAGCGCTTCTGCAGCCGCTCGGTGACGTCCCGCGGCAGGACCGCGAAGACCGCGTTGGCCTGCACCGGGCGCGGAATCTCCACACCCGGGATGTCCCGGACGGCCTCGGCCAGCCGCAGCGCCATCGCGTTGGCGTTGCGGGCGTTGCGCAGCCACAGGTCGCCGGCGAGCAGCGCCTCGAACTGCACCGAGACGAAGCGCATCTTGGAGGCGAGCTGCATCGCGCTCTTGCGCAGGTAGCGCAGGCCGCGCACGGCCCCGGGGTCGAGCACGACGACCGCCTCGCCGAACATCAGCCCGGCCTTGGTGCCGCCGAAGGACATCACGTCCACGCCCGCGTCGGTGGTGAACGCGCGCAGCGGCACGTCCAGCGCGGCGGCGGCGTTGGCGGCCCGGGCGCCGTCGAGGTGGACGAGCATGCCCAGGCCGTGGGCGTGCTCGCAGATCGCCCTGACCTCCTCCGGCGTGTAGAGCGTGCCCAGCTCGGTGGTCTGCGTGATCGAGACGACCCTGGGCTGGGCGCGGTGCTCGTCGCCGAAGCCCCACGCCTGCCGGTCGATCAGCTCGGGGGTGAGCTTGCCGTCGGGGGTCGCCACGGGCAGCAGTTTGAGCCCGGCCGTGCGCTCCGGCGCACCGCCCTCATCGGTGTGGATGTGCGCCGACTCGGCGCAGACCACGGCCTCCCAGTGGGCGGTCATCGCGCGCAGCGCGACCACGTTGGCGCCGGTGCCGTTGAACACCGGCCAGGCCTCGGCGGCCGGGCCGAAGTGCCTGCGGAAGACCTCCTGGAGCGCCTCGGTGTAGACGTCGTCGCCGTAGGCGGTCTGGTGTCCGCCGTTGGCGAGCGCGACCGCGGCGAGGACCTCCGGGTGGACCCCGGCGTAGTTGTCGCTGGCGAAGCCCTTCACCGCCGGATCGTGCCTGCGGACGGCGTCGGTCGTGCCGGTGCCCGCGGCGTCCGCGGCACCGTTCACTGCGTCGGTCACTGCGTGAGGTCCGTTCTGGTGCCGTTGGCGTCGGTGTCCCACAGGCCCTCGACCGCCGCGGCGAGGTCGTCGACGTCGGTGAAGCCGGGGAACGTCTTCTCGGGGTCCGCCGCGCGCATGGCCTCGTGCACGAGGGCCTTGACGACCAGGATGTTCGCGGTGGCGCCGGTGCCCTGCAGGGCGTCGGCGAAGGCGAGGGTCCAGGCCTCGGCGGCGGCCTTGGCGGCGCCGTAGGCCGCGTTGCCCTGGGTGGGCCTCTCGGCGGCCTTGGCGGAGACGATGGCGAAGCGCCCGCGCCCGCTCGCCGTGAGCAGGGGCTCGAAGGCGAGCGTGACGTGCTGGAGGGTGCGGACCAGCAGGTCGTGCAGGAGCGCCCAGTCCTCCAGCTTCGTCTCGGCGAAGGTCTTGGAGCCGCGCCAGCCACCGACCAGGTGGACCAGGCCGTCCACGCGGCCGTGCTCGGCCCGGACGTCGGCGGCCAGCTTCTTCACGGCGTCGAAGTCGAGCAGGTCGACGGCGAGCGCGCCGTCGGCGCCGGACTTGTCGACGCCGATGACGGTGTGTCCCTTGTCCGTGAAGCGGCGGACGACCGCCTGGCCCGCGGGGCCGGCCGCGCCGGCGACAACAATGATCATGCTCGGATCCCCTTCGTGGAGTCGACGACCTCGCCGAGCTTACGGCGCAGGGCCTCGTAGAACATGCTCAGCGGGAACTCGTCGGGCAGCACCGCGTCCACCACGGCCTTCGGGAAGCCTTCGGTGGGCAGCGCGTCCACGCCCTTCGCCCAGACCGAGGCCGGGTGCGGCTCGACGTAGGCGGCGACGAGCTCGTGGGCGGCGAGCCAGTGGGCGAGCTTGGAGCGGTCGATGCCGTCGCGGTAGAGCTTCTCCACCTCGCCGCGCAGGTCGGCGACGCAGCCGGCGAGCCGGGACCAGTCGACGCTGAGCCGGTTGTCGGTCCACCGGACGACGTCGTTGCGGTGCAGGTAGGCGAAGAGCAGCTGGCCGCCGAGGCCGTCGTAGTTGCGGACCCGGTCACCGGTGATCGGGAAGCGGAAGAGCCGGTCGAACAGGATGGCGTACTGGACGTAGCGGGCGTGCGGCACTCCCTCCTTCTCCAGCTCCACGGCCTCGCCGTACGCGGTCAGGTCGCAGCGCAGCTCCTCCAGGGAGTAGAGCCAGTACGGCATGCGCTGCTTGATCATGAACGGGTCGAACGGCAGGTCGCCGTGGCTGTGCGTGCGGTCGTGCACCAGGTCCCAGAGCACGAAGGTGTCCTGGGCCAGCTCCTGGGACTCCAGCAGGCGGGCGGCGTCCGGCGGGAGCGCCAGCTTGAGGGTGCCGGCGGCCGCGCGACCGACCTTGCGGAAGCGGGCGGCCTCGCGGTCGCAGAAGATCCCGCCCCAGGTGAAGCGGGCCGGGGTCTGGCGGACTGCGACGGTCTCGGGGAAGAGCACCGCGGAGTTGGTGTCGTAGCCGGAGGTGAAGTCCTCGAAGGCGATCGGCACGAACATCGGGTTGTCGTAGCGGGTGCGCTCCAGTTCGGCCAGCCACTCCGGCCAGACGGTCCGGATCCAGACGGCCTCGACGTGCCGGGAGGTGGAGCCGTTCTGGGTGTACATCGGGAAGACGACGAGGTGCTCCAGGCCGTCGACCCGCTGGGTGTCGGGGTGGAAGGCGTCGAGCGAGTCGAGGAAGTCGGGGACGCCGAGGCCCTGCTCGACCCACTTGCGGAAGTCGGCGACGACCGCGGCGAGGTAGGCCTCGTCGTGCGGGAAGCGGGGGGCGAGGGCGGCGACGTGCCCGACGATCTCGGAGATCAGCGCGACGGCCCGGTCCCGGTCGCCCTCGATGGAGCCGTCCTTGGCCTGCAGCGGCTTGAGCCGCTCGACCGCGTCCTTGAGCTCGCGGAACGTCGCCAGGGCCTCCGCCCTGGACGACGGGTCCGCCGCACCCTCCGCCGCGTCCGGGGCGGGGATGCGGGAGGCCCAGGTGACGAGGTTGCCCCAGAGCGCGGCGTGGTCGTAGTCGGCGATCGAGTCGTCGCCGAACAGGTCGGAGTCGGCGATCACGACGACGCGGCCCGCGCCGTGCCGTACGGCCACCGCGAGGGGCTCCCCGGCGGGGTCGGCGGTGGGCGAGGTGGAGAACAGGACCGTCGCGTCCTCGGGGGCGGTGAGCACCCCGGCGCGGTAGAAGCAGGCGCGGCCCGCGCCGGCGAGGAGGTCCTCCTCGCCGGCGCCGCCGGGGACGCCGAGGATCCATGAGGCCACGCCGTTGTGGGCGTTCCTGGGGTCCTGGACGGTGGCGTGCTCGACGCCGACGCCGAAGCGGGCGAGCAGCTCGGTGAGGTTGCTGCCGTACTTGTCCTGCTCGCACTCGGCCAGGACGACCAGGCCGCCGCCGCCGCGGACGTGGGCCTCGATCGCGTCGAGCTCGGCGCCGGTGAAGACCGGGCTGCCCAGTCCGGTGGTGCGCTCCCAGCGGGCGGCCGAGGGGTGGGCGATCACGAAGGCGTCGGCGCCGGCGAGCACGTCCGGGGTGACGGCGCCCCCGGTGTGCGCGGCGACGGTGTGGCCGAGGCGGCGCAGGAGCTCGGCGGCGCGGGCGTAGCTGTTGTCGTCGGGGTGGCCGGGATTGATCGCCTCGGCCACCTCCCGCCGGATGGTCCACGACTCGTTGTGTGCCTCGTCGAACAGCACCCGGGGGAACGCCCTGGCCACAAATCCTCCTTCAGATGGGACTCACTGAAGGAAAATATACACACCTTGTCCCGTTTTGGGCACACGACTTCCTTCCGTCCGACGGGCCTCAGGGACACCGGCGGCAGGCGGGAGCGCGGGAGCCCGGCAGGGCACGACAGAGCGCGGCACCCGGCCCCGGGACGGGGGCGGGTGCCGCACCGCTCAACCGGCGACGCCGGGCGTGGGGCTCAACCGGCGACGCGGGAGCCGACGGGCTGGGTCTCGGCGACCCTGGGCCCGGCCTTCGGCTCACCGATCCTCAGCTCGCCGACCTTCAGCTCGCCGGACCGCGACTCGGCGGCCGGGGCCTCGGCGACCTTGACGCCGACGGCCTCGGCTCCGGCGCGCCCCTGCGCGGCGGGAGCCCGGCCGTCGTCCGCGGTCGCCGCGCGGCAGGCGCAGAATCCGACCTTGGCGATCAGCAGCAGCCGTTCGCGGGTGTACTCGGCGGTGTCCTGTGCCGGCCGCACGCCGCCACACTCTCCGCACCGGCTGTGGTGATCGCTCATATCGGAACTCTCCTCGGAAGGAAACGGCGCTGAACGACGGGGACGGCGGGCAGGCGCCTGCTGGGACCTCCTCCAGGAGGCCGACCGGCCGCTCCACGAACGGCGCCACGGCCTATCTTCCCCGGATCGGGTTTCGCCTGTCCCCAGATTAGGTCTCTCTCCCCGATTCTCAGCTGAAAAAACAGAACCTTGCCCCACATGAGCACCAACCAGACCGAAATTTGGCACTTAATGCAAAGAAATCCACCCCGGAGAGAACTCGGCCCGCCGGTTACGGCCTACTCCCAAAAGAGGTAAAAGAACATCAACTAATGGTCATGCCCTGAAGTCCCCGCTGCCGCCCGGGCCACTGCCTCCGATCGTCCACGGCCGTGAGAACGTTTCGCCTTCCGCTCCGCGGGGCCGCCGAGTCCTTACGGCCTGCGAACGTCACCGCGCCCGGCCTTCCCCCGGTTCCGTCCCCCGGTTAGCGTCGGCCCGATGAGAGTGCTGATCACCGGTGCCGCCGGGTTCATCGGCGGCCACGCGGCCGACGCCTTCCGCCGGGCCGGGCACGAGGTGACCGGCCTCGACCTGCGGGCCGCCCCGGGGGTGACCGCCGGGGACGTCCGCGACGGACGTGCGCTCGACGGGCCGCTGCGCGGGATGGACCTGGTCGTCCACCAGGCGGCCAAGGTCGGGCTCGGCGCGGACGTGGCCGATCTGCCGGACTACGCGTCGGTCAACGTGTACGGCACGGCGGTGCTCCTGGCGGCGATGGCCCGGCACGGCGTCGGCCGCCTGGTGCTGGCCTCCTCGATGGTGGTCTACGGCGAGGGCGCCTACGACTGCGCCGAGCACGGCCGGGTCCGGCCGGGTCCGCGCGCCGTACGGGATCTCGAACGGGGGCGGTTCGAGCCTCGCTGCCCCCGGTGCGGCGCGGCGCTGGACCCCGCGGCGATCGGCGAGGACGCCCCGCCCGACCCGCGCAACGCCTACGCCACCACCAAACTGGCCCAGGAGCATCTGGCGGCGGGCTGGGCGCGCGAGACCGGCGGTACGGCCGTCGCCCTGCGCTACCACAACGTGTACGGGCCCCGGATGCCCCGCGACACCCCCTACGCGGGCGTGGCCGCGATCTTCCGGTCGGCGCTGGAGCGGGGCGCGGCGCCCCGGGTGTTCGAGGACGGGCGGCAGCGGCGCGACTTCGTCCACGTCCGCGACGTCGCGGAGGCGAACCTGGCGGCGGCGGACCTGGCGGCGGGCCCGGCGTCGAGCGCGCGGGAACCGGGACGGCTGGTCGCCTACAACGTGGCCAGCGGGGTCCCGCACACCGTCGGCGAGATGGCCGCCGCCCTGGCGTCCGAGCGCGGCGGTCCCGACCCGGTGGTCACGGGCGGCTACCGGCTCGGCGACGTGCGGCACATCACGGCCTCGCCCGAGCGGGCCCGTGAGGAGCTCGGCTTCCGCGCCTCCATCGGGTTCGCCGAGGGGATGCGGGAGTTCTCCACCGCCCCGCTGGGATGACCTCCGGGCGGACTCACCAGGGCGAGACGACCAGTCCCTGCAGCAGCAGCCCGGTGACGGCCTGGGCCGCGAGCGGGCGGCGGCCGCCCGCCAGGCTCGCGGCCGGGCCGATCCAGAGCGCGTAGGGCACCCAGATGCGCTCCACCTCGCCCCGGGTCACCCCGCTGGCGTCCAGGGCGAGCACCGCCACCAGGGCCGCGGCCACCACGGCCCCCACACCGCGCGCGGCGGCCCGGCCCGGAGCCGCCGGACCTTCCGGCGCCGTGCGGGAGGGTGCCGTGCGGGAGGGTGCCGTGCGGGACGCGAGCCGTGCCAGGCCGGTGGCGGCGGCGGGACCGGTCAGCAGCGCCAGCACGGCCAGGTTCGCCACCAGGAAGTACAGGTACGGCCGGGCCGCGCCGGGATCGGCGGCCCATTCCGCGTGGGTGGCCAGCACCCCGGCGGGCCAGAGGAAGCCCCCGGCGGCGAACGCGGCCGTCACCGCGGCGGCCCCGGCCAGGACCGCGAGCACGGCGGCCCGCGGCGGCCGGACCACCGCCGCGGCTGCCACCGGGATCAGCAGGTAGGGGACCAGCCCGTAGCTGAGGTACGGCAGCGCACCCAGCAGCACGCCCCCGGCACCCGCGCAGGCGGCCCGCGCCGCCCCGCTCCGGCCGAGGACCAGCAGGGCGACGCCCCACGCCCCCACCCCGGCGAAGAAGGCGTCCATGCTGGTGGCGATCCAGACGGAGGCGGGGGTGAGCGCCAGGTACGGCAGCGCCCGGCGGGCCGCCTCCTCCCCGGCCAGCCGCCGCACGGTCAGCGCGATCGCCACCGAGGCGGAGCAGCCGGTGGCGACGGCCAGCAGTGCCGCCGGCAGCGGCCCCGGGAGCCCGGCCGCGGCGAGCGCCCACACGACGAGCACCGGCAGCGGCGGGTGCCCGCGCACGTGGGTCGGGTACTCCGGCAGGCGCCCGGTGAAACCGGCCAGCCAGCCCAGCGGGTCGCCGCCCACCGCGGGCAGCACCGCCGGGTACTCCTCCGGATGGGTGAACGGCTCCGCGAGCCCGTCGGCCGAGACCGCCAGCAGCACCGTCCACACCAGCGCGCAGCCGTACGCGACGGCCAGCGCCTGCCCGAAGCCCTGCCGCATGACCAGGGACGGCAGCAGCGTGACCGCCACGGCCGCGAAGGCGGCGGCGGGCAGCAGCGTGATCGGCGGCACGCGGAAGTGGCCGTGCAGCGGCGGCAGGTGATCGATGGCGAGCACCCCGAGGCCGTGCAGGACCGCGCCCGCCGCGAAGGCCGCGGCGACCAGGACCGCCCAGACCGCCGGCGCGAGACGGCCGGCCGTCCTTCCGGCCCGGGGCCGGGAGCTTTCGATCACTTTCTCACCGTAGGTCGGAGCTGCGAACTCCCCCCGACCATGTCATCACTTCGTAAGGGTTGTCCGGTGCCGTCCGGTCTACCGTCGGAGCCATGAAGATCGACGTGGTGCTTCCGTGCCTCGACGAGGAGTCCGCGCTCGCCTGGGTGCTCGGGCGCATGCCGTACGGCTACCGCCCGATCGTGGTCGACAACGGCTCCACCGACCGCTCCGCCGAGGTCGCCGCCGGACTCGGCGCGCTGGTGGTCACCGAGCCCCGGCGCGGGTTCGGCGCGGCCTGCCACGCCGGACTGCTGGCCGCCACCGCCGACATCGTGTGCTTCATGGACGCCGACGCCTCCCTCGACCCCCGCCAGCTGCCGCTCGTCGCCGACCCGGTCCGGGCGGGCTGGAGCGACCTGATGCTCGGCCGGCGCGTCCCGCGGCCCGGTGCCTCCTGGCCGGTGCACGCGCGGGCGGGCAACGCCGTACTGGCCGCGCGCCTGCGGCGGCGCACCGGTGCCCGGCTGCACGACCTCGGCCCGATGCGGGCGGCCAGGCGCGGCGGCCTCCTCGGGCTGGGGATGACCGACCGCCGCTTCGGCTACCCGCTGGAGACGGTGCTGCGCGCCGCGGCGGCCGGCTGGCGGATCGGCGAGGCCCGGGTGGACTACCTGCCCCGCGCCGGGCGGTCCAAGGTGACCGGCACGGTGCGCGGGACCCTGCGGGCCGTCGGCGACATGCGGCGTGTCATGGGACGGCTCCCCGGAAAGCCCGTGGAGGAGCCCGTGGGAGAGACGGCATGACGCAGATCGTGGTCATCGCCAAGGAGCCCGTGGCGGGGCGGGTCAAGACCCGTCTCACCCCGCCGTTCACCCCCGGCCAGGCCGCGCGCCTGGCCGCCGCGGCGCTGGAGGACACCCTGCGCGCCGTCGTCGCCGTCCCGGTGCGGCACCGGGTCCTGGCCCTCGACGGCCTCCCCGGGGCCTGGCTGCCCGAGGGGTTCACCGTGATCCCTCAGCGCGGATCCGGCCTCGACGAGCGGCTCGCCGCGGCCTTCTCCGACGCCTTCCGGCTGCATCCGGAGCCCGCCGTGCTGATCGGCATGGACACCCCACAGGTCTCCCCGGACCTGCTGCGGGCCGCCGCCGTCGCGCTGGACGGCCGTGACGCGGTGTACGGCCCGGCGGCCGACGGCGGCTTCTGGCTGCTGGGCCTGCGCCGCCCCGACCCCGCCCTGCTGCTCGGCGTGCCCATGTCCCGGCCGGACACGGGGGCCGTCCAGCTCGCGCGCCTGCGCGGGGCCGGGCTGACGGTGGCGGTCATGCCGGAGCTGGACGACGTGGACACCGCGGACGACGCCCTCCGGATCGCGGCCGGGGCGCCCGGCTCCCGGTTCGCCGCCGCGCTCCGGGCCGTGACCGGGGCCGGGGCCCGGCCCGGAGCCGCCGTCACGGGAGCGGGGGCCCCGTGATGGTGGGAGAGCTCTACGCCGCCTCCCTCGCCGGAGCGGCGACCGAGATCGAGTACGTCGACGGGACCCGCAGGCCGCTGGAGGCGGCCCGCTGGATGGAGCCGATCGACGGCGACGAGTCGATCCTGTCCCGGTGCTCCGGTCCCACGCTGGACGTCGGCTCGGGACCGGGGCGGCTCACCGTCGCCCTCGCCCGGCGGGGCGTTCCCGCCCTGGGCATCGACGTCACCCCGCACGCCGTCCACCTGACCCGCCGGGCCGGAGGGTTCGCCCTGCTGCGGGACGTCTTCGGCGACGTGCCCGGCGGCGGAGCCTGGGCGACCGCGCTGCTCGCCGACGGCAACATCGGCATCGGCGGCGACCCGGCGGCGCTGCTGCGCAGGATCCGGGAGCTGGTGCGGCCCGGCGGCCGGGTCGTCGTCGAGGCCGAAGCGCCCGGCACGCGGAGCCGCGTCGAGCGGTTACGGCTCCGCCGCGACGGCGCCGTCGGCGGCTGGTTCGGGTGGGCCACGGTCTCGGTGACCGACCTCGTCCGCCTGGCCCTGGCCGGCGGGTTCGGCACGGCCGACCACTGGCGGGAGGCGGGACGCTGGTTCGCGGCCCTGCGCTGAGCGGGCAGGCGCCGCCGGGCCGATCACGGTCGGCGGGCGTCACCGGCGGGGCCGGGCGCCCCGCCGTACCCGGCGCAGAGCCACCGCGCCGAGGACGAGAACGGCGAGCACGGCGGCGATCCCTCCCGCGCCGAGCGCCTCGACCCCGGCGGCGACCGCGCCCTGCACGGCCGTCACCGCGCCCACGATCGGATCGTCGGCGGACGAGCCCGCGAGAACGCGGAGCTCGTACCAGCCGTAGTAGGCGACGTACAGCCCGGCCGGCAGCAGGAGACCTCCGCTGATCCGCGGCACGTGGGGCAGGACGCGGCGCATCCGGGCGACCGCCGCGCCGTGCGCCAGCGCCACGGCCAGCGAGAGCAGGGTGACGACCGCACCCATGCCGGCCGCGTAGGCGGCGAAGACGGCCAGGCCGCCCAGAACGCCGCCGCCGGTCAGGGAGGCCGAGGTGACCGCGAGGAACGGCCCGGCGGTGCAGGACAGGGAGGCCACCGCGTAGGACAGCCCGTAGCCGTACAGCGCGACCGGGGAGGCGGCCACCCGGCCGCCGCCGAGCCCAGGCACGCGCACCAGGAACTCCCTGCCGCTCAGCAGCCGCAGGCCCAGCCCGGCGAGAGCGGCCCCGATCACGACGGTCACCCACGGCAGGTACCGCCCGACGGAGACGGCCAGCAGGGTGACGACCAGTCCGAACAGGCCGAAGACGGTGACGAATCCGGCGGTCATCGCGGCCGACAGCAGTACCGCCCGCGCCATCGGGCCGCGCCGTACGGCTCCGCCTGTTCCGCCGCCGGCGCCGTCGTCGACGATCAGCATGGTGAGGTACGCCGGGAGCATCGCGAAGCCGCACGGGTTGAAGGCCGCGACCGTGCCCGCGGCGAGCGCCAGTGCGAGCGGCAGGTCGGCGGGCACTATCCGGCGCGCAGCTTCTCGACGTGCCCGTTCAGCTCGCCCGAGTCCATCGGGCCCGGGGCCTTCTCCGCCGAGCCGTCCGGCTTCATGAACACGAACGTGGACTGCCGGCTGACCCCCAGCCTGGTCCACACCGCGCCCTTCTCGTCGGAGAGATGCGTGACGGTCCCGGTCCCGGTGCTCCGGACGAACTCCTTCATCGCGGCCTCGGTGTCGAGGCTCGCGACCCCGACGAAGGCGACGTCGCCGTACTTCTCCGCCGCGGCCTTGACGGCGGGCGCCTCCGAACGGCAGTTGGGGCACCACGGCGCCCAGAACCAGAAGACCACCGGTCTGCCCGCCAGGCTCGCCCCCTCGAAGGTCTCGCCGGACAGCGTCTTCGCGGTGAACGCCAGCGCCTCCGGGACGGGGGCCCTCGAGGCCGCCGGTTCCGGCCGCTCGCCGGAACCGCTCGCGGTGGCGGGAGCGGGCGTGGCGGCCGGAGCGGGCGCGGAATCCGCGGGCGGCGACCCGTCGCCCCGGGCCGGACCGGCCGCTTCGTTCCCGGTGGCGGCGCATCCCGCCGACAGCAGGGCGACGGTCGCGAGGGCGGCCGCCGTACGAGATCTGATCACGGGGCAAGCGTAGACGCGGCGCAAACGCCGAAATCTTACGAGGCCGTGAAGGCTCGGAGCGGCGCGGCGCCCCCGCCGGAGAACCCTCGCGGAGTCCGCGGCCCGGCTTCCCGGACCTACCGGTGATTCACCGCTTCCGACGACCGGGAGCCGTCAGAACGCTCCACGCCGTAATCTGATCATATGGACATCGCGGAGCTGGCGGTCGCCGTGGTCAGCGCCGTCGCGGGCGTCGTCGCGGCCGTCTTCGCCGGGGTCCAGGTGCGCGGCCGGCCCGCCGGGCGCCGCACCGCGAAAGCCTCCCCGCCGAGCGGGACACCCTCCGGGGGGGCGGTGGCCCCGCGTCGTCTCCTGCACCGACGCCGACCTCGAATGGGTCCGCCGGCTCGCCGACCGGCTCCGCGAGGCGGAGCTGCGCGTCACCTACGAGGAGGTGCTCCGCTCACCGGGAGCCGTCGTCGTCGAGACGATCGAGCGGGCGATCCAGGAGGCGCGGCACGGCGTCCTCGTCTTCATCGGCATGATCGCCGAGAACCGCGGGGACTACGACCGGGCGCTGGAGTGGTACCGCAAGGCCCTGGACATCGACGAGGAGCTCGGCGACCGCGCGAACCTCGCGACCGGCTACGGCCAGCTCGGCGCGCTGTACGCCGAGACGGGCCAGGCCGCCGAGGCCGTCCCGTACCTCCTTCTCAGCCTGGTCGTCCACGCCGAGCTCCAGGTGCCCGAGACGGACGTCAACCTGTACTGGCTCGGCCGCCAGCGCGAGGCCCTCGGTGAGCAGGAGTTCCGGCGCGTCCTCGCCGAGCACCTCGCGCCCGGCGACGCCGCCGTGGTCCTCGGCTGGCTTGACCAGCGCGGGGAGCGAGCCTCCGAAGAGGATCCGCCCTGATCCGGCCTGATCCCGCCTGATCCGGCCCGTGCGCGCCGAGCTGGAGCCCCAGGAGATCGTCCACCGGAGTGTTGACCCCGGGACGGGCGGGGGCTAGCTTTTCTTTTAGGAAAGTTTCCTATAGATAAGCGCCGGCCGCTGCAGCGGCCCCGCCCGCATGCTCACGACGTCCCCAGCCTTCAGGAGTCATGCATGAGTGCGAGAAAACGCGCGGCGGCCGTATCGGCGGCCGCGTTCCTGACCACGGTGCTGGCCTCGGCGACAGCCCCCGGCGCCTCGGCCGCGCCCACGAACTGCAGCTACCAGGTCTCCGGGCAGCAGGCCTCCAGCTACTGCGCCACCGGAACGGGCGAGCACCGGATCCGGGTGCTCCAACGCCACTTCCTGCCGGAGGTCGGCCTGATCCCCATCATCGGCCCGTGGCAGCCCGCCGGAACCGCCTCGGTCACCGGCATCACCCCGCACCAGATCGTCGACATCTGGGTGGAAACCCGCTGACCGGTCCCACCCGCCGGATGCTCCTGCACGGCCGCGCCCGCGTGCGGCGGGCGCGGCCGTACGGGCCGTACGGCACGCGTTCAGACCGTGTCGTCCATACGGACCCAGTGGGTGAAGGCGGTCCACTCGGACGGAGTGAACACCAGTGCCGGACCAGACCGATCCTTGCTGTCGCGGACGCCGACCCTGCCGCCCGGCAGTTTGGCGATCTCCACACAGTTGCCGCCGTTGCCGCCGGAGAACGGCGACTTCACCCAGAATGCCTCGTTCAGTTCCCGATCCATCGGTCTCTCATCTCCCGCACAAGTTTCAGCGATGCCCGCTGAGGGAGCGCCTCCGCGCGGATCGCCTCGTATTTCGTGGTGATGTCCGCCACGTCGTCGGGCCGGTCGGTCACCTGGCCCTGGCCGGCCGACTCCATGTAGGCAGTATTCGCAAGCCCCCGGACCTGTGCAATGACGAAACCGCCCAGCAGGCCGACGGTGCTGCCCGCCTCGAAGGGAAGCACCTGGACGGTGACGTGCGGCAGTTCGGCCGCCTCCAGGAGGCGGCCGAGCTGCGCCGCCATGACGGCGTCGCCGCCGATGCACCGGCCGAGCACACCCTCGTCGAGGACGACCCAGAGCATGGGCGGGTCCTCCCGTTCCAGGATGCGCTGGCGCTCCATCCGGGCGGCCACGTCCCGCTCCACTCCCCCGGCCGAGACGCGCGGCTCGCCGCTGAAGAGCGCCCGGGCGTACTCCTCGGTCTGGAGCAGGCCCGGCACGATGAGCGGTTCCCAGGTGCGGAGGACTTCGGCGGTCTGCTCTATCTCCGCCCAGGGGCGGAACCAGGCGGGCAGGCGGGCGGAGACGTTGTCGATCATCTCCTTGATCCTGATGAGCGCCCCGTCCACCCCCAACGCCTCGTCGCAGCGCCGTGCGAAATCCTCCGTCGGAGGCCGCCGTCCGGTCTCCGCCATCGAGATCGTGCCCAGCGCGAACCCGGCCCGGCTGGCCAGCTTCGACTGGGTCAGACCGGCCTCCTGCCGGTATCTCCGCAGCTCGTAGCCGAAAAAGGCGATCGGCGACACACTGGGATCGAGCTCGGTGGGTTTCGGCACCGGACGCCCCCTACGGTTTCACAGTCCATTTCACGGATTCCGTTGACCATGAGCGTGGTCGTTCCGCTACAGACGGTATCCAAGGAGTGCGATGCTCGGAAGACGAATCCGCGAACCCGCCGCCGGACAGGTCCAACATGAACGCAGTCATCAGCCCGGGAGAGGTCGGATCCGAAATCCTCGGAGAGGCCTATCTGAGACTCGATCCCGCCTCCGCTTCGCAGGCCCGCACCTGCGTGCGGGAATGGCTCGGGTCCGACCATCCGGCCTACGAGAACGTGCGGCTGGCCACCTCCGAGCTCGTCACCAACGCGGCCGTGCACGCCGACCGCGGCAGGGCGTGCGACCTGGTGCTGTTCATGCTCGTCCGGATGGCGGACCTCCTCCTCATCGAGGTCACGGACCCGGGCGGGGCGCTCTCGCGCCCCCGTGCCTGCGACGCCGTACCGGACGACGTGGAGGGGGGCCGCGGCCTGGCCATCGTGCGCGAGCTGTCCGGCGGGCGCTGGGGCGTGCGCGACCACGGCACCCTCGGGCGCACCGTGTGGTGCGCCCTCGACCTCCACCCGGCACCGGCGGCGGAGCCATGCGCGTGACCACGCCCGTCACCCCCGGCTCCGCTCAAGCCCCCTTCACAAACCGGTGAGCGCGATCCTGAAACCCGCCGCCCACCGGCTGAGCCCCGGTCCCCGCGTCGCGCGAATCCCGGGCCCCGTCCCTCTCGGTCCGGGGCCCGGCCCTCCGCCCGGGATCACGTCCTGTCGTAGGTGAGCACGACCATGCCGCCGTCGAGGACGCGGGTGCCGGCGAGCGTGAAGTCCACCGGGGAGAACCCGGTGGTGAACAGCGGGATCCCGGCCCCGGCGACGACCGGGTAGAGCTTGACGACCAGCCGGTCGATCTCCGGCAGCAGGGTCCCGGCGAGCCGGCCGCCGCCCGCCAGGTAGATGTCCTTGCCGTCCTCCGCCTTGAGCTCGCGGACCTTGGCCAGGGGGTCGCCGGAGACGATCTCGACCGCCGGGTCGGGGCTCTCGGTGATGCTCTCCGAGACCACGTACTGGCGCAGGTGGGCGTAGGGGCTGGTCACCCCGATCTCCAGGGCGGGCTCGTAGGTGACCCGCCCCTGGATGCCGGTGTCGAAGCTCCGGTTCTCGGCGTCGACGCCGAGCTGCCCGCGGACGTGCGTGGGCAGCGTCTCCGGATACTCCTCGACGATGAAGTCCAGGACGTCCTTGCCCACCGGGAAGAAGTCCACACCGCCGTCGGGGGCGGCGATGAAGCCGTCGATGGTCATGCCGATGTAGTAGACGAGCTTTCGCATGCGATCCTCTTTCACTCTTCCTGTAGTACTCCATTTGGAGTGGTATGAACATAGTACTACGAATAGAGTGGTGTCAACCGGGATTCCCGAGAGGACGCGACGCGCCGGGATCAGAGAGACGGACCGCCGGTCTCCTCACCCGCGGCCGGGCACGTCCCGCCCGCGGACGGCCCGCGACCGCCCGGCACCCTGCCGCCTCCCACTCCGCCCGGACGCGGTCCCGGTCCCCGTACGGCGTGCGCCCGCCGGGCTAGCATGGCGATCATGACGAGCAGCGGTCCGGGGAGCGCGCCGCCCCGCGCGGAGTGGGAGGCCGAGCA
Organism: Thiemannella venezuelensis; assembly: GCF_014203605.1. Taxonomy (GTDB): domain Bacteria; phylum Actinomycetota; class Actinomycetes; order Streptosporangiales; family Streptosporangiaceae; genus Planomonospora_A; species Planomonospora_A venezuelensis. Next base: position 200,244 of record NZ_JACHJJ010000002.1, on the reverse strand, counting down.
CGACGTCGGGACCGCCGAGGCGGCGGCGCTGGTGGGCGGGCAGTTCCCCGACCTGCGCGACGCGCCGGTCGAGCCGCTCGCCACCGGCTGGGACAACACCGTCCACCTCGTCGGCGGGCGGTGGGTGTTCCGGTTCCCGCGCCGCGCCGTCGTGCTGCCCGGCATCGGGCGGGAGATCGCGACCCTGCCCGCGCTGGCACCCGGGCTGCCGCTGGCGGTTCCGGTCCCCACACACGTCGGGCGTCCCGGCGGCTCCTACCCGTGGCCGTTCTGGGGCGCGGAGCTGATCCCCGGCCGGGAGCTGGCCGAGGCCGATCTCTCCGAGGCCGGCCTGGTGCGGGCCGCCTCCGGTCTCGGCGCTTTCCTGCGGGCCCTGCACGACCCGCGCCTGGCCGCCGGGGCGGGCGCGGAGCTGCCCGTCGACCCGATGCGCCGGGGCGATCCCGGGGTGCGGGCGCCGATGGCCCGCGAGCGGCTGGCCGCCCTCTCCCGGCGTGGTCTGCGGACGCCGGATCCGGCCGTCGAACGGCTCCTGGCCGAGGGCGAGAAGGCGGGTCCTCCGCCCGGTCCGGTCTCAGTCGTCCACGGCGACCTGCACCTGCGGCACCTGCTGGTCGGCCCGGACGGCCGGGCGACCGGCGTCATCGACTGGGTGGACATCTGCCTGGCCGACCCGGCCGTCGACCTCTCGCTGGCCTACGCGGGTTTCTCCGGCACATCCCGTGCGGCACTGCTCACGGCCTACGGGCGCCCGATCGGCCCCGAGCGCGAGCTGGCGGCGCGCGTGCTGGCCGTGTTCCTCTGCGCGGCGCTCGCCGACTACGCGGAGTCCACCGGCCGCGACCGGCTCCTGGCCGCCTCGCTCGCCGGCATCCGGCGGGCCGTCACCCCCTGATCCACCCGGCCCGACCGGCCGGGCGGACCGAGGCCGGTCAGATCAGGCCGAGGGCGAGCATCGCGTCGGCGACCCGCTTGAAGCCGTCGATGTTGGCGCCGGCCACATAGTTGCCCGGCATGCCGTACTCGTCGGCGGTGGCCAGGCAGCGGCCGTGGATGTCGCGCATGATCTCCGCCAGGCGGCGCTCGGAGAACTCGAACGTCCACGAGTCGCGGCTGGCGTTCTGCTGCATCTCCAGCGCGCTGGTGGCCACACCGCCGGCGTTGGCGGCCTTGCCCGGCCCGAAGGCCACGCCCGCCTCCTGGAAGATCCGGACGCCCTCCGGCATGGTGGGCATGTTGGCGCCCTCGCCCACCGCGATGCACCCGCCGCGGACCAGCAGCTCGGCGTCGCGACCGGTGATCTCGTTCTGCGTGGCGGACGGCATCGCCACCTCGCAGGGCACCTCCCAGACGCTCCGCCCCGGCACGAAGGACGCCGCGCCGCCGCGCCGCTTGGCGTAGACGTCGACGCGGAGCCGCTCGACCTCCTTGACCTGCTTGAGCAGGGCGAGGTCGATGCCCTGGTCGTCGACGACGTAGCCGGAGGAGTCGGAGCAGGCGACCACCGTGCCGCCGAGCTGCTGGATCTTCTCGATCGTGTAGATCGCGACGTTGCCCGAGCCGGAGACCACGACGCGCTTGCCGTCGAAGGAGGTGCCGCGGGCCTTGAGCATCTCGTCGACGAAGAACGCGCAGCCGTACCCGGTGGCCTCGGTGCGCACCTGCGCGCCGCCGAAGCTGAGGCCCTTGCCGGTGATGACGCCGGACTCGTAGCGGTTGGTGATCCGCTTGTACTGGCCGAACAGGTAGCCGACCTCGCGCCCGCCGACGCCGATGTCACCGGCCGGGACGTCGGTGTGCTCGCCGATGTGGCGGTAGAGCTCGGTCATGAAGCTCTGGCAGAAGCGCATGATCTCGCGCTGGGAGCGGCCCTTGGGGTCGAAGTCCGAGCCGCCCTTGCCTCCGCCGATGGGCAGGCCGGTCAGGCTGTTCTTGAAGATCTGCTCGAAGCCCAGGAACTTGACGATGCCCAGGTAGACCGAGGGGTGGAAGCGCAGGCCGCCCTTGTACGGCCCCAGCGCGCTGTTGAACTCGACCCGGAAACCGCGGTTGATGTGCACCTCGCCGCGGTCGTCCTCCCACGGCACCCGGAAGATGACCTGCCGCTCGGGCTCGCAGATCCGTTCGATGATCTTGGATTCGGCGTACTCCGGGTGCTTGCCGAGGGCCGGGCCGATGCTCTCCAGCACCTCCCGGACGGCCTGGTGGAACTCGGTCTCGCCGGGGTTGCGGCGGAGCACGTTGTCGTAGACCGGCGACAGCTTCTCGTGGAGCATTACATATCTTCCCGATTGTCGGACTTCACAGCTTTGGTCTAGACCTTATTGGGTGATCGTCACGCAGTCATCAGGACCCCCTGGCATGGCGACCGCAGCCGTGTGACCACCGGAAATCCGGCGAGCCCGCACCCGGAACCCCGCCCGGCGGCCCCATGCGGTCCGGGGACGACGTACCCAGCACACCCGCGATCAGACGCCTCCCCGGCGGCAGGCCCAAGTCCTCATCGCGTCCGTGCCATCACGGCGGGGAGAGACACCCGCGCCCCCGAGGGGCATCGTCAGACGACGGCCGGGCGGGATCTCACCTCCCGGCCTCCCGGCCTCCCGGCCTCCCGGCCGATGACACGAATCCTTACGCCGAAGGGGTCCGATGATCCCGCGGCGGCTCACGAAAACGCGTCGATGCTCATGACTCCGAGGCCACCGCTCTCCTCGAAGTACATGAGGACATCAGACCCGGAGACCCTCCGCCACACTTTTCCCTCGACGAACGGTTCGCACCCCTCGACGGTCTCACCAAGGCTTTCCAGTTCCTTCAGGAAACCTTCCTCGCGGGGCACCGCGATCCGCCGGTGAGCGGCGGTCGAAGGCGGGGCTGATAGGATCCCCCGCGGGCTCGATCGCCAGATACCAGAGAACGCCTTCGACACGAGGTCTCCTCCGCCAAAACCGCCCTTTCCGACACAGAGGCTATCTCCCGGATCGCCTTATCATGGCAGCGATCATCGGCTGTACAGCGGAAGCGATGGAATCGGTCGAACCAAGCCCATTCCCTTGGTCTACATATGGATCCCACGCGGAGACAAACATCCCATCGCTCCAATGTGAAGTCTGCGGAAACAACCCCCGGAAAGCGGCCCCGGACTCAGCGCCTCCACCCAGCAGTTTCCTGGAGAGGTACATCTCCGTCGGCATAAGTGCATGATCTACCACAAGCTGCTGCGGCGTCGGGAGAGAAAACTCCACCCCCACAGCTCCATATAGCGGCTTACATCTCTCCGCGGCCGCCCGCAGGACTTCGACGCTCCAGGCGGCTAGCGACCGACCTTTCCTCCGGTCGGACTTCGACCATGTCCAATCCGGCATCCCCAGCGTCCCAGCGCTCGTCGTCACTCCGACCGGATGCCTGTCCGGCCCATACTTGAGGATGTATTCGACGACGACCGGACCAAAGGCCCTGTGCGAGAAGGCTGCCTTCACCACCCGCAAATCCGCGTCCTCTCCGGCCAGAAGATTCCTGAGCCTGTCGCCGGATGCCTTGATCACCCGCCTCGACGTTCCGAGATCAGACAGCAAGTCGAACGAGAGATCGATCGGTGCGACCTCGAAGGTGCCGACCGGAGAGCCGCCGACTTCCGGCATGATCGAGCACAGTGCCGCGAAGGTGTCGGCCTCGGGGCCACGCCCATAAACTCCGACCGTCAGGTGCGGCGGCTCACAGTAGAGTTCACTCATCGGCGTTTACCCAGAATCCTCAGCATCGCGTTGAGCTGCTTGGCATTGGGCATGAAGGCCGTGAGGAGTTCTCCAGTGGAACGCGAATATTGCACCACAAACCATTTTCCGTTGATCTTTCGGAGATAGGCATAGGAGTCCGTGCCACCAGTCCTCCAAGGCAGCGCCAGGCCACTACGAGAAGTGGTATTGATCATATCCAGCCACTCTGCCATGAACCTTTTTCATCCCCGAGCGGAAGGCATGTCGGTCACAGCATGATGGCGGGTACGGCGTTCGCCTGATGACGTAGAGAAGCTCCTGGTAGACGGGTTGATCACCACAACCATCACCGTCACAGCCAGGAGCTTCAGGTGCTGTTCTACCGCGCCGCGGTCGATTTGTCGCGTCCAACGCCGACCTACGCGGCCGGCATCATCCGACGGCACCGCAAGACGATCGGCACCCCCGGCGGCGGCTCAACCCCGGCCAGCAGGCCCTGCTCGTCCTTGTCTACCTGCGCGAGGGCGAGACGTTCGCCGAGATCGCCGCCGGGTTCGGCGTCCGGGTGGCCACCGCCTGGCGCTACGTGGAGGAGACCGTGCGCCTGCTGCCGACCCGTTCCCCGAAACTCGACCGGGCCCTGCGCAAGGCCGGGAAAGAGAGACCGCACTACCTGGTCCTGGACGGCATGCTCATCCGCACCGACCGGGTGAAGGCGGACCGGCCGCACTCCTCGGCCAAGCACCGCGTGCACGGCATGAACGTGCAGGTCATCGCCTCCCCGGACGGGACGATCCTGTGGACCTCCGGCGCCCTGCCGGGCAAGGTCCACGACCTGACCGCCGCCCGCATCCGGGGCATCCTGCGCGCGCTGGAGCGGGCCGGCATCCTCACCCTCGCCGGCAAGGGCTACCAAGGCGCCGAAGGCCCGATCGCCACGCCCTGCAAGGGTCGGAACAAGCCCGTCTCGCAGAAGCAGGCCAACCGCTCCCACGCCCGGCTACGTGGTCCCGGCGAGCGCGCCAACGCCCAGCTCAAGAGCCGGCGCATCCTCCGGCGGCTCCGCTGCAGTCCCGGCAAGGCCGGGCACTTGTGCAAGGCCATCGCCGTCCTGCAGAACTACGAGATCACCCGGAGATGAAAAAGCCTCATTAATCGTCACAAACAGTGAATAAAATAGGAAAGTCAGGCTTCCGGATGAATATCGGCTGATCAACGAAGTCGGCCGCACTGAGCCTTCCGGAAGGGCCACCGGAAAAAACCACGGACGCCGTCCGCATGCCGGACCTCTCGCGACCGGGAGGCGGCGGGCGTCGCAGCTCACGGGTGACGTCCCTTACCCCGGCAGGGGGAGGCCGGATCAGCCCGGCGGCGGACGACCGGATGCGGTCCGGCTGGCTACCTTCCTCTACGTAAGGCCAGTTCAGGCCTCCGCACAGGCAAGGAACCCCTCATGTTCAAGGACTCAGCCGACTTCCGGCGCGTCGCCTCCGGCGTGCTGCTCATCGTCGCCCCGCTCCTGCAGGCGATCGCCGTCGTCATCGACCCCGGCACCTGGGGCGACGAGCGCGAGGCGGTCAGCTTCGGCGACAACCCCGTCCTCGCCCAGGTCCAGTCGGTGCTCTACCACTGGGCGTATCTGCTGATGGCCCTGGCCGCCCTCGGCCTGCTGCACGTGATGCGGCGCCGCGCGACAGTGTTCGGGCACATCGCCGGCCCGCTCGTCATCCTCGGCTACATCAACACCTCGGGCCTGCTCATGGCCGACCCGGTCGAGTGGTGGCTCGGGAAGAACTACAGCCCCGACAGGGCCACGGCCATCATGGACGAGATGATCAACCTGCCCGGCGTCGTCTTCGGCTTCCAGATGCCGTGGATCTTCTTCGCCATCTTCGGCATGCCGGTCCTGGCCATCGGCGTCTGGCTGGCCGGGTTCTCCCACTGGTGGGTCCCGCTCGTCACCGCGCTCGGCTACGCCGGCTCCATGGCAGTGGCGTACGGCCCGGCGACCGTGGTCTTCTGGGGCATCCCGGTGATCTCGCTGGGCTACCTCGGCGTCAAGATGCTCAAGATGAGCCGCGAGGAGTGGATCTCCCACTACCCGGCCGCCCGGACGGCGCAGGAACCCGCGAAGACCACCGCCTGAGCACCACCGTGGATCTCGCACCGCCCGCTCCCGGAAGCCCCGAACCGCCGCGCCGTACCGGCGGGCGGGGGCACGGGGGCGAGCGGCCGTACCGCCCGTCAGACGGCCGCGCCCGGCCGTACGACCCGTCAGACGGCCGCGCCCGGCCGTACCACGCCCGACTCGTAGGCGAACACCACCGCCTGGGCCCGGTCGCGCAGCTGCAGCTTCATCAGCACCCGTGCCACGTGGGTCTTGACCGTGGCCTCCCCCACGAAGAGCTCGCGTGCGATCTCCGCGTTGGTCAGGCCGCGGGCCAGGAAGCGCAGGACCTCCAGCTCGCGCGGGGTCAGCTCGGCGAGCTGGGGCGGGGCCGAGGGCTCGTGGCGGCCGGCGAAGGAGGCGATCACACGGGTCGTCACCGCCGGGTCCAGCAGGGCGTCGCCGCCGACCACCACGCGGATGGCCTCGACGAGCTGCTCGGGCGGGGAGACCTTGAGCAGGAAGCCGCTGGTCCCGGCGCGCAGGGCGGCGTAGAGGTTCTCGTCGGTGTCGAAGGTGGTGAGCATGACCACCTTGGGCGGGTCCGGCTGGTCGAGCAGCTGCCGGGCCGCGGTGAGGCCGTCCATGCGGGGCATGGAGATGTCCATCAGCACGATGTCGGGGCGCGTGCGGAGCGCCACGGCGACGGCCTCCACCCCGTCCGGGGCCTCTCCCACCACCTCCATGCCGGGCTCGCTCTCCACCACGAGCTTCAGTCCGGCGCGGACCATCGCCTGGTCGTCGGCGATCACGATGCGGATGGCGGTCATACCAGAACCTCCTGGGAGATGGGCAGGCGTGCGTGGACCCGGAAGCCGCCTTCGGGGCGCGGGCCCGCCTCGAAGGAGCCGCCGAACAACTCGGCGCGCTCGCGCATGCCGATGAGGCCGTTTCCGGTCGACAGGCCGGACGGGGCGCCGCCCGGGGCGCCTCCGCCGTCCAGGACCTCCAGCTCCACGGAGCCGGCGTGGTAGGTGACGCGGACCGAGATGGCGGACTCGCCCGCGTGCTTGACGGCGTTGGTGAGCGCCTCCTGCGCGATGCGGTAGGCCGACAGGTCCAGGCCGGGCGGGAGCCGTACGGGCTCGCCCGCGACCTCCAGCGTGACCCGCAGGCCCGAGGAGGCGAGCGTGGAGACCGTGGTGGCGAGCTGGTTCAGCCCGGCCTGCGGGATGGACTCCTCCAGCGGCATGCGCAGCGCGCCGAGCATGACGCGCAGTTCCTCGACCGCCTCACGGCCCGAGCGCTCGATGCCGAGCAGCGCGCTCTCGTCCCCGCCGCCCCGGCGGCGCACCAGCCCGGCCTGCATGACCATCATGCTCACGCTGTGCGCGACGACGTCGTGCAGTTCGCGGGCGATGCGGACCCGCTCCTCGGCGACGGCCTCGGCGGTCCGGAGCTCCCTGTCGCGTTCCAGCCGTACGGCGTGCTCGGCGAGGCGGCGGGCCCGGGAGGCGTAGACGTGCAGGGCCAGACCGGTGAGGTAGGCGGCGCCGAAGACGACGGTCAGGAAGACGACCTCCTCCATCGGGAGCCACCGGTGGTCGACCGCGCCGGAGTCGAAGACGAGGACGCCGGTGGCGGCCCAGGCCAGGCCGGGTTTGAACGGCAGCTCGGCACCGACGGTGTGGAAGACGAGCAGCAGGGAGAACAGCTGCCAGACCTGGCAGTGCTCGTAGCCCTGGCGGTGCCAGGCGTACTGGGCGATGATCATGAGGATGAAGACGGCCACCGGCGACGTGCGGCGGAACCAGACCAGCACGCCCGTGACGAGGGCCTGGCCGATCCACCACAGCTCGGGCGTCTCGGCCGCGCCGTACTCGGCCGCGACGGTGAAGGCCTCGAGCGTGCCGAGGGCGATGATCGCGCCACCGATCACCAGATCGACTCTCGGCACCGTGCGGAGGTGCCGGAGGGCGGGGAGGGGAACCACCATGCGGGGAGAGTAGACCCTCCCGCCCTCCTTGCATATAGGACAAAACGCCCAAACAAGTCGCTTACAAGCGGATCACAAGTACACACAACCAGACGGACAGGCCATGGAGAAGATCACTTGGAGGGGAAGGACACGCTCCGCACGAGCCGGTTGGCCACCGAGTCGTCGCAGCCGCCGGGCGCGCAGAAATAGATCATGAGCGCGGGCTCCTCCGGCCGCTCCACGGCGTAGCCGACGAAGTCGAGCTGCCCGCCGCGCTGCGGGTCGGCGATGGACCCCTCCAGCCGCACGCCGGGCTGGCCGGCGACGCTGACCTGCACCACCTGGGAGAACACGCTGACCGTGCCGGGCAGCGAGGACTGCAGGGTCTCCTGGAGCTGCTGCGCCCCGCCGCGCGGGTCGAGCGTGTCCAGCGTCTGCGTGTAGACCCCGGTGGCCTCCTCCGGCTCGGTCTTGATGATCTCGTTGACGGCCGCCCAGTCGGCGGTGACCGGGGTGCTGAACAGCGCCCGGAACTCCTCCGCCCGGGGGGCCGCCACCGTGAACGCGTCGGCGTGCTGGAGCGCGGTCCACCCCTCGGGATGCTCGAAGGCGACGGGCACCGCGGCCGAACCCCGGTAGGGCTCCCACGCGTCGCCCCCGCCCCGCAGGATCAGGGCGAGGACCGTCACCAGCGCGACGATCAGCGCGATCGCCGCCCCCGCGCCGGCGATGACGCCCCGCCTGCGCGGCCGTGCGGCTCCGGGCCGGGTGAGGGGCCCGCCCTCCCCCGTCTGGTAGGGACGGGAGAGCTGGTGGGTCCCGCCGCCCTCCTGGAGCCGGTAGGACTGGCCGCTGATCGCGTCGCGGAGCTCGGCGACGAACTCGGTGCAGCTGCCGTAGCGCTGCTCGGGGGACTTGGCCAGCGCCCGCATCATGACGCCGTCGACCTCCGCGGGGAGCTCGGGCCGGAGCGAGCTGAGCGGCGTGGGCGGCTCGGCCAGGTGCGCCCAGAGCAGCGCGATCTCGTTGTCCCGCTGGAACGGCAGCCGCCCGGCCAGCGCCTCGTAGACCACGCAGGCCAGGCCGTACTGGTCGCAGCGGCCGTCGATGACCTCCTTGTTGATCTGCTCGGGCGACATGTAGCGGGGGGTGCCGATGAACTGGTCGGTCTGGGTCAGCCCGGAGATCGAGGTGCGGTGCTTGGTGATGCCGAAGTCGGTGAGGTAGACGTGCTCGCCCTCGGCGTGCCCGGCGATCAGGATGTTGGCGGGCTTGACGTCGCGGTGGATCAGGTCGTGCGCGTGCGAGGTGTCCAGCGCCGCGGCGACCTGGGCCGCGATCCGGTTGACCTGGCTGATCGGCAGCGGCCCCCGGTCGTAGAAGAGGCGGCGCAGGTCGGGGCCGTCGACGTAGCGCATCGCGATGTAGAGGGTGCCGTCGTCGGCGGCGTCCGCCTCGTAGATCGGGATGATGTTGGGGTGGTCGATGCCGGCGACCGTCCGCGACTCCAGGATGAAGCGCTGGCGGAACCGGTCGTCCTCGCCCAGCAGCGGGTTGAGGACCTTCAGCGCCACGCGGCGGCCGAGCCGGGAGTCCACCGCGAGGTAGACCACGGCCATGCCGCCCTTGCCGATGACGTCCTCGACGTGGTACCCGGCGATTTCCCGGCCGATCAGGGATCTCTCGTTCACCGGTGCCGTCACGCCTCGGCCGGATGGCCGCAGTAGCCGCAGAAGCGGTGCGCGGGACCGAGCCGCATCCCGCAGGCGGTGCAGTACTTCTGGCTGACCGCGGCGCCGCCCGCGGTCGTGCCCTCGGCGGTGTCGCCCGGCCTCGCGCCGGGGTTCCTGGCGACCAGGACGGGCTGCCCGGCCGCGGGAGCCTGGCCGGGACCGGCCGGGTGGCCGGAGGCGGCGGGCGTGCCCGAGGCGGGGGTCTGCCCGGCGGGCGGGGAGACGACCGGCAGCGGGGGGAAGGACCGGCCGACCACCACGGTGGCGCCGGATTCCTCGTCGATCGGGGGACGGCGGGGCCCGGCGGGCGGCGTGCCGGTCCGGGGGCCGGTGCTCCCGGCGGTGCCCCCCGCGGCCCCGGCCGGGAAGGCGGCCCGGTCTCCGGTGCCGAACGGCCCCTCTCCGGTGCCGAACCCTCTCTCCCCTGTGCCGAACGGCCGCTCACCCGTGCCGAACGGCCTCTCGCCGGTGCCGAGTCCCCGCTCTCCGGTCCCCGCGGTCCCGTCGCCGCCGGGCGGGGCGCCGCGCCGCCAGTACAGCAGCGCGCCGGCGACCACGGCCGCCACCAGGACGCCGCCGCCCACCAGGAACGGCCAGAGCGGCAGGCCCGCCTTCCCGCCGGCGGGGGATTCGGCCGCGGCGCGCCTGGTCCCCTCGTCCTCGGCGGTGCCGCGCTTGTCCTGGGAGGTCTTCAGGTGCGCCGCGGCCACCGTGTGCCCGGGGTACAGCTCCAGGACGCGCTGGAAGCCGGGGACGGCGTCGCCGTAGTACTTGGTGTGGAAGCGGATCAGCGCCTGCTCGAACGCGGCGTCGATCGGGCCGCGCCGCGGGGTGACCCCGGCCTCGGCCAGCGCCTTGGTGATCTCCCGGACGCCGATCATCCGGCCCTCGGCGCCTCCGCCCACCAGCAGCCCGACGACCTTGCCCTCCTTGTCCTCGATCACCGGTCCGCCGAGCAGCCCCTGGTCGATCAGCTTGCCCAGCTTGGGCGGCTCGTCGACCTTGCCCTCGGGGTCCTTGAACTGCCGCCCGCCGTCACCGGCGCCCCCGGCCCGAAGGTGGGCGATGTCCACCTTCTCCTTGAGGTCCGCCGACGGCCGCCCGGTGAACCCGGCCACCGCGACCGGCGAGCCCTCCTTGTCGGGCACCTTGGCGGCCAGCGGCGCGGTGGGCAGGCCGGCGCTGCCGTCGGCGCGCCCGGTCGGCATCAGCACGACGGGGCTGTCCGGCCGGCTCCCGGCACGGACGACCTCCGCGCTGAACCCCTCGTCGTCGGCCGGCGAGATGTTGGGGAAGACCCGGATCTCGGTGGTGACGTCGATGATGCAGGTCGCGGTCGGCTTCTTCGGCGGGTAGCACTCCTGCAGGTGCCGGTTGAGGGTCTTGTCGTCAAGGGTGTGCCGCTCGAAGTCGTCGGGGATCTTCACCTTGTGGTGCTCGGCGAAGATCTTGTTCGCGGCGTGGATCGCGACGTCCTTGTCGGTCTGCACCACCCGGGTCAGGGTGACGATGGCGCCCTCGGGGTTGACGACGGTCCCGGTGCCGCTGCCGATCGGCACCTCGTAGCTCCGCTCGACGTGCACCAGCGCGCCGATGTGGTCGAGCAGGGTGATGTCGACCTTGGCCTTCGCCTCGACGCGGACGACCGCCGGGGTCACCAGGTCGGTGATCCCGCTGGGATGTTCGTGCGCCAGGGCAGCCGGCATCGCGGCGAGCGCGAGCGCCGCACCGCCGAGGAGCGCAAGGACCGTTCCGAGCCGCCGCATCGTCACTCCATGAAGGGGATAGGTCAAGGGTCGCAACCTATCGGCTGAAGTCAATAGAAGGAAATGTAGACAAGCGCTTGGTAGGGTAATAATCTGCGGTCCGGGAACCCGCGGACCGGCGGGCGGGGAGGTCTCGTGGGCTACTCGGTCGGCGTCGACGTCGGCGGGACCTTCACGGACGTGGTGCTGCGCGGGCCGGACGGCGGGATCAGGGTCGCCAAGTGCCTGAGCACCCACGACGACCCGGCCGAGGGGATCGTCGCGGGCGTCGTCGCCGCGCTGGGCCGTACCGACCCCGCGCTGGTGACCGGGGTCGTGCACGCCACCACCCTGGCGACCAACGCCGTGCTGGAGCGCCGGGGCGTCCGGGTCGCCTACGTCACCACCGCCGGATTCCGCTCCGCGATCCCGCTCGGCCGCTACGCCCGCGTCGAGGAGGACCGCTACGACCTGCGCTTCGACCCTCCCCCGCCGCCGGTCGCGGCCGAGGACTGCTTCGAGGTGCCCGGGCGGATCTCCTGCTCCGGCGAGGAGCTGGAGCCGCTGGACGAGGACGCGGCGGCCCGCGTCGGCGCGGAGATCGCGCGGCGCGGCATCACGTCGGCCGCCGTCTGCCTGCTGCACTCCTACGCCGACCCCTCCCACGAGCGGCGGCTCGCCGGCATCCTGCGCCGGACGGTCCCCACCGTGGTGGTCTCCTCCGAGGTCTGGCCGGAACTGCGCGAGTACGAGAGGGCGACGACCACCATCATGTCCGCCTACGTCGGGCCGGTGATGGAGGGCTACCTGCGGCGGCTGACCGCCCGGCTGGCCGGGATCGGGATCACCGCCCCGATCCGCGTGATGGAGTCGGGCGGCGGTGTGATGCCGGTCGAGCTGGCCGCGCGGCGGGCGGTGGCGACGATCGAGTCCGGCCCGGCGGCCGGGGTGCTGGCCGCCGTCGCGTCCGGGCACCCGGACGCGATCTCCTTCGACATGGGCGGCACGACGGCCAAGGCCTGCGTGATCAGGAACGGCAGGCCGGAGATCACCCACGAGTTCCACGTCGGCGGCAAGGGCAGCTTCGGCGGACGCCGGGCCGGGACCGGCGTGCCGGTCAAGACGCCCGCCATCGACCTGGCGGAGGTCGGGGCCGGCGGCGGCAGCGTCGCGTGGGTGGATCCGGCCGGCGCGCTGCGCGTCGGCCCGCGCTCGGCGGGTTCGGCGCCCGGCCCGGCCTGCTACGGCCTGGGCGGCGAGGAGCCGACCGTGACGGACGCCGACCTGGTGCTCGGCTACCTGGACCCCGCGTCCTTCGCTGGCGGCGCCATGCCGCTCGCCCGGGAGCTCGCCGAGAAGGCGATCGACCTGCGCCTGGCCGGGCCGCTGGGCGTCTCCCGGGCCGAGGCCGCGCACGCCGTCCACGAGATCGCCAACGCCTCGATGGGCTCGGCCGTGCACGTGGTGACCGTCCAGCGCGGCATCGACCCGCGCGGCTTCGCGATGGTCGCCTTCGGCGGTGCGGGCCCGATGCACGCCGCCCGGGTCGCCGCCCGCTTCGGCATCTCCACCGTGGTCGTCCCGGCCCACTGCGGCGTCGCCTCGGCCGCCGGGCTGCTGGCCGGCGACCTGTCGGCCGACCGCGTGCGCTCCGCGCTGGACGCCGACCCCGAGCGGGTGTTCTCCGAGCTCGCCGAGGCGGCCGCCGCCGATCTGGGCGTACGGCTCGGCGCCCCCGGCGTGCGGGTGGACCGCTCGGCCGACGTCCGCTTCATCGGCCAGGCCCACGACCTCACCGTCCCCTGGACCGGCTCCCCCGGCGACCTCGCCGAGCGGTTCTCCGCCAGGTACGAGCAGGTGTACGGCATCGCCCAGCGGGGCCCGGTCGAGGTCGTCGGCTACCGCGTCCGCGTCACCCAGGCCGCCCCCCGCCCCGCCGTCCCCGCGGCGGGCGGGGGCACTGCGGGCAGGGGCACGGCGGGCGGGGGCACGGCGGGGCGCGGCGCCCCGGCCGCCGCGCGGCGGGCGGCCTACTTCACCGAGGCCGGAGGGTACGTCGAGACGCCGGTGTTCACCAGGGCCTCCCTGCGGGAGGCCGAGGGCCCGGCGATCGTGGAGGACGCGGAGTCCACGATCGTGGTGCCGCCCGGGTGGCGGGCCGTCCTGGGGGAGGACACGGCGGTGACGCTCACCGCGGTCCGCACGGCGGCCGGGCGGGCCGGCGTCCGCGCGCCCCGGCCGGGCGCCCTGGCCGGGGAGGACGCATGAGCGACGCGCTGACCGCCGAGGTGCTGCGGAACGCGCTGGTCGTGGCGGCGGAGGAGGCCAGCATCGTCGTCGTCCGGTCGGCGTACTCGACGTTCATCGTCGAGGGCTCGGACGCCTCGGCGGCCGTCCTCGACGCCTCCGGCCGCCTGGTCGCCCAGTCGATGGCCACCACGCTCATGAACAGCATGGCGCTCAAGGTCGCCCTGCCGGAGCTGCTGAAGGACATCCCGGCCGCCGTCATGCGCCCCGGCGACGTCTTCGTGCTCAACGACCCCTACCGGGGCGGCGTGCACACCAACGACCTGCTGGTCTACCGGCCGGTCTTCGTCGGCGGCTCCCCCGCCTACTTCACCGCCACGATGATCCACGTCTCCGACCTCGGCGGCCTGTCCGCGGGCGGCATGGCCCCGCTGGCCACCGACGTCTTCCTGGAGGGCCTCCAGCTCCCGCCGGTCCGCCTGGCCACCGCCCGGGGGATCGAACCGGCGATCGAGGCGATCCTGCGGGCCAACAGCCGCACTCCGGACAAGGTCATGGGCGACGTGCGCGCGCTCATCGCGGGCACCGCCGTCGCCGCCGCCCGGATCGAGGCGATGCTCGGCGAGTACGGCCCCGCCGGGCTCGCGCGGGGCATCGACGACTACCTCGACCACACCGAGGCCAGGACCCGCGCCGCCCTGGCCGCCCTGCCGCCGGGCCGCTACGCCTCGTCCTACCCGATCGACGACGACGGCATCGACACCGCCCGCTCCCACACGGTCCGGGTGGCGGTCACCGTGGAGCGGGGACGGGTGGTCGCGGACTTCACCGGGACGGACCCGCAGGTCCCGGCGGCGATCAACGCCTCGGCCTCGCAGTCGCTGGCCGCCGCGGTGTTCGCGGTCCGCTGCTTCCTCGATCCCTCGATCGCGATGAACGACGGCTGCCTGCGGGCGATCGAGGTACGGCTCCCGCCCGGCTCGCTGCTCGACGCCCGTTCCCCGCATCCCTGCGGCGGCCGGTTCGTACCGATCTACGCGGCCATGGAGGCGATCTTCCAGGCGCTGTCGGACGCCGTGCCCGAGCGGGCCATCGCCGCCAGCGGCATCCTGCAGCCGTTCTCCATCGCGGCCGTGCGCGCGCCGTACTGGATCCACCTGTCCTACGACTTCGGCGGGGTCGGGGCCCGGCAGGGCAAGGACGGGCCGGACGCGACGGGGGTGCACTTCGGCATCGGGCGCAACTCGGTCCCGCAGGCCGAACCGGTCGAGACCCGCTGCCCGCTGATCGTGGAGTCGGTGGAGACCGTCCCCGACTCCGGCGGTCCCGGCCGCCACCGCGGCGGGCTCGGCTCCCGCACGGTGATCCGCTTCCTGACCGACGCGCACGTCACCACCCGGGGCGACCGGCTGCGCACCCCTCCCCCGGGCCGCTCCGGCGGCCTGCCGGGCCGGGTCGGCGGCTTCTACCGGCGGCACGCGGACGGCACGCTGGAGCGGCTCGACTCGAAGGTCAACAACGTGCTGTTCGCGGCCGGCGAGGCGTTCGTGGTGGAGACCACGGGCGGCGGCGGCATCGGCTCGCCGTACGACCGGCCGCCGGAGGAGGTGGCGGCCGACCTGCGCGCCGGGAAGGTCACGGCCGAGGGGGCGGCCCGCGACTACGGCGTCACGGTACGGGAGGACGGAGCGGCCACCCGGTGATCATTCCAGGGCGGCGGGGGTGATCACGGCCAGGGGCCGAGCTCGGGCGGGGAGCCGGCCTCGGCGGCGACCGGCCCGACGGGGGCCCGCCCGGCCAGCCATGCGGCCAGGTCGCGCGCGTTCCCGCGCAGGACGACGGGGTCGCCGCTCCCGGCGCTCCACCGGCGGTCCGCGTCGTCGGCGACCATCGTCAGGTGCGTCCCGGCGGGCACGCGGGGGGCCAGGAAGTCCACGAGGTGGTCGCAGAAGCCGAGCGGCCACTCCGACGGCCGGTGGCCCAGGTCCAGGTCGGCCATGTGGACCTCGGCCTCGCGCCAGCGGGCGTAGACCGTGTCGAGGAGGGTGGAGTCGCGGTAGCGGACGGGCCGCCCCCAGACGTCCTCCCCGGTCCCCGCCCAGGCGTCCTCCAGCGCGGCGTGCGCCTCGGCGAGGGCCTGGCGGAGCTCCCCGGCTCCGCGGCCGGCCTCGCGCTCGATGGCGGCGGCGCGGCCGGCGGCCCCGCCGTCGTAGACGTCGACGAGCTCGTTCCGGCGGGCGTACTCCGCCTGGCGGGTGAAGGCGGCGGCGTTCTGCTCCAGATGGGTGATCACATGGCCGCGCGACCACCCCGGCAGCGCGGAAGGCGCCCGGACGTCGGCGTCGGCGAGATCGGCGAGCAGGTTCTCCAGGCGGCGGTGCCCCTCGCGGACACGGGCCACAAGATCGTTAGGTGTCATGGGAGGAAGGTTACCGGCTCATCCGGTAACTTCAACACGGTGAGCACTTTCCGGTTCCACGGCGGCCGGCACTGCCTGAACCTCATCGCCACCGTGAGCAGACGGCGGACGGAGCGCGTCGAGCGGCTGGCGACCCCCGCCGACCTGGGCCGCTGGTTCGCCGAGGCGGGCCTGGTCCCCCCTGACTCCCCGGCGCTCCCCCGGACTCCCGCGGTGGGCGAACCGGAGCTGCGTCAGGCGCACGTCCTCCGCGAGGCGGTGTACGAGCTGTTCACCGCCTCGCGGCGGGAACGGGAGATCCCTCCGGAGGCGCTGGCGGTCGTGAACGGCTGGGCCGCCCGGCCGGGTCCGGCGGAACGGCTGGAGGCCGGCTCCGGCGGCCGCCTGCGGCGGGTCCGGGGCGAGGCGACCGCCGAGACGCTGCTGGCCGAGATCGCCCGCGACGCCGTCGACCTGCTCGGCGGGCCGCTGGCCGCACGCGTACGGGAGTGCGGACTGGAGCCGTGCACGCTGCTGTTCCTGGACACCAGCCGGTCCGGTCACCGCCGCTGGTGCTCGATGGACGGCTGCGGCGCCCGCGCCAAGATGGCCGCCTACCGGGCCCGCCGGGCCGCGCGCGAGGGGCCCTGACCCGCCCAGTCGCGGGCGCCCTGCCGTACGGCCCGGTGGACGGCGCGGGCGATGCGGGCGCCCCAGACCGAGCGGGGGCCGCCGAACAGCTCCTCGGGGCCGTCCGCGGCGGCCACGACGCAGACCGCGTCGGAGGCGGTGCCCGTGCAGGGGAAGCCCTCCTCGACCAGCGCCTGGGTCTTGGCCTCGGTCACCGTCATCACCGCGTTCACCAGAGCGGCGTCGCTCATCGCCACCGGGACGGCGACGACGATGTTGATCGTGCCGGGGAGGTGCGCGGGGGCGAGCTCGGGGTCGGCGGCGCCCTCGGGGGCGGCGGCCCAGGTCGGCACGCGCAGGCCGACGGTGCTCACCGCGTGCGCCCCGCCGTCGTCCGCCCGGGTGAAGCGGCCCACCGAGGCGGCGGTGAGCATGCCGACGCCGCGGCCGGGCGGGGCCATCTCCAGCAGGTGCTCCACCGGGTCCATCCGCGCGTAGCCGCCGGGCACCTGGGCGTTGAGCACCCACTCGACCGGGCCGATGCCGCCGCCGAGCATGGCCGAGGAGATCCCCCGCCGGCCGGGGCCGAACTCCCACAGCAGCGAGGCCAGGAGGGCGCCGTCCTCCTGGCGGTGACTCAGCCGCGGGCGCCCCGGCAGGCCGGCGTCCGGCACGTGACCGATCGGGGCCGTGTCCGGTCCGGCGGTGTCCCGGGCCCCCCCGGGCCGGACGGGTCCGGGCCCGGTGGTCTCCGGCGGGGGGGTCAGCGGCATGGGCGCTCCAGGTGGACTCCGGGCCTGCCGTCCGGACCGGTCCCGATCCGGACGCGGGCGCCGAAGTGCTCGTCGATCAGTTCCTCGGTGAGCACGTCCGCGGGGGTCCCCGAAGCGGCGACCCGGCCCGCGGAGACCAGCATCATCGAGTCGGCGTACTGCCCCGCCACGCTCAGGTCGTGCAGGGTCGTGACCACGGTCAGGCCGTCGGCCAGCCGGAGCCGGTCGACGAGCTCCAGCACCTGCTGCTGGTGGCCCAGGTCGAGTGCCGTGGTGGGCTCGTCGAGCAGGAGCACGGGGGCCTGCTGGACCAGGGCCCGGGCGAGCACGACCCGCTGGCGCTCACCGCCCGACAGGTGGCCGAGCGCGCGGGCGGCGAACGGCGCCAGGTCCAGGCGCTCCAGCACCGAGGCGGTCGCCTCCCGGTCGTGGCGGCTCTCCCGCCCCAGGTAGGGGATGTACGGCGTGCGGCCCAGCAGGGCGTAGTCGAACACGGTCATGTCCGGCGGGAGCGCCGGGGACTGGGGGGCGTAGGCGAGGAGCCGTGCCCGTTCCCGGGGCCTGAGCCGGCGGACGGGCGTGTCGTCGATGAGCACCTCGCCGGAGCAGGGCAGCACCCCCGCGACGGCCTTCAGCAGCGTGGACTTGCCCGCGCCGTTGGCCCCGATCACGGCGAGCCAGTCACCGGCCCGCACGTCGAGGGCGACGCCGGACAGCACGGTCCGCCCGTCGAGGGCGACCGACAGGTCGCGTGCCCTGATGCGGCTGGCCGTCCCCTCCCCGCCCGGAGGGTCCGCCCCGCGCGCCGGAGGCTCCGCGGATCCGGAGGCCCGCCCGCGTGACGTGCGGCTCACGTCTCCACCCTCCTCGTCATGCGCAGGACGGCCACGAAGAACGGCGCGCCGACGAAGGCGGTGACCACCCCGATGGGCAGTTCCGCCGGGGCGAGCACGGTCCGGGCCATCACGTCGGCGAGGACCAGGAAGGCCGCTCCGCCGAGCAGGGAGAGCGGGAGCACGATCCGGTAGGAGCCTCCCGCCAGGCGGCGGACCACATGCGGGACGACGATGCCGACGAAGCCGATCAGGCCGCTGACGGCGACCGCCGAGGCGGTGGCCAGGGAGGCGGCCAGCAGCACGACGAGCCGGACCCGCGGCGCGTTGAGGCCGAGGCTGACGGCCTCGTCGTCGCCGACGGAGAGCACGTCGAGCAGCCGCCCGTGCAGCAGCAGCGCGGTCACCGAGACGGCCGCGTAGGGCACGACCAGGGTGACCTTGCCCCAGCCGCCGTCGACGGTGCCGAGGATCCAGGCGTAGATGCGCTGGAGCTCCTCGATGCCGAGCTGCTGGATGAACGTCTGCACGGCGGTGAGGAAGGAGGTCACCGCGACCCCGGCCAGGACCAGGGTGGCGGTCCCGCCGCTCCGGTCGGCGACGTTGCCCAGGGCGTAGGCGAGCAGGACGCCGCCCACGGCCCCGGCGAAGGCCGCGGCCGGGACGGCGAGGGACGTGTCGTCGCCCTTGAGGAACACGACCACCACGGTGGTGGTGAGTCCCGCGCCCGCGGCGGCGCCGAGCAGGTAGGGATCGGCCAGCGGGTTGCGGAACACGCCCTGGTAGGCCGCCCCGGCGATCGCCAGCAGGCCTCCGACGACCGCCCCGAGCAGCACCCGGGGCAGCCGGATCTCCCAGAGCAGGCCCTGCTCGACCGGGGTGAGACCGGAGTCCGCCGAGACGAACGGGAGCCAGTCGAGCAGTTGGAGAACCACCCGCCCGGGCGCGATGTCCGCCGCCCCGGCCAGCAGCCCGGCGGTCGCGCTCACCAGGAGCACCCCCACCGCGGCGGCGGCCGCCCCCGCCCGGAGCCGGGACGCCCGCCGTACAGGGGCGGCGGAGCCGGATGGATCGGTCACTTACTCGGAGGCGGCCTTCTGGACGGCCTCGCCGACCTGCTGGGCGAGGTCGGCCACGCGCGGCCCCCAGCGGGAGGCGACGTCGTCGTCCAGGGCGATGACCCGGTCGTTCTCGACGGCGGAGAGCTTGGACCAGCCGGGACGCTTGGCGATGGTGTCCTTGGACTGGCCGCAGCACTTGGTGTCGGCGAGGAAGATCAGGTCCGGGTCGGCCTGGGCGACGAACTCGGAGGAGAGCTTGGGGTAGCCGCCGGCCAGGTCGGGGGCCTTGTCGGCGATGTTGGTCAGGCCGAACAGGGCATAGACCTGGCCGAGGAAGGTGGTGGAGGTCACCGAGTAGGGCGTGGTGTCCAGCTCGTGATAGTAGGTGAGCTTCTTGTCCTTGGGCGCGGCGGCCGCGATCTCGTCGATCTTCTTCTTCATCCCGGCCACGACCTCCTCGGCCTTGGCCGTGTTGCCGGTGGCCGCGCCGAGGTCGGCGATCTGGTCGTAGGCCTCGTCGAGCTTGGTGGCGGCGGGCTCCAGCAGCACCGGGACGCCGACCTTCGCCAGCTTGGCCACGATGCCCTCGACGTCGTTGGCGAGCACGACCAGGTCGGGCTTCTGCGCGATGACCGCCTCGGCGTTCGGCTTGAAGCCCGACAGGTCGGTCTTGGGCGCCTCGGCCGGGAAGTTCGACTGGTCGTCGACCGCGACGACCTGGGCTCCGGCGCCGACGGCGAACAGGGTCTCGGTGGCGGTGGGCGAGAGGGAGACGATCCGCTCGGGCCGCTCGGCGAGGGTGACCGGGCCGTTGGCCGCCTCGACGGTGACGGGGAACGCGCCCGCCGCCGAGGGGGTCGCGGAGGCGGAGGCGGGGGCGCCAGGCTGGGCGGTGGTCGAGCTCTGACCGCATCCGGCCAGGGCCAGCACGCCGAGAAGCGCGCCCGCGAAGGCGGTACGTACGGGCCTCACGAGAGGGTCCTTTCTTCTGCTGGAACCGAGGACCCGCTGGAACATGACGGATCACCCTTTCCCACGAGGGTTGACAGCGCCGGCGCGGCGGGAGGCGACCTGGCTCGGCCGTGGAGGCCATGACAGTTGCGGGACAGCGCCGGGCTCACACCGGACTTCGCTCCACGTCACGCGTCGGGCAAACGCTATCAACCCGCCGGAGCACCACCGTGACGCAGGGCCTCCGAGCAGGCTCCCGGCAGAAGAGGGAGGCCGTACCGCGGACCGGGGGCGCGGGCCGCGGTACGGCGGGGGGACCGGCCCCGGACCCCCCGAGCGGGACCGGGACCGGGGCGCCGCTACCCCTTGACGGCTCCCTGCATGATGCCTCCGATGATCTGCTTGCCGAGCAGGCCGAACACGATGACCAGAGGCAGCGTGCCGAGCGCGGTGCCGGCCAGGCCGAGCACGTAGTCGTTGACGTACCCGGCGGCCAGCGTGGACAGGGCGACCTGCACGGTGGGGTTCTCCGGGGTCAGCACGACCAGCGGCCAGAAGTAGTCGTTCCAGGCGGACATGAAGGTGAGCATGCCGAGCACGGCGGCCGCGGGGCGGGCGACCGGGAGCACCACGTGCCAGAACAGCCCCCAGGTGGTGCAGCCGTCGACCCGGCCCGCCTCCAGCAGCTCGGTCGGGAGCGCCCGCGACAGGTACTGCGTCATGAAGAACACCCCGAAGGCGTTGACCAGCGCGGGGACGATCAGCGCGTACATGGTGCCGGTCCACTCCAGCTTCACCATGAGCATGTAGAGCGGGATGATCCCGAGCTGGGTGGGGACCATCATGGTCGCCACCGTGAGCAGCAGCAGGGCGTTGCGGCCGCGGAAGCGGAGCTTTGCGAAGGCGAACCCGGCCAGCGTGGAGAAGAACATCACCGCCAGCGCGATGGTCCCGGAGACCAGGACGGAGTTGGCCAGCGCCAGCGCGAAGGGCACGGTGTCGAACACGCGGGCGACGTTGGCGAAGAAGTTCCCGCCGGGCAGGAGCGGGGGCGGGACCTCGGCCAGGGCCGCGTTGTCGCGGGAGGCCACCACGACGCTGTAGTACAGCGGGACCGCCGAGAAGAACGCCACCGCCAGCAGCGTGAGGTAGGTGAGCCGCCGGGCGCCGCCGGGGGCGCCGCGCCTGGCCGTACGGGCCGTGGGCCGCGGGGCGGTCATACCAGCCCTCCCTTCGTGCGTCGGGTCAGCAGGTAGTTGACGCCCGCGACCACGACGATGAAGACGAACATCATCCAGGAGATGGCGGAGGCGTAGCCGAAGTCGAGCTTGACGAAGTTCTCGTAGATGAACAGCGCGAGCGTCTGGTACTGCCGGTCCACGCCGCCCGTGGGGCTGTAGCTGCCGAAGAGCAGCGGCTCGGCGAGCACCTGCATGGCGCCGATCGTCGAGGTGATGACGACGAAGACGATCGTGGGCTTGATCATCGGGATCGTGATCCGGCGGAGCTGGGTCATACTGCCCGCACCGTCGATGGTGGCCGCCTCGTACAGCTCACGCGGTACGGCCTGCATGGCCGCCAGGAAGATCAGCGCGTTGTAGCCGGTCCACCGCCACATGATCATGATGGAGATGGCCGCGTGGGAGCTGGCCACCCCCTCGTTCCAGGCGACGCCTCCGACCCCGAACCAGGACAGCATCCAGTTGATCATGCCGAAGTCCCGGCCGAACAGCTGGCTGAAGATGACCACCACCGCGACCACGCTGGTGACGTTGGGCAGCAGCAGCGTGACGCGGAAGAAGGTCTGCGCCCGCAGCGGCCGGTTGAGCAGGTGGGCCAGCCAGATGGCCAGCAGCAGCTGGGGGGCGGTGGACAGCACCCCGATGGACAGGGTGTTGAACGCGGCGTTCCAGAAGTAGTCGTCGGCCAGCAGCGTCCTGAAGTTGTCCAGGCCGACGAAGGGGTGCTCGTCGGCCAGCAGCGTCCACTCGTGCAGGCTCACCCAGGCGGTGTAGGCGAGCGGGAACAACCCGAACGCGGAGAAGAGCAGGAAGAACGGGGCCACGTACGCGTACGGGGAGCCCTTGACGTCGAGCTGGTGGACCAGGTGGCGCCGGAGGCGGCGGCGAGGTCGCACCGGTTCGCCCGATGCGACCGCCGCCGGGCGGTCGGGTGCGCGGGTGGCCATGGCAGATCCTTCGGTGACGGGTGGGGGCGGGGAGGGGTCGGGGAGCGGACGCCGCCTGCCCGCCCGCCCGGCGGTACCGGGACCGGCGGGCGGACGGGCGGGCGGACGGGCGGGACAGGGGTCCGGCGGCGGGCGCGCGGGGCCGGGCTACTTGACCCGGTCGACGTCCTTCAGCGCCTGGGCCCAGGCCTCCTCCGGGTTCTGCTTGCCCTGCTCGACCCGCTGCAGGCCGTCACCGAAGGCCTTCAGGATGTCGCCGGCCTTGGGGCCCACCTTCTGCGGCTTGAGCGCCTTGGCCGCGTCGGTGAAGATCTTGCCGATCGGCGCGTTGCCGAAGTACGGGTTGACGAACTCCGACACCGCCGGGTCGTCGTACAGGGCGGGCAGCGAGGGCAGCGCGCTGGCCTCCTTGAAGAGTTTGATCTGGCTCTCCTTGCTCGTCAGCAGGTCGATGAGCTCGGCCGCCTCCTTGGGGTGCTTGCCCTGCTTGGGCAGCATCAGGTGGGTGCCGCCCTGGTTGCCGCCGCCGCCGGGCACCGCGGCGATGTCCCAGGCGCCCTCACCGGGGTTCTGGTCCTTGATCGTGCCGGTCTTCCAGGCGGGGCAGACCATGGTGGCGAAGGTGCCCTTGGCGATGCCGGTGTTCCACGGCGGAGTGAAGGCGGCGAGCTTGGCCGAGAGTCCCTCGTCGACGATCCTGACGCCCATGTCGTAGGCCTTGCGCACCTCGGGGTTGGTCCCCGCGATGACGTTGTACTGCTCGTCGTAGTAGCCGACCGGGGCCTGCTCGACCATGGCGCGGAAGTGCTCGCCGGGACCGTCGGTGAACTTGGCGCCCTCCACCTTGGCCGCGACGAACTTCTTGCCCGTCTCGATGTACTGGTCCCAGGTGGGCCAGAGCGCCGACACCTCGTCGCGGGCGGTGGGCAGGCCGGCCTTCTCGAACAGGTCGGGGCGGTAGCACATGGCCAGGCCGCCGACGTCGGTGCCCAGGCCCAGCAGCGCGGAGCCGTCGTTGGAGACGCCCAGCTGCCACTTCCAGTCCAGGTACTCGCTCTGCCGCTTGTCCAGGCCGTAGTCCTTGAGGTTGTGGAACTTGTCCGGCGTGGGGGTGAAGGCGCCGACGTAACCGCCCTCGACGGCCACCACGTCCGCGGCGCCCGCGCCGGTGGCCAGCTGGGTGATGAGGTTGGTGTGGTGGTCGTTGAACTGCGCGCGGCGCTCCACGATCTCCACGTTGGGGTGGGTCTTCTTGAACTCCTCGTACAGCGGCGCGTAGTGGAAGTCGCTGAACAGCGCGACGGTGAGCTTGATCTTCTCGGCCGGCGCGCCGGACGCGGCGGTGCCGGTGCCGGTGCCGCCGTCACCGCCGCAGGCGGCCACGCCCACGGTCAGCGCGACCGCGGCGAGCATCGGGGCGAGAAACCGGGGGCGGAGCTTGCCCATGGAACCCTCCTTGGGTCCTTGATGGTGAGGGAGGAGAGGGACCGCGGCCGGCCTGCGGCGCGCCGCCCCGAACCGGGCACGCCTTGCGGCCGTGCCGGCCTAGCGGGAGGTTCCGGACGTTCCGGTCCGGTACCCGCCTGAACTGCGCGTCAGGTGCACGACCTCTCCTCGGTGTGGGGGGTGTCCGCCGTGCGTGACGGCAACGAAGGGAGAGCGCTCTCCGTGAGAGAGCGTGCACCCGACGGGCAAATGATGTCAAGGCTCTCCCGCACCGATCCGAAACCTTCTGGGCACCTTTGCGTAACAAAGAGCACTCCAGAAAGGGCATTTCCGCCCTTCCCTGACGGCGACGACCTGCGACAAGGGTGCCGCAACCCATTAGAGAGCGCTCTCTAACTCGATCGGATGAGCACCTTTGATCCCGACGATCACGGCTATCTAACGGGACACTGCAGCCTAAGGCGTTAAAATCACGGGAACCAGCAGCCTCCACCCCGCGTCCTGCTGCGGAGTTCCAGGTCAGAGCCGCGAGATCATGGGATAGCGATTTCCGAATGTGCTATAAAGTCCCGGTGAACGCAGCCCCACCGCCCTCAGGATCATCCCCCACCCTGGAGGACGTGGCCCGGGCGGCGGGCGTCTCCCGCGCCACGGTCTCCCGGGTGATCAACGGCATCCGAAACGTCGACCCCGCGATCCAGGAGGCGGTCAGGCAGGCCGTCGCCGCCACCGGCTACGTCCCCAACCAGGCGGCCCGCTCCCTGGTGACCCGCCGCGCCGGCGTGGTCGCCCTGGTCGTCTCCGGCGCCAGCGGGGAGGAGCCGGGCGAGCCCTCCCCCGGCCAGGTCTTCACCGACCCGTTCTTCGGCCGGGTGGCCTCCGGCATCATCGGGTTCCTCCGCCCCCGGGGCATCCACCCGATCCTGATGTTCGCCGACGACGCCGAGACCCGCGCCCAGGTGCTCACCTACCTGCGCCAGGGCAACGCCGACGGGGCACTGCTGGTCTCCACCCACGCCGAGGACCTCCTCCCCCGGCTCCTCGCCGACGCGGGCCTGCCCGCCGTGCTCTTCGCCAGACCCGCCGAGCCGATCCCGATCAGCTACGTCGACGTCGAGCACCGGACCGGGGCCAAGCTCGCCGCCGACCACCTCGTCGCCCGGGGCCGGCGGCGGGTCGCGACCATCACCGGCCCGCCCAACCTGCCGGCCGCGCAGGCCCGGCTGGCCGGCTTCCGGGACGCCATGGCCGTGCACGGCCACCCCTACATCCCCTGCGCCGAGGGGAACTTCACCTACCACAGCGGGGAGGCCGCCATGGAGCGGCTGCTCGCCGAGCACCCCGGCCTCGACGGCGTCTTCGCCGCCAACGACGTGATGGCCCAGGCCGCTCTGTTCGTGCTCCGGCAGCACGGCCTCAGGGTGCCGGAGGACGTCGCCGTGATCGGCTTCGACGACAGCAGCGTGGCGGCCGCCAGCCGTCCGGCGCTCACCACCGTCCGCCACCCCGTGGAGGACATGGCCGCCGAGATGGCCCGCCTGCTGCTCGCCCGGGTCGACCAGCCCGAGCGGCCGGCGACCTCGATCATCTTCGAACCCGCCCTCGTCGTCCGGGAGTCCGCCTGACCCGCACGCCGAGGACCGGTCCCGGCGAGCGCGCCCGGGGAGACCGTCATCCCCTCCGGCGGACCGTCACCGCGGCGCCCGTTCCTAGCCGAGCTGCGCCTCGGCTGCGGCGATGATCTCCTGGAGGCGCAGGCCGTGCAGGGCGTCGAGCGGGTGTCCGCCGCCGTTGCGCACGGTCCCGGCGAACTCGGCGATCATCGTGGTGAAGACGTCGGGGCCCAGGGCGTTGCGGTCGACGGACTCCCGGCCGAGCCTGCCGTAGACGTCCACGTGGGAGGGCGGGGTCTCCCCGGGCGCGCTCAGGCAGAGCGAGGCCTCGCTGACCGCGCCGGTCTCGTGCTCCAGCAGCAGGCCGACCCAGCCCGTCGGGTTGCCGTGCGCGCGCACCCCGGTCACCGTGCCGAGCGCGGCGTCCAGCATGTCGATCATGTGCGGGCCGACGTCGAGGACGGCGCCGCGCTCCAGCCGCCAGGGGCTGGCGAAGTCTCCGCCGAGCATGGCGCCGGAGATGCTGGCCGCGTGCCCGCCGAACGGCTCGATGGCCGAGACCCGCGCCAGGAAGGCCCGCACCGCCGCCGAGTAGCGCCAGGTCAGGCACATCTGGGAGGCCACGCCCGCCTCCCCGATGGCGTCGGAGAGCCGCCGCGCGCCGTCCAGGTCGGCCGCGAGCGGCTTCTCCAGCAGCAGCGCCTTGCCCGCCTTGGCCGCCATCACTCCCAGCTCGGCCTGCACGTCGGGCGGCACCGAGAAGACCACCGCCTCGCAGGAGTCGAACAGCGCCTCGATCCGCTCGAAGACCGGGGCGCCCAGCCGGGCCGCCGCCTCGGGCCTGCGGGCCCACACTCCCGCCAGCCGGGTGTGCGGCCCGGCCGCCAGCGCCGGCGCGTGCACCTTCTCCGCCCACGGGCCGGCGCCCACCAGACCCACAGAAATCGTCACTTGTCCAGCTTCTCACGAGACCATGTCCTGATCGCGTGTTCGGGCCGGTGCGCCGTGGTGCCGCCGTCGACGACGACCGTCTGGCCGGTCACGCAGCGCGCCTCACCGGAGGCGAGGAAGGCGACGAGCGCGGCCACGTCGCCCGGCTCGGCCGCCCACGGCAGGACGCGCTCGGCCGCCTTCTCCGCCAGCCGCTCCGGCGTCATCACGGCCTTCGCCAGGTCGGTCATGACCAGGCCGGGGGCGACCGCGTTGCACCGGATGCCGCGGGAGCCGTACATGGTGGCGACATAGCGGACGAGCCCGGTCAGCGCCGCCTTGGAGGCGCCGTAGGCCGCGTGGTCGGCGTCCCCGACCAGGCCCGAGACCGAGGAGGTCAGCACGATCGCGCCGCCGTCGGCCATCGCCGGGACCGCGTGCTTGACGGTGAGCATCGCGCCGCGCAGGTTGACCGCCATCGTCCGGTCCCAGACCTCCACGTCCATGTCGAGCAGGTCCAGGTCCCGGCCGTAGACCTCGCGGTCCAGGCAGGCGGCGTTGGAGTGCAGCACGTCCAGCGGCCCGAACGAGCCGGTCAGCTCGGCGACGGCCGCCGCCACGGCCGCCTCGTCGGACACGTCGCAGCGGAGGGCGCGCGCCGTACCGCCCGCGGCCTCGATCGCCGCGGCGACCGAGCGCGCGCCCGCGGGCCGCAGGTCGGCGACCCCGACCCGGGCGCCCTCGGCGGCGAGCCGGTGCGCGGTGGCCGCGCCGATCCCCGAGCCCGCACCGGTGACCAGCGCGACCTTCCCGGCGAAGCGCGCCGCCGCGTGCGTCACCACTCCACGGCCAGCGCGGTCAGGCCGCGGCCGACGATCGAGGCGCGGTAGGCGATCTCCTGTCCGGGGACCAGCCGGAGCCCCGGGAGGCGCTCGCCGAGGACCTCCAGGGCGGTGCGGAGCTGGAGCCGGCCCAGGGCCGCGCCGACGCAGAAGTGGATGCCGTAGCCCAGGGTCATGTGCGCGTCGGCGTTGGGCCGGTCGATCACGAACCGTTCGGGCTCGGCGAAGACGGTCTCGTCGTGGGCCGCGGAGTCGGTGGAGAGCAGGCAGAGCGCCCCGGCCGGGATCGTCGTGCCGTGCAGTTCGACGTCGCTCCTGGCGTAGCGGAAGGAGCCCAGGCTGGCGCCGTCGACGCGCATGCACTCCTCGACCGCGTTGCGGACCCGCTCCGGCGGGACCGGCCAGACGCCCTCGCGCAGCAGCCGCAGCACGCTGTTGCCGAGCTGGTTGGGGACGGTGTCGTTGCCGCCGAGCAGGATCGTGGAGATCAGCTCGACCACCTCGCGGTGCGAGAGCTCGGTGCCGATCAGGGAGGTCATCAGGGAGGTGAAGTCGTCGCGGGGATCCTTCGCCCGGGAGGCGACGAGCCCGTCCACGTAGTCCAGGTAGACCAGGAAGCTCTCGGCCAGCGCGAGCTGCCGGTCGGGCGGCTGCGGCGAGAGGAACAGCTGGAACCAGTCCTTCACGTGCTGCTTGACGAACTCCTCGTCCTCCTCGGGAACGCCGATGAAGCGGGCGGTGAGCTTGGCCGAGGGCACGTGCGCGATCTCCGCGACCAGGTCGCCGCCGCCGTCCGGGGCCACCCGGTCGAGCAGCTCCCCGTTCAGCGCCCGGAAGCGCTGCTCCAGCGCGGCGACGGCACGCGGGGTGAAGGCCCGCGAGACGGAGCGGCGCAGCCGGGTGTGCACGGGCGGGTCCACGTTGGCCACGAAACTCGACAGGAACGAGCCGTGCTCGCCCAGCTTGAGGCGCGTCTCCTCGGACAGGCTCCGGGAGATGGTCAGCGAGCCCTCGGAGGAGAACCGCCTCGGGTCGCCGTAGGCGGCGCGGACGTCGGCGTACCGGGTCAGGACGTAGGCGCCCAGGTGCTCGCTGCGGAAGACCGGCCGCTCGTGGCGGAGCCTGCGCAGGAAGTCGTACGGCGCGGCGACGTGCCAGGCCGCGCCGACGTCGAAGTCGTCAGCGTCGATCATGATGGGCTCCCTGCTCCGGGTTCGGCCGCGGCGGGCTCAGTACGGCTCCCGCGGGGTGAGGATGTCGCGGGGGTTGGCGACGAGCATCTGGTGGATCTGCTCCTCGGTCACGCCCCGCCTGCGCAGCTCGGGCAGGACGTCCCGGGAGATGTGCAGCAGGTGGTAGTCGGGGTGGCGGCGCCGTACCACCTCGTGGTCGAAGCGGTCGTTGAAGCAGTAGGAGTCGTGGGACAGGACCATGCGCCCGGCGTGGCCGCGCTCGCACATGGCCGCCACCGTCGCCACCCGGTCCTCGAACGAGCTGATCGTGTCGATGCCGAAGCGGTCCATGCCCAGGTAGGAGCCGCCCGCGACGAGCTCCTCCAGGTAGGCCAGGTCGGTGGAGTCCCCGGCGTGGCCGATCACCACCCGGCCCAGGTCCACGCCCTCGGCGGCCAGGAGCCTCTGCTGCTCCAGCCCGCCGCGGGAGGCGCTGTGGGAGTGGGTCGAGATCGGCGCGCCGGTGGCCCGGTGCGCCTCGGCGACCGCGCGGAAGACCCGCTCGCAGCCGGCGGTCATGCCCAGGTGGTCGGAGGCGCACTTGAGGACGCCCGCCTTCACCCCGGTCTCGCCGATGCCCTCGGTGATGTCCCTGACGAAGAACTCGGCCAGCCGGTCCGGGCCGCCGAACAGCGAGCCGGGGCCGCGGTTGCCGAAGTAGGGCGGGAGCGCGTCGTAGGTGTACAGGCCGGTCGCGGCGACGATGTTGACCTCGGTCAGCTCGGCCACCCGCTGGACGGCGGGCACGTAGCGGCCGAGACCGATCACGGTCAGGTCCACGATCGTGTCGACGCCGTGCTCCTTCAGCTCGGTCAGCCTGTCCGCGGCCTCGCGTGCCCGCGTCTCCAGGTTCCAGCCCTCCGGGATGTCCGGCCAGTTCCACAGGATCTCCGGGCTGAGCCCGAAGACGTGCTCGTGCATCAGCGTCGCGCCCACGTCCGCCACGGGACCCGCGACGGTCTCCACGGCCCCGGGACGCTCGGCGTCCACCGGGTGCCCGGCGTTCACTGGGCGACCACCGGGAACTTCGGGTGCTCGAACGGCTCGTTGACGGCCAGGCCCAGACCGTCGGTCTGCCGGTACGGCGTGCCGGTGTAGAGGGCTCCGGCGTCGAAGTAGGTGACGGTGAACGACAGCCGGGGGCTGTCGCGGCGGTTGGCCGCCGCTCCGTGCACGGTCAGCGCGTGGTGCACGGTCGCGTCCCCGGCGGCGAGGTCGAGCGGCGGGGAGAGCTCCAGCTCCTTGAGCCAGGGGTGCTGGCTGAGCTGGTCGTCGCCGTCGCGGGCGAAGGAGCGGCCGAGCACGCCGTACCGGTGGGAGCCGCTGTAGAACCGCAGGGAGCCCATGTCGGCGGGCACGTCCGCCAGCGCGAGCCAGACGGTGAGCATCGCCGAGCGGTCCATCGGCATCCACGGGAAGTCCTGGTGGAACTCGGTGGCGCCGTGCCCCCCGCCCTCCGGCTCCTTGATCAGCAGGTTCGTCACCTGCACCCGCACCGCGGCCACCCCGCGCAGCAGCCGTACGGCCGAGCGGCCCAGCGCGGGGGCGTGGGCCAGCGCCCTGAAGTGCCCGTCGGTCTCGGCGATGTCCCTGGACTGCCCGAACGCCAGGTCCACCTGGGAGGTGACGGCCCGGGTGCGCGCGGCGAGGTGTTCCATCGCCCGCTCGCGGAGCAGCGCCGCGTGGCCGGGCTCCACCAGGCGCGGCAGCCGCGCCCAGCCGTTCTCCCCGAAGAAGGCGACCTCGTCGTCGGTCACGTCGCGGACCGGGGTCTCGTCAGCCATGGGCCCAGTTTCGAGCCTCACCTCTTCTAAAGCAAGCGCTTGGTATGCAGAATTGCCGGAGGACCCCGTCCCGACCTCTCAGGGAGGATGATGCCGATGGATCGGCCGTTCCGGTTCGCCGCGGTGGTCAGGCAGGCCTCCTCGGGCAGGGAGTGGGCCGAGAAGGCCCGGCGCCTGGAGGGGGCCGGGTTCGACGTGCTGCTCGTCCCCGACCACCTGGTGGGCCCGCGCCTGGCCCCGGTCGCGGCGATGACCGCGGCGGCCTGCGCGACCAGCCGGCTGAAGGTCGGCACCCTGGTGTTCGCCAACGACTTCCGGCACCCGGCCGTGCTCGCCAAGGAGGCGGCCACCGTCGACCTGCTCTCGGAGGGCCGCCTGGAGCTCGGCCTGGGCACCGGCTGGATGGCCGCCGACTACGCCGCCGCGGGCCTGGCGCTCGATCCGCCGGGCACCCGGGTGGACCGGCTCGCCGAGGCGATCGCCGTCCTCAAGGGGCTCTGGGGCGACGGCCCGTTCACCTTCCGCGGCGAGCACTACCGGATCGACGGGCTGGACCAGCACCCCAAGCCGTTCCGGCGGCCCGGCCCCCGGCTGCTGCTCGGCGGCGGCGGGCCGCGCATGCTCCGGCTCGCCGCCCGCGAGGCCGACGTGATCAACCTCGGCATGCGGGTCAGGGCGGACGGCACCGGCCCCGACGGCGCGGACGGCGGCCTGGCCGCGTTCCTCGCCAAGATCGACGTGGTACGGCGGGCCGCGGCGGAGCGCTACGGCGCGATCGAGCTGGGCACCAGCGTCC
Organism: Thiemannella venezuelensis; assembly: GCF_014203605.1. Taxonomy (GTDB): domain Bacteria; phylum Actinomycetota; class Actinomycetes; order Streptosporangiales; family Streptosporangiaceae; genus Planomonospora_A; species Planomonospora_A venezuelensis. The sequence continues at coordinate 169,241 of NZ_JACHJJ010000002.1, read as the reverse complement.
AGCAGCTCGGCGAGCGCAGACGGGACGAGCCGTGGAGCGCCGCCGACTCCTCCCGGCAGGACGAGACCCCCCAGGTCCTGCTCGGCACCCGCGGGGACGTCGCGGACAAGCTCCGGCACTGGCGCGACACCCACGACCTGTCCTACTACGTACTCCACCACGAGCGGGACCTGGAGGCCTTCACCCCGGTCGTCGAGGAGCTCGCGGGAGGCTGAACCGCGGCGGGGCCGGTCCGGGACGGCGGGAGCCGTACCGGCATGATGGTCGCAATGAACGAGATGATTCTGCTGCGCCACGGCGAGACCGAGTGGAGCCGCGACCGGCGGCACACCGGGCGCACCGACCTCCCGCTGACGCCCGTGGGCGAGGACCAGGCGCGGGCGCTGGCCCCGCTCGTCGCGGGCAGGTCCTTCGACCTCGTCCTGGTCAGCCCCGCCCTGCGGGCCCGCAGGACGGCCGAGCTGGCAGGGCTGACCGGCTACGAGCCCGTGCCGGACATGTGGGAGTGGGACTACGGCGGCTACGAGGGCATCACCACCGCCTCGATCCGCGAGACCCGTCCGGGCTGGTACCTCTGGCGCGACGGGGTGATCCCCGGCGACGCCGGGCATCCGGGTGAGAGCGCCGCGCAGGTCGCCGAGCGCGCCGACCGGGTCATCGCCCGGGCCGGGGCCGCGGCGGGCGACGTCGTCCTGGTCGCGCACGGCCACTTCCTGCGGGTCCTGGCGGCCTGCTGGCTGGGCCAGCCTCCCGAGGAGGGCCGCTTCTTCCGGCTGGACACCGGCACGTACTCCCGGCTCGGCTTCGAACACGGCAAGCCGGTGCTCCTGACCTGGAACGCCCCGGTCTGACGGCCGGCGCCCCGCGGGGTCCGCGGACGCGCCGCAGGCAGGCGGGGCGGACGGCACCCGCCGCCGGCGGACTCACACCGGGGAGAGGCGGGAGCCGGGGAAGGGGGCCAGGAGGGTCTCGCGCCAGGGTCCGTCGAGGAAGTCCCTGGCGCGCCTGCCCCAGGCGAGCAGGCGCTCGTCCGGCTCGGCCTCGTCGTCCAGGCCGAGGGCGGCGTCCCGGGCGCGCTGCACGGCCAGGTGCGCGTCCAGGGACATGCCCCAGACCGTGACCACCTCGCTGTCGCAGAACAGCACCTCGTACAGGCCGACGGGGCGGTGGCCGTGGTCGGCCAGGACGGGTGCGCGCTCCTCGCGGACGGCGTCGAGGTAGTCCAGGGCCGCGCCGGGGCGGACCCGCGCGCTCTCGAAGAGGTAGAACGGCGCGGCGTAGCCCTCGGCGGTGATGTCGGCCAGGGCCGGGCTGCCCCGGACCGCGCCGAGCGGCCGGGAGAAGGCGGAGAAGCGCAGGTCGTCGATGTCGGACAGGAACAGCCTGTCGTCGACGCCGTCGTAGATGTTCATCATCTGCCGCCAGCCGCCGTCCCAGCCGCCGTGGCAGTCCCAGAGCGTGACGGCCCTGAACTGCGGGTGGCCGGTGATGCCCACGGCGTAGAAGGCTCCGACGAGGTCGATCTCGCGCGATCTGATCGACAGCCCCGTGGTCAGCTCCGGGGCGTCGAGGGTCTCGTCCTCCTTCTTGTAGCGGGTGAGCCAGGTCAGGTACTCCAGCGGCCTGCGCGAGTTCATCGGCCGGAAGTCGACCTCTTCGATCAGGTAGATCCCACGCCGCATGGAGGCGCCTCCCCATCCCAAGCGAATGCTTGGTTGGTAGACTAGCCGAGGAGGTGCGGGCCGTACAGGGCGCGGATCGCGGTGCGGGCCGCGGGTCAGGCCGCCGCGGCGGCGGGCTGCGGGCCCCGGCCGGTCAGCCACTCGACGACCATCCGGTGGCCCCGGCGGGCGTCCTCGAAATGGCCCCAGCTCCAGTAGCGCGGCCGGTCGCGCACCCCGGTGACCCATGTGCGGTAGGACACCGGGAGCGCGCCGCCGGCCGTGGCCGCCGACCCGACTCCGTAGGTCCGGATCACGACGCGACCGCCTGGCGCGAACAGCACGTCGTCGGCCACGGGGTACAGGGTCATCTGGTCGAGCACGGTTCGGTCCCCCTTCTTGACTGTGGTCCGAACTCTGCCCGGCCGGCCCGTCTCCCCTGTTACGCGACCGGCGCGCCCGGGTTAATCGCGCGCGCCGGAGGTAAAAACGGTGTTACGCCGTCAGGCTGTCGAACTCCCCGTCCTTCACCCCGAGCACCAGCGCACGGATCTCGTCGCGGGTGTAGATCAGGGCCGGACCGTCCGGAAAGCGGGAGTTCCTGACCGCTACGCTGCCGTCCGGCAGTTCGGCGAGCTCGACGCAGTTGCCCTGCGAGTTGCTGTAGCGGCTCTTTCGCCAGTCGGCCCCGGCCAGGTCCGTGGCGGGCATGCCGTTATAGGTCTGCTCCATTTAGATCTCTCTGAGAAGGGCGCCGAGTAACTCGGTGGTCCCCCCGGGCGTTGTGCTCTCCACGCACAGCTGCTCCATGGCCGTGAGGTATGGATCCACGTCCTCACGCTTGTCCAGGTAGAGGGCCCCCCAGAGCTGCTCGACGTAAACGACGTCCGACAGGTCGGACTCGGGAAATCTGAGGATGCTGAACGCGCCACCCTCGGCCGCATGCATGCCGAACTTGAAGGGCATCACCTGGAGGGTGATGTTGGGAAGCGTGGCCGCCTCCAGCAGGTGCTGGAGCTGCTCGCGCATGATCTCCCTGCCTCCGATCGGCCGCTTCAGTGCCGCCTCGTCGATGACGGCCCACAGGCGGGGGCCGCCCTTCGCCGTCAGGCGGTCCTGCCGTTGCATGCGCATATGCACGCGGCGCTCGATCTCCGCGTCCGGCACGTCCGGGTAGCCCAGCCGGTAGACGGTGCGCGCGTAGGCGGACGTCTGCAGGAGGCCGGGAACGAACTGCACCTCGTAGGTGCGGATCACGTTCGCCGCCTCTTCCAGCCCCACGTAGGTGGCGAACCAGCCCGGCAGCAGATCGCCGTACTTGTGCCACCAGCCCGGGGTGTTCGCCTCGCGGACCATCTCCAGCAGGCCGCGCCGTTCCGCGTCGTCGAGCACGCCGTACAGGGTGAGCAGGTCCTCCACGTCCCGGGTCTTGAAACCCACCCGGCCCAGCTCCATCCGGCTGATCTTGGACTCGGAGGCGCGGATGTGGAATCCCGCGGCCTCTCTGGTGAGCCCGTTCCCCTCACGCAGGCGGCGCAGGCTCGCGCCGAGCATGATGCGCCGGACGGTGGAACCGGTACCCGGAGGGTCGATGGACACGTGGTGCTCCTTGCTCGCTTCCTGATCGACAGTGTGTCACCTCGCAGCCGGGGATTTCCCGGCCAATGACAAGATCCCCTTTCTGCCGGAAGCTACCGAATCAGGGGTACCGTAGCGCCTGCACGATCCTTATGCACGTGCATTCGCTCTTGCACCTGCACATGAGTTTGCCTCATGATGATCTGCGTGCAGTCCGCCCAAACCGCTCCTCCGCGTTCCACGTGGACGGCGCTCGACTGGTGGCCCCCGGTCGGCTGGTGGCCCGACGCGGCCCGTGACCTCCTGTCCGGTCCCCCGGCGACGCCCACGGCCGCGTTCCCCGCGGCCAGCGCCACTTTCGTGCTCCCGCCGAACACCGAGTCCGTGCACTCCGCGCGGAGCTTCGCCCTGGGGACCCTCACCGGCTGGCGGCTCGGCGGCCTGTGCGAGAACATGGAGCTGGTCGTCTCCGAGCTGGCCACCAACGCGATCCGGCACGGGCTCCGGCTGGCCGACTCCCGCACCAGGGAGCCCGTACGGCTCTCCCTGATCCGCCGGGGCGTCCTGGTCGTGTGCGCCCTCAACGACCCGGGCTCCGGCTCCCCCACCCTCCGCGACCCCTCCCCCCTGGAGATCGGCGGGCTCGGGCTGCACATCGTCGAGTCGCTCAGCGCCCGCTGGGGCTGGGCGCCGCTCGCCCCCTACGGAAAGATCGTCTGGGCCGTCCTCGCCCACGAGACCCACGAGACCCGCGAGGCCCCCGGAGAGCCCGGCCTCCCGGGCCCCGCCGGACCCTCCGCGGAGAGCCCGGCCCCCGCGGGCGTCTGAGCCGCCCCGCGCGGATCCGCCGGCCCGCCCCCCGCCCCGCCCGCCCCACCCCGTCCCCGGGCATCCGGACCGCCCGGAGGGACCCCGCAGAGACCATCCGGAGAAGGCGCCGCCTCTTCCCCTCACCTGGCGCCGGCCGGCTCCGGGACCGGCATCCCCCCGTCGCCGGTCCCGGAGCGGGCCACACCCGGCCCCCCGCCGCGCCGCACCCCGCCGCGCCGCAGGCCGCCCCACCGTGCCGCAGGCCGTCCCGCACCCGCCACCCTGCGCCCCGCCCGCCATGGAACGCGTTGCATTCCGCGCGGTGCATGCCCCCCGGCATGCCCTCTGCATTACCGTTGATGTCCATGGCTCACGGAGAGTCCCCCGAGCGAGATTCCTAAGAGAGCTGCGAGATGGACGATCACCTGCTCGGCTGGTTGAAAACCCTCGACGAAGAACGGCTCGCCCGAGTCCTGGCCAACCGGCTGGACGCCATCGCCCCGCCGTGGCCGCGCCGCCTGGACACCCTGGCGCAGCGGCTGGGCAACGGCTTCGCCGTGATGGAGGTGCTGCGCCGTCTGCCGCTGCCCGCCCTGGAGGTGGCCGAGGCCTCGCTGGTCCTGGGCGACCAGGCCGGCCCGCAGTCCCTGGCGGACCTCCTGGGCGTGCCGGCGTCCGAGCTCGCCCCCTGGCTCGACGTGCTGTTCGACCACGCGCTGGCCTGGCCCGACGACGAGGGGCGGGTCCGGATCGTCGGCGCGCTCGCCCGCTGGTGGACGGCCCCCTGCGGGCTGGGCGAGCCGCTGGCCCACTACCTGAACTCCTGGACGGTCAGCGCCGACGCCCTGCGCGGGCTCGCGCGCTCGCTCGGCCTGCCGCACGGTCCCAAACGGCGCACCGTCACCAGGATCTCCGAGATCCTGTCCGACCCGGCGCGGGTGGCCGCCCTGCTGGAGCGGGCCCCCGCCGGGGCCGGCCGGCTGCTGGAGGAGTTCGCCTGGGACGGCCCGGTCCGCGACGTGGACGGCGGCCGGTTCGTCGTGCCGGGCACCCCCGAGAAGTGGGCCGCCGACCACGGACTGGTCTTCCGGCCCAGCTGGAACGTGGCCGAGATGCCGCGGGAGGTGGCGCTCGCGCTGCGCGGCCCCGACTACCGCCCGCCCTTCACCCCCGTCCCGCCCGACCTCGCCACGCACCCGGTGGACCCCGAGGGCGTGGACCACCTGATGACGCTGGCCGCCCCGCACGTGGTCGAGCGGTGTGCCGCGATGCTGGAGAACACCGCCAAGACCCCGCTGCCGCTGCTCAAGGCGGGCGGCGTCGGGGTGCGCGAGGTCCGGCGGGTGGCCAAGGAGACCGGCTGCGACGAGGACGAGACCCGGCTGCTGCTGGAGATCTGCGCGGTGGCCCGGCTGCTGGCCTGGGACGAGCCGGCCGGCGGGCTGGTGCCCACCGAGCGGTTCGACCGGTGGCGGCTGGACGACGCGGCGGCCCGGCTCCGGGTGCTGCTGGCGGCGTGGTGGCGGATGGAGCGCTCGTCGCTGCGCCGCAGCGGCGGCAAGTACGGCACGGTGCTCGGCGACGACCCCTCCGGGCCCGCGGTGGCCCGGGCCCGCCGCGCGGTTCTCGGCGTGCTGGCCGGCCTCCCGGCCAGTACGGCCTGCGCCGACCGCGCCGGCCTGGTCCGGCTGACCCACTGGCACGCCCCGCTGCTCGACCGGGCGCTGCTCGCCGAGTGCGTCCCCGGAGTGCTGGAGGAGGCCCGGCTGCTCGGACTGGTGGCCCAGGACGCGATCACCGATCTGGGCCGCGCCCTGGCCGCCCTGGACGCCGACGCCGGGGATGAGACCGACGACTCCTCACCGGCCGTGGAACACGACCCGGTTCTGGTGGAGTGCTCGACCAGAGCCCTGGCCAGCGTGCGGCGGAGCGCCCTGTTCGGCGCCGACCTGACCGCGGTGGTGACCGGGCCGCCCTCCACCGAGCTCGCCGAGCTGCTGGACCGGGTCGCCGAGCGGGAGTCGCGCGGAGCGGCCTCGGTGTGGCGCTTCAGCCCGGCGAGCGTGCGCGGCGCCCTGGACTCCGGCTACACCGCCGAGGGACTGCTGGCCGACCTCGGCGAGGTGGGCACGGTCCCCCAGCCCCTCGACTACCTGGTGCGCGACGTGGCCAGACGGCACGGCGAGGTGACCGTGACCACGGTCGCCTGCATCGTGCAGGCCTCCGACCCGGCGCTGCTGGCCGAGATCGCCGCCCACCGGCGGCTGGGCAGGCTGGGCCTGCGGCTGCTCGCGCCGACCGTGCTGGCCAGCGCGATGCCCGCCGACCGGACCCTCGCCGCGCTGCGGGAGAACGGCTACGCCCCGGTGCCCGTCGAGGACACCGGGGAGATCACCATCCGGCGCGCCCGGATCGAGGAGCCGCAGGGCGGGCGGCTGATCCTGCTGCCCGGCGGCCAGGTCGCCGAACTGGAGCCGCCCGCCCAGGTGCTGGTGGAGCCGCCGCCGGACCCGCGCGAGCACGCACGGCGGCTGTTCGCCGCCGAGGGCGGGGGCCCGCGGACCGCCGGGCGCACGTGGGCGGTCATCGGCCGGATGGCCTCCCGGCTGCCCACCGCCCAGCAGTCCCTGCTCGGCTTCGTGGTGGACCGCGGCGTCCGGGCGGGGATCACCCTGGCCGACGGCCTGACCGCCACCATCAGCCACGGCGAACTGCGCAGCGGCGTGCTCGACGCGTGGTGCGAGGAGGCCGGGGACTACCTGGAGTTCCCGCTGGCCGACATCGTCGAGGTCCGCGGCGCCTACGCCTGACGGTGCCCGCGCCTCGGGTGCCCGCGCCTGGCGGTGGGGCGCCCCCGTCCCCCCGGGCGCCCGTCAGCCGTCGAGCTTCTTGGCCTTGGCCAGGTTGGCGGCGAGCTCCTCCAGCATGGCGGTGTAGCCCTGGTAGCTGTAGCGCTGCTCGGCGCGCCAGGGGTAGACCTGCCCGGCCTTGACCGCGGGAAGCTGGGCGAAGGTCGGCTTCTTCATCATCTCCGGGACCTGCATGGACTGGGCGCGGGCGTCGACGAGGATCACGTCCGCGTCGTACTTGTCGGCGTTCTCCCAGCTCAGGGTCTCCCAGTAGCCGGTCTTCTCGACCTTGTCGGGGACGACGACGTCCAGGCCCAGCTCCTTCATGTAGCCCACGTCGATGTGGTCCTTGAAGTGGGCGATCCACAGTGCCTCCGGACCGCCCGCCATGACCATGATCTTCAACTGCCTGGCCTCGGGGGTGGGCAGCGCCTTGGACGCCGCCTCGAACCCGGCCTTCGCCCCGGTCACCGCGGGGGCGTTCAGGTCGGCGCCGAGGGACGCGGCCACCTCGCCGTACTTGGCGATCAGGTTGGGGATCGACCTGCCGAACAGCTTGACGCCGAGGGTGGGCGCGACCTGCTCGATGGTGGCGGTGGACTTCTCCGGGACATACCAGAGGGTGTCGCCGTTGTACATGCCGCTGATCAGCAGCTCGGGCTGGAGCGAGATGTACTTCTCGACGTTGAACTCGTCCCAGACGTTGCCGAGCGTCTCCACCTTGGCCAGGTCGACGTCGCCGATCTGCGGGTCCTTGGACCCGTCCTTCAGCTTGTGCGGGCCGAAGACCGCGATCGGCCGGACGCCGAAGTCCCAGAGCACGGCGGCGGCGCCGATCTGCGCCACGATCCGCTCGGGACGCTTGGGCAGGTCGATCTTCTTGCCCCTGTCGTCGGTGAAGCTCCACGGGCCCGCGGCCGGCGCGGAGGGGGATGCGGCGCCTTCCGGGGCCTTCTCCGCTCCCTCTCCGCAGGCGGTGAGGGTGAGCAGGGCGGTGCCGAGACCGGCGGCCAGGAACCCCCTCCGGGACAGGACGGGTAGCGACATTTCCCTCTCCAAAGGTTAGGCTTACCTGAGTAGTTGAACTTTAGATTAGCCTTACCTAACTGTGAAGACGAAGGGGGGTCGGGTGAGCCCGGCCGGTGTGATCGAGGCGGCGCCCGGGCGGGATCCCGGACCGGCGCCCGGGCAGGCGCCGCCGCGCCGCCGCAGAGGGCGCTCCGCCGCGCTGGCCGCAGGGCTGCTGGCCTCCGTCGGCGTTCTGGTGCTGCTGGTGCTGGTCAGCATCGCCGTGGGCTCCCGTTCGGTCCCGCTCTCCACCGTGGTGGACGCGCTGACCTCGCCCGACGGCTCGGTCGACCACACCGTGATCCGGGAGTTGCGCGTGCCGCGCACCTTCCTCGGTCTCGGGGTGGGCGCGGCGCTCGGCCTGGCCGGGGCGCTCATGCAGAGTCTGACCCGCAACCCGCTGGCCGACCCGGGCCTGCTCGGCGTCAACTACGGCGCCGCGCTCGGCGTGACCGTCGCCCTCGGGCTGCTGGGCCTGTCCGACCCGGCGGTCTACGTCTGGTTCGCCTTCGCCGGAGCGGCGCTCTCGGCCGTCCTGGTCTACGCGCTGGGCTCGGCGGGACGGTCCGGAACGAGCCCGGTACGGCTGGCGCTGGCGGGCGTCGCCCTGGGCATGGTCTTCCACGCCGCGTCCTCGGCGATCCTCCGCATGGACACCGCCACCTTCGACCGGATGCGGTTCTGGCTGACCGGTTCGCTGGCCGGGCCGACCCCCGAGATCGCCGTACGGCTCGCGCCGTTCCTCGCCGCCGGCCTGGTCCTCGGGCTGCTGCTGGCCGGGCCGCTCAACGCGCTCGCCCTCGGCGACGACGCGGGACGCGCCCTCGGCGTGGGCGTGGGCCGTACCCGGGCGCTGACCGCGATCGCCGTCACCCTGCTGTGCGGATCCGCCACCGCCGCCGCCGGACCGCTCTGGTTCGTCGGCCTGGCCGTACCGCACGCGGTGCGCTCCTTCACCGGCCCCGACCAGCGCTGGGTGCTGCCGTACACCGCCGTGCTCTCCCCCCTGGTGCTGCTCGGCTCCGACATCGTCGGCCGGGTGATCGCGGCACCCGAGGAGGTGCAGGTGGGCATCATGTGCTCCGTCGTCGGCGCCCCGGTGTTCATCCTCCTCGCCCGTCGCAGAAGACTCGCCGCGCTGTGACCGCCCGCCCGTCCCCGCCGCGCCGCACCTCCCGCCCGGCGCCGCCTCGCCCCCGTTCGACGTCCTCCGCGACAAGGAGCCCGGCCCCATGACCGTCCTCCGCCTGGGCCCGTGGTCCGCGCGGCTCTCCCCCCGCGGAGTCGCCGCCGCGGTCGCGATGATCCTCACGGGCGTCGCGGTCAGCCTGGTCTCCCTCTCCACCGGCGAGTTCACCGTCCCCATCCCCGACATCGTGTCCTCGCTGTTCGGCCAGGGCACCCCGGCCGCCGAGCTCATCGTCGGCAGGCTGCGCGCGCCCCGGGTCGTGACGGGCCTGCTGGTCGGAGCGGCGTTCGGGCTGAGCGGCGCGATCTTCCAGAGCCTGACCCGCAACCCGCTCGGCAGCCCCGACTTCATCGGCTTCACCGCCGGCGCCTCGACCGGCGGCATCGTCGCGGTCATGATGGGAGGGTCCGCCTGGCAGATCGCGGGCGGCTCGCTGCTGGGCTGCGTGGCGTGCGCGCTGCTGGTCTACGCGCTGGCGTTCCGGGGCGGCGTGCAGAACTACCGGCTGATCCTCGTCGGCATCGGCGTCAGCGCGCTGCTGGTCTCCGCCGACTGGTACCTGCTGACCCGGGCCAACATCAACGACGCCGCCAGCGCGGGCGCCTGGATCACCGGCAGCCTGAGCGGGCGCGGCTGGGAGCACGCGGTCCCGGTCGCCTGCGCGCTGGCGGTCCTCCTGCCGGTCTGCGCGCTGGTCTCCCGGCCGCTGCGGATGATGGAGATGGGCGACGACGCGGCCAGGGCCGCCGGGATCCGGGTGGAGCCGGTGCGCGCGGCGGCCATCGCGGCGGGCGTGCTGCTGTGCGGCGTCGCCACCGCGGCCGCCGGTCCGGTGATCTTCATCGCGATGGCGGCCCCCCAGCTCGCCCGGCGGGTCTCCCGCTCCCCCGGCATCACTCTGGTCTCCTCCGCCCTGATGGGCGCGGTCCTGCTGGCGGGGGCCGACCTGGCCGCGCAGCGCGTGCTCGCGCCCGTCCAGCTCCCCGTGGGGATCATGACCGCCGCGCTCGGCGGCACGTACCTGGTGTTCATGCTCCGGAAGGAACGACGTTGAGACTGCACGGCACCGGACTGACGCTCTCCTACGACAAGCGCACGGTCGCGACCGGGCTGGACGTGGCGATCCCGGACGGCTCGTTCACCGTGATCATCGGGCCGAACGCCTGCGGCAAGTCCACGACGCTGCGCGCGCTGGCCCGCATGCTCAAGCCGCGCGCCGGGACGGTCCACCTCGACGGCGCGCTGATCACCTCACTGCCGTCCAAGGAGGTCGCGCGCCGCCTCGGCCTGCTCCCGCAGAGCTCGATCGTGCCCGACGGCATCACCGTCGCCGACCTGGTCGGCCGGGGCCGCTACCCGCACCAGCGGCTGATGCGCCAGTGGTCCAGGCAGGACGAGGTCGCGGTGGCCTCCGCGATGGAGTCCACCGGCGTGACCGACCTGGCCGAGCGCTGCGTGGACGAGCTCTCCGGCGGCCAGCGCCAGCGCGTCTGGCTGGCCATGGCGCTGGCCCAGGAGACGCCGATCCTGCTGCTGGACGAGCCGACGACCTTCCTCGACATCGCCCACCAGATCGAGGTCCTCGACCTCTGCGCCGACCTGCACGAGCAGGGGCGGACGCTGGTCGCGGTGCTGCACGACCTCAACCAGGCCTGCCGGTACGCCACCCACCTGATCGTGATGCGCGACGGCAGGATCGTGGCCGAGGGCGACCCGGTGGAGATCGTCACCGCCGAGCTGGTCCGGGAGGTCTTCGACCTGCGCTGCGAGATCATCACCGACCCGCAGAGCGGCACCCCGCTGATCGTCCCCGAGACCCGCCGCCGCGCCCGCACCACGGCGTAGCCGCAGTCCCCGGACGGGCGGACCCGGGCCGGCGGGCGGCCCGCGCCGGGGCGGGCCGCCCACCGGGTCACGGGGTCACGGGGTCACGGGGTCACGGGGTCACGGGGTCACGGGGTCAGCGTGAGGGTGTTCTCGGCGGCCCGCCGTACGGCCTGCTCGGTGGAGAGCATCGGGGTGAACCTCCCGTCCGCCCAGAGTTCGGCCTGGTCGTCGTAGTTGGCGTGGAAGGCGTGGCCGGAGGCGCCGGTCAGGTTGATCCACCGCGAGCGGTCCATGTCCGCGAGGTCCACGACCATGCGCATCGACGGCACCCAGTTGACCTGGTAGCCCTCGGTGGCGTCCCAGCCGGTGGCGTTCACGGTGTCCTTGCCGCCGGACGTGCGCAGCGGGCCCCGGTTGAACAGCCACTCGACCGGGGCGATGCCGCTGGTACCGAAGGTCTCGTGGGTGAGGTCCAGGGTGTGCAGGTCGCCCCAGGCCCAGCGCGCCGGGTCGTCGCCGAGCCGCTCGCGCAGCTCGGCGTCGGCGTCGGCCATCGCCGCCCTGAGCATGTCGTCGCGGCGCTCGGTGGCGCCGGAGGTGCGGACGTCGTCCCAGAAGGGGTCCTCGGGGGCGTCGAGGAGCTTGCGGACCACCTCGTACCAGCGGTCGTTGCCGCCGGGGGCGACGGGACCGGACAGCTCGTCGGTGAAGACGCGCTCCAGCAGGTTCAGCCACACCGCGTTGAAGTAGGCGGCCCCGGCCGAGTCGCGGCCCTGGCCGAAGTCCCAGCCCTTGAGTGTGTCGTTCGGGGCGCCGAGGCGGAGCAGGTGCGGGACGAGGAGCGGGGCGAGGTTGTTGCGGTCGTCCATCAGGATCTCGCCCATGGTCTCGGCGGTGACCTTGCCCCCGGCGGTGGCCTCCTCGATCCGCTCCACGATCCGCTGGGAGCGGTAGCCGTGGGACCAGTCGGAGGTCAGGAAGAGGTCCTCGCTCGGGCGGACGACCGCGTTGTTGGCGGTGACGATGTAGCCCTCGGACGGGTTGTAGACCGACGGCAGCTTCTCGAACGGGACGAAGCCGGTCCACTCGTGCTTTCCGTCCCAGCCGGGCACCGGCATGGTGCCGTCGCCCTCGGAGCGGACCGGGATCTTCCCGGGCGCCTGGTAGCCGATGTTGCCCTCGACGTCGGCGTAGATCAGGTTCTGCGACGGGGCCTCGAAGGAGGCTGCGCCCTCGCGGAACTGCTCGAAGTTCTCGGCGCGGTTCATCAGCAGGATGGCGTCGGCGGTGCGGCCGGGGTCGAGCGCGGTCCAGCGCAGCGCCACCTCCAGCCCGTCGGCCTTCTCACCGAGGCGCGCGGCGGCCCCGGGCACGGCCTGGCGGGCGTCGCCGAGCACGCCGGAGATGATCGGGCCGTGGCCGGTGCTGCGGACCTTCAGCTCGACCGTCTCGCCCCCGGCCACCTCGATCTGCTCGGTGCGCGTCCGGACCGGCTCCCACTCGCCCTCGACCTCGACGGTGTCGCCCTTGACGCGCTCCAGGTACAGGTCGCTGACGTCGGGGCCGAGGTTGGTGAAGCCCCAGGCGATCCTGTCGTTGTGGCCGATCACCACGCCGGGCAGGCCCGCGAAGGTGTAGCCGGTCACGTCGTAGGGGCAGGCCGCGCTCTTGGTACGGCAGTGCAGCCCGGCCTGGTACCAGATCGAGGGCATCTTGGGGCCGAGGTGCGGGTCGTTGGCGAGCAGCGGCTTGCCGGTGGCGGTGTGGGCGCCGCCCACCACCCAGGAGTTGGAGCCGATCCCGGCGACGTCGCCGCCCGCGGTCCCCAGGAGGGCGGGGGCGGCGCCCACCAGCTCGGCGGCCTCCGCCAGCGCGTCCGCCGCGCCCACCGGCCTGCCGCCCTTGGGCTCCTCGGCGCTCCCGCTCCCGGTCCCGGTCACGATCGTCCGGTGCCGGTCGAAGGGGTAGCCCGGGTAGAGCTGCGCGGCCCGCCCGGCCGGGAGCCTGGCCGCGACCAGGGCGCGGTCGATCTCGGACTCCATGTTGGAGCGCAGGTCCCAGGCCATGGCCTTGAGCCAGGCAAGGGAGTCGGCCGGGGTCCACGGCTCGGGCTCGTAGCCGGAGTTGGTCAGCTTGAGCACGCCGTACTCGAGGCTCTTCTCGGCGAACCCGTCGTGCTGGGCCATCCAGGCGTTGACCCCGGCCGCGTAGTCCTCCAGCGCCCGGCGGGTCTCGGGACGCAGCAGCGGGAGCTCGGCCTCGGCGGTGCGCCGCCAGCCGAGGGTCCGCACGACCTTGTCGATGTCCAGGGTCGAGGAGCCGAACAGCTCCGACAGGCGGCCCGCGGTGGTCTTGCGGCGGAAGTCCATCTCCCAGAAGCGGTCCTGGGCGTGCACGTAGCCCTGGGCCCTGAGCAGGTCGGCCGAGGTGTCGGCGTAGATCTGCGGGATGCCCTGCGCGTCCCGGTGGACGGTCACCGCCGCGGCCAGGCCGGGGAGCCTCACCTCACCGGAGAGCTGTGGGAACGACCGGCGGACCGTCCAGGTCACCGTCCCGGCGAGGATGATCGCCAGGACGAGGAGGGCGGTGAGGATCCGGGCGAGCCACCGGACCGGCCGTGATAGACGGGCAAATGGAGCAATCCGCACAGAGGTGACCTTTCAGAGCACAAGGGGCGCATCATTGATTATGAGAGGCACTCATGTGACTTTGGTTACCTGACGGTAGCTTTTCGGACTCGGCAGGCTCCGCGACCGCACCCGTTCCCGCCCTCCCGGCCAGGTCACTCCGGAACGAGCGCGCGGACCGCCTCCCTCGCCCGCGCCGGGCCGTACTCGGCGACCAGGACCGTCATGTGGTCGGCGGCCAGCGGGGCGAGCAGCGCGTGCGCGAGCGGGTCGGCGTCGCATCCCGGATGCGCCTCGGCCAGCAGGATCGCCACGTGCAGGCGCCAGAACCGGTAGGCGCCGATCCGGTAGCGGGCGCCGGGGCTGGCGGTCTCCGACATGCGGGCCAGGTCCAGGTGGTCCAGCAGGTGGTCGAGGTAGGCGTCCACGAAGGCCGCCAGCCGCTCCGCCGCCGGCGCCCCCGGTCCCAGGGGCGGCGGGCCGGACAGGATCGCCTCCTGCAGTCCGCGCTCGCGTTCGTCGAGGAGCGCCGCGGCCAGGCCCGACTTGTCGCCGAAGCGGCGGAACAGCGTGCCCTTGCCCACCTCCGCCTCGGCCGCGACGGCGTCCATCGAGACGCCGTCCACCCCCTTCTCCCGGAACAGCCTGGCCGCCGCGGCCAGCACCTTCGCCCGGTTGCGCGCGGCGTCGGCCCGCTCCCTGGGCGGCTCGCCCAGCAGCGTCCGCAGCGGCTCGCTTGACGAAGCGGACCGTGGTCCGTTAAATTCCGAATCACTCACAGAAACGGACTATAGTCCATTTAGGCCGGAGGAGGCCAGCATGACCGCACTGATCAGCCGCGACGAGCTGAGGACCGCGATCGAGGCGGGAACCGTCGTCGTCGTGGACGCCCTCGGCGGCGGCTACTACGCCCAGCAGCACCTGCCCGGCGCGATCGCCCTGGTCGAGAGCGAGGTCGCCGCCCGCGCGGCCGAGCTCCTCCCCGACCGCGACGCCGCCATCGTCACCTACTGCTCCAACCCGGCCTGCGGCAACAGCGAGGCGGTGGCCCGCCGGCTGACCGCCCTCGGCTACACCGGCGTGCGCAAGTACCGCGAGGGCATCCAGGACTGGGTCGAGGCGGGCCTGCCCGTCGAGAGCGGGGCGGCCGCCCGCTGACCGTCCGGCCCGCCGCCGGGCGGGACCCCCGGCCGTCCGCGCCCCGGGGGACCGGCTCCCCGCCGGTCGCGGACGGCCGGGGGCGTCAGCCCTCCAGCGCCACCCGGCGGGCCAGGCCCAGGGGCAGCCCGCCGGAACCCGCCAGGGTGTCGTGGAAGGTCCGCAGGTCGCCGCGGCCGGCCGCCGTGTAGTCGGCGCGGATGCGGTCGATCTCCAGTGCCCCGGTCAGGTAGGAGGGGGCCTGGGTCGGCCAGGCGCAGTAGCGGTTGACCTCGCCCTTGGCGGTGCCCGGCGTGAGCGAGGACTTGGTGGTCATGAAGTGCTCCGCCTCCTCGATGCTCATGTCCCCGCAGTGCAGCGAGGTGTCCACGATGATGCGGGCCGCGCGGAAGAGGCGGAACTCCAGGTGGGCGAGCTCCTGCGCGGGGGTGGTGAAGTAGCCCTCCTCCCGCATGACCTTCTCCACGTACAGCGCCCAGCCCTCGGTGAAGTACGGCGTGCGGAAGAGCTTGCGGGCCCGGCGCGGGCTGTCGGCCACCCACGACAGGTGCCAGTGGTGGCCGGGGTAGGCCTCGTGCACCGCGATCGAGGGCATCTGCGCCCGGGCGTTGGTCCGCAGCCGCTGGCGGACCTGCTCCTCGGTGAAGGAGTCGGGGGTGAACGGCACGAAGAAGTGGCCGATCCGGGAGGTCGACAGCGGCGGCGGCGAGAGGTAGGAGGCGACCGACAGGATCGGCCGCTGGAACTCCGGCGACGGCACCACCCGGCACTCCTCGCCCGCGGCGAAGGTCACCAGCCTGCGCTCGCGGACGAACTCCCTGGCCCGCCCGGTCTCCGCCTCGTACTCGGCGCGCATGTCCTCCAGGGTCGGCGCGTGGTCGTCCTGGAGCTCGGCGATGGCCGCGTGCCAGTCGTCGGAGCCGCCGGTCAGCCGCCGGGCCACCTCCCGCATCTCGGCGTCCAGCTCGTCGTAGGCGGCCTGGCCGCGCTCGCGCAGCTCGGCCGCGCCGTACCCGAGCATCTCCCGCTCGCGCAGCAGCGTGGAGTAGAGCCCCTCCCCCATCCGCCAGTCGCCCCGCGCCTCGAAGCCGCCGAGGAACCCGACCAGCTCGTCGAAGGCCGCCGCCGCGGGCTCGGCCGCCCCGGCCAGCCGGGCGCGCAGCCGCTCGTCGGCGACCAGGGCGGGCACGGTCTCGGTGAGGAAGCGCCGGCCGGTCCGCGCCTGGCCGAGCCCCCGCTCCACCAGCAGCGGGGCGGCCAGCTCCGGGTCGAGGTTCGCCCGGCAGGCGGCCAGCACGTCCGGCACCTCGGCCAGCCGCGCGGCGGCGGCGTCCACCAGCTCCTCCTCGCCCGCCAGCCGGTTCAGGAAGGGGCTGAAGAAGGACGAGAAGACCGGCCCCACGTAGCCGGACGGGTCGCGCCGCCAGGAGGGCCACGCCTCGTAGGCGAGAGAGCCCCGCAGCGCGGAGATGATCAGCTCGCGGTCGATCTCGTCCTCGAACCCGCCGCCTTTCACCTCCTGGAGCCGCTCCAGCCAGCGGCGCGACTCGCTCTCCCGGGCGAGGATGCCCGCCGCGGTGAAGTCTCCGAGGGTCCGGTCGTGGCCGGGCGCCCCTGCCAGGGAGGCGTAGATGGGATTGGCGCTCAGGTACCAGTCGACGAACTCGTCGGCCAGGCCAGGGGAGGGATCCGTCATATCCGGAGACTACTGCGCACCGCCCCCGGAGGCCCGGCCTGGAACGCGCGCCGCACCGCGGGTCCGCTCCCGGCGCCCGGCGCCGCGGGACGCGGGGGCGCGGACCAGCCGGTACGGCGCCGCCCGTCCCCTAAACTTCTGTCGTGGCTGACCCGAAGTTCGAGATCCAGATGCTCCACGACCGCGTCATGGTCAAGGTCGAGCAGGACAGCGAGGAGCGGCGCAGCACGGCGGGCATCGTGATCCCGGCGACCGTGAAGATGGCCAACCGGCTCGTCTGGGGCGAGGTCTGCGGCGTCGGCGCCGGCGCCCGCACCGTGAAGGTCGGCGACAAGGTCCTGTTCAACCCCGAGGACCAGTACGAGGTCGAGGTCCACGGCCAGCTCTACCTGGTCATGCGCGAGCGCGACCTGCACGCCGTCGCCACCCTGCAGACCGACAACGGCACCGGCCTCTACCTCTGACGGCCCGCCTTCCGGGGCCGGCGGAAGGGTCAGCCCGCCGCCCCGCACCGGTGGTCGCAGGCCCTCGCGCCGGCCCGGGCCAGCGCGCGCAGGTCGTCGGCGACGACGCCCCTGCCCGGCTCCTCCGGGTCGTAGGCCACGGTCACGTCGGTCCCCTCGGGCACCGGGTGGAAGGTGACCTGCCGGAACGCCAGCCCGGGTACCTCGGGCGACGAGACGTGCAGCTTCATCAGCTGCCGGCCGTTGATCCTGCTGGGCATGGCGGAGACCTCGGTGACGACGGCCCGCGCCCGCAGGCCGTACTCCAGCAGGGCCCGGCGGCGGCGGTCGCGCATCCGCAGGCAGAGGGCGAACACGACCGTGGCGACGACGGCCGCCACGCCGAACGAGCAGAAGATGATCCCCAGTGTCAGGGCGGATCCGCTCTTCATCGGGATCTCGTTCCCGGTGAGTTCGCCGATCACGAAGAAGAGCCCGATCGGCAGCCACACGATGTGCGCGCCGGGGATGAAGAGGAACGGCCGGAAGGTCTTGGAGTACTCCATGTCGAGCATGCCCGGAGCGTAGATCCGCACGTTTGCGGATCCCTTGCAGCCCGGTTGCCCCGGGGCCGCCGGAAGCCGCGGCGCCCCGGAGAGGAGGGGGCGGGTTCCCGTGCCGGCGTCCGCCGCCGGAGGAGCGGGCCGCCCGGCGTCCGTGCCCCGCCGGGGGCTAACGCGCCGTCCGGTAGCCCAGGTAGAGCTTCTTCCGCCAGTCGGCGGCGGGGATCTCGGCCAGCACCCGGACGGTCCCGCCGCGCAGGTCTGACAGGATCGCCCGGTAGGCGCCGCCGTGGGCGACGACCGCGACCAGGTGCTTCTCGTCCCACCAGCCCCACAGGGTCTCCGGCCGGAGGTTCACCCTGGCGGCGAGCCTGCCGGTGGTCCGGTCCCAGACGCAGACGTGCTCGGTGTAGGCGGCCGGGCACCAGGTCGTCATCCCCCGGCCCGAGGGCGAGAAGGCGTCGTCTCCCCCGGCGGGCGCGCCCGTCCCGGCCAGCGTGCGCCGTACCTTGCCGTCCTGCCCGTAGAAGCGGGTCCCGCCCCGGTGGCCGGCCACCAGCTCCGCCCCGTCGGGGCTCCACCGGAAACGCGCGGCCGGGTCCGCGCCGGGCACGGTCACCACGCGGGCGGACTTCGCCGCCGCGTCGACGAGCACGAAGCCGGTGGCCGCCCAGCCGTTCCCCGACTTCCTCCGCACGGTCAGCACCGCCTTCCTCCCGTCCCTGGACCAGCGGGCGAAGCCCGCGACCAGCGGCTTCCTCACCGTGCGGATCCGGGTGCCCCGGCCCGTCGCGATGTCGAAGACGGTCACCGAGTCGTAGCCCGCGGTGTAGGAGGACGGCACGGCCAGCGCCACGGTGCCCTTGGGGGCGACCGTGACCTCGGCGTCGCCGGTCCTGCGCACGAACCGGCTCCCCCGGCGCAGGTAGACCGCCTTGCCGACCGTGTAGGAGGCGACCCGGGCCGGGTCCGCCGGGTCCTCGCGCACGGTCGTCGAGGTGCCGGGCAGCCTGACGTCCACCGGCGCGGCGGCGCGCGTCACGGCGTGCGCGGGGAACGCGGCGTGCGCGGGGAACGCGGCGTGCGCGGGGAACGCGGCGTGCGCGGGTACGGCGGTGGCCGTCACCGCGGCCACGACGGCGGTACGGCGGAGCAGGCGGTACATCCCACGTCTCACAGGCACCACCGAAGCGTAGGCCGGAAAGATCCTCTGACCTCTGATCTATACCGAACCGGTTGCCTCTTCAAGGCCGGTCCCCGTACGGCCCGCGCCCCGCCGCGGCCGGGTCAGGGAGCGGCCGGGTCAGGGAGCGGCCGGGTCAGGGAGCGGATCGCGTCACCGCCGTGCAACGCCCGCCGTCCCCCCGCGGGCGGAACGGCGGGGCTACAGGCGCAGGAGCTTCTGGGCCTCGGTGACGAGGTCGACGCCGAAGCTGAGCTTGACGCCGAAGTAGACGATGGCGGTGGCGGTGGCGGCTGCCACGAGGATGACGGCGGCCTTGACGAACCAGTTCTGCCGGCCGAGCCAGGCCATCCAGGCCGCCAGGGTCCGCTTGCCGAACTCCAGCAGCCGGTGGGCCCAGTGGAACTCCAGGGCCAGCACCGCCAGGCCGGCGAAGACGACCGCCCAGCCGGGGCCCGGGAAGGGCACCATGATGAGCCCGGCGACGACCAGCACTCCGCCGATGCCGCCGATGACGATCTTCAGGGTGAGCCGGCCGGTGCGGGTGGCCCTGATCGCGTCGAGCCTGCCGTGCAGGCCGGAGCGGATGGGAGAGCGCTCGGCGGCGTCGGCCTTCATCCCCTCGGCGTCACCGACCGAGGTGGGCGGCTCCATGCCGTCCTCGGTCTGCCGCATCTTGTCTGAGATGGCCACGCGTTCCCCCGGGCAGTCGGTTTCGTTCCAGGATAGGCGGGCGGATCCGGGCGACGCTCCTCCCCGGGGAGGAACACGGACCCGGTCGTACGGCGGACGCCCGCCGTACGACCGGATGAGCCGCCGTCCCCGGGGCGGGGGACGGCGGCGGTATCCGTCGCGGCCGGCGGTTCCCGGCGCTCCGTCAGCTCCCGGCGCGGCCGTCAGCTCACGGTGCGGCCGTCAGCTCGCGGTGCAGGTGACGGCGGCCGGGGCGCCGTTGGCCCCGGTCCAGGTGCCGGTGAAGCCGAACGAGGTGGACGCGCCCGCGTTCAGCGCGCCGTTCCAGCCGGCGTTCTTGACCGTGACGTCCGCCCCGGTCTGGGTGTGCGCGCCGCTCCAGAGCTGGGTGATCTTCTGGCCGTCCGGGAACGACCACTTCACGGTCCAGCCCGTGATCGCCGCGGTGCCGGTGTTCTTCACCGTCACCTCGCCCTGGAAACCTCCGGGCCAGGAGTTGCCGGCCTTGTAGGCCGCGGTGCAGCCCTCTCCGCCGCCGGGGCCCGGGGCGGTCGTGAAGGTCACCGGGTCGGAGGCGGCCGAGGCGTTGCCGGCGGCGTCGCGGGCCACGACGTAGTAGGTGTAGGAGGTGTCCGCCGCCAGCCCGGTCAGGGAGAATGACGCGGAGGAGGAGGAACCCGCCTTCACGTCCGTCGCCCCGGCCTCGCGGTAGACGTCGTAGCCCTCCACCCCGACGTCGTCGGTCGAGGCCGTCCAGGTCAGCGTGGCGCCGGTCGGGGTGACCGCCGAGGCGGCGGGCTTGCCGGGCCTGGACGGCGGGGTGGTGTCGTCCGGGGGCGGCGGGGTGTCGCCGCCGGTGTCGGCGTAGACGATGCCCCGGCCGTTGGTGCCCAGGTAGACGCGGCCGTAGATCCGGGGGTCGCCGGTCAGGGCCTCGCCCATGTTGCCGTACTGGTGCTGGTCGTCGTTGACCCGGACCCAGGTGGCGCCGGTGTCGTCGGAGCGGAAGACGCCGGTCACGCCGCCGATCGTGGCGACCGCGTACAGCGCCTGGTAGCTCCGGCCCTCGGCGGCCTTGCCGAAGCCGATGTTCACCGCGCCGGTGATCCCGGAGAGCCTGGTGAAGGACGCGCCGCCGTCGGTGGAGCGCCAGATGCCCGAGGCGCCCTTGGCGGCGTCGCCGCCCGCGAGCCAGATGTGGCCCTCGCGGCCGGGCACGGCCTTGAACTTGACGTTGCCCTCGGCGGGCAGGCCGGTCGCGGCGGTGGCGGTGAACGTGGCGCCGCCGTCGGTGCTGGCGTAGAACTTCCCGGCGCTGAAGCCGTAGAACCTCTTGGCGTTCACCCGGTCGGACTCGACCACGGCGCTCGTGGGGATGCCGGTGGAGGCGGTCCAGCTGTTGCCGTAGCCGACCGAGTAGTGCACGGCCACGCCCTTGGGCGCCCAGACGAACCGGGAGCCGTCGGCCGCCGCGGCGACGGTGCCGCCCTCGTTGATCCCGGCGGGCTCGCTCCCCTGGAACCAGTTGGCCCCGCCGTCGGTGGAGAAGGCGACGTGGCTGTCGTTCGGCCGGTCGGCGTCGGCGAAGTTGCCCGCGCGGACCATCACGCCCGGGCTGGTCTCGGCGTAGTCGAGGCTGGTGGCCGAGGTGAAGTTCGGGGCGGTGAACATCATCGGCGGGACCTTGGTGAGGTCGGTGTGCCGGAAGCCGCCGATGTCGCCGAGGGCGCTGACCAGCGGCGCGCCGGAGGGCGGGCTGATCAGGTCGAGGACCGCGGTCTCCTCCAGGCCCTTCACCATCGGTTTGATGGTGAACGTCTCACCGGTGTCCCACTTCTTCAGCTCCTCGGTGCCGTAGATCGTGGCGCCGGTGCCGTACATCATCCGGTTGGAGTCGAACGGGTCGATCTCCACCGACTCGTTCATCCAGCCGAGCTTGGGCGCCTCCTCGGGCGGCTGCGGGTTCGTCCCGAAGGTCAGCCACGGCGAGGAGGAGACGTCCATCGTGTAGCGCTTGGTCCGGCTGGGGTAGGAGCCCCAGTCCCAGATCCTGGTCCAGTTCGCGCCGCCGTCGGTGGAGCGGAAGAAGATCGCGTCGGGCCACCAGGAGACCTGGGTGGCGACCATGATCGTGTCGGGGTCCTGCCGGTCGATCGTCAGGCCGCTGTAGCCGAAGTAGTCGTCGGCCGAGCTGGACGGGACCGGGCTGATCCGCGTCCACGCGCCGGTGGCGGTGTCCAGCTTCCACACGTCGCCCTTGGCGCCGTCGTACGGCCCGCCGGTGTCGCTGGTGGCGATGTAGAGGGTGCCGCTGGAGTGGTCCAGCACGCCCTTGTGGGCGATGTAGCCGGTCGGCTGTCCGGCGACGCGGGACCAGGTGGCGCCGCCGTCGGAGGAGCTGTAGACCGTGTTCTCCTTGTCGGCCACGCCGACGTAGATCTTCTTGGTGGTCTGCCCCTTCGCCGCCGAGGTCGGGTCGAAGGTCACCCAGACCACGCCCGGCCGGTGGCTCATGTAGCCGTTGGGGTCGCTCGGGTCGGCGGCGTAGTCGCCGGGGTTGGTGAAGCTGGTCACCTTGGCCCAGGTGACTCCCTTGTCGGTGCTGCGCCACAGGCCGTTGCCGTCGGGCGCGCCGAGGTAGACGACGTTGTTGTCGTTCGGGTCGACGGCCAGCCGCTCGCCCATCCCCCGGCCCGGCATGTTGCCGCCGAGCTTGAACGGCAGCTCGGTGGCCTTCCAGGTCTTGCCCCGGTCGGCGGAGCGCAGGATCGCGCCCTTGTTGGGGTCCCAGTCGTTGGTGTACATCCCGGCGGCGACGTAGACCCGGTCGGGCTCCACCGGGTCGGTGGCCAGGCTGACCACGCCGTTGTAGCCCCACTTGTCCCAGCCCACCCAGTCGAGCAGCGGGATCCAGGTCTTGGTGGGCTGGTCCCACCGGTAGGCGCCGCCGATGTCGGTGCGGGCGTAGACGAGGTTCTTCTCTGTCTGGTTGAAGATGATCCCCGGCACGAACCCGCCGCCGTCGATCCTGACGTTCTTCCACTCGTTGGTCTCGGCGGCCGCGGCCGAGGCGGCGGTCACGGTGGCGGCCGGGACGACGGCCGCCGACGCCGCCTGACCCGTGACGGCCACACCCGCCGTCGCGCACGTCACCGCCGCGACGGCGAGCGCGCCGACCAGTCTTCTTCGCATGTACGGCTTTCCCTCCGCGGAGCAATGGACAAACCGCCATGCACGGTCAGGGAGCGGGAACCTGACCTTCGACCGCCCGTGATGCGCGTGCATGAGCGCCCAGAGGGTCACATGGCCTCCGGTGCGTCGTCAATAGTTTGAATACTCAACTAACAAAGGCCATGCAAGGGCGGGTGCGCCCATGTAATTTTCATCACGGCGGCCGCCGGGCGGACCCTCCCCCGGCGCGGGCCCGCACGGCGACCGGGCCCGTGCGGCGGCGGCCGGAGACCGGCCGGCCGGCCCGAAGGTAAAACCCTGGAAAGCTGTGAGATTTTTACACCAAATATGGGTTAATGTCCGTTCATGCCCGATGCGCCTCTGGTCAGAACCCTCACCGGCCCCGTCCCGCCTGCCGAGATCGACGGATCCGTGCTCCCCGGCGAACGCCTCCGCAACGACATGCGCTGGGCGGTCGGCGCCGACTCCGATCCGCACCGGTGGCTCGACGAGGAGCAGGCGGTCACCGCGGAGCTCCGCGAGCTGCGCCAGTCCGACCGCCTCGGCCTGGTCGTCGAGCTCAGCGCCATCGGCACCGGCCGCGACGCCGCCGCGCTGGCCAGGACGACCGCCGGCAGCAGAGTCTCCGTGGTCGCCGGGACGGGGTTCTTCGCCGGCCCGTTCAACCCCTCCTGGGCGCTGGACGCCGGCGTGGACGAGCTCACCCGGCACCTCATGACCGAGATCGGCGAGGGCCTGGACGGCACCAGCGCCCGGCCCGGCGTGATCGGCGAGATCGGCGCCTGGACCGGGGAGCCCTCCGGGACCGAGGAGCGCTGCGCGGCCGCCGCCGCCCGGGCGTCCCTCGCCTCGGGGCTGCCCGTCGCCGTCCACCACCGCGGCGGCCTGGCCCTGCTGGAGATCCTGCTCGCCGAGGGCCTGCCCGCCGCCCGGATCGCCGTCGGCGACACCGGGAGCGACCCCGCGGTCACCCGCAAGGTCGCCGAGGCCGGCGGCTACGTCCGGCTCACCTCGCTGGGCGGTGACCGGCTCAGGGACACGCTGGACCTCATCGAGGCGGGCCACGCCCACCGGCTGCTGCTCAGCAGCGGAGTCTGCCGGGTCTCCGAGATCCAGAGGTACGGTGGACCCGGATACGGTCACCTGTTCCGCACCTTCCTCCCCCGGCTGCGCGAGGCCGGGATCACCGAGGAGACCATCCGCCTCATCACCCACGACAACCCCCTCCGCTGGCTGGCCCCCATGGAGTAGCCATGGCGATCAAGGTCGCGAACGCCCCCGTCAACTTCGGGATCTACCGGACGGACGAGGCCCCGCTGGGCCCCGACGCCCTGCTGTACGCGCTGGCCGAGGCCGGCTACGACGGCGTCGACTCCGGCCCGATCGGCTACCTGGGCACCGGTGCGGCGCTCGGGGAGCGGCTGGCCAGGACCGGGATGGGCCTGGCGGGCGGCTGGATCGACCTGCGCTACGACGACGCCGAGGGGTTCGCCGCCGATCTGGCCGGGCTGGAGACCGCGCTGGCGGTCTTCTCCGGCGCTGCGGTGTCCTCCGGCACGGCTGCGTCCCCCGGCACGGCTGTGCTCTCCGGCGCGGCGATGCCCTCCGGCGTACCGGTGTCCTCCGGCACCCCGGCAGACGACCCGCGGTTCGCCCCCCGGCCGACCCTGGCCTGCCCCGCCCATCCCGCCCGGTTCGCCTCCGGAGCCGCGCCGGGGCTGCCGGCCGGGGAGTGGGCCGCCTTCGCCGGCCGGATCCAGCGGGCGGCCGACCGCTGCCGGCAGGCCGGCCTCGAACCCGTCTTCCACCACCACCTGGGCACGCTGGTGGAGACCCCGGAGGAGGTCGAGCGGGTGCTCGACCTCACCGACGTCTCGCTCTGCCTGGACACCGGCCACCTCTGGCTGGCGGGCGGGGACCCGGTGGCGGCGGCGCGGCGGTGGGGCGGCCGGATCGGGCAGCTCCACCTCAAGGACGCCGACCGGGAGGTCCTCGACCGGGTCAGGCGGGCGGGCGGCGACCTGGCGGCGGCGGTCGCGGCCGGCGCGTTCACTCCCCTGGGCCGCGGGGACGTCGACCTGCCCGGCGTCCTGCGTGAGCTGGGCGGCTACGAGGGCTGGCTGGTCGTGGAGCAGGACGCCCCGGCCTCCGGCCAGGACATCGGGCGCATCCTGGACGACCAGCGCGCCAACCGCGCCTGGCTCCGCGCCCACGGGATCTGAGTCCACGGGATCCGGGCCCACGGGATCTGAGCCCACGGAATCCGGCCCCACGGGATCCGGGCCCCGGACCCGCACGGCTCCGGCCCGCCGCTCCCGCCAGGCCCGGCCCGCCTCCCCCTACGCGCCGGCGGCCTCCGCGTCCTCCTCCCGGCTCTCCCCGCCCCGGTACTCGCACGACCGCGGGACGTCCCGGCGCGGTGCGACCATCAGCCGCGAGCCCGGCCCCTGCGCGGCCAGCATGTCGCCGGGGTTGGCCAGCGCGCAGCGGTCCAGGGAGAGGCAGCCGCACCCGATGCAGTCGGTCAGGCCGTCGCGCAGGCGCTGGAGCTGCCGGATCCGGTCGTCCAGCTCCGCCCGCCACAGCGCCGAGAGCCGCGCCCAGTCCTCCCGGTTCGGGGTGCGCTCGTCCGGGAGCGCCGACAGGGCGTGCTGGATCGTCTTCAGCGGGATGCCGACCCGCTGGGAGACCCGGATGAAGGCGATCCTGCGCAGCGTGTCGCGGCTGTAGCGGCGCTGGTTGCCCGCCGTACGGCGGCTGCGGATCAGGCCCTTGGCCTCGTAGAAGTGCAGGGCCGAGACGGCGACTCCACTGCGTGCGGCGACCTGGCCGACGGTGAGCTCCGAGTTCTGGGACACGCTTCACCCTACTTGACCTTAACCATGCTTCAGGTTGCAGGCTGCCACCATGACGACCACACAGGTGTTCACCGAGGCGGAACTCGACTACCTCGCCGGGCAGAGGCTCGGCCGGCTGGCCACGGCGGCGCCCGGCGGCGCCCTCCAGAACAGTCCCACCGGCTTCCGGTACAACCCCGCGACCGGCACGATCGACATCTACGGCCGGGCGCTGGGCGCGACGAAGAAGTTCCGCAACGTCAGGGCGGCCGGCCGGGTGGCGTTCGTGGTGGACGACCTGGCCTCCACCGACCCCTGGCGGGTCAGGGGCGTGGAGATCCGGGGCACCGCCGAGGCCGTCGAGGACCACGACCCGCCCGCGCCGTACCTCAGCCGGGAGGTCATCCGCATCCACCCGGAGCGGATCATCTCGTGGGGCGTCGACCCGGAGCACGACGGCATGCGGGGGCGCGACGTCCGGCCCCGCACATCTGGGACTGCACAGGATGATCGGGTAGAAATGGGCACATGACGAGAGCACTGGTGCTGGGCGGCGGCGGAGTCGCGGGGATCGCGTGGGAGGCCGGGATCGTCACCGGCCTGCGGCGCGCGGGCGTGGAGCTGGGGACGGCGGACCTCGTGGTGGGCACCTCGGCGGGATCGGTGGTGGGCGCGCTGGTCACCACCGGCGCGGATCTGGAGAGCGCGGTCGCCGCCCAGGCCGGGTCGGAGACGGAGGCGAGGGTTCCCGCCGTCGACATGGAGGCGGTCATGGCCGCCTTCGGCATCCTGTTCGACCCGTCGCTGGAGCCCCGGGAGGCCCGCAGGCGGGTGGGGGCGATGGCGATGGCGACCAAGGACACCGGGGCCAGGATCGAGACGATCGGCGAGCGGCTGCCGGTGAAGGAGTGGCCGGAGTGCCGGCTGCTCGTCACCGCGGTCGACGCCGGCACCGGCGAGTTCGTCGTCTGGGACCGTGACTCCGGGGCGCCCCTGGTCTCGGCGGTCGCCTCCAGCTGCGCCGTCCCCTGCGTCTTCCCCCCGGTGGAGATCGGCGGCCGCCGCTACATGGACGGCGGCGTCCGCTCGGCGACCAACGCCGACCTGGCGAAGGGCTCCTCGGCCGTGGTGATCGTGGAGCCGATGGCGCACCTCTCCCCGAGGTCGCGTTTCAGGTCCGAGGTCGCCGAGCTCGGCGACGCCGCGGTCGCCCACGTCGCCCCCGACGAGGCGTCCGTCGCCGTCTTCGGCGCCAACGTGCTCGACCCGGCGCTCTGGCGCCCGGCCTTCGACGCCGGGCTCGCCCAGGCCCTCGCGGTCGCCGACGCCGTGGGCAAGACCTGGTCGTGACCGCGCCCCTGTGGATCGTCAGCGGGCCGCCGGGAGCGGGCAAGTCGACCGTGGCGGCGGCCCTGCTGGCCCGGCTCGCCCCCGTGCCCGCGCTGCTGGACAAGGACACGGTCTACGGCGGATTCGCCGCCGCCACCCTCCGGGCGCACGGCCGCGATCCCAGCGAGCGCGAGGGGCCGTGGTACGACGAGCACGTCAAGTGCCACGAGTACGCCGGCCTGACCGCGCTGGCCCGGCAGATCCGCGCCCACGGCTGCCCGGTGCTGCTCGACGGCCCCTTCACGAGCCAGGTCCATGACGCGGCGCTGTGGGAGCGCTGGGTCGCAGAGCTGGGCGGGCCCCCGGTCCGGCTGGTGTGGGTGCGGTCGGACGGGCCGACCCTGCGCGCCCGGCTGGAGCGGCGGGGCCTGGCCCGCGACGCCGGGAAGCTCGCCCGGTTCGGGGAGTACCTGCGGGCGATCAGGGTGGACGAGCCGCCGGCGGTCCCGCACGTCGAGATCGACAACCGTCCCGGGGCGCCGCCCGTCGGCGAGCAGGTGGAGCGGGCCGCGGGTCAGTAGTCCACTTCCCAGTCGTGCGGGCCGAGGATGTAGATGCCGCCCCGGGTCTTGAGCCACCCGTTCTCCGTCAGGAAGGCGAGGCTCCGCCGTACGGTCTCCTCGGGCAGGCCCGTCATGTGGACCACGTCGGCGACGTGGGCGGCGCGGCGCTGCGTGGAGACCGCGGCCACCGCCTCGTAGACCGTGGTGTCGTCGGTGGACATGGTCTGGACGTCGTGCTGGATGTGCATGGCCGTACCTCCTCGGGTCGGGCCCGGCGGTCCGCGCGGGCACCGGTCAGCGCTGCCGGGCTCCCTCGCGCAGCCGCTCGGGGTCGACCTGGCGCTCGGGATGGCGGCGCAGGTACTCCTCCTCGAGTTCCTCGGTGCGCGCGGTGTGGTTGGCCAGCGCGTCCCCGGAGCCGTGCAGGAACGTGTCGGTCCGGGTCGCGTGCAGCTGCCGCAGCTCCCGCAGGAGGTCGTCCTCCGCCAGGTCCTTCGGATCGATTCCCATCGTCATGGGATCCGCCTACCCCGTCGCGGCTCGTGCTCACCTCCCGGACGGCTCCCGCGTTTGGAACGATTCCACGAAATTGAGTCAGATTTCATGACTTGTTTGGATTGCGGGCATACCGTCACGGCCTTACCTTCGCGATATGGATCTCGAGCTCCGACACCTCAGGATCGTGCGCGCGGTCGCCGAGGCCGGGAGTGTCACCAAGGCGGCCACCCATCTCGGGCTGGCCCAGCCCGCGCTGACCGCGCAGCTCAAGCGGATAGAGCGGGTGCTCGGGGGGGCGCTGTTCGACCGCGACCACAACGGCGCGAGGCCCACGCCTCTCGGGGAGCTGGTGCTGGCCAGGGCGCGGGTGCTGCTGCCCGCCGCCCGGGAGCTCCAGGAGGAGGCCGTGCGGTTCGCCAACACCGGCGGGGAGATCCCCCAGTACCGGCTGGGGGCCACCAACGGGCCGATCCTCGGCGGGCTGGTGGACCGGCTCATGACGGCCTGGCCGTCGACGCCGGTCATCACCTACTCCTCCTGGTCGGCCAGGGAGCTGACCACCATGGTGATGACGGGCCGGCTCGACTTCGCGATCATCGGCACCTGCGGCGAGAGTCCTCCGCCCGTGGACGGTCCGGTGGTGTGGCGCACCGTGGGGGTGGACCCGGTCTTCGTCCTGCTCAACGAGGACCATCCGCTGGTGGGGCGGCAGGAGGTGGAGCTGGCCGAGCTGGCCGGGCAGCAGTGGGCGGCCACCCCGGGCGACGGCTGCTTCGGCGACTGCTTCGCCGCGGCCTGCTCCCGCGCGGGGTTCACGCCCCGGACCATGTACGAGACCGACGTGGCCACGGCCATGCATCTGGCCAAGGTCGGCCGGGCCGCCGTCCTGTGCCAGGCGACCTTCCAGCCCGCGGCCGGGCTGGGAATGGTCCCGATCGCCGGCGCGCCGCTGCGCTGGCGGCAACTGCTCGGCTGGCACCCGGACGGGCCCGCCGCACCGGCCGCCGACGTGGTCGCCGAGCACGCCAGGGCCGCGCACTCCGACGCCGTACGGCGCAGCGGCCGTTACGCCTCCTGGCTGGCCGGCAACCCGAGCTTCGGCACCTCGCCATAGCCTCGGACCGCAGGACGGCCATAACTTCGCATTATCCACCTAAGTCACACAAGGAGCTTTACTAGCGAACAAACATATATAACACGACGCTAGTGATTAATTGGGAGAGCCATTCCTCGTGTCCGCGCCCTTACCGTGGCGGCGCACCCCCCGAACACGAGGAGAGATCCCCATGCTCCGCAGCAGAGCCGTGACGGCGGGCCTCGCGCTCGCCCTCACGCTGGTGGCCGTCCCCGCCATCGCCCACGCCGTGACCTCCGGCGGTTCCGCCCCCGAGTCCCTCTACGCCCAGGCCAGGGCGGAGGCGGCGACCACCGTCCGGCCCGAGCCCGGGATGGTCGAGGCCCTCAAGCGCGACCTGAACCTCACCGGCGAGCAGGCCTCCACCCGCCTGATCAACGAGGCCGCCGCGAGCGCGGTCGAGCCCGTCCTGCGCCAGCGGCTCGGCGGAAGCTACGCCGGTGCCTGGGTGACCGGCCCCACCGCCGAGTTCGTGGTCGCCACCAGCGACTCCACCAAGGTCTCCGCCATCCTCAAGGCCGGCGCGCAGGCCAAGCTCGTCAAGCACTCGCTGGCCACGCTGGACGCGGCCAAGGCCCAGCTCGACCAGCGCGCGGAGGAGATCTCCGAGGCGGCCTCGCTCTGGTACGTCGACGTGCGGAGCAACAGCGTCGTCGTGCTCGCCCGCGACACCGCCGAGGCCCGCGGCGCCGTGGGCGGCAGCGGCCTGGCCGCCTCCGTGGTCCGCGTGGAGCAGTCGGACGAGCAGCCCAGGGCCCTCTACGACGTGCGCGGCGGCGACGCCTACTACATGGGCTCCGGCGGGCGCTGCTCGGTCGGCTTCTCGGTGACCAAGGCCGGCAGCCAGGGCGGCTTCGTCACCGCCGGCCACTGCGGCCGGGCCGGGACCACGACCAGCGGCCACAACCGGGTCGCCCAGGGCACCTTCCGCGGCTCGTCCTTCCCCGGCAACGACTACGCCTGGGTCGAGGTCAACTCGAACTGGACCCCCACCGGCGTCGTCAACGCCTACAACTCCGGCATCCTGCCGGTCCGCGGCTCCACCCAGCGGGCGGTCGGCTCGTCCATCTGCCGCTCCGGCTCCACCACCCAGTACCACTGCGGCACCATCAGCCAGCACAACACCAGCGTCACCTACCCCGAGGGCACCATCACCGGCGTGACCCGCACCACGGTGTGCGCCGAGCCCGGCGACTCCGGCGGCTCCTACATCTCCGGCGACCAGGCCCAGGGCGTCACCTCCGGCGGCTCGGGCACCTGCTCCTCCGGCGGCACCACCTACCACCAGCCCGTCAACGAGATCCTCTCCGCCTACGGCCTCACCCTGGCCACCGCGGGCGGCGGCCCCGACCCCAGCCCGTCGCCGACCGTGACCCAGCCGGGCGGCACCTGGGCTCCGAACACCGCCTACGCCGTGGGCGCGCAGGTGACCTACGGCGGCGCGACCTACCGGTGCCTGCAGGGGCACACCTCGCTGCCGGGCTGGGAGCCGCCGAACGTTCCCGCGCTCTGGCAGCGCCTGTGAACCGCACCGCCGGGTGACGCCGGGCCGGTGCCCGGCCGAACGGCACCGCCCCGGTCCGGGCCGGGAAGCCCCGCTTCCCGGCCCGGACCGGCTTCCGCCCCGCGGCCCGGCCCTACCGCAAGGGACCCATAACGCGGCGATAGGGACGAACTGATAGAGCCGCTCCTCGTGGCCGCGCCGTTACGTTAACGGCGCACCCCCCAACATGAGGAGAGATCACATGCTCCGCAGCAGTGCCGTGACGGCGGGCTTCGCGCTCGCCCTCACGCTGGTGGCCACCCCTGCCATCGCCCACGCGGGCCCCGGCGGCTCATCCGCCCCCGAGTCCCTCTACGCCCAGGCCAAGGCGCAGGCCGCGGCCGCCGCCCAGCCCGAGCCCGGGCTGATCGACGCCCTCAAGCGCGACCTCGGCCTCACCGGCGAGCAGGCCGCGGCCCGCCTGGTCAACGAGGCCGCCGCGGCCAAGGTCGAACCGACGCTCAGCAGGCAGCTCGGCGAGCACTTCGCCGGCGCCTGGGTGACCGGCCCCACCGCCGAGTTCGTGGTCGCCACCAGCGACTCCACCAAGGTCTCCGCGATCCTCAAGGCCGGCGCGCAGGCCAAGCTCGTCAAGCACTCGCTGGCCACGCTGGACGCGGCCAAGGCCCGGCTCGACGAGCTGGCCGGCAGCGCGCCCAGGTCGATCCCGTCCTGGTACGTCGACGTGCAGAACAACAGCGTCGTCGTGCTCGCCCGCGACACCGCCGAGGCCCAGTCCTTCGTGGACGGCAGCGGCCTCGACGCCTCGCTCGTCCGGGTCGAGGCCTCCAGCGAGGAGCCCAAGCCGTTCTACGACGTGCGCGGCGGCGACGCCTACTACATGGGCGGGCGCTGCTCGGTCGGCTTCTCGGTGACCAAGGCCGGCAGCCAGGGCGGCTTCGTCACCGCCGGCCACTGCGGCGACGTCGGCACCGCCACCCAGGGCCACAACCGGGTCGCCCAGGGCACCTTCCGCGGCTCGTCCTTCCCCGGCAACGACTACGCCTGGGTCGAGGTCAACTCGAACTGGACCCCCACCGGCGTCGTCAACGCCTACAACTCCGGCATCCTGCCGGTCCGCGGCTCCACCCAGCGGGCGGTCGGCTCGTCCATCTGCCGCTCCGGCTCCACGACGGGCTACCACTGCGGCACCATCAGCCAGCACAACACCAGCGTCACCTACCCCGAGGGCACCATCTCCGGCGTGACCCGCACCACGGTGTGCGCCGAGCCCGGTGACTCCGGCGGCTCCTACATCTCCGGCGACCAGGCCCAGGGCGTCACCTCCGGCGGCTCGGGCAACTGCTCCTCCGGCGGCACCACCTACCACCAGCCCGTCAACGAGATCCTCTCGGTGTACGGCCTCACCCTGGCGGGCGGCACCACCCCGCCGACCGGCTGCTCCGGCTACCAGAACACCTACAACGGCTCGCTGAGCTCCAACCAGAACGCCTACCAGCCGGGCACCGGCGGCTACACCGCCGCCGCGGGCACCCACCGCATCTGCCTGGACGGCCCGAACGGCACCGACTACGACGCCTACCTGCAGAAGCTCAGCGGCTCCACCTGGACCACCGTGGCCCAGGGGATCACGCCCAACCCCGACGAGGCCTTCACCTACAACGGCACGGCGGGCACCTACCGGGTCCGGGTCCACGCCTACAGCGGATCCGGTTCCTACACCCTCGGCCTGACCAGGCCGTAGACCGGCGCCGGGCCGGCCGCGGAGCCGGTCCCCGGCACGCACCACGACCGCGGCGCCGCCGTCCCCCGCCCGGGACGGCGGCGCCGCCGCGTGCCGGGCGGACGCCGTTCCCCTCTCCGCGAACCCGCCCGGTGCACCGCGGGCACCTCCGCTGGAACATGATGGACGGATGAGCGAACTCATGCCCCGGGACGAGGGCGCGGACCTGTCCGCGGTGATCGCCAACCTGTCGCGTTCGGCGGAGACCCTCGCGCGGGTCGCCGACGAGGTGGAGCGGGAGCCGCTCCCGCCCGGCCTGGTCGCGGCGCTCCCCCGGACCGAGCCCGCCGCGCTGCTGCTGGCGGCCCGCTCGGCCGAGGGCGAGGGCCGCTCGTTCGAGGCGGCCGGCCTCGTCGCCGAGGCGCTCGCCCTCGATCCGGGCCTGGCTCCGGCGGAGCGGGACGCGGCCGAGTACGCCGCCTGCCGCACCGACCCCCGCCGGGAGCTCCCGGACCGGGCCGCGCACCTGTTCCGGCAGCTGACCGCCTACCTCTACCGTCCGGCCCGCCGCCATCTGGTCGAGGAGCTGGTGGCGCGGAGCGTGCGGGTGGCGGAGCTCGCCCTGGCCGACCTGGCCCTGTTCGAGCACGACGTGATCGGCGAGTTCCTGGACGCGCGGGGCGAGTGGCTGCGCGAGGACGAGGTGCGGCTGCTGGAGTCGTGGCGGAGGGTCCCGACGCGGCTGTGGGAGGTCCTGTCCGTGGCCGGGGAGGAGGTCACCCTGAGCGACTGCGAGGACGGCGGCGAGGACAAGGTGACCGTGACCGACGCGCTCCTGTCCGGGCAGGCCCTTCCCGGCGACCTGATGCTGACCCGGGTGCTGCCGGACGGAGCCGGCCCGCGCGTGTTCGGCCACCCGTTCAAGGTGGACCCCGCGCGCAGGGACGAGATGCTCGCCCTGCTCACCGGCTCCGTCGACCCCGTCGCGGTCGCGGCCTTCTTCAGGCGGCCTGCGGGGCCGGCGTCCGGCGGGACTCCCACCACAGCGCAGCCCCGGTGATCACCGCGCCCAGTCCCTCCCACAGTCCGACGCCGAGGAACTTCGCGGGTGCCTCGCCGGTGACCACCAGCGTGGTGAAGACGGTGAAGGTGACCAGGCGGAACGGGACGGTCCAGAGGAAGAAGGGCCGGAAGTCCACGGCCGCCGCGAGCATGTAGTAGATCCCCATGTTCACCGCGGCCATGGACGAGGCGGCCATGTAGACCAGGGTGTAGTCGCCGGGCGCGCGGGTCTCGAGGACCTCGAACCCGAGCATCTCCAGTGTCGTGGAGGGCGAGAACAGCCCCAGGAGGCCGAGCAGGAACGCGAGCAGGCCGAAGACCGCGATGGTCCAGCCGGACGGGGTGCGCGGGAGCCGCACGGGGTGCCTCCAGGAGAGTGGTGCTGACCTGACCGTCGCCGTGAGGTGTAATCTCAGGCGATCCTGATCGCGCATTTCATCACGAAATTTCCCCCCAAGGCGACGCATGGACAACTCTGGCCGGCCGATTCGCTTCAAAGTCACCGCCCTGCTGCTGGTGCCGATCGTCTCCCTCGTGCTGCTCTGGGGCTTCGCCGCCGGCCTGACCCTGGGTGACGGCATGCGGCTCCTGGAGATCAACACCCTGGTCAACGGCGTGGCCACCCCGTCGGAGAAGGCGGTCATCGAGCTCCAGCACGAGCGGCTGCAGTCGGCCCGCCACCTGCGCGGCAGGGCGGACCAGGAGACCCTCGTCCGGCAGCGGCTCACGTCCGACCAGGCTCTCGCGGCGTTCCGCAGGCTGGCGTCCGCCGACGACACGCAGGACGCGGTCGACGAGGACCTGCGGATCCGGCTCACCACCCTCTTCGCCGAGCTCGACCGGCTCCCCGCCATCCGCGCCCTGGTCGACTCCCGCTCCGCGGACCCCGTCCGGGTGATCGACTCCTACAACAAGATCATCGATGCGACGTTCCGCGTGTACGACCAGATGATCCTGGTCCCGGACATCACGATCTACCAGCAGGCCCGGTCGGTCACCGCGCTCGGCGAGGCCAAGGAGCTCCTGGCCCGGCAGCGGGCGCTGCTGTCGGCCGCGGGCGGGGGCGGGAGGCTGAGCGACGCCGAGCACGCCGCGTTCACCAGGATGGTCTCGACCCACCGCCTGGTGCGGCGGCAGGCCATGGCCACGCTCGACGCCGGGCTGCGCGCGCCGTACGACCGGCGGGAGTTCGCCCTGCTCCACCGCGACTTCGTGCTGCTGGAGAGCCGGGTGACGGCCTCCCGCCAGGTGCCGTCCGACCTGACGCCGGTGGAGCGGCTCTGGACCGAGGTGGAGCGCGACCAGGCCGAGGTCGTCGACCTGCTGGTCACCCGGGTCACCCCGGCCGCGGTCGGCATCCTGGTCCAGATCGCGGTCGCCGGCGGGCTCGGCCTGATCATGCTGGTGCTCTCGGTGCTGCTCTCCCTGCGGTTCGCCGGGCGGCTCGCCGCCGAGCTGGGCGCGCTGCGGGACGCGGCCGGGGAGCTGGCGGAGGTACGGCTCCCGCACCTGGTGGACCGGTTGCGACGGGGACAGGACGCGCCGGAGGAGTCGCTGCCCGAGATCGAGGGGGCCCCGGAGATCCGCGACATCGGGCACGCGCTGGACTCGGTCCGGCACACCGCCTACGAGGCCGCCGCGGACCAGGCCAAGCTCCGCCGGGGGGTCAGCCAGGTCTTCGTCAGCCTGGCCCGGCGCAACCAGTCGCTGCTCCACCGCCAGCTCACCCAGCTCGACGCGATGCAGCGCAAGGAGGAGCAGCCCGAGACGCTCGCCGACCTCTACAGCCTGGACCACCTCACCACCAGGATGCGCCGCCACGCGGAGAACCTGATCATCCTGTCCGGCGCGACGCCCGGCCGGGGCTGGCGCAAGCCGGTCCCGGTGGTGGACGTGCTGCGCGCGGCGGTGGCGGAGGTCGAGGAGTACGCCCGGGTGCAGGTGCTGCCCGTGCCCTCCGCCGCGCTGACCGGGAGCGCCGTGGCCGACGTCATCCACCTGATCGCGGAACTGGTGGAGAACGCGACGGTGTTCTCCCCGCCGCAGACCCGGGTGCTCGTCCGCGCCGAGCTCGCCGCGGCCGGGCTGGCGGTCGAAGTGGAGGACCGCGGGCTGGGCATCCCGGAGCCGGAGCTGGCCGAGCTCAACCGCCGCCTGGCCGAGAGCCCGGAGTTCGATCTCGCCGACAGCGACCGGCTCGGGCTGTTCGTGGTCGCGATGCTCGCCTCCCGCCAGGGCGTCCGGGTCACCCTGCGCCCCTCCCCCTACGGCGGGATCAGCGCGATCGCCCTCATCCCGGCCGCGATCCTCGCCGAGGAGGCCCCCGCCCTGCAGTGACTCCGGCCCCGGAGGAACACCGGCCGTCCATGGGAGGAGCCAAGGACTCCCCGGCGGAAACGCCCTCCCGGGAACACGGTGTCTCCCGGGACACCGGGTCGGTTCAGCCGATCCCGTACACCCGGGCCGCGACGCCGCCGAACACGTCGTCCCGCTCGGCGGCGGACAGGCCCGCCGTGAGCGCCCTCGCCGTACCGAGCACGTCCTCGTACGGCGCGGCGAGCAGGCAGACGGGCCAGTCGGAGCCGAACATGACCCGCTCCGGCCCGAAGGCCTCCAGGACCGTCTCGGCGTAGGGCCGCAGGTCCTCGACCGTCCACGTCGCCCAGTCGGCCTCGGTGACCAGCCCGGAGAGCTTGCAGGTGACGTTGGGCCGGGCGGCCAGCTCCCGGACCAGCCCGGCCCAGGGCTCCAGCCCACCCGAGGCGACCGGCGGCTTGGAGCAGTGGTCGAGCACGAAGGCCGTCCCCGGCAGGGCGGTCACGGTCTCGATCGCGGCGGGGAGCTGGTGCGGCAGGGTCAGCAGCTCGTAGACGAGGCCGGCCTCCCCCACCGCCCGCAGTCCGGCGCGCACGTCGTCCCGGCAGAGCCAGCGCGGGTCCGCCTCCCCCTGCACCTGGTGCCGGACGCCCCGCAGGTAGCCGCCGCCGGGCGCGGCCCGGAGCGCGGCGAGGTCCTCGGCGGCCGAGGACGCGGTCAGGTCCGTCCAGCCGACCACCGCCGCGATGAGCCCGTGCGCCTCGGCCAGGGCCAGGAACTCCGGCGTCTCCTCCCGTACGGTGACCGTCTGCACGAGCACGGTGGCCGTGACCCCGTTCGCCGCGGCCGGGAGGTCCCCGATCGCGAAGTCCCTCCGCAGCGGCGCCAGCGCCGGCCCGGTGATCCAGTCCTGGTCCCGCACGGACAGGTCCCACACATGGTGATGCGCGTCGATCACGGCTCTCCCGGAGGCAAGTGGTCGGATCATTCAAACAAGAAGGCCAGCGAAGACAGGCATTCCGCTGAGATCTCAGAATATGGATCGGATCTCCTGCTCGGCGAAGACGCCCAGTGCCCCGGCCTGAGGTGGAGGCCGCGGGACGGACCGGACCGTCCCGCTCAGCCGGAGCGGGCGTCCTGGGCGACGGCCTCGGTGAACCAGCGGGTGATGGTCGCCGGGTGTGTTATGGCGGTGCCGACGACGACGGCGTGGGCACCGCGCCGGAGGGCCTCGGCGGCCTGCTCGGGGCTGTGGATCCGGCCTTCGGCGATCACCGGGACGGGCAGGTCCGCGGAGAGCCGGGCGACCAGGTCGAGGTCCGGGCCGGGGCCGACGCGCGAGTACGGGGTGTATCCGGCGAGGGTCGTCCCCACGACGTCGGCGCCCGCCTCCGCAGCGGCCACGCCCTCCTCGTAGGTCGAGACGTCGGCCATGACCGGCCGCCCGGTGCGCTCGTGCACCGCCCGGACGGTCTCGGCGAGCGTACGGCGGTCCGGGCGCGGGCGGCCGGTGCCGTCGAGGGCGACGACGTCGGCGCCGGTCCCGGCCACCGCGAGGGCGTGCTCGAGGGTGGGCGTGATGAAGACGTCGCCGTCGCCGTCCTTCCACAGGCCGATGAGCGGCAGGTCGAGCGCGGCCCGGATGAGCCGCAGGTCCTCCAGTCCCTGGGCGCGGATGCCCGCCGCGCCGCCGATCGCGACCGCCTGCGCCACCCGGCGCATCGTCTCCGGGTCGCGCATCGGCTCGCCGGGGTAGGCCTGGCAGGACACCACGAGACGGCCGCGCAACGCGGCGAGTAGCGGATTCACGGGAACACCTCGGAAATCGTTCGGATCATGCGGGGGTCCGTCCGGCCGCCTCCGGAGCCAGCCGTACGGCGGTGCATGCCGGGCTCATCGCTCCGGCTCCAGGACGAGCCGGGCCGCGCCGAGCAGAGCGGCGGCGCCGCCGAGCGCGGCGGGTTCGACGGGGATGTCACGCAGCGCGGGCAGCGCCTCGGCGCTGACCGCCTCCAGGAGCGCGTCCCACCAGAGCGCGCCGCATCCGGCGACGCCGCCGCCGACGACCACGATCTCCGGGTCGATGACGTTCAGGAGACCTCCGATCGCCGAGCCGAGCGCGGTCGCGCCCTCGGTCAGGACGGCCGCGGCGACCGGGTCGCCCGCCTCGGCGAGCCGGGCGACCTCGGCGAGGTGCGTGACCTCGTCCCGACGGGCGACTTCGGCCGCGGCGGCACGGGGTCCCGGAACCGCGGCCTCGCCGGTGTGGACGGCGGCGGCGCGGCGGCGGTACTCGGCGAGCAGGGCGGGGCCCGAGGCGACCGCCTCGACGTGGCCGCGCCCGCCGCACGGGCAGGGCCGGCCGGCCGCCGCGGCGACCGGCAGGTGACCGGCGTGGCCGGCCGCGGAGTGCGCGCCGTGCCGTACCCGGCCGCCGAGGAGGAGAGAGGCGCCGATGCCGGTGCCGGCCGCGACCAGCAGCACGTCGCGGTAGCCCGCGGCGGCCCCGCGCCACTGCTCGCCGAGCGCGTGCGCGTGCACGTCGTTGTCCACGGCGACCGGCAGGCCGAGCGCCCGGGAGAGCTCGCCGCGCAGGTCGGTGCCGGCCCACCCGGCGATGGCGCCGGTGGCCGAGACCACCACGCCGCGCCGGGGGTCGACGACCCCGGCGCTGCCGACGCCCACCGCCGTGACGGTCCCCGGGCCGCCGTCGGGCCCCGGGCCGCCGGGCCCCGCGTGGCCGGGCTTCACGCCGCCACCGGACCCTGCGCCGCCGCCGAGCTCCGCCAGTTCGCGGACCAGCTCGGCGGCGGTCCGCATGACCTCGGCCGGTCCCCGGGTCGCGGGGGTCGGCCTGGTCCGTACGGCCAGCAGCTCGCCGGAGGGATCGACCAGTCCGGCCGAGGTCTTGGTGCCGCCGATGTCCACTCCGACGACCGGCCCCGGACGCGCCGGGGCCCGCCCGCCCGTCTCGGAAGGGCTCACGTCGGCGGGACCTCTCCGCCCGGAGCGGTCCGCGCTGCGAACGCGATCACAGGAGCCCGGCCTCCTCCAGGCGGGCGGCCACGGCGCGGGTCTCGTCGGCGGTCAGCTCGCGCATCGGCGCGGAGACCGCCGCGTGCGCGATGACGCCGCGCAGGGCGAGCCCCGCCTTGAACGCGCCGACGCCCCGGGTGCTGCCCCCGGCGGTCGCCGGGTCCACCGCGTCGACGATGCCGAACAGCCGGGTCAGGCGGTCCTGCTCGGCCCTGGCGTCGTCCCAGCGGCCCTCGGCGCAGGCCCGGACCAGGCGCACGTACCCGTGCGGGTCGACGTTGCCCAGGCCCGGCACCGCGCCGTCCGCCCCGGCGAGCATCATCGCGTCGACGACGACCTCGTGGCCGGTCAGCGCCGAGAAGCCCGGCAGGTCCGCGGTGCCGAGCACGACCTGGCGGAAGCCGACGTCGTCGCCGCTGGAGTCCTTGAGCCCGTCGATCACCCCGTCGGCGGCCAGCGCCAGCACCTGGTCGACGGCCAGCTTGCTGTGGACCGAGACCGGTACGTCGTAGGCGAACATCGGCAGGTCGACCGCGGACCGGACCGCCCGGAAGTGGCGGTCGATCTCCAGGGGGTGGATGCGGGTGTAGAACGGCGCGGTCACCACGGTGGCGTCGGCGCCGAGCTTCGCGGCGATCTCGGCCCGCTCGACCACCCGGGCGGTCGTCGTCTCGATGCAGCCGGCGAGCACGGGAACCCGGCCCGCGGCCGTCCGGATGACGACCTCCAGCGCCTTGTCGCGCCGGGCGTCGGTGAGGAAGGCGGACTCGCCGGAGCTGCCGAGCGCGAACAGGCCGGTGACCCCGGCCTCGATCTGGAAGTCGACCAGCCGCTCCAGCGAGGCGGCGTCGACCTCGCCGTCCGGTGTCAGGGGGGTGACGACCGGGGGGACGACTCCGCCGAAGCGGGGTTCACGGGCGCTCACAGGGTGCTCCTTGTCTGGGTTTCCGGGGAGATCTGGGTTTCGGGATGGGTCCGTACGGCGTTTCCGGCCGCGCGGAGGCGTTCGATCATGCGGGGATCCCCGTTCACGAGGGGTCCGCGGTCACGTGGAGACCTCCGCCCGCGCGAAGGTCCGCGGTCATGCGGGGGTCTCCGGGTGGATGCAGTGCCAGGAGTGGCGGCTGTCCGGGCCCGCCTGCACGGCGTGCGGGAACCCTGCTGCGGGGAACTCTGCCGCGCACTCCTCGGTCGCCTTCCAGCAGCGGGTGCGGAACGGGCAGCCCGACGGCGGGTGCGTGGCCGACGGCACCGGGCCGGTCAGCACGATCCGCTCGCTCCCGCCGAGCAGGCTCGGGGCGGCGGAGAACAGCGCGCGGGTGTACGGGTGGCGGGCCGCCCCGGCCACCTCGGCGGCCGGGCCCTCCTCGACGACGCGGCCGAGGTACATGACCGCGATCCGGTCGGCGAGGTAGCGGACCGTCTGGATGTCGTGCGAGATGAACACCAGGCCGAGCCCGAGCCGGGCGCGCAGGTCCACCAGGAGGTTGAGCACCTGGGCGCGGACCGAGACGTCGAGCGCGCTGGTGGGCTCGTCGGCGACGATCACGTCGGGTTCGAGCGCCAGGGCGCGGGCCACGGCGACCCGCTGGCGCTGCCCGCCGGAGAGCCCGCCGGGCAGCGCGTCCGCGACGTGGCCGGGCAGCCCGACCAGACCGAGCAGCTCGCGCACGCGCTCCTCGCGCTGCCGTACGGTCCCGCGCCCGTGCACGTCCAGCGGGTCGCGCAGGATGCGCCGGATGGGCAGCCGGGGGTTGAGCGCGGTGGAGGCGTCCTGGAACACCATGGCGACGGCCGAGCCGAAGCTCTCGCGCCGCGCCTTCGCGGGCAGGGACCACAGGTCGTCGCCGCGGAAGCGCACCGTGCCCGAGCTGGGCGGCTGGAGGCCGACCACCACCTTGGCCAGTGTGGACTTGCCGCAGCCGGACTCCCCGACGACGCCGAGGATCTCACCCCGGCCGACGGACACGGTCGCGTCGGTGAGGGCGTGCACCCGGTCGCGGCGGATCAGTCCGCCGCTGCGCGCGGTGTGCACGACGTGCACCCGGTCGAGGCTGACGACCGGCTCGTTCCCCGCGGGTACGGCGGGCCCGCCGGCGACCGGCTCCGTCGCGGCCGACCCGTTCATGGCCGGCTTGTTCATGACCGGCTTGTTCACGGCCGTCCTCCTTCGTGGGCGCCGCTCGGCTGCAACCGCTCCCCGGCCCGTACGGTGCCCGGGTGGAAGCAGGCGTGCGCGTGGACGTGCGGGTCGCCGTCGAGCTCCGGCCGCGTCGTGCGGCAGATCCCGGTGGCGGCCGCGCACCGGCCGGCGAAGCGGCAGCCGGGGCCGAAGTCCTGCGGCGCGGGCACCACGCCCGGGACCTGGTGCAGCCGCTCGGCCCCGGCCTCCAGGGAGAGCACGGAGCCGAGCAGTCCGCGGGCGTAGTGGTGCCGGACGCCGGAGAACAGCGCCGGGGCCGTGCCGGCCTCCGCGAGCTGGCCGGCGTACATCACCGCGATCCGGTGCGCCAGCTCGCCGACCAGGCCGAGGTCGTGCGAGACGAGCACCATGGCGAAGCCGAGCTCGTCGCGGAGCCGCCCGAGCAGCTCGACCACCTGGGCCTGCACGGTCACGTCGAGCGCGGTCGTCGGCTCGTCGGCGACGAGCAGGCGCGGGCTGCGGGAGAGCGCCATCGCGATCAGCACCCGCTGGCGCTGGCCGCCGGAGAGCTCGTGCGGGTAGCTGCGCAGGGTCCGCCGGGGGTCCAGGCCGACCAGTTCGAGCAGCTCCTCGGGGCTGCGCGTGCCGCCCCTGCGGGTGAGCTGCCTCAGCTGGGTCCCGGCGAGGACCGACGGGTTCAGCGAGGACATCGCGTCCTGGTAGACCATGGCGATCTCCGGGCCGGAGATCGCCCGCCGCTGCCGGGGAGGCAGGGCGAGGATGTCCCGCCCGCCGTACTCGATGCTCCCGCCGGCCTGCGCGCCGCGCGGGAGCAGGCCCATGATCGCGAGGCTGGTCAGGCTCTTGCCGCAGCCGGACTCCCCGACCAGGCCGAGCGTCTCACCGGCGCGCACGTCGAACGAGAGCGACTGCACGACCGGGACGTCGCCGTAGCGCTGCGGGAAGCGGATCGTCAGGTCCCTGACCGAGAGCAGGGTCGCGGCCCCCGGCGGCAGCGGGGCGACCCGGGGCGCGCGCCCGGTCGTCACCGCGGCGAGCCGGGCGAGCGCGGCCTGGACCCCGGCGTCCGGGCCGGAGCCCGGCGCCTCGTCCACGGGCGCGGCGCCGCCGGGAGGTACGGCCTCCACGGCGTCCGCGGAGTCTGCCCGCGCGCCGTCCGCCAGCCCGGTCACCACGGAGTCCGCGGCCGGTACGGCGGTCGCGGCCTCGGCGGCCGGGAGCCCGGCGGCCTGCCGCGTCTTTCGGAGAGCCGTGCGCGGGGCGGCCCAGGCGTCGGTCAGCCCCTCGGCGAGCAGGTTGAGCGCGAGCACCGTGACCAGGATCGCCAGGCCGGGGAAGAACGTCGCCCACCAGCCGCCGGACAGCACGATCTGCCTGCCGTACGCCAGGACGTTGCCCCAGCTCGGGGCCGGGTCCTGGATGCCCGCGCCGATGAACGACAGGCTCGCCTCGAAGATGATCGCGTCGGCCACCAGCACGGTCGCGAAGACCATGATCGGTGCGGCGCAGTTGACCGCGACGTGCCGGACCAGGATGTACCGGCGCGGGGCGCCGATCACCCGTTCGGCCGCGACGTAGTCCTCGCCGTACTGGGCCAGGACGTTGGCCCGTACCACCCGGGTGAGCTGCGGGACGTACAGGAAGGCGATGGTCCCGATCAGCACCGGGAGGTTGCGGCCGAAGACCGCCACCAGCACCGCGGCGAGCGCGATTCCGGGGAAGGACATGACCACGTCGAGGACGCGCATGATGCCCTCGCCGACGAGCTTGCGGGAGGTGGCCGCGAGGCTGCCGAGCACCGCGCCGGCGAGCACCGCGACGGCGGTCGCCCCCAGGCCGATGAGCAGCGAGGACCGTGCGCCGTGCACGACGCGGGCCAGGACGTCGCGCCCGGCGCGGTCGGTGCCGAACCAGTGCTCGGCGTCGGGCGGGGTGGCCGGGACGCCGGTCGCGAGCGGGTCGCCCGCCACCAGCGGGGCCGCCGCGGCCAGCAGCCCGACCGCCGCCAGGATGGCGAGGGAGACGAGCGCGGCCGGGGAGAGGCGGGAGAAGCGGATGCCCGGACGGGAGAGCCGGGCGGTGAGCTGGGATCGGAACATGGTCACACCACCCGGATCCGCGGGTTGACGACGAGGTAGAGCAGGTCGACGACGAGGTTGACCACGAGGAACGTCACCGCGATCGCCAGCACCGCACCCTGCACCAGGGCGACGTCGCCGTTGGTGACGCCGTCGAGGATGAGCTTGCCCATGCCGGGCAGGTCGAAGATGGTCTCGATGACCACGGCGCCGCTGAGCAGGTAGCCCACCCGCAGGCCGAGCACGGTCAGCGGGGTGATGAGCGCGTTGCGCAGCGCCCCGCGCACCACGACCGCGCGGGGCAGTCCGTTGCCCGTGGCGGTGCGGATGTAGTCGCGGTCCAGCTCCTCGACCATCGAGGTGCGGACCAGGCGCGCCAGCGAGGCCGCGACGGGCACGGCGATGGCGGCCGCCGGGAGGGTGAGCGACTGCAGCCACCCGGTGAGGGAGTCGGCGGGGTTGACGTAGCCGCCGGTCGGGAAGAGCCCGGCGCCGAGCGCGAACTCCTGGATCAGCAGGATGCCGAGCCAGAAGGACGGCACCGCCACGCCCGCGATCGAGAGCAGCCGGGTCAGCTGGTCGGGCCAGCGGTCGCGGAAGAGCGCGCCGGTGATGCCGAGGGCGAGGGCTCCGGCGACCGCGAGCACGAGCCCGAGCAGGGTGAGCTGCACGGTCAGCGGGAAGGCCGTGGCGATGCGGTCGGCCACCGGGGCGGCCGGCGGGGCGGTGTGGCCGAGGTCGCCCTGCGCCAGTTGCCCGAGGAACCGCGCGTACCGCAGCGGGAGCGGGTCGTTCAGCCCGTGCGCCTGCGCGTAGGCCGCCCGGGCCTCGGGACTCGCGCTCTCGCCGAGCGCGTTGTAGGCCGGGTCGTTCGGCGAGAACTGCAGGACGACGAAGACGAGCAGGGTGACCCCGGCCAGCATGAGCGGCAGGGTCGCCAGCCGTCTCGCGGCCAGTCGTAGAAACGCGGACATGGTGTCTTTCTCGTCGCGGGCGGATCAGCGGGCGGACCGGCCGGGAGCGGTGGATCACGCGGATGGGCGGATCACGCGGATCGGGCCGGTCGTGCGGATCAGGCGAGGCCGACGTCGAGGAACGACAGGCCCGTGGTGGGGACGGGCCTGAAGCCGGTGAGCTTCTTCTCGTTCCAGGCGGTGGGCAGCTTGCGGTGCAGGATCGGGTAAAGCGGGGCCTCCTCGGCGATGATGTCGACCGCCTCGGCCCAGAGCCTCTTCTGCTCGGCCGCGTCGTCCGTCTTCGCCGCCGCGTCGAGCAGCTCCAGGACCTTCTCCGCCTCGGCGGTGCCGTTCCAGCGGAAGCGCTTCTCGGGCCAGAGGCCGTCGAAGAACCAGCGCAGCAGCAGGTCCATGTCGTTGCCGAAGACCGACGGATCGCCGGGGGCCACCAGGACCTGGAACTTCCCGGGGTCGATCTTGTTGGTGTACTGCCCGCCGGACTGGCCGATGTCGAGGGTGGTCTCCACGCCGGCGGCGTCCCAGCCCTCCTTGATGACCGGGACGGCGTCCTTCACCCAGCCGGCGTCGGTGGTCACCATGGTGACCTTCAGCCCGGAGACGCCCGCCTCCTTCAGCAGAGCCTTGGCCTTCTCGGGGTCGTAGCCGTAGACGGTCGCGGCCTCGGCGTAGGCCGGGTGGGTCTGCTGGACGTAGCCGGTGGCCGCGGCGGCGTTGCCGAGCATCGCCGTCCTGATCAGCTTCTCGGTGTCGATGGCGTAGTGCAGCGCCTGCCGTACGCGCTTGTCGTCGAAGGGCTTCTCGGCGCAGTTGAACATGAGGAAGAGCAGGCCGAAGGACTGGGCGGCCTCCAGCGTGCTCTTGCGGGCGACCTTCTCCACGTCGATGTAGGGGACGTCCTCGATGACCGCGACCCGGCCGGACTCCAGCGCGGTGACGCGGGCCGACGGGTCGGACAGCAGCCGCCAGACCATGTTCTTCGCCTTGGCCGGGCGGGTGCCGTTGTACTCGTCCCACCGCTCAAAGACGATCTTGTCTTCCTTGGTGGCCTCGACCAGCCGGTACGGCCCGGATCCGACGGGCCTGGCGTCGAAGGCGGTCCCGTCCTTCTCCACGAGCGCCTTGGGCACGATCTTGACGACCGCGAGCCGCTCCTTGAGCAGCGGGAAGGCGTACTTGAGCTTGATCTCCACGCTCTTCGGGCCGGTCGCGGCGACGCTCT
This sequence comes from Thiemannella venezuelensis, assembly GCF_014203605.1. Taxonomy (GTDB): domain Bacteria; phylum Actinomycetota; class Actinomycetes; order Streptosporangiales; family Streptosporangiaceae; genus Planomonospora_A; species Planomonospora_A venezuelensis. Next base: position 124,263 of record NZ_JACHJJ010000002.1, on the reverse strand, counting down.
CGACGAACGGGATGAACTGCACCATGAGCGAGGCGTTCGCCGGGTCCATCACCCGCCGGAAACTGAAGACCACGTCGTCGGCCGTCACCGGCGAGCCGTCGTGGAAGGTCGCGCCCTCCCGGAGCGCGACCCGGTAGGTCGTCTCGCCGGCCTTCTCCAGCTCGCCGGCGGCCAGCGCGGCGTAGGACTCGCGGCTCACCGGGTCGAGGTCGAACAGGGCCTCGAAGACGTGCATGTTGGCGGCGACCGGGGTCGCGCCGGAGGAGGTCATCGGGTCGAAGCCGGTGGACAGGGCGTAGGAGATGCCGGCCTCGATGGTGTCGGCGGCGGCCGGGGCCGCGCTCCCTGTCGAGGCCGGACCGGAGCAGGCGGCCAGCGAGCCGGTGAACGCGGCGGCGGCGCCCGCCGCCCCGACGAACCGCAGGAAGCCTCGGCGGTCCAGGGACACGGCGGTGGGATGGGTCACGTCGTCCACTCCTCTTCGTTCTCGGCCGTCTCGGAAGGCCGCGGGGGGAATCACGGCAATCATATGACGTCTGATGTCTGATGCCGATAGGGTTGGAATGTAGAGGGCACCCCACGGAAGGGCAAGAGGTTGGTCGAGATCGCGCCCATCTCGCGACCGTCACGCGGCGCGACACCGCGCCGGCACGAGGTCGCCGAGCGCATCAAGCAGTACATCCTGCAGAACCGCCTGGGGCCGGGCGACGCCCTGCCGACCGAGGCGGAGCTGTGCGAGGCCGTCGGCGCGAGCCGCTCCAGCGTCCGTGAGGCGATCAAGACCCTCACCGCGCTGGACATCGTCGAGGTCCGCCACGGGCACGGCACCTACGTCGGGCGGCTCTCCCTGGCCGCGCTCGTGGAGAGCCTGACCTTCCGGGGCCTGCTCAGCCGGGCCGACGACTTCAGGGTCCTGTCCGAGCTGGTCGAGGTCCGCCAGACCGTGGAGCAGGGGATGGCGGCCTCCATCGTCAACGCCTCCGACGAGTCCCTCCACGGCGAGCTGCTCGACCTCGCCGAGCAGATGGCCGAGTGCGCCGCCCGGGGCGAGTCCTTCATCGAGCAGGACCGCGAGTTCCACCTGCTGCTCCTGGAACCGCTCGGCAACGAGCTGCTCACCCAGCTCACCGCCGCCTTCTGGGACGTGCACGCCATCGTGGCGCCCTCGCTCGGCACGACCTCCGAGTCCGTGCGGGAGACGGTCGAGGCGCACCGCGCGATCGCCCGGGCGGTCGCCGCCCGCGACGTCTCCGCGTTCATCCGGTCCGTCGAGGCCCACTACGCCCCGGTACGGCGCAACCTCCGGGAGAGCCTGGAGCACCGCGATCCGGGAGGGGCCCCCGCCGGGTGACCGGCCGTGCCCGCCACCTGCCGGGCACGGCGACCTCATCCGCCGCAGATCGACTGATTTCCTTCCCCACCCGGAGCATCAGCCCTTACTTATGGCGCCACTCAATCAAAAGTGATGCAATATCAGGCATAATGAACGGGCAGGGTCAGGCTAAGTCGTTTTGACGTGGCGAAAACGAGGGGTGTTGACTGTGCGCATGCTGAGCGAAGCGAGCGGTTCCATCGCCGGCGCGGGGGCGCTTCTGAGCATCCTGCGCGACGGCCGGGCCCGGACCCGGGCCGAGCTGGTGCAGTTGACCGGGCTGGCCCGCTCCACCCTGGCGCAGCGGCTGGACGCGCTCCTCAGCCAGCAGTGGATCGTCCCCACCGAGGAGGCCGTCTCCTCGGGCGGCCGTCCCGCCGTCGCCTTCACCTTCAACCGCTCCGCCCGCGTCGTCCTCGCCGCCGACCTGGGCGCCACCCACGCCCGGGTGGCCGTCACCGACCTGGCCACCGAGGTCCTGGCGGAGCGCGCGGCCGAGGTGCCGATCGACCGGGGCCCCGAGGCGACGCTCACCTGGCTCCAGCACACCTTCGAGGAGATGCTCGCCGAGACCGGCCACTCCCCGCGCGAGGTCTGCGGCATCGGCGTCGGGCTGCCCGGCCCGGTCGAGCACAGCTCGGGGAGGCCGGTCAACCCGCCGATAATGCCGGGCTGGGACGGCTTCCCCGTCCCCGAGTGGCTCGGCGAGCGGCTGGGGGCGCCCGTCCTGGCCGACAACGACGTGAACATCATGGCGCTGGGCGAGCACTGGGCCGCCCGGCCCGAGGCCGACCACCTGATCTTCGTCAAGGTCGGCACCGGCATCGGCTGCGGCATCATCAGCGACCGCCGGCTGCACCGCGGGGCGCAGGGCGCGGCCGGGGACATCGGGCACATCCGGGTCGCCTCCGCCCTCGACACCGTCTGCCGCTGCGGCAACGTCGGCTGCCTGGAGGCCGTCGCGGGCGGGGCCGCCATGGCGGCCCGGCTCCGCGCCGCCGGCGTGGAGGCCGCCGGCAGCCGCGACGTGGTCCGCCTGGTCCGCGCGGGCAACACCCAGGCCGTCCAGCTCATCCGCCAGACCGGACGCGAGCTCGGCGACGTCCTCGCCTCGATCGTGAACTTCTTCAACCCCTCGGTGATCGTGGTCGGCGGCGACATCGCGGAGGCCGGGGAGCAGGTGCTCGCCGGCCTGCGCGAGGTCATCTACAGCCGCTCGCTCCCCCTGGCCACCCAGCACCTGACCATCACCTCCAGCGAGCTGGGCGACCGGGCGGGCGTGATCGGCGCCGCCGTCATGGTCGTCGATCACGTCCTCTCCCCCGACACCGTCGACCAGGCCGTCACCCGGGCGTAGGGGCAGCCCTCCGTCCGGTTCCCCGGCGGGCCCTCCGTCCAGTTCCCCGGCGGGCCCGCCGTCCGGCCGCGCGCGCTCCGGCGCACCCGCCGGAATCGGGAGGCGGACGATCTCCCGCTGTGCCACACTCCGCTGTCCATGAAGCCTTCCATGCACGCCGAAGAGATCGCCACGGACCGGCTCGTGCTCGAACCGCTGGCGGTGGAGCACGCGGAGGAGATGGCCCGGGCGCTCGCCGACCCCGCCCTGCACGCCTTCATCGGCGGCTCCCCCGCCACCCCCGCGCAACTGCGCGACCGCTACGCCCGGATGGTCGCCGGCCCGCCGCCCGGCAGCGCGGAGACCTGGCTCAACTGGGTGATCCGCCTGGACGGCGCCCTGGTCGGCTACGTCCAGTCCACCGTCACCCCGGAGCGGACCATGGTCGCCTGGGTGGTCGGCACGCCGTGGCAGGGCAGGGGCGTCGCGACCGAGGCCGCCCTCGCCATGACCGCCTGGCTCGCCCGCCGGGGCGCGGCCGCGATCGCGGCCGCGATCCATCCGGACCACGCCGCCTCCTCGGCCGTCGCCCGCCGCCTCGGGCTCGCACCGACCGCCGAGCGGATCGACGGCGAGGTGGTCTGGCGCCCCGCATCAACAACGGACATTTATTGATAAATATCCGCTAAGCGCCCATAAATGATGTTTTCATCAGATAGGCGGCGGTATAGCCACGGGGACGGACGAGTAGAGAGATGAGGGGAACGATGATCACGCAGGAGCAGATACCGCTGGTGATCAACCACACGCTCTATGCCGCCGACGGCGACAAGGTGGGCGAGGTCAAGCACGTCTTCCTCGACGACGCCACAGGCCGGCCCGAGTGGCTGTGCGTGAAGACGGGACTCTTCGGCATCAACGAGACCTTCGTACCGATTCGTGACGCCAACCTGGTCCAGGACCACATCGAGGTCCCCTACGACAAGGAAACGATCAAGGACGCCCCGCACGTCGACGTGGACGCCCGGGGCCACCTCTCCGCAGAGGAGGAGCAGGAGCTCTACCGCTACTACGACATCGACTGGGAGTCGTCCTGGCAGGAGGCCAACCGGCCGGGCGAGACCGGCTGGGCGCACACCGGCGGCCTGCGCGAGCGCGAGCGGCTGGGCCGCTCCGAGGAGGACCTCGGCCGCTCCACCGACGACGCGATGACCCGCTCGGAGGAGCGGATGCACGTCGGCACCGAGTCCCACCCGACCGGCAGGGCCCGCCTGCGCAAGTACATCGTCACCGAGGAACAGCAGATCACCGTTCCCGTCACCCGCGAGCGGGCGCGCGTGGAGCGCGAGCCCATCACCGACGCCAACGTGGACGAGGCGCTGCGCGGCCCCGAGCTCACCGAGGACGAGCACGAGATCACCCTGCACGAGGAGCGGCCCGTCATCACCACGGAGACCGTCCCCGTCGAGCGCGTCCGCCTGACCAAGGAGCAGGTCACCGAGCAGGAGACCGTCTCGGGGAAGGTCCGCAAGGAGCAGATCGACGCCGAGGGCGACACCGACGAGACCGGCCGCCTCAAGGGCCGGCGTCGCGGAGACCTGGGGAACAACCTCTGAGAATCCCGCAGGCAGAATCCCGCGAATCCGCCGCCCCGGCGCCTCCTGGCGCCGGGGCGGCGGTCTCCCGTGCCCGGGCCGTCAGAGCCGCCACCGCCAGGACCGTCGCGTCCGGGCCGGTGATCGGCAGCTCCCGGGGCCGTCCGGGTTCGAAACCGCCGGCCCGGCTTCCCGGCACGCCTCCGGAGAAGGTGAGAACTTCCCCCCGGGACGCACCGGTCCCGGGGGGAAGCGCCGTCTCACTCCTTGCCGCGCCCCGTGATGGCGTCGCGCACCCGGTCGACCAGGCCGGCGAGCGGCCCCATCACCATGTTGCCCGGGGGCGTGTCCGGAGCCGACGGGTGCGGCCGGGTCGGTGCGATCTTCTTGATCGCCTGGACCTTGTGGCCCAGCTCGGCCAGCTGGCCCTCGTCGGCGGCGGCGCGCAGCTTGGGGAAGAGCTCGTTCTCCTCCTCCTGCACGTGCGCCCGGACCTCGGCCATCAGCCGGTTGAGCAGGACGCCGTGCCGCGCCTCGGAGACGTCGGTCCGCTCCAGCTCCTTCATGGTCTCCTCGGCCTCGGCGTGCTCGCTCAGCTCCCGGTCGGCCAGCGCGTCACCGCCGGCGACAAGCCGGCGGACGGCCGGGTAGAGGTAAGCCTCCTCCGCGACCGAGTGACGCACCAGCTCGGTGATGACCTGCTCGGTCAGCTGCCGGCGCCGGTCGGCGTCGCCCGCGCCCAGCCCTTCCAGCTCGGCGAACATCTGCTCGACCTCCTGGTGGTCGTGCATCAGCACACCGATGACGTCCATCTTCTGGGTCATGCTCATCCAGCGCTCTCCTCTCTCAGGGGCGGATCGCACCGAGGGTCGGCTCGGTGGCGGCCCGTACGGCCGTGCAGCGGGACCGGCACGGGGCCGTCTTCTACGAGACCCCGGACGGGCCGCTCTCCGCCCGGCGGACACGGCCGCCCGGTACAAGCCTTTTCCGCTGGATGTCCATGCGATGACCTTCGCCCCGCAAGAAGAGAGTTCGTCACCACCTGGGACTGTACGTCCCGAGCCTCGGCCTCACACCTCGGTCGGCTTCTCGTACCCCTCGTCCTGCCCGTAGACCCGGTCGTCCGGATCGTCCCCCGGCTGACCGGCCGGGTCCGTCGGGGACGGGGCGAACTCGCCGGCGATGTCCGGCTCCTCGTACTCCTCCCCGCCGCCCCGGCGGTCGGCGAGCGGCCTGCCCTCGTCAGGCTGAGACATGTGCGTCCTCCTCGATACGGTGTCGATCCCGGCGCCGGCCCCTGTGCCGGTCGCGGCGCCGATCCCTGCACCGGCCCCCGTGCCGGCGCCGGCGCGGACCGGTGCGGGCTCTCCGGCGCGGTCCCGCCGATCCGGGAGGTCTGCCCGCGGCGGGCCGGTGTATGTCAGGCGCGCACGCCGTACCGCGCCGAGTTAGGAGTCCCCGATCTCGGGCATCCAGGGATGTGACGGATCTGAGGTGACATATGAGGCGATCGGGCGGCGGCAGGGCGCTGTGGCCGCGGTCGCTCGTCGTGTCCGGCGGATGGGCGCTCTGGCTGGTGGCCCTGGCCGCCGCCGGATACCTCCTGCTCCAGGTGGTCGTACAGCTCCGCCTGGTGGTCCTGGCGTGCGTGGTCGCCCTGCTGCTCACCACCGTGCTGCGGCCGCCGGCCGCGTGGCTCATGCGGCGGATGCCGCGGCTCGCCGCGACCTGGCTGGTCCTGCTCGCCGCGCTGCTGGTGATCGGCGCGGTGGGCTGGCTGGTCGGCCGGGGCGCCGCCGCCGAGTTCCCCGCCCTGGCCGACCGGCTCGTGGAGAGCGTGCGCCAGCTCCGCGACCTCCTCCTCCGGCTCGGCGTCCCGGCCGACCAGCTCGCCAGGGCCGACGACCAGGCGCTGGAGGCGCTGCGCAGGCAGCTGGGGCAGGCCGGCGGCCTCACCTCGGTGGCCAGGCGGATCGTCGAGTTCCTCGCGGGCACGGTCCTCGCGGTCTTCGTCGCGTTCTTCCTGATCAAGGACGGTGACCGGATCTGGCGCTGGCTCGTCGACCGGCTGCCCGAGCGCCATCGGGAGCGGGCCGGCCGGGCCGGGGACGCGAGCTGGTCGGTGCTGCGCCACTACATCCAGGGCACGCTGGTCATCGCCTCCATCCACGCGGTCGTGCTGGGCCTGGCGATGCTGCTGCTGGGCGTGCCGCTGGCGCTGCCGCTGGCCGTGGTCATCTTCTTCGGCAGCTTCATCCCCTTCATCGGCTCCCTCGTCGCCGGATCGCTGGCGGTCGTCGTCGCCCTCGGCGCCCGCGGGCCGGTGATCGGCCTCGTCCTGCTGGTCGTGCTGCTGGTGGAGAACCAGTTGGAGGAGCACGTCCTGGAACCGTGGGTGATGGGCGGCTACGTCCGCGTCCACCCCCTCGTCATCGGCCTGGCCCTGTCCTCGGGCACCATCCTGGGCGGGGTGGCCGGGGCCCTCGTCTCGGTGCCGCTGACCGCCATCGTCTACTACGGCGGCCGGGAGCTCCTGCGCGCGTCCCCCTCCGGGAGCTCCGGGCACCCGCCCGGCGGCCCGGAGCCTCCCCGCCGGGACGGGCCGGAGCCGCGACCGTCCGGACGGTGACCGCGCGGAGCCCGACGCGCCGGGCCCGGGGCGTACGGCGCGGCCCGCCCGCTCAGCGCCCGCGCCCGCCCGTGCGCAGGGCCCAGGCCCGCAGCACGGTCTCCAGCTCGAACCTGCCCTCCGGGTCCTTCAGCTGGTCGGCGAAGAGCTCGGTGGCCTGGCGGAGCCGGTAGCGCACGGTCTGCGGATGGATGTGCAGCCGGGCCGCGACCTCGGTGGCGTTGTAGCCGCTCTGCAGCCAGGCCAGCAGCGTCTCGGCCAGCCGGTCGCGCTGGGCGGGGCGGAGCCCGCGCAGGGGCGCGAGCCGTACCCGCTCCATGATCTGGATCAGCGACTCGTCCTGGAAGATCATGAGAGTCGACAGGTGCTCGGCCGCCCTGACCATCGTCGCGGAGCCCAGCACGCCCCGGCGGGCGAGGGCCAGCGCCCGTACGGCCAGCCGCAACGAGAGCGCCCCCTCCCCCAGCCCGACCCCGGGCCCGGCGGCCACGATCCAGTCGGGCAGCAGCGAGTCGAGGAGCCCCTGCCGCCCGGGCCCGTCCGGGTCGGGCACGACCAGGCAGAGGTCGGGACGGTCGAAGTCGGCGAGCACGTCCGGCGGCAGGCCGGGCCTGGGCGGCTGCTCCGGCCCGCGCGGGGCCAGCGCGACGCAGGCCAGCGTGCGCGGCGGGGTCCACCGCGCCGACCTGGCCAGGTCCTCCACCGCCCGCACGTCGGGCGGCGGGTCGGCGACGAGCAGCCCGACCAGCCTGCGGCGGCGCAGTTCGAGCTCTCCCGCCGCCCTGGCCTGCGCCTCGGCGTACCCCTCGGCCGCCGCCGCGGCGATCTCGTCCAGGTAGACCAGGACCGCCTCACCGATCTCCCACATGCGCCGGCGGGTCAGGTCCAGCCGCTCGGACTCCACCGCCATCCGGCGCCAGGCCACCCGGGCGCAGGTCCGCAGCGCGGACTGGAGCGAGTCCAGCGGGCGGCCCTCGCTCGCCTCTCCCGCGCCGATGCTCCGGTAGACCTCCAGCAGCCGGGCATGGCCCGCGTCCCGGTCGCCCGTCCGGTTCACGAACCCGCTGAGCGCCTCCTCCACGGCCCGGCGCACGACCCGCGCGTAGGCCCCGCTCGGCCTGGAGTACTCGGGCACGCTCGCCCGGATCTCGCCGATCATCTCCTCGGCGAGGTCGTCCAGATAGGGGCGGAACACCTCGGCGTACTCCCGGGGGATGCCGGCCGGCGAGCGTTCGACGTCATGGGCAGCGCACACGAGTCCTCCCGCACCGGACGCTACTCCGGCACGGGCGGGCGTTCTTCTGTCCCCGGCGCACATTCGGCACTGCGGCCCCGCTCACACCGGTGACAATCCCTCTCCCGGAGGGGATCACCCCGCGCCTGATATTGAAACAAGTTCTATTTTGGTTCTAGGCTGCGGTCAGGGAGGTCGAGCAGATGATCCTGGACCGTTTCCGCATCCCCGGCCGGGTCGCCGTGGTCACCGGCGCGGGCCGCGGCATCGGGGCCGCGAGCGCGGTGGCGCTGGCGCAGGCCGGAGCGGACGTGGTGATCTCCGCCCGGACCGAGGAGCAGTTGCGCGACGTGGCCGCCGAGGTGGAGGCCGCAGGCAGGCGGGCCCTGGTGGTCCCCGCCGACCTGAGCGAGCCCGGGGCCGCCGAGGCGCTCGCGCAGCGGGCCGTGGCGGACTTCGGCCGCCTGGACGTCGTGGTCAACAACGTGGGCGGCGCACTCCCCAGGGCCTTCCTGGACACCGGGCGCCGACACCTGGAGAACGCGTTCCAGTTCAACGTGGGCATCGCGCACGAGCTGACCCGGGCCGCCGTGCCGTACCTGCTGGAACCGGGCGGCGCCGTGGTGAACATCTCCTCGGCGATGGGACGCGTGTCCGGGCGCGGCTACCTCGCCTACGGCACGGCCAAGGCGGCGCTCGCGCACTACACGCGGCTGGCGGCGCGGGACCTGGCACCCCGGATCCGCGTCAACGCGATCGCGGTCGGCTCGGTCGCCACCTCGGCCCTGGACATCGTCATGACCGACGACGTCCTGCGGACGCAGATGGAGCAGGGCACCCCCCTGCGGCGGATCGGGGAGCCGGAGGACGTGGCGGCGGCGGTGCTGTTCCTCGCCTCGCCCGCGGGCGGCTACCTGACCGGCAAGGTGCTGGAGGTCGACGGCGGCCTCGACCAGCCCAACCTCGACCTCGGCCTGCCCGACCTCTGACCGGTACGGCGGCGCTCACGGACACGATCTGTTGCGGAGGGACCATGGTCTACCGGGTGGTGCAGTGGAGCACCGGCAACGTCGGGCGGCACACGCTGGCGGGCATCCGCGCCCGGCCCGACCTGGAGCTCGTCGGCGTCTACGTGTCGAACCCGGCCAAGGTCGGCCGCGACGCGGGCGAGCTGGCGGGGCTGGGCCCGCTCGGCGTCACCGCCACCGGCGACGCCGAGGCGCTGCTGGCGCTGCGGCCCGACTGCGTCGTCTACACCGCGATGGCCGACAACCGGATCTTCGAGGCGCTGGACGACCTGACCCGGATCCTGCGCTCGGGCGCGAACGTCGTCTCCAGCAGCCCGGTCTTCCTGCAGTTCCCCGACGGCTCGCTGGACGGCCCCGTCCGCGAGGCCGCCCGGGAGGGCTCGGCGTCGATCTGGGTGAACGGCATCGACCCCGGCTACGCCAACGACTGGCTGCCGCTCTCGCTGACGGGCATCAGCGAGCGCATCGACCAGGTGCGCTGCATGGAGGTGCTCAACTACGCCACCTACGACCAGGGCACCGTGCTGTTCGACATCATGGGCTTCGGGCGGCCGATGGAGGACGTCCCGCTCCTGCTCCAGCCGGGGGTGCTGACCATGGCGTGGGGCAGCGTGGTCCGCCAGCTCGCGGCCGGGCTGGACGTCGGGCTCGACGGCGTCGAGGAGTGGTACACCCGCCTGCCGGCGCCGGAGACGTTCGAGGTCGCCTCCGGGACGATCGAGAAGGGCACGGCCGCCGCGCTGCGCTTCGAGGTCAGGGGCATGTCGCAGGGCCGTCCGGTGATCGTGCTGGAGCACGTGACCCGGCTCCGCGACGACCTCGGACCGGACTGGCCGCAGCCCGCGGGCAAGGGCTGCTACCGCGTCGTGGTCACCGGCGAGCCGGACTACACGCTGGACCTGCAGTTGCTGGGAAGCGACGGCGACCACAACACCGCCGGGCTGAAGGCGACCGCGATGCGGCTGGTCAACGCCGTTCCCGCGGTGGTCGAGGCGGCGCCGGGCCTGCTGACGGCCCTGGACCTGCCCCTGGTCACCGGCCGCGGCCTGCTCCGGTAGGGAGGGGCCCGGCACCGGGCCCGCCGACGGTCCGCGGTGGCCCGCTCCGCCGCGGACCGGCCGGAACGACCGGCGCGTCTCCCCCGGCAACGCCACGAATCTCCACGGAATCTGCACAAGGGCCCGTTACTCTGCCGTTCCATGATCAGGACAAGATGGGTGAGCGCGCTGGTCTGGCTGGTGCTGCTGCCGTTCGCCGGGTGGGCGGTGCTGAGGGTCGGCGGCTGGATCCCCGTGTGGCAGTGGATCGCGCTGGTGGCGTTCACGCCCTACGTCGCGGCGGCCTCGGCGGTCCCGCTGCTCATGGCGCTGGGACTGCGCCGGTGGGCCGCGGCGGCCGTGGCCCTGGCCACGAGCGTGGCGCTGGCCGCGGTCGTGCTCCCCCGGCATCTCACGGACGGCGGCGCGCCCCCCTCCGGCGGCCAGCGGCTGCGGGTGCTCGCGGCGAACCTGGCGGTGGGCGCGGGCGACACCGCGGCCCTGATGAAGCTGGTGCGCGACCTCGGCCCCGACGTGCTCACGCTGCAGGAGCTCACCCCGGAGGCCCGAGACCGCCTGGACGGCGCGGGGCTGCGCACGCTCATGCCGCACGTGGTCGACCGCGCCAAGAGCGGCGTGGGCGGCTCGGGCATCTACTCCAGGCATCCCGTCAGCGAGCGGCCGATCATCGAACTGGGCACGTTCCGGCAGGCCAGAGGCGTGATCAGTCATCCGTCCGGGCACGAGGTCGAGGTCGTCTCCGTGCACCCGTGCGCGCCGAACTACACCCGCAAGATCCCGTGCTGGAACGAGGGGCTGGAGGCGCTGCCGGAGGCGGGCGGGCATCTGAAGGTGCTGGCCGGCGACTTCAACGCCACCCTCGACCACCCGCCGGTCCGCGCCCTGCTGGACAGCGGGTACCACGACGCGGCCGACGTGACCGGCCAGGGACTGACGCCGACCTGGCCGCAGCACGGCTGGGAGCCCGTCCCCGGCGTGACGATCGACCATGTGCTCGCCGACTCCCGGATGCCGGTGCACGCCTTCAGCGTGCACCCGCTCCCCGACACCGACCACCGGCCCGTCTTCGCCGAGCTCGGCCTGCCCCCGGCGGCGGGCTCTCAGGCCGCGTAGGTGCGCAGGACCCGCAGGGCGGCGGCCGCGTGGGGAGCGGCGGCCTCGAGGCCGGTGCCCTCCGGCGCCGGCCTGCGCGCCGGCCCCGGTGACGGTCGTCCCGGCGCGATCCCAGGGCGCGCTCCTAGGGCAGGATCAGCTCGTAGACCTTGACGGCCATCGGGCCCGCCGGGTCGTAGACGACCTTCACCGGGACCCTGCCCTTGCGGAGCCGGTTGTACAGGTCGATCGGGTCGCACGTCTTGGCGCCGAGGTCCCCCTTGCTCCGGGTGTCGTACGGGTGGCCGGCCGGGGCCTTGCCGCACTTCTTGTTGACCTGGCGGAAGAGCAGGCCCTCGGTGTAGTCGATCCGGATCGGGTCCCCGGCCCGCTTGCCCAGGTGCCAGGCCTTCAGCCCGCTCTCGCCGACCTCGCCCCGGCTCGCCCGGTACGGTGTGACGATCATGGCCGAGTTCCCCGACTTCTTCGCCCAGCCGTACACGGTCTTGAGCGGCGCCTGCCGTTCGGCCGCGGCGGCCGCGGGCGCGGCGGCGGAGGAGAGCAGGGCGGCGGCGCAGAGCCCCAGGGCGAACGACGACTTCTTCATGTGCTTCTCTCCTCTGATCATGTGACAGGGACATGGTGGCACGTGATCAGAGGAGAGAAGCGGGCATGACCGGGTGATTCATCCCATGCCCTGACAGAACAACCTTCTCCCGGATCGGTGCGTCGTATCCACTTCAGCGGTGCCCGTCGGGGACGGCGATGTGCACGACCTTGGTGTGGGTCATCTCGTCCAGCAGCTCCGGACCGTATCCGAAGCCCTCCCCGCTCGCGCCGAGCGGCTGCGCGGCGCCGCCCGGGGCCCCGCCGAAGACGGCGTTGATCTTCACCGTCCCGGCCCGCAGCTCGCGCCAGGCCCGCTGGACGTGGGCGAGGGAGGGGGTCAGGACGGTGGCGGCCAGGCCGTACTCGCCGGTCCCGGCCAGTGCGAGCGCCTCGTCGAAGCTCTCGACCACGCGGACCGCCGCCACCGGCCCGAACGTCTCCTCCCGCAGCACGGCCATGTCGTCGGTGCAGTCCGCCAGCACGGTCGCCGGGTAGAAGGCGCCGGGCCCGGCGGGGATCCCGCCGCCGGTCAGCACGCGCGCCCCGGCCGCCGCCGCCGAGCGGACGTGCTCGTGGACGGCGTCGCGGTGGCGGCGGTCGACCAGCGGGCCGAGCGTGGTCGCCTCGTCGAGCCCGGACCCCATGCGCAGCGCCTCCGCCTCGGCCACCAGCGCGGCGGTGAACGGCTCGGCGACCGACCGGTGCACGTAGATCCGCTCGACGGAGACGCAGATCTGCCCGGCGTTGGCGAAGGATCCGAGCGCGGCCTGCCCGGCCGCCCACTTCGGGTCGACGCCCTCGTCGACGATCAGCGGGTCCTTGCCGCCGTTCTCGCGCAGCACCCGGCACCGGGCCGCGGCGGCGATCTCCCGTCCGGCCCGGGTGGAGCCGACGTGGGCGAGGAGGTCGAGCCCCGGGTGGGCGGCGAGCGGCGCGCCCGCGCTCCGGTCCCCGGCGACCATGGTGAGCGCGCCCGGGGGCAGGTCCGCGGCGAGCAGCTCCACCAGGCGCGCCCCGGTGTGCGGGGTGCGCTCCGACGGCTTGTGCACCACCGTGTTCCCGGTGGCCAGCGCGGCGCCGACCAGCCCGCACGCGATCGCCACGGGGTCGTTCCACGGGGTGATGACGGCGACGACGCCGCGCGGCTCGCGGACCATCAGGTCGGTCGCGCCCCAGCCGCCCTGGAGCGTACGGCCTCCGTGCAGGGGGCCCAGCTCGGCGTACTGCTCCAGGGTCCCGGCCCCGGCCTCGACGCCGCCCCGCGCGTCGGCCAGGGGCTTGCCCATCTCCCTCGTCACCAGCCGGGCCAGCTCGCCGGCGTGCTCCCTGACCCGGGCGGCGGCCCGGCGCAGCAGCGCCCCGCGCTCGGCCGGGGCCGTCCGCGCCCATCCGGCGGCGGCGGCCCGCGCCGAGGCCACGGCGGCCTCGACGTCCTCGGCGCAGCCGCGCGGGCTCTCGCCCACCTGCTCTCCGGTCGCCGGGTCGTCCACCGCGACCGTCCCGGTGCTCGCGCTCGCCCGCCATTCGCCGTCCGCGAAGAGCCAGAGCTCCCTCATCGGCACCACGCCTCCCTACGTGCGGACCGGCTCCCGGCCGCCGCCTCGTGCCCTGGGCCCCGGCCTGCTCCCGCCACCGGACGGCCGATCAGGCAGTGCCCTTGATCGGGGCCGGGGAAACGTGGCGCTCGCGGGAGAAACCGGGAAGGAGGGGGCGGCCCGTCCTCGCCGGACGGGCGGGCCGCCCTGGGGGACCCCGGCTCAGCCGGCGGGCTCGGTCCCGGCGTGCCCGGTCCCGGCGTGCTCGGCGAGCGTGCGCCGGGCCACGGCGAAGGCGGCGTTGGCGGCGGGCACGCCGCAGTAGACCGCCGTCTGCAGCAGGACCTCCTTGATCTCGTCGGAGGTCAGGCCGTTGCGCAGGGCCGCGCGGACGTGCATGGCCAGTTCCTCCAGGTGCCCCCCGGCGACCAGCGCGGTCAGCGTGACGCAGCTGCGGGTGCGCCGGTCCAGGCCGGGGCGGTTCCAGATCCCGTCCCAGGCGTAGCGGGTGATGAACTCCTGGAAGTCCGCGGTGAAGGCGGTGGTGCCCGCCGCGGCGCGGTCGACGTGGGCGTCGCCGAGCACCTCGCGGCGGGTGCGCGTGCCCGCCGCGAGGTGCTCGTCCCCGCCCGGCCGGGCCTCCCCGCGGCCGCCGGCCCCGCCCAGGTGCCGGACGATCGCGGAGGCGACCGCCTCGGCCCGCTCCACGTTCGCCAGGTGGGCGGCCCCGGGCACCACGCTCAGCAGGGCTCCGGGGATGCCGCTCGCGAGCGCGAGGGCGTGCCCGACGGGCGTGGCCGGGTCGTCGGCCCCGGCGACGACCAGGGCGGGCGCCGTGATCCGCCCCAGCCGGGGGGTGAGGTCGTATCCGGCGATGGCCTCGCAGCAGGCCGCGTAGGACTCGGGGTCCACCGCGCGCACCATGTCCAGGACCCCGCGGACCCGGGGGTCGTCTCCGGTGAGGCGGGAGGTGAACCAGCGTCCGGGCAGGACCCGCGCGAGCGGTTCCATGCCGTCGCGCCGTACCGCCGCCGCGCGTTCCAGCCAGGGACCGGGCTCGCCGAACCGGGCGGAGCTGCAGCACATCACCAGGTGGGTCACCCGGTGCGGGACGTCCGCGGCGACGGTGGCCGCGATCGCGCCGCCGAGGGAGATCCCGCCGATCGCGAACCTCTCCTCACCCACCAGGTCCAGTACGGCCCCGGCCAGCGCGCCGAGGGTCAGCCCTGCGGCGGGCACGCCGCGAACCGGCCCTGCGGCGGGCACGCCGCGGGCGGGCGCCGAACCGCCATGGCCGGGCAGGTCGTAGCGGAGCACCCGCCAGGAGGCGGTCAGCGCCTCCATCTGCGGGTCCCAGATCTCCAGGCCGGTGCCCAGTGAGGGGCCGAGCACCAGCAGCGGCGCGCCTGCGGGCCCGTCGATCCGGTGGTGGAGGCGCGGCGGGACGGCGTCCGGGAGCGGGCCGGCGGGCGGCCGGGGCCCCTCGGGCAGGTCAGAACTCAAGGAAGACCGTCTCCCCCTCGCCCTGGAGCCGGACGTCGAACCGGTGGACGTCCCCGTCCGCCCGCGCGAGCAGCGTCGCCCGGCGCTCGGGGTCCAGGGCGTCGAGCAGCGGGTCGGGGCCGTCCTGCAGGTAGATCCTCGTCGCCACCGCGCACAGCAGGCCCCGTGCGAAGACCAGCAGCGCCAGGTACGGCCCGGCCGGGCGGGCGGTGCGGAACCGGTAGGTCCCGTCGGGCGCGGTGGCGCAGCGCCCGAACCCGGAGACCCCCTCCCCGTCGCGCCGCAGCACGCCGCGGGTGCCGGTCTCCCCCAGCCACAGCTCCAGCAGCGCGTCCGGGACGGGCTCGCCCGCCCCGTCGAACACCCGCCCGGTGACGGTGATCGCCCCGGGGTACCCCTCGGGCACCAGGTCCGGGCCGGTCTCGTACGGCAGGGCGTGGCCGAAGAACGGCCCCACGGTCTGCGAAGGAGTGATCATCAGTCCTCCATCGGGGTGCGGCCGAGCACGACGTCGAACCGGTAGCCCAGCGCCCATTCCGGCTCGGTGACGTCCAGGTCGAAGGCGGAGACGAGCCGCTCGCGGGCGGCCGCGTCGGGGACGGACTGCATGATCGGGTCGAAGGGGAACAGCGGGTCGCCGGGGAAGTACATCTGGGTGACCAGGCGCTGGGTGAAGGCGGTGCCGAAGACGGAGAAGTGGATGTGCGCGGGCCGCCAGGCGTTGGGGTGGTTGCGCCACGGGTAGGCGCCGGGCTTGATCGTGACGAACCGGTAGCGGCCCTCGTGGTCGGTCAGGCACCGCCCGGCCCCGGTGAAGTTGGGGTCCGGCGGGGCCGGGTGCCGATCGCCGGCGTGGGCGTAGCGGCCGGCCGCGTTGGCCTGCCAGACCTCCACCAGCGTGTTCCTGATCGGGCGTCCCGAGGAGTCGAGGACACGCCCGGTGACGATGATGCGCTCGCCGATCGGCTCTCCCTCGTGCTGCCGGGTCAGGTCGGCGTCGAGCGCGCCGACCTCCCCGTGGCCGAAGACCGGGCTGGTCAGCTCGATCGCGTCGGGGTCGGCCTTGAGGGCGACGGCCGGCCGGGACGGGGCCCGCAGGATCGTGCTGCGGTAGCCGGGGCTGCGGTTCGGCGGGTGGGTCATGGGGTTCCTCCGGAGAAGGGGACGGCGTGTTCCGCGGGGACCGGCGCGTCGTACGGCAGGCCGACGTAGTTCTCCGCCAGCGTGGTCGCCGCGGCCTCGGAGGAGGTCACGTAGTCCAGGTAGGAGGTCTGCAGGCGGCGCGCGTAGGCGTCGTCGGAGTCGAAGGTGTGCAGCAGCGTGGTCATCCACCAGGAGAAGTGCTGGGCCCGCCAGACCCGCTTCAGGCAGGCGGCCGAGTAGCCGTCGAGCGGTTCGGTGGAGCCGTCGGCGTAGAAGCGGGCCAGCGCATCGGTCAGCACCCGCACGTCGGCGACGGCCAGGTTCATGCCCTTGGCCCCGGTGGGGGGCACGATGTGCGCGGCGTCCCCGGCGAGGAAGAGCCTGCCGTACTGCATGGGCTCGGTGACGAAGCTGCGCAGCGGCGTGATCCCCTTCTCGAAGATCTCGCCGGTGGCCAGGGTGAAGCCGGGCACCGTCTCCAGGCGGGTCTTCAGCTCCGCCCAGATCCGCTCGTCCGGCCACGCGGCCAGGTCCTCGCCCGCGGGCACCTGCAGGTAGAAGCGGCTGATCTCCGGTGAGCGCATGCTGTGCAGGGCGAAGCCCCGCTCGGTCTGCGCGTAGATCAGCTCCTCGGCCGAGGGCGCGACCCGCGCCAGGATGCCCAGCCAGGCGAAGGGGTACTCGCGCTCGTAGGCGGTGAGCACGCCGTCGGGGACCGCGGGGCGGGAGATCCCGTGGAAGCCGTCGCACCCGGCGATGACGTCGCAGTCGAGCCGCTGCCCGCCGAAGGTGACGTACGGCGCGTCCTCCAGGGAGTGCACGGCCACGTCGTCCACGTCGAAGCGGATGTCGCCGCCGGCGGCGAGCCGGGCGGCGATGAGGTCCTTGACGACCTCCTGCTGGCCGTAGACCGTGATGGCCCGCCCGGGGACCAGCTTCTCGAAGGGGATCCGGTGGCCCGCGCCGCCGTACCGCAGCTCGATCCCGGAGTGCGGCAGCCCCTCGCGGAGCAGCCGCTCCCCCACCCCGGCCTCGACGAGGGTGTCGACCGTGCCCTGCTCCAGCACTCCGGCCCGTACCCGCCGCTCCACGTACTCGCGGCTGCGGCGCTCCAGCACCACCGAGGAGATGCCGCGCAGGTGGAGCAGATGGGAGAGCAGGAGCCCGGCGGGTCCGGCCCCGATGATCCCGACCTGTGTTCGCATGAAGGAGAGCATGCAGCCGCGGACCGGGAAAGAACGAGTATCATCTTCCACTCAGTGGAAGACGGCGGCAGGATTCTCACCGGGCCCGCATCCGGGCGGGTGCGGGGCCGTTCCAGGCCGGGGACGGGAGAGCCGCACGCGCGGGGAAGGACGGGCATGGCGGGTGGGGCGCGCGAGCCGGGACGCTCGGTCACCTCCAGGGTGCTGGCGATCCTGGACGCGTTCGACGGCGCCCATCCGCAGCTCAGCCTCTCGGAGATCGCCCGCCGGAGCGGGGTCGCGCTGACCACCGCCCACCGGCTGGTCGGCGAGCTGGAGCGGTGGCAGGCGCTGAGCCGTACCGCCGACGGCCGCTTCCGCATCGGCCTGCGCCTGTGGGAGCTCGGCCAGCTCGCCCCCGCCAGGTTGCAGGACCTCGCCCACCCCTGGCTGCAGGAGCTGTTCACCACCACCGGCGAGAACGTGCACCTGGCCGTCCGCGACGGCATGGAGGTGCTGTACGTGGACAAGGTGCACGGCAGGCGGGCCGTGCCGATCGTCTCCCGGACCGGCGGGCGGCTGCCCATGCACCCCACCGGCGTCGGCAAGGCGCTGCTGGCCCACGAACCGGAGTGGTTCGTCAGCTCCTATCTGGCGCGCGAGCTGGAGCGGCCGACCCCGCACACCGTCACCGAGCCCGGCAGGCTCGCCCGCGAGCTGGCCACCGTGCGCGCCCAGGGCTACGCGCTCACCTTCGAGGAGATGACCCTGGGCTCCTGCTCGGCGGCGGCGCCGGTCGTCGTCGGCGGCCGGGCGGTCGCCGCCGTCGGCATCGTCGTCTCCTCGGCGCGGGCGCGCCAGCTCGGGCGGCTGGTGGAGCCGCTGCTGTCCGCGGCCGACCGGATCGCGCGCGACTACGCCCGGGCGCACGCGGCCTGAGCCGCAGAGCGGGAAGGCAGGCAGCGAACCCGCGGCCGGAACGGATCGGGGCTCCCGGAGCGGGGAGGCCGCGCAGCTCACCGCGTCTCGGGGCGGGGAGGCCGCGCGGATCGCCCCGGAAAACCCGAGGCGAGATTTCTTAGTAGGGTTCGCTGTCATGCGTATCATTTTTGCCACTTTGACGGCCGGTGCACTTATGAGCATGCCCCTCATCGGTGCCGGGACGGCGAGCGCGGAATCAACCGGACCCGTCCCGACGGGAAACGCCGCCCTCACTGGGAACCCGGTCTACAAGTCCGGCACGTTCCCCGCTCAGACCTGCGAGGAGCCGACCATTCGGGGCGGCGACATCGACTCCGTCCGGCTTTATGCCGAAGCCATGTCGGCCTGCCTCGGCAAAGCGTGGAAGGCGCAACTGAAGAAATCCGGGATCCCGTTCACGGAACCGGAGATCGCAGTCGCTTACGGGAACCGCGTCAAGACCGCCTGCGGCGCCTACCGCCCGGGCGACACGTTCGGCCTGTACTGCCAGAAGAATAAGACCGTCTACCTGATGGTCAACGAGTACGGCATATCGAATGAACGTAACTCACCGCAGATGCTGGAAAGCCTGTCCATCGCGTACGGCTACCACGTTCAGCGGCTGATCGGCGTTCTCGGCCAGGAGGCCAGAACCGCCAAGAAGTTGTCCAAGGCCAAGGCCCTCTCCCTGAGCAGCAAGGTCTCGCTGCAGAACATCTGCTTCGCCGGCGCCTTCGTCGGGAGCGTCTGGGACTCCCTGGGCCATACGCAGAAGTACGGCTCGGACTTCTTCGTCAACCGGCACTCCATGGGGAGCGACACCAAGGGGGAGGGTACGACGAAGAACCGGATCTACTGGTTGAAGCGCGGTTTCGACGCCCAATCCCCCGGCGCCTGCAACACCTTCACGGCACCGGCCTCCCGGGTGGCCTGATCCGCCGGGGAGGGCTCCGGGGGGAGCGGGGCCGCCGCTCCCTCCCGGGGGTCGTTTCGATCCCTCTACCTCCCTAACCCCGGCCGCCGCCGCGGACGGTCGGCTCGCCCTTCCCCGCGTCCACCGTCTTGCTCGCCGGAGGCGCCTTGACGGTCACCCGGCTTCCCCACCCGGTGTAACGGGTCTCGACACTGATCTTCCTGTCCTCCCCCACCGCCGCGCTGACGTGGCTGCTCGGGTAGACGGTGACCAGTCGCTGGGGGAGCAGACCGGGGCCCAGAGTGAGCCTGAAGCGCACTACGTCCTTCTTGGTGCTCTCTGACATTCCGGTCACCTGGACGTGCTGCAACCAGGGGGAGACCTTCTCCAGCGCGCCGAGGCTGATCGCGCCCGAGTAGGTGCGCCCCTCTCGCTTCCCCTTCGCGATCAGGAGCTTCAGGGTCCCCGGCTCGGCCGCGTTCACCATCTGACTGTCCGTGCCGCTGAAGCCGGCGCTCATGCCGTTCCGGTGCTTGACCCAGGTCTTGCCCTTCGGCGGCGCCCAAGGGCCACCGGAGTAGTAGCTGGTGGTGCCGATCCTGAT
This sequence comes from Thiemannella venezuelensis, assembly GCF_014203605.1. Taxonomy (GTDB): domain Bacteria; phylum Actinomycetota; class Actinomycetes; order Streptosporangiales; family Streptosporangiaceae; genus Planomonospora_A; species Planomonospora_A venezuelensis. The sequence goes on along the minus strand of NZ_JACHJJ010000002.1, from coordinate 104,468 downwards.
CGTCCGCTCCGGCTTTTCCAGGGTCGGCAGGATGATGCTGGGGGGCATGCCAGACGGCTCGTCAGCGGTGAGCCCCGCGCTGACGTCGGAGGCGGCAATCCCGGCCCTGCCGAACTGGAAGGACCCGGTGCGCTTGAGGAAGGACGTGGTCCCGGTGAACGAGACCAGGGAGGAGACGTCCGTGAACTTCACTCCTCTTCCTGCGACGAGCTGGCTCTTCAACGCCTTGACCGGATCCGCGGAGGCGGCCTGGACGGGTGCCGCGGCCACGGATGCGGCGGCCGTGGCCGCAGCGACACATGCGATCATTCGCTTCACAGTAATTTCCTCCCAGACCGATACAGGGAGGGAGATTCTGCCGGGCCTTGATCACGGATATGTCTCAGAACAAGCCCTCAGCCCGGCCTTTAACCTGTGTGGCGCGAACCCGGTGGTCGGACGGGCCACGCGTCAGACGATGCGCGGCCCTTTTCCGGAAAAATCTCCTAGTACTGCAGGGACGTCACGGCGGTGAACTCCTCGATGCCCAGCGGGCCGAGCTCGCGGCCGTAGCCGCTCTGCCCGAAGCCGCCGAAGGGGGCGGTCGGATTGAAGGCGCCGCCGTTGACCGCGACCTGGCCGGTCCGCATCCGCCGGGCGAAGGCGGTGGCCCGTTCGAGGTCGCCCGCCCACACCGCGCCGGACAGGCCGTACGGCGTGCCGTTGGCGACGGCGAGCGCCTCGTCGTCGCCGCCGTCGTACGGGACGACGGTGAGGACCGGCCCGAAGACCTCCTCCTGCTCGATGCGCGCACCGGCCTCGGCGACCAGGACGGTGGGCTTGACGAAGAAGCCGGTGGGGGCGGTCTCCGGCTGCTCGGGGCCGCCCGCGACGAGCCGGGCGCCGTCGTCGACCGCCTCGCGGATGTAGGCGCGCACGCGCTCCTGCTGGACCCTGCTGACCAGCGGGCCCTGCTGGGTGGCCGGGTCCATCGGGTCGCCGACGGTCGCGAACTGGGCGAAGAGGCTGAGCAGTTCCTCGGCCTCGGCCAGCCGGGCGCGGGGCACCAGCAGCCGGGTGGTGGCGCTGCACGTCTGCCCGCTGTTGATCAGGCAGCCGGTCAGCGAGCCCGCCACGGCGTTGCCGAACCCGTCGGCCGACAGGTCGTCGAGCAGCACGCTGGCCGACTTGCCGCCGAGCTCCAGCGAGGTGCGCTTGGGTGCGGCGGCGGCCAGCTCGGCGACCCGCCGCCCGGCGCGGGTGGAGCCGGTGAAGGAGACCATGTCGACCGCCGGGTGCGCCACGATCGCCTCGCCGACCACCGGGCCGGTCCCGGTGACCAGGTTGAACACGCCGGGCGGCAGGCCCGCCGCGTCGATGATCTCGGCGAGCAGGTAGGCGACGCCGGGCACCAGCTCGGACGGCTTGACCACGACCGGGCACCCGGCGACCAGGGCCGGGGCGACCTTGGCCGCGATCTGGTGGAGCGGGTAGTTCCACGGCGTGATCGCGCCGACCACGCCGACCGGCTGCCGGACGAGCACGGAGTTGCCGGACCGGCGCTCCCACTCGACCTGGCCGGCGACGTCCTCCATGGAGGCGAAGTCGATGACCGGCAGGCCCGCCTGGACCATGACGGCGAGCTGCCAGGGCGCGCCCATCTCCCGGGAGGCCGTCAGGGCGATCTCCTGGGCACGGGTCTTGAGCCCTTCCGCGATCGCCGCGCAGGCCTTGACCCGGTCGGCCAGAGGGGTGGCCGACCAGCCGGGCAGGGCGCGGGCCGCGGCGCGGGCCGCGCGGTCGACGTCCTCGGCGGTGCCCTCGGGCACGGTGCCGATGACCTGCTCGGTGAAGGGGTTGACGACCGGGAGCGTGCCGGCGCCGGTCGAGGGGATCCAGGCGCCGTCGACGTAGATGCGGTCGCGGGTGTGGTTGAGCTCTGGGGCGGTCATGTCTCGCTCGCTTTCAGGCCGCGGTGGTGTGCCCGGCGATGTGCCCGGCCGTACGGCGGGCCAGGGCCATGCAGGTGAGCATCGGGTTGGCGCCCGACGGCGTGGGGAAGGCGCTGGTGTCGCCGATCCAGACGCCGGCGACGTCGTGCAGCTCACCGGTCGGCTTGGCGACGGAGGTCTGCGGGTCGGTGCCCATGCGTGCGGTGCCCATCTGGTGGGCGCTGCCCATGAACAGCCCGCCCGCGCCGATGTGCGTCGCGTCCAGGTTCGCCATCCAGGCCTCGAAGTCGTCGCCGCGCCGGAACACCGGCGGGGTGGCGCCGAACCAGAGCTCCTCGGCCCCGGCGGCCAGGTGCAGCTCGGCCAGGATGCGCAGGCCCTTGCGGTAGGCGGCGACGTCGCGCTCGTCGGTGAGGGCGTAGGTGTGCACCGCCTCGCCGTCGCCGTCGATCGTCACCCGCCCGCCGGCGTGGTCGCGCAGGACGAACAGGAAGTCGGCCATCCGGCCGAGCTTGCTCATCGCCTCCTTGGCCTCCCGGCCGTCGCGCCGCGCGAGCTGGAAGGCGAAGACGCCGGTGTAGTAGTGCGAGCCCTCGACCAGCAGGCCGTACCCGTCTCCCAGGTCGCGGAACTCGTCCATGATGGCGGCCTGCGGCGGCCCCCACCAGGCGCGCTGGTCCTCGGGGTAGACGCCGAAGATGCCCGCGCTGGGGTGCAGGTAGAGGTTGTGGCCGACGGCCGGCCCGCCGATGCCCGAGCGGAGCAGCAGCGCCGGGGTCTCCAGCGCGCCGCAGGCCACGACGACGTCGGCGGCGCGGACCGTCACCCGGCGGGTCTCGCCGCTGCCCGGGTCGGTGTGGACGGCCTCGACGCCGACGGCCCGGCCGCCCTCGGTCAGGACCCGGTCGGCGCGGGTGCGGACGAGGATCTTCGCGCCGTGGTCGTAGACGTCGCGCAGGTAGGTGGTGAGGGTGCCGCGCTTGCTCCCGCTCGGGTCGCCGAACTGGGTGTACCCGGCGGCCACCGGGTCGTAGGTCGCCTCGTCCACGTTGCGCACCGCGGTGTGCATCGACCAGCCGAGGGCCTTGGCCCCCTCGGCCATGCGCTGGTGCGGGCCGTTGAAGTCGCTGCACCGGTCGTTGGCGCCCATCCGCGCGAGGACCGCCTCCAGGTGGCGGTCGAACTCTGCGGTGTCGAGGCCGTCCAGCCCGTGCTCCCGGGCCCACTCGCGGCGCACCGCGTCGCTGGGCCGTACGCAGTTGTGCCAGTTGATCGTGGTGCCGCCGCCCAGCGTGTACCCGGCGAGCAGGCCGACGTTGCCGTCGGCGGAGACCGAGAGCCCGCCCCGGTACATCATCTCCTTGCCCTCGGCCTCCAGCTGGCGGTAGTCCCGCTCGCTGGTGGCGCCGCCCGCCTCCAGCACGACGACGCTCCTGCCCGCCGCGGCGAGCACCCCGGCGATCGTTCCGCCGCCCGCTCCGGAGCCGACGACCACGACGTCGGCCTCGATCACCTCGCCGTCGGCCGGGACGTGCGGGGTGATGTACGGCTCGTCCCGCGGCGGCGTGATCTGCGGCCCGGGGTAGCCGTACTGCGCCCAGAACGGGTTGCGGCCCTCGGCGTCCGTGATCGAGTGGGCGAGCATGCACGCGCCGCCGCGCAGGGTGGAGACGGCGACGAGCGCCTCGGGGGCGAGCGCCATGGCGGTGGCGAGCATGCCCTCGCGGGTCGCCCGGCCCTGGTGCTGGAAGCCGAGCATCGCCAGGCCGTCGAGCAGTTGCGCGACGCCCGTCCGGTCCGCCTCGGGAAGGGTCTCCAGGTACTGGGCCAGCGCCTCGTCGGCGCCGGTCGCGGAGCCGGGGGTCGCCCAGAAGCCGGTCGGGTCGTCCTCGGCCTCGATCGCCGGGACGGCGGTGTCCACCAGCGCGCGCAGCACGTCGCGCTGGACGGGAGTGAGAGCAGGCACGGGTCCTCCGTAGAGAGTGGGCGGTTCCCGCCCGCCCGAGCGGGTGACCTGCGGCCACACTAGAACCGGATTCTGTGACCTGCAACACCCTGCGGTAATCGTGACAGAAGAGGCGTTGGTCTCCTTCAATGCGTTCTCCCCCGGGGCCGGCCTACGTCGCCGGCACAGGATGGAAGCTCTGTGGCGGGTTCTCTCCTGCAGCATGGGCGCGGACCATCGCCGCGAACAGGTCCGGAGTCTCACCGTTCCAGCCATGGCCCACCCCAGGCACGATCCATGCCTTACCCGCCGGGAACGATCCGGCCAGGTGAGGAAGCGACCGCAGAATGAGGTCCTGCTCGCGTTCCCCCGCCACCGCCAGCAGCGGGCACGGCGAGTCGGCCGCCTCCGGGGGCACACGGAAATCCATCAGCTCATCGCCGATGCGCAGGAACGCTGCGCGCGACATCGCGCGTGCGGCCTCGCGATAGGCGTCGCGGTCCTCCGGCGGCACTCGCAGCGCCCGCGCGTTGGCGTTGATCATCGGGCCCCAGGTCATCAGGGGCGCCATGGCTCTGCCCATGAACCGCATCATGGCCGGGCGGGGGAAGGGCAGGACGTTCACTCCGCTGACCACGGCGGTCTCGACCACATCCGGTCGCGTCGCGGCGAGGTGCGCAGCGAGATAGCCTCCCAGCGACAGCCCGACCACGTGCGCACGGCCGGTTCCGCTCCCCTTCCTGATCATCTCAGCGATGTGCTCGGCGGTGTCCGCGACCGACTCCCAGGCGACGGCATTGCTGCGCCCATGACCTGGCAGGTCCGGCACCAGGACACGGAAGGCGTCCCGCAGTGCCTCGGCCTGCCGCTTCCACATCCAGCCGCCGGCACCGGCTCCGTGGAGGAGGACGACGGCAGGAGCGCGGTCAGGGCCTGTTTCTTCCAGGAAGATTGTCACGGGGCGATGCTGACACAGTGCGGCTTTCCGGACCATGCTCAACGCATTCCGGCGGGCATGGGGCCGCCCGCCGGGCCGGAGCTGGCATCTCGCGGACCGGCCGGGTGCGGGAGCCGCCGGCTCAGGAGCGGCCGGCGTCGCGTTCCGCCGCGTCCATGGCCCTGTCGGTCACCACTAGCATGCCGGCGAGCCGGGCGAGCGTCAGCAGCGCCATGGCGGCAAACACCGCGCGGAGCCCGGAGAACTGGGCGAGCAGGCCGCCCGCGGCGGCCCCCAGCGGCATGGTGCCCCAGGCGAGGAGCCGGTAGACGCTGTTGACGCGCCCGAGCAGCCGGTCGGGGGTGACCCGCTGCCGCAGCGACACCGTGATGACGTTCCAGACCGCGATGGACAGCCCCCCAGCGAAGAACGCGGCCCCGATCGCGAACGGGTCCGCCGTCACGGCCGGGGCGCCGAGGAAGGGCACGCCGACGAGGACGGTCAGCGCCAGTGAGCGGGCGCGCCCGAGCGCGCGCTCGACCCGCTCGGCGACCAGGGAGCCGACCAGGCTGCCCGCCGCGGCGGCGGTGAGCAGCAGTCCGTAGGCCGGTTCGGACAACCCCATCGCGGACCCGGGACCCACCGCGTACAGGACCAGGACCGCCCAGGTGGCGCTCGTGGCGAAGTTGGCGACGCCCACCATGGCGGCGAGCGTCCGCAGGAGCCGGTGGCGCCGCAGGAAGCGCAGTCCTTCGGCGATGTCGCCGCGCACGGTGGTGTTCCGCTCCCGCTCGATCCGGAACGGGCCGCGCACGAGCAGCAGCGCCGCCACGGCGGCCGCCCACAGCGCCACGGGCGCGGCGAACGCCGCCGCCGCGGCGGCCGCCACCAGGAAGCCGCCCAGAGGAGGGCCGACGAACTCGTTGGCGGTCAGCTCGGCCGCGTGCAGGCGCCCGTTGGCGCGCGAGAGCCGCTCGCGCGGGACGACCTGCGGCAGGATCGACTGCGCCGAGGTGTCGTAGACCGTCTCGGTGACGCCGACGCAGACCGCCACGGCGTACAGGACCCACAGCGAGCCGGCGCCGGTCAGCGCGGCCACGGCGAGTACGGCCGGCAGCACGGCCCGGACGGTGTTGGCGCCGAGCATCATCCGGCGGCGGTCGAGCCGGTCGGCGAGCGCGCCGGCGGGCAGCGCGAAGAACAGCCACGGGAGCGTCAGCGCGAAGGTCAGCCCCGCGATCAGCGTGGGAGAGTCCGTGAAGCGGACGGCCACCAGCGGCAGCGCGACCTTGAAGATCCCGTCGGCCAGGTTGGACAGGGCGGCCGACGTCCACAACCGCCAGAACGCGGCCCCCAGCGGAGGAGGCCCGTCGCGGGCCGCCCTCTGCCGGCCGTCCCCTGTCCGGTCACCTGCCGTCCGGTCATCCGCTGCCATGAATTGAGAGTTTCAGATCGATTTGGAAAAATCAATCGATGTGAAGGATATGGATCCGGGCTATCTTGTACCCATGAACGAGCAGGACGCCGGGGGGCCGCCCGCGGAGGGGCCCCCCTACCCGCGGCAGCGGCGGGCGGCGACGGTTCGCGAGGCCAAGGCCCTGGCCCACCCGCTGCGCGTGCGCATCCTGCGGCTGTGCGCCCAGCGGGAGATGACGAACAAGCAACTGGCCGACCGGCTCGGCAGCGACCCGGGCACGGTCTTCTACCACGTCCGCCAGCTCACCGAGGCGGGCTTCCTGCAGCAGGCACCGGTGCGGACCGGCGAGAGCGGCGCCCTGGAGAAGCCCTACCGGTCCACGGGCCGGTCGTGGTGGCTGGACGACCCGCTCTCCGGCGAGGGGACCGAGGCCTCGTTCGCGCCGATCGAGGCCTTCCAGGACGAACTGCGCGAGGCGGGCCCGGCCTCCGTGCGGACGTTCACCCGGTTCATGCTGCACCTGTCGCCCGAGGAGATCGAGGAGCTGGACCGCCGCATCCTCGCGGTCCTCGACGAGTACATCGAGACCGAGGACCAGCGCCTCGACCGCCCCGCGTACGGTGGCATGATCGTCCTGCACCGGCTGGCCGACTGAGGCCCGCCCGGCGAACGGTTCCGGCGCCCGGAAGGAATGTCCATGAGCTCCGTCGACTTCAGCACTCCCCCGACGCTGCCCCCGGCCAACGGCTACAGCCACGTCGCCAGCGTGCCGCCGGGCAGCCGGCTCGTCTGGACCTCGGGCCAGGTCCCGATCGCCGCCGACGGCACCCCGGCCCCGGCCGGTGACTGGGAGGCCCAGACGCGCCTGGTCATGCGGAACGTCGGAGCCGCGCTGGAGGCGGCGGGCGCGACGTGGGACGACGTGTTCAAGCTCACGTTCTTCGTCGTCGGCACCTCGGCGCTGCCCGTCGTGCGAGCCGTACGGGACGAGTTCGTCAACCTGGAGCGCCCGCCGACCAGCTCGCTGGTGCAGGTGGCCGGCCTGTTCCGGCCGGACATCCTGATCGAGGTCGAGGCGGTCGCCGCGGTCCCTGCGGGCTGACGGCGGCCCGCGCGGCCCCGGCCCGGCCGACGGACCGCACCCTCCCCGCACGATCTCAGGCCAGCCGCAGGGCGAGGGCCGGGCACATCTCCACGGCCCTTCGGGCCAGCCGCCCGAGCTGCGGGGGTACGGCCCCGCGGGCGAAGACCGGGTAGCCGTGCTCGTCGAGGTGGACGAGGTCGGGGGCGAGCTTGGCGCACAGGCCGTGGCCCTGGCAGCGGGTCCAGTCGACGGCCAGGCGGATCTCCGGTTCCGGCTCCCGCTCCGGGACGGGGAGCACGCCCAGGACCGGGCGGCCGCAGGTCCCGCGGAGCAGGTGCTCCTGGACGTCGTCCGGGAACGCCGACAGTGCCGACAGCACGAATCCGGAGGTTCCGTCGGGATGGGAGCACGCGCCCCTGCCCCGCACGCCCGCCGCCCGGCGGCGCAGCTCGTCCAGGGCGGCCGCCGAGCCCTCGACGAGGTCGGCCAGGGAGGAGGCGACGTCCGGCAGGCCGAACCTGCAGGGACCGCACTGCCCGGCCGACTGCGCGGCCAGGTAGCGCGCCACCCTGAGCGTCTCGCCCAGCGGGCAGGTCTCGCCGCCGAGCGGCAGGACGATCCCCGCGCCGAGCCTCCCGCCCGCCTCCTCCATGCCCTGCCGGGAGACCGGGGCGGCGGCCGCCGCGCCGGGGTGGATCCACGCGCCGTGGTACCCGCCGACCAGCACGCCCTCGCCGGGCGAGGCCCGGCACGCCTCCAGCACGGCGTGCAGCGGCGTCCCGGTCGCCACCTCCACCACCGCCGGAGCCGCCGCCGACCCGCCGACGGTGAGCAGGACCGTCCCGGGCTCCCGCGCGGTCCCGGCGTCGGCGTACTGCTCCGGTCCGAGGGTGGCGAGCACCGCGAGCTGGGCGAAGGTCTCGGCGTTCGACAGCAGCGTGGGCAGGCCGTCCACGCCGCTGTCACTGGCCCGGACCTTGCGTCCCGGCGGCCCGCCGCGGTGGCCGTTCACGGCCCTGACCAGCGCGCCGCCCTCGCCGGAGACGAACCTCTCGGGGACGCCGGCGACGCGGACCCGGTCCGCCGCGCCCCGCTCCTCGACCGCGGCGGCGACCGACGCCTGGCCCATCCCGCCTTCCGCGACCGCGACCACGACCCGGCGCGCGCCGAGCGCGCCCGCGGCCAGCAGGGCGCCCTCGACGACCAGGTGCGGGGCCCTGGTGAGCAGCATGGTGTCCTTGCCGCTGGCCGGCTCGCCCTCCGCGGCGTTGACCAGGACGGCGGGCTCCGAGCGGTGCGCGGCCACCGCCCGCAGTTTGCGGGCGAAGGGGAAGGCCGCACCTCCCCGGCCCCGCAGGTCCACCGCGTCGGCCAGTTCGGCCAGCTCCCGCGCGTCCAGCTCCGGCGCCGTGCCGTGCATGGCGCGGTGGGCCGGCAGGTCCATCCTGCGGGAGGCGTCCAGCCCGGCGGTGAGCCTGGCCGGTCCCAGCCTCCTGACCTGGGGGACCCTGTAGGGGATCATCCGCCGCCTCCGATCCGCCGGGCTGCCACCCGGCCGTCCGTACCCGTCCCGGACCCGGTGGCCGTCCCGGTCCGGTGCTCCCGCGCCCGGCGCGGGACGCGTCCGACGATGCTCGTGGGCGAGGCCTCCTCCGGCCCCGCGAGCCGCTCCGCCGTACCGGGCCGTCCGGCGGGCCCTTCCGCCGCGCCGGACCGCTCGGCCGGGGCCTCGGCCGGAGCCGGGGCCCGCCCGGAGCGCAGGGCGGAGATCACCCGGATCAGCAGGGCCGCGCCCACCGCGACCAGGCAGACCACGTAGCTCCAGCTCACCCAGGCGGCGGGCTGGCGGCCCGCACCCAGTCCATGCATGATCGCGGCGGGCCACGCGAGGTAGGCGGAGCCGTGCAGCAGCCGCCACACCCACGGCCTGCGGCTGTCGGCGAACCCCGCGCGGGCGATGCCGGTCGCGAAGATCAGCACCATGGCGTCGGACGCGACCACGCCCAGGCCGATCGCCGTGGTGGGCGCCGAGGTCGGGACCACGGCGGCGGCGGTCGGGATCCGGCCTTCAGCGATCTTCATCAGGACGTGCGTGGCCAGGAACGTCATCCCGGTCAACGCCGCCGCCCGGTGGCAGAGCTGGGCCCGGATCCTGCCCCGGGCGGACAGGACGACCCGGTCGGCGGAGAGCAGCCCGAGAGCGACGGTGCAGGTGAGCGCGACGAGTGCCAGCACGCCGCCGTAGAAGGAGAGCAGTTCCCAGGCCGCCGCGGAGGCCCGCAGCCCCGCCTCGGTCCTGCCCGCCATCAGCACCCCGACCGTGACCGCGGTCACCCCGGCGCCGAGCATGATCCGGTTGCCCCGCCGGTCGAGACCGGAGGCCTCGCGCCGGCAATGCCGCGCCTGGCCGCGCCTGGACCGGACCGGCCCCGCCGCCTCCGGGCCCCGCCCCTCGCGTCCCGGGGCGTCCGGGGCGTCCGGCGGCACGGCCGCGATCCGGATCGACGCGTCGGTGTCGGCTATCGATCCGGCGCGGTCACGCACCGGATCGTTCAGGCGTGCGGCGGGTCTCTTCAGGTAGTACACCGATCCGTTCGTGTCGTTCACCGTGTCCCACTCGATGTCGCGCACTGTGTCTCCTCATCGTCCGAGCGGAAGAGGGTGCCGCCCGGGACGGGCGTGAGGTCAGCAGCGGCGTCCCCGGTTGATGCAGTCGACCGCGAACCTCATGAGCCGGTCCGGCATCACGTTCGCGAAGTCCGCGTGGTCGGTGACCGGGTTGTGGAGCTGCTCGGGGAAGGCGTCCAGGGCGAAGGACGGGGTGCGCGGCGCGGCGTAGGCCAGGATCATCCGCAACTGCGGGACGGGCCGGGTGCCCGAGGGGCAGGCGCCGCTCCCGTCCGGGAACAGGATGTGGGTGCGGTGGTTGGCGCTGTCGGTGTTCTGACCGTCCCAGCAGCTCGGGAAGTCCAGGATCCGCATGACCAGGCTGCCCCGGGGGCAGAGGGGGTACTTGTCGGTCAGCACCCGGTCGGTGAACCCGCTGCAGGTCCACTGCGCCCGGGCGTTCGCCCCGCCGTTGGTCGCGGCCTTGGCGTCACCGGTGATCACCCGGAGGAACCGCGGCATCGCGGTGACCTTCGCGACCGGGTTCCCCCGGAACTGCATGGTCGCCACCCGGGGGGTCAGGATCCGGCCCACGTTGCCGTCCGGGTCCTGGGTGTCGACGTCGACCGTACGGTCCCGCAGGACAGGCCAGAAGTAGGTCGAGCGGTCGCCGAACGCGCACGTGGTCCCCGCCACGGCCAGGCTGGCGTCGGTGGAGAAGGCGTCGGTGGACAGGTTCCCGACGTAGTCGTGCACGTGGTGGGCGCCGTTGCGCACGCCCGGGGCGACGATGAAGTTGTCGGGGTTGCGGTGGCCGTTCTCGTTCCTTCCGCACCGGGAGACGAAGGTACCGGTGGAGCCGCCGCGCCGGGGGCGGGGCGCCTGGACGTTCGGCCGCGCCTGGCGGATGTCGGCGAAGTCCTGCGGGAACGGGCCGAGGTCCGCGCACTCCTCCTCAGCCTGCTCACCCTGCTGACCCCGGCCCTGCTGACCGGGATCCTGCTGACCGGGATCCTGCGGGTCCGGATTCCGCCGGCCCTGGCCTCCCTGCTCCTGGCCTCCCTGCCCCTGGCCCTGGCCCTGCCGGTCCGGGTCCTGAGGATTCCGCTGCCGTTGCTGACCGAAGCCCTGCTGTTCCTGATCCGATCGGCTTTGCCGGTTCCCGGGCTGCTGATTCTGATCCTGCTGCCCTTGGTCCTGGCCCTGCTGATTCTGGTCCTGCCGGTCCGGGTCCTGAGGATTCCGCTGCCGTTGCTGATCGAAGCCCTGCTGGTTCCGGCCCTGGCCTTGGCCCTGCTGATTCTGGTCCTGCTCGTCCTGGTCCGGAGATCTCTGCTGGTTCTGCTGGTTCTGCTGACCCTGCTCGGCGGGGTCGCAGTGGTCGGCGCCGGCGGGACCGGCGACGGCGGTCAGCACCCCGGCGGTCAGCACGAGCGCGGACAGGGGCGCGTACAGGCGTTTCACGTGTTTCATGGGTCTCTCCTCACTGTGGTGCGGGAGGTTCCGGAAGAGCGGTGTAGTCGACGAGACCGGTGCTCTCCAGCAGGGTCATGTGCTTCATGACCACTTCCACCGCCCGCTGGGCGAAGGATCGGATGAGATCGTTCCGGGTGCCGGACCGTACGGCGGCGACCGCCGTGAAGACCTTCCCGTGGGCCTGGCGGAGCCGGTTGGCGAAGATCCGGTCGTAGTCGGTGCCGAACGCGGACGACAGCTCCGCCATCCAGCGCTGCTGGTCCGCGCTCGCCTGGCTGGGCAGCACCACGCCGAGCTGGCCGGCGACCGAGCGGACCTGCGCGTCGAGTTTGAGGTGGTCGGTCACCAAGTGCATGCCGACCTCCTTGACCCGCTTGCCGTCGGCCCGCTGCTGGGCCTGCTGTCCCGTGGGGATCTCCCAGAGGCCGGCCTGGCGGACCTTGACCAGGAAGTCGCGGTCGGCCGGGCTCAGCGGGCCGTACTGGGTCTGGATCCAGCCCTGGGGGGCGTCTCCCGAGGCGGCGGGCAGACCCCCGGAGGGGGCGACCAGCACGACCGCCACGGCGGCCACCGCGAGGAAGCTCCCGAACAGCAGCAGTTCTCCGCTGCCGAACCGGCCGAAGCGTGCGAACCGGTCGGCACGGCCGGTCCGGCGCGAGCGGCCGAACAGCGTCCTGAACATGGCGCGGTCCGGTTCAGTAACCGTCCGGAGCCGGCGCCGTCGCGCCGTCCGGGGTCTGCGCCTTCTTTCCGTCCGGGGCGCTCGCGAACCACGTGCCCCCCGCGCCGTGCCCTTTGAGGTCGCCGGGGATCTCGTCGCCGGAGAACCGGTAGAGCGGCCATCCGCCGAGGGTGACCTGCATGGTGCCGTCGGCCCGCTCGGCCGTGCCGACCAGACTCCGGTCGATGCCCTCGACCATGACGTCGGTCGCGGTGGTGACGGGCGGCCACTCGGCCGCGCACCGCCCGTCGCAGCTCGGCGCCGAGGGCCTGTCCTCGTCGAAGCGGTAGAGCGTGCGGCCCTGGCCGTCGACGACGAGGCCGATGTCCGAGACCTTCAGGAAGGCGTGGCCGGCGTGCTCGTTCACCGCCTCCGAGGTCGCGTAGGCCCGGCCGGAGGAGGACTCCTGCCCGGGGGCTCCGGCTCCGGCGCATCCGGACAGGACGGCGGAGGCGGCAGCGGAGGCGGCAAGGGTGACAACAACCCCGGCCGGCCAAGGGACGCGCCGTGTTGTCATGGTCGTTCCTTTCCCAGAGGGCCCGCTGGTGCGGGCGCACTTGGTCGGAGGTACGCGACGCCCTCAGGGGTGGTTCACTCAAAGTGAGGAGATAGTCAGAAATAACTGGAGTTGCGCGAGTTGCACACGGGGCCATAACGATGGTGTAAAGATGTGCCCGTGCCTCGTCATCTCGACAGCCGGCTCGAGAGCGCGGAGACCGATGATGATGTCCTGGTCGAGGTGCTGTACCAGGAGTTCGGTGCTCCCCTGCTCCGGCATGTACGCAAGGCCACCGGCAACGATCTGCAGTGGGCCGAGGACGTCGTCCAGGAGACGATCGTCCGGGCCTGGCGAAACGCGGGGAGGTTGCACCGGGAACCGGGCCTGCTCTGGGCCTGGCTCCTCACCGTCGCCCGCCGTATCGTCATCGACGGCCGTCGCAGGCGGGGGGCTCGGCCTCAGGAGGTCGAACCCGCCGACGCGGACGCCGTCTCCGTTCCCGACGGGTCGGAGCGCGCGCTGGAGGCGATGATCGTCGCCGACGCTCTCCTCGATCTGTCCGAAGAACACCGTGAAGTCATCGAGCACACTTACCTACGGGACCGTACGATTGGTGAGGCGGCGGAGATTCTCGGAATCCCGCCCGGCACTGTCAAGTCCCGGCTCTACTACGGGATCCGCGCACTGCGCGGGATCCTGAAGGAGAGAGGTGTCGCGAGCTGATGTCCCCCTCCTCGCGCGATGTGCACGAAGACGTGGCGGCGTACGCCCTCGGCGTGCTCGACGAAGAGGATCACCAGGCGTTCGAGCGCCACCTCATGTCGTGTGAGGAGTGCCAGGCCGAGCTCCGGGAACTGAGCGAGGTTCCCGGCCTGCTCGACGCGGTCCGGCAGGACCGCTCCAACTCCCTCACCGGTACCGACGACGACCGCGCCTCGCGCTGATCCCGGCCCCGGCCGGCCTCAGCCCCGGCGCCACTCCCCCGAGGTGAGCGCGCCCGCCGCCTGCGGGCCCATGAGCCCGAGCCCTCCGTCCACGAACAGGCTCGCCCCGGTGACGTACGACGAGGCGGGGCTCGCGAGGAAGGCGACGACGGCGGCCACCTCGCGGGCGTCGCCCGGCCGGTCGATCGGGTAGCCCGGCCGGCTCCCGGGCTCCGGCGGCTGGTCCTCCTGGCCGGTCATCGGGGTGGCGATCTCACCCGGCGCGACGGTGTTCACCGTGATCCCGTACGGCGCCAGCTCCAGCGCCAGCACCCGGCTCAGCATCCGCAGGCCCCCCTTCGCCGCGCAGTACGGCCCGGCCCCGACCCGGGGATGCTCCTCGTGGACGCTCGTCACGTTGACCACGCGGCCCCCGCGACCTGCGGCGATCATGCGCCGGACCGCCCGCTGGGCGCACAGGAACGCGCCGTCGAGGTCCACCGCGAGCACCGACCGCCACTGCTCGAATCCCATCTCCATCAGCGGCGTGCCGCTGCCGGTCCCGGCGTTGTTGACCAGGACGCCGACGCCGCCCAGCTCCCCGGCCAGCTCGTCCACCGCGGCGGCGGCCCTCTCCGGGTCGGTCAGGTCGTGCCGGCGCACCGCCGCCGCGCGGCCCTTCCCGCGGACCAGCCCGGCCGTCTCCTCGGCGCCCTCCCCGTCGCTGTGGAAGGTGATGCCCACGTCGAAGCCCTGCCCGGCCAGGGCCACGGCGGTCGCCTTGCCGATGCCGGAGTCCGCCCCGGTGACGATCGCGATCCGGTCGTACCCGGCGCGGGAGATCGGCGCCTCGCTCATGGTCGTCCCTCTCTGGGAAAGCCCGTGCCGCACGGAGCGCCCGGGAGCCGCGGAGGCTCCGGCGCCACGCCGGCGCGGAGTGGCGCGAGCATGGATTTCACGGGGTCGCAGGGGCCGGGGCCGTCATGCGCTCCCGCCCAGGTGCCGGAGGAACCAGTCGCGGGCCAGCTCCGCCGCGGCCTCCAGGGTCCCGGGCTCCTCGAACAGGTGGGTGGCACCGGGGACGACCTCCAGGCGGTTCTCGCAGCGCAGCCGCTCCCGCGCGACCTCGTTGAGTTCGAGCACCTGCCCGTCGCGGCCGCCCACGATGAGCAGGGTGGGGGCGGTGACGTCGGCCAGCCGGGGTCCCGCGAGGTCGGGCCGCCCGCCCCGGGACACCACCGCGGCGACGCCCTCCTTCCCGCCGTCCTCCCCACCGCCTCCGCGTCCGCCGCCCGGCGCGTCCGCCGGGCGGTCCCTTCCCGCGGCCGCCCACAGCGCCGCCGCGGCTCCGGTGCTGGCCCCGAAGTACCCGACGCGGGGCACGGGCAGGTGACCGCGCAGCCAGCCGGTGACCCGCACGAGCCGTCCGGCGAGCAGGGGGATGTCGAAGACGTTGGCGCGGTCGTCCTCCTCCTCGGGGGTGAGCAGGTCGAACAGGAGCGTGCCCAGCCCGGCGTCGTTCAGGGCGCCCGCCACGTAGCGGTTGCGCGGGCTGTGCCGGCTGCTCCCGCTGCCGTGCACGAACACCACGACCCCGGCGGCCCCGGCGGGGACCGTGAGCGTCCCGGGCAGCGCCGCCTCCCCCATGGGGATCCGCACCTCCCATGCCTCTCCCGGCCCCGCGTCCGCTCCCGGCACGGATCTCCGAAACCCGCCCGACTCCATCTCGGCCTCCAGTCACCGCCCCCGACGGTCAGGTGCTACCCGGGCCGTCCCCGTCACGGCAGGTGGTACCCGGGCCGTCCCCCGTCATGCGGCCCCGCACCGCCCGCCCCGCGAGAGCCGCGGCCAGGGCCAGGCAGAGCCAGGCGGACCAGTCGCCCCAGCTCGTGTAGAGGGTCCCGGTCCCGCTCACCGGGACGGCCGCGGTGACGGTCACGATGGAGCGGCCCCGGGCCTCGCCCTCGGCGAGCACGCGCCCGTAGGGGTCGCTGACCGTCAGGGCGCCGTCGGCCGCGCTGCGTGCGACCGCGAAGCCGTTCTCCACGCCCCGCGTCACGGCGATCCGGGAGTGCTGCCAGGCGTCGAGCCCGAAGTCCAGCGCGGGCACGAGCATGACCGTGGCGCCGCCGCGGCGGTTCTCCCTGGCCAGGCCGGGGAAGTCCAGGTCCTTGCAGATCGCCACACCGGACCCGCCGAGGACGAGGGCCTCGTCTCCCGGTTCGTACGGCTCGGCGCCGGGCACCATGTGCCGCTTGCGGTAGACCTGCGGAGGGCCTCCCGCGGCGGGGAAGACCATGGCCGTGTTGCGGCGGGCGTCGGTGACGATCACCCCGGCGACGATGTCCATCCGCCGCTCCCCGGCCAGTGCGGCCAGCGGACCGGTGATCAGCGGGAGGTCGGCCTCGCCGGTGATGAAAGCGCCCTCCGCCAGCACCGCCACGTCCGTGTCCCGGGGCAGGGCGCGCAGGTGCGCCAGCATGTCGCGGAGCTTCTCGGCGCCCCGGGGCGTGCCGACCGGAGCCCAGTCCCCCCGCAGCCCGGCGGCCAGCAGCGCCACGTTCCGGTGCGGGCCGCCGGGCGCGGCGAGCCGTACGGTTCCGTAGGTCACCGCCGCGGCGAGCAGCGCCGACACCGTGAGGCCCACACCCAGGCGGGCGCGCCCGGGCGTCCCCGGGGTGAGGACCGCGGCGGCGGCCGCCGGGACCCCGGCCACCGCGAACGTGACGCCCCACACGCCGGTGAGCGAGGCGAGCTGGAGCACCGGCAGCACCCCGGCCTGGCTGTAGGCCAGGCTCCACAGCGCCCCGTCGGGCCCGAGGAGTGAGACCAGGTACTCACCGCTCACCCAGACCGCGGGCACGGACAGCGCGGCCGCCCCCGGCCTGCCCCGCCGCAGCAGGCCGCGGAAGAGCAGCACGGCCGAGACCGCCAGCAGGGCCGGGACCACCACGCTGAGCAGCGCGACCGGGAGCGGGACCTCCAGCCGGTCCCGCTGCAGGGTCCACAGGTTCAGGCCGCCGATGCCCCAGGCCGCGAACGCCGCGGCGGCCGCGGTGAGCGGGGACACCCGGGGCGCCAGCAGCAGCACCGGCAGGGGCGCCAGCCAGGTGAGCCACGGCAGCGGGGTCAGCCCGGTGCCGGAGAACAGCAGGGCGGCGGAGACGGCGGTGCCGGCGAGGACGGAAAGCACAGTGGGGACGGAAAGCGCGGCGGGAGCGCCCGGTGGGCGCGCGGAGGGCGGCACCGAGGGCGGCGCCGAGGGTGGAACGGCGGAATCGGACGGGCGCATCGCGGGGCTCTCCTCGGGAGGCGGGCTTCGGGAGGACCGGCCCCGGAAGCCGGGTTTCCGGGGGCGGGCTTCGAATGCTGCCGGTGGGAGGGCCCTCGGGGGATCGCCGCGGAGAGTGAACCCGTCCTCATTCCCAGGAGTGAGCGCCCGCGACGACGAGGCCCGACTCGTAGGCGAAGACCACCGCCTGCGCCCGGTCGCGCAGCCCCAGCTTGGCCAGCAGGTTGCTGACGTGGGTCTTGACGGTGTGCTCGCTCACGTGCAGCCCCGCGGCGATCTCGGCGTTGGACATCCCCCGCGCCACCCGCTCCAGCGTCTCCCGTTCCCGCGCGGTCAGCTCGCCGAGCCGGGCCTTCAGCCGGGGTACGGCGCCGCCCCGCCCCACCAGGTCGGCGATCAGCCGCCGCGTCACCGCCGGGGCCAGGAGGGCCTCCCCCGCGGCGACCACGCGGACGGCGGCGACCAGCTCGTCCCGGTGGGCGTCCTTCAGCAGGAAGCCGCTGGCCCCGGCCCGCAGCACGGCGTAGACGTACTCGTCGAGGTCGAACATGGTCAGCGCCAGGACCCTGGCATCGGTGCGCTCGCAGATCCGGGCCGTCGCCTCGACGCCGTCCATGTTCGGCATCCGGATGTCCATCAGCACCACGTCGGGACCCAGTTCCACCGCCCGCCGGACGGCCTCGGCGCCGTCGGCGGCCTCGCCGACGACCGTGATACCGGGCTGGGCGTCCAGGATCAGGGAGAAGCCGCCGCGGAACAGGTCCTGGTCATCGACGACGAGCACGCGCAGCATCGGCGGACCGCTCCTCTCCGGTCGGCGGCGTCACGGCGGCGGGCCGTTCCCCTCCGGGTGGAGAAGGCTCCTCAACGGCGGGCGGCGTCTCCTCGCCGAGCGGCAGCGTCGCGACGACGGTGAACCCTCCGCCCGATCCCTCGTCCCGTCCCGCACCCGCCCGCAGCGTACCGCCGCACGCCGTGACCCGTTCCCGCATGCCGATCAGGCCGTACCCGGCCGTGACCCCGGCGGGGTCCGGGCCGCGGCCGTCGTCGGTCACCTCGATCCGCAGGACCCCCGGCGACCAGCGGAGCCGTACCCGCGCGGTGGTGGCCCCCGCGTGCCGGAGCGTGTTCGTCAGCGACTCCTGGACGAGCCGGTAGGCCGCCGTGTCGACGTCGGCGGGGAGCGGCGCGGCCTCGCCCTGGGACTCGACGGCCACCTCCAGCCCGGCCCGCCGGAACCGCCCGGCCAGGCGCTCCACCTCGCCCAGGCCCGGCGCCGGCGCGAGCCCGCCGCCATCGCCGTCACCGCGTACGCTGCCGTCGTCATCGGCGTCACCGCCCCTGCCCTCGCCCGGCCGCAACGCGCCCAGGACGCGGCGGAGCTGGCCGACCGCCTCCCGGCCGGTCCGCGCGATCGCGTCGAACGCCGCCTCGGCCCGGTCCGGGTCGGCCCGCACCACCAGGGAGCCCGCGTCGGCCTGGACGACCATGATGCCGACCGAGTGCGTCAGGACGTCGTGCATGTCGCGGGCGATGCGGGTGCGCTCGTGCGCGGCGGCCGCCGCCCGCTCCTCCTCCAGCCTGCGGGTGCGCTCCTCCAGCGCGGCGATCTCGGCCCGCCGCGCCCGCGCACCGGCCCCCAGCGCCCAGGCGGCCGCGAACGCCATGCCGACGTAACCGAAGGAGTCCGGCGTCTCCCCCGGGAGAACGAGGGAGACGACCAGCAGCGCCGCACCCGCGACCGAGCTCAGCAGGCGCTCCCGCCGGGCGCTGAGCGCCGCCACCGTGTACACCGCCACCAGCGCGCCGTACGGCAGTGGCGGCAACGCGTGGACCAGCGCGAGCCCGGTCGTCGCGGCGCACACCACCGAGGCGGTGAGAACGGGCGCCGTCCGCCGCCACAGCAGCGGTACCGACGCCCCGAGCACCAGCGCCGCCACCCCGGGACCCCCGTGGGCCCACCCCAGCCCGGACCAGAGGCCGGCGACGGCCACCGCACCGGCGATCGCGGCGTCCACGGTGACCGGCGGAACCCCGGAGAACCCGGCGGCCCGCCGCCCCGGGGACGGGGTCGGTGGAGCCGGCAACGCGTCACCTCCCGGGACCGAATCCATGATCGGCTCCCAGTATCGGGGGATCCGCCGGGAGCGCGGTAGCCCCGCCCGGCGGCCCGGCCGGTCAGGGCCGCCGGAGGTCCGGGCCGGGCGACCGGGCGCCGTAAGGTCAGACGAAGGCGGCGACGAGGTCGGCGAACTCCTCCGGAGTGGCGATGCGCACGCCCAGCGAGGCCGCCTTGTCCCGCTTGGAGCCGGCCTTCTCGCCCGCCACGAGCAGGGAGGTGCGTGCCGAGACGCTGGAGGAGGCCCTGCCTCCGGCCCGCTCGATCAGCTCGTTCATCTGGGTGCGGGACAGCGCCTCCAGCGGGCCGCTCATCGAACCGGTCACCACGACGGCCATCCCGGCGAGCGGCAGCTCCGCCGCGGGAGCCGCCTGTGCCACCTCCGCCCCCTCCAGGTCCTCCGTCCCGTCCGGCACGGCGCCGGGCGCGGTCACCCCGGGCTCGGTCATGTTGACGCCCGCCGCCACCAGCTTCCCGATGAGCGGGGCGAGCTCGGCGAGCTCCTCCACCAGCAGCGCGGCCTTCTCCGGCCCGACGCCCTCCACGGCCTGGAGCGCCTCGGCGTCCGCGGCGCGGACGGCGTCCATCGAGCCGAAGTGGCGGGCGATCCGCCGCGACATCGACCGGCCGGTCCCCCGGACGCCCAGCGCACAGAACACCTTGTTCAGCGGCTTGCCCTTGGCCTGCTCGATGGCCGCCAGCAGGTTGTCGGTGCTGGTGCTCCCCATCCGGTCCAGGGTGAGCAGCTGCTCGCGGGTGAGGGTGAACAGGTCGGCGAAGTCGGTGACCAGCCCGGCGTCGACGAGCTGCACGACACGGGTCTGGCCCAGCCCCTCGATGTCGAGCTGGTCGCGCCCGGCCGCGTAGCTCACCGAGGCGACCGCGTGGCAGGCCCGGCCGCGGGCGCACCGCCAGCGCTGCTGGGAGACGTCGAGGTCGCCGCCGCACCGGGGGCAGGCCTCGGGGAAGGCGATCGGCTGCTCGTCGCCGGTCCGCAGGTGCACCACCGGGGCCTGGACCCGCGGGATCACGTCGCCCGCCTTGTAGACGGTCACGGAGTCGCCGAGCATGAGGCCGCGGCGGGCGATGTCGGCCGGGTTGTGCAGCGTGGCGTAGGTGACCACGCTGCCGTCCAGCCGGACCGGCTCCAGCACCGCGCGCGGCGCGATGATCCCGGTGCGGCCGACGTTCCACTCCACGCCGAGCAACCTGGTGATCTTCTCGACGGCCGGGAGCTTGTAGGCGATCGCCCAGCGGGGTGCCCGCGAGCCGGATCCGGCCTGCGCCTGGTCGGCGGCCAGGTCCGCTTTGACCACGATCCCGTCGATCCCGAACGGCAGCTCGGCCCGGAGGGCGGCGACCTCCTCGATGCGGGCCTGCGCCTGCTCCACCGTGGCGACGGCGACCCCGGCGACCGGGGTGGCGCCGGTGGTCTGCACGCCGAGGGCGGCGACCAGTTCCATGATCTCGCTGTGCGGCAGCTCCCGGAGCCTCCCGGCGAGCTCGGAGCCGTCGTCGGGCGGGAGCGGGAGCGCGCCGTACCCGAAGAAGGTCATCTCGCACCGGTAGGCCCGGTCTCTGGCGCGCAGCGTCCCGGCGGCGGCGCTGCGCGGGTTGGCGAACGTCGTGCCGTCGTGGCCGGTGCGGGCCGCGTTCGCGGCCTCGAACTGGGCGGCGGTCATCAGCACCTCGCCGCGGATCTCCACCGTCACCGGCTCGGTGAGCTTCTCCGGCAGGCCGAGGACCGTGCCGATCGCGTGCGAGACGTCCTCCCCGGCCGCGCCGTCGCCGCGCGTCACGAGCTGCGCCAGCCGGCCGGCGCGGTAGCGGGCGGAGACCGCGAGCCCGTCCAGTTTCGGCTCCACGCTCCACGCCGTGACGGGCCTGCCCAGGCGTCGCTCCAGCCCGGCCGCCCAGCCGGCGAGCTCCTCGGCGGAGAACACGTTGTCCAGGCTGAGCATCGGGACGGTGTGCGGGACGTCCCCGGCCACGGCGCCGCCGGCGACCTTGCCCGTGGGCGAGCCGGGGAGCACCTGGCCGGGGTGGGCGGCCTCGTAGGCCTCGATTCCGCGGACCAGGCGGTCGTAGGCGTCGTCGTCCAGCCCGGAGTCACCGGTCCCGTAGTAGGCGGCGGCGGCCTCGACGGCCGTCCGCACGGCGCGGGCGTATTCGACCTGGTCGGCGAGAACGGTGGCAGGGGGCGCGTCAGTCATGTGCCCATCGTGCCTGCCGCCACCGACATTCCCCGCATCCCGGCTGAGAGGCCCTGGACCACCACAATCACGGCGGGTTTCGGCGCCCAGCGGGGGCGGTGGCGCGCCGGAACCGGCCCGGCCGCAGCGAACCGCGACGCAAGAGCCACCGAGCAATCGCTTGTGCAAGTCGAGCGGCTGGACTAACGTCTGGACACGTGTCCGGAAAGTTGACTGCGGAGCCCACGCGGCGACGGCTGACCGAGCGCCAGGCCGACACCGTGCGGCGCCTGACCGAGGCGGCCGTCGAGGAGGTCCGGGAGACCGGGTCCGACGGGCTGACCGTTCGCAACGTCGCCCGGCGCGCCGGGGTCGCGCCCGCCACGGCCTACACCTACTTCGCCTCCAGGAACCACCTGGTCACCGAGGTGTTCTGGCGTCGCCTGAGCGCGCTGCCGCCGGTGGAGGCCCCAGCGGAACCGCTGCCGGAGGAGGCGCGCGAGCGCGTGGTCGCGGTGCTCCGGGAGATCACGCTGCTGGTCTCGGACGAGCCGCGGCTCGCCGCGGCCTGCACGGCCGCGATGCTCGGCAACGACCCCGACGTCCAGGAGCTGCGCGCCCGGATCGGTCTGGCCGTCCGCCGCCGCCTGCGGGCCGCCCTCGGCGCGCGCGCCGACCGCAGGACCGTCGACGCGCTGGAGCTCGCCTACGCGGGCGCGCTCCTCCAGGCCGGGATGGGCCACACCTCCTACGGGGAGATGGCCGACCGGCTCGCCGACATCGCCGAGCTGATCGTGAGGTGACCACCGTGGAACCGTCCCCCCAGGCCGCGGACGATGGGGCCGTGGACGACCGGGCCGTGCGTGACCGGACCGTGGACGATGGGGCCGTGGACGACCGGACCGCGCGCGGCCCGGTCGCCTACGACCCCTACGACTACGCGATCCACGAGGACCCCTACCCCACGTACGCGCGGCTGCGGGAGGAGGCCCCCCTCTACCGCGACGACGCCCTCGGCTTCTGGGCCCTGTCGCGCCATGCCGACGTGGCGGCCGCGTTCCGGGACCACGAGCGCTACTCCAACGCCAACGGCGTCTCCCTCGACCCGAGCGCCTGGGGCCCGGACGCGCACCGGACGATGTCCTTCCTCGGCATGGACCCGCCCTCGCACACCCGGATGCGCTCCCTGGTCTCCAAGGGCTTCACCCCGCGCCGGGTCCGCGAGCTGGAGGGCGACGTCCTGCGCCTGACCCGCCGCCACCTCGGCCCGGCCCTGGAGAAGGGCGAGTTCGACTTCGTCGCCGACGTCGCGGGCAGGCTTCCGATGGACGTCGTCTGCGAGCTGATGGGCGTGCCCGAGGCCGACCGGGACGAGCTGCGCCGCCTGGCCGACCTGGTCGTCCACCGCGAGGAGGGCCTCAACGACGTCCCGCCCGCCGGGATGGAGGCCTCGCTCACCCTCGTCGGCTACTACCAGGACCTGGTCGCCGAGCGCCGCCGCAGACCCGGCGGCGACCTCACCTCCGCGCTGGTGACCGCCCAGGAGGGCCGCGACCGGCTCACCGAGGCGGAGATCATCGCGTTCCTCTTCCTGATGGTGGTGGCGGGCAACGAGACCACCACCAAGCTGCTGGCCAACGCCCTCTACTGGGGGCGGCGCAACCCGGCCCAGCTGGCCAAGCCCCTGGGCGACCCGGACCGGGTCGCCGACTGGGTGGAGGAGACGCTCCGCTACGACGCCTCCAGCCAGGCCCTCGCCCGCACCGTCACCGAGGAAACCGAGCTGCACGGCCGTACGGTGCCCGCCGGGGACCGGATGCTGCTGCTCGTCGGCGCGGCCAACCGCGACCCCCGGGCCTTCCCCGAACCGGACGCCTACGACCTCGACCGCGACACCTCGCAGATGGTCAGTTTCGGCGGCGGGCGGCACTTCTGCCTGGGCGCCGGCCTGGCGCGGCTGGAGGCGCGCATCGCGCTGACCGAGTTCGTACGGCGGGTCCGGGGCTACGAGGTCGACGAGGCGGGCGCCGTGCGCGTGCACTCGGTGAACGTCCGCGGCTTCGCCGCCCTGCCCGTCTCCGTGGACCTCCGCACCCGTCCCGACCGCACCCCGTCCTGACCGCTACCCCGTCCTGACCGCATGCCGTCCTCGTGACCGCACCCCTCCCCGAACCGGGCGGTGAACGTCTCCGCCCCCGTCCCGAACCGCGCCGTGAACCGCATTCAGTGTCTGGAGATCGCGCCCATGCCCCGATTCGAACCCCATCCGCAACGCCGTCCCGCGCTGGTCGCCGGGGCCTCCTCCGGGATCGGCGCCGCCACCGCCGTGCTACTGGCCGCCGCGGGCCATCCGGTCGCCCTCGGCGCACGCCGTACGGACCGGTGCGAGGAGATCGCCGAGACCATCCGCAAGGACGGCGGCGAGGCCGTCGCCCACCCGCTGGACGTCTCCGACTCCGGCTCGGTCGACCGCTTCGTCTCCGCCGCCGCGGCGGCCCTCGGCGATCCCGAGATCGTCGTCTCGGGCGCCGGCGACCTGGGCGCCGAGCGCGTCCACGAACTGGCCTCCGATGACTTCGCCGCGCAGCTCCAGGTCCATCTGGTGGGCGCGCACCGCCTGGTCTCCCGCGTCGTGCCCGGCATGGTCGCGCGGCGCCGGGGCGACGTGGTCCTCGTCTCCTCCGACGTCGTGCGGGCCCCGCGCACCCGGATGGGGGCGTACGTCGCGGCCAAGAACGGCGTGGAGGGCATGGCCAGGGCGCTGCAGATGGAGCTGGAGGGCACCGGGGTGCGGGCCTCGGTGGTACGGCCCGGCCCGACCATGACCGGCATGGGCATGGGCTGGGACGCGGAGACGACCGGGGAGGTCCTGGAGGAGTGGGTGAGGTGGGGCCTCGCCCGGCACCCGTACTTCCTCCGGGCCGAGGACGTCGCCGCGGTGGTCGCCGCCGTCGTCGCCGCGCCGCGCGGCACCCACCTGACGCTGGTGGAGGTCCAGCCGGAGGCGGCGGTCGCCAGGCCCCCGGCGTCCGGACCGCCTCCGGCCTCCGGAGCGGCGGGCGCGGCCCCCGCCCCGGTCCCGGAGGTGGAGCGGTGAGCCGCGCGGCGGTGGGGCGGCCTCCCGTCGTCTCCGGCGGCCCCGACCACCTGGAGGAGCTCCGCGCCGACCCGATCTCCCTGATGTGGCGGGTCCGCGAGGAGTGCGGCGACGTCGGCGAGTTCCGGCTGGCCGGGCGGCCCGTGGTGCTGCTCTCCGGCGCGGAGGCCAACGAGTTCTTCTTCCGCGCCCCCGACGAGGACCTCGACCAGGCCGAGGCGTACCCCTTCATGACGCCGATCTTCGGTGAGGGCGTCGTCTTCGACGCCACCCCGGAGCAGCGCCGGGAGGCCCTGCACAACCAGGCGCTGAAGGGCTCCTTCCTGAAGGGCCACGCCGCCACGATCGCCGCCGAGGTGGACCGGATGACCGCGGCGTGGGGCGGGGAGGGCGATATCGACCTGCTCGACTGGTTCGCCGAGCTGACCATCTACACCTCCTCGGCGTGCCTGATCGGCAAGCGGTTCCGGGAGCGGCTCGACCGGCGCTTCGCCGAGCTCTACCACGACCTGGAGCGGGGCACGGACGCGCTCGCCTACGTCGATCCGTACGCCGACATCGAGAGCTTCCGCCGCCGCGACGCGGCCCGCGTGCAGCTCGTCGCGCTCGTGCAGGAGATCATGGACGAGCGGGCCGCCGGGCCGCGCCCGCCCCGCGAGGAGCGGGACCTCCTCGACGTGCTGATGTCGATCCGGCAGGAGGACGGCTCGGAGCGGTTCTCCGCGGACCAGGTCACCGGGATGTTCATCTCGATGATGTTCGCCGGGCACCACACCACCTCCGGCACGGCCGCCTGGACGCTGATCGAGCTGCTGCGCCACCCGGACGCGCTGCGCGGGGTCGTCGCGGAGCTGGACGGCCTGTACGCGGGCGGGGCGGAGGTCAGCTTCCAGGCGCTCAGGGAGATCCCCCGGCTGGAGGCGGCGGTCAAGGAGACGCTCCGCCTGCACCCGCCGCTCATCCTGCTGCTGCGCGTGGCCAAGTCCGACCAGCAGGTGCTGGGACACCGGATCCCGGCCGGGACGATGGTCGGCTGCAGCCTGGCGGTCTCCAACCGGATCGCCTCCGACTTCCCCGACCCCCACGTCTTCGACCCGGCGCGCTACGCCGTGCCCCGCGAGGAGGACGTGCTCAACCGGTGGACGTGGGTGCCGTTCGGGGCCGGACGGCACCGCTGCGTGGGCGCGAACTTCGCGATGATCCAGCTCAAGGCGATCTTCTCGGTGCTCCTGCGGGACTGGGAGTTCTCCCTCGCCCAGGAGCCGGACTCCTACCGCAACGACCACTCGAAGATGGTCGTGCAGCTCGCCCGGCCGTGCGCGGTGCGCTACCGCAGGCGGCGGCCGTGACCGGCCCGGGGAGGCTGCCGTGAGGGTGGAGGCCGACCTGGACCTGTGCCAGGGGCACGCCGTGTGCGAGCTGGAGGCTCCGGACGTCTTCGAGGTGCCCCGGAAGGGCAAGGTCCGGGTCCTCGATCCCGGGCCGCCCGAGTCCCTGCGCCGCGAGGTCGAGGCCGCCGTCCGCTACTGCCCGACCCGGGCGCTCAAGTTGGTCCCGTGACCCCCGAACCCGCGAGGAGACCCATGCCCGCCTTCGACCGCGACGAGCTGGACGAGATGGTGAACCGGTGGCTGGAGGCCAACCGGCGCTGCGAGGAGGCGGGCGACTGGCGCCCGCTGGCCGAGTTCTACACCGAGGACGCGACCTACGGCTGGAACGTCGGCCCGGGCCGGGACTTCATGGCGGTGGGCCGGGACGAGATCCGCGATCTGGCCCTGGGTTCGGAGATGGGCGGCCTGGACGGCTGGTCGTATCCGTACCAGAGCATCCTCGTCGACGACCGCAGCGGCCAGGTGGTCGGCTTCTGGAAGCAGCTCGCCGACGCCGAACGGCCCGGCGGGGGAACCTACGAGGTGGCCGGGATCGGCGGGAGCTGGTTCCGGTACGGCGGCGGCTTCCGGTGGTCCTGGCAGCGCGACTGGTTCGACCTGGGGAACGTCACCTCGCTGTTCGTGGAGATGATGAAGGCCGGGACGCTCTCGGACGGCATGAGGCGCCGGCTGGACCGCGCCGCCTCGGGCGGGGCGGTCCCCGGCTACTACCGGCGCGGCGAGAGCCCGGTCCCCATCTGGTGACCGCCCCGGCCCGCCGGGAGGGCGCGCGCCGTACACCGCCGGTCCGCGGAGGCGTACGGCGCGGGCGGGCGCGGTCAGGCGGGCACGTGCGGGGTGCCGTCGCGCATCGGCGGGAAGCGGAAGCGGGCGGCCGTGGTCCCCCGGGTCATGCGGGTGATCTCGGCCTCCCCCACCGGTTCGGTCTCCTCGTCGATGACGACCTCCCAGCGGCAGTGCGGGACCCGCCCGGCCGGCGCGCGGGGCGGGCGGTGGACCGGGCGGATGCGGGCGCGCGGGTTGACCGCCTGGGCGGTCCAGTCGAAGGTGCCGTCCTCGATGTGGTGGCACATGCCGCGGATCGACCGCTCCCCGAACGGCTCGACGTCCAGCAGCGCCCCGCAGGTGCGGAGCTGGAAGAAGCCGTGGGTCTCGGAGACCAGCTCGTACTCCACGTCCATGTAGTGCTGGGCGAAGCCGGGGTCGAGCTGGAGGCACTTGAAGATCGCCGAGACGCCGTCCCCCTCGATCCTCATGATCTCCCGGATGCGGTCGGTGTAGATCGGGCTGGCGCCTCGCCACTCGTCGATGGCGATCTCCTCGACCACGCGCTGGCCGTACCGCAGGCCCACCGCGGTGAGGGCGGCGCGGTCGAGCAGGTGAACGATCAGGCCGTACTCCCGGACGAGGCGGACCAGTGCCTCCTTCGAGAGGTCCTCGAAGCGGAAGCCCGGATCGAATTCTCCGGAATAGTCCTTGCGTTCCGTCATGGGGCGAACTGTAGTCTGGACACGTGTCCAGAACAACCGGTCGCTTGCTCGGTAACTCGTCACCGCTCCTGATCGACGGCGGACTCCTCCCCGGCCGTCACCGCTTCGAGACCGTCGACCCGGCGACCGAGGAGGTCCTGGGCGAGGCCGCCGACGCCACCCGCGAGGACATGGACCACGCGATCGCCGCCGCCCGCCGCGCCTTCGACGACTCGGGCTGGGCCACCGACCCGGCCCTGCGCGTCCGCTGCCTGCGGCAGCTCTCCGAGGCGCTCACCCGCCACGCGGGCGAGCTGCGCGAGCTCACCGTCGCCGAGGCCGGCGCGCCCAGGTTCCTGACGTACGGCGCGCAGCTCGACGCGCCCGTCGCCGACCTGGCCTGGTTCGCCGGCCTCGCCGAGCGCTACGCCTGGGAGCACGACCTCGGGCGGGCCTCGCCCATGGGCATGGCCAGCGACCGGCGCGTGGTCCGCGAGCCGGTGGGCGTGGTCGGAGCGATCACCCCGTGGAACTTCCCGCACCAGATCAACCTGGCCAAGCTGGGACCGGCGCTCGCCGCCGGGAACACGGTCGTGCTCAAGCCCGCCCCCGACACGCCCTGGTGCGCGGCCGCGCTCGGCGTGGTCGTCGCCGAGGAGACCGACATCCCGCCCGGCGTCGTCAACGTCGTCACCGGCGCCGACCACGTCCTCGGGGCGATGCTCTCCGCCGACCCCCGGGTGGACCTGGTCTCCTTCACCGGCTCCACGCAGACCGGCCGCGCCGTCATGCGCGAGGCGGCGGAGACCCTCAAGAGGGTCTTCCTGGAGCTGGGCGGCAAGTCCGCCTTCATCGTGCTCGACGACGCCGACCTGCGCGGCGCCTGCTCCTACGCCGCCTTCACCGCCGTCACCCACGCCGGGCAGGGCTGCGCGATCACCACCCGGCTGCTCGTCCCCCGCGCCCGGTACGGCGAGGCCGTGGAGATCACCGCCGCCGCGATGGCGAAGCTCGGCACCGGCGACCCCCGCGACGACCGCACGGTCTGCGGCCCGGTCATCTCCGCCCGGCAGCGGGAGCGGATCGAGGGCTACCTGGATCTCGCGCGCTCCGAGGGCGGGTCGTTCGCCACCGGGGGCGGCCGGCCGCCGGGGCGGGACAAGGGCTTCTGGATCGAGCCGACCCTGGTCACCGGGCTGACCAACGACTCCCGCACCGCGCGGGAGGAGATCTTCGGCCCGGTGCTGGTGATCATGCCGCACGACGGCGACGACGACGCCGTGCGGATCGCGAACGACTCGCCGTACGGGCTCTCGGGAGCGGTGCACGGCGGCGACCCGGAGCGGGCGCGGGCGGTGGCCCGGCGGCTGCGGACCGGGACCGTCAGCGTCAACGGCGGCGTCTGGTACGGCGCGGACGTGCCGTTCGGCGGCTACAAGCAGTCGGGGATCGGCCGCGAGATGGGCGTGGCCGGGTTCGAGGAGTACCTGGAGACCAAGGCGATCGCGGAGATCGCGCCGGCCGGGGGCGCGGGGGCCCGGACCGGGAAGGGGACCGGGGACGCGGGGAGAGCCGCGGCCGCCGGGGAAGGAGCCGTATGAGCCGTTTCGAGGGCGGCCGTTTCGAGGGCGGCCGTTTCGAGGGCAGGGTGGCGATCGTCACCGGCGCCGCGCAGGGCATCGGCGAGGCGTACGCGCGGGCGCTGGCCGCGGAGGGCGCGAGCGTGGTGATCGCCGACGTCGGCGAGCGGGGCGCGGCCGTCGCCGAGGAGGTCGGGGGACTGTACGTCCACACCGACGTCTCCGACCCCGCCTCGGTCCAGGCCATGGCCGACGCGGCGGCCGGGCGCTTCGGCGGCATCGACTACCTGGTCAACAACGCCGCGATCTTCGGCACCATGCGGCTGGACTTCCTGTTCACCGTGGACTGGGACTACTACAAGCGGTTCATGGCGGTGAACATGGACGGCGCGCTGCTGTGCGCCCGCGCCGTCCGGCCGCACCTGGAGCGGCGCGGCGGCGGGGCGATCGTCAACCAGTCGTCCACCGCGGCCTGGCAGTACTCCGGCTTCTACGGCCTGGCCAAGGCGGGGGTCAACGGGATCACCCAGCAGCTCGCCCACGAGCTCGGCGGCATGGGGATCCGGGTCAACGCGATCGCGCCCGGCCCGATCGACACCGAGGCCAACCGCGCGGTCGTGCCGGAGGGCATGGTGAAGAAGATCGTCCGCGACAAGCTGGCGCTCAAGCGGCTGGGCACGCCGGAGGACCTGACCGGGATGTGCCTGTTCCTGCTCTCGGACGAGGCGTCCTGGATCACCGGGCAGATCTTCAACGTCGACGGCGGCGAGGTGTTCCGCTCTTGACCGCCGCTGCCGCCCCCGGCCCGCACGACCCGCCCCGCGGGAACGGGCCGTCGGATGCGAACGTGCCGTACGGCTTCATCGGGCTGGGCCAGATGGGCGCCCCCATGGCGCGGCACCTGACCGGCCGCGGCCTCGTCGTCCACGACACCCGGCCGGAGGCCGTCGCCCCGCTGGTGGACGGCGGAGCCAGGGCCGCGGCGAGCCCCGCCGAGGTCGCCGCCGCCTGCCGGATCATCTCGATCATGGTCAGGGACGACGCCCAGGTGGACGAGGTCGCGGCCGGGATCCTCCCCGCGGCGGCCCCCGGCACGATCCTCGCGGTCCACTCGACGATCCGGCCGGGCACCGCGCAGGCGCTCGCCGAGCGGGCGCGGCCGTACCGGGTCGAGGTCGTCGACGCGCCGGTCAGCGGCGGCTTCATGGGCGCCGAGGCGGGCACCCTCGCCGTCATGGTCGGCGGCGCCGAGGAGGCCTTCGCCCGCTGCCGGGAGCCCTTCGGCGCCTGGGCCGACCTCGTCCTGCACATGGGGCCGGTCGGTGCGGGCACCCGGGCCAAGCTCGCCCGCAACCTGCTGCACTTCACCGCGTTCGCCGCCGCCGCCGAGGCGCAGCGGCTCGCCGAGGCGGCCGGGATCTCGCTGCGCAGGCTCGCCCGGGTGGTCAGGCACTCCGACGCCGTCACCGGCGGGCCGGGCGCGATCATGATCCGCCCCGCCACCGCGCCGCTCGGCCCCGGCGACCCGCTGTACGGGATCATGGAGCACGTGCTGGCGCTCGGCGAGAAGGACCTGTCCCTCGCCCTCGACCTGGCCGCCGAGCACGGCGTCGACACCCCCCTGGCCCGGCTCGCGCTCGCCCGGCTCGCCGATGGCCTCGGCCTCCCCGCCCGCATGACCACGACCCCCGAGGAGACACGGTGAGCGACGAGCGACGGCGGCGCGGGCTGGAGATGATGCGCCAGGTCTACGGCTGGGAGGTCGGCGACGCCCCCGGCGACTTCTTCGGCATCACCGTCGACCACCTCTTCGCCGAGATCTGGACCCGCCCCGGTCTCTCGATGCGCGACCGGCGGCTCCTGCTGATCGGCATGCTGGCCGGTCAGGGCCTCAACGACGTGCTCGACATCCAGATCCCGGCGGCCCTGGCCAACGCCGAGCTCTCCCCCGACGAGCTCCGCGAGGTGGCCGTCTTCCTCACCCACTACATCGGCTGGCCGCTCGGCGCCCGGCTGAGCGTCCAGATCGACGGCCTGATCGCCAAACACGAGCGGGCCGCACGCGAGCCGCGGGACTGACCCGCTCCCCCGCTGGGCCGGAGCGCCGCGGGCGCATCCGGTAGCGGCCGTGCGGGAGCACCGCCCGCGCGGCCGCGTGTGTCGCAGATCACTCTCCGCACCACCCTCACCACCCTCAGGCAGGCCCGGGTGCCGCCGAAAGAGAGGAGGAAAGCCGACGCCGTACGGCGTCCTGTGAGGGATGGGGCGAATGAAACGTCTGTCCGGACTTCTCCTCGGCGGCCTGGTCCTCGCCTCCGCCTCCTCCGCGGCCGTTCCCGGGCCCGCCCTGGCCGCGTCCCCCGCGCCCGCGCTCGCCCCCTCCCCCGCACTGGCCCCCTCCCATGCACTGGCCGCGTCCGCACCGGCGGGCCCGCAGGGGCTGGACGTCAGCTCCTACCAGCCGAACGTCTCCTGGACGTCGGTGTACGGCGCGGGCGGGCGGTTCGCCTACGTCAAGGCCACCGAGTCGCTGACCTACCGCAACCCCTCCTTCGCCGCCCAGTACTCGGGCGCCCGGCAGGCCGGCCTGATCAGGGGCGCCTACCACTTCGCGCTCCCGCACAAGTCCGGCGGCGCCGCCCAGGCCGACTACTTCGTCCGGAACGGCGGCGGCTGGACCGCCGACGGCCGGACCCTGCCCGGCGCGCTCGACATCGAGTTCAACCCCTACCGGTCCTCCAACGGCCTGGACACGTGCTACGGGCTCTCCCCCGCCCGGATGACCGGCTGGATCCGCGACTTCAGCGACCGCTACCTCGCCCTGACCGGCCGGCGGCCCGTCATCTACACCAACGCCTACTGGTGGCAGACCTGCACCGGCGGGAGCGCCGCCTTCGGCGACCATCCGCTCTGGATCGCCCGCTACTCCTCCTCCGTCGGCGCACTCCCCTCGGGCTGGACCCGGCACACCATCTGGCAGTACGCCGACTCCGGCGTCTTCCCCGGCGACCAGAACGCCTTCAACGGCACCTACGAGCAGCTCAGGCAGCTCGCCACCGGTCAGGGCGCCGCCGTGCCCGCCAAGACCACCGCCCCCGCCAAGACCACCGTGCCCGCCAAGACCACCGCCCCCGCCAAGACCACCGTGCCCGCCAAGACCACCGCGAGCGGCACGGCCAAGGCCGCCACCCGCGTCTCCTTCGTCACCACCGGACCCGACCCGATCCGGCGCGGCCGGAAGATGACGGTCGTCGGCACCCTGAGCCAGTACACCGCCTCCGGCACCCGGCAGGCCGCCGCCAGGCAGAAGGTCTCCATCATGTTCAGGTCCCGCGGCTCGGCGGCCTGGCGTACGGCGGGCACCGTCACGACCGCCGCCGACGGCACGTTCCGCAAGGCGGTCACGGCGGGCCGGGACGGAACCTGGCAGGCCGTCTACAAGGGCGACGCCCGGCGCCTGGCCGCCAGGAGCGGCACCGACTACGTCGACGTCCGCTGACGCCCGGCGGACTCCGGCGCGGGCCCTCCGCCGGAGTCCGGCCCCCGAGCCGGACACCTCCGGCCGGGACTCAGCGCAGCACTTCGGCGAGCCGGTCGCAGCTCTCGCCGACGCCGCGCTCCATCGGGGAGGCCAGCACGGCGTCGCGGACCTCCCTCGACGGGAAGGTCAGCGTGCCGGTGAGCGTCGTCGTGCCGCCCTGCTCGGTGAGGACCGTGGTGACGAGCGTCTCGCCCGGGAACCACCGGTCGTCGTACGACTCGGTGAACACCAGGCGTCCGGGCGGCGCGACCTCCCGGTACACGCCCCTGCTGCCCATCTCCTCGCCGCCGGGGCCCCGGGACACGAAGCGCCAGGCACCGCCCACCCGCAGGTCGACCTCGCAGACGACCAGGTTCCAGCCGCGCGCGCCGTACCAGCGCCTGAGCAGCTCGGGCCTGGTCCACGCGTCGAAGACCAGCCGGCGCGGCGCGGCGAACCGCCGCGTCAGCACGATCTCCGTGTCCGCCGGTGTCGTCACCGTCAGCGCCGCGGAGTCCTTCATGAGTGACATCAGTGGTCTCCCGGTCGCCGGTCGCCGCCCTCGGCGCTCTTCAGCTCGTCGAGCAGCGTGTCGAGGCGCTGGAAGCTCTCCTCCCAGTAACCCCGGTAGTCCTCCAGCCAGCCGGCCGCGTCCCTGAGCGGGCGCGCCTCGAGCCGGCACGGCCGCCGCTGCGCGTCGCGGCCGCGCGAGACGAGGCCGGCCCGCTCCAGCACCTTGAGGTGCTTGGAGATCGCCGGCTGGCTCATGGCGAACGGCGCGGCCAGCTCCGTCACGGTGGCCTCGCCCGAGGCCAGCCGGGCGAGGATCGCCCGGCGGGTCGGGTCGGCCAGCGCCGCGAAGGTCGCGTCGAGCTCGTCAGTGTCCATACATTCATAACCTCTTAGTTGTATAACTGATTGGTTTTATACACGCACCCGCTCCGGACCGTCAACCCCCGGCCCGCAGGCCGCCCCGCCGGCGCCGGTACGGCGGAGCAGGAACACGACGGCCCCA
The DNA here is from genome assembly GCF_014203605.1 of Thiemannella venezuelensis. GTDB lineage: Bacteria > Actinomycetota > Actinomycetes > Streptosporangiales > Streptosporangiaceae > Planomonospora_A > Planomonospora_A venezuelensis. The sequence goes on along the minus strand of NZ_JACHJJ010000002.1, from coordinate 71,253 downwards.
GAGGGCTCCTGCCGATCCGATCGCCGGAAAGATCTCATGAACCGCGGCGGATCTCACTAGGGTGGCGGCGAGGCGCTCATCTCCCGACCGTCACCGGAGCGCGGGCCCCCGCCCCGGCCGGGCCGCGCGTCTGCGGCGGCACCACCCCCAGGAGGCATGACCGTGCGAACCCGGGTGATCCCCGCTCTCGTCCTCGCCCTGCTCACGACCGGCTCTGTCGCCCTTCCGGCCGGAGCGCGGACCGCCCCGCCCGCCCCGCCCGCCCCGCCCGCCGCAGCGGCCGAAGACCCCCTTCTCTCCAGGCTCAAGGCCGTTCCCGGCCTGAGCGTGGTCTCCGAGACCCAGCCGTCCGGCTACCGGTTCTTCGTCCTCACCTTCACCCAGCCGGTGGACCACCGCGACCCCGGCAAGGGCACCTACCAGCAGCGGCTCACCCTGCTGCACCGCGCCGAGACCGCTCCGGTGGTGCTCTTCACCGGCGGATACGGCCTGCCGGTGAACCCGGCCGCCTCCCGGACCGAGCCGACCCGGCTGCTCGACGGCAACCAGGTCTCGGTCGAGCACCGTTTCTTCCGCTCGTCCCGGCCGGACCCGGCGGACTGGCGCAAACTCGACATCTGGCAGGAGGCCAGCGACGAGCACCGCATCGTCCAGGCGCTCAAGACGGTCTACAGCGGCAAGTGGATCCAGACGGGTGCGAGCAAGGGCGGCATGACCTCGGTCTACCACCGGCGCTTCTACCCCGGCGACGTGGACGGCGTGGTGGCCTACGTCGCCCCGAACGACCGGGTCAACCCCGCCGACCGCGCCTACGACGCGTTCTTCGCGAACGTCGGCGACGCGGCCTGCCGCAGCGCGCTGGACACCGTGCAGAAGGAGGCGCTCAGGCGCCGCGACCGGCTGGTGCCCAGGCTGGAGGCGTACGCCGCGCAGAACGGCTACACCTTCACCCGGACGCTGGGCACCGCCGACCGGTCGTTCGAGATGACGGTGCTCGACACGGTGTGGGCGTTCTGGCAGTACTCCACCGCGGCCGACTGCGCGGCCGTGCCGCCCGCCACCGCCTCCGACGACGAGCTCTACGCCTGGATCGACTCCGTGGCGGGCTGGTCGTTCTACACCGACCAGGGCATCGAGTACTACACGCCGTACTACTACCAGGCGGCCACCCAGCTCGGCTGGCCCGAGCTGAAGTTCCGGCACCTGCGCGGCCTGACCCGCCACCGCGGCCTCTACCAGCCCAACTCGGTCCTGCCCGCCGAGCTGCGCTCCCGGCACGATCCGCGGCCGATGCCGGACGTGGACCGCTGGGTGCGGACGCGGTCCAGCCGGATGATGTTCGTCTACGGCGAGAACGACCCGTGGGGCGCGGAGCGGTTCACCCCCAGCAGGAACGACTCCCACCTGTACGTCGCGCCGGGGGCCAACCACGGGGCGGACATCGCCGCCCTGGCCGAGGGCGACCGCGAGGCGGCGACGGCGACCCTGCGCCGCTGGGCCGGGGTGGCCGGCGCGCCGCCGGCCATGCGGAGCGCGCCGCCGTCCGTCCCCGACGACGACATGCTCCCCGGCCGCCGGACGTTCTGAGCCGCCGGACGTTCCGCCGCGGGGGCGATCCCACCGCCGGGCCCACCGCCGGGCCCTCCGCCCGCCGTACGGCTCACGCGGGCCGTACGGCGGGCGCCGGCGGCGGAGCCCCGCCCCTCTGGCAGACTCGCCCGCATGCGGATCACGCTGGTCCAGGGGGACATCACCGCCCAGCACGTCGACGCCGTCGTCAACGCCGCCAACTCCTCGCTGCTGGGCGGGGGCGGGGTCGACGGGGCGATCCACCGGCGCGGCGGCCCCGCGATCCTCGCCGAGTGCCGCAGGCTGCGCGCCTCGCACTACGGCCGGGGGCTGCCGACCGGCCAGGCCGTGGCGACCACGGCGGGCGAACTCCCCGCCCGCTGGGTCATCCACACCGTCGGCCCCGTCCACTCCGCCGGGGAGGACCGCTCCGAGCTGCTGGCCTCCTGCTACCGGGAGTCGCTGCGGGTCGCCGACGAACTGGGCGCGGCGAGCGTGGCCTTCCCGGCGGTGTCGGCCGGGATCTACGGCTGGCCGCTGGACGACGCCGCCCGTATCGCGATCGGCACCGTCCGCGCCACCCCGACCGAGGTGACCGACATCCGCTTCGTCCTGTTCGACCCCGACGCCTACGCCGCCTTCGAGCGGGCCCTCACCGCGACGGAGCCCGGCTGACACCCCGGCGCGAGCCGGGCATCCGCGGTCACACCCATCACCGGATGGCACCTGGCCATGACCGCGGAGCGGCACACCGTACGACTCCCACCGCGGCGGGTAGACGTGAACGGTCACGTCCGCGGGCGCGGCTCTTCCGAGCTTCGCGTCACATGTGAGCAGGGGGACGCCGAGCCGTCGTGCGAGAGCGACATACGCACCGTCGCAGGCGTTGAAGTCTCCCCGGAGATCCCAGACGCTGCTCGTCGTGGACTCGACGGGGTGACGGGAGATCGGCAGATCGAGGAAGTCCTCGATCGCCTGCTCCGCCCGTTCACCGGAGAGCTTGCCGCCCAGCGCGAGTCCGCGGATACCGTTGACGAACTCGGCTCCCACGTGTCCGGCGGCATGGAGCCGCCGGACACTCGCCAGGCGTCGTCTGAGCAGTTCGTCTTCGGGAGACTCCGCCAGGGCGCGGATGAGGACCGACGCGTCGACGACCAGTGTGCTCACCGGCGGCCCTCGTGGATCGCGGAGAGTATGTCCTCATTGGTCAGCCGCACCGGCTCACGCCGCCGGGCGAACACCTCGGCCACCGTCGGGGTGGAGGTTTCCCCTGTCAGCAGGCGGAGCACGTAAGCCGAGACCGACATGCCTTCTGCGGCCGCGCGGACCCGGAGGGCGGCGTGAACTTCCTCGGGGACCTCCCGGACGAAGAGGGACCGGTTGTTCTTGCCCTGTTCTGACTTCATGCTTTCAAAGCCAGCATTCTGCTTGCAGAGCATGCATATATATATTCACTGATCGCAGAGTGCCCGAGCATCTGCCGGGGTGGGCCGCTGGGGCGCTGAATGCGCTGGGCGGTTCCGGAGCGGTCATCGGGAGAGGGCGTCCGGGCGGAAACCGGGAATGACGAGCGAAGGAGCGCTGTGCCGGCGGACAAGGTGATCGCGGATTTCTGGTTCGACCCCTCCTGCCCGTACACCTGGCTCACCTCGCGGTGGCTGCTGGAGGTCGAGAAGGTCCGCCCGGTCGAGGTCCGCTGGCACGTGATGAGCCTGTCGGTGCTCAACGAGGGCCGCGACGACGACCCGGAGGGCGATCCCGAGGGCTACCTGTGGGTTCCGGTGCGCGTCTGCGCCGCCGTGCGGCGGCACCACGGGCAGGAGGCGCTCGGCCGGTTCTACACCGCGATGTGGACCGCCGGGAACGACCGCGGCGAGCACGAGTGGATGGGCTCCCTGCAGGACGCGCTGGCCGCCGCCGGGCTCCCGGTGGAGCTGGCCGAGGCCGGGACGTCGGCCGAGTACGACGACGCGGTGCGCGCCTCGCACGCCGAGGGCGTCGGGCTCGTCGGCCCGCACGTCGGCACCCCCATCGTCGCCGCCACCGGTCCCGGCGGCGGGCGCGTCGCCTTCTTCGGCCCGGTCGTCTCCCGGCTCCCCACCGGCGAGCAGGCCGGCCGCCTGTGGGACGGGACGCTGCTGGTGGCCGGGGTCCCGGGCTTCCACGAGCTCAAGGGCGTCCCCCACGAGGATCCCCGGCTCCACTGAGCCGAGCCGGTCCTCCGGCGGGAACCGGCGAGGTCCCGCCGTGCTCCGGCCGGTCAGTGGCGCCAGCGGCTGCGCGCGACGATCTCCTCGGGGCTCGCGCCGGCGAAGAGCGCGATCTCGCCCCGCCGTACCGTCGCGACGGTGTCGACGACCTCGGGCCCGAGCGCCTCACCGAGGACCGGGTCGGCCTCGAACAGGGCGACGGCCTCGGCGAGCGAGCCCGGCAGGGCCGCGATCCCCCGCTTCCGCCGGGTCTCCTCGTCCATGCCCGCCGGGTCGATGTCGACCGGCTCCGGCAGGCGGAGCCCGGCCTCGGCACCGGCCCGTCCGGCCGCGAGCGCCGCGGCGACCAGAAGGTACGGGTTGGCGGACAGGTCGACGCACTTGATCTCGATGTTGGCGGCCCGGTCCCGTTCCCCCCGCGAGCCGGTGACCAGCCGGAGCGCCGCCTCCCGGTTCTCCCGGCCCCAGCAGGCGAACGCGCCGGCCCAGTGCGACGGCACCAGCCGCAGGTAGCTCGCGACCGACGGCGCGCCGACGGCGAGCAGGGCGGGCAGCCGCTCCAGGATCCCCGCGGCGAAGCCCTCTCCCTCGGGCGTCAGCCCGCAGGGACCGGGGCCGCCGGACATCAGGTTCGTCCCGTCGCGCCAGAGGCTCAGATGCAGATGGCCGCCGTTGCCGACGCCATCGGCGAGCACCTTCGGCGCGAACGTGGCGCGCATGCCGTGCCGTACGGTGACCGCCCGGACGGTCTCGCGCACCAGCACGGCGAGGTCCGCCGCGCCGACCGGGTCCGCCGCGGCGACGGAGACCTCGTACTGCCCGGCGGCGTACTCGGGGTGCACCTGCTCGACGGCGACCCCCTGGGCGGCCAGCGCGGTGAGCACCTCGCGCAGGTAGCCGCCGAGCTCGGTGAGCCGGGCCATGCCGTAGGCCGGGCCCCGGCAGGCGGGGACGAACTCGTCGCCGGTGCCCGCCGAGACGCACCACTCGATCTCGAACGCCGCGCGGATCCCGTAGCCCGCCCCGGCCAGCCGGTCGGTCTCGCGCCGGGCCAGCATGCGGGCGTCCAGCGGGTGCGGCAGGCCGTCCTGGTCGTAGCGGTCGGCCGGCGCCCAGGCCCAGCCGGGCAGCGCGGCCAGCCGGGTGAGCCGGTCCAGGTCCGGGTGGAGCCGCAGGTCCCCGACCGGGCCGCCGGCGTACCGGCCGGAGACGGTCGAGTCGTCGAGCAGGAACGCGTCGAACACCGGCGAGGCCCCCACCCCCCAGGACGCGGCCTGCTCCAGGCGGGACAGCGGCACCGCCTTGACCCGGGTGATGCCTCCGGTGTCCACCCAGGTCACCGCGACGCCGTCGACGCCGTCGGCGGCCAGGCGGGCGGCCGCCGTACGGGCCTGGGCGGCGCGGCGGGCCCGGTCCGCGGCGGTCAGCGGCTCCGGCGACGGCATCGGCTGGACCTCCGCGGTTCGGGATCGGGCGTCGCTCCCAGGTCTACCATGCGGATCGGAACCAGGTCCGGCACACGATCGGAACGACGATGCCCGAACTCCTGCCCGAGGTCGCCGCGCTCCGCCTGGTCGACCACCACTGCCACGGGGTCGTACGGCGGGACCTGTCACGTGACGGGTTCGAGGCGCTGCTGACCGAGGCCGACGGCCCCTCCCCGCTGGGCGGGAGCCTGTTCGACACGCAGGCGGGGCTGGCGGTGCGCCGCTGGTGCGCGCCCGTGCTCGGCCTGCCCCGGCATGCGGAGCCGGAGGAGTACCTGGCCCGGCGGGCGGAGCTCGGCCACGCGGAGGTGACCCGGCGGCTGCTGCGCGCGGCCGGGCTGGGCGGGTTGTGCGTCGACACCGGATACGCCCCCCGGCCGTCGCTCTCCCCCGCCGAGCTGGCCGAGGCCGCCGGGGCGCCCGGATACGAGATCGTACGGCTGGAGCGCGTCGCCGAGGAGGTGGCCGGGACGGGGGTCTCCGCGACCGGCTTCGCCGACCGTGTCCGCGAGCGTCTCGCCGGGCGGGTGCACGCCGGGGGCGGCCGGACGGCCGGAGCCGGACAAGGCCCGGAGGCCGAAGCAGGAGGCGGCCGGGTGGTCGGGGCCAAGTCCGTCGCCGCCTACCGGACGGGGCTGGCGCTGGCCCCGGACCGGCCGGGGCCCCGCGAGGTCGCCGCGGCGGCGGGCCGGTGGCTGGCCGGCGTGCGGCCGGACGCCCCGGCCCGGCTGGCGGACGAGGTGCTGCACCGGTTCCTGGTGTACGCGGCGCTCGACCTGGGCCTGCCGGTGCAGTTCCACATCGGCTACGGCGACTCCGACGTGCACCTGGCCCGGGCGAACCCGGTGCTCCTGACCGACCTGCTCCGGGCGACCGCGGGGGCCGGGGTGCCGGTCGTGCTGCTGCACAACTACCCGTACCACCGGGAGGCCGGATATCTCGCCCAGGTCTTCCCGCACGTGTTCGCCGACGTCAGCCTGGCCACACACAACCTTGGCCGCCGGGCCGGGGCGCTGCTCGCCGAGGCGCTGGAGCTGGCCCCGTTCGGCAAGCTGCTCTACGCCTCCGACGCGTGCGGGCTGCCGGAGCTGTACCACCTCGGTGCGGCGCTGTTCCGCCGCGCGCTCTCGGAGCTGCTCCGCGCCGGGTTGGAGGACGACTCCTGGACGGAGCGGGACGCCGGGCGGATCGCCGGGATGGTCGGCGCCGGCAATGCCCGCCGGGTCTACCGCCTCCCCGCCTGACGCGTGCGCGGGGCCGATCGCGGGGCCCGCGCACCGCCGGCTCGGTCGCACCGCAAAAAATGAAAACGATTTCTGTTGTCTCGGTACGCGGACTTCTGAGATCATTAAGGTTAGGCTTACCTAAGATTGATCGACATCGCAAGGGCCTGCAGACCGCCTCATCCACCGCATCAGCGAACAGCCGATCGGAGAGGACCCCCCATCCGTGCCCAAGACCATGACTCCGCTGCTGGTCACCGTTCTCGTGGTGTACTCCGCGCAGCAGCTGCTCACCCCCATCCTGGCGCCGCTCTCGCGTGAGCTCGCGCTGTCCGAGACGCAGCTCGGGATCGTCGTCACCGTCGCCGCGGCCGCGCTGACCGTCGCCAGCCCGCTGTGGGGGCACGCCCTGCAGAGGTTCGGGCTGCGCGCGGTCCTCCTGTCGGGGCTCGGCCTGGCGACCGCCGGACTGGCCGGCTTCGCCGCCGTCGCCGCGGCCGGAATCGGCGGCGAGACGTCCCCCTCGGTCACCTTCACCCTGATGCTCGTCACCCGCAGCGTCGTCTTCGGCGCCGGGCTCGCGGCCGTCCCCGTCGCGGCCCTCGCCGTCGCCGGCACCGTGACCACCGGCGAGGCCGAGCGGACGCGCGCCGTCGGGTTCGTGGGCGCCGTACAGGGCCTCTCGCTCGTGCTCGGCCCCGCCGGCGGCGGAGCGCTCGCCGTGCTGTCCCTGATGCTCCCGCTCTACCTGGCCCCGGCGCTCACCGCACTGGTCACCGCCTGGGTGCTCGCGACCGTGCCGCAGACGCCCACCGTCCGGCGCGACGGCCCGCGCGCCGCCGGTGTACGGCCCTGGAGCGCGCCCCTCTGGCCCCTGTTCGCCATGGGCTTCCTGCTCTACCTGTCCCTCGGCCTCGTCCAGGTGGTCATCGGCTTCCTCGTGGCCGACCGCCTCCACCTGGACCCGCAGGCCACGGCCGGCGCGGTCGGCGTCGTCCTGTTCGCCGCGGGCCTGGTGCTCGTCGCCGTCCAGGGGGCCGTGGTGCCCAAGCTCGGCTGGCCCGCCCTGCGGCTGCTGCGCACCGGTGCCCCGATCGCCGCGGCCTCCTTCGCCCTGCTCGCCGTCTCGCACCACCTGTGGTCGATCACCGCGGCCTTCGCGGTGCTCGCGCTGGGGCTCGGGCTCGCGATCCCCGGCTTCACCGCCGCCCCCACCCTGGTCGTCGGAGCCGAGCAGCAGGGCTCGATCGCCGGTCTGATCAACGCCACCGTGGGCGCCACCTTCATCGCCGGCCCGCTCCTGGGCACCGCCCTCTACGAGGCCTCCCCGATGCTCCCCATCCTGGCCTCGCTCACCGCGGCGGCCGTCGCCCTGGTCCTGGCGTGGACGGTCCCCGCACCGCACCGCCCCGGCGCGGCGGGGGCCGCCCCGCAGACGCCCCGGACGACCGAGGAGGAGCGGCTGCCAGGCCACTGAGGCCCGTCCGGAGCCCGGACCCCCGCAAAGGGCCGGGCTCCGGGTTCGCAGGACGACTCCGCCTGCGCGGCGCCACCCCGCGAACCCGGCGTCACCGCCGGTCCGGGAACCCGGAGCGCGCGGCGGACCCCGGCGGCACGCCTCACTTGCGGCGGCCGAGGTCCTTCGCACGCTTGTGGGCCCAGCCCGTGAGGACGACACCCGCGGCGACGAGGACGGCATAGACGACGAACGCCGGGGCCGGACCGCCGGGGAGCCAGCCGAGCAGACCCCGGTTGCCGTGGTCGGCGAAGAGCCGGACGAGGCCTTGGCCGAAGGCCACCATCACGACCGCGCCGAGGATCTGCAGAATGTCGTACTTCACGACCCCTTCTCTCTTGAGGCTACGATACAAACGTATCATCATGATTGTTTCCTATTGCCAGGCAAAGCAAGGGAATTCGCTTTTCATCACACTTTTTTCGGCGTTACGGTGGGATCGTGCGTGACGAAAAAAGAACGGCGTGCCGGATGTGCGGCACGCGGATGGAACGGTCGGAGCGAGGGCGTCCGGCGGTCTACTGCTCCCGGAGCTGCCAGGCCCGGGCGTACCGTCAACGCAGGAATCCGCCCGCCCCGGTCACGCCTCCCGAGACGGAACGGCCGGACGCCCACGCACGCAAACGGCGCCGGATCGCCGAAGCGGTGTGGCGCATCGCGTCGGAGCACGGCCTCCACACGGTGAGCATGCGCAAGGTCGCAGCCGAGGCGGGCGTGTCCCTGCGGATGGTCCAGTACTACTTCGACGGCAAGCACGCCCTCCTGGTCGACGCGCTGCGCCTGCTGCACGTGGAGAACGAACGCCTGGCCAGGGCGCGCATCCCGTCCGATGCGGCAGACCCGCGCAGGCTGCTGCGGGCGCTCCTGGACGAGTTCCTGCCGCTGGACGGCCAGCGGGCGTTCGCTCTGCGGGTGTTCACCGCGTACTACGCCCGCAGCCTGGCCGACCCGGCGCTCGCGGCGGTCTTCCTCGCCGCCGAGCACCCGCTGGAGCGGCTCGTCGCGGACATCATCACGATGGGGCAGGCCGCCGGGAGCACGGTGCCGGGCCTCGACGCGCGGCGCGAGGCCGACCTGCTCGTGGCGGGGATCACGGGACTGGGCCTGGACGTCCTGCACGAGCGCCGCTCACTGGCGGACGTGCGGGCGGTGGCGGACTACCACCTGGCCCGGATCTTCGCGGTGGAGGAGGGCCCCCCGGCCCGATCGGCGGACCATCCGCGGAGCGATCCCGCATGACGCCGTGACGCTCTCCTCCGCCGTTCGCGCCGGCCTGAGCGCGCACGGCGGGCGTCAGGCGGTCTCCGGAGCCGGGATCCCCGCCGAGCCGGTCATGCGGGCGGCGCGGGTTCACCCGCGCGCGCGGGAGGAGCCGCCGGCCTGTGCCGCCGCCGCGCCGCGGACGACCTCCTGCAGCCGGGCCTCGGCGTCGCCGAGGGCCGCCGTGGCCGCGGGGAAGGCCATCGACAGGTCCACCATGACGTCGAGGACCACCTCGTCCAGCAGCGCCTCGGGAGCGGACGGCCCCACCTTGGACCGCGCACCGGCCAGCCTCGGGCCGTTGACCATCGCCCGGGCGATCCCGCTCAGCTCCTCGAAGGTGAGGAACGCCTGCGGATCCCAGGGACGGCTCTGGTCGAAACGCTGCTCGTCGAACTCCTCGATCTTCCGCTTGAGAACCGGGCGGTGCGCCGGAGCCGTCGGGGCGTCCGGCCGGAGCACGAGCCCTTCGGCCAGGTTTCCCGCCAGGGCGGGCAGGCCGAGCAGCTGCGGCACGCGGGTGGGGAACCGGACCGGCAGGGCGTCGAGGTCCGTCCGGCCGCCCCGGGCGAGGAGCGGCACGGCGTCGAGGCCGGCGTCGGCGGCGATCTGCGCGACGTCGGCGTACGGGAGGAAGACCCCGGGGTCGTCCGGATCCTCATGGCGCAGCACGTCGAAGAGGGCGAAGCGGATCTCCGGGCTGTACCAGACCCCTGTCTGGACCGGGACCGCGCCCGGCGCCGGCGGGACGCCGGGATGCGGGTAGCGGCCGCCGTACAGCTCGCCGTAGACGCGTACGGCCGTGCCGCCCCGCGCCAGGGCGGCCTGCGCCGCCCTCTCGAAGGCGGCGCGCAGGAGCTGCCAGCCGAAGAACGGCTCGTCGTCGCGGAGCCACGCCTTGCGCTTGCCGACGGACATCCCCCGGCCGTCGCAGGCGATCACCATCTGGGCGCCGTGGACCTTCTCGGTCGCCACCCACTGCCCGCCGGCGGCCGCCGTACCGGGCCGCTCGACCGTGGGGATCTTGGGATAGGCGAGGTGGCGCATCGGAGCAGTATCGCCGGTCGGGCCCGGACGGGCATCCCGATATTCGGGCCGCGCGTCCGCGCTCCAGGGCAGGAGCGGTGGCGGCGGGTGCCGTCCGTCTCACGCTCCTCCGCCGGCGTCCGCCGGTCCGGTGGTGACGTGCAGGGCGACCGGCCGGTAGACCAGCCCGTCGGTCCAGGCCACCGAATCGGGCGGGGCGGTCAGGCGGAGGCCGGGGCACCGGGTGGCCAGGGCTCTGACCGCCTCGGTGAGCTCGACCCTGGCGAGGCTGGCGGCCAGGCAGCGGTGGGGGCCGTACCCGAACGCCACATGCGGGCTGGGGGGATGCTCGGTGAAGCGGCGGATGTCGAACCGGCCGGGGTCGGGGAACGCCTGCGGGTCGTGGTTGGCCGCGTTCAGGTTCGGCATGACGACCGTCCCCGCGCTCAGCGGGCCGCTGGGGATGACGGTGTCCTCGGTGATCCTGCGCATGAAGGCGCTGGCGGGCGGACCGTCGTAACGCAGGATCTCCTCGGTGGCGATGCCCGCCAGCGCGGGGTCCGCGACCAGTTCGGCCCACTGCCGGGGGTGCAGGAGCAACCGGAAGACACCGCGGGCGATCATCGAGGCCGTCGTCTCGTGACCGGCGGTGATGAGGGAGAACACGGTGTTGACCAGTTCGCCCTCCGACAGCCGGTCGTCCTCGTCCCTCGCCTGGATGAGCAGGTCGATGAGGTCTCCGCCGGGCTCGGCCCGGTGCCGGGCGACCAGCTCGGCGGCGTAGGCCATGAAGTCGGTGTAGCCCTGGTAGCGCGCCTGCTCCGTGGCCGTGGAGGTGGTGAGGAACATGTCCGTCCACCGGACGAACTGCGCGTAGTCGTCCACCGGTACGCCCAGCATCTCGCAGATGACCCGGCCCGGGAGCTGGAGCGCGTATCCCTGGACCAGGTCGAAGTCGCCGCCCAGGCCGTCGAGGAGCTCTTCGGCGATCTTCGCGACGCGGGGGCGCCACGGCTCGATCTGGCGCGGGGTGAAGGTGCCCTGCATGATCCGGCGGTAGCGGGTGTGCTCCGGCGGGTCCTGGTTGATCAGCGCGTCCGGGTCGTCGTCGATGCCGATGCCGCTCACCAGCCGCGGCAGGCCCGGAAGGCGCAGGTTGCGGCTGGAGGCGGGCGAGGCCAGCAGCGCCCGGACGTCCTCGTACCGGACGGCCACCGGGACGCGGTCCCCGCTGGGCATGGCCGCCGGCTCCAGCGGCCCCGACTCGCGCCTGCGGGCGAACTCCGGCGGCGGTGTGCCCAGGGGGCCCGGGACCGGGTCCGGCCAGAGCCCGTTCGGATCCGGTTCTGCGGTCATGGCAACCCCTTACCGTCCGGGTCCGGGATGCCGGGAACGGCGGCCCATGCGGAACGTACGAAATACCGTGCCGGCCGTCAACGGGCGGACCGGCTCCGGCCACCCGCACCGGCGGCTGGAGATCCGCGGTCCCGTGCCCGTACGAGGAGGACCGGAGGACCGGCCGCCGGAGATGACCCGCCGGTCGGCGGCGACCGGCTCCGCGAAAAATCCGATCATCAATCACCTGCACGCCGATAAGGTGCGCCTGTGGACGCTCTGGAAAACCTCGCTCTGGAAAGCCTCGTCATCACCAGGCGCCTGCGGGTCCCCCTCGACGCTCCCGCGGGTGCCGTGGCGGGCTGGGGCGAGACGGCCGCCCGGCAGCTCGACACCGCGCTGCTGAGCGTGGGGTTCAAGTGCTCAGCGGCCCTGCTCGCCCGCCTGGCCGGACTGCCCGGCGAGACGGTGGTCGATATCGGCGTGCGCGTCCTGGCCGCGGTCCGCCGGCTGACCGGCGACCACGTGCAGCACAACGCCTACTTCATCGACTTCCCCGCCAACGTGCCCGACACGGTGGAGTTCTGGGCGGGCCTGCTGCGCGAGGCCCTGCTCGACCCGGTCGCCGCCGCGCGGGTCCGGCCGCCGGTGCTCGACCTGCTGAGCCTGCCGGGGTACGGCCGCTACCGGCACACCTACGCCGAGCTGCTGGCCGCGCACGCGGAGCTGATCCCGCTGGCCGGCGACCGGGTGACCGTGCTGGAGCCGGGCGGGAGCCTGGAGTCGGAGGCGCGCGGCCTCTACGTCTCCCTGGCGGGCTCGGAGGTGCCGCTCGCCGCCGAGGACCTCGCGGTCCTGCGTTCACTGGCCTCCTCGTGCGCCGAGCAGCCGGAGCACGTCCCCGTGCGCGAGAACCGCGCCGTCGTCAACGAGGCACGGCTGGCCGCCGGCCTCCCCCTGCTCGTCGACACCGTGACCGACGTGCTCCGGCTCGCCTGCGGCTGCTCCGGCGGCGATGTCACGCTGGCCTCACCCACCAGGTTCCGGTCGTTCCGCCGGGCCGAGCGCCGCGCCCTCCTGGCCGCGCTGGACGGCCTGCCCCCGGTCAAGCACGGTGACGTGCCGCGCCACCGGGAGCAGTGGAAGCGGCTCGGCGAGCGGCTGCACCCCCACGAGTTCCCGCAGTTCCCGCGGGCCGTCCAGGTCTTCGAGGTGGCCAGAGGCGTCCGGAGCGCCGCAGGCCTCGACAGCCGGGTCGAGGCGGCCCTGTCGGCCGGCCGTACCGCCGACGCCGTCGAACTGCTGGAGACCTCTCCCGGCGCGCTGCTGCGCCGCATCGACCACCTGCTGCGGACCGGTTCGTCCGCGTCGGCCGTACTGGACGCCGCCGAGAGAGCGGCCGGGCGGGCGTCCGGCCGGGTGCTGCTGTCCCTGCGCGAGCACCTGCAGAACCGGCTCGCCCCCGCTGCCGCCGGTCGCGTCTTCGTCAACCGGTACGGCAGGGCGTGGGCGGCCCCGGACGACCGCGCGCCGCTCGGCGGGGAGGCGCCGGCCCGGATGCTCGCCGTACTGGACGAGGAGATCGCCCGCCGCCTCCCGGACCCCGGCGAGCTCACCGTCGACCCCGACGTGCTGGACGTGGCCCTGCCGCTGTCGGGGAAGGGCGTCGTACCCGGTCTCGGCATGCTCCCCCGCGGGTCGCTGTCGCCGGTGGACGGGGAGCTGCTCAGGTTCTTCGTCCACTGGCGCCAGACCGAGCGGCGCACCGACTACGACCTGTCGGCGCTCATGCTCGACGCGTCCTACGGCGACCCGGCGCACATCTCGTGGACGAACTACGCCAACGACTTCGCGCAGTACTCCGGCGACCTCACCGACGCCGCCGAGGGCGCGACGGAGTTCGTCGACATCCGCCTGTCCGAGGCCACCCGGCCGATCGTCGTTCCCCAGGTGAACATCTACGCCGGCGAGCCGTTCGACGAGGCCGCGGAGGCGTTCTTCGGTTTCATGACCCGGGGCGCCGGGCAGGAGGGCCGTCCCTTCGAGCCGCGCACCGTGCGGATGAAGTCGGACCTGCGCGGCTCCGGCCGGATCGCCCTGCCGCTGGTCTTCCTCCGCGGCGACGACGGCGCGTGGCGGGCGAAGTGGCTGCATCTCTACCTGAAGGGCAACCCCGGGTTCAACCAGGTCGAGGGCAACCGGGTCACCACGTCGCTGCTGGTGCGCTCGATCGTGGAACGCGACCACCTCCGGGTCCGCTACCTCGCCGACCTGCTGCGCACGAAGGCCGCCTCCACCGGGCAGACCGCCTCCACCGGGCGGGCCACCTACATCGGGCTGGAGGCTCCGGCCGATCTGCCACCGGGCTCACGGGTGTACACCGCCGGGACGCTGCACGAGCTGATCCCGGCCTGATAGCGTGGGGACCGCGAGGCCATGGGAGGGCTTCCTTCTCAATCTTCCAAATTGACATGCCAGCTCTCCCGCTCTCCTCACACCCGGTGGCGAGGCCATTCGGGGGCTTCCTCCTCGCCTGGTTCGATCCCAGGCAGGCCCCGCGGGCCTACCGGTCCCAGCCCCCGGGCCTTCCCCGCCCACCGGCCGAAATGTCGGCCCGCCCTGCGAAGATCACGGCTCAGTCATGCACCCCTGACCGTGGAGAGCCGCGCCATGCAGTCGAAGGACGTCCAGCCGCCCGCCTGGGACCGGGTACGGAAGCTCATCGACGCCGGCGACTCGGCCGGAGTCGCGGCGGCGGTGGCGGTGCTCGACCCTGCCGGGCGGCGCGAGGTCGCCCGTGAGCTGCCCGGATACGTCGAGGTGGCGCGGGATCGGGCGGAGCGGGCGATGGCGGACCATGAGGCCGCGGTCGAGCGGAGGCGCCGCGCCCGGCAGGACGAGGTGGACCGGCTGCGCGCCGCCGGGCGGCTCTCCGAGGAGCAGCACCGGGAGGCGTGGGCCGCGACCTGGTACGACGACTGGAGGACCTGGCCCGTGATCCCCGACTGGGCCGGGCCGATGCGGGTCGCGGGAGCGGGCGTGATCGGCGGCGCGGCGGCCGCGGCGGCCTGGATCGACCGCAGGGAGCTCGGCGAGTGGGACCTGGCGGGGGGAACCGCCTCCGGTGGGGACGAGCCGCTGCTGGCGGCGATCTCCGCACGGCCCGTCCCGTTCCAGGCCGAGCTGGCCGTACGGCTCGCTCTCCGGGTGCGCGGCGGCCGCCGGCGCCGGGCCCGCTCCCTCGACGGGACCCTGCCGCTGGCGCTCACCCTGCTCCGCCGTACCGGTGCGGCCCCGCCCGAGCACGACCCGCTCGTGGTCGGGTGGGTCTCCCGGGGCGGCCGGCTCGGCGAGCTGCGAGCCGATCCGCTGCTCGACCACCTCCTGCCGCGGATCTTCGAGGCCGAGGGTGTCGGCCGGGCGCTGCGGGGCGAGCGGCCGGCCCGCGCCGGCGCGGCCTCCTGGCTCGGCGCCCTCCGCGCCCTCGCAGCCGAGGGCCGGGTGGACCGCGCGTTCCTGCTCGACGGCTGCCGGCGCCGCTTCCTGCGCGGCGGCGAAGGCCCGGATCTGCGGTTCTTCGCCCACCTCCACGAGCTGCTCGACCCCGCCCCCGCCGAGATCGAGCCGCACGCCGTCGACTACCTGCGCCTCCTGCCCGCCGCGCCGGGGCCCGTGGCCGAGCCGGCGCTGAAGCACCTGCGGAGACTGACCGGTCTCGACCCGACGGACGTGGCCGAAGCCCTGGAAGGACTGCTCTTCCGCGCCGAGGGCGGGCTGGCCCGCGCCGGCCTGAGCTGGTGGGAGGAGACCGTACGGCAGGCGCCCGGCCCGGTCGACGAGCTGGCCCCGGCTCTGGCCGTGGCCTTCGGCCACCAGGTCTGGGCGGTGCAGGAGCGTGCCGCGCGCCTCGCGATCCGGCACGCCGGGCGCTTCACCCCGCGCGGCGCCGAGCTTCTCCGCGCCGGCGCGGAGGCGGTACCGCCCGCCCTGCGCCACCGGCTGGTCGCGGCGCTCGGCGGTGAGGCCGTCGAGGAGCCGGAGGCCGGTCCCGGTCCCGGTCCCGGTCCCGGGAAGAAGACGCCGGAGGAGGTGTCCGGGGACGCGTCCGGGGATGTGTTCGCCCCCCGGACGCTGCCCGCCCCGGCGCGGCCGCTCCCGGTGGCCGAGCCTCCGGACACGCCCGCGTACCTGGCCGACCTCTACCTGCGCGACGACCGGCAGGCGGGCGAACGCCGCCTGGCCGCCTTCGTCCGGCTCGCCGTACGGGACCGGGATGCGCTCCGCGCGCGGCTGGCCCCGCTCGTCGCGAGCCAGGAGAGGCGGTTGCACTCTCGTGAGTGGAAGGATCCCGGCGACTGGATGATCGCTCTGGCGGCCGAGCTGGTGCGTCCCGGATGGGTGGACGCGACCCGGCACACCGCGCTCACCGACCGGGCCCGGCGCGCGAACGGGCTCCCGCCGGCCACCGGGGAACTCGACCGGTTGCCCCGGCGCACGGATACCTCGCCGCTGCACCGCTTCGTCCTTCGCCGCCACGCGGAGGTCCTCACCGCGCTGCGGGCCGGGGCGCTGCCGCCGCTGCTGCTCGCCACGCCGAGCCTCTCCAACGGCCTGCTCGATCCGGCCGAGCTGGTGTCCAGGATGGAGGCCCTGGAGGCGGCGGGCGCCGTACCGCTGCCCGCCGACTTCCAGCAGGCGCTGCTCAGGCTGCCCCGGCGGGTCGACCCGGCGGTGACCGCACGCGCCACGGCGCTGAGGTCGCCGGAGGGACGCCGCGCCGCCCGATGGCTGGCGGAGGGCGGCCTGCCCGACCCGGTGGTGCGGGTGGCCTGGCCGGAAGGGGACGACGGCCCCGGCACGCGGGTCTGGATGACCTCCACCGTGCGGGCCGAGCCCACCGGCCTGCCGCTGCTCGACGAACTGCTCGCCGAGCAGCCCCGGCACGTCAGCCCGGTGACCGGCGGACACCTCGGCGGGCTCATGGAGTGGTGGCCCGCGGTCCTGCCCTCCCACCGGGAGGTGGTCGCCGCCCATCTGGTCCCCCACCAGCCGGTGCCGCCCTGGAGCTCGGCGATGGACTCCCTGCGCCTGGCCGACCTCGCCGCCGCGGAGGGGCCGGCAGGGCGGGCCGTCGCGGTCCTGCTCGCGCACCGGATCTTCCCTCATCCGCTCGCCCGCGACGGCATCGGCTCCGCGCTGCGCGCCCTGCGGGGGATGGCCGCCACCGATGAGCTCCCCGCCGAGGAGCTCGGCCGGGAGCTCGCCCAGCGGGTGCTCCGCGGCGAGATCACACTGCGGCTCCTGGTGGACCGGGTGGAACGCGAGGCCGCGAACGGAGCCGCCTGCGCCATGTGGG
This sequence comes from Thiemannella venezuelensis, assembly GCF_014203605.1. GTDB lineage: Bacteria > Actinomycetota > Actinomycetes > Streptosporangiales > Streptosporangiaceae > Planomonospora_A > Planomonospora_A venezuelensis. Next base: position 54,271 of record NZ_JACHJJ010000002.1, on the reverse strand, counting down.
GGGTCGTCGCCGCGGCGCTGCCCCTCCTCCTGCCGGCCCGGGGCAGCCGTCCCACCGGCGTGCACACCGACCTGGTCGCCCTGGCCGCCCGCCTCGCGCCCTGGTCTCGGACACGGGAGGAGATCCCGGCGCTGTCCGCCTTCGCGGCGCGCAAGGGGTCCAGCCGCATCCTCACGCACGCCAGGGCCCTGCGCGACCACCTGGCGTCCGGCGGCGCCTCCCCCGTGCAGGCCGTCCGGGACCACCGGGACGGCTCGTGCCCGTCATGAGGGCGGAAGGGTCCGTCCGCCGCGCAGGCGTGATCAGCGGCGGTCCACGGTCTCGCAGTCACCGGACACCTGCGGATCCGTCAGGTCCACGCGGATGACGTCGGCGCCGGTGCCGCAGCTCAGATCCGGCTTGTCAGCCTTGGAGCCGTCGGCGCCGGCGCTCTCCGTGGCCCAGATCTCGTCGTCGCCGTTGCCGCCGCGCAGCGCGTCGGCGCCCTCGCGGCCGACGATCCGGTTGGCGTTGGAGTTGCCCCGCAGCGAGTCGTCGAAGTCGCTGCCGAACAGGTTCTCGACGGTCGTGGTGATGTTGTCGCGGTCCCTGTTCAGGCGGCCGTCGTCGGCCTGGCCGTCCATGTCGACGAGCACACCGGAACCGCTGCGTCCGTAGTCGGCCGCGTCGATGTCCTCGCCCCCGTCGAAGGTGACGTTGGTGCCCGTGGAGGCGGTGGCGCCGAAGTAGGTGTCGCGGCCCGCCCCGCCCTCGATCGTGGTGGTGAGGGAGGTGTCCACCTGGACCTCGTCGGGGCCGCCGCCGGTCATCAGCTTGATGACCTTGACCGGTGCACCGGTCTCGCAGGTGACCTTGTTGGGCGAGAGGCCGTCCCGGCGGCATCCGGCGCCGGGCTCGATCCCCGTGCCGGTGGTGTCCTCCAGAGTGACGATCCTCCCGGCGCTGAGGCTGACCAGCTTGATCCTGTTCGCGGAGTCGCCGCCCACGTAGTAGAGGTCGTTGTTGCCGGTGACGTAGGCCGTGGGGGTGGCGGCCCGGCTGGGAGCGGCGGCGTGGCCGGGGGTGGCCAGGGTCCCCGCCAGCGCGGCGGCGGCGAGGGCCGGCAGCGCCAGCCGGGCCGTGTGCTTGGTGATACGCATTGTGCTCTCCTTTAAGATGGGTCATCCCGACGGATCTCCGTCACAGGACGGAGAGCTTGATCGGCTGTTGCGGCCATCAAAGGGCACCCGCACGTCACCTAATAGGTCAAAGGGCACACAGGTCGCATAATGTGCCAAAGTGCACATATCGTGCCACCGGATCGCGTCAGCCCGTCCGGCGTTCAGGCCGAGGCGCGGTCGGCCAGGACACGGGCCAGGACGACGGTGATGATGCCCGCCAGCACGACCGACAGCAGACCCGCGCGCAGGCTGACGAGGTCGGCGACGAGCCCGACCAGGAGCGGGGACAGCAGGAAGCCGCCGCGCAGCAGCCAGCTGACGATGGTCAGGCCGGTGCCGGAGGGCAGGCCGGGCAGTTCGTCGGCGGCGTGCATGGCCGCCGGGACGAGGGTGGCGAAACCGAGCCCGGCCAGGACGAAACCGGTCAGCGCGGCCGGGATGGACGGCATGGCCAGCGCGGCGCCCATGCCGGCGGCGGCCAGGACGCCTCCCGCGCGGGCGACCGTACGCTGGCCGAAGCGGTCCACCACGCGGTCACCGGACAGGCGGCCGACGGTCATGGCGATCTGGAACGCCACGACGGCCAGGCCCGCGGTGGCGGCGTCGGCGTGCAGGCCGGTGAGGTAGAGGGCGCCCCAGGACGCGCCGGCGTCCTCGACCAGCGCGCCGCACGCGGCCAGCACGCTGAGCACGGCGAGTATCCGCACGGCACCCGGGCCGGTGAACGGGCGTCGGCCCGGGTGCCGTGCCGGTGGGGCGGCCGGGTGGCCGTCGGCGGCAGCCAGGTCCTGGGCTTCGGTGGCGCGCTCGGCATCTTCCGGGCCGGGCAGCAGGAACCGGTAGGCGAGCAGGGCGACGATGCTGAACAGGGTCGCGGAGACGCCGAGGTGAACCGCCAGGGGCAGGCGGAGTCCTGCGGCGGCCGAGCCCATCAGGCCGCCCAGTACTGCGCCGATGCTCCACACCCCGTGCAGGGAGTTGAGGATGGAGCGCCGGTAGAGCCGCTGGACGCGCAGGCCGTGGGCATTCTGCGCGACGTCGACGACGGCGTCGAGTGCGCCCACGACGAGCAGCGCGGCGCCGAAGGCGATCCAGTTCGGCACGAAGGGGATGGTCAGGGTCGCGAGGGTGGTGATGACGATGCCGAATGCCGCCACGCGTGCGGAGCCGAGGCGGCGGATGGCCAGTCCGGCCAGCAGGCCGGCCAGCAGCGCGCCGATCGAGTAACCGGCCACCGCGGTGCCGAAGACGGCGTTGCCGACGCCGAGGTCGGCCTTGATCTGCGGGTAGCGGGGGACGAGGTTGAAGAACACGGCGCCGTTGGTGAGGAACAGTGCCGCTACGGCGGCGCGGGCCAGGTGCGCCTGGCGGGTGGGCACGGCGGAAGGGACGGCAGCGGACATCGGCTTTCCGATCACGGTGACGGAGGGTGGCGGGAGGGGCGGGAAGAAGGATCAGCGCAGGAACCGGTGGACGGCGTGGCGGATCTGCTCCGGTGTCATCGGGTCGGTTGACAGGGCGCTGTGCAGGACGAGTCCTTCGATGAGCGCGTCGAGTTCCCGGGCGGTGGTGGCGTCGAAGTGGCGTTCCAGCGCCGTGCGGCTGCGTGCCATCCATGCCTGGGTGACGGCCCGCAGGGCTGGGTTGCGTGCCGCGGCGACGTACAGCTCCACGGAGAGGACGAGGTCGCCGGAAGAGCCGAGCAGGTCGTCGGCCACCAGCGTGATGACGGCCTCGACCGCCGCCTCCCGGTCGCAGGCGGCGCTCAGCCGTTCGTCGAAGACGCGAGCCATCGACTCGGCGTGCCGGGTGAACGCCGCGGCCAGCACCTCCTCCAGCGAAGTGAAGTGGTAGGTCATCGAGCCCAGCGGCACGTCCGCGACACGGGCGATCTCCCGGTGCGTCGTGGCGGCCACGCCGCGCTCGGCGATCACGGTCAGCGCGGCATCGATCAGCCGGTCCCGCCGGCCTGGGTCGTGTCGGCGCGGCCGCCGCTCCCGCGGGTCGCGCGCGGAGGCCGCGTTGAACGCCTCCATCAGATCCGCCGCGGGCAGCATGAGCCCGGCCGGCTCGGGTCGTCAGCGAGGTACAGGTCGTCGGCAGGCATTCCGTCTCGCATGGAACGGCCCAGCATTTCAGGCATCATGTGTACGATTGTACATATGATGTGTACGGACGTACACATGCTGGCGTCTCCACCCCTGGCCGCGGTCTCGGACCGGGACGCAGGCGCGCCGCGATCGCCTCCCGCGCAGGGATGCGCCGGACAGCGCCGCGGGCCGGGGAGGCGGAGCGGCGTCAGGCCCGTCCGGGACCCGCCTGCAGCAGGGCGAGGATGGCGGTGCGGACGGCTTCGAGGTCCACCGCCTCGGGAGCGACCCGCCACTGGGCGTGAACGCCGATGACGGCCCCCACCAGCAGGACCGTGAACGCCTCCGGGGTGGTCCCCGGCGGAAGCGCCTCCGCCGCCACCCGCGCCCGCACCGCCTGCCGGAGCGCCGCGTGCAGCCGCGCGTAGTGCTCGCGGATCGGTGAGCCGACCTCCACGGCCTCGGCCAGCAGGGTGATGAACAAGCGTGCGGCAGGCAGACGGATGAAGCCCATGGCCTGGTCCAGCGAGTCGCCGGTGGGCTCCTCCCCGCCCGGCGGGAGACCCGCCAGCACGACCTGGAGCTGGTCGTCCACCACCGCTTCCAGCAGGCCCAGCTTGTTGCCGAAGTGCCAGGGGATGGAGCCGCGGCTGATACCGGCCCTGCCGGCGATGTCGACGAAGCTCGTCTGCCGGTACCCCTTCTCGGCGAAGAGCTCCGCCGCGGCCGCCACCAGCAGCCGGCGGCTCTCCTGGGTCCTCTCATCACGTCGTGTGGCCATGCGGTTCATCTAATCAGGTATGCCGAATGACAGAGCAAGTGTTGATCGATATAGCCTGTGTCAGCCAACATAGAAATCGAGGAGGTTCTCCATGCGCTGGGTGACCTACGCGACGGACGGCGGAGACCGCGTCGGCGTGATCGGCGAAGACCGGATCCACCCCGTCGCACCAAGTGTCAGCCTGGTCGAGCTCATCGGCCGGGGCGCCGATGAGCTGCGAGCGGCCGGGGAGGCGGCCCTGGCGTCGCAGGCGCGGACGGTCCCGCTGGCCGGGGCCAGGCTGCGGGCGCCGATTCCGCGCCCGCCCTCGCTCCGCGACTGCCTGTGCTTCCTGGACCACATGCGCAACTGCCAGCAGGTCACCGGTTCGTCCCGCGCGCTCAAGGACGCCTGGTACCGGCTGCCGGCCTTCTATTTCGCCTGCCCCTCGACGGTCATCGGCCCCTACGACGACGTGACGATCTCCCCCGGCAGCGCCTGGTTCGACTTCGAGCTGGAGATCGCCGCGGTCATCGGCCCCGGCGGCCGCGACCTCACCCCGGAGCAGGCCGAGGAGCACATCATCGGCTACACCGTCTACAACGACTGGTCGGCACGGGACCTGCAGCTGCGCGAGGCGCCGCTGGCGATCGGGCAGGCCAAGGGCAAGGACGGCGCGACCACGCTCGGCCCGTACCTGGTCACCCCGGACGAGCTGGAGCCCTATCGCCGCGACGGCAGGCTCGCGCTGCGGGTCGAGGCGAAGGTCAACGGCGCGACCATCGGCTCGGGCCGTACCGACGCCATGGACTGGAGCTTCGGCGAGGTCGTCTCCTACGCCTCACGCGGCGTGGACCTGGTGCCCGGGGACGTGTTCGGATCGGGTACGGTGCCCGGCTGCTGTCTCATCGAGCACCTGTCCCCGGCCGATCCGGCCGCCTTCCCCGGCTGGCTGCGGGACGGCGACGTGGTCGAGCTGACGGTCGAAGGGCTGGGACGCACCCGCCAGACCGTCCGCGCGTCCGCCGCGCCGTACCCGCTGGCGCCCCGGCACGACCCCGACGCCCGGCCGCCACGCCCGCGTGTCAACCGCGCCCCGTCGAAGCCGCCCTACACGCGCGGCCTGCACGAGGTCGGCACGGACGTGTGGGCCTGGCTGCTGCCCGACGGCGGGTACGGCTGGAGCAACGCGGGCCTGATCGCGGGCGAGGGAGCCTCCCTCCTGGTCGACACCCTGTTCGACCTGCCGCTGACCGCCGAAATGCTCGACGCCATGCGCCCGGTCACCGGCCGGCACCCGCTCACCCACGCCGTCATCACTCACGCCAACGGCGACCACACCCACGGCAACCAGCTGCTGGGCGCGCACGTCCAGATCATCGCCGCAGAGGCCACCTGCACCGAGATGCGGCACGAGATGCCCCCGGAGATGCTGACCGCCGCCCAGGTGCTGGACATCGGCCCGGCGACCGGGTACTTCCGCGAACGCTTCGGCGCCTTCGACTTCAGCGGCATCCGCCTGCGGCTGCCCGACCGCTCCTACGACCGGGAGCTGACCCTGGACGTCGGCGGACGCGAGGTGCGGGTGATGAACCTCGGCCCCGCCCACACCGGCGCCGACTCGGTCGTGCACGTGCCGGACGCGGGCGTGCTCTTCGCGGGCGACCTGCTGTTCGTCGGCTGCACCCCGATCGTGTGGAGCGGCCCGATCTCCAACTGGATCGCCGCCTGCGACCGGATGATCGCCACCGGCGCCGGCACGATCGTCCCCGGCCACGGCCCGGTCACCGACCCCGACGGGATCCGCGCGGTGCGCGGCTACCTCGGCCACGTGGTCGAGCAGGCGGACGCCGCGCACGCCCGGGGCCTGTCCTTCACCGAGGCGGTTGAGGCGGTGGACCTGGACGAGTACGCCACCTGGCTGGACTCCGAGCGGATCGTGGTCAACCTCCACCGCCGCTACCGCGAACTCGACCCGGTCGCCACGCCGCGGCTGGACCAGATGACGCTGATGACCATGATGGCCGAGAAGGCCGGGAAGGAGCTCCCGTGAGACTGCCGGAGACCGCGCACACCTCCCTCCCATGGCGCATCCACGAACTCACGGGTGACTTCTCGGTCGAGGACGTATGGGCGTTCCGCACCCCGGGCGCCGGGCCCGACGACTTCCCGGCGATGCTCGCGGCGATGCGGGCCGCCGGCGGATTCGCGAAGCAGCCCTGGCCGGCGAGGTTCCTGTTCGCCCTCCGGTGGAAGATCGGCGCGCTCCTCGGCTGGGACGAACCGTCATCGGGCGTCGGCGGGCGGGTCGCCTCACTCCGCGACCGCCTGCCCGGCGACATCCGCGACGCCCCCCGAGGCCCGGACGACGAGCGCATGCCCCTCAAGGCGGTCTACGAACTCGGCACGGAGTCCGCACGCGAGCTGGCGAACAGGACCGTGCACACCGTGATGCACTTCGGCTGGGTCCAGGGGGCGAACGGCGACCACGAGCTGCGGATGGCCGTCCTCGTCAAGCCCAACGGACGGTTCGGGCGGCTCTACATGGCCGCCATCGCGCCTTTCCGGTACCTCGTCGTCTACCCGGCGCTGACCCGGCAGTGGGAAAGGGCCTGGCGCGACCGCAACCGTACGGAAGAGCAAGAGGAAGGGACGTCACGATGAACTCCGGCAAGCGGCTGCTCCGCTGGGCGAGCGGAATCATGTTCGTACTGGGAGCAGGGCACCTGTCCCTGCTGGCGCTCTTCTTCTGGGAGCGCGTCACCGGCTGGGTAGACCGGGGGGTGTGGGCGGCCGTCCCGCTCGCGCTCACGGACGGCGGTGCGGTTCCGACGGTGGAGTCCCTCCGGAACGGGGTCGTCTTCTGGGCCGGCCCGGGAAGCTTCTCCGTGCCTCTGCTCCTCCTGGGGTGCCTGGTCTGGCACCTCGCCGGCCGCGGGGTGGCCGTGCCCGCCGGAATCGGCTGGGGCGTCGCGACGTGGTGCCTGCTGGGCGGCGTCCTTCTCGTGCCGTCCCCGTTCTTCGCCGGGATCGTCTCCGGGGCGCTCATCATCGTGGCGGCACGGAAAGGTGATCGATCGGAAGCGCTCCCAACGTGAGCGCCCCGGAGAGAGCTGACCGGCCATGCGGTGCCGCGCCGCCGCCTCCGGTGACCACCGGGGCAGCAGGCCCGGCGACGGCCGCGCCGGTCGATTCGCCGGCGTGCCCCGCGAGGCGGGCCGGCTCCCGCGGGCCTCTTGAAGCGGGCGGCAGGGGGCCGCGACCCTCTGCCATCGCACCCGAAACGTGGTGTCCGGCCTTGAGCATGTACCTGTGGACATCGATCGGGCACAGCTTCCGGCTCCTGGACGCCTCGGTGCGGACCGTGGATTTCGCGCGCGGGAAGGGATGGTCCATCGAACCCCTCGGATCGAACATATGATCTAAAAATTCTGGACCCGGACCCTCTGCCAAGGTTACGATCTTGCTGTTCTCCGGCCGTATCGATCGGCCGGCTCTCCATGCTGACGGGGCGCGAAGGCGCCTCATGACCGGACAGGAGATCGCCCTTGAGGCGTGCACTGATCGCGTTAGGTATCGGCTTGAGCGTGCTAGGTTCCGCCGTCGGCACCGGGCCGGCACAGGCGGCAAGTGTCGTGATGGTCCCGTTGGCGCCCACTGCGACGACGGCTCAGCAGGTCGCCAGGTTCTGGCTCGCAGACGAGGCCGCCAACCTGAGGAACGCCACACCGTACGCCGTGCAGACCGTGGCCAGCGGGGAGCGCCTGTCCACGGACATCGCCCCGAACGGCCCTCCGGTTTCCATCGCGCCGCTGGAAGGGCCGGCCTCCCCGACGGGAGGGATGCCCACGACCTCGGGCAAGGTGTTCTTCATCGGCAGCGACCTCCAGCCGCACTGGTGCACCGGCACGGCCGTGCAATCGAAATATCGCAACGTCGTCGCGACGGCGGGTCACTGTCTACTGGACATCGAGGCCCCGGCCGGCCCGCTGGCCAAGTGGGTCTTCGTCCCCGGTTACTCCGAGGGCATGATTCCGTTCGGCCTGTACGTCGGCAAACAGGGCGTTGCTCACCATGACTTCGACGACATCCGGGACTACGACCGTGACCTCGCCTTCGTCAACGTGTACCGCGGTGTCGTTCTCTCCTCTCCGGACCTGCTGACCGATGTCGGGAAGCTGGCCGAGAACGTCGGTGGCCAGGGGACCACGTTCAACCAGCCGCTCGCACCCACGGTGGACGTCTTCGGTTATCCCGCCGGCGTCCAGGCCGACGGCAGCCGGCCCTACACGGGCGAAACCCTCGAACGGTCGACCGGGTCGGCGTTCACGATGGAGGTCACCGGTACTACATTCGTAGTTCCAGCGGGAGGAGATCGCCCCGTCGTCGGTAATGGCTGATCAGGGCACGTGTCTGGTGACGTCGCCGGAAGTCCGACCACGCCAGGACATGATCGATGGCATCGGCCGCGGAGATGAACAGCCGGGCCAGAACCCGGCGGATCTCGGCGAGCGAGAGTCGCAGCATCCTCAGCGCGGTGACGCCTCCTGGAGCAGGCGATCTTTTCCCTCGCCGATGACCTCGTCAGCGTCGGCGGGCAGGGTGGCGCGCGTGACGGCGAGGAACGCCAGCGCGAGCATGGCGATGGTGACGTGCCGGTGCCAGGGCGTCCACTTGCGGACCTGGTAGGAGGTCAGGCCGAGCAGGTCCTTTCCCTGTTCGTTGTTTTCTTCGATCTTCCAGCGCATCCCGGCCGCGTCGATCAGCTCGGGGACCGCGGTGCCGGCCAGGGCGTGGGCCAGGAAGAACTCCACCTCGGTCGGAGCCGCGACCGAGCGGCGGATCAGCAGCGTGTGCGCGTGTCCGGGCGCGGGTGCCTGCCCGGCCACGGCGACGGCCAGAGCGGTCCAGTCGTAGACCCGCATGCCCTTGGTGCCGGCCCCGCACGAGCGGCGCTCCCAGATCCCGGCCCGTCCGAGAGCCAGCAGCCGGTCCAGCACATGCCCGACCGGCTCGGTGCCGCCGCGCACCGCGACCAGGGGCAGGTCGACCGGCACCGCCAAGACATAGCCGAGGGAGCGTTCATGGCAGAACGCGCGCAGGTGCGGGTCGCGGCCGTAGCCGGAGTCGGCGCACAGGTAGCGAAACGGCGTGCCGGCCGCGATCTCCTCGGTGAGCATGTCGATCACCAGTTGGGGCTTGGTGCGGAAGGCCACGTGCTCGGGTACCCCTGCCCTGCCGCGGCGCTCAGCATCGCCGGCCCAGGACTCGGGCAGGTACAGGCGCCGGTTGACGAAGGCGTGCCCGGCGCTCGAGGCGTAGGTGATCATGGGCATGACCTGGCAGTTCTCCACCTGGCCGGTCAGCCCGCAGTACTGGTCGGCCACGCCGACCGACATCTCGCCCTTCTTAATCGCGCTGGTGTCGTCGGCGATCAGCACCCCGTGATCACTGCCCAGGTGTGTGATCACGTAGGAGCGGACCTCATCGCGCAGGATCTCGACGTCCCATTTCGCGCGATCCAGCAGGTGCTCGAACCGGTGCGCGGTGGCGTGGCCGATGTGGTCGGCCAGCTGCCAGGAGTTCTTGCGCGGCACGTCGGCCAGCAGGGCGCGCACCAGGTCGGCGAAGGCCTCACGCGGCTCGGGGCGGGTGAACAGGGGACCGGCGATGCGCGTGGTCAGCGCGGTCAGTTCCGTATCCCAGGACACGACGAGATCGTAGGTCAGAGCGCACGTCACGGACTGACGATGGACCAACTACGTCCTGTGGCGGAGCTAAACGAATCAAGATCTACGAATGTAGTACCGGCGGGAAGAGCGACAGCTCAAGCACCGTGCCGAGGGCGAGAGCCGTATGGTTCCCTGCCCTCCGGAACTAGTCAAGATTCTCCGCGCCCACCTGACCACCCTCCCGCTCGCCAAGGAGAGTCTGCTGTTCACCGGTGTGAATGGAGGAGACCTTCCAACGATCACCTACAGGCGCGCGTGGAATAAGGCGCGGGCCACAGCGCTGACCAAAGAAGAGTACGCATCCCCACTCGGCAAACGCATCTACGATCTTCGGCATGCTTGCCTGTCTACCTGGCTCAACGCCGGAGTTCCCGCAACTCAGGTTGCCTATTGGGCAGGACACAGCGTAGACGTTCTACTCAAAATCTACGCCAAATGCATAATCGGCCAAGACGAAGTATCAAAAAAGCAGATAAACGAAGCTTTAAGGAGAAAGATTTAATACAGCTAGACATTCTCGTAGCGACCCGGCCTCGGTAAACCAGCAAGCCGCAGGCCGGGTTTAAATTCCAGAACCCTGACGAGTGACACCAAAGTCAGCGCCTGAACCGTGCAGCTCACTAGCTCCCAGGGATCGGGGTAGCGCCTGCGGGATTTACCTGCTGGGGCATTTGGACCATTACAACCTTTGACTGTTCGATCCAGGCTCTACCTAGATGATTTTCGACCAGCTTAGTTGCAGCCGTGCTTCCGAAGGTATGCATTGCAGCGTGATGAACGCTCAGAACTGCATCTTGAAGATCTTGATCGTCTTCCAGATTCTCGATCGCTATACCGAGACGCCTAGCCTGCTCGCGATCGACTCCCCGACCGTGCGCTTTATGAAGCTTCTGATCCGCAAAGAAAGCGGCGGCTTCTTTTGCCTTAGCCTCACCGTCGGCCAGATCAGCGAACATGTAGGTACGGAGCCACTCCTCTACCAACTCCTGCCCAAGCTCTTCAGCATCCTCGCAGAGCTGCAATAGGCCAGGAGAGTACTGCTGGAGGATCGGCAGCCAGGCACTAAGCCGGGCGGGGTCGTTTCGGCACTCCTCCACGACCTTGTTAAACTCTTGCCGCAACCCACCTGCCGGCTTCAGTCCACTGGGCAAGAAGACTTGAGGGTCTGTTGGGCCAAGCTGAGAGTGCTTACCCATGACAATGCGGTCTGCGGCGAGCGACCACATGGTTCCAGCGGACATGGCAGCCAGGGGAACGAATACCCGAACGTCTTTGAACTTGCTTCGCATATAGCGGACAAGGCGGTCTACCGCCTCGACGCTGCCACCGGGACTATGGAGGATCAAGTCAAGATCTTCTCCTGAAAGCCCTCTAAATACCTCCATAAGCCCTTGCATATCTCGCAACGAGATACCGACGTCTGCGACAGGCTTGTTGGGCCCACTAGGAGAAAGCCAGTCACTGGCATACAGGACAGTGTTTCGCCCCGTCAGGGCGTGCAACTCACTTAGATACTTCCGACGGACATAGTCGTAAATTGACACGCCCTGCGGGAGGTTATCCGGCGGAGAAGCTTGAAGCTCACCCAACTCTTTGAGTATTTCGCCCCAACTCGGCATGCCTCCGCCCTTCCTTTTAGCATGCCTCCTAAAGGGCTACTCTCCCGTTCCGGTCGAGTAGTGGACATTCGTAATCACATGAGGAATGTCAGGCATGCGCTCTAGCGCAGCACTGTACACCTCCAAGGCAGCAGCTACCCCCGGTTGCGCCAAAGCTTGGGCAAGTAACTTTTCTCGCTGCGCCACAAGATCAGATCGACCCTCGTTCGCGGACATGGTCCAACCGTAGCCGAGCCAGTCCCACAAGGGGAGGCCAACACCTGAACCAAATAGCAAAAACCGTACATATCGCCAGCAATCAATCCACTCTCGCTTGCCCCTGCTTCCTTGATCGACCGAGCCACCTCGGCAGGCGCCCGCATGCTGATCCAATCCGGCTCACGCCGTGAGATCACCTTGAGTCGTAGTCGATGGCCTTCGTCGAAACGTCGGCACGTATTCGGCACGATCAACCGGCAGGGGCCGACGACGACCGTTGACAGCCGGACAGCAGAAGAGCGCCTCATGCCGCAGAAGTGCAGGTCAGAGGCGCTCTAGCGCAGGTCATATGGGGTAGGGCGGGCGGGACTCGAACCCGCGACCCAGGGATTATGAGTCCCCTGCTCTAACCGGCTGAGCTACCGCCCCTCACGCAAGCCGTACCGACGCATTCAACCAAAGAAGAGCCCCGTTCGCACATCCGGGAGGCCCATGATCCAAGATTTGGCTCCTCCTCCTCGCGAACGAGAGGATCCCTGGCTCACGCAGCTCGATCGCCCTGCGGACGATCAAGTCTTACACGATCAACGCCAGCCGGGGCGAGACCCGCCCGGACGAGCATCACAAGCGCGGAGTTCTTGTCCCGGGGACACACCGCTCCGCAGGTGATACAGGTGTAGATGCGCTGCGACAGCGGTAGGGCGTGCTTGGCTCTCGCTCCGCACCTTCCGCAGTCCATGGTGGTGTGCGCCGGGGCCACCGGCCGCAGGTCACGCGCGTGCTTGCGCGCCATGTGGATCAGTTCGTGTTTGGCGGCGGAGATCGCCGCGTCGGCGGCCTTGCCCGCCATCGTGGATTTGGCCAGAAACTTGGGCCGGAAGTCCTCCATCGCGATCCGGTCGAAGTCGGTCACCAGGCGTTTGGCCCATTTGCGGGCGGTGTCCTGCCGCTGCCTGGCGATCTTCTTGTGGACCTTGGCGGCCTGCCGCTTGGCCATCCGGTAGCCCTTCGAGGGGGCCTGCCCGCGCGGGCGTTTGCGGCGGGCCATCATCTTCTGGTAGCGGGCCAGCTTGCTGGCGGCCTGCCTGCCGTACTCCGGGTGCGGCAGATCGTGTTCGTCGCTGGTGGTGGTGGCGATCTCCTTGACGCCCCAGTCGATGCCGACATCCCGGCCGGTAGGCGGCAGCGGCTCACTCTGTGCGGGGACGACGAAAGAGGCGTACCAGTGGCCGAGACTGTCGCGGTAGACGCGCACGCTGGACGGCTCGGCCGGTAACGGCCGCGACCACACCACGGTCAAGATGATGCCCCCGGCCAGGTGCAGGCGATCGCGGGAGAAGCGGAAGCCGCGCCGGGTGTAGTTGAGGCTGGGGTGGGCGAGATCTTTTTTCTTGAAGCGCGGCATCCCGGCCCGCCGCTTGACCGGCAGCCGGCCCTTGATGTCCTTGAGCGCTTTGGTGCGGGAGCGGGCGAAGTCGCGGATGGTCTGCTGCTGGGGCACCGAGGCGCCCTCGCCCAGCCAGGCGTGCCCGGCGCGCCAGCCGGTCAGCTGCTTGTCCAGATGCGCCGGGCCGCACTCCTGCTTCGCTTGGTGGGCGGCTTTGGAGGTGGCCACGCACTGATTCCACACCCACCGGCACCGATCCCACTCCCCTTCCAGCGCGATGCCACCCCTCGACGACACGCGCAGCCGGTAGGTGAAGCGGGCATGGCCCGACCCTCCGGCGTCCTGTGGTGTCGTCATGGTGGCACGCTAACACTATCGTGCGGGGTATGGATGAGAAACGGATTACTCTGCGGCTACCTGCGGAGCTGCACGCCCATCTGGTCGCGGAGGCGAAGTCCGCGCGACGGTCCCTCAACTCCGAGATCGTCTACCGGCTGGAGAACGGACTCGGTGATGTTGATGCGGAGACTGGTACGTCCAGCGGGCCGGCCATGCCCGCTACGCCGTCCGGGCGGCCGAGTTCCTCCCCCGCCTGAAGCCGGAGACCCCGGTGGTTTCGCCTCGCGAGAACGGGCCGACGAGACCTCCTCGCCGCATTCCCACGCGGGCGGGGCGGATGCCGGAGGGCCGCAAGTGCCCTGTCTCTTCCTCAGCGCCGACCGTTCTCCAGCGGGCGAGCATGGCGAAAAAGCGTCGTGCAGAACGCCGTTCGTGACCACGGTGCAGCCGTCGGCGGCGTGGGCCTGTCCCGACAGGTCGGTCAGCCGCCCACCCGCCTCCTCGACGATGAGCTGGACGGCGGCCAGGTCCACACCTCGCCCCACGGGTCGAGACATGCCTCCAGACGCCCTTCCGCGACGAGCATCTGCGCCCAGAACCCACCGGAACCGAAGGTGAAACGTGTCCGGCGGGAGAGTTCCACGAGCCCGGACAGGTTTCCTCTGTCCGCCCAGCGGGACAGCCCGGCGAAAGAGATGTGGGCGTCGTCCAGCGCACCGACCGCCGAGACGCGGAGCGGCTCCGCGCCGCTGGTGTGCGCGCCTCCCCCGCGCCGGGCCCACCAGCGGCGCGATATCGCCGGGGCGGAGACCACACCTACCTCGACGACGCCGTCGACGACCAGCGCGATCAGCGTCGCGTACGCGGGGACTCCGCAGACGTAGTTGTTCGTGTGATCGATCGGGTCGCTGATCCAGACCCGGCCGCCGCAGAACGCCCCGCCACCGAATTCCTCACCGTGGACGGCGTCCGCCGGACGCGACCGCACAAGCTCGGCGCGGAGCGCGCCCTACCGCGACATCGGCCTCGGACACCAGGCTGCCGTCGGGCTTGTGCCGTACGGCCGCCGCCGTACGGGACATGGCCGGGGAGAGGTCGTGGCGATGTCCGCGAGGCGGAGCGCGAGGGAGAGATCCTCCATGGAGGTCAATCTGCCACAGCTGTGCGTGCCGCCGGTCCGCCTGCTGTCCCGAGGAACACCGCATTAGAGTACTGTGGAACCCTGTTGAGGAGTGTTGAATAATGCGCGTTATTGAAGCTTTTCGGGAGTCGTTCGGTGCCGAGCCGCACGGGGTCTGGCACGCTCCCGGGCGGGTGAACCTGATCGGCGAGCACACCGACTACAACGACGGGTTCGTGCTCCCCTTCGCCGTCCCGTGGGGCGTCACCGCGGCGGTCGCGCTCCGCGAGGACGATGCCGTCCGGCTGCGGTCGCTCCAGGCGGGCGAGCCGGTGTTCCTCGACGACCTCGGGCGCGCCGAGGGCTGGGCCCGCTACGCCGTGGGGGTCTTCTGGGCGCTGCGCGAGGCCGGGCACCCGGTGCGGGGCGCGGACATCGTGATCGACGGGGACGTGCCCCAGGGCGCGGGGTTGTCGTCGAGCGCCGCGCTGGAGGTGGTGGTCGGCACCGCGCTCGACGAGCTGTACGGCCTGGGCCTGTCCAGGATGGAGATCGCGAAGATCGCCCAGAAGGCGGAGAACGACTTCGTCGGCATGCCATGCGGGATCATGGACCAGGCGGCCTCCGCCCTCGGCGAGGAGGGCAAGGCCCTCTTCCTCGACTGCCGGACCCTGGCGAGCAGGAACGTCCCCTTCGACCTGGCCGCGCACGGCCTCCAGCTGCTGATCGTCAACACCGGCGTCCACCACGCGCTCGCCGACGGGCAGTACGCCCGGCGGCGCCGGGACTGCGAGAGCGCCGCCGAGCGCCTGGGCGTGGACGCGCTGCGCGACGTCACCGACCTGCCCGGCGCGCTGGCGGAGCTGACCGGGGACGAGCGCAGGCGCGTCCAGCACGTGGTCACCGAGAACCACCGGGTGGAGGCGGTCATCGGGCTGCTGCGCGCCGGGGCGGTCCAGGAGATCGGGGCGCTGCTGAACGCCTCGCACCTGTCGCTGCGGGACCAGTTCGAGGTGTCCTGCCCGGAACTGGACGTGGCCGTGGAGGCGGCGGTCCGCGGCGGGGCCCGGGGGGCGCGGATGACCGGGGGCGGGTTCGGCGGGTCGGCCATCGCGCTGGTCGCCGACGACCGGGTGGAGTCCGTACGGCAGGCGGTGACGGCGGCCTACGCCGAGCGTGGTTGGGCCGCTCCGGAGGTCTATCCCGCGACCCCGGCCGCCGGAGCCCGCCGCCTGGCCTGACGGTGAGGATGCGGGTGAACGCCTCCCGGCGGAACCTGGCTCTTGGCCTGACTGACCACGGTGTCTTCAACCGGATCCGCCGGCTCCATCCGGGAGTCCCCGGCCTACGGTCCAGCGGACCCGGCGGCCTGCGCCGCCTCCCGGAGGAGCGCCAGGGTGTGGTCGAGCTCGCCCTGGAGCGTACGGCGCGCCTCCCCGGCGTCTCCCCGCTCGACGGCCCGGACGAGGGCGGCGTGGGTGTCGTCGCCGGGGTTGCCGTCGCCGTGCCGGAGGCCGAGCAGGTCGACCAGGTCGATCAGCCCCTGCCGCAGCGCGGGGACGAACTCCGCGAACAGGTCGGTGAGCACCGGGTTGTGCGCGGCCGCCACGACCGCGGCGTGCAGGGCGATGTCGGCGTCCACGAAGGCGGCGTCGTCGCCCGCGGCGGCGGCGCGCCTACCGGCGAGCGCCTCGTGGAGGGCGGCGATGTCGGCGTCGGTCCTGCGTTCCGCGGCCAGGCGGGCGGCCTGCACCTCGACGAGCGTGCGCACCTCGTAGACGTGGACGACGGCGGCGCGGCGGAGCCGGGCGGGCCAGTCCTCGGCGGGCTCGGTGGCGACGACGAAGACCCCGGCTCCCTGACGCGTCTGCACCAGACCGGCGCCGGACAGGGCGCGGACGGCCTCGCGCACGGTGGAGCGGCCCACGCCGAGTTCCTTGGCCAGGGTGGTCTCACCGGGCAGCCTGGTGCCGACCGGCCACTCCCCCGAGGTGATCTGCTCGCGTAGGCGCCGGGTGGCCTGGTCGACGAGTGAGCTGGGGCGGAGGGCGCCGAGGGACATTCTTACCTCTCAGGTTGTCTGAGGAGCTGAGGTGTGCTTAGCATACCGGCATGTCGTTGCACCGTCTCCTTCTCGGCCGCCGCGGCGGGGTCTGATCCGACCGGCGCCCCGCCGCGGGTGCCCTGCTGCCGGTCGCCCTCCGACGAGCGAAGGACAGCCCCGATGAATCCGCAGCGCCCCAGCGGCATGCCGTACCAGAAGTATCTGCCCGCCCACGAACGGGTCGAGATCCCCCTGACCGACCGCACCTGGCCCGCCCGCAGGCTCACGCAGGCCCCGCTCTGGGTCTCCGAGGACCTGCGCGACGGCAACCAGGCCCTGGCCGAGCCGATGGACGTCCCCCGCAAGCGCCGCATGTTCGACCTGCTGGTCGGGATGGGGTTCAAGGAGATCGTGATCGGCTTCCCCGCGGCCAGCCGGACCGACTTCGGTTTCGTCCGGCACCTGGCCGCCGGCGGAGCCGTGCCCGAGGACGTGACGGTCTCGGTCCTCACGGCCGCCCGCGCGGACCTGATCGAGCAGACGTTCGCCGCCGTCGAGGGTCTGCCCAGGGTGATCGTCCACCTCTACACCCCGACCGCCCCCGTCTGGCGCGAGGTGGTGCTCGGCCGCGAGCGCGCCGAGGTGCACGCCATGATCAGGCAGGTCGCCGCGCGCATGGCCCGGCTGGCGGGTGAGGGCACCCGGTTCGAGTTCTCGCCGGAGGTGTTCAACCTGACCGAACCCGACTTCGCGCTGGAGGTCTGCAACGGCCTCACCGAGCTGTGGGACGCCTCCCCCGACCGTCCGGTGATCCACAACCTGCCGGCCACCGTGGAGATCTCCTCACCCAACGTGTACGCCGACCAGATCGAGTACATGCACCGCCATCTGGAGCGGCGCGACGCGGTGGTGCTGTCCGTCCACCCGCACAACGACCGCGGGACCGGAGTGGCCTGCGCCGAGCTCGCCATGCTGGCGGGGGCGCAGCGGGTGGAGGGATGCCTGTTCGGCAACGGCGAGCGGACGGGCAACGTCGACCTGGTCACCCTCGCCCTCAACCTGTACTCCCAGGGAGTGGACCCGATGCTCGACTTCTCCGACATCGACGCGGTCCGCCGCACCGTGGAGGAGTGCATCCGGCTGCCGGTCCACCCCCGCCACCCCTACGGGGGCGAGCTGGTCTACACCGCCTTCTCCGGTACCCACCAGGACGCCATCGGCAAGGGGCTGGCCCGCGCCGGCGAGGACTCCCACTGGTCCGTGCCGTACCTGCCGATCGACCCCTCCGACGTGGGCCGCGCCTACGAGGCGGTGATCCGGGTCAACAGCCAGTCGGGCAAGGGCGGCATCGCCTACCTGCTCCGCGAGCACTACGGGCTGGAGCTGCCCGAGGAGCGGCGCGCCGACTTCGCCCGGGTCGTCCAGGCCGCGGCCGACGACAGCGGCCTGGAGCTGACACCGGAGGACCTGCGGAAGCTCTACCACGCCACCTACCAGGCGTGACCGGAGCCCTCCGCCCGGCCTGAACACCTGCCCGCCCCGGTCATGCCGTACCGCCCAGCCGCGGGAAGACCGGAGCCGGGGCGGGCAGGCGCTCGCCGGGACCCGCGCACCGGGCGGCGACGCGGACCGCGGCGTCGGGCAGGAACGGCGCCAGCAGCCCGGCCACCTCGCGACAGGTCTCCACCAGAGTGCCGAGGACCGGGTCGAGCCGGGCGGAGCCCTCGCGGGCGAGTTGCCACGGCTTGACCTGACTCACGTAGCGGTTGGCCACCTCGACGACCTCGTGGACCGCGCCGGTGGCCCGGCGGAAGTCGAAGGCCTCCAGCGCCTCGGCCACCGTGTCCGGGGCACCGGCTCTCACCCCGTCCAGCGCCGGGTCCCGGTCGGCGGGCACGATGCCGTCCCGGTAGCGGTGGACCATCCCGGCCACCCGGTTGACCAGGTTGCCCAGCCCGTTGGCCAGCTCGTCGTCGTGGCGGGCGACGAGCCGCTCAGCGGTGAAGTCGGCGTCGCCGACCCTGGGCACGTCACGCAGGAGCCACCACCTCAGCGCGTCCACGCCGTACGCCGAGACCAGCCCGACGGGGTCGACGGCCGCCCCGCCGGACTTGCTGATCTTGCGTCCCTCCACGGTCAGGTAGTCGTGGACCAGCAGGTCGGTCGGGACCTCCTCCCCCGCCGAGAGCAGCATCGCCGGCCAGTACACCGCGTGGAAGCGGAGCACGCCCTTGCCCAGCAGGTGCACCCGCCGGTCCGCCCCGCCCCACCAGCGGCCGTGCTCCCCGTCGCCGTATCCCAGCGCGGTCAGGTAGTAGCCCAGCGCGTCCCACCAGACGTAGATCACCTGGTCGGGGTCGCCGGGGACCGGGATGCCCCACCCGCGGGCGCGGGTGCGGGAGCGGGAGACGCTGAAGTCGGCCAGGCCGCCTGCGATGAAGGCGAGGACCTCGTTACGGCGACCGGCGGGCTCGATGCGGAGGCGCCCGCTCGCGATCAGCTCGTACAGCTCGTCCTGGTAGCGGGAGAGGCGGAAGAACCAGTTCTCCTCCGAGACGTGCTGGAGCGGGGCGTCGTGCTCGGGACACTGCTCGCCGGGCTGGTAGAAGTGCTCGCAGCCCACGCAGTACAGGCCCTCGTAGTGCTTGCGGTAGAGGTCTTCGGCGCAGGCCCGCCAGAGGCGTTCGACGCCCGCGCGGTGCCGGAGGTCGGCGCTGGTCCGGACGAAGTCGTCGAACTCCAGCGAGAGCGGCCCGGCCAGCCGGGCGAACTCGGCGGCATTGCGGTCGACGAGCTCCCGTACGGCCACGCCCGCGGCATCGGCGGCCTGCACGTTCTTCAGCGAGTTGTCGTCGGTGCCGGTCTGCAGCCGGACCTCGTCGCCGCGCAGCCGGTGGTGGCGGGCGAGCACGTCGGCCTGGACCAGCTCCAGCGCGAAGCCCAGGTGGGGGCGGGCGTTGACGTACGGGATGGTGGTGCTGAGCAGTATCCGCGACATCGGAACCTCCGGGTGAGCGGGGCTCCGAAAGCCAGGTCGAGGCCCCTTGTTTCGGGGCCTCGGCAACATGGACCCGCGTCAGCGGGCCATCATCACCTGGGCGTTCATGTGATCAGGGTATCCGCGGCCCGTACGGCGGCGCGAGCGGATAACCGCCCAGGGCGCTCCGTGATCCGGGGAGCCACCCCTGTACGAGGTGCGACTCCCCGGATCATGGAGCGCCCGAAGGATTAGGGTCGGGGCATGCCCTTCGAAACCGTGAACGTCGTGTACCGGAAGTATGACGGCTCCCTGCACTGGCACCATTCCGCCCTGCTCCTCGGTGAGGACGAGCACGGCGTCTGGACCGGCTGCGTCGCGGGCACCCTCGGCCGCAAGGGTTCCGAGCCGCCCGTCGCCTGGCCGTACGCGTTCGTGATCCTCTTCCCCCGGGACGCGTGGTGGACGGCGCTGTTCAACGCCGAGCCGAACAGGACCGAGATCTACTGCGACATCACCACGGTGCCCGAGTGGCGCGGCGACGAGGTCACCATGGTCGATCTGGACCTCGACGTGATCCGCAAGCGGGACGGCCGGATCTACCTCGACGACGAGGACGAGTTCGAGGAACACCAGGTCCGCTACGCCTATCCCGCGGAGGTCATCACCTCGGCCCGGGCCTCGGCCGACCACCTGATGAAGGCCGTCACCGGCTACACCGCGCCCTTCGCCGCCCCGCCGCGGTGGCTCGACCACGTCGTCTGAGTCCCGGTGCGGTCCGGCGGATCCCGCCGTCCGCTCCTTCGGCGGCCGTCCGGGTGACGGCCCCGCACGCGCCTGCGCGCCCGGGGACGGAACCCGGGCGCGCAGGCCGTGCGGGGGCGGGAGCCGTACGGCTCAGCTGCCGAAGGTGAACCAGTTGAGGTTGACGAAGTCGGCCGGCTGCCCGCTGCTGAAGGTGATGTAGACCGTGTGGGTCCCGGTCACCGCCCTGATGTTGGCGGGGATCGTGCGCCAGCTCTGCCAGCCGCTCCGGGGGTGACCCGCACTACCCGGGCGCACGAGCTTGACCTCAATGAAAGTTGAGGTTCTAGGGTCCCTCTCATGACGACACGTATGAGGAGACCCTCGACGAACAGGCCGCAGGCGCTCCCGCGCCCCGGTGCCCCGGCGCCGGCGGGGGGTGCGCGATGAGCATGGAGATGACCGCCTGGAACGCGCTGTACCGGACGATGAACGCCCAGGAGGAACGGCGCCCGTTCTCCGTGGCCACGCTGCGCCGGATCGGCGCCTTCGCCCGGCCGCACCGGCGGCGCCTGGCCTTGTTCCTGATGCTCAGTGTGGTGACGGCCGTCCTGACGGTGGCCACGCCCGTGCTCGCGGGCGACGCCGTCGGCGCGATCGTCGCGGGCGAGCCGCTGGACGTCGTGGTCGGGCTCGCCGCGCTCATCGCGGTCATCGCGGTGGCCGAGGCCGGGCTCGGGCTGCTGACCCGGTGGTTCTCCGCCGGCATCGGCGAAGGCCTGATCCTCGACCTGCGCACCGCCGTCTTCGACCACGTGCAGCGCATGCCGATCGCCTTCTTCACCAGGACCCGGACCGGTGCGCTGGTCAGCCGGTTGAACAACGACGTCATCGGCGCCCAGCGGGCCTTCACCGACACCCTGTCCACGGTGGCCGGCAACCTGGTGACGCTCGTGCTCACGCTGGCCGTGATGATCAGGCTCTCCTGGCAGATCACCCTGCTCGCGCTGGTGCTGCTGCCCGTTTTCGTGCTGCCGGCGCGGCGGATGGGCGCCCGGCTGGCCCGGCTCCGGCTGGAGGCGGCCGGGCACAACGCCGCGATGGGCACGCAGATGGTGGAGCGGTTCTCCGCGCCCGGCGCGACGCTCGTCAAGCTCTTCGGCCGCCCGGCGCGGGAGTCGGCCGAGTTCGCCGCCCGCGCCCGGCGGGTGCGGGACATCGGGGTGCGCACGGCGATGGTGCAGTCGGCCTTCGTCACCGCGCTGACGCTGGTCTCGGCGCTGGCGCTGGCCCTCGTCTACGGGCTCGGCGGCTTCTACGCGCTGCGCGGGCAACTGGATCCCGGCTCCGTGGTCGCGCTCGCCCTGCTGCTCACCCGCCTGTACGCACCGCTGACCGCGCTGGCCGGGGCCCGGGTGGACGTGATGAGCGCGCTGGTGAGCTTCGAGCGGGTCTTCGAGGTGCTGGACCTCGAACCCCTGATCACCGACCGGCCGGACGCCCGGCGGGTGCCCGAAGGGCCGGTCTCGGTGGAGTTCGACGGGGTGCGCTTCGGCTACCCGTCGGCGGACAGGGTCTCACTCGCCTCCCTGGAGGAGGTGGCGGTCCTCGACGGCCGCGACGCCGCCGAGGTGCTGCACGGGATCTCCTTCCGCGCCGAACCCGGCCAGATGGTCGCCCTGGTGGGGTCCTCGGGCGCGGGCAAGTCGACCATCGCGCAGCTGCTGCCGCGCCTGTACGACGTCGACGAGGGCGCCGTACGGCTGGCGGGCGTGGACGTGCGGGACCTGTCGGCCGACTCGGTCCGCGAGACGGTCGGGATGGTGACGCAGGACGGGCACCTGTTCCACGAGTCGATCCGGGAGAACCTGCTGCTGGCGCGGCCGGAGGCGGCCGACGACGAGCTCTGGGAGGCGCTGCGCCGCGCCCGGCTCGGCGAGCTCGTCGCGGCGCTGCCCGACGGCCTGGACACGGTGGTGGGCGAGCGCGGCTACCGGCTCTCCGGCGGCGAGCGCCAGCGGCTGACGATCGCACGGCTGCTGCTGGCCCGCCCCCGGGTGGTGATCCTCGACGAGGCCACTGCGCACCTGGACGCCACCTCGGAGGCCGCGGTGCAGGCGGCGCTGGGCGAGGCGCTGGCCGGGCGGACGGCGGTGGTGATCGCGCACCGGCTCTCCACGGTCATGGCCGCCGACCTCATCCTGGTCGTCGAGGAGGGGCGGATCGTGGAGCGCGGCACGCACGCCGAACTGCTCGCCGCCGGGGGCCGCTACGAGGAGCTGTACCGGACCCAGTTCGACGAGCCGTCCGCGGTGGAGGCCGCCTGAGCCGGGGCGCGGCGCCCCTGCGGCCGCGCCCGGGACCCGCCGCTACAGCGGCGGGAAGCGGGGCTCGCGGCGCTCCAGGAAGCTGGCGACGCCCTCGGCGAAGTCGGGACGGCCGAAGGACTCGACCATCAGGCGCGCGGCCGCCGACTCCGCCGACTCCAGCGTGCTGTTCCAGTCGCCCCAGAGCTGGCGCTTCATCACCGCCATCGAGGCCGGGGAGCTGTGCACGGCCAGCTCCCGGGCGTAGGCCAGGGTCTCCTCCATCAGGTTCTCGCCGGGCACCGACCGGGAGACCAGGCCCAGTTCGCAGGCCTCGGCCCCGGTGAACGTCCGGCCCGACAGCAGCAGGTCCATCGCCCTGGCCTGGCCGATCAGCCGGGGCAGGACCCAGGACAGGCCGTACTCTGCGATCAGGCCGCGGCGGGCGAAGGCGGTGGTCCACTTGGCCTCGGCGGCGGTGAAGACCAGGTCGCAGTAGAGCGCGTGGACCATGCCGAGCCCGGCGCAGGCGCCGTTGACGGCGGCGATGATCGGCTTGCTCACGGTGACGGGGAAGGAGGTGGGGCGCTTGTCCGGCTCGCCGTCGTAGGAGCCGTCCTGGATGGCGTTGAGCGTCTGGAAGTCGGCCCCGGCGCAGAAGCCCCTCCCCGCCCCGGTGACCACGATCACCCGGACCTCGGGGTTCTGCTCCGCCTCCGCCAGCTGGTCGAAGTAACGCCGTCCCATGGCGTCGGTCCAGGCGTTGAGCCGGTCCGGCCGGTTGAGCGTCAGCGTCAGCACGCCCCGGTCGATCGACGGCAGCACCAGATCCAGCATTTTCCCGCCCCTTCCCTGCGGACTACAGAATAACGTTCTACACCTTTTCCCCTTCCGGCGACAGCGGGAACGGGCACCCGAGGCTCCGGTCCACCGAGTCGGGATGGTGGACGAAGTTCGGCGAGAGCCTCCTGTCCTCGTAGTAGCGGTGGAAGACGGGGGTGGCCGAGCCCGAGATCGGAGGAACGATCCAGCTCCAGTCGGCCGGGCAGACCCGGCCCGCCCGCTCCTCCCGGTCCAGGTGGGTCAGGAAGCGCCGAGACTCGGTGTGGTGGTCGGTCATGGTCACCCCCGCCCGCTCGAAGGAGTGCAGCACCGCGACGTTCAGCTCGACCAGGGCGTGGTCCCGCCAGAGCGAGCGGTCGGTGGCGGTGTCCAGGCCCAGCGCCCGGGCGACGGCGGGGATGAGGTTGTAGCGGTCGGCGTCGGCCAGGTTCCGCGCGCCGATCTCGGTTCCCATGTACCAGCCGTTGAACGGCGCGGCGCGGTAGCAGATCCCGCCGATCTCCAGGCACATGCTCGCGATCGCCGGTACGGCGTGCCAGCGCAGCCCGAGCTGCTCGAACCAGGGGTAGGACGGGTGGGAGAGCGGGACCTCCAGCACCGCGTCGCCGGGGATCGCCGAGAGCAGCGGCGGCCCGTCCCCCATCGAGACCGCCAGCGGGAGCACGTCGAACGGCGTGCCGGGCCCGCCCGCCCAGCCGAGCTTGCGGAGCATCGTGGTGAAGTCCGCGTACCGGGGGTCGCCGATGATCGAGCCGTCGTCCATCTCGTATCCGGCGTACCGGATGAGCTGCTCGTTCCAGATCCGCGGGCCGGGCGCCCCGGGCCGGTCGGGGGCGAACACCGTGATGGTGGGCCGGATGCGGCGGCCGGGCGCCGCGGCCCGCAGATGGTTCACGCACTCCACCGCGACCCCCTCCGGGGTGTCCACGTGCCTGCGGTCGCGTACGCGCAGCGAGTGCCAGTAGAGCCGCCCGATGCACTTGCTGCTGTTGCGCCAGGCCACCCGGGCGCCGTAGGCCAGCTCGCCGGGCGTGTGCGTGTACGTCCCGGTTCTCGCGATCTCGGCCCGCACCTCGCGCAGGCGCGGTTTGACCGGTCCGGCCGAGGGGTTCTCGGCGTGGAACAGCTCAAGGTACTCCTCCGCCTCCGCCGGGTCGGCGCAGGGGACGGGGCGCTCCGGCGCCCGCCCGCGCGGACCGGCGTCGGCACCGTGGATCGGATCCCGGGCACGCCGGGATCTCCGCCAGGTCAGCACTGAACAACCACCCATGTGTGGCTCACGGGCACGACGGCCGTTCCGGGCGGCGCGGTGCCCTGGCCGCAGTGGCCCTTCCCCACTGCGATCGCTGTGGTCCGCGGCAGCCGCGCTCCGCGCCGTCGCGTCCGCGTCGTCGGACGCGCGCGACGACGCAGCGTGCGGCGCTCATCATTTTCTGTGATTCAACGGGATTTGTCCGTAGAACAGGACAACGAACGGCGAGAGCCCGGAAGCCATGGCTTCCGGGCTCTCGATGCGTTGCTCCCGCGATAGGACTCGAACCTATAACCTGCCGGTTAACAGCCGGCTGCTCTGCCGATTGAGCTACACGGGATCGTGCTCTGCACCGCCTGACCGGGGGTTTTCCTCCCCGCTCCCTGCGGCGCATGAATAGATTAGCGCACTCCGGGAGTGCGTGTCGCATCGACGGCTCGGGGTGGATCGGAGAGGAAACGCGATCCGTGGGTAGGGTCCCGGCTGAGCATGCCTATGGAGGTGGAAATGCGTTACCGGATGATGTTCTGTACCGGTCTGGCGGTGGGATACGTCCTGGGGAGCCGCGCCGGCCGGGAGCGGTACGAGCAGATCAAGCGGATGGCCCAGCGGGTGACGGACAACCCGTCCGTCCAGGAGGCCGCCGGCCTGGTCGGTGCCCAGGTCTCCAAGATGACCACGATGGCCAAGGAGCAGGTGGCCGGCCGCCTGCCCGGCGCGCGGGGGCACGAACCGCACGACGGGACCGGCACCGGCTGGCCGGACGAGGTGAAGACCGCCACGCCGTACTGACCGCCGGGCGGGCGGCCCTCACGGGGACCGCCCGCCGGGACCCCTCAGACGCCGAAGCTCCGGCGGACCCCCTCCAGCGCCTGCTCGGCCAGGGCCCGCAGACCGGGATCCTGCGGATCGAGGCCCTCGTCGAAGGCGAACTCCCAGACCATCCGGTCGTCCTCGGCCCGCCGGGCCACCAGCCGCACTCCCCCGCGCACGTCCAGCGGGACGTACTGGCTGACCACGATCGAGGCGACCACCCGTTCCCGCACGGCCTCCGGGACCCGTCCCGGCTCCGGCAACCGCACCCGGTGCGTCCGCCCTCCGGTGGTGACGACCGTCAGCCCCTCTTCGTCCCACACGCCGCGCTCCACCTGGAACCACGGCAGCCGCGTCCCGCCGAGATAGAGCGCGCGGTCGGCGACGACCACGTACCCGTCGGGCCCCTGGGCGTGCGTGAGCACCCGGTCGCCCGCCCGGACAGCGGCCCGGACCTCGGCGGGCGTGCGGTTGAAGAGTCCCATCGGCTCGAATCCCTCCAGCGTGGCGCCCCGGCTGCGGGGACGTCGGAACTCCACGCTATCGGCGGGCGGACCGGCGCCGCGGCGCCGGGAGGACCCGTGTCAGGGCTCTGCGGCGTCGGCGAGCAGGTCGAGGGTGAGCGCGGCCGACCAGGAGAAGTCCCGGCCGCCCCGGCCGCTGCCGTCGAACGGGTCGAAGCACTCCCGGAAGCCCGCCTGCCGTACCAGGCGCAGGGTGGCCGTGGTGAGCTGGCGGGCCAGTTCCGTCCGGCCGTGCACGGCCGCCGCCCGGCGCAGCAGCCAGTTGGTGTTCACCCACGACGGCCCCCGCCAGTAGCGGGAGCGGTCGAACTGGGGCGCCCGGATCTCGCAGCTCGGCACCGGGTATCCGGCCGCGCCCATGAAGCGGGCCGACTCCAGCGTCGCCGTCAGCGCCGCCGCCACCCCGCTGGGGAGCCCGGGATCGAGCAGCGGCCCGAAGCCGCCGATCGTGCGGACCGGGATCAGCCGGCCGCCGCGCAGGTCCAGGGCGTGGAACAGGCCGTCGGCCCAGAGCCGTTCCAGCAGCGCCGCACGGATCCGCCCGGCGGCCTCCTCGTGCGGCCGGGGGTCGGCTCCGGCCACCGGGGCCAGCTCCGCCAGCGCCTGGCAGGAGGCCAGCCAGATCCCGTTGAACATCGGGTCCTCGACCGCGAACGGGTGGTCCCGCCGCAGGTAGGTCCCGTCGTAGCCGGAGTCGCGGTAGCGCAGGGCCAGCCAGACGTAGCGGTCGTGGTGGCTGTCGGGGTGGCGCTCGGGGAGCTCCTCCCGCCGGTAGGCGTACCGGACCACGGGCAGCGCCTCCAGGGGGTCGTCCCAGACGGGACTGTCGTCCATCCCCGACTCCCACGGGTGCACGATCGCGGCCAGCCCCGCCCCGCCCAGGTCCCGGGTCCCGGCCAGGTAGTCGTGCTGGGCCGCGAGCATCGGGTAGACCCGCCGGACGAGGGCGGCGGCCTCGCCCCGGTCCGCCGCGTGCCGCCACACCTGCCGCACCGCCAGGGCGTGCAGGGGCGGCTGGGTCAGGCCGGAGGTGAGCACCCCGGCGGGGGCCGCCGGGTGGTCCTGGGAGCGCCAGACGGACGGGCCGGGGAAGTAGACCTCGGCGTGGGCCGGATGGAAGACGATGTGCGGCACCATGCCGGTGCGCCACTGCCCGGCCAGCAGGCTGAGCAGCTCGGCGGCGGCCCTGCGGGTGTCCCAGCGGGCCAGCCCGATCGCGACGAAGGCCGAGTCCCAGCTCCACTGGTGCGGGTAGAGGCCGGGCGCGGGCACGGTGGCGGAACCCGTCCGGTTCGCGTCGAGCACGGACCACGCCTCGCGCCCGAGCGCGGCGTCGTCTACGGCCGACCGCGCCTCCATCCGTCCAGTCTGCGCCGTTTCACGGGCATAAAACAATGTTTCAGGAAAACAGTCCTTCACCCCAGAAGGAACCGGGTGTCACACCTCCGGGACAGGCCCAGATCCCCGACCCGACGTGCTGGATGTACTCGTTGAGCGGGTCGCGCGCCGCCAGCGCGCGCTGGATGGGGATGAACCCCTTCTCCGGGTCGCGCTGGTAGGCCAGGAAGAACAGGCCCGCCTCCAACCGCCCCAGCCCGTCGCTGCCGTCGGTGAACGAGTAGCCCCGGCGCAGGATCGTCACCCCGCCGAGCGCGTCGGGGTGCGACAGCCGCACGTGGGAGTCGGCGGGGAGCTTCTCCAGCGGGACCGGGTCGTGCTCGCGGGCGGCGCCGTACGGCGCGCCCTCCCGCTTGGTGCGGCCGAAGATGTCCTCCTGCTCCTTGAGCGAGGTCCGGTCCCAGGTCTCGATGTGCATCCGGATCCGCCGGGCGACCAGGTAGGACCCGCCGCGCAGCCACTCGGGCCCCTCCTCGCCGACCCAGACGTGGGCGTCCAGCGCGGCCTCGTCGGTCCCGGCGATGTTGCGGGTGCCGTCCTTGAACCCGAACAGGTTGCGCGGGGTCTGCGCGTCCGGCGTGGTCGAGGAGGTCTTGCCGAAGCCGAGCTGCGACCAGCGCACCGAGGCCGTGCCGAAGGCCAGGCGCACCAGGTTCCGTACGGCGTGCACGGCGACCTGGGGGTCGTCGGCGCACGCCTGCACGCAGACGTCGCCGCCGCTGCGGGCCGGGTCGAGTTTGTCGGCCGGGAAGCGCGGCAGCTCCTTGAGCCTGTCCGGCGCGGGCAGTTTCAGCTTCTCGAAGAAGGACGGCCCGAACCCGACCGTCAGCGTCAGGCGGGAGGCGGGCAGGCCGAGAGCCTCGCCGGTGTCGTCCGGAGGAGCCAGTTCCGGCCCGGTCGCCCCGCCGCCGACCTCCTGCGCCGCGGTCATCCGCACGGCCGCCGCCGTCCACTCACGCAGCAGTCCCGCCACCTTCGCCGGCGAGTCCGTGCCGAGGTCGAGGGCGGCGAAGTGCAGCCGGTCCTGGACGGGGGTGGCGATCCCCGCCTGGTGCGGGCCGTGGAACGGGACCGGCCCGCCGGGCGCGGCGGCGTGGACGGGCTCCGGCTGCGCGAGCCGTACGAGACCGGCGCCGGCGGCGGCGCCGGCGCCCACCGCCAGGCCCGCGCCGGTCAGGAGCCTGCGGCGGCTGAGGTCGGTCATGGTTCCCTCCTCCGTGAGGGGATAGGGCGGCCCGGCCGGGGCGTGCCCGGCCGGGGTTGCGGGTGCCGGGCGGGTCAGCCCGCCACGACCGCCGCGAGGCCGGAGAGCGGCTCGGCGAGCGCGTTGACCGCGTCGGCGAGCTCCTTGACCTGCTCCTTGGTGAGCTTGGTGTAGGAGACGTAGCCGTCACCCTCGGCGTACTTGGCCAGCAGGGTGTTCAGCTCGGCGAACTCGGTGTCCAGCGTGGTGACCAGGGCCGGGTTCTTCTCCATCACGACCGGGGTGAGCAGCTCGTAGACCTTGAAGGCGCCGTCCACGTTGGCCTTGAAGTCCCACAGGTCGGTGTGCGAGAAGGCCTCCTCCTCACCGGTCACCTTGCCGGTGGCCACCTCGTCCAGGAGCTCCTTGGCCCCGTTGGCCATGGAGCTGGCGGTGATCTCCGCGGCGGGCAGCTTGGCCTTGAGCACGGCGAGGTCCTCCAGGAGCATGTCGGCGTACTTGGACTCCTTCTTGACCGTCTTGGGGGCCTCCCACAGGGCCTTCTCCAGGCGGTGCCAGCCGGTCCAGGTGGCGCCCTCCTCCAGGTCGGCCTCGCGCAGGTCCACCTTGGGGTCGATGTCGCCGAACGCCTCGGCCACCGGCTCGATGCGCTCCCAGCCGACCCGGCTCGGCGCGTAGAGGTCCTTGGCCTTCGCCACGTCGCCGTCCCTGAACGCGGCGACGAAGTCCTCGGTCTTGGCGATGCTGTCGTCGACCTGCTCGGTGATGTAGGCGCGGTAGTCCTCCACGGCGCGGGTGATGCGCGGGTCGGCCTGCGCGGCGAGCTCGCCGGAGACCGTGATGTCCTGGCGGATGCCGTCGCCCTCGTGGTTGGGCTTGCAGGCGACCTGGTAGGTGCCCGCGCCGAGCTCGACGACCAGGTCGGCGGTGGCGCCGGGGGCGATGTTGGCCCGCTCGCTGACCACGGTCTTGTCGGCCCGGAAGACGTAGAGCCAGGTGGGCTCCTTGCCGTTGTTCGTGAGCTTGAAGCTGATCACACCCGCGGCCAGCGCGGTCTTGGACGGCACGCAGGTGGTGTCGGTGGCCGCGACGTCGACCGACTCGGTGACCTTCCCGGTGGGGGCGGGCTGCGGGGCGACGGCGGCGCTGCCGCTACCGCTCGACGAGCCGCCGTCGGCGCCGTCGTCACCCGAGCTGCACGCGGTGAGGGCGAGGGCGAGGAGGCCGCAGGCGGCTGCGGAACGGAGGACGGAGGGCATAGAGGCTCCTGAATGTCAGTTAGGCGTCCCTAACTTAGCTTTCCCTAAGCTCTCAGCGCCAACCAGGGGCGGCTTTCAGGTCGGTGTGATAGAGCGGCGCCTTCCATCCCACGCCTGCGGCAGGCCCGGCTCACGCCGGTCGCGGACCGCCGGCCACCGGCCGCCGTGCGCCGGCCCCCGACCGGCCGACGCACGGCGCGGCCGCCTTCCGCGGACCGAGGACCGAGGACCCTGCGGCGGAACGCGAGGGCCGCTTCGGCGCACAGGCCTCCCCCGCAGGGCCGAGGCATATCAAGGCGTCCGTCGGACAGGGTCAAATCCACTTCTCCATCGCTTGCATCCGGCGATGCATCCGTTAACGGCACCCCAACCGCCGCTCCATCAACACCGCGGCCGCCCCGAAAACGCCAATAATAATTTACTCGACAAATCGAATCCATGTTGATACCGGGAGATATTCTGACATTTAGGGAGATTACTTGCTGTGCATCCGCCCTGCAACGGGTGGAAACATGGCCGATTCGATGGGAGGTATTCCCGTGAAGGCGAAGACCTCGCGACGCGGCCTCCGCCCCAGGCCCTGGCACGCGCTCGCCGTCCCCTCCGCGATCGCCATGGCGGTCGCCGTCCCGGGAGCGGCCGCCCACCCGTCCGCCCTGCAGCCCTGGACCGTGACCGGCACCGTCGACATGCACATCAGCGACTACGAGACGTTCGGCTCGAACGAGACCTGCAACCACCGCATCCCGATCACCAACACGGGCACCACCGGAACGACCTCGAATTACTGGTACTTCGGAAAATGCGGAGGAGAGATCCGGGTTGAAATACACTACCGGATCAGCCGGGATCAATCCGGCAAGCTCTCCGCGAACGGCGACGTCTACTTCTACGAAGGCGCCAGCGAGAACACCACCGACCTGGACGGCACCGAGCACTTCAACCTTCCGGTCCCTCCGCGCTCAAGTGGTTCCACGAGGATCCACGTGGCGAACTATGCGGAAGGCCAGCCCGCCGACTTCGCAAGGGTGACGCTGGCCCTGAACAACCCGTAATCCACTCATCTACGACATAGGGCCGATGCGGTGGATCCGTCCTTCGCGGTCGAGACCCCGGCGGAGACACCAGAAGCATCCGCCTGCCGATGTTCGCCCGCCCCCTGTGGTGGCGGAGACGAACCCGATCCGATGGGAGGCACTCCCATGGAAGCGAAGACCCCGCGACGCGGCCCCCGCTCCTTCAGGCTCCGGCACGCGCTCGCCGTTCCCTCCGCGATCGCCGTGGCGGTCGCCCTGCCGGGGGCGGTCGCCCACCCGTCCGCCCGCCAACCCTGGACGGTGACCGGCACCGTCAACATGCGCATCAGCGACTACGAGACCTTCGGCTCGAACGAGATCTGCAACCACCTCATCCCGATCACCAACTCGGGCACCACCGGAACGACCTCGAATTACTGGTACTTCGGAAAATGCGGAGGAGAGATCAGGGCGGAAATCCATTACAATATCAGCCGAAACCACTTCGGCACCGGCAGGGTGAACGTACGCGGAACGGCCTATCTCTATGAAGGCGACAGCGAGAACACCACCGACCTGGACGGCACCCGGGGATTCCAGCTCGCGGTCGAATCAGGCAAGACCGGCTCCGAAGTGATCAGCGTACAGAACACCGACGAAGACCAGCCCGCCGACTACGCCAGAATAACGCTGACCCTGAACAACCCGTAGAGGGTGGCCGAAAAATTCAACGTTCAGCGCGCGCCGCCGGATGCGTGAGGCCCGGCATCCGATCTGCGGGTCCAGGATGAAGAAAGCTCACTGCAGCCGCCCCGGGGGGAGATAATTCTTTATCCGACAAATTTGGCATTTCATGCCGTATCGGCATCCGCCTACTGATGTTCGCCCGCCCCCTGTGGTGGCGGAGACGAACCCGATCCGATGGGAGGCACTCCCATGGAAGCGAAGACCCCGCGACGCGGCCCCCGCTCCTTCAGGCTCCGGCACGCGCTCGCCGTCCCCTCCGCGATCGCCGTGGCGGTCGCCCTGCCGGGGGCGGTCGCCCACCCGTCCGCCCTGCAGCCCTGGACGGTGACCGGCACCGTCGACATGCACATCAGCGACTACGAGACGTTCGGCTCGAACCAGATCTGCAACCACCGCATCCCGATCACCAACACGGGAACCACCGGAGCGACCTCGGCCTACTGGTACTTCGGAAAATGCGGAGGAGAGATCAGGGCGGAAATCCATTACAGCATCAGCCGCGACTCCGGCGGTTTTCTCAACGTAAAGGGAAATACCTACCTCTACGAAGGCGCGAGCGAGAACACCGCCGACCTGGACGGAGAACAGTCCTTCCGATTCAAGGTGCCTCCGCGTTCCACTCACTCCAAGCTGATGGAAGTGTGGAACACCGACGAAGACCAGCCGGCCGACTTCGTCAGGCTGACGCTGACCCTGAACAACCCGTAATCCACTCATCCACGGCGAAGGGCCGATGCGGTGGATCCGTCCTTCGCGGTCGAGACCCCGGCGGAGACACCAGAAGCATCCGCCTGCCGATGTTCGCCCGCCCCCTGTGGTGGCGGAGACGAACCCGATCCGATGGGAGGCACTCCCATGGAAGCGAAGACCCCGCGACGCGGCCCGCGCCTCTCCAGGCTCCGGCACGCGCTCGCCGTTCCCTCCGCGATCGCCGTGGCGGTCGCCCTGCCGGGGGCGGTCGCCCACCCGTCCGCCCGCCAACCCTGGACGGTGACCGGCACCGTCAACATGCGCATCAGCGACTACGAGACCTTCGGCTCGAACCAGATCTGCAACCACCTCATCCCGATCACCAACACGGGAACCACCGGCGCCGCCTCGTACTACTGGTACTTCGGAAAATGCGGAGGAGAGATCAGGGCGGAAATCCACTACGAAATCCTGCGCAACGCCCTCGGTCATCTGAGCGTGGCCGGCAGGGCCTACCTCTACGAAGGAACGAGCGAGGACACCACCGACATGGACGGGCAACGGCCCTTCCGGTACTCGGTCCCTCCGGGCTCGACCAATTCCAGAACGATCAATGTGTGGAACGAGGACGAAGGCCAGAGCGACGACTCCGCCAGGATAACGCTGACCCTGAACAACCCGTGATACAGGCGGCCGCGGAGGCCGAAGGCCACGACCGCCCCGCATCCGCGGTCACAGCCGCCGGGCGCCCGCATAGCCGCCTCCCTGCGGCCCCCGTGCGCGGACCCGGATAGTTCGTCCCACGAACTTCAGGGCTCCTGAATGTTAGTCTGGCCGGGTGGCCAAGAATGATGACGGCTCGGTCGGGGTCGTGGCCGCGCTGGTGCGGTCCGCGTTCCTGGTGAACGCCGTGTACGCCGAGTCCGCCCGCGAGTACGACCTCACCCCGCAGCAGGGTCAGCTGCTGTGCGTGCTCATGGCGCAGCCGTACGGCATGGGCGAGCTGGGCGCGACGCTGGGGCTGGCCAAGTCGAGCCTCACCGGCCTGGTGGACCGCACGGAGCGCAACGGCCTGGTCGAGCGCAGAGCGGACCCGCAGGACACGCGTGCGGTGCGGGTCGCGCTCACCCTGCGGGGAGGCAGGATCGCGGAGGAGTTCTACACCGGGACCTGCCGGCGGATCGAGGAGCTGACAGGGGGGCTCGCCGCCGCCGAACGCGACGGGCTCGCCGCCCTGCTCGGCCGCGTCGTGCTGGACAACAAGGTCCCCGCGGTCTTCATGGAGCCCGGCGGAGGGGCCGCCGGCGACCGCGAGCGCTGAGGGCGCGCCACCACACCCGGGGACGGGGGTTGTAGTTCGTGCCACGAACCATTATGGTTCGTGGCACGAACTACAACCCTTTTCCGTTTCACCGGGAAATCCGGCGCCGCCTTGAAAGGTTGGGACCACATTGTCTGTGTCGGAAGTCCTCTTCGGCTTCGGCGCGCACAGCGGCATCGACGAGGTGCCGGAGCTGCTGCGCATGGTCCGGCAGGCCGACCGCGACGGGCTCGACGTCTTCTCCCTGTCGGACCACCCCTACATCGGCGGGCGCCTGGACGCCTACGCCGCCCTCGGGTTCGTCCTCGGCCGCACGGAGCGCATCGCCGGCTTCGCGAACGTCACCAACCTGCCGACCCGGCCCGCTCCCATGCTGGCGCGGACGGTGACGTCACTGGCGGCGCTGTCGGGCGGCCGCGTCGTGCTCGGCATGGGTGCGGGCGGGCTGTGGGACCGGATCGCCGACATGGGAGTGCCTCGGCTGTCGCCGGGCGATGCCGTGGACGCCTTCGAGGAGGCGATCGTCCTGGTCAAGTCGCTGTCGGGCGGCGGCCCGCCGGTCACCCACCGGGGCCGCCACTACCGGGTGGACCGGATCGAACCGGCTCCGGTGGCCGCGCCTCCCGTGTGGACCGGATCGGTCGGCCCGAAGTCCCTGGCCGCCACCGGCCGGGTGGCCGACGGCTGGATCCCCGGCCACGCGGCGGACTGGCTCAGCCAGCGGTACCGGACGTCCCGGCCGGTCATCGACGAGGCGGCGGCGGCCGCAGGCCGCGACCCGCATGAGATCCGCACGGTCTTCAACCTCCCCGGGCGCATCACCGACCGGCCGCTGCCCGCCACGCGTGACCGCGACGGCCGCTGGATCGGCGGCTCCGCCGGCCAGTGGGTCGAGGAACTGACCGGGGCCGTACTCGATCACGGCGCGTCGGGCTTCACGCTCTTCGCGGCCGATCACGGCACCCCGGACCTCGCCGCTCTCGGCCGCTGGGCCGGGGAGATCGCCCCGGCCGTCCGCGAGGCGATCGCGAAGGAGAACGGCTGAGCCGCATCCCGGCCCGTCCGGGCCGGTGGCCCGGGAGGTCCGGGCCACCGGCTCCGGGCCGGACTCAGTCGAGGTAGTCGCGGAGCATCTGCGCCCGGGTCGGGTGGCGCAGCTTCGCCAGCGTCTTGGACTCGATCTGGCGGATGCGCTCGCGCGTCACGCCGAACTCCCGGCCGACCTCTTCCAGCGTCCGGGGGTGGCCGTCGGCCAGACCGAAGCGGAGCTGGATGATGCGCTGCTCCCGCTCCGACAGCGTCGCGAGGATCTCGTCGAGCTGGTCCTGCAGCATGATGAAGGCCGCGGCCTCCATCGGCACGACCGCGTCGGCGTCCTCGATGAAGTCACCGAGGTCGGAGTCCTCCTCGCCGATCGGCGACTGCAGGGAGACGGGCTCCTGCGCGATGCGCTGGATCTCGATCACCCGGTCGATCGGCAGGTCCATCTCCAGCGCGATCTCCTCGGGCGTCGGCTCGCGGCCGAGGTCCTGGTGGAGCTGGCGCTGGACCCGGACGAGTTTATTGATCGTCTCCACCATGTGCACCGGAATGCGAATGGTGCGCGCCTGATCGGCGATGGCCCGGGTGATCGCCTGGCGAATCCACCACGTGGCATAAGTGGAGAACTTGTACCCCTTGGTGTAGTCGAATTTCTCGACCGCCCGGATGAGCCCGAGGTTGCCCTCCTGGATCAGATCCAGGAACAGCATCCCGCGCCCGACATAACGTTTGGCGATCGAGACGACCAGCCGGAGGTTGGCCTCGATCAGCCGCTGCTTGGCCCGTGTCCCCTGCCAGACGAGCTCCTTGAACTCGGGGAACGCCAGCCGCGAGACGACGCTGGTCAGCTTGTCCTCGGCGAACAGCCCGGCCTCGATGGACTTGGCGAGCTCCACCTCCTCCTCGGCCGTCAGCAGGGGCACCCTGCCGATCTCCCGCAGGTAGATGCGGACCAGGTCACTGGTCGGCGCCCGTTTTCCGGCATCCTCCTCATCGGATTTGGAGGGCTCCTCGTCGCCCTGGGGCTCGAGGACCTCCACTCCGTTCTCGGCGAGCATGCGGACGACACGCTCCAGCGCGTCGGACGGCAGCTCGGACTTGTCGAGAGCGGCGGCCACGTCATCGACGGTGACGCTTCCGCGCTCCCTTCCCTTCGCGACGAGGTCGGCCACCTGGTCTACCGCAGGCGGCCCACTTGGCAGCACCGATGCACCCACGGGACACAGTCTGCTGTATTCGTCACCCAAAAGGGCAGACCTATTTTTGTCACCGAAGGTAAGGCCCCGATCATTATCGAATCGAGACCTCATCAATGTTTGGCCGAATGTGATTCAGGAAATTAAACCCGATTGCGTGATCAGCTTCCGGCCGCGCGCTCCTTCAGCACGCGCCGGCGCCGTTCGAGTTCGTTCAGCTCCGCGAACAGGCGGCGGTACTCCTCCGGTCCGCCCGCCGGGTCGGTCCGCTCCAGCCTCGACCTCATCTGGTCGATGGCCCGGGAGACCGAGATCGTCTCCAGGGCGGCGAGCAGGTCCGCGGCGTACCGCTCCTCGGTCGCCGGGTCCACCCGCAGCTCCTCCACCGCCAGCCGGGTGACCATCCCGCGCAGCCCCTCGCCCGCGACGGAGAGCAGGCGGTCCACCCACGCACGGCCGCCCTCGCCCCCCGCGCCCGCGCCCCCGGCCTCCGCGACCAGCTTGTAGAGCGCGACGTGCTCGGGCAGCGTGAACGCCTCCGGACCGATCGCGTCGAACCGGGACCCGAGCAGCGCCGGTCGCTGCACGGCCAGCTTCAGCACCTCGGCCTCGGTCCGCACGCCGGGATCGGTGAGCTCGGCGACCCGCCGGGGGGCGGGCTTGCCCTGCCGGGGCTGGGCGGTGGCGGAGATCTCCGCGATCCTGTCCATGACGAACCGCTCGTTGTTGAAGCCGAGCCAGCGGTCCAGGTCCACCCCGTAGAGCTGGCGCAGCGCGCGGTCCTTGATCCCGGCCACGATCGGCGCCGCGGCGTCCAGCGCCGAGAGCCGGCCCTCGTTGGTGCTCACGTCGTAGCGGGAGATCACACTGCGGATCGCGAACGCGAACAGCGGCTCCCTGCTCGCGACCAGGTCGCGCACGGCCGCGTCGCCGTGCCTGACCCGCAGGTCGCACGGGTCGAGCCCGGCCGGCTGCACCGCCACGTAGGTCTGGGTGACGAACTTCTGCTCGTCGGCGAAGGCGCGCAGCGCCGCCTTCTGCCCGGCCGCGTCGCCGTCGAAGGTGAAGACCACCTCGCCCTGGGAGCCGGCCTGGTCGAGCAGGAGCCTGCGCAGCACCTTGATGTGCTCGGCGCCGAACGCGGTGCCGCAGGTGGCCACCGCCGTGGGCACGCCCGCCAGGTGGCAGGCCATCACGTCGGTGTAGCCCTCGACGATCACGGCCTGGGAGCGTTTGGAGATCTCCCGCTTGGCCAGGTCGACGCCGTACAGGACCTCGCTCTTCTTGTAGAGCGGGCTCTCGGGCGTGTTGAGGTATTTCGGGCCGTCCTCGGCCTCGTTCAGCTTGCGCGCGCCGAACCCGATCACGTCGCCGGTGATGTCGCGGATCGGCCAGACCAGCCGCCCCCGGAAGCGGTCGATCGGCCCCCGGCGGCCCTCCTTGGCCAGCCCTCCCTTGACCAGCTCGGCGGCGGTGAAGCCGCGGCCCATGAGGTGCCGGGTGAGCGCCTCCCACTCGGCGGGCGCGTAGCCCACCCCGAACCGCTCGGCGTCGACCCGCTCGAAGCCGCGCTCCGACAGGAACCGCCGCCCGGGCGCGGCCTCCGGGGCGGCCAGCTTCGCGGCGTAGAACTCCGCGGCGGCCCGGTGCGCCTCGATCAGCCTGCTCCGCTCGCCCTGCTCGCGGCCGGGGACGTAGCCGCCCTGCTCGTAGCGGAGCTGGATCCCGGCCCGGCCCGCCAGCCGCTCCACGGCCTCGCCGAACGACAGGTGCTCCAGCCGGCGCACGAAGGTGATGACGTCGCCGCCCTCGGTGCAGCCGAAGCAGTACCAGTAGCCCCGGGCGGGGGTGACGTTGAAGGACGGGCTCTTCTCCTCGTGGAAGGGGCACAGCCCCTTCAGGTTGCCGCCCCCGGCGTTGCGGAGCTGGATGTGCTCGCCCACGATGTCGGCGATCGGCGAGCGCTCCCGCACGAGCGCGATGTCCTCGTCACTGATCCGGCCTGCCACGCCGTGAGTCTAGTCCGGCGCCCCGACAACCCTGCCCCCGGCGACCCGGTCCCCCGGACGGCCCGCTCGGGGGCCGGCCGTACGGAGGGCGTCCATGCCCGGATCGCCGGAGTTCGCCGAACCGGTCGTGGGCGGCGACGAGGTTCGTTACAAAGGTAAAGGCGGATTCTCGGTACCTTATGCGGGTGGACATCATGCGATCGGGGCATATAGCACGGTTGGCCGCCGTCACCGGCGTCCTTCTCGTCACGGGAGCCTGCGCGTCGTCCGGCGGGGTCGCCGGCATCAGCACGGCGGCGCCCACCACGGAGCCGGTCGCGGCGCAGGGGCCGGTGACCGCGACGATCCCGGCTCCGACGCCCACTCCCCGGCCGTCGGTGGACGTCCCCGAGGGCGACGCCCCGGTGCCCGTGCCGCCGCCCAAGCTCTCCGAGTTCACCTACGCCTTCCCGGTGAAGGGCTGCGCGGTCTCCTACCAGAGCAGGCTGCTGGTGCTGCCCAAGACCACGATCTGGGCGGGCAAGGGGTGCGCGTTCGTCTCACCGGTGAGCGGCGTGGTCCACGAGGTCAACACCGCCAACCGGTGGCGGCCCTCCACCGACCGCGGCCAGGACCGCGAGGGCCGGTTCGTCACGGTCGTCGGGGACGACGGCGTGCGCTACCTCGGCGGCCACCTCGACTCCGTCGCCCCGGGGATCAGGCCGGGCGTGCGGGTCGGCGCCGGCCAGACGCTCGGCCTGCTCGGCAACTCGGGCAACGCCCGCGACACCGCCAGCAACCTCTACTTCGCGATCTCCTGGAAGACCGAGCCCTCCCTCTGGTGGGTACGGCGCGGCATGGTCGAGCCGTGGGACTACCTGAACGCCTGGCTGAACGGCAACCGCACGCTGTCCCCCGCGGACGAGGTGCGGGCCGTCATGGCACGCACCGGGCCGGCCCCCCGGTGCACGGTCCTGTGCAAGCCCAAGTCCATGCCCAAGCCCACCGAGAGGCCCGAGCCGCCGGAGAACCCGATCGTCATCGGCAGCGCCGCCCCCGCCGGAGGCTGACCCCGCCCCGGCCGGGCGGGCGTCAGCGGCCGGTGAGCCGGTCGCGCCAGGCCACCGCCGAGGTGTCGGTCAGCGAGGCGATCTGGTCGACCACCACGCGCAGCCGCCCGGCGTCGCCGTCCGCCCTGGTGAAGGCCGGGCGGAGGGCGGGCTCCAGCGTGCCGGGGGCACCCAGCATGATCATGTGGGCCAGGTCGTGGATGAGCTCGCGCTGCCGGGCCCGGTTGGCGCTGTGGTCCTTCTCCGTTATCACGTAGTGGGCGGTGACGCCCTTGAGCACCGCGCACTCCAGACGGGTCTGCTCCGGCACCACCAGGTCGGCTCCGTAGCGTCCGCAGGCGGGGCCGTACAGCTCCCTGGTGGCGGCCTCGGCGGCCCGGCAGAAGCGGCCGATGAGCACGCTGGTGAGGTGCTTCAGCGCGGCGAGGCCTGCCATGGAGCCGTCGAAGTCGTGCGGCCAGAAGGGCTGGGCGACGAGGCGGGCGAAGGCCTCCTCCAGCGCGCCGGGGTCGGCGTCCGGGGC
The DNA here is from genome assembly GCF_014203605.1 of Thiemannella venezuelensis. Classification (GTDB taxonomy): domain Bacteria; phylum Actinomycetota; class Actinomycetes; order Streptosporangiales; family Streptosporangiaceae; genus Planomonospora_A; species Planomonospora_A venezuelensis. Next base: position 14,910 of record NZ_JACHJJ010000002.1, on the reverse strand, counting down.
GTACCACACCCGGGTGGTCGCGCACACGTCGCGGCGCTCGGCGGGGTCGCGCAGCGCCGCGAGGAGGACCGCCCCGGAGTGGAGGGCGTCCTCCAGGTCGTGCACGGAGTAGGCGACGTCGTCGGCCCAGTCCATGATCTGCGCCTCGAAGCTGACGCGCTCGTCGGGGGCGCCCTGCCTGATCCAGGCGAAGATCGGCAGGTCGTCCGGGTACGCGCAGTACTTCGGGGCGGTGGCGGCCGTCCAGGGGTACTTGACCGCGGCGTCCAGGCAGGCCCGGGTGAGGTTCAGCCCGGCGCTGCGGCCGTCCTCGGTGAGGACCTTGGCCTCCAGCCGGGTCAGCAGGCGCAGGCTCTGCGCGTTGCCCTCGAACCCGCCGCACCCGGCCGCGATCTCGTTGAGCGCGGTCTCGCCGTTGTGCCCGAACGGCGGGTGCCCCAGATCGTGGGCCAGGCACGCGGTCTCCATCAGGTCGGGGTCGCGGCCCAGCGCCTGGCCCATCTCCCGGCCGATCTGCGCGCACTCCAGCGAGTGGGTCAGCCGGGTGCGCGGGACCTGCTGCCCGCTGCCGAGCGTCTCCCCCGGCCCGACCACCTGCGTCTTGGCGGCCAGCCGCCGCAGCCCGGCGCTGTGCAGCACGCGGGCCCGATCGCGCTCGAACGGGCCTCGCTCCGGGTTGCCGGGCGGTTCCGGTACCCATCTGGCCTGGTCGTGCTCGTCGTAGCCGTACATAAGTGCAGTGATTTTATCCACGATAGGGCCGGTCCATGCGGAACGCCGGGTAAACACTCGCGGCGTTCCGCACGGCCCGCACGCCGGACGCCGGACGGTCCGCACCCGGCCGGACGGGGCGCGGGCCGTACGGGAGCCGGGTCAGCGCGTGTCGGAGCCGCCGCCGGCCAGGGCCGCCCGGCCGGCCTCCAGCCGGGCGACCGGGATGCGGAACGGCGAGCAGGAGACGTAGTCCAGGCCCGCCTCGTGGCAGAAGTGGATGGAGTCCGGGTCGCCGCCGTGCTCGCCGCAGATGCCGAGCTTGAGGCCGGGACGGGTCCTGCGGCCCTCCTCGGCGGCGAGCCGTACCAGCCTGCCCACGCCGTCGCGGTCCAGCGTCTCGAACGGGGAGACGCCGAACACGCCCAGGTCCAGGTAGCGGGAGAAGAACGCCGCCTCGACGTCGTCGCGGGAGAAGCCCCACGTCATCTGGGTGAGGTCGTTGGTGCCGAAGGAGAAGAACTCGGCGGCCTCGGCGATCTGCCCGGCGGTCAGCGCGGCGCGCGGCACCTCGATCATGGTGCCGACCAGCGCCTCGACCCCGGCCTCGGCCAGGATCCCGGCGGCCTCCTCCTTGACGTGCTCCAGCTCCTGGACCGCGCCGACCAGCGGGATCATGATCTCGGCGCGGGCGCCGGGCACCTCCCCGGCGGCCTCGGCGATCGCCCGCACCTGCATGGCGAACAGGCCGGGGATGACCAGGCCGAGCCGTACGCCGCGCAGGCCCAGCATCGGGTTCTGCTCGTGCAGGCGCTTGACCGCGGCCAGCAGCGCGCGGTCCTTCTCGCTCGCCCGCTCCCCGGCGAGGGCGACCTTCACCGACAGCTCGGTGAGGTCGGGCAGGAACTCGTGGAGCGGCGGGTCGATCAGGCGGATGGTGACGGGCAGGCCGTCCATCGCCTGGAAGATCTCGGTGAAGTCGGCCTTCTGCAGCGGCTCCAGCGCGGCCAGCGCCCGCTCGCGCTCGTCGTCGGTGCCGGCCAGGACCAGGTCCTCGACCAGCTGCCGCCGGTCTCCGAGGAACATGTGCTCGGTACGGCACAGGCCGATGCCCTGGGCGCCGAACCGGCGGGCGCGGGCGGCGTCCTCGGCGTTGTCGGCGTTGGCCCGCACGTCCAGGCGGCGTGCGGCGTCGGCGTGGGTCATGAGGCGGTGCACGGCCTCGACGAGCTCGTCGCCGTCGGTGCGGGAGCCCTCGAAGTACTCCACGACGGGGGAGGCGACCACCGGGACCTCGCCCAGGAAGACCTCCCCGGTGGAGCCGTCGATGGAGATGACGTCGCCCTCGGCGACCACGACGCCGCCGGGGGCGGTGAAGCGGCGCTCGGCGGTGGAGACCTCGAGTTCCTCGGCGCCGCAGACGCAGGTCTTGCCCATGCCCCGGGCGACCACGGCGGCGTGCGAGGTCTTGCCGCCGCGCGAGGTGAGCACGCCGCGGGCGGCGATCATGCCGGCGAGGTCGTCGGGGTTGGTCTCCCGGCGGACCAGGATGACGTCCTCACCCCGGGCGGCGAGCTCCACGGCCCGCTCGGAGGAGAACACGGCCTTGCCCACGGCCGCCCCCGGGGAGGCGTTCATGCCCTTGGTGACGGGCTTCCTGCCCTCGTCCCGCGCGAAGCGGGGGAACATGAGCCGGGCGAGCTGGTCGCCGGTGACCCGCCTGACCGCCTCGTCGAGGTCGATCAGGCCCTGGTCCACGAGCTGCACGGCGATGCGGAACGCGGCGCCCGCGGTCCGCTTGCCCACCCGCGTCTGGAGCATCCAGAGCTTTCCGTCCTCGATGGTGAACTCGATGTCGCACAGGTCCCGGTAGTGGTTCTCCAGCTTCTCCATGATCTGCATGAGCTCGTCGTAGGAGTTCTTGTCGATCCGCTCCAGGTCCTGCAGCGGGATGGTGTTGCGGATGCCCGCGACCACGTCCTCGCCCTGGGCGTTCTGCAGGTAGTCGCCGTAGACGCCCTGGTGGCCGCTGCCGGGATCGCGGGTGAAGGCCACGCCGGTGCCGGAGTCCATGCCGCAGTTGCCGAAGACCATCGTGCAGACGTTGACGGCGGTGCCCAGGTCGGCGGGGATGCGCTCCTGGCGGCGGTAGAGGATCGCACGCGGGGCGTTCCAGGACTCGAAGACGGCCGTGATGGCCATGCGCAGCTGCTCGCGCGGGTCGGCGGGGAAGTCCGCCCCGGTCTCGGCGCGCACGATGCCCTTGAAGGTCTCGACGAGGCCGCGCAGTTCGGCGGCGTCCAGGTCCAGGTCTCCGCGGCCGTTCTTCAGCTTCTCGAAGGCCTCGTCGAACAGCTCTCCGTCGATGCCCTGGACGGTCTTGCCGAACATCTGGATGAGCCGGCGGTAGGAGTCCCAGGCGAAGCGCTCGTTGCCGCCCGCCTGCTTGGCCAGGCCGTGCACCGACTCGTCGTTGAGCCCGATGTTGAGGACGGTCTCCATCATGCCCGGCATGGAGAACTTGGCCCCGGAGCGCACGCTCACCAGCAGGGGGTCGTCGGCCTGGCCGAGGCGGCGGCCCATCTTCCCCTCCAGCGCGGCCAGGTGGGAGCCGATCTCCTCCTCCAGGCCGGCCGGGAGCGCGCCGTCGGACAGGAAGCTGCGGCACGCCTCGGTGGTGATGGTGAAGCCGGGAGGGACGGGCAGCCCGAGATTGGTCATCTCGGCCAGGTTGGCCCCCTTACCGCCGAGCAGATCCTTGAGATCCTTGTTGCCCTCGGTGAAGTCGTAAACGTACTTGGGCACGGCTGCTCCTTCTACGGCTTCAAATGACGTGCGCTTCCGCCTCCCTGCGGACTCTACCGATGAAAAAGCAGACGAAACGTCACCCATCAGACGGTGACCTGTTTACGCAGGTCAAACCCATCTTCGCGGTCTAATCCAATCCAAATCGGCGTCAAATCAATGGTGATATCGGTCACCCCAAGAATTGGTATAAACCAATTGGTTTACACCAATTGTCTCAGCATTCAACCACGTTCACCGGAGGTTCAGCCCGCGGGCGGCGCGGCCGTACGGCGCCTCCCGCCCCGCCGGGAGGCCGCACCCGGATCGAGGGGGGACGGCCCCTCTCCCGCGGACGGCCCCTCCCGGGAAAACACGACGGCCGGTGACCCCTTCCCGGGGTCACCGGCCGTCCCTTGCGTTCACGACCGGCCCGGACCGCCCTCGGCGGGCCCGGGCCGCGCGCCTCAGTCGTTGAGGTGCCGGCGGAGGTAGGACTCGACCTGGTCGAGGGCCACCCGCTCCTGCGCCATGGAGTCGCGCTCGCGGATGGTCACCGCCTGGTCGTCGAGGGTGTCGAAGTCGACGGTGATGCAGAACGGCGTGCCGATCTCGTCCTGGCGGCGGTAGCGGCGCCCGATCGCGCCCGCGTCGTCGAACTCGACGTTCCAGCGCCTGCGCAGCCGCGCGGCCAGGTCCTTGGCCTTGGGCGACAGGTCGGCGTTGCGCGAGAGCGGGAGCACCGCGGCCTTGACCGGCGCGAGGCGGTGGTCGAGGCGCATGACCGTGCGCTTCTCCATGACGCCCTTGGCGTTGGGCGCCTCGTCCTCGTTGTAGGCGTCGATCATGAACATCAGGGCGGTACGGTCCACGCCCGCCGCGGGCTCGATCACGTAGGGGACGTAGCGCTCGCCGGTGTCCTGCTCGAAGAAGCTCAGGTCGGTGCCGGAGACCTTGGAGTGGGTGGACAGGTCGTAGTCGGTGCGGTTGGCGATGCCCTCCAGCTCGCCCCACTCGCTGCCGGCGAAGTTGAAGCGGTACTCGATGTCGACGGTGCGCGTCGAGTAGTGGGAGAGCTTCTCCTTCGGGTGCTCGTAGAGCCGGAGGTTGTCCGGGGTGACGCCCAGGTCGACGTACCAGCGCATGCGCTCGTCGATCCAGTACTGGTGCCACTCCTCGTCGCTGCCCGGCTTGACGAAGAACTCCATCTCCATCTGCTCGAACTCGCGGGTGCGGAAGATGAAGTTGCCCGGGGTGATCTCGTTCCGGAACGACTTGCCGATCTGGCCGATGCCGAACGGGATCTTCTTACGCGCCGACTGCTGCACGTTGAGGTAGTTGATGAAGATGCCCTGCGCGGTCTCCGGGCGCAGGTAGGCCAGGCCGGACTCGTCCTCGACCGCGCCGAGGTAGGTCTTCAGCAGGCCGCTGAACTGCTTGGGCTCCGTGAAGGCGCCCTTGGTGCCGCAGTTGGGGCAGGTGATGTCGGCCAGGCCCCCCGCGGGCTCCTTGCCGTGCTTGTCGGCGTAGGCCTCCTCCAGGTGGTCGGCCCGGTAGCGCTTGTGGCACGACTGGCACTCGGTGAGAGGGTCGGTGAAGGTCTCCACGTGGCCGCTGGCCTGCCACACCTCGCGGGCGAGGATGACGCAGGAGTCGAGGCCGACGACGTCCTCGCGCCCCTGGACCATGGACTTCCACCACTCGCGCTTGACGTTGTTCTTCAGCTCGACGCCCAGCGGCCCGTAGTCCCACGACGCGCGCAGGCCTCCGTAGATCTCACTGGAGGGATAGACGAGCCCACGTCGCTTGGCGAGGCTGACGATGGTGTCCATGATGTCCGTACGGCGTGACATAAGGGAAGATCTCCATCCGGCTGGAGGTCGGCGAGGAATTGGTCGGGACCAGCTTAGGGGAGGCGGGAGGGCCGGTCGTGCGCATTGGCCATCCCGCCCGCCCCGCCTCCGGCCGGGTCAGGCCCGTCCGACGTCCTCGAACGCGCTGGGCTCGTTGATCATCAGCGTCATCAGCGGATACATCGCCATCCGCGCGGCGCCGAGGGCCCGCCGGTAGAACCCGGCCCCCTCCCACTCGCTGACCAGCGCCCACAGCTCCGGCTCGTCCACCGACCGCGACACGCGGCCGCGCACATACCCCGGCTGCGCGGCCAGCGTGTCGACGATGTCGTGCGCCTGGGCCAGGAACTCCTCGGCCTGCCCCGGCGGCACCGAGTAACGGATGAGAGCGAGCATCCGCCCAGCATGCCAGAGCCTCAGGAGACCAGGTCCCGCAGAGTCCCGATCGCCTCCGTCTCGGCCCGGTGGATCTCGGCGAGGCGCCCGCTCAGCTCGGCGAAGAGCGCCTCGACGTCCTTGACCGGCGGCGTCCTGTCCACCTCCGCCCGCAGCGCCCACAGCTCCGCGCCCTCCTCGCCCGGCGCGCCCTCCGAGAGCAGGGACTCGCGGATCGCGGCGGTGAGCTCGCGCATCCGGGCGAACTCCGGGACGTCCTGCGGGAACGCCGCCTCGGCCAGCCCGTGCCAGAGTCCGTGGATCCGCCGGAACTCGGCGGCCAGGCCGTCCAGGGGCAGGTCCAGCAGCCCCGCGGCCTCCGCCAGGCCGTCGGCGAACAGGTCGCGGAGGTTTCCGCCGTCCATGCCGACCGGCTCGGCGCCCTCCCACAGCGACAGCAGCGCCCCCGACAGGCCCCGCCCGTCGGCGAACACCTTCGGCCAGGCCTTGGCGTTGCGGGTGTCGACCAGCAGCCGCGACCACTTGCGCCAGGCGGGCAGCGAGAACGAGTCGGAGGGCGATCCCAGGTGCTCGGCGGCGTCCCGCAGCCCCTCCAGCGCGGCCGAGGCCAGCCGCTCGGGGCCGATCTCCGCGGGCTCCAGGACGTGCGTGACGTTCTTGTAGGACGACACGCGCGCCCGCGCCGCGTCCATGCGCTCGTGCGGCACCCGGATCGGCGCCGCGCCCCGGTCGTCGACGAGCACGCCGGTCTCGTCGCGCCGGTAGGCGACGACCGGGTGCCCGCCGTACCCGTCCATGCTCGCCGGGAAGCCCCAGTAGCCGACGCGGTAGCGGTCGGGCAGCACGATGCAGGGCCGTCCGGCGTCCAGTTCCCCGGCCAGCAGCTTCGCCGCGCCCCTGGCCCCCGAGGTGGTGTGCGCGGTGAAGGGAACGCCGAGCCGGTCGAGGGTCTTGGCCATCCAGCGGTCGTGGTACTGCCACTGGTTGCGGAAGCCGAGCGTGACGTGGCGGCTGTCGTCGTGCTTGAACTCCCACAGGATGTACCCGGCGCCGAGTCCGCCCCCGGCGAGGAAGACCATCGGCTCGCCGACCGCGACGCCCCGGTTGGCGAGCACGTTCGCGATGGCCGCGCTGCCCGGCTCGCGCCCGCCGTGGAAGGCCCAGGAACCGTCGGCCGGCCTCTCGGGCCCGCCGACGAGGTGGCGGCGGGCGGCGGTGTAGCTCTCGCCCGTCTTGGCCATCCGTGCCCGGATCCGGGCCTTGAGCTGCTTCTTGCTGGTCATGGTGGCTCCGCTCGCGGCACCCGGCCGACCTCCAGCCCACGCCTGCCGGTCGGCCCGCCGCGTCATCGGCCGGCACACGGGACCCGCAGTCTTCCGGAGGCACGCATGTCCCCTTTGCCTCCGTGGACCACGGGCAGCGTGGGTGCCCGATCGAGGAGGTTCGGCGCCGGAGCTCGCCACCGCCGAGTTTACGTACGGCCCCCGTCACGGCACAAGCGGCGTACGGCCCGCCCGCGGCTCTCGCGCAGACCGTGCCGTGCCGGGCGTCCCGGCGTTAGGCTCAGGCCGTGGCCGACAAGAGCAGCGCAGCCGACCGCCCCGGACGGCCCGCGCACCCCCTCGCCCAGAGTCCCGCGCCGGGCCGTACGGCGCCCGCCCGCGGCCGGGGACCGGGCCGCGCGTCCGCCGGGCGCCCGCTCCCGCCGGGCGAGCGGTTCTTCACGCCGGGCGCCACCGGCCTTCGGCGGCGGGTCGAGCGGCTCAGCGCGGCGCCCATGGTCTTCATGTTCCGGCTCCCGCGCTGGATCGTCCCGGTGATCCTGGTGGTCCTGCTGCTGGCCGGCTTCGCGGTGCCGTCCTTCTGGGGCGGCCTGGCGGCGCTCGTGGTGGCCGGGTTCGTCGGCTGGCTGGCCTACATGTCGTGGCCGTCCCTGGGCGCCGGGGGGCGCATCCTGCGGGTCGCGCTGCTCACCTTCCTCCTCCTGCTGGTCGCCGACCGCTTCGGGGCCTTCTAGGGCCTGTGCGGGCTTTCGGTCTTCAAGCGGGCCGGAGGCTTCGGATCCGCAAGACGGCTCCGCGGAGACGCAGGCCGGCCAGGCAGCATGCCGGGGTCTTCCCGAACCGGAAGGCCGGCCCGCGCCGCTCCTCGATCCGGTTGACGCACCGTTCCGCCGTGTCGCGCCGTCTCGGCCGTCGCGCGGCGGCGCGGGCATCGGCCCGACGTGTCAGCCGGTGACGGGACCGGAGGAGACCTCGGCGGCCTTCTGGTAGACCGCGGCGGTCTCACCGTCGAAGTACGCGGAGGTGATCAGGTCGTATCGGCCGTTCCTGTCCTGGTCGGCGAAGACGCTGACGACACCGTTGACGTAACCGAGACGCTCGGCGTTGCTGTACCGCTCCAGGAACGGGCCGCCGTCCGCGCCCGGCGTGAAGCCGCTCTTGAGGGTCATGTGTTCCTGGATCCCTCGTGCCGGGGAGGTGTAGGCGTTCCTGGACACTCGGCCGTAGGACCACTTGGGCGTTACGCCGGTGTAGGGCCTGCTGCCGTCCGGGTTGGGGCCCGCGGGATAGGCGAAAGCGTAGATCGTTCTGTCGACGTCCTGCTGGTTCCAGGCCAGCCCCTGCCCGCCGACGGCGTCACCGAGCCGGCCCGTGTCCTGGGCCGCGGCGATGTGGTACCGCCCGTTCTGGATCCACTTGGAGCCGGTGTGCGCGTCGTACTCCGCCTGCGTGGCCTGGGCCGTCCCCGTGAGACGCACGCCGTTGTGGACGTTGACGAAGGCGTAGTCCCTGTCGTGGTCCTTGACGGTGTCGAAGTCGCGGTGCGTCCATGCCTGCTTGCCGACGTAGATCCCCCACGGGGCCTTGCCCTGGTAGTAGCCGGGTACGAAGACCCACTTGCCCATGACCTGGCCGCCGGCGGCGGGGTTGTGGACGCAGTGAGCGGCGGTGGAGACCACGTTGCGGTGCGCCGAATGGACCGAGGTGGCCGAGCACCAGCGCTCCCGGCCCTCATGGTCGAGGAAGAAGACCTTGCCGATGGTCCTGGGCAGCCTGGTCTGCGTCGTACCGCCGGTGTCGGGCACGTAGCCCACCTCGTGAGCTCCGGCGACGGTGCCGGGCGCGCCGTCGGGGGTGTAGTCGCCGCCGGGCGTCATCGCCGGAGCATTCCACTCTCCGTCGACGGGGACGGCCCGCACCAGGGCCGCGTTGCCGGCGGAGGCCCAGAAATCGACGACCGCGAGCGCGTCCGCCCCGGCGGCGGTCATCGGATCGTCCGCCCAGACGTCTGCGGCCTGGGCGGTACCCGCCAGGCAGGTCGCCAGCAGGCCGACGGCAAGTGCGGCGCCCCCGAGAGGGAACAGGGCACGCTTCATCAAAGTACTCCTCATGCTCGGGACGTCTTCCGGCCGCCGGAGGAGCACGAGGATCACCACCGCACTCGTGCGAGCCGTCCCCATCATCGACTGCGCACCCGGCCGGCCGCGTCACCCGAAAAGATGATCAAAATCCCCGTCCGGAATGACGTCTCCCACCCCCGATCGTGTTAGTCCCGTACGGACTTCAGAGCTGCGGGCGGATCGAAGGCTTCGGATCCGCAAGGTGGCTCCGCGGAGATGCAGGCCGGGCGGGTGCGCGGGCGGCCGGCGGGCAGACGCACCGCGATGCGCTCCAGCACGGCGCGAAGCTGCGGGCCGTCTCCGGCTCGGCCCGGGGCCAGGACGAAGGACAGCGGACGGCATCGCCGGTCGGCCGACCGGTGGACCTTACTGGTCGGCCCGCCCCGCGAGCGGCCCGGCCGCCGTCACGGCCTTGGCCCGGCCCCCCGGCGGCTCACACCGATCCCGGCAGGAGCGTGTGGTCCGGGAAGTTGCCCGGCAGGCGCTCCCCCGCGGGCCCGCGGGTCACGGCCCGCACCAGCAGCTCCCCGCCGACGAACGCGCCCCGCCAGGACGCGCCGAGGCCGCCGAACAGCTCGTCGCGGTCGCCGCGCGAGCGGGGCGCGTTCACTCCCACCTTGAACGCCCGCACCTGCCCGGCCAGCCGCCTGGCCGTCTCCTCCTCGTCGCAGGAGACGGTGGCGACCAGCGCGCCGTTGCTCGCGTTCATCGCGGCCAGCAGTTCCGCCTCGGTGTCGACCGGCACGATCGTGTCGACCGGGCCGAACGGCTCGGCGTGGAACAGCGGCGAGGACGGGGGCGGGGCGAGGATCGTGACGGGCGCCAGGTAGGCCGAGGCGTCCTGGCCCGGCAGGAACCGGCCCTCGGCCGCCGAGCCCCGGTGCAGCGGGATCCCGCCCTTGGCGATCGCCTCGTCGACCTGGTCGGTGAGCTCCTTGGCCTTCGCCCCCGAGATCAGCGGGCCGAAGTCGAGGTCCGGCGGCGGATCGTCCGGGGCCTCCACCGCGAGCGGGTGTCCGAACCGCACCGACCGGACGGCGGGCAGGTAGGCGGCCAGGAAGTCGTGGAACAGCGAGCGCTGCACCACGAACCGCGGGTAGGCCGTGCAGCGCTGCTTGGCGTAGTCGAAGCTCCTGCGGATCTGCCCGGCCAGCGTCTCCCAGCCGGAGTACTCCCACACCCCCCAGCAGTTGAGCCCCTCCTGCTCCAGGACGTGCCGGTGGCCGAGGCCGGCCAGCGAGGCGGCCACCTGGCCGCCGGCGTCGCGGCCGCCGACGAAGGAGACGCAGCCGAGGTCGCGCCCGCGCACCAGGGCCGGGGAGAGCTCGGCCCCCGACCCGCTGACCAGCGTGATCGGCAGCCCCTCCCGGGCGGCCAGGGCGCAGGCCAGCGTCAGGCACGACAGCCCGCCGTCGGTGGGGGTCTTGGCGATGACCGCGTTGCCCGCGAGGACCTGCACGAGCATGGCGTGCATCAGCACGCTCATCGGGTAGTTCCAGCTGGCGATGTTGCTGACCGGCCCCTCCAGCGGGGCCCGGCCGGCGAGCATGGGCCCGATCTCCCCGGTGTACCAGCGCACCCCCTCGACGCACCGGTCGACGTCCGCCGCGGCCGTCCTCCAGGGCTTGCCGATCTCCCACACCAGCAGCAGGACCAGCAGGTCCCGGTGCGCCTGCAGGGCGTCCAGCGCCGCCGTCACGCGCGCCCTGCGCTCGGCGAGCGGGACGTGCCGCCAGCTGCGGTGCGCGTCGGCGCTCGCCCGGACCGCGCGGAAGGCCGTGCTCCGGTCGAGCCGGGGCGGCCCGGCGATGGCGGTGCCGTCGACCGGCGTCACGGCGGGGCCGGACCGGCCGTCCCGCCGCCACCTGCCGTCCCAGAGGTTGAGCACCCGGTCGTCGTGGAAGGCCTCGGGGGCCTGCCGGACGCACCGGTCATAGGCGTCGGACCAGGCCGTCCCGGGTTTCAGCATGAGCGTCAAGGATCCACCTCCTCGAATCAGCGCGGGCGGCGCGGATCCGCCTCCCTCGGTCGGTGCGCACGGCACGGGCCCGCCGGCTCAGTCGGACCAGTCGACGGCGAGCGCGAGCCTCTGGCCGGCCGGCGGCTCGAACTCGGTGACGGCGTCGAGCGAGGGGCCCATGGCCGCGTTGGCCTCGCGCTCGACCATGACCTCCACGAGCACGGGCAGCCGCTCGCGCTCGGAGGCCGCCGAGGCCCAGGCGAGCGCGTCGCGGATGTCGCCCGGCCGCTCGACCCGGCGGGCCGGGCAGCCGAACGCCTCCATGAGCTTCACGTGGTCGATGCCGCCCTCGCCGTAGTGGAGGTCCACCGCGTAGTTCATGTCGTAGGGGATCTCGGCCTGGCGGATCAGGCCGAGGTACTCGTTGTTGATCATCACGATGACGAAGGGGATGCGGTACTGCGCGGCCACGGCGATCTCCTCCATCAGGAACTGGAAGGAGTAGTCGCCCGCCACGGCCACCACCCGGCGCTCCGGATGCGCGCACTTGACGCCCATCGCGGCGGGGACCTCCCAGCCCAGCGGTCCCGCCTGCCCGCAGACGAGGTAGCGCCGGGGCAGGTAGGTCTTCTGGAACTGGCCCGACCAGATCTGGTAGAGCCCGATCGCGGTGACGAACGTCGTGTCGGGGCCGAAGAAGTCGTTGATCTCCCGGAAGACCCGGGGCGGCTTGATCGGAACGTCGTCGAAGTCGTCGCGCCGGAGCAGCGTCCGGCGCAGCTCGGCGACCCGCTTCGGCCACCGCCCGGGACCGCGTGCCGGGGTGCTGCGCCGCGCCTCCGCGGCCATGGCCGCCAGCGTGAGCCTGGCGTGGCCGACCACCCCCAGGTCGGGCTCGAAGACCCGGCCGATCTGGGTGGGCTCGATGTCGACGTGGACGAACCTGCGGCCCCTGCGGTAGGTCTCCAGGTCCCCGGTGTGGCGGTCGCCGAACCGGGCGCCCACCGCCAGCACGAGGTCGCTCTCCAGGAACGCCGCGTTGCCCCAGCGGGTCTGCGTCTGGACGCCCGCCATGCCCGCGAAGAGCTGGTGGTCCTCGGGGAAGGCGCCCTTGCCCATCAGGGTCACCTGGACGGGCACCTGGAGGTGCTCGGCGAGGTCGCGGAGCTCGCCGGCGGCGTCGGCGATGACGACCCCGCCGCCGGCGAGGATCAGCGGGCGGCGCGCCCGCCGGAGCAGGTCCACCGCGGCCCGGACCGCTCCGGGCAGGGGCCGCGGCGCCTCCACCGGCAGCGGCGCGTCCAGGTCCCGGTCGTACAGGCAGGTGCCGCGCTGCACGTCGATCGGGAGGTCGACGAGGACCGGCCCCGGCCGCCCCGACCGGGCGACGCGGAACGCCTCCCGGAAGACCCAGGGCGCCTGCGCGGGCTCCTTCAGCTGGACGGCCCACTTGGTCACCGGCCTGGCGATCTCGACGATGTCGACCGCCTGGAAGGCCTCCTGGTGCAGCTTGGCCCGGGGGGCCTGCCCGGTGACGCAGATGATCGGGATCGAGTCGGCGAGGGCGGTGTAGAGCCCGGTGATCATGTTGGTGCCGGCCGGTCCCGACGTGCCGATGCAGACGCCGACGTTTCCGGTGACGCGGGCCCAGCCGTCGGCCGCGTGGGTGCCGCCCTCCTCGTGCCGGACGGTGACGTGCCGGACGGAGCTGCCGCGCAGGGCGGCGTAGAGCGGCAGGATGGCGGCGCCGGGGATGCCGAAGACGGTGTCGACCCCTTCGGACTCCAGGACGGCGACCACCGCCTCCATGCAGGGGATCCGCTTCACCTGTTGATCCTCTCGACCACTTTGAGCAGGGCGGAGTGGTCCAGCGAGCCGTACCCCTGGGCCCTGGCGGCGGCGATCAGCTGGGCGACCACGCCGGTGAGGGGGAGCGCGACGCCCGCCTCGCGCGCGGCGGCGATCACGATGCCCATGTCCTTGTGGTGCAGGTCGATCCGGAATCCCGGCGCGAACCGTCTCCTGATCATGGAGTGCCGTTTGAGGTCGAGGACGCGGGAGCCCGCCAGCCCGCCGGCCAGCACGTCGAGCCCCGCCTCGGGATCGACCCCGGAGGCCTCCAGCAGCACGATCGCCTCCGCGACCAGCCCGTAGATCCCTCCCACGACGAGCTGGTTGGCCGCCTTGACCGTCTGGCCGGCCCCGGCCGGGCCGACGTGCACGATCGTCGTGCCCAGCACGACGAGGACCGGCCGGGCGTCCTCGAAGTCGCCGGGGTCGCCGCCCACCATGACGGAGAGGGTCCCGTCGACCGCACCGCGCTCGCCGCCGCTCACCGGGGCGTCCAGCGCCCTGATCCCCTTCACCGCCGCGGCCTGGGCGACCCTGCGCGCGGTCTCCGGCCGCACGGTGCTCATGTCGATGTGGAGCAGGCCCCGCCTGCCGTGCTCCAGCAGGCCGTCCGGTCCGAAGACCACCTCCTCCACCTGAGGGGAGTCGGGCAGCATGGTGATCGCGGTATCCGCCTGCGCGACGGCCTCCGCCACGCTTTCCGCGGCCTTCCCCCCGGCCCCGACGAGGGCGTCCAGCCGCTCGTCGCTCACGTCGTATCCGACGACCGTGTGCCCGGCCCGGACCAGGTTGGCGGCCATGGGGCCGCCCATGATCCCCAGTCCGACGAACGCGATGTTCACCGCCCGTCCACCGCCCCTCGCCCGTCTCCCGGCAGGCCGCTCCGGACCCGCTCCGCGGTCATCACCCGTTCACCGCCCCTCCCGGCGGCCGCCCGCCGTTCAACCACGTGAAGCTCCCTGCGCTCGGGCCGACGGGCCGGTACTCGAGACCGACCCGGCCGCGGTAGCCCGCGGCGCGCAGCCGCTCGAAGATCTGGCTGTACGGCATGCCGCCCGTGCCGGGCTGGCCCCGGCCGGGGTCGTCGGCGATCTGGACGTGGCCGAATCGGCCGGCGCTCGTCCCGATCAGTCCCAGCACGTCCTCGCCCATGCGGTGGAGGTGGTAGAGGTCGGCGAGGAACGCGACGTTCGGCTCCCCCACCGCCTCGATCACCTCGAAGGCCGCCGCGGAGGAGGTGATCGGGTAGTCCGGGTTCTCGTGGGAGTTGAGCGCCTCGACCACGACCGTGGCGCCGATCCCGGCGGCCGCCCGCGCCGCCCGCGACAGGTTGGCCAGGGCCAGGTCGCGTTGGGCTCCGGCGGACAGCCCGGGGACGCGGTTGCCGTACAGGGCGTTGAGCACCCGGCAGCCGAGCCGTCCGGCCAGGCCGACCGCGACGTCGACGTTCGCCCGGAACCGCGCCGAGGAGTCGGGCCTGGACAGCAGCCCCCGCTCGCCGGCGGCCATGTCCCCGGCGTCGAAGTTCAGGCCGGCCAGGTGGACCCCGGCGTCCTCGATCGAGCGCCGCAGCGCGTCGACCTCCCGGTCGGCGGGGCAGGGGCCGTCGAAGGGCCACCAGAGCTCGACCGCGTCGAACCCCGCCCCGGCGGCGGCCGCCGGGCGCTCCGGCAGCGGCAGCTCGGTGAAGAGGACGGAGATGTTGACGTCGAACCTCACGGCGCCTCCCCGGCGAGGCCCGCACCCGCACCCGCACCCGCACCCGCACCCGCACCGGTGAGGATCTCGCGCATGAGGCGGGCGGTCTCGCCGGGGGTCTTGCCGACCCGCACCCCGACCTTCTCCAGCGCCTCCTTTTTGGCCTGCGCGGTCCCGGCCGATCCCGACACGATCGCGCCCGCGTGCCCCATGGTCTTGCCCTCCGGCGCGGTGAACCCCGCCACATAGGCCAC
>NZ_JACHJJ010000001.1 GCF_014203605.1 Thiemannella venezuelensis | reverse complement strand
AAGTAGCGCGAGTGGGAGCGGCAGTAGCCGTAGCCGGCCCAGCCGGCCAGGTGCGAGCGCTGCGCGGTGGGACGCGAGCGGCCGCATTCGACGGGGGTGGAGTCGACGACCCAGATCGGGTCGGCCCACAGGTCGCTGTCGCGGGCCAGGGCGATGATGGTGCGCTGGAGCAGGGGCAGCGCGTGGCGCAGGCGCTTGTTGTAGCCGGACTGGCCGGGCAGGTAGGGGAAGGCGCCGGGCAGGTGGCGGGGAAGGAAGCGCAGCCAGCGGGCTTCGGAGCGGATGCCGAGCAGGGCTTGGGCGATGGCCACGGTGAGCAGTTCGGCGTCGGTCAGGCGTGGTGGGCGGCCCAGGCGGGCCGGGCGGCCCGTGGTGGTGAGCCAGTCATCGATCCTGACGTAGAGTGCGGTCAGAAGGGTGTTGAGGTCGTTGGTCACACATCGATCCTCAACACCCTTCGTCGTCGGTGTCCTGGCGTGGAGGACAGGTTCAGCTGTCCTGGGGCACGGCCCGGGTGGGCGACACCCGTCCCACCACGGACGCGCCTCACGGGTGGGCTCCTCAGCTGGTAGGCGTCGCCGTACCCGCTCTCAGCTTTAGGACTTACTCGTCTAGGCCCAGGACGGCCCGGCGGCCCGGCGGCCCCGAAGGCGCCGCGACACGCGCAGGGGGTGTACGGCTCGCGCGAGCCGTACACCCCCTGCGCCGCGCCCGGCGGGGCCTACTCGTCGGCGGGGTCGAACTTGTAGCCCAGACCGCGGACCGTGAGGATGCAGCGCGGGTTGGAGGGGTCGGCCTCCACCTTGGCGCGGAGCCGCTTGACGTGGACGTCCAGGGTCTTGGTGTCGCCCACGTAGTCGGCGCCCCAGACGCGGTCGATGAGCTGTCCCCGGGTGAGCACCCGGCCGGCGTTGCGCAGCAGCACCTCCAGCAGCTCGAACTCCTTCAGCGGGAGCTGCACCTGATCGCCCCGGACGGCGACGATGTGCCGGTCGACGTCCATCCGGACCGGCCCGGCGGCCAGCACGGCCGACTCCAGTTCCTCCACGTCGCCCTGGCGGCGCAGCACCGCGCGCATGCGGGCCACCAGCTCGCGGGAGGAGAACGGCTTGGTCACGTAGTCGTCGGCGCCGAGCTCCAGCCCCACGACCTTGTCGATCTCGCTGTCCTTGGCGGTCAGCATGATGACGGGCACGTTGGAGCGCTGGCGCAGGGAGCGGCAGACCTCGGTGCCGGGCAGGCCCGGCAGCATCAGGTCCAGCAGCACCAGGTCGGCGCCGTTGCGGTCGAAGGCCTCCAGCGCCTCGGGCCCGGTGGTCGCCACCGCGACCTCGAAGCCCTCCTTGCGCAGCATGTACGACAGGGCGTCGGAGAACGATTCCTCGTCCTCGACAACGAGCACGCGGGTCACTGCGCGGCCTCCAGAGGGGTCGTGGTGCTGGGTGTTACCGGGACCGCCGTGCCGCCGAAGGCGGGCAGGCGGAGCGTGAAGGTGGAGCCGGAGCCTTCCTTGCTCCACACCGTCACCGTGCCGTTGTGGGCGGCGGCGACGTGCTTGACGATGGCCAGGCCGAGGCCGGTGCCGCCGGTGGCGCGGGAGCGGGCGGTGTCGACGCGGAAGAACCGCTCGAAGATCCGCTCCTGGGCGCTCTCCGGGATGCCGATGCCCTGGTCGCTCACGCTGACCTCGACGGCGTCGCCCGCGGGCCGGGCGCTGACCACGACCCGGGTGTGCTCGGGGCTGTAGGCGACCGCGTTGTCGATGAGGTTGCGCAGCGCGGTGACGAGGAGCTCCTCGTCACCCCAGATCTGCAGGCCCTCCGCGCCACCCGCGGCCAGGGTGATGTCCTTGGACGCCGCCGTGGTGTTGCAGCGGTCGATCGCGTCGTGCACGGCCTCGTCGACCGGGACCGGGCCGGGGGTGGGGACCGGCTCGGCTCCCTGGATCCGGGAGAGCGTGATGAGGTCCTGGACCAGGTAGGTCAGGCGGGCGGCCTCGTGCTGCATGCGCCCGGCGAAGCGGGTGACCGCCTCCGGGTCGTCGGCGGCGTCCTGGATGGTCTCGGCCAGCAGGCTCAGCGCGCCGACGGGCGTCTTGAGCTCGTGGCTCACGTTGGCCACGAAGTCCCGGCGGACCGCCTCCACCCGGTGGTACTCGGTCTGGTCCTCGGCGAGCACGAGCACCTGCCCGTGGGAACCCAGCGGAGCGACGCGGACCGCGAAGTTGGTCGACTCCTGGCCGAACTTGTGCCCGGCCACCTCGATCTCGCTCTCCCGGATCTCGCCGTCCCTGCGCACCTGCCTGGCCAGCGCGAGCAGCTCGGCCGCCATCATGTGGTCGCCCTTGACCAGGCCGAAGGCCCGCGCGGCCGAGCTGGCCCGCAGCACCCGGTCCTCCTTGTCGAGCACGACCGCCGAGGACGGCAGGACGGCCAGCACGGAGGCGACCCCCTGCGGCAACGCGCCCGGTTCGACGTCGTCGACCGGGGTCATCGCCCGCTGCTGTCCCGCGTTCTGGCGGACGACCATCACGGCCAGTGCTCCCACGACGAAGCCGGCCAGCGCGGCCAGGCTCGCCATCAGCTCACTCACATGGTCCTCCCCGTCGGATTCACGCCTCGATGGTAGGCGGGGCTTTGCCCTTTCGAGACGGCTCAGAGGGGTATGACCATGGCCTTTCCCGCAAAGTTCATTTTACGGTCGGGGTTCGTTCACTGACGCGCACGTACGGTGAGACCCATGCGTGACGCCTACCACGAAGACCTCGACGCCCTCACCGTCAAGCTGGTCGAGATGACCCGGCTGGTGAGGTCGGCGATCGCCCGTGCCACCACCGCCCTGCTGGACTCCGACCTCGAACTGGCGGAGAGCGTCATCTCCCGGGACGCGGAGGTGGACCGGCTCTTCGCGGAGATCGAAGCGTCGATCTTCGATCTGATGGCCCGGCAGCAGCCGGTGGCCGTGGACCTCAGAATGATCATCACGGCTCTGCGGATGGGCACCGACCTGGAGCGGATGGGCGACCTGGCCCAGCACGTGGCCAAGGTCGCCCGGCTGCGCCACCCCGACTCGGCGATCCCGCCGGAGCTGCGCGCGACGATCCTGGAGATGGGCCAGATCGCCGAGCGCCTGGTCACCAAGACCGGCAGCTGCATCGCCTCGCGGGACGTGGAGTCGGCGCTGGAGCTGGAGCACGACGACGACGCGATGGACAAGCTGCACCGCAGGCTGTTCCGGGTCCTGATGGCGCCCGACTGGAGGCACGGCGTCGAGCCGGCCATCGACGTGACGCTGATCGGCCGCTACTACGAGCGCTACGCCGACCACGCGGTCCGCGTCGCCCGCGACGTGGTCTACCTGGTGACCGGCTCACGTCCTCACGGCGACGCTGACGCGTCGCGGCTCGCGCGCTGACGAGCGCCGCCGTCGCCCGTCCGCTCGCCGGTTCAGGCACCGGCGCCCCCTCGCCGCCCGCGGCGCCGCCGCCACCCGGTCGCATGGATACGAGAAGGGGCCCGCTCGTCCGAGCGGGCCCCTTCTCCGCGTCGCGCGGCGCGGACGTCACCTGCCCTGGTTGGCCACGGCCTCGATGGCGGCCGCGGCGGCCTCGGGGTCGAGGTACAGCCCGCCCTTGGTGACGGGGCGGAAGTCGGCGTCCAGCTCGTAGCGGAGCGGGATGCCGGTGGGGATGTTCAGCCCGGCGATCTCCTCGTCGCCGATCCCGTCCAGGTGCTTGACCAGGGCGCGCAGCGAGTTGCCGTGCGCGGCGACCAGGACGGTCCGGCCCGCCGACAGGTCGGGGACGATGCTGTCGTACCAGTACGGCAGCATGCGCTCGACGACGTCCTTGAGGCACTCCGTCCTCGGCATCAGGTCCTTGGGCAGCAGCGCGTAGCGCGCGTCGCCGACCTGGGAGAACTCGTCGTCGTCGTCGATCGGCGGCGGCGGGACGTCGTAGGAGCGGCGCCAGAGCATGAACTGCTCGTCGCCGAACTGCTCGCGCGTCTGCGCCTTGTTCTTGCCCTGCAGGGCGCCGTAGTGGCGCTCGTTGAGCCGCCAGGAGCGCTTGACCGGGAGCCAGAGCAGGTCGGCCGCGCCCAGTGCGAGGTTCGCCGTCTGGATCGCCCGGGTCATCAGCGAGGTGTGCACCACGTCCGGGCGCACCCCGGCCTCCAGCATCAGCCGCCCGCCGCGCCGCGCCTCCTCCTCGCCCTTGGCCGAGAGCCCCGCGTCCACCCACCCGGTGAACAGACCCTTGGCGTTCCACTCGCTCTCACCGTGCCGCAGCAGCACCAAAGTCGCCATGCGCCCAAGCCTAGCGAGCGCCGTGGATCAGCCGCGCTCCGCGTCGGGGTCGGCGAAGCGGGCGAAGGCCCGGAGGTTGGCGAGGGACTCGCCGCGCCTGGCCCGCCAGGCCCACTCCTTGCGGATGGAGGAGGCGAAGCCCAGCTCCAGCGCCCGGTCGAAGCCCTCGTCGGAGTAGGTCAGCACGCAGCCGAGCAACCGGTCGACCTCCTCCTCCGAGACCGCCGCCAGCGGGACGCGCCCCACCAGGTAGACGTCACCGGTCGGGTCCAGGGCGAAGTGCACGCCGTACATGGAGCCGTTCTTGGTGAGCAGCCAGCGGTAGAAGGCCTCGTGGTTCTCGTCGGGCTGGCGGCAGAAGAACGCCTCCACGTGCAGCGCCTGGTCCCCGATGATCAGCCAGGTCATGGTGGCGAGCTTGTGCTGGCCGGGGAGCTTCACCAGGAAGGCCCCCGGACGCGGCTCCTCGAAGGAGACCTCTGCGCCCTTGAGCGCCGCCTCGATCACTTCGCGCATGGCCTCACCCTACGAGCTCACCGCGGCGCGGTTCACGGCGATCCCGCGGGGACCCGCCGTGGACCGCGCCGCGGGCCCTCAGGAGTTCACCGCGATCGGGGAGCGGTGCAGGTTGGCCATGGCCCCCGCGTAGACCTCCGCGAGCCGGGCCGCGGTGGCCGACCAGCCGAAGGCGGCGGCCTGGGTGACCGCCCCGGCCGACAGCGTGTCGCACCAGGCGTGCTCCCGCACGAACCTGCGGAGCACCTGCGCCCAGTCGTGCGGGTCGTGCCCGTCGACGAGCACCCCCGACACCCCGTCCCGTACGGCGGTGCGCAGGCCGCCCACGGACGCCGCGGCGACCGGGGTGCCGCAGGCCTGGGACTCCAGGGCGACCAGGCCGAACGACTCGCTGTGCGAGGGGACGACGGTCACGTCGGCCGCGCGGTACCAGTCGGCCAGCTCGTGCTGCGGGGCCGGGGGCACGATCCTGACCACGTCGGAGATGCCCAGGTGCACGGCCAGGTCGGTCAGGTAGGAGGGCCGGGCCAGGCCGTTCCCGCTGGGCCCGCCGACGCAGGCGACGACCAGCCTCCCCCGCAGGGAGGGGTCCTCGACGAGCAGCCGGGCGGCGGCGCGCAGCAGCACGTCCGGGCCCTTGAGCGGCTGCACCCGGCCCACGAACAGCAGGACGCGGGCGTCCCGCGGGAGGCCCAGCCGGTGCCGGGAGGTCTCCTTGGAGCCGGGCTGGAAGACCGTGAGGTTCACTCCGGGGTTGACGACCTCGACGCGGCCGGGGGCGGCGCCGTACAGGTCGACGAGTTCCCGCGCCTCGGTCGGCGTGTTGGCCACCAGCCGGTCGGCGATCTCGACGACCTGCTCCTCGCCGCACACGCGGGCGGCGGGCTCGGGCCTGTCGTCCTCGGCGAGCAGGAGGTTCTTGACCTTGGCCATGGTGTGCATGGTGTGCACCAGCGGGACGCCCCAGCGCTCCTTGGCCAGCCAGCCCACCTGCCCGGAGAGCCAGTAGTGGGAGTGGATGACGTCGTAGCGGCCCGGGTCGTACGTGGCCTCGGTGCGCAGCACGCCGGAGAGGAAGGCGCAGAGCTGGCCGGGCAGGTCGCCCTTGTCCAGTTCCTCGTACGGCCCCGCCGTGACGTGCCTGACCGAGACCCCCGGGGCGATCTCGGCGACCGGCGGCAGGTCCCTGGCCGTCTGCCGGGTGAAGATCTCCACCTCGATCCCCAGCTGGGCCAGGCGCTTGGCCGCCTCCACGATGTAGACGTTCATCCCGCCCGCGTCCCCGGTCCCCGGCTGGTCCAGGGGAGACGTGTGCATGCTGATCGTCGCGACTCGGCCGACCCGTCGTCGCTTCACCGACACCACCTCCGAGACGGATACAACTACCCGCCCCGTGCCGACATTCCCGACATATGACCCCCAGAGAGGCGGGGCGCGCCTCCCTGGCAGGATGGCGAGCCATGACGAAGACAGCAGTGGTGACGGGAGCCAGCAGCGGCATCGGCCGGGCGACGGCGCGCCGCCTGGCCTCCGAGGGCTTCGACGTGGTCGCCGCCGCGCGCCGCAGGGAGCGGCTGGACGAGCTGGCCGCCGAGGTGCCCGGCGTCCGCCCGGTGACCCTGGACGTGACCTCCGACGCGTCGGTGGCGGAGCTGGCCGCCTCACTGGACCGCTGCGACGTGCTGGTCAACAACGCCGGCGGCGCGATCGGCCTGGAGCCGGTGGCCACCGGGGACGCGGCCGACTGGCGGCGGATGTACGAGACCAACGTGATCGGCTCGCTCCGGGTCACCCAGGCGCTGCTGCCCAAGCTCGTCGCCTCCGGGGACGGGGTGCTGCTGATGCTGACCTCGGTGGCCGGGCTCGTCTCCTACGAGGGCGGCGGCGGCTACAACGCCGCCAAGCACGCGCAGACCTCGATGACCGAGGTGCTCCGGCTGGAGCTGTGCGGGCAGCCGGTCCGCGTCGTCGAGGTCGCGCCCGGCATGGTGCACACCGAGGAGTTCTCACTGAACCGCTTCCGCGGCGACGCGGACCGGGCCGGGAAGATCTACCAGGGCGTCCCCGACCCGCTCTCCGCCGACGACGTGGCCGACGCCATCGCCTGGTGCGTCACCCGCCCCGCGCACGTGAACATCGACCGCCTGGTCATCCGCCCCCGCGCCCAGGCCGCCCAGCACAAGATCCACCGCGTCACCCCCTGACCGCGCGGGCCCGGCCGGTCCCCGTATCCGCCGCGGGACCGGCCGCCCGGTCCGGGGACGGCCGCGACCGCCCGACAATGGGGGGATGCGCTCCAGGAGGCCGGTCGGCGAGATCACCAGGGGGACGACCGGCCACAACCGGCTGCGCCGCTCCGACCGCTGGATCACCGCCGTGCACGGGCCGCTGCTGCGCTCGGCGGGCCGGCCGCTGGTGGTGGACCTCGGCTACGGGGCCTCGCACACCACGACGCTGGAGCTGTTCCTGCGGCTGCGCCGCGTCTGCCCCGGGGCCGAGGTCGTCGGGATCGAGATCGACCCGGCCCGGGTGGCCGCCGCCAAGCCGTACGAGACCGAGGGCCTGACGTTCCGGCTGGGCGGCTTCGAGCTGCCGGTGGACCGGCCGCCGCTGCTCGTGCGGGCCTTCAACGTGCTGCGGCAGTACGGCGAGGCGCAGGCGTGGGACTACTGGGATCTGCTCAGGTCCCGGCTCGCCCCCGGCGGGGTGGTCGTGGAGGGGACCTGCTCGGAGGTGGGGCACCGCGCCGCCTGGGCCGGGCTGGACGCCTCCGGGCCGCGGACCCTGACCCTCTCGGCCCGCTTCGGCGCCTTCGAGCGCCCCTCCGACCTGGCCGAGCGGCTGCCCAAGACGCTCATCCACCGCAACGTCCCCGGCGAGCCGGTCCACGCCTTCCTCCGCGACTTCGACCGCGCCTGGGCGGTCAGCGCCCCGCTGGCCCCCCACGGCGCGCGGCAGCGCTGGATCGCCGCGGTGGAGGCGCTCGCCGCGGCCTGGCCGGTCCACCGCCGCCCTCCGCTGGGCGGGCGGGGGCGGTGGCGGCTGGGCGAGGTGACCGTCGCGTGGGACGCGGTGGCCCCCGCCCGCGGGGAATGACCGCGGAACGGCACCCGCCCGGCGGTCGTGTTCACCCGGGGTTCGGCCAGGTGACGGGGTGACGGCACCGGCCGCTCCCGTCCGCGCCCGGGCGTGCCGCTAAGGTCTCCAACCATGTCCCACCTGCCCATGTCCCAGCTGCGCTTCGTGACGGACCCCGAGCTGACCCCCGAGCTCGTCGACGAGCTCGTCGAGGTCTGGACCGACGTGAGCAACGCGGGCGGCGCCGTCGGGTTCGTGCCGCCGGTGACCCCCGACGACGTCCGCCCGACCGCCGAGCGCGCGTTCGCCCGCTGCGGCGGCGGCCCCGACCACCTGCTGGCCGGCTTCGGCGAGGACGGCCGGGTCGCCTGCTGGCTGATCATCGGCGACACCGGGTCCCCGCTCCGGTCCCACTGGCGCTGGCTCCTGCGGGTGATGGTCCACCCCAAGCACCAGGGGCGGGGCTACGGCGCCCGGCTCCTGCGCGCCGCCGACGACGCCGCCCGCGGCCTCGGCCTGGAGGCGCTCCACCTGACCGTCCGGGGCGGCACCGGCACCGACCGCTTCTACGCGGGCCTGGGCTACACCGAGGTCGGCCGCGTCCCCCGGGCCATCCGGGTGGCGCCCGGCGACGACCGCGACGAGATCTACATGGTGAAACTCCTCTGACGGGGCCGCGGCCGTACGGCGGGCCCGGCCGCACCGGGAGAACGAAACTCGACAGCCCGTAGTACTACCCGTCGTGGTGGGGAGTTAGTCTTACAGTGTGAAGGGTCTCGGTGAACTTGAGCGCGGCATCATGGACGTCATCTGGGCGCAGTCCTCGGCGGTGACGGCCCGCGAGGTGGGACGGCTCATCGCGGAGCGGGATCTCGCGCCCACGACGGTGATGACCGTTCTCGACCGGCTGACCCGCAAGGGGTTCCTGAAGCGCACCCGCGACGGTCGCGCGTGGCGGTACGAACCCGCGGAGAGCCGCGACGGCTACGTCGCCGAGCTTATGCTTGAGGCGCTCGACCTGACCGGCGACCGGTCGGCCGCCCTGACTCGCTTCGCCCAGGCCGTCTCCGGCCCCGAGGCCGAGATCCTGCGGAGAGCGTTGACGGAGCTGGAGGACGAGTGATCACCGCGGCGGCCATGGCGTCCCTCGCCCTGGTCTGCGCGGTCGGAGCCTGGCGGCTGGCCAGGGCGCGGTGGACCTACCGCGCCCCCCACGTGGCCATCGTCCTGTGGCAGGCACTGGGGGTGACCTGGGGCCTGGCCGGGACCGGGGCCCTGCTCGCCTACGCCCTGGAGCCCTACGGCCGGGGCGTGCTGTACGGCCTGCACGCCTTCGCCGTCTCGGCCGTCGAAGGGGGGTACGGCACGCCCGAGCCGTACGACCTGCCGAGGATCTTCGCTCTCATCGCCGGGCTGACCACGCTCTCCGTCCTGGTCGTGGTGCTCCTCACCGCGGGCGCGCAGACCCTGCGGGCCCGCCGACGGCACCGCACGCTGCTGGCGCTCGTCGCCCGCGAGGACCCCGAGGTGCCCGGAGTGCGGGTGGTCGACCACCCCGCCGCCGCCGCCTACTGCGTGCCCGGGCTCCGCTCCCAGGTCGTGGTCAGCAAGGGGACCCTGCAACTGCTCTCCTCCGCCGAGCTGACCGCGGTGCTGGCCCACGAGGCGGCCCACGTCCGCGAGCGGCACGACCTGGTCCTGCTGCCGTTCGCCGCGCTGCGCAGGGCGCTTCCCTGGTCCCGCACGGTCGAGGACGCCCAGCGGGAGGTCGGCCTGCTGGTGGAGATGGCCGCCGACGACGTCGCGCGGCGCTACTGCTCGCCGCGCCGGCTGGCCACCGCCCTGCTCCGCTTCGGCGCCGCCGGCGCCATCCCCACCCCGCACGGGGCCCTGGGCGCCGCCACCCCGGCCTCCGCGGTGATGGCCCGGGTCGAGCGCCTGATCACCCCCGGCCCGCTCCTGCCCGGCCCGGTCCGCTACGGCATCGTGGCCTTCTCCCTCACGCTGACCGCCTCCGCCCCGCTGCTCTGGGTGATGCCCCACTGACGGCTCGGCGCTAGCGGGTGTTAACCAGTGTGTTTGCAATTGCAAGCAGTGTGGGGCAGACTGGACGCATGGCACTACCGAAGGTCGGCTCGATCGGCGAGTACATCCGCGAGCAGCGCACGCAGGCGAAGATCTCACTGCGCCAGCTCGCCGCCGCGGCGGGGGTCTCCAACCCCTACCTCAGCCAGATCGAGCGCGGGCTGCGCAAACCCAGCGCGGAGATCCTGAACCAGATCGCCAAGGGTCTGCACATCTCCGCGCAGGCGCTCTACGTCCAGGCCGGCCTCATCGAGGACCGCGAGCCGGACAGCGACGTGCTGACCGCGATCAGGGCCGACACCCTCATCACCGAGCGGCAACGCCAGGTGCTGATCGACATCTACGAGTCGTTCCGCAAGGAGAACCGGTCCGGGACCCCGGACGCGGACGCGCAGACCACTGAGAACGCGCGTTCCGAGCCGGAGCCCCGGAGGCATGACGCCGGCTCCCCGCCGGACGACGAGGCGCCGCTGCCCGAGGAGCCCTTCGCCGCGCCGAAGCCTTTCACGGAGGCCCAGGCGCCCTCGACCCCCAAGGTCAACGGCCACGTCACACCGGAAACGAAGGAAGGTTAACCCATGACTCTGGCCACCGAGGTCAAGAAGCTGACCGACTCCAAGCCGTTCTACGCCGTCGCCGGTGCGGGCGACTTCGCCGTGGAGAAGCTCCGCGAGCTGCCCGAGCAGATCCAGAGGCTCCAGGGCCGCCGCGAGGAGGTCCGCGAGGTCGCCCGGGAGCTGCCCGGGAAGGCGAAGGAGTTCGCGGGCCGGGCCGAGGGCTACGCCCGGCAGTTCGGCGACCGCGCCGAGGAGTACGCCAGGGACCTCCCCGAGAAGGCCCGCGGCTACGCCGACCAGCTGACCGCCAGGGCCACCGAGCTCTACGAGGAGTTCGCCCTCCGCGGCCGCAAGGTCGTCTCCCAGGTGAGCGGCGAGGCCGCCCTGGAGCTGGAGGAGGTCTCCGAGGCCGCCGAGCCCGCGATCGCCGCCGCCCCCGCCCCCCGGAAGAACGCCCGCGCCCCCAGGACCCCGGCCAAGACCTCCGCGAAGGCCTGACCCCCGCGTCCGGCCGGCTCCCGGGGCCCGCCGCAGGCATGAGACCGCCCGCCCGGGACCCGCAACGATCGGGTCCCGGGCGGGCGGCGGCGTCGTCGCCTCCGCCGCGGGGGACGTCTCCCACCACCTGGAGAGCGTGGCCTCCGGTTCGGAGGAGATGGGGGCCTCGATCAACGAGATCTCCCGCACCACCACCGCCGCCGCGACGGCGTGAACCCGCGCCTCCCGGAGGGCCCGGTCGCCGGCCGGGCCGGGCCCTCGACCGGCGCTGCGGGCCTCGCCGGGAGGCGGCCCGGCCCGCCGGAACGGCCCTCCTTCAACGCTCGCGCAAGTGCTCCTTAACGGAGCCATAAGGGGCCGCTGAGCGGGGCAGACTTCCCATAACGTACTGCCGTGTCGAGCATTGCGGGCCCCTCGATCCGGGGCCGGATTCCGGTGGGGCGCCGCTCCGCGTTCTCCCGCCTGCGTGCGGCCGGAGTCTCCCTCCTCCGCGCGGTCATGCTTCCCCGCCTCCGCGCGGCCGGGGTCTCCTTCCTCCGCGCGGCCGGGATCTCCCGGCTGCGCGTGGCGGGGGTCTTCGTCGAGCGGCCGGGCGTGGTCTCGGTCTACATGGTCGGCGAGGACCTCGGCTCCCTCCGGTTCGAGCCCGGCCAGTCCTTCCGCTGGCGCTTCCTGACCCGGCGGCTCTGGCCGGTCTCGCTGCCGTTCGCGCTCTCCGCCCCGATCTGGGAGGACACCGTGCGGATCACGGTCAGCACGCGCGGCGGCCGTACCCGGATGATGCGCCGTCTCCGTCCGGGCACCAGGGTCCTGGCCCGCGGGCCGTTCGGCACGCTGACCGGGCGGAGCCGTACCCGGCGGAAGGTCCTGCTGCTGGCCTGGGGGATGGGCGTCGCCCCGATGCGGGCGCTGTTCGAGACGATGCCCGGCGGCCCCGGGGACGTCACCCTGCTGTACCGGGCGCGCTCGGCCGGAGACCTCGTCCTCACCCACGAGCTGGAGGCCATCGCCCGGCGGCGGCGGCGCTACCTGCACTACCTGCTCGGCCCCGCGGGCGGCCCCGGCGATCCGCTCAGCCCGGCCCGCCTGCTGGAGCTCGTCCCCGACATCGCCGAGCACGACGTCTACCTGTGCGGCTCCCCCGAGACGGCCGCCGCCTCGGTCGAGGCGCTGCGCCTGGCCGGGGTCCCCCGGGACCGCATCCGCGCCGAGCCGGCCGCCTGCTAGGGATCCCGCCGGAGGGGTTCCGCCTGCGGCACCGGTACCGGCGGATCCGCCCCGCGCGAGCCCCGCCGCCCGGGGTTCCGGACGTACGGTGATCCCTTACCGGCGGGCGGGCGATATCACCTAGGCTGGTGGATGTCGGTAGGGCGAACGCGTTGGAGTGACCATGTTCCAGATCCACGGCGTGCTGGACCTGATCTTCTGGATCCTGGCCATCATCGCGTTCGGCATGTCCATCTGGGCGCTGGTCCACGCCCTCCGGACCCCCGCGCGGGCGTTCGCGGTCGCCGGCAAGCAGACCAAGAAGCTGTGGACGATCATCCTGGGCTTCGCGACGCTGTTCTCGTTCGCCTCGGCCGTGGGCTACTTCGGGATCGGCCTCGGCCAGCTCAACATCTTCGCCATCGCCGCGGTCATCGCCGCCGGAATCTACCTGGCCGACGTGAAGCCCGCCGTGAGCCAGACCGGCAAGGGCGGCAACTCGGGGCCCTACGGCCCCTGGTAGGACCCGCGGAGCAAGGACACGACGACCGCGCCCCGCGGCCGTCCGGCCAGGCTCGTCTCCCGGCCGGCGGGAGAGCCCCCTCCATGGCACCTTCCGGATAGTTCGTCCTTCCCGACACATTGGGTCACGTTGCCCTCACTCGGTCCCGACCGGTAGACATGCGGGATGGCGACGGCGTCCGCCCTGACTGGGGGGTCAAGCGAGTTTGACAGACATCAGGTGATTTTTCGGAAACATCTGTTGACTCCTCCGAAACAATGCTACGTTTTCTGGGAGCGCTCCCACCTGCACGACATTTAGGTGTGGAGGAAGTTATGACCGACGTGCCCACCCTCGCCCAGGTCGCCGCCGAAGCCGGAGTGTCCCCCGCGACGGCATCCAGGGTCCTTACCGGTTCTGTCAGGGTCGCCACCTCGACCCGGCGACAGGTGCACGACGCCATCTCCAGGCTCGGTTACGTACGGCACCGCGCTCCCCGGGGCGGCGCAGGGCGGCGCTGCGATCAGACGGTGACCGTGGTGGTCTGCGAGCCCGCACAGCGCCTGTTCACCGAGCCCTTCTACGCCAGGATGATCACCGCGGCGGAGGAGGTGCTCGCCGGCCACGGCATCCCGCTCACGGTGATGACGGTCCCCTCGGCCGGTTCCACCATCGCCACCCCCCAGCTCGTCGCCGGAGGCGTCGACGGCGTCCTGCTGATCGGCGCGCGGGAGCGGCACCCGCTCGTGGTGACACTGGCCGCCTCCGGCATCCCGGTGCGGAGCGCTGGCCGCCTGCCCGACGGCATCGACCTGCCCTACGTGGACATGGACAACCACGACGGGGGCAGGCAGGCCGCCGAGCACCTGCTCCTGGGCGGGCGGCGGGCCATCGCCGCCATCGCCGGACCGCCGGGACTGCCCGCCGCCCGCGACCGGCTCGACGGCTTCACCCGGACGCTCTCCATGGCCGGGATGGCCGGGATCCCGGTGGCCTACGGCGACTTCACCCACTCCTCGGGGGTGCACGCCGCGCAGTGGCTGCTGCGCAGGATGCCGCGCCTGGACGCGATCTTCGCCGCCTCCGACGTGATGGCCGCGGCCGCCGTGCAGACCCTGCGCCGGGCCGGCCGCCGGGTCCCCGACGACGTGGCCGTGATCGGCTTCGACGACGCCCCCATCGCCCGGCGCACCTCTCCCACGCTGACCACCGTGCGCCAGCCCGTGGAGGAGTACGCCGCGCTGGCCACCCGGCTGCTGCTGCGCACGATGAGCACGGGCGAGCCGTCCAGGAACAACCCCGTCCTACCGACGGAGCTGGTGGTCCGTGAATCGGCCTGAACCCGCCGCCGGCCTGCGCGCGGGCGACCTGCTCGCCCGCAGGTACCTGCTGATGGAGCCGATCGGCAGGGGAGGCATGAGCGTCATCTGGCGCGCCTTCGACCAGTCGCTGGAGCGGATGGTCGCGATCAAGATCCTGGACGGGGACCTCGGCGCGGACCGGGAGATCATCCGGCGTGAGGCCCGCGCCACCGCGCGGCTCATCCACCCCGACGCGATCGAGATCTACGACTACGGGGAGACCGTGACCGCCCACGGCCGCCTCGCCGCCTACGTGGTGATGCGGCTGCTCGAAGGGCGCTCGCTGGCCGACCGGATCGACGAGAGCCCGCTGCCGTGGGAGGAGGCGGTGGTGGTGGCCGGGAGGCTGGCCGCCGTCCTGGGCACCGCCCACGAGCGGGGCATCGTCCACCGGGACGTCACCGCCGAGAACGTGCTGCTGACCGCCGACGGCGCCAAGCTGCTCGACTTCGGCATCGCGGCGTTCATCGGGGAGCAGGACGACCGCACCGGCGAGTACGGCACGCCCCCCTATGTGGCGCCCGAGCGCCTGACCGGCACGGCCGCCGACCCGGCGGGCGACGTCTACGCGCTCGGCGTGCTGCTGTTCGAGATGCTCACCGGTGACACGCCGTATCCGGAGCGGACCTGGGAGGAGATCGAGAGCGCCCGGCGGGACGGGCCTCCACCGGCCCTCCTCGTCCCGGGGCTGCCGCCGGAGGTGGCCGCGCTGTGCCGGCGCTGCCTGTCGCACGCGCCATGGGACAGGCCGGGGGCGCGGGAGGCGGCCGACGTCCTCGCAGACGCCCTGCCCGCCCTCCCGGACGCCCCCGCCGGCCGGGCGCGGGCCCGGACCGCCCGGCTCCGGCCGGACCACGCGGCCGGCTCCTCCGTACGGCACGAGCCCGCGCCCCGGGGCTCCGGACGGCCGGAGTCCTCGACCGGGATCCTGGAACGGCCGGAGACGGCACGCGCCCCGGCGGCGCCCGCCACGCGGGGCGGGAACCCGTTCTGGACGGCCGCCGCGGCGGTCATGACGCTGGCCGCGGCAGGCCTCTTCTGGGTGCAGGCCGCCGGTGTCCCCGGCAGGTCCGGCGAGCCGTCCGGCTCCGCCATCGGCGCGACCTCGCGGCCCTCCCCGACGGAGCCGTCACCCGCCGGATCCCCCTCGCCCGTCCCCGAGGCGGGCCCCCGGACCGCGCCGGCCGACGGGCCGGTCGACGGGCCGGCCAGGGAGCCCGCCCGGGAGGCGACCGGGAAGCCGACCGCGCCGATGGTCATGGTGGAGGACGCGCGCCGGCCCACGCTCCACCAGAGCGTGCAGGGCTTCAACGCCCTGCTGGCCAGGGGCGCGAAGACGGGGGCGATCCGCGCGGACGTGGCGCTGGACCTGCGGCAGGTGCTGGCCGGCAGCGTCTGCTGCACCCGCGACCTCACCCCGATCCGGGGGAAGATCGCCGACCGGTACCGGGAGGGGTCCATCCCCGGCGCGCTCCGCGAGGCTCTGGACGACCAGCTGGAGGTCGTGGCGCGCGCGCTGGCCGGGTGAGCCCGGTCCCGGCCGCGCAGGGGCGGACCGGGTACGGCGGAGGCCGTGCCCGGTCCCGCCGCGGGAGGGCGGCGCCGGGCTCCGCGCCGCGGGCCCGGCGGGGGCGGGTCCGGGCGGCCCTACACGGCCGTGGGAGGCGACGCCGGGCCGGAGCGCCGGGTGGGGGCGTGGCGCAGGGAGTCGGCGACGGTCAGGTCCGTGGGAAACGCGTCGCTGAGCCGGGTGAGCTCCAGCAGGCGCTGGAGGAACCCCCTGACCCCCGCCAGGCGGAGCCACCCGCCCGCCTCGAAGGTCCGGCGCAGGCCGGACAGGAGCAGCCAGACCCCGGTGGAGTCGCAGAAATCCAGCCCGGACACGTCGGCGATGAGGTGGACGTGCCCGTCCGCGAGCAGGTCCGTCAGCGTCTGCTCCAGTTGCGGAGCCGAAACCTTGTCCAGATCTCCCGCGACCGAGATGACAGCGCAAGCGCGATACTGAGTGACCTGGATGGACAGCTTCGTCACGTTTTGCCTGCCTATGAGCCTGGCCATGGGAGTGGCGTGATGATGCGACAGGCACGATGGCCAGTTAAGGTCAACGTACAGGGACGATCAAGAGTGCACAGCCCTCGGGCCCCGGCAATACGAGGATACTTGCCATTCGCGGGCGCGTTCACCGCCGACGGACACTCACCTTCGCCCCACTTGTCAGATTTTCGCGGGATGAAGCAGCAGAAATCCTAAGAAGCCACAAAATTCATTGAAATCAGAAAGCCCGGACCCGTGACGGCCCGGCCGTTCCTTTATCATCCTAGGGCCGAGTTCCGACGGGGGGCCGATGGACGAGCTGAGGGACGGCGATCCGCGCCGGATCGGCCCCTACACCCTGCTCGGCCGCCTCGGCCAGGGCGGGATGGGCCTGGTCTACCTCGCCCGTGACGAGGCGGGCGCCCAGGTGGCGGTCAAGGTGATCCACGCGCACCTCGCCGACGATCCCGGCTTCCGCGGCCGGTTCCGGCAGGAGGTGACCGCCGCCCAGCGGGTCGCCCGGTTCTGCACCGCCCCGGTGCTCGCCGCCGACGTGGACGGCGCCCTGGCCTACCTGGCGACGGAGTTCGTGCCCGGCCCCAGCCTGGAGCAGGCCGTCCGGACCGGCGGCCCGCTCACCGGCTCCAGCCTCGACGGCCTGGCCGCCAGCATCGCGGTCGCCCTGCGGGCCATCCACGGGGCCCAGGTCGTCCACCGTGACCTCAAACCCTCGAACGTGCTGCTCTCCCCGGTCGGGCCCAGGGTCATCGACTTCGGCATCGCCCGGCTGGCCGAGGGCTCCGGCAAGACCAGCAGCGTGCTGGTCGGCACCCCCGCGTTCATGTCGCCGGAGCAGGTGAAGGGAGACCCGGCCACCCCGGCATCGGACGTCTTCGCCTGGGGCGGGGTGCTCGTCTACGCCGCCACCGGGCACGGGCCCTTCGGCACCGGAGCCGTCCCCGCCCTCCTGTACCGGGTGGCGCACGGCGAGCCCGACCTGTCCGGGCTGCCCGATCGCCTCCTCCCGCTCGTCACGGCCGCCCTCGCCAAGGATCCCGCCGCCCGCCCGACCCCGCAGGACCTGCTGGACGCGCTCAGCACGGGTTCGGGGGTGCTGCCCGTGGACCCCGGCGCAACCGCGGGCCGGGCCCGCGGCACGCGAGGGGCTCCGGGCGGGGAGGAGGGCCGCGGACCGGCCCTCAGGGGCGCCCTGACGGCGTTCGGCCGCCGCCCGTGGACGGGTGCGGGAGCCCTGGCGGCCGTCGCGGCCGCGGTGGCCGCGGCCTTCGTCGTGCCGCAGGCGGGCTCCGCGGGGGAAGCCGTCCCGTCCGCGTCGTCTCCCGCTGGGCCGTCCTCCGCGGTGTCCTCCCCCGCCGCGTCGGGCGCGGTGGAGCGGGGGCCGGCGAGCGGGCCCGCCGCCCCGTCCTCCTCCGCCCCTCCGCTCGGCGCCACCGGCCCCAACCCCCTCGACGAAGAGGGCGTCCGCCTGTTCGCGCCGGAGAACGAGGCCGCCGGGCAGGCGAGGCTCTGGGCCGCGGCCGGCCGGGCGCGGGACGCGGAGCTGATGGAGGCGCTGGCCGCGGTCCCCCAGGCCGTCTGGTTGAAGGGCCCTGCGGACAAGGCCCGCCGTACCGTCGCCGCGACCCTGCGCGCGGCCGGGAAGGCCGGCTCCGTCCCGGTCTTCGTCGGCTACAACGTGCCGCTCAGGAACTGCCGTCCGGCCGGCGGCGCGGCGGACGCCTCCGCCTACCGGTCCTGGATCGACCAGGTCGCCGAGGAGATCGGCGACGCGCGGGCCGTGGTGATCCTGGAACCGGAGAGCCTCGTGAAGATCCCCGGTACGGAGGAGTGCGGGCTGGGTGACGACGCGGCCACCGAGCGCCGCTTCGGCGACCTCTCCTACGCGGTCGAACGGCTCGGCGAGCTGCCCCGCACCGCCGTCTACCTCGACGGCAGCTTCGAGAAGTGGCCCGCGCTGAGCGAAATGGGCCGGCGGCTCGTCAAGGCGAAGATCACCGAGGCCGACGGCTTCTTCCTCAACGCGAGCGGGTACCAGCGGACGGAAGGACTCGCCGCCTACGGCGCCCGGCTCGCCAGATGCGTGTACGTCCAGGTGACGGCGGGAACGGACGACTGCCTCGACGCGGAGATCGCGGCGGCGCCGGACGACCCGGCCGCGCTGCCGCACTTCGTGATCGACACCAGCCGCAACGGCCGGGGCGAGTGGGTTCCCGAGACGGCCTATCCGAAGCCGCAGACCTGGTGCAACCCTCCCGGCCGAGGCGTCGGCTTCCGGCCGACGACGGCGACGAGCGGCGAACTGGTCGACGCCTACCTGTGGATCTCCGTGCCCGGCCACGCCAACGGGCCCTGCACGCGCGGCACCGACGGTCCCGAGGACCCCGTCTACCGTGCGGAGACCCCGCCCCCGGGGACGTTCTGGCCGGAACTCGCCCTGGAGCGCGCCCGGCTGGCCAGCCCGCCCCTGCCCTGACAGTGAGGATGCGGGTGAGCGCCTCCCCGGTGGAGCCTGGCTCCTGCCCTGACCGACCACGGTATCTTCAACGGAATCCGTCGGCTCCGTCCGCGACCCGCCACCGGCCCGGCACCGGTTCGCCACAGGTTCGGCACGGGTTCGGCACCAGTTCGGCACTGCCCGCCGCCGGGGCCGCACCGTCCCGTACGGCGGGCGGATGACGGACGGCCGGCGGGTCGCGGCGGACCGCCGGGGCCGAGCGGGCGGATCCCATCTGAAAGTTTCACGTTCCGGAAAGCCGTTCCGCCCGATCTCAGGGGCCTGACCGGCACCGGAGGGAAACCCCGGCGCAACCCGGAACACACGCCATTGACATCCCTCCGGCGCTCTCCAGAATCCTCTTTGGGAGCGCTCCCACAGATTCTCACCCCTGCCTGATCCGACGCGATGCCTCTACCAGCGAAATTGCGGCGAATCACCCCTGGAGGACCTTTTCCCATGCATCTGAACCCCACGAGAGCGGGAGCGCTCCCACACCCCAGGAGGCGGAGACGCGTCGCGGCGCTGGCTCTGCTCAGCCTGACGGCCGGGATGACGACCGCGCTGACGGCCTCGCCCGCTCACGCGGCCGTCTCGTGTGACGTCGCCTACTCGACCAACGACTGGCAGGGCGGTTTCACCGCCAGTGTCACGATCAAGAACCTGGGCGACCCGCTGGACGGCTGGACCCTGGGCTTCGACTTCCCGACCGCCACGCAGAAGCTCGTCCAGGGCTGGAGTGCGACCTGGTCGCAGAGCGGCACCGCGGTCACCGCCAAGAGCATGGACTGGAACGGCAAGCTCGCCACCGGCGCCTCGACGAGCATCGGCTTCAACGGCAGCTGGTCCGGGAGCAACCCCAAGCCGACCTCCTTCACGATCAACGGCGTCACCTGCGGGGGCGGGCCGGGCAACCAGGCCCCCGCCGTGAAACTCACCAAGCCGGTCGCCGGGGCGAGCTTCACCGCGCCCGCCACGGTGGAGATCGCCGCCGACGCCTCCGACTCCGACGGCACGGTGGCCAAGGTCGAGTTCTACAACGGCACCACGCTGCTGGGCGCCGACACCAGCGCGCCGTACTCCCACGACTGGACCGGCGTGCCGGCCGGCGACTACTCCATCACCGCCAAGGCCACCGACGACAAGGGCCTGACGAAGACCTCCGACCCGGTCGGGATCAGCGTGAAGGCCGACGCCGCGCCCGCCGTGGTCGTCACCCCCGCCACGCTCGCCGTGCCCGAGGGGGACGCCGCGACCCTGTCGGTCAAGCTATCCAAGGCCCCGGCGGCGAACGTCACCGTGGCGACCGCCAGGACCAGCGGGGACGCCGACCTCACGGTCGGCACCGGGGCCTCGCTGACGTTCACCCCGGCGAACTGGGACACCGCCCAGACGGTGCAGATCAAGGCCGCCGAGGACGCCGACACGACCTCCGGCAGCGCCGAGTTCACCGCCACCGCCACCGGCCACACCGCCGGGAAGGCCTCCGCCACCGAGGTGGACAACGACACCCCCGGCGGCGACAACGAGTACATCAAGCGCTTCACCACGATGTACAACAAGCTCAAGGACCCGGCCAACGGCTACTTCTCGCCCGAGGGCGTGCCGTACCACTCGGTCGAGACCTTCCTCGTCGAGGCGCCCGACCACGGGCACGAGACCACCTCCGAGGCCTACAGCTACTACCTGTGGCTGGAGGCCGCCTACGGCAAGGTGACCGGCGACTGGAGCAAGTTCAACGCGGCCTGGGCGTCGATGGAGAAGTACATCATCCCGGCCACCGCCGACCAGCCGACGAACTCGTTCTACAACCCCTCCAAGCCCGCGACCTACGCCGGTGAGTGGGACGACATCAAGCAGTACCCGTCCAAGCTGGACGGCGGCGTGAGCGTCGGCGTGGACCCGATCGCGAACGAGCTGAAGACCGCCTACGGCACCAGCGACGTGTACGGCATGCACTGGCTGCTCGACGTCGACAACACCTACGGCTTCGGCCGCTGCGGCGACGGCACGACCAGGCCCGCCTACATCAACACCTACCAGCGCGGCCCGGAGGAGTCGGTCTTCGAGACCGTCCCGCAGCCGTCCTGCGACACCTTCAAGCACGGCGGCAAGAACGGGTACCTGGACCTGTTCACCGGTGACTCCTCCTACGCCAAGCAGTGGAAGTACACCAACGCCCCCGACGCCGACGCCCGCGCCGTCCAGGTCGCCTACTGGGCGCACACCTGGGCCAAGGAGCAGGGCAAGGAGTCGCAGGTCGCCTCCTCGGTCGCCAAGGCCGCGAAGATGGGCGACTACCTGCGCTACGCGATGTACGACAAGTACTTCAAGAAGCAGGGCTGCACCAGCACCTCGTGCCCCGCGGGCACCGGCAAGGACAGCTCGGCCTACCTGCTGAGCTGGTACTACGCCTGGGGCGGCGCGATCGACACCTCCGCGGGCTGGGCCTGGCGGATCGGCTCCAGCCACAACCACTCCGGCTACCAGAACCCGATGGCCGCCTGGGTGCTGTCCAGCGTGGACGCGCTCAAGCCCAAGGGCGCGACCGCCGTACAGGACTGGGACAAGAGCCTGGACCGGCAGCTGGAGTTCTACCGCTGGCTGCAGTCGAGCGAGGGCGCGATCGCGGGCGGCGCGACCAACAGCTGGCAGGGCCACTACGCCGCGCCGCCGTCGAACCTGCCGACCTTCTACGGCATGGCCTACGACTGGCAGCCGGTCTACCACGACCCGCCGTCGAACCAGTGGTTCGGCTTCCAGGCCTGGTCGATGGAGCGCGTGGCGGAGCTGTACTACGCCACCGGCAACGCCGACGCCAAGGTCGTGCTGGACAAGTGGGTCAAGTGGGCCACCGACAACACCACGATCAACGCCGACGGGACCTACCAGATCCCCTCGACGCTGGTGTGGACCGGCCAGCCCGACACCTGGAACCCGTCCAGCCCCGGCTCCAACGCGGGCCTGCACGTCAGCATCCGCGACTACACGACCGATGTCGGCGTGGCGGGCTCCTACGCCAAGGTCCTGATGTACTACGCGGCCAAGTCCGGCGACACCAAGGCGCGGGACGTCGCCAAGGGCCTGCTCGACGGCATGTGGAAGAACAACCAGGACGCCAAGGGCGTCTCGACCACCGAGACCAAGGCCGACTACAACCGCCTCGACGACCCGGTCTACGTCCCGGCCGGCTGGACCGGCAAGATGCCCAACGGCGACGTGATCGACAGCAA
Source organism: Thiemannella venezuelensis (assembly GCF_014203605.1). Lineage (GTDB taxonomy): Bacteria > Actinomycetota > Actinomycetes > Streptosporangiales > Streptosporangiaceae > Planomonospora_A > Planomonospora_A venezuelensis. Next base: position 678,473 of record NZ_JACHJJ010000001.1, on the reverse strand, counting down.
CTCCACCTTCCTGTCCATCCGGTCCTTCTACAAGAACGACCCGGACTGGCCGAAGGTGGACGCCTACCTGAAGGGCACCGGCCCCGCGCCGACCTTCACCTTCCACCGGTTCTGGGCCCAGGTCGACGTGGCCGTGGCCCTGGCCGAGTACGGCCGGCTCTTCCCCTGACCGGCCCGGCCGGTCCCCGGACGGACCCCGGACGGGTCCTCTCCCCCTCTCTGACCTGACCGGGGTCCGCGAGCGGGACCGGCCCGCACGACCCCGGGGCGCGGCGGCACCCCTGACCTGCCGCCGCGCCCCGGACACCACTTCTCCGACGAGAGGCACCCCCTGATGAAGAGACCCCTGGCGGTGCTCGCCCTGGCGGCGCTGACGGCCGTCCCGGTGCCCGCAGCGACCGCCGCCACCACGACCGCCGCCGCGGCCGAGTTCAACTACGGCGAGGCGCTGCAGAAGTCCATCTGGTTCTACGAGGCCCAGCAGTCGGGGAAGCTGCCGAGCTGGAACCGCGTCTCCTGGCGCGGCGACTCGGCCCTCGACGACGGGAAGGACGCCGGGCTCGACCTGACCGGCGGCTGGTACGACGCGGGCGACCACGTGAAGTTCGGCCTGCCGATGGCGGCCACCACGACCATGCTGGCCTGGGGCGCGGTGGAGTACCGCGACGCCTACGCCGACTCCGGTCAGCTCACCCACCTGCTGAACAACCTGAAGTTCGTCAACGACTACCTCATCAAGGCCCACCCGTCGCCGAACGTTCTCTACGGGCAGGTCGGCCACGGCGGCCGGGACCACGCGTGGTGGGGCCCGGCCGAGGCGATGCCGATGGACCGGCCCGCGTTCAAGATCGACGCCTCCTGCGGCGGGTCGGACCTGGCCGGTGAGACGGCGGCGGCGATGGCCGCCTCGTCGATCGTCTTCCGCCCGACGAATCCGACTTATGCCGACACACTGGTGAAGCACGCGCGGGAGCTGTACACCTTCGCCGACACCGTGCGCAAGAAGTACAGCGAGTGCATCACCGACGCCCAGGGCTACTACAACTCCTGGAGCGGCTACAACGACGAGCTGGTCTGGGGCGCGATCTGGCTGCACCGGGCCACGGGTGAGAGCTCCTACCTGGCCAAGGCCGAGTCCTCCTACGACAGCCTCGGCACCGAGCCGCAGAGCAGCACCAAGTCCTACAAGTGGACGATCGCCTGGGACGACAAGTCCTACGGCGCCTACGTGCTGCTGCACAAGCTCACCGGCAAGCAGCGCTACCTCGACGACGCCAACCGCTGGCTGGACTACTGGACGGTCGGGGTCAACGGGCAGAAGGTGCGCTACTCGCCCGGCGGGCAGGCCGTACTCGACCGGTGGGGGTCGCTGCGCTACGCGGCCAACACCTCGTTCGCGGCGCTGGTCCACTCCGACTCGATCACCGACGCCACCCGCAAGGCGAGGTACCACGACTTCGCCAAGCGGCAGATCGACTACGCGCTCGGCGACAACCCCCGCAACTCCTCCTACGTGGTCGGCTTCGGCGCCAACCCGCCGAAGAACCCGCACCACCGCACCGCGCACGGCTCCTGGACCGACCAGCTCACCAACCCCGCCGAGACCCGCCACACCCTGTACGGCGCGCTCGTCGGCGGCCCGCCCGACCCCGACGACGCCTACACCGACAAGCGCGACGACTACGTGATGAACGAGGTCGCCACCGACTACAACGCGGGCTTCACCGGCGCGCTGGCCCGCCTCTACGGCGAGTACGGCGGGACCCCCGCGGCGGGCTTCCCGGCGAAGGAGACCCCCGACGGCCCCGAGATCTTCGTCGAGGCCGGGGTGAACGCCGCCGGGAGCGCCTTCACCGAGATCAAGGCGATCGTCCGCAACCAGTCCGCCTGGCCCGCGCGGAACCTGACCGACGGCGCCTTCCGCTACTACTTCACCCTCGACGGCGAGACCACCGCGAACCAGGTCACGGTCTCCTCCGCCTACAACCAGTGCTCGCCCCCGACCGGCCCGACCCTGCTGACCGGGAAGACCTACTACGTCACGGTCGACTGCTCCGGCACCTCGATCTCCCCCGCCGGGCAGTCCCAGCACCGGCGCGAGGTCCAGTTCCGGATCGCGAGCACGGGCGCGTGGGACCCGTCCAACGACTGGTCGTACAAGGGCGTCGCCACGACCCCCGGCGCGCCCCCGGTCCGCGTGGACACCATCACCCTCTACTCCGGCGGTGAAAGGATCTGGGGCAACCCGCCCGGTGACGAGCCGCCGCCCGAGGACGACGAGATCGCGCCCTCGAAGCCCGGCAAGCCCGCCGTCTCCGCGGTCACCGGGAGCACGGCGAGGCTGACCTGGGCGGCCTCCACCGACAACGTGGGCGTCAGCGGCTACGACGTCTACCGCGGCACCGTGAAGGCGGGGACCGCCACCGGGACCTCCTACGACCTGACCGGGCTCTCCCCCGCGACGCCGTACAGCGTGCACGTGGTGGCCCGGGACGCCGCCGGCAACACCTCCGAGGCGTCCGAGAGCACCTCCTTCACCACCACCGAGGCCCCGGCGGGCGGCTGCACGGCCGTCTACAAGGTGACCAACTCCTGGCAGGGCGCCTTCCAGGCCGACGTCACCGTCAAGAACGAGGGCGCCTCGGCCATCAGGGGCTGGACCGTGACCTGGGCGTTCCCCGACGGCCAGAAGATCAGCCAGCTCTGGAACGGCGCGCACACCCAGACCGGCGCGAACGTGTCCGTCGGGAACGTCGCCTGGAACGGCGCGCTGGCCCCGAACGCGTCGACCTCGTTCGGCTTCACCGCGAGCCAGAACGGCGCCAACGGCGTGCCCGCGGTGACCTGCACCGCGAGCTGACCGCGTCCCGGCTCGCGGTGCCCCCGCACCGCGAGCCGGCCCTCCCCGGTGCCCGGAGCCGGCCCGCCGCCCCGGACACCTCCCCGTGAAAGCCCCGGCCGGGCGCGACGGACCCCTCCCGCCCGGCCGGTCCACCCTTCTCCCCGAGGCAGGTCATGAGAGCACGGCTCACCATCGCGGCGCTCGCCGCGGCACTCACCTCGTTCCTGGTCGCGGCCCCGCCCGCGCAGGCCGACACCGGCATCCACGTGAGCGGTACGAAGATCGTCGAGGCGGACGGGAGCAACCTCGTCCTGCGCGGCACCTCCCACGCGCACACCTGGTACACGAGCCAGACGGCCTCCTTCGCCGGCATCAAGTCGCTGGGCGCCAACGCCGTGCGCGTGGTGCTGAGCGGCGGCCGGTGGACGCCCAACACCACCGCCGACGTGGCCAACGTCGTCTCGCTCTGCAAGCAGAACAAGCTCATCTGCGTCCTGGAGAACCACGACACCACCGGGTACGGCGAGCAGGGCGGCGCCTACACCCTGGACGCGGCCGTGGACTACTGGACCAGCGTGAAGAGCGCGCTGGACGGCCAGGAGGACTACGTCATCATCAACATCGGCAACGAGCCGATCGGCAACAACGCCGTCACCCCGGGCTGGACCGAGGCCACCTCGAACGCGATCAAGCGCATGCGCACGGCCGGGTTCGACCACGCGCTCATGGTCGACGCCCCCAACTGGGGCCAGGACTGGTCCTTCACCATGCGCGACAACGCCAAGACCGTCGCCGCCGCGGACCCCGACAAGAACACGATCTTCTCGATCCACATGTACGGCGTGTTCGACACCTCCGCCGAGGTCATCGCCTACATGGACGCCTTCCGGACGGCCGGGCTGCCGCTGGTGGTCGGCGAGTTCGGCCACGACCACTCCGACGGCAACCCCGACGAGGACACGATCATGGCCCAGGCCCAGGCGCGCGGCCTGGGCTACTTCGGCTGGTCCTGGAGCGGCAACGGCGGCGGCGTCGAGTATCTCGACCAGGTCACCGGCTTCGACGTGAACAAGCTGACCCCCTGGGGCCAGCGCCTGTTCAACGGTGCGAACGGCATCGCGCAGACCGCCGTCGAGGCGAAGATCTACGGCGGGGGCGGCGGCCCCGACACCGAGGCGCCCACCCGGCCCGGCAAGCCCGCCGCCTCGGGCGTCACCTCGACCGGTGCCGCACTGACCTGGGCCGCCTCCACCGACAACGTCCGGGTCACCGGCTACGACGTCTACCGGGGCACCACCAAGCTCGGTTCCTCGGCCACGAACTCCCTCGCCCTGACCGGTCTGACGCCGGAGACCGCCTACACCGTGCACGTCGTCGCCCGCGACGCCGCCGGGAACGTCTCCGAGGCCTCCGAGACCACGTCGTTCACGACCACCTCGACCCCGCCGAGCGACTGCGCGGCCACCTACAAGCCGGTCAACTCCTGGCCGGGCGGCTTCCAGGGCGAGGTCACGGTCACGTGCGCCGCCGCCGTGAACTCGTGGAAGACCACACTGACCTACCCGGCCGGAGTGAAGGTCACCCAGAACTGGAGCTCGACCCTGTCGGCCTCCGGTACCGCCTTCACCTTCTCCAACGCCGCCTGGAACGGCTCCATCCCGGCCGGCGGCTCGACCACCTTCGGCTTCATCGCCTCCTGGACCGGCACGGGCACCCCGCCCGCGCCCGTCATCTCCTGACCCGCCCCGAGGGGGTACGGCACCCCGCCGTACCCCCTCCCTCAGCCCTGTCTCCGAAAGTTTCGGCAAGCGGCCGGAAATTTCCAATCCAGAGAGGAACCCCCCATGTCCCGACTGCGCAGGGCGCTCCTGAGCGGAGTGCTCGCCGCCCTCCCCGTCGCCGCGGCCGTGCTGCCCGCCGTACCGGCCCACGCCTCGGCCCCGCTGCGCGCGCACGCCGAGGCGCGCGGCAAGTTCGTCGGCGCCGCGCTCGCCACCTCCCCCCTGGCGAACGAGACCGCCTACCGGAGCATCGCGGCCTCGGAGTTCAACCAGGTCACCGCCGAGAACGCGATGAAGTGGGACGCCACCGAGCCCAGCCGGAACCAGTTCAACTTCACCGGCGCGGACCAGATCATGGCCTTCGCCGAGCAGAACGACCAGCAGGTGCACGGCCACACGCTCGTCTGGCACAGCCAGACGCCGAGCTGGGTGCAGAACCTCGGCGCCACCGAGATGCGCGAGGCGATGCAGAACCACATCAGCAGGGTCGCCGGCCGCTACGCGGGCAACCCCGTCCTGACGTCCTGGGACGTGGTGAACGAGGTCTTCGACGACAACGGCAACCTGCGTACCTCGTTCTGGTACCAGAAGCTGGGCGAGAGCTACATCGCCGACGCCTTCCGGTACGCCCGCGCGGCCGACCCCGACGCCACGCTCTGCATCAACGACTACAACGTCGAGGGCGTCAACGCCAAGAGCACGGCCATGTACAACCTGGTCAAGTCGCTGCGGGCGCAGAACGTGCCGGTCGACTGCGTCGGCCTGCAGAGCCACCTGGCGATCCAGTACGGCTTCCCGAACATCCGGGAGAACATGCAGCGCTTCGCCGACCTGGGCGTCGAGGTGCGGGTCACCGAGATCGACGTCCGGATGCAAACCCCCCGGGACGCGGCCAAGGACGCCACCCAGGCCACCTACTACTCCGACGTGGTCAAGGCCTGCGTGGCGGTGAGCCGCTGCTCCGGCGTCACCGTCTGGGGCTTCACCGACAAGTACTCCTGGGTGCCGGACACCTTCCCCGGCCAGGGCGCGGCGCTGATCTACGACGAGAACTACGGGAAGAAGCCGGCCTACACGGCGGTGCACGACGCCCTGGCGGGCGACGAGACGCCCGACGACACCACCGCGCCGTCCAGGCCGGGCACACCCGCCGCCTCGAACGTCACCGCCTCGGGGGCGACACTGACCTGGGCCGCCTCCACCGACAACGTCCGGGTCACCGGCTACGACGTCTACCGCGGCACCACCAGGCTCGGCTCCTCGGCCGCCACCTCCCTCACCCTGACCGGCCTGACCCCGGAGACCGCCTACACCGTGCACGTCGTGGCCCGCGACGCCGCCGGCAACGTCTCCGACCCCTCCGCGACCACCGCCTTCACCACGGGATCCGGTCCGGCGGACGGCTGCTCGGCGGCCTACAGGCTGGTCAACTCCTGGCAGGGCGGCTTCCAGGGCGAGGTCACCGTCACGTGCACCGCCGCCGTCACCTCCTGGAAGACCACCCTCACCTACCCGGCCGGCGTGAAGGTCACCCAGAACTGGAGCTCCGCTCTGAGCACCTCCGGCACCGCCTCCACCTTCACCAACGCCCCCTGGAACGGCAACCTCCCGGCCGGCGGCTCGACCACCTTCGGCTTCATCGGCTCCTGGACCGGCACCGGCGCCCCGCCCGCGCCCGTCATCTCCTGACGCGTACGGCGGGCGGCGGCCCGGCCCGCCGCCCGCCGTACGGCGGGGACCGGGGTGCGCGACGGTCAGGAGGCCCGCTCGAACCCGTTCTCGCGCAGCGCGGCGACCAGCCAGCGGGCGATGCCCACATGCCCCTCCAGGGTGGGGTGGACGCCGTCGGGGAGGATCATCGCGCCGTCCCAGCGCCGGCCGAGCGGGTCGAGGAAGACCGCGCCCGCCTCCCCGGCGGCGAGCGCGACGGCGTCCCTGACCTGGAAGGCCCAGCCGGGGGCGGTCCCCATCCACAGGGGGCCGACCACCACGATCCCGGTGCCGGGCCAGCGCTCCCGGACCGACTCCAGCAGCCGTGCCGCGGCCCCGTAGACCTGGCTCGGCGGGGTGCGGCGGTCGTTGTGGCCGCCGGAGACGACCAGCAGGTCGGGGGCGGGGCGCCAGGCGAGCTCCCGGTCGAAGGAGTCCTGGAAGGTCCGGCCCACCCGGCCGGGGTTGACGAACCCGGTGCCGGCCGCCCCCGCGGTGATCAGCTGCCAGTCCAGCTCGCGGGCGGTCAGCGCGGCGTAGCTCTCCCAGCGCGCGACCGGGCCCGACCCGACGGTGAAACTGTCGCCGATGACCATGACCGTCTGCGGTCCGGCCACGGGGACCGGGCTCACCGGAGCCGGATGGGCCATGGGCTCGCTTCGCGGCACGGTCCCGTCCACCGCCTGGCCGCATCCTGAAATAAGCCAGGAAATCACCATCAAAGCGGCGACAACGGGCTTTCTGCCCCGTTTTCCCAAAGGCTCGCGCATGACACCCCGGAGAGCTCTGAGTCGTCGGCATGAACGGCGGGCTCCCGGACCCGCGTGACGACGCGGACCCGCACGGCCCCCGGGGCGGAGCCCCCTCACCCGCGCCCGGAGGGACCGGAGAGACCGTCTTGAGCAGTTGCGATTCTATCCGGGCGGGGGCGAGTGGTCGGAGAAATCACAGAATGGAAAAACTTCTCCGGCGATGATCCGCCAATATCACCCTATATCAACGCAGAATCATCACGCTTGCTCCGTGAACGCCAATTTCTTTGTAGGGGAACGGCAACCAATGCGGGTATCAAGCCGTCAACACTCTGTACTTCACCCCTCGACCGGGAGCGGCCATGACCTACGCGTACGGCCTGCCGTCAGACCCTCAGCCCTACACCGCCCGCCACCGCTACGCGGCCCGGCGTCCACGGCTGAGGAACGGGCTCGGCCTGGCCTCCCTCACCGCGGGCGGCGTCGCCGTCCTCGCCACCGCCTTCACCTCCCTCGCGTCCTGGGCCTCGGCCCTCGTCACGCTCGCCTCCGTCGCCCTCGGCTTCGCCGCCCTCGGCAGAGCGGAGCACCGCCCCAGACGCGCCGGGGCCCGGGGCCGCGGCTGGCCGGGGCTCGTCGCGGAGCTGGCCGTCGGAGCCGCCGTGATCTGGGCCGCGATCGTCCTCCTCACCGCCCTCGGCACCCTGGCCGGCGGACCGGACGCGGGTCCCGAACGCACCGGCGGCGCCGGGGTGCGGGTCGGCACGGGGGTGTAGACCGCCGCACGGACGTCCCCGGACCCGTCTCCCGGCGCCCCGGGCCCGCTTCCCACGACCGGGACCCGCCTTCCCGGTGACCCGCGGAGCCCGGCCGGACACGTCCTCACGGAACAGAACGCCTAGCCCAGGCGGATCTCCCCCACCGGGCGGCCGCCGCCGTACAGGACGCCGGTGGCGAGCCCGTCCAGCCCGGGGGCGTCGAGGCCGAGCGCCCGCAGGGCGGCGACGGTGACCGGGACCCGGGCGCGCTGGCCGCCGTCCTCGATCTTGACCGTGCCCGCCCGGCCGTCCTCGAACGCGAAAGCGTCGAACGCCTCCGCTCCGGCCTTGACCATGAGTCCCGGGATCGCGCGCATCAGCAGGGCCTCGGGACGGCTCGTGCCGGAGGTCCACTCGGGGTGGGCGCGGAAGGCGTCGGCGACGCGGCGCTCGGGGGTGCCCGGCTCGGCCAGGACCAGGGCGCGGAAGGCCCGGGCCACCCCGCGCATCGAGACGAAGAACAGCGGAGCGCCGCAGCCGTCCACGCCGGCGGCGGCGACCCGCTCGCAGGTCAGCTCCTCGACCGTGTCGCGGATGGCCCGCTGCAGCGGGTGCGCCGGGTCGAGGTAGGTCTCCAGCGGCCAGTCGTTGGCCGCGCAGGTCGCGAGCATCGCGGCGTGCTTGCCCGAGCAGTTCATGTAGATCCGGGCCCTGCCGCCGCCCGAGCGCAGCACCTCGTCGCGGGAGGCCGTGTCCTCGGGCAGGTCCTCCGGGCAACGAAGCGCGTCCTCCTCCACCCCCGCCCCGGAGAGGATCTTGCGGGCGCCGTCCACGTGGAAGGACTCCCCCGCGTGGCTCGCGCAGGCCAGCGCGAGCAGCTCCCCCTCCAGCGCGAGCCCGGCGCGCACCATGCCCAGCGCCTGCAGCGGCTTCATCGACGAGCGCGGCGAGACCAGCGCGTCCACCGCGCCGTGCACCCGCACCAGGGAGCCGTCCGCCCCCACCGCCAGCATCCGCGCCCGGTGCGTGGACTCCACGAACCCCGACCGCACGACCTCGACAAGCAATGACCCGTTAGACACCTTTGTCTCCTTTCGCCCAGAGTCTATGGAGGCGGCGGAAGACGGGATGATGGAGGCATGCGTGCGGTCGTTCAGCGGGTGGGTTCCGCGTCGGTGGTAGTGGACGGTGCGACGGTCGGGGCGATCGACGAACCCGGGCTGCTCGTGCTCGTCGGGGTGACGCACACCGACACGCCGGCCGAGGCGGCGAAGCTGGCCGCCAAGCTCTGGGGCCTGCGGATCCTCTCCGGCGAGAAGTCCTGCTCCGACGTCGGCGCGCCGCTGCTCGTGGTCAGCCAGTTCACCCTGTACGGCGACGCCCGCAAGGGCCGCCGTCCCACCTGGCAGGCCGCGGCCCCCGGGCCGGTCGCCGAGCCGCTGGTCGAGGCCGTCTGCGCGGAGCTGCGCGCGCTCGGCGCGCACGTGGAGACGGGCGTCTTCGGCGCCGACATGAAGGTCTCCCTGACCAACGACGGCCCCATCACCCTGATCCTGGAGATCTGACGGGGTCCGCGGGAACGGCCCGCCGCGTCGGCGCGGACCTCCCTCCGGGAGGCGTCAGGCGACGGCCCAGTCGGCGATCGCGTCGAGGATGTCGCTCAGTCCCCGGCCGCGCCCGGTCAGCGCGTACTCCACCCGCGGCGGCTTGTCGGGGTGCACGGTGCGGGTGAGCAGCCCCTCGGCTTCGAGGGTCTGGAGCCGGTCGGCGAGCGTCTTGGGGCTGATGCCCGGCAGCAGCTGCAGCAGCTCGCCGTACCGTCGCGGGCCGGACCTCAGACGGAAGATCACCAGCGGGGTCCACTTGCTGCCGACGAAGGCGAGCGTCCGCGTCACCGAGCAGGTCTCGGGGGTAAGCCTCCCCGAGCAGGTTTCACCGGCGAGAAGGTGGGCTTCCTGGAAACTTTCCATACCTGAAGCTACTACAGCAGAAGTGCCTACTTCACAATATGAAGCACCTTCCCTAACGTCACCGGCATGACATCGAAAACCGTCGCGGTCCACGGCGCCACGGGCGTCCAGGGCTCGCACATCGCCCGCCGTCTGCGCGCCGCCGGATACGAGGTCCGGCCGCTGGACACCCGCTCGGCCGACCTGACCGACCCCCACTCGCTGGTGCGCGCGTACGGCTCCGCCGGCGCCGTGGTGGTCCACCTGCCACTGGTGTTCGCCCCGGTCGCCGTCGCCTACGCCGAGACGCTGCTGACGGCCCTGGCCAAGGCCGGCATCGCGCGCGCGGTGTTCAACCCCGGCATGGCCCTGCCGCCGGAACCGGTCGGGGTGCCGTACGTCGACGCGCGGATCATGCTCGCGCGGCGGCTGCCGGACGCGGTCGGGAAGGCGTCGGTGATCGGCCCGGCGGGCACCTACCTGGAGAACCTCCTGATGCCCTGGTCGGTGCGGAGGGTCCGGGAGGAGGGCGAAGTGGCCTACCCGCTGCCCGCGGGGGCGCCCATGCCCTGGGTCACCCTCGACGACGTCGGCGACGCCGTGGCCGCCGCCCTCGGCGAAGACCACCCGGCGGCCGTCAGCGTGCTGGCCGGGCCGCCGATCACCGGTGAGCGGGTCGCGGCGGCGGTCGGCGCGGCGGCAGGCCGCCAGACGCGCTGGAATGAGGTGACCCCCGAGGAGTACCGGCGGCTGCTGGAACCGGTCCTCGGCGGCGACGCCGCGGCCGGGGTCGCGGAGGTCTACCGGCAGGCCGCCGCGGCCCCTCCCCCGCCTCCGCCGCCCGCCGGGATCCTGCGGCCGGCCCCCACCACCGTGGAGCGGTGGGCGGCGCGGCAGGACTGGACCGCCTGATCCGCGGAGGTCAGCGGATGCGGCGGCGCAGGGCGGGGTCGATCTGGACGTTGCGGCCGGCGTCCGGGGGCACGACGACCTCCTGGCCGGCCGCCACCCCGTCGGCCTGGAGCGGGGCGTCCACCGGCACGGTCCGCTTGACCAGTGCCAGCGCGATCGGCCCGAGCTCGTGGTGGCGGGCGGCGCTGCCGACGAAGCCGACCTCGGCCTCGCCGTCGGTCACGGCCGCGCCGTGCTTGGGCAGCCGGTCCGCGCTGCCGTCCAGGTGCAGGAAGACCAGGCGGCGCGGCGGGTGGCCGAGGTTGTGCACCCGCGCCACGGTCTCCTGGCCCTTGTAGCAGCCCTTGTTCAGGTGCAGGGCCGTACCGATCCAGCCCACCTCGTGCGGGATCGTCTTGTGGTCGGTCTCGAAGCCCAGGCGCGGGCGGTGGTTCTCGATCCGCAGCGCCTCGTAGGCCCAGAGGCCGGCGAGCCCCAGGCCGAGGCGGGCGGGGAGCAGCTCGCGGGGGAGCAGCACGTCGTCGCCCACGGCGACCGCCCCGGACGGCAGGTCCGGGCGCGTCCCGCCGGCCGCGGGCAGCGCGGTGACCACCGCGTAGGCGTCCGTCACGTCGGCGACCTCGACCCGGAGCATGAACCGCATTGTGTCCAGGAACGCGACCAGTCCGGCCGAGGTGCCCGGCTCCACGTGCGCCCAGACGGCCTCGCCGTCGTCGACCAGGGCGAGGTGGTGCTCCACCCTGCCCTGGGCGTCCAGCAGCAGCGTCTCGGTCGCCTCGCCGGGCCGCAGGTCGTCGAGTTTCTGCGAGCTCAGGCTGTTGAGCCAGCTCAGGCGGTCGGGTCCGGAGATCTTCACGACCTCCCGGTTGCTCCGGTCGACCACGGCCTCACCGGCGAGCAGCGCGCGCTGCTCGGCGAACGGGTCGCCGTAGTGCCCGGCGACGCCGGAGTCGGGGGCGTCGGCGGCGACCGCGCCGGGGGTGTCCAGCAGAGGGCTTCGCATGCCCCAAGCCTATGCGGTTCCCGGCGTCGCCTCCTGCCCGGAGGCGGCCGTCCGGCCGGGCGGACGGCCGTCCCCGGGCGGGCCCGGGAGCGCCGGTGCGGGCGCGGGCGGGGCGCCGCCTCAGCGGCAGTTGCGGCAGCGGCCGAAGACCGTCAGGTGGTGCACGTCGGTGGCGAACCCGAGCTCGGAGTCGAGCCCGCTCACCAGGGCCTGCACCAGCTCCGGCCGGACCTCGCTGATCTCCCCGCAGCCCCGGCAGACCAGGTGCACGTGGTCGGCGTCGGCGGCCAGGTGGTAGGTGGGCGCGCCGTGCCCGAGGTGGTTGTGGGCGACCATGCCGAGCTCCTCGAGCAGTTCGAGGGTCCGGTAGACGGTCGAGATGTTCACTCCGCGGGCGGTCTCGCGGACCCGGTTGCAGATCTCCTCGGGGGTGGCGTGCTCCAGCGCCTTGACCGCCTCGAGCACCAGCTGGCGCTGGGGGGTGACCCGGTAACCGCGAGCCCGCAGTTCCTCATGCCACGACGTCTCGGTCATGTCCGGAAGTCTATGAGGAGCACGCCCCGGCGGTGGCTGGACACCGCGGCCCGGCGCGGGGGAAACCCGGCCCACCTGCGGAGATCCGCTTGCCGAATATTTACTTGCCCGCGCGGATCCGGTCGCATAACGTACGGATCACGCCGAAAGGAGGTGGTCCGAACAATGGTTGATCATAGTTGGGCTAGCGAGGTGGCTGTCCGCTAGGACGCCGCAGCTCCGGACTCTGTCCGGACGTCCTGCGACGTTCGGCGAATCCACGACAATCACCGGAACCCCGGGCTGCCGGAGGGCGGGAATCCCCCGCCTCTGGTCCATCCGGCCCTTCCGCTCACGCGGGAGGAACCGGCCCGGGGTTCTTTTCTTTTCTCCGGATCCCCCCTTTCCGGATCTCCCCGCGCTCCGGGTCGTTCCGGCCCCCGTCCCACGATCCCGCCCGGCCGTCCTCAGTGCTCGCCGCGGGCGGGCACCCCGAGCGCGGCGCAGGCCTCCCGGTAGAGGCGCACCACCTCCCAGCGGACCTGGGCGCGCTCGGTGAGGGTCGTGCTCCACGGGACGCGGACCGTGACGTCCTTCCCGCCGACCGTCGCGGTGAACTCGATCGCCTCGGCGTCCACGCCCGACGTCGTCGCGGCGGTGGCCTCCGGCTGCCCGCCGAGGCCCTTGACGATCAGCAGCGAGTCGTCTCCGTGGTCGTCGTTCATGTGGCGCTTGATCGCCTCGACCACGTCAGGCGTGAAAGGGGTGCTCATGCCCGACATCTTGACACGCTTCCCCGTCCGAACCGGTCGCCCCCCGATCCGGACTCGGAACAGGCCTAGCGGCCGAGCGCGGCGACGAGCGCCAGGGCGGACCGGCGCAGGTCGGAACCGGAGGGCACGGATTCCGGATCCATCAGCCACTGCGCCGCCGCACCGGCGACCAGCATCTGGAGGTGCGCGCCCAGCCTCTCTTCCTGATCCCGCGGGACGGAGAGGCCGAACAGCTCGACCAGCCCGAGCCGGGCGGCCCGGTTGGCTTCGGCGAACGTGTGGCGGAGTCCGGGATTTCCGTGGATGTGGGCCAGGAGCTCGAACTGCACGGCCCACAACGACCTGTCGTCGGCGAACGACCTGACCACCCCGTCCCATGTCGCCTCGAACCGTTCCGCCGGATCGGCGTCGGAACCGGCGGCCGGGGCCTGCTCCACGCTGTCGCCCCACTCTTCCAGCGCCTGCGTGAGCGCCTCGTTCAGCAGCGCCTCCTTCGTCCCGAAGTGGTAGCCGATCGCCGCCAGGCTGACCCCCGCGGCGAGGGCGATGTCCCGGGCGGTCGTACGGGCGTAGCCCTTCTCCAGCAGACAGCGCCTGGCTCCGGCCAGCAGGTCGTCGCGGTTGCTCATGACGGTGAGGCTACCGCATGGGTGAGACGATTGTCTTACACGAACATCTTGCACATCTGTCTAAGACGGATGTACGTTCAGGGTGTCCCCACAAGAACCCAGGGAGCCCTCCATGAAGAACACCAACGTCCTCGTCTCCGGCGCCGGCATCGCGGGCGTCTCCCTGGCCTTCTGGCTGCGGCGCAGCGGTTTCACCGTCACCGTGGTGGAGCGCGCCCCGGAGATCCGGGCAGGCGGCTACAAGATCGACATTCGGGGCGCGGCACTGCAGGTGATCGAGCGGATGGGCGTGCTGGAGGAGGTGCGCGCGATGCGCACCGAGGTGCGGTCCGGCTCGGTCGTGAACGCCGCGGGCAGGCGGGTGGCCAGTATGGACGGCGACACCTTCGGCGGGCGCGAGCACGGCGACGCCGAGGTCCTCCGCGGCGACCTGCACCGGCTCCTGTACGGCAGGACCCAGGACGGCGTCGAGTACCGCTTCGGCGACTCCGTCACCTCCCTCGACGACACCTCCGAGGGGGTGAGGGCGACCTTCGGCAGCGGCAGGACCGAGGTCTTCGACCTGGTGGTGGGGGCGGACGGCATGCGTTCCGCCACCCGGGCCCTGGCCTTCGGACCCGACGAGCGGTTCGTCCGCGACATGGGCTACTACGTCTCGGTCTTCACCGTGCCCAACCACCTCGGCCTGGACCGCGAGGAGCTCACCTACGTCGGCCCCGGCCGTACGGCGCTGACCTACAGCACCGCGCGGGAGGCCGGGGCCAAGGCCATGTTCCTGTTCGCCTCCGAGCCGCTGTCGTACGACCACCGCGACCGCGCCGAGCAGGAGCGGCTCCTGGCCGCCGCGTACGCCGGAGAGGGCTGGGAGGTCCCCCGGCTGCTGCGGGGCGTCGGCGACTCCCCCGACTTCCTGTTCGACTCCCTCGGCCAGGTCCACATGAACCGCTGGTCCGCCGGGCGGGCGGTGCTGATCGGTGACGCGGCGCACTGCGCCTCACCCGCCTCCGGGCAGGGCACCAGCCTCGCCCTCGTCGGCGCCTACGTGCTGGCGGCGGAGCTGGCCGCCGCCGGCGGCGACCACGCGGCCGCGTTCGACGCCTACGAGCGGCGCATGCGGCCGTTCGTCCACGAGAACCAGAAGCTCGGGCCGGCGAACATCAAGCGGATGGTGCTGCGCAGCAGGGGCCAGGTGCGCTTCTCGATGGCGATGCTGGGGCTGATGGCGCGCGTTCCCGGCAGGGACCGCCTGCTGGCCAAGATCATGGAGCCCCTCGGCAGGGCGGCGAACGCCATCACCCTCCCGCAGTGACCCCGGCCGGCCCGGCGGTCCCGACGATCCGGCCGGACCGCCGGCGCGGCCTCAGAGGATCCCGGGCGTGAAGTCGCCCACCCGCTTGAGCTCGGCGGAGATGTGCGACTGGATCGGCCGGCCCATGGCGGCCATGTCGTAGGCCCACATCAGGTTCCCGTTGACCAGGCCGTAGAGGCGGTGACCGCCGGTGTACTCCTTCGCGGTGGCGGTGCGGGCCACCACGTCCGTGTGGAGCTCGATCTTGTGGAAGACCACCTCGCCGACGTAGATCTCCACCACACCGGTCGGGTGCGAGAGGCACACCTCCAGCCGGCGCTCGGGCAACTGCCGCCAGAACCCGGTCTCCGTGCCCAGCGGGCGCACCCGGTTGCCCGCCTCGTCCAGCAGCCACGTGCGGCTGGTGTAGGTCAGGAACGGCTTGCCGTTGTGCCCGAAGACGATCTCCTGGCCGAAGTTGAAGCTCTCGATCGTCGGATATCCGCCGACCCCGGCCCCTTCCCACCGGCCCACGAGGAAGGAGATCGGCTCAAGATCGGGATGCAGCTCAGGAACGTCCATGGGACCACAGCGTATCCAAGGGGACGGGGTGTGCAGGGCCCGGCGCGTCACCGGGGGGACCGCCACCGCGTCCCGTCTCGCACCGCCCCGGCGGACACGAATAGTCTTCAGTCATGGCACGATCACTGGTAATCAAGGTGACCGCCGGCGCGGACGCCCCGGAGCGCTGCAACCAGGCGTTCACGGTCGCGGCGGCGGCGCTGGCGAGCGGGGTCCACGTCTCGCTCTGGCTGACCGGCGAGTCCTCGTGGTTCGCCCTGCCCGGCCGGGCCAAGGAGTTCGCCCTGCCGCACGCCGCCCAGCTCGGCGACCTGCTCGACGCGGTGCTCGCGGGCGGGCGGGTGACGCTGTGCACGCAGTGCGCGGCCCGGCGGGACATCACGGTCGACGACGTGATCGAGGGCGTCCGCATCGCGGGGGCCCCCACGTTCGTCGAGGAGGTCCTCGGCGACGGCGTCCAGGCGCTCGTCTACTAGGGCGCGCCCCCGGCCGCCGGAAGGCCGCCCGCCCCGCGGCGGAGCGGGCCGCCTTCACCGGCGGGAGCCCGCCTACTGGCGGGGCAGGACCGCGGCCAGCCGCTCCTCGCGCAGGCGCGTGAACCAGGTGTCGTCGGCCGGCGGGAGCTGCGCGCCCGTCGCCCAGGTCAGCAGCAGGTCGGCCAGGCCGGGGTTGCGGGCCAGGGCCGGGCCGTGCAGGTAGGTGCCGACGACCTTGCCCGCGTAGCAGCCCTCGGTGCCGTCGCCGTTGCCGGTGCCGACCACCGTGCGCGAGAGCGGGCGCACGCCCGGTCCGAGCCGGGTGACGCCCATGTGGTTCTCGAAGCCGGTCAGGGTCGGCACGCCGAGCGCCGGGTCGGTCTCGGCCACCAGCTCGCCGACGGCGCGGGCGCCGCCGCGTCCGCTGGCGATGTCGAGCAGCCCGATGCCGTCCACCGGCTGGCCCTCCTCGCCGCCGAACGTGCTGCCCATGATCTGGTAGCCCGCGCAGACCGCCAGCATCGCCGCGCCCCGCGCGACGGCCCGGTGCAGCCCGCCGTCGCGGCGGAGCCGCTCGGCCGCGAGGATCTGCGGCCGGTCCTCGCCGCCGCCGATCAGGTAGATGTCACCGCTCTCCGGGACCGGGTCGGCCGAGCGCACGTGCACGGTCTCGACCGGGATGCCGCGGCGCCGGGCGCGCTGCTCCAGGACCAGGACGTTGCCCTGGTCGCCGTAGGTGCTCAGCAGGTCCGGGTAGATCCAGACGAGGCGCAGGACGCTGTCAGACGGCACGACCGAACTCCGATCGGATCTGCTGGAAGGCGGTGTAGTTGGCGATCACGTCGACCTTGCCCGGCGGCTGGGCGGCGAGCGCCTGCCCGAAGGAGCCCATGAGCTGGAACGGCACGTCCGCCACGTCGAGCCGGAGCGCGAGGTCGAGCCGGCGCTCCCCGGTGACGTAGACCGGCCTGCCGCGCAGCACCCGGTAGTCGACGTCCCAGAGCCAGGAGGTGTCGCGCCCGTCGGGCCCCTGCGCGTTCACCGAGAGGATCACCGGCAGCGCGGGGTCGAGCACGTCGAAGGCCTCCAGCCAGCCCGCCGGGTTCTTGGCCAGCAGCAGGCGGGCCTGGCGGCCGTCGCGCTCCACCGTGGTGTAGCGGCCGGCGACCGACCTGACCTCGCGCAGCCGGGGCAGCGCCCGCTCGACCGGCAGGCCGAACGCCTCGGCGGTGGCCAGCGCGATCACCGCGTTGGCGCGGTTGGCCCGGCCGGGGAGCTGGATGTCCAGCGTCCAGCGCCGCCCCTGCGGGTCGATCGCCGCCTCGCCGTCGAGGATCCAGGACGGCGCGGGCCGCCGGAAGGAGCACTCGCGGCAGGCCCAGTCGTTCTCGGCCTGGGTGCTCTGGCCGGGGACTCCGGAGACGTGACCGCCGGGCGGGACGTAGTCGAGCCCCTTGCGGTCGAGCGGGCCGCCGCACTCGGGGCAGCACCAGGAGTCCTCCTTCCACGGCTGCCCGGCGGAGACCCAGGTCACCCGGGCGGCCGTGGAGGCTCCCCAGGTCACCAGCGGGTCGTCGGCGTTGGCGATCACGTGGACGTTCCGCCCGGCCAGCGCGCGCCGCCACTTCTGGGCCAGCAGCCAGATCTCGGCGGCCCGGTCCATCTGGTCGCGGCTGAGGTTCATCAGGACGATCACGCCCGCGCCGGTGGTGTCGACGACCTCGGGGAGGTACTTCTCGTCGACCTCCAGCACGCCGTACGGGGCGTCCTTGGCCGAGGAGAGCGCCGAGACGTGGCCGGCGGGCATGTTGGCGCCGAAGGCGTTGGTGGCGACGTCACCCAGGTCCTGCAGGGCGGAGGTGATCAGCCGGGTCGTGGTGGTCTTGCCGTTGGTCGCGCTCACCAGCGCGAGCTTGCGGTCCTGCGCGAGCTGGCGCAGGAGGTCGGGCTCGAGCGCCAGGCCGACCCGGCCGCCGATCACCGATCCGTCGCCGCGTCCGGTCGCCCGGGACAGCGTCGCGGCCGTCCGGCCGAGAGCACTCGCGAGCTGCGCCCGCAGCGGTAGCTGACTCATGCGCCGATCCTAGCCGTGCCGGTACGGCGACCGCCCCCGCGAGCACGACCACCCCGTACCGTGACATATCCACCACTCTCCGGCGTCACGGTACGGGGCGGCGAGACCCCGGTCACTCGGCGAAGGCCAGCTCCGCGGACCCCGGGGACCCGGCGGACCCGGTGGACTCCGTGTCGAACGGCAGGACGAACCGGTGCGGCCAGGACAGCACGCCCTCCAGCCAGCCCGCGCCCATCGCCTGGGCGACGTACCGGATCCGCTCGCCGGGGTCGGCCCCGATCGTGACCGTGAAGACGTCCCGCTCCACGCTCGCGTGCTCGTCGTCGCCGAGCAGGACCCGCCAGGCCAGCGTGCGGTTCCGGTCCACCTCCATGGAGAGCGGGTGGTGCCGGAGCGCCCTGGCCCGGTGACCGAGCAGTTCGGCGCCCGCCGGCTGGTCCAGCAGCGGGTACTCCACGGCCGGCGCGGGGGCGTGCGGGTCGGGGGCCGGCCGGCCGTACGGGAAGAGCCTGTCCACCTCGTGCAGCCAGCGGACCTGGGGGATCACCCAGGCGGGCCCGGGCCGCTCGCCGGGCGTGCGCTCGGGGCCCAGCAGCCGGGCGGCGGCCGCGGCGACCTGCCCGGTGAGGGCGGCGGGGTCCGCGACGGTCCGCAGCGCCCAGGCCCGGCGGGCGACGGCGCGCTCCACGGCCGTGGCCAGCAGGCACTCGCGCAGCCGTGCGGGCTGCTCCGCCCACCGGTCGGCCAGCGCCCGGGGCGCGCCGGGGAGCGGGCGGTCGACGCAGAACGCCAGCACCAGCGTGTCGGCCCAGATGCGCAGCCAGGCCCACTCCGGGGCCTCGGCGAGCAGGTCGGCCTCGCGGAGCTCGACCAGCGTGCACGCCCGGCCGTCGCGGCACTCCTGGCCGCACGCCGCCGAGCGGCGCCCGCAGATCGGCGGCGTCTGGCCGGGGACCGTGCGCTCGCGGGTCTCGCCCAGCGGCACCAGCACGCGCAGCGGCCTGTCCATGCCGTCGGCGAAGACGGCGGCCGTGCCGGGCTGGAGCGAGACGACCTGCCGGGACTGCTCCTCGCTCAGGTTCATCGCGGCGCCGACGAGCTGGCGGTCGTCCTCGGCGGGGAGCCGGTGCACGACCTTCAGCGCGGTGTTCTTCACCACGTCCGAGACGAGCTTGGTGGGGATCTGCTCGGCCACCACGAGGCCCTCCCCGTACGCGCGGATCTCGGCGAGCATCCCGGCGAGCAGCTCGACCGCGTGCGTGCTGGCCCGGCCCGCGCCCCGGTCGCGCAGGAGCCGGTGCGCCTCCTCGATGACGATGACGTGCCGGAGCCCGGAGGTCTTCGCCGTCCTGGCCCGCATCCGCAGGTGCTCCACGATCCGGATGATCAGCGTGCCCATCAGGAACGCCTTGTCCTCGTCGTTGGCGACGTCCTCGATGGCCAGGACCACGTTGCGCTGGAGCAGGTCGCCGATGTCGGCGGGGTGGCCGCCCTCGAAGAACCGCCCGGCCGAGCCGACCCGGAGCGAGCGCAGCCGGAGCGAGATGAAGCCCTCGACGTCCGCCTGGACCTCCCGGCCGTAGCCGATCTCCTTGATCACGTCCATGGCGTGCTGCTGGAGCTGCTCCAGGGTCGGTACGGCGGGCGGCACCGCCGCCCCCGGGGCCGCGCCGCCGGTGACCACGTCCCAGCCGTTGGCCTCGTACACCCGCTGCAGGGCCAGCGACATGATCTGCGGGAACGGCTCCTCGGCGTCGAAGGCGGCCATGAACAGCGCCCGGACCATGTCGATGTGGGCCTGGACCGGGTAGCCGGGCTCGGGGGCGAGCGGGTTGACGCTGAACGGCACGTCGCCCGGGGCCGAGGGGTTGATCACGGTGACCGGGGCCAGGTGCTCGATCCGGCCGCCCATCGCGGCGTACTCGGACTTGGCCGGCTCGATGGCCAGCCAGGGGATGCCCGCCCCGGTGAGCTGCTCCAGCAGGTGGCGGACCGTCTGCGACTTGCCGGAGCCGGTCGCGCCGGTGACGAACGCGTGCCGGTTCAGGGTCGCGAGGGGGACCTTGAACGACCCGACCGCGCGGTCCTGGCCGTCCAGGATCGCGCCGAGGTCGAGCGCGGGCTCGCCGGGGGCCGTTTCGGCCTCGCTGGTCACGTCGAAGAAGCCCGCGTCGAGCACCCGGACTCCGGGCACCTCCCTGCGCGGCAGCCCGGCCAGGGCGGCGAGCGTCCCGGCGGTGGCCGCGAAGGGCGTGGCGGTGGCGTCGGCCGGGTCCTGGAAGGCGGTGGCGAGCGCGTCCCCGAAGGAGAGCGCCGGGCCGTACAGGGCGCTGCGCAGGCGGTAGGGGTGGTGGCTCATCTCGACCGATCCGACCAGCACCGGGGCGATCTGCCGCAGCTCCTCCGGCCCCGCGGCCCCGGCCAGCACCCGCACGTTCCAGAGCCCGGCCTCGCGGAAGGCGTCGAGCTCCTGCATGCGCCGCTCGGCCCGCTCGGCGTCGTAGCGGGAGCGCTCGGAGGCGTCGCCGTACTGCCGCAGCACGTTGAGCTGGGTCCGCAGGTGCGCGACCTCGGCGTCCAGCAGGTCGGTCGGCTCGGCAACCACCAGCCAGGCGAACGGCCGGGACATGAGCGTGACCAGCGTGGACTCGAACAGGGTCGGCCGCCTGACCTCCTCGGGATCCGGCTCGCGCCGGCCGCCCAGCGGCGGCGCCTGCCGTCCCGGACAGGTCGTCCAGGCCAGGTCGGACAGGTCCCGGAGCCACTCGTCGCCGACCCGCACGCCCCGCGCCCCGCCGGGGAACAGCAGCGGCTCGGGACCGGCCGGCGGCGGCTCGCTCTCGGCGGCCGCCGCGGCGCGGCGGGCCGGGCGCGGCGGGGTCAGCGGACCGGCGTTCGTGATCAGTTCCAGCGGCGCACCGGAGCCCCGGGAGAGCCAGCCGATCACGAAGGGCCGGCCGTGCTGGGCAGCGGACAGGGCGGCCGGCAGGACCGTGACGAAGTCCCACTCGGCCGACGAGCTGCGCGAGGGCGCCGTGATCGCCTGGATCCGGTACCAGGGACCGGTCAGGCTGTACGGAAGACGGGACACGCTCTGCTGCATCTGGCCTCCACCAGGGGGCCGGCTCCAGGCCGGGGAGTTGACGCTTCACCGGACGTCCCACCGGGGCCGGTGGGGCGGGGCGGCACGACTACGGTCGAACCTCACTCGGGGCGGCACCCCCGCATTGACGAGGCCATTACCAGATCCATGCGCTATCCAGGCGTCTCGCGGTGCCTCCGCCAGTCGAGGCGGGGCTGCGGCGGCCCGAGGTTGGGCGGGGCCGCCTCGGTGAAGGGGCTCGTGAACGAGCCCGGGTCGTGCGGCTCCGGCTCCCGCTCCTCGGCGGGCACGTCCGGGGAGCCCTGCGCCGCCTGGCGGATCTCGTCGAACTCCCCCAGCGTGGTCCTGGGGAAGGTCAGGATCGCCGGGTTGGCGTCGGCCAGCCGTATCCGGCGGCCCTGGGCGGTGGCGTCAGAGATGATCACCGAGGTGGTGGGGAGCTGCTGGAGCTGGTGCGGCTCGACGAGGAACTCCCGGGAGCGGTGCAGGACCCGCTCGGTCTCCCCCAGGGCCTTGCTCGCCCGCCGGCCCCACTCGGTCGAGGAGGTGATGTCCTCCTTCAGGTCGGCGTGGCCCACGTCGCGCCCGTCCTCGTCCTCCTCGGCCCGCCCGATCGTGGAGGTGTAGCCGCCGTCGAGCCCGGCCCCGGCGGCGCTGATCGTCTCGGTGAGCTGGGCCAGCTCCAGCCGGTGCTCGGTGCCGACGTGCTCGCTGGCCACCCGGGCGTCCTCGGCGTTGCCCAGCCGCATGAACGCCACCGCGGCGTGCCCGCGGCCCAGCCGCTCCCGCACGGTCGGGGTGAGCGCCCGGTAGGTCAGCACCAGCCCGGTCCGGGAGGTCTCGCAGGCGTCCATCAGCCGGTCGAGCACGTCGCCGCGGAGCTTGTCCGCCCCCGCGACAATGATCGTGTGGTACCAGGGCCGGTCGGCGGCGGGCGACTGGCGCAGGATGTGGGTGAGCGCGGTGGCCACGTAGGTGCCGAGGACGCGGTTGCCGAGCACACCGGCCTGGCGGTCCATGGAGACCACCCGCAGGCGCGCGGGCGGGAGCCGTACGGCCTGCGAGCCGAGGGTCTCCAGCTTGCGCAGCTGCGACTCCAGCGCCCAGGCCCGCTCGATCACCACCCGGTCGCTGACCCCGCGGCCGAACAGCGTGCCGATCCGCTCCAGCTGGGTCGCGGTGATCAGTCCGTAGCGCAGGTCGTCGCGGGGGTCGCCCACCTGGGCGAGGGCGCGCAGCGCGGCGGTCACCTGGTTGATCGTGGCGTTCTCGCCGAGGACCTCCAGGACCCGCTCCAGGATCGCGTTGTCGAAGGAGAGGTCCCGGGTGGTGCGGTGCTCCTCGCTGACGCTCACCACGTGGGCGAGCACGTCGGCGAAGGCCTCCGGCGCGAGGGTGGCCCCCAGGTCGAGCTTGGGCAGGTCCACCGGGAGCACCCAGACCAGCGGCTCGTCGCCGCCCCGGCGGGCCAGCTCGATGAGGTCCTTGGCGACCGCGCCCTCGGACAGGTCGAGCACGGTCAGGTGGCCGCCGCTGTAGAGGCGGGTCGCGCCGAGCAGGGTGATCAGCGCCGACCACCCGGGCAGCGTGCCCCCGGCGACGTCGATGCGGTCGAGCTCGTCGGGCACGGCCACGGCGTACCAGGTGAGCTGGCGGTCGTGCCGCTCCTTGCGCTCGGCCCACTCCCGATAGCGGGCGGCGTGCTCCTCCTGGGCCCGGTGGAGCTCCCTCTCGCGCTCCCTGCGCAGCCGTTCCGCCGCCGCCTGCCGCTCCCGGATGCGGTGGCGGACCGCCCGGTCCCCCTGGTGCAGCGCGTAGGTGCAGAACCCGGCGATCCCCAGCGCCACGGCCATGCCCGCCACGGCGAACGGCCAGCCCATCGGCCCGACGGCGGCGACGGCGAGGATGACCAGGGCCATCCCGATCATGAACCCTCGGATGATCTTCACTGGGCGGTTCAGCAGGTCCTCGTTGAGCCGCTCGCGGCGCACCCACTCGGGGTCGACCTCCGGCAGGGGCTCCTCGGCGGGGGACGGCCGTCTGGGCGCCGGACCCGGGTCGGGGTACAGCAGGGCATACTGCCAGCCCAGGTAGATCCGGTCCGCCTGGAGCTGCGCATGCTCGGGATGCACGTCCGTCACGGAACCTCCGCCGTCGGGCTCTCGTCCGCCTCCGTGACAGCGTAAAAGCTGTCTCCGCCCTTGGGGCGGCGTTCCTGGCAATCCACTGTATTTTCCGCGCGTTCACCACGACTTATGGGGCGTATGAGTCGGATGATATTGAGATCAGCTATTACCATGCGTTGTCATGACGTCTCCCTCCGGCGGCGGCGCCAGAAGACGCCGTGCGGTCGCGGTGCCCCTCGCCGCCCTGCTGATCGCCGCAGGACTGGGGACCACCGCCGCGCTCGGCGGCTTCGCCGAGGCCCCGGAGGAGCCCTCCAGGCGCCTCGGTCCCGGCGGCGTCGTCGACCAGAAGCTCTTCCTCACCAGGTTCCTGGCCTCCCGGACGGTGGTCGTGCCCGACCCGTACGGCGGCACGGGCAAGCGCTTCCTGGAGATCGAGGCCGAGGTCACCAGCAAGGGCCGCAGAACCGAGGAGGTGGGCTCTCCCGGCGAGAAGGGCCTGCTCTACGGAAAATCCCTGCTGAAGGTGACCCCGGTGGCGGGAGACGGCTCCGTCCCCGTCTCCGTGATCCCCGATGTCTCCGTGATCCCCGACGAGGGCGTGCCGAGCACGCAGCTGCATCCGGGGACGACCTCCACGGTCGTGTTCAGGTACGAGCTGCCGCGGGGGCAGCGCGCGCCGCAGGAGGTCCGGCTCGACGTCGGGGCGTTCGACCCCTCACCCGAGAGCTTCACCGGCGCCGACCTGGGCCTGGTCCTGGAGAGGGACGGCAAGGCGGCCGGCGCCCCGCCGAAGGTCGTGGCCCGGGTCACCCTGCCCGTCCGGCGTGAGGGGAGCGGCCGGTGAACCCCGCGGCCCCCGCACGGGAGAGGAACGGCCGATGAGCACCGTGACCCCCGAACGGGCCCCGGCGGCGGCCCCGCCCCGCCCCCCGAGGCCCCCGGGCAGGCTGCGCCGGGCCGGCGCCCTGCTCGCCGGACTCGCCCTGGCCGCCGCGGCGGTGGCCCTCCAGTCCGCCGCCCCGGAGCCGGGAGAGCGCGGCGCGCCGCTCACCTCGACCGGGCGGGTGGGGGACGAGGTCGCCGCCTCCCGGTTCACCGCGCGGGTCGAGGCGGTGCACGCCGCCAGGAGCGTCGAGATCGCCGACGCGGCGGGCGCCGTGGAGACCGCCACCACCTCCGGGATCTTCGTCGTCGTCGAGGCCGCGGCGACCGCCCACCGGGAACCGCAGAAGTTCGGCCGTCCCGTGCTGCTGTCCGGGGACGGAAAGCGCTACACCGCCACCGACAAGGTGGACTCCACCCTGGACATCGCCTATCCGTACGTCCAGCCGGGCTGGTGGACCGAGGGCGTGGCGGTCTTCGACGTCCCGGTCACGGCGCTGACCGGCTCCCGGATCGTGCTCGCCCCCGGCGGCGGCGGGTTCATCGGGGAGGCGTACCCGCCGGAGGCGGAGATCGACCTGGGCCTGGACGACGCGGGCACGCAGCGCCTGATCGCCGCCGCGAAGGACGTCCACCGGCTGGAGGCCAGGAGATGACCGGCGCACCGCCCCCGGAGCACGAGGGTCCGCGCGACTGGTTCGCCCCCCGCAGGAACCGCCCCGCGCCCCCGGCCCCGCACCCCGGCCGGCCGGCGCCGTCCCCGGACGCCCCGTGGGCTCCCGGCCCCCGGCGGGTCTTCCCCGACGAGCAGGTCTGGCCGCCCCCGCCCAGGCCTTCCCGGGAGGAGCCGGGGGCCTCGACCCAGCCCTTCCCCGCGGTCCCCGCTGTTCCCGCCGTCCCTCCTGCCCCCGCTGTTCCCGCCGTCCCTCCTGCCCCCGCGGCGCCCCTCCCGGGCACGCCCTCCGCGGCCGGCGCACCGCGGGCGCCGGTCCCCGCGGGCGCCGCCCCGCGGTGGCGCCGTACGGCCCTGCTCGCCTGCGCGGCGCTCCTGACCACGGCCCTGGCCGTCGCGATCCCCGCCTGGGAGGACTACCGCT
This sequence comes from Thiemannella venezuelensis, assembly GCF_014203605.1. Taxonomy (GTDB): domain Bacteria; phylum Actinomycetota; class Actinomycetes; order Streptosporangiales; family Streptosporangiaceae; genus Planomonospora_A; species Planomonospora_A venezuelensis. Next base: position 653,220 of record NZ_JACHJJ010000001.1, on the reverse strand, counting down.
TCTACCGGAGCGGCAACCCGGCCTACCGGATCCACCCCGTGGCCCCGGGCGGCACCGGCACGCTCATGCATGTCGCCTGGCGGGCCGAGGTCGAACAGGCCGACAGCCTGCCGGGGCTCGGCCCGGCCAAGCCCGGCCGGAAATGGCTGAAGATAACAGTCACCAGGACCTCGCTGGACACCGAGGGCGTGCTCCGGCGCGGGGCGCCGGTCATCGAGGTCCGGCACCCCGACGGCCGCGCGTGGCGGGCCGAGGTCACCGGGAACGACCTCCCGCCGGAGGCCGCCGAGCACGAGGTCGGCACCGCCTACCGCTACGACGTGGTCAGCGTGGTCCCCGGCGACGTCGCCGGTCAGGTCGAGGTGCGCGTCATCCCCAGCACGATCCGGATGCCGCTGGAGGAGTCCACGGCGGAGCTGCTCAAGCGGGCCGGCACGGAGGAGGTCGAGCCCCAGGACCGGGTGCTGCTGTTCAGGCGGTGATCGCCTTTCCCGCCTCCCGGGCGCGGGTGGCGGCGATGTCGAACGCGGCGGCCAGCAGGCAGACCGTCAGGACCCCCACGACCAGCTCCCGGGCGAAGTCCAGGGGGCTGCCGAACAGCAGCCAGAAGTGCGGGAAGTCGCTGCCGACCAGCGTCCTGACCCCCCGGTCCGCGTAGTCGGCGCCGACCCGGATCGCGACGTGGCACAGGCAGAACATCCCGGTCAGCACCGCGCCGCCGCGCGCGACGAGCCGGAAGGCGTTCAGGATCGAGAGCCAGCGCTCCCTGAACCCGATCATCGTGCCGGCCGCGGTGGTGCGGGTCAGCTTGTGCGCGTTGTCCATCCGGCCGGTCACGGCCTCCAGGCGCGTTCCCTTGAGGACCGCCCGGGTGTCCTCGGCGAACGCGCCGTAGACGAGCGCGGTGATCGCCAGCCAGGCCAGCGGCGCGACCAGCGCGTCCACCACGAGCGGCCAGACCTGCGCCGTGCCCTCCCGCAGCGCCTTCCAGCCCGGGATCACCCGGTCCGCCTGCTCCAGCCAGTCCCCGGCCCTGGCCGCGACGACCCGGTCCCCCAGCCACTCCGCGAATCCGGAGGTGAGAGCGAACGCCATGTTGAGGCCGTAGAAGGAGAAGGCCAGCTCGGAGACGGCCGCGAGCATGCCGCTGCGCGTTCCCCCGGTGCCCGCGTGCCGGAGTCCGAACAGCGTCCTGAGCGCGTAGGCCACTCCGGCGATCACCGCGGAGACCCACACGTCCAGCCCCGCGAGCAGGGTGCCGGCCTCTCCCCCGATCCCGGCGAAGGCCCCCTTGACGTCGTGGTCGAGCCACTTCATGGTGTCGAGAGCGATCAGCTCCCTGGCGGCCTCCTCGTGGAAGCCCCAGGCGAGGTAGACCGTGGCGAAGACCAGCGTGACCCGTCCGAGCGCGCCGAGCATACCCTCGTCCGCCTCGTCGCCCGCCCGGCGCACCCGGACCTCCCGGAGCGCGCCGCGCACGGAGCGCACCATGCCGACCAGGACGACGAGCTCGGTCAGCACGATCAGGACGAAGACCAGCATCGTGACCACGAGCCGCACCTGCCGGTGGTCGCCGTGGGCCACCTCGGTCGCCGCCCACATCAGCGCCGCGCGGACCGCCTGGCCGGCCGAGAACCAGATCACCAGCGGGAGGGCGCAGGCGCCGAGGATCCTCAGTGCGTGCACCGGGAGCCCGTACACCGGAAACGCCCGGAGAGCGGCGGGCGGCGGGGGCGCGGCGGGCGGCGGGGGCGCGACAGACGTTCCGGGCACCGACGAATCGTAGCGATCCGGCGTCCCCGCCCACATCCGGGCATGACGGCCCGCCCGCGTCACCGCGGCGGGTCCGGCCGGAGCACCGCGGGACCCGGGACGCCGAAGGGCCGGCGTCCCCCGCGGGGGGCGCCGGCCCTTCGGTGGAAGGCGGGTCAGACCGCCACGGTGAGCTGGGTGACCTCGCCCAGGCGGGCCTGGGCGGGGATGTCCTTGGTGACGCCGCCGCCCGCGATGATGCGGACGGTCCAGTCGCCGGGGGCGGCGAAGAAGCGGAAGACGCCCTCCTCGGAGACCACGACCTCCCCGGTGAACTCACCGGAGTGGTCCAGCAGGCGGGCGTAGGCCCTGCCCGAACCCGAGACGATGCCCTGGATGACGGCCTGGTTCGACAGGTCGACCCCGGCGGGCAGGGCGACGGTCTGCTCCGGTGCGGCGCAGCCCTGAGCGGTGGTGGTCATCGTGCCTCCTTCGTCGGTCCGACGACCGAGCTGGTGTGGTTGCCGGTCGGGGTGCTCATCAGCGGGCCTCGCCCAGCTCGATCGGGACGCCCACGAGCGAGCCGTACTCGGTCCAGGAGCCGTCGTAGTTCTTGACGTTGGCCTGGCCGAGGATCTCGTGCAGCACGAACCAGGTGTGCGCGGAGCGCTCGCCGATGCGGCAGTAGGCGATGGTGTCCTTGCCGAAGTCCACGCCCTCACCGGCGTAGAGCGCCTTCAGGTCCTCGTCGGACTTGAAGGTGCCGTCGTCGTTGGCCGCCTTGGACCAGGGGATGTTGCGGGCGGTCGGCACGTGGCCGGCGCGCTGCGCCTGCTCCTGCGGGAGGTGCGCCGGGGCGAGCAGCTTGCCGGTGAACTCGTCGGGCGAGCGCACGTCGACCAGGTTGAGCTTGCCGATCGCGGCGACGACGTCGTCGCGGAAGGCGCGGATGGAGGAGTCCTGCTCCTTGGCCGTGTAGGTGGTGGCCGGGCGCTCGGGGACCTCGGTGACCAGCTCGCGGGAGTCGAGCTCCCACTTCTTGCGGCCGCCGTCGAGGAGCTTGACGTTCTCGTGGCCGTAGAGCTTGAAGTACCAGTAGGCGTAGGCGGCGAACCAGTTGTTGTTGCCGCCGTAGAGCACCACGGTGTCGTCGCCTGCGATGCCCCGGGCGGACAGCAGGGCGGCGAAGCCCTCGCGGTCCACGAAGTCGCGGCGGACCGGGTCCTGGAGGTCGTCCCTCCAGTCGATCTTCACGGCGCCACGGATGTGGCCCTTGCTGTAGGCGCTGGTGTCCTCGTCGACCTCGACGAGCACGACACCAGGGGTGTCGAGGTTGGCCTCGACCCAGTCGGCGTCCACCAGGACGGCGGAGCGGCTCATGGGATTCCTCCGGGGTTATCTTGCGGCGGGCAGTAGACGGCGAATGATCGGATACATCTCGCAGCCGAGGCAGAAGCCGAACGCGGCGTTGAGGAAGGCGGCGAAGAGGGCCGCAGCGGTGGCGCCGAGGGCCAGCGGCGTGATCTGCGTTGCGTAACCGGCCAGGCCCGCCAGGGCGAAGACCAGTCCGACCAGCTGCGCGAAGCGCGGCGGCCGGGAGTCTTCCGGCTCCCCGGGAGGGCTCTTCACCATCACCCTGAAGACCATCCCGTACGGCGAGGCACCGGAGGCGCTCAGTGCGAACACCGCGGCCTGGACCGCCAGCAGCCACGCGCTGCCCGTGACGAGGACGAGCGCGAGGACGACGGTGGTGAGGGCCGCGGCGAAGCGGAGAGCCCGGGGATCAGCCTGCATCACGCGATGCTCCTGAAGGGTCGTGCAGATCGGTGCGGCACGGGGCCGCCTGAGATCGCCCTTAGGAAGCGCGACAGAGCGCGGTGGCCACGCGGCAGAAGTCAACCGCGCGCCGCTTCGTCAGCAGCTCTGTCGTGGGATGCATGCCGATGACATTACCCCGGCATTCCGGTATCTGTCACATCCCCGTCCAGTTCGTGAGACGAAATCACCCGGTAGGCGGTAAGGTGCCCCGCCCGGCCTCGACCCGGACGGCGTGTCGCCCTGCCCGGACCGCCTGCGGCACCGCGCCCCGCGCGCCTCCGGGCCGTGCCCGGCGCCGCCGGGGACCCCGTCCGGAGGCCGCGCCGCCGGGCGTCAGTCGCCGACGGCCAGGCCCAGCGCGCCGATGACGTCGGCCTTCCGCGGCTGGCCCGAGGCGCGCTTCACGACCCGTCCCGCGGAGTCGAGGACGAACACGGTCGGGGTTCGCATGACGTCCAGCGAGCGGACCAGGTCGAGCCGGGACTCCGCGTCGACCTCCACGTGCGCGACGCCGGGCACCAGCTCCGCCACCTCGGCGAGGATCCTGCGGGTCGCCCGGCAGGGCTGGCAGAACGCAGTGGAGAACTGCACGAGGGTGGCGCGCTCGCCCAGCTCCGCGCCGAGCTCGCCCGCGGTCAGCCGCTGCACGCCGCCCCCTGCCTCCCTGAGCACGCCGCTGCGCCGCCGCATCACCACGCCCGCGAGCGCGGCCGCGGCGAGCGTCACGGCCACCACCGCCGGCCCGGTCACTCCAGCCATCGGGCACCACAACACCCGGCGCCGCCGCGCCATTCCCTGGGCCGCGCCGTTCCCCGGGCCATGCCAGTCCCCGGACCGCTCCCCGCCCCGGGGCCGCATCCCGCTCCACCGCGGCGACGGGGACGCGGCCTCCGGCCGGGAGCCCCGCGCGTCCGCCGGTCAGCGGCCGGGACTGCGCACGTCGAGCAGGACCCGCCCCCCGGCGGTGACGATCTCGAACCTCTCGATGCCGCCCGGAGGGATCGTGGTCGTACCGGGGAAGGCGCCCGACTCGTCGTAGGCCGGATCGTCGACGATCCAGTTCCCCGCCGTCTCCCGGCTCCCGTCCGCCCCGACCACCACCAGCCGGAAGCGGGTGCCCTCGGCGACCCCGGAGAGCACGACCCTGACCTCGGTCGCCTTCTCCCCCGGCAGCGCGGTCACCGTGGCCCGCACCGCCCCGTCCCGCCCCTTCATCACCAGCTCGCCCGGGACCCCCTGCGCGAAGCTCTCGGGCCCCGGGCTGGCCGCGGACTTGCGGCTCGCGCCGGGGGCCTCGCCGGTCAGCGCCGAGCCGCCCTCCGGGGCGTTCAGGGGCCCGGCCTCCGCGCCGGAGTCCGCGGCGTACTGCGGCGCGGACGCCGCCGTCGGCCGGTCCTCGGACCGGTCCGCCGTCACCCAGACGGTCCCGCCGAGCCCGACCAGCACGACCGAGGCGGCCAGCGAGAGCATCGCCCTGGTCATCCTGCGCCGCCGCGCCTTGGCCCTGAGCAACCGGTCGAGCACCGCCCGGGGCGGGCTGGCCACCTGGACCACGTCGTCCTCGGAGACTCGGCCGAGGAACCCGGCCACCCCGGTCAGCTCCGCCAGCTCCGCCCGGCACTCCGCGCACCCCTCCAGGTGCGCCTCCACCAGCGTGCGCTCCTCGGGCTCCAGCGCCCCGAGCACGTACACCCCGAGCGAGATCCGGGTGTCCTCACAGTTCATCGTCATGGCGCGAGCCCCCGCTCCTCCAGCGCCAGCTTGAGCGCCCGAAGCGCGTAATACGTGCGCGATTTCACCGTTCCGGGAGGGATGCCGAGAGCCTCGGCCGCCTCCTTGACCGACTTGCCCTGGTAGTAGACCTCAGTGAGCACCTCGCGGTGCTCGGGTCTGAGCGCGGCCAGCGCCTCGGCGACCGCCCAGGACTCCACGGCCCGCTCCAGCTCGTCGTCGGCGGGCACCACGGCGAGCGCCTCGTCGCCCGTCTCCTGGGGACGCGACTTACGGGCCCGGTGCTGGTCGAAGACGAGGTTGCGGGCCACCGTGAACAGCCATGCGCGGATCGAACGCCCGTGAAGCGCGTCAGGATGCCGCCAGGCCCGCAGCAGCGTCTCCTGCACGACGTCCTCCGCTCTCCCCGAATCGCCCGTCAGCCGCAGGGCGTAGCCGTACAGTGGCCCGCCGTGTTCGTCGAAGAGGGCTCTGACGAGCTGCTCGTCGGCGGTTCCGGCGTGGCTCACACCCTCACGACGTACGGCGGGGCGGTCCGGTTCAGGCACGGCACGACTCAACCACGGTGAGCCCGATCACACCGCCCGATCGCCCGATCCGATGAGAGCCCGGCCGCGAAGTGAACGACTGCGCGCACAGCCGCGCGGTGAACGACTGCGCGCACAGCCGCGCGGTGAACCCCGGCACCTCAGCCGCGCAGCGGGACGTCCGCCGCCTCGGCGCTGATCCGCAGCCCGTCGGCGACCGCCCGCACATCGGTGATCTTGAGGTTGAACGGCAGCTTCCCGATCGGGAGCTTGTAGGTGATGAACCGCTCGGGGTCGGGCACCGTGATGCCGCCGCCCAGCGTGACCTTCTCGGGGACGAACTGCACGCCGCCCTCGACCACCTCGACCCGCAGCCTGGCCTTGGCCGGGACCTTCTGGCCGAGGAAGGTGATCTCCCCGCTGACCCCGAGACCGCTCTCGTCCGCCTGGACCTTGATCCCCTGGGGAGCCCGCTGGTTCAGCGTCGCCTCGGGGATGACGACCGCGCCCACCACCCGCTCGGCGCGGATGTCCACCCGCTCGGGGTGGAGCACCAGGTCGGACAGGGGTGCGGTGACCCCGTACAGGGTGGCGTCCACCCCGGACACCTGGGCGCCGCCGAGGTTGATCGTGCCGACGTCGACCTTCACCTCGTCGTAGCGCCCGGCGATCGCCTGGGTCAGGAACGGGATGCCGAGGATGGTCACCTCGGGCGGGGCGGCCAGGTCGTACCGGGCGGTGGCCCGCGTGGCGATCTCCCGCTGCACCCCGGCGACCGCGACCCGGTCCAGGATCCCGACCAGAACGAGCAGCAGGATCAGAAAAACGAGCAGCTTGCGCATCCGACTCCCCGTCGTTCGTTCCGGTCGTGTCGCGTTCCGGATCATGCCAGAGTGCCACCGCGGCACATCCCCCGGCAATCTTGCCCGAAACGCCGCCGGTCAGCCTCCGGCGAAGGGCGGGAGCACCTCCACCGTCGCGCCGTCGGAGAGCGCGACCTGCCCGTGCGCCCGCTTGCCCACCGGGTCGCCGTCCACCAGGAACGACGACATCCCCACCACCCGGGCCAGCCGCTCCCGGCCGGCGGTGGCACCGGCCAGCAGCTCCTCCAGGGTCGCCGCCTCGAACGGCTCCTCCGCGGTCCCGGCCGCGTCCTTCGCCGCCGCCCAGTAGCGGATCGTGCCCGTCGCCATCTCTGCCCAACTCCTCGAAGAACGCCTGCTGTGAGCATATGCTCACGAGGAATTAACCCGATATCGGCTGTTCACCAGGTGGACGCGCGCTGGACGCCCCACCCCCTTCGGATATCCTCGCCTACAGGACCTGGGCGACGTAGCCCCCGGGTCCTTACGTGTTTTTGTACGGCCGTCGCCGGCATCGCGTGGGGGGAGGCACCGTGAGCGAGCGAAGCGAACGTGCCGTCACGCGCAGGGACCTGCGAGCGAGCCCGACGAAGGAGCGCCCGTGAGCAACCTCCTGCTTCTCACCAACGTCCTGGAGCCCTCCACGGAGGTCCTACCGGCGCTGGGGCTGCTGCTGCACTCGGTGCGCGTCGCACCCGCCGAGGCGTCCGCGCTGATCGACGCCCCGCCCGCCGACGCGATCCTCGTCGACGCCCGCCGCGAGCTCGTCCAGGCCAAGGGCCTGTGCCGGCTGCTGCGGACCACCGGTCTCGACTGCCCCCTCCTGGTGATCGTCACCGAGGGCGGCCTGGCCGCGATGACCGCCGAGTGGGGCGCGGACGACGTCATCCTGGACAGCGCCGGCCCCGCCGAGGTCGAGGCCCGCCTGCGGATGGCCGTGGGCCGGCTGAACCTGTCGGCCGCCGAGGAGGTCCCCGACGAGATCCGCAACGGCGACCTGGCCATCGACGAGGCCACCTACACCGCCCGGCTCCGCGGCCGGGCACTGGACCTGACGTTCAAGGAGTTCGAGCTCCTGAAGTACCTCGCGCAGCACCCCGGCCGGGTCTTCACCCGCGCGCAGCTCCTCCAGGAGGTCTGGGGCTACGACTACTTCGGCGGCACCCGGACCGTGGACGTGCACGTCCGGCGGTTGCGCGCCAAGCTCGGCGCCGAGTACGAGTCGCTGATCGGGACGGTCCGCAACGTCGGCTACCGCTTCGTGCCCGAGCGCGGCGGCGAGCAGCCCGCCGAGGACCGCGAGCCCGCCCGGAGCTGATCCGCCCCGGATCCGGCCTGTCCGGATCCGGACCGCCCGGGCGGGCCGCGGACGCGCGGCGGCCGCCCGGGGCGTCCCGGGCGGCCGACGGCCGGGTCAGCGCGCTCCCCGGCGGTGGGTCACCACGGGGAGGGCGGCGGCGGAACGACGACCGGCGGCCGGTCGTCGCAGGTGATGGTGTTCGGCAACATCCACGGGGCGAGCCAGGGCCCGCCTGCGCCGCCTCCGTCGTTGCCGCCGAGGTCCGTCAGCGAGAACTCCGAGCCGGTGGGCGGGAAGCCGAACGACCCGCAGTTGTTGACGCCGACCGCGCCGACGTTGCGGGCGTCCACGTTCTCGAAGGACGCCGACCCCTTCACCCGGGCGCTGACCACCGAGGTGCCGGTGCCGTCGACCCTGATGTCCTTGAAGCGGACGTCCGGGATGGCGTACAGGTCCTTCACCGACCACTCGCTCACCAGCATGATCGCGTTGTAGGTGCTGTCGAGGTAGTGGTCCCCGGTCACCTCGATGTCCGCGTCGATGTCCTTGTCGAGCGCGTAGAACCAGACGGCCCCCAGGCCGATCTTCCAGTTCAGCTCGAACGTGCCGGCGCGGACCGTGGTGTTGTCCCCGATCCGCAGCCGCCCGGTGAACGGCTCGGCGCCGAAGCGGGCGCCGACGTGGATGGCGCTGCCCTCGCGGACCGGATCGGCGACCAGGTTGTTCGAGACCGTGTTGTCCCGGCCGCCGTAGACGGCGATGCCGTTGGCGAGCGTGGGCGACTGCACGGTGTTGCGGTCGAACGTGTTGCCGGCGTTCGCGGTCTTCTCCGACCACATGGCGAGGCCGTCGTCGCCGGTGTTGCGGATGAAGTTGTTCGACACGACCGAGTTCGTGACGCCGGTGTGGAAGTTGAGGGCGTCGGCGATCTGGTCGACGACGACGTTGTCCGTGATCCTCACGTTCGTCATCGGCCCGTCGAACCACATGCCCACCTTGGTGTGGCGGATGTGCAGGCCCGTGATGGTCGAGTCGCTCATCGCCCCGCCGACGCCGTTCACCTGGTCGGTGTCGATGCGCTCGCGGACGTCGCCCTCGATCGCGAAGCCGGACAGGTGGACGTTCCTGCTCCCGCCGTCCTTCGCGTCCCTGCCGTAGAAGCCGACACCGGTGTGCACCGAGCCGTCGGGGGCCGGGGTCTCCAGGGCGACCTCGCGGCCCTTGATGATCGTGTACCAGTTGCCGGCGCCCTCGATCGTCACGTCGTCGACGATGATGTGGCGGTTCACCTGGAAGGTGCCCGGCGGGATGTAGACCTTGAGGTGCTTGCGCTTGGCGAAGGCGATGGCCCGCTCGAACGCGCCGGCGGAGTCGCGCCTGCCGGACGGGTCGGCTCCGAACGCCAGCACGTTCGCCGCGCGGAGGTCGATGTGCGGCCGGCCGACGAGCTCGGAGTCGAGCAGGTCGATGACCGTCCACTCGGCGTTGCTCCCGGCGGGGACGGTGAGCCGCACCCTGTCGCCCGCGCGGTGGGTGCGACCGAGCAGGAGGCGCTGCTCGTCGTAGAAGTGCATCGGGCGGAACGGCTTGGCGATCTCGGGTGCCGGCGTCGTGGCACCGGGCACGCAGGAGCACTCGGTGATCCACCAGTCGGGGTGCAGCAGGTCGGCGCCGGGGTCGTTGGTGAACGGGTACTGGTTGTACAGCCACGCGTACTGCGAGGTGAGGGTCATGGTCTTCCGCGCCCTGCCGTTCACCGTGACGTCGAGCGGCGCGGTGATGCCGCCGCCGCCGGGCGCGTCCGGGATGCTGTAGCGCACGGTGATCGCGTTGGCCGCCTCCGGCAGCGTGAACTCGACGTGCTGCCCCGGCGTCAGCCGGACCGCCCTGCGGCCGGACGCCTCCGCCGGGAGCGTGTACGCGGTGCGGTCCGGGCCGATGACCGTGCCGTCCGTCGCGGCGTTCTCCGCCTCCTGCTCGGCGAAGCCGACGTCGGCGCCCCGGCCGGCGACGAGCGCCGGGTCGAGGGCGGCGCGCGTCACGACGGGAGCGGGGGCTCCGGTCGTGCCGGTGCGGGCCGGACCGGCCGTACCCGTGCCCGCGAGGGCCGGGCCGCCGGACGCGAGGCCGAGGACGGCGGCGATCGCCGTCACCGCCGCCGCGGCGGCGCCCGTCCGCGGCGGCCCGCCGGGCCGTCCCGCCGTGGCGCCTGTGATGCTCCGTGCCATCGCATGCTCGTTTCTCTCGGGGGGGTGGAAGCCTTCACGCCGCTCGGGGCGGAGCAGAGCCACGAGGGTGAGGTGACAGTAGGACCCCCGCACACCCCTCCACAAGGCTTTGTCAGCTAATTTCGTTTTTCTGCTTTTTAGATGCCTTGCTACGCAAGTTTTTTGCAGTGCGATGTCATGGGGCGTTGCACGCCCGTAGGCGCCGACAGGTACGGCGGGCGCGGCGCGCACGGAAAAGGGCCCGCCGGGGATCCGGCGGGCCCTGGTCGTTCCGGGGGTGCTTACGGGACGACGGTGATGTGGTCGGGAGTCGGCGGTGCGAGCACCGGGTTGGCGGCGAAGTAGGCCGCGAACGCGTCGATGTCGAGCGGGCCGCTCCACACGTCGGTGCCCAGCTCGAAGGTGTCGAAGGCGTCACCGCCGCCGACGAGGAAGTTGTTCGCGGCGACCCGGATCGTCTGGGTGTCCGTCACGGCGACGCCGTCGATCTTCATGTCGGAGACCTTCGAGCCCCACGGCGCACCGGCGCTGTAGGTGTAGGTGAAGTTCGACGACGGCTGCAGGATCTTGGTGAAGGCCTGCTTGTTGGGACCGCCGGTGAACTGCTCCTCCAGGACGGTCTTGAGCTGCGCACCGGTCAGCGTGACCACCTGCATCAGGTTGTTGAACGGCTGGACCGAGAAGGCCTCGCCGTACGTCACCACGCCGTCGCCCTCGCCCGCGGGCGAGCCCGCGTAGGTGAGACTGGCCCGCACGCCGCCCGGGTTCATCAGGGCGATCTGGGCATTGCCGCCGGTCCTGGTCGCGGCGAGCTGGCCGTCGGCGATCAGGTTGCCCAGCGGCGACTCGCCGGAGGGGGCGGCCGTGTTGACGATGTCCGCGGTGATCTTACCGATCGGCTTGTTGGCGACCGTGGCGACGCGGTCCTTCCAGGTCTGCACGAACGCGGTGATCTCCGGGTCCGGGGTGACGGTCCGGGTCACGACCTGGTTGTCGGCGACCACGGAGGAGCGCACCACGTCACGGGTCCGGGTGTCCACCTGGAAGTCGATCTTGGTGATCACCCGGCCGAACGAGCCGCCCTGGCTGTAGAGGCGCTCGGCGCCCTTGGGGTCGGTCACGGTGCACAGGTAGGCCTGGTGGGAGTGCCCGCTGAGGATCATGTCGATCTCGGCGTCCACCTGGGTGGCGATGCGGTTGCCCGCGCCCGGCTGGGCGCTGCAGGCGTCGGGCGACTGGTTCGGGGTGACCTGGTCACCCTCGTGCACCAGGACGACCTGGGCCCTGACGCCGACCAGCTTGAGCAGCTTGGAGGCGACGTTGGCGGCCTTGACCTCGTCGATGAACTCCAGGTTCTTGATGCCCTCGGCGGTGACAATGTTCGGGGTGGTCTGGGTGACCAGGCCGATGAAGCCGATCGGCACGCCGTTCATCCAGCGGATGGAGACCGGGGGCAGCGCCGGGATGCCGTAGTCCTTCAGCAGCGCGCGCAGCGAGTCGCCGTTCTTGCCCAGGGAGGCGAGGGCGTTCTTCTCGGCGGCGGTGTCGGCCCGCTTGAGCAGGACGTTGGCGCCGATGTAGTCGAACTGGGCGCCCTTCCACCGCCCGGCGGGCGAGCAGCCGTCCACCGGGTGGCAGCCGCCGTTCATGATGCGCTTGAGCTCGGCGTAGCCCTCGTCGAACTCGTGGTTGCCCACGGCGGAGACGGTGACGCCGGCCTTGCCGAGGAACTCGACCGCGGGCTCGTCGTGGAAGGCCGCCGAGATCAGCGGGGTGGCGCCGATCAGGTCGCCCTGGGCGACCTTCAGCGTGTTCTTGTCGGAGAGCTGCTTGAGGTGGGTGGCGGCGTAGGCCGCGCCGCCGGCCTCGACCGTGGCGCCGGTCTCGTCGACCATGCGGCCGGAGGAGCCGGTCGGGGGCTCCAGGTGGCCGTGGAAGTCGTTGAGAGAGAGCAGGCGGACCGGCACCGTCTTGGCGGGCTTGTGGCCCGCCTCGGCCGGTCCGACCGCGATCACGAGCCCGGCCGAGGCGAGGACGCCGGCCAGGGCCAACCGCTGGAAGGAACGGGACATCATAGAAAACGACATTAGAGGCGCTATCTATGCAGCGAATGTCCGCAAGGTAACGATTCATCCTGTCCTGAGCTGGCGTCTTTTGCCAGTACCCGATGATCCGCGCAGCCCGGGGCCCGCCTAGAGTCCAGACCATGAACGTGCATGTGGAACGCCGGGAACGGCTCGGCGAACAAGAGGTGGCCGCCGTCCTCGCGATGGTCGAGGCCGCCACGGAGGCCGACGGGGTCCGCCCCCTCAACGAGCACGTGATGCTGCACCTGCGCCACGGGGGCGGCGAGCACGCGGAAGCCGTACTCCTCCGCGCCGGCGGGGAGCTCGCCGGCTACGCGCACGTGGAGGCGGCCGACCCCGCCGGGGGACCGAGCGGCGAACTGGTGGTCCATCCCGCCTTCCGCAGGAGGGGATACGGGAGCGTCCTGCTGCGGTCGGTGCTGGACGGGACGGGGGGCAGGCTCCGGATCTGGGCGCACGGCGGGCACCCGGGAGCCGAGGCGCTCGCGGGGTCCCTGGGGCTGGTGAAGGTCAGGTCGCTGTGGCAGATGCGGCGCCCGCTCTCCGCCCCGCTGCCGGGCTTCACGCTCCCCGAGGGCGTACGGCTGCGCGCCTTCGACCCGGAGACCGACCGGGAGGCCTGGGTGGCGCTGAACGCCCGCGCGTTCGCCCACCACCCCGAGCAGGGGGCCTGGACGATGGAGGACCTGAGACGGCGCGAGCAGGAGCCGTGGTTCGACCCGGCGGGCTTCTTCCTCGCGGTGCGCGGGGAGCGCCTCGCGGGCTTCCACTGGACGAAGGTGCACGGCGCCGGCGGCGGGCACGAGCCGATCGGGGAGGTCTACGTGGTCGGCGTGGACCCGGCCGAGCAGGGCGGCGGGCTGGGCAGGTCGCTGACCCTGGCGGGCCTGGAGCACCTGCGCTCGCGCGGCCTGGCGCAGGTGATGCTGTACGTGGACGAGGACAACACCGCGGCGGTCCGCCTCTACGAGCGGCTGGGGTTCACCCGGTGGGACACCGACGTGATGTTCCAGAAGCTCTAGCGGTCCGTACGTCCGGGCCGGGCGGCACGTGCCGCGGCCAGGTCGGCGAACGGCAGCGGGCAGCAGGGGCTGGCCGCGCAGGCCTCCAGGTCGTCGCATCCGGCCTCCACCGCCTGCAGCAGGGTCCTCCGGATCGTCCGAAGATCGGCGATCTTCTGTTCCACCTCGGCCAGCTTGGCGGCGGCCCGCGCCTGCAATCCGCCGTCGGTCCTGCCGCGGCCGCGGCCGTGGCCGCCCGCCTCCACCAGGTCGGCCACCTCGTCCAGGGTGAAGCCCAGCCGCTGCGCGGTTTTGATCACGCGCAGGGCGACCACGGTCTCCGGCGGGTACAACCGGTGCCCGCCGTTGCTGCGCAGCGGCTCCCGCAGCAGGCCCCGCCGGTGGTAGTAGCGCAGCGTCTGGGCGTTGACGCCCGCCGCCTCGGCGACCTCTCCGGTCCGCAGCCATCCGCCGGTCACGACGCCGCCCGCGGAGCCGCCCCGATCGCCGGTCGGCGGGGTGCGCTCCGCCGGTGCCCGTTCCATGAAGCCCTCCCGGTGCCACGACCGCCCCCTCCGGCGCGGACGGCCCCTGGCTCGACCATAAACCTGTACCCGGGTACAGGATGCAAGCCCCCGCGCCCATCGGCTTCGGGATCACCCGGGAGCGCCCGGCACGCGGAAGGCCGGGACCGGAGCGTCGTGCTCCGGTCCCGGCCTTCCGCGCGGACGGTTACTCGACCATCCAGTGCAGCGCGTAGTAGGAGAGCGCGGCGACGAGCGCGGCGGCCGGGATCGTGAGGATCCAGGCGGTCACGATGTTGCCCGCGACCCCCCAGCGCACGGCCGACAGGCGCTTGGTGGCGCCCACGCCCATGATCGCGCTGGTGATGGTGTGGGTGGTGGAGATCGGCGCGCCGAAGCCGATGGCCGCGCCGTACAGGACGGTCGAGGCCGCGGCCTCCGCCGCGAACCCCTGCGGGGGGTCCAGCGCGATGATGCGCCGGCCGAGCGTGCGCATGATCCGCCAGCCGCCCGCGTAGGTGCCCAGCGAGATCGCCGTCGCGGCGGCCAGGATGACCCACTGCGGGATCGGGTCGCCCTCCTGGGCGTAGCCGCCGACCACGAGCGCCAGGAAGATGACGCCCATGGTCTTCTGCGCGTCCTGCAGGCCGTGGCCGAGGGCCATGGCAGCGGCCGAGAGCGTCTGCGCGTGGCGGAAGCCCCGGTTGGCCTTTGCCGGGTTGGACCGCCGGAAGGCCCACAGGATCGCGATCATGATGATCGCGGCCAGCGTGAAGCCGATCAGCGGAGAGAGGATCATGGGGATGACGACCTTCGCCACCACGCCGTCCCAGTGGATGACGCTGGCCGAGGCGAGCGCCGAGCCGATCAGGCCGCCGATCAGCGCGTGGCTGCTGGAGGAGGGCAGCCCGAAGTACCAGGTGATGAGGTTCCAGGTGATCGCACCGATCAGTCCGGCGCACACGATCACCAGGCCGTGCGATCCTTGGGGGGCGTCGATGATGCCCTTGCCGACGGTCTGGGCCACCTGGGTGCCCAGGTGGGCGCCCAGGAAGTTCATCGCCGCGGCCATGAACAGGGCGGCCCTCGGGGTCAGCGCACGGGTCGAGACCGAGGTCGCGATCGCGTTCGCGGCGTCGTGGAAGCCGTTGGTGTAGTCGAACACCAGCGCCACGACCACCACGCCGATGACCAGGGCGAGCGTGAGATCCACTTAGCTTTCCTTGACCGCGATCGACTCGATCGTGTTGGCCACGTGCTCGAACGCGTCCGCGGCCTCCTCGAGCTGGTCGATGACCTCTTTCATCTTCAGCACGGTGAGCGCGTCGTACTCGCCGCTGAAGAGACGGGCCAGCAGCCGCCGGTAGACCTGGTCGGCCTGGTTCTCCAGGCGGTTGACCTCGATCCAGTACTCGTTCAGGTTCTTCATCGAGCGCAGCCGGGGCATGGCCTCGGCGGTCAGCTCGGCCGCGCGTTCCAGGACCTCGACCTGCCGGACGACCTCCTTGGGGAGGTGCTCGATCTGGTAGAGGACGATGAGGTCGGCGGCGGCCTCCATGAAGTCCATCACGTCGTCGAGGTTGGCCGCGAGGCGGTAGATGTCCTCGCGGTCGAAGGGCGTGATGAAGCTCTCGTTCAGCCGGTTCATGATCGCATGGGTGCGCTCGTCGCCGGCGTGCTCGCAGGCACGCATCTTCTCGGCCAGGGCTTCCCTGTCCGATCCTTCGCTGATGATCTCGACCAGCAGACGGGACGCTGTGACGAGGTTGTTCGCCGAGTCGGCGAACAAGCCGTAGTAGCTGTCCTCACTAGGTGTGAGACGCAGGCGCACGTCGATCTCCAGATGTGCGGGGATGGTCCGCAGAGAAGAGTAAGGGTTACCAGCGGAAATGCGAACTTCACCCGCTAGACGCCCGTTCTTCGCTCTCTGGCTACCCTACGTATGCCCGGCGACACCCGACGGGTCAGGGCTTGACGACATCTTTCCCCTGACCGATTTGCTGGCTTTCGACCATGTTATGCCGAATACTGGTCGCGTATGGGTCTCCGGGGAGTATGGCAAGAGCGCCCGTTCCGCCTTCTCTGGTGCGGCCTGACGGCGTCGGTGGCCGCCGACCACATCTTCCCCATCGCGGTGGTCGTCTCCCTCCTCCGGGACGGCCACGGCGGATCCGCGGTCGGCGTGGTACTCGCCGGACGCCTGGTGGCCCTCGTCGCCTTCGCCGTCTTCGGCGGCGTCTGGGCCGACCGATTACCCCGCCGGGCCGTGATGACGGCCTCCCAGTGCACCCTGCTGCTGATCGTCACCGTGGCCGCGCTCTGGCCCTCCTCCGAACCGGTGGTCCTCGGCCTGGCCGTCTTCCTCGCCGGCGGCACCGAGGCCTTCTTCCGGCCCGCCTTCCAGGCCTGCCTGGCCTCGGTCCTCCCGATGCGCCTGCACCGTGCGGGCATCGGCCTGACCAGCGCCTCCTGGCGGATCGGCGCGGTCACCGGCTCCATCGCGGGCGCCCTCGCCGTCATGCTCCAGAGCCCCCGGACGGCGCTCTGGCTCGCCGCCGCCGGCTTCGCCGCCGGGGCCCTGCTGCTCCGCCACGTCCAGGAGCCCGCGGCCTCCCACGAGGACCGGCTGCCGGTCTCCGCCGAGATCCGCCAGGGCGTGGCCGAGGTGTCCCGCCGCCCCTGGATGGCCACCATGATCTCCGTCACGGCACTCCACCAGACCCTCATCGTGGCCCCCGCCCAGGTGCTGCTCCCGGTCACCACCGTGTCGCCGTACAGATCACCCCTGGAAGGCATGTACGGCCTCACCCTCGCCGCGCTCTCCCTCGGCGGCCTGGTCGGCGCGCTCGTCGCCACCCGCCTGTCCCCGCGCCGGCCCGGCCTGGTCGCCATGATCGCGCTTCTGCCGTACGGACTCGTGCCCCTGGCCCTGATGGAACCGATCGTCCCCGGCTGGGTCTTCACCTGCTACCTGCTGGCCGGGATCGGGCTGGAGATCTCCGCCATCGAGTGGATCGTCGGCATGCTCGGCACCGTCCGGCCCGACCGCCAGGCCCGGGTGGCCTCCCTCGAATGGATGGCCGCACTCAGCATGAGCCCCTTCGCCCTGGCCCTGACCGTCCCGCTCGCCGACCTCCTGGGCCGCACCTTCCTCCTGGCCGCCAGCGCCGCCTGCGCCCTGCTGCCCCTCCTGGCCCTGCTGGTGCCCGGTCTGGCCTCCTTCAGATCCGGGTGCGATGGAAGTTCAGATAGGAACGGCTCGGCGTCGGGCCCCGCTGACCCTGGTAGCGGGAGCCGTACCGCTCCGAACCGTAAGGATGCTCGGCCGGCGAACTGAGCCGGAACAGGCACAGCTGGCCGATCTTCATCCCGGGCCAGAGCTTGATCGGCAACGTCGCGACATTGGAGAGCTCCAGCGTCACGTGACCGCTGAAGCCCGGGTCGATGAACCCCGCGGTGGAGTGCGTGAGCAGGCCGAGCCTGCCGAGAGAGCTCTTGCCTTCGAGGCGGGAGGCGAGGTCGTCGGGGAGGGTGATGACCTCGTAGGTGGAGGCGAGGACGAACTCCCCGGGGTGCAGGATGAACGGCTCGTCGCCCTCGGGTTCGACCAGGCGGGTGAGGTCGGGCTGCTCGGTCTCCGGGTCGATGTGCGGGTACCGGTGGTTCTCGAAGACCCGGAAGTAGCGGTCGAGCCGCACGTCGACGCTGGAGGGTTGGATCATCTCCGGAGAGAAGGGATTGATCCCGACCCTCCCGGACTCGATCTCGGCACGGATGTCACGGTCGGAAAGCAGCACCTGGGCAACCTACCAACCGGCCGGACGGGGATCAGCCGTGAACTCGGTGTTCCGGAGGGTCCAGAGTCGCGCGATTTTCCGCTAGAGTGGGGGCGCGGTTCACCGCTGCGGGTGTAGTTCAATGGCAGAACATCAGCTTCCCAAGCTGACAGCGCGGGTTCGATTCCCGTCACCCGCTCCACACACCGAGGCCCAGGTCAGGGAGAACATCCCGACCCGGGCCTTGATCGTTTCTGGAGCCTTCTCGATCTTCCGTGCAATTGACGTGCAATTAGCCCACGGGAGCGAGCACCCCGGCCGAGCCGTCCTCATCGTCGCCGTCCCGCTTCTCAAGCTGCCGGTCGATCGCGTCGGTGATCGCTCTGTCGGCGCCCCGTACGGCATGCTGATCAAGGCGCCGCCGCACGACCCAGCGTCGCGGACCCCGGCCGCGCATGCGGCCTGGGGGCCGGTCACGGCCGGGGCCGCACTCGGGCCGCCCACCGACCGCCGGCCTCGCCACACCTACCAACGCACCGCCCATAGGCCACGCCGCCGCCACGAGACCACCCCACCCCCTCGCCGGTAACCCACCTGTCTCCGCGACATAGGACCTGATCGCTGTCGGCTGCCTGCCATCGCTCAGATAACCCACATGCTCCGGCCTAGACCGCGATGTCACACTGACACGATGCCCCGACCCGACCTCAGCGAGCCCGAATACCTCCGCCACATCGAGCACCTGGCCCGCGAGATCGTCAACGCGGCGAGCGCCGAAGGATGGCTCACCTACGCCGACGACCCCTCCGAGGCCACCCCGCTTCAGCGAACGGTGAACGAGACAGCCCGCCAGCTCCGCCACTACCACTTCGACGGAGACGGATGCCTCGACGAGGAACGTCCGTTCCTGCGCCTCGCCGGCGTCGTCCTCCTGCGGCCTGACGCCGTTCCCCTCGGCATGGAGGAGAGCTACGCCGAGATCTGCGCCCGTCTGCGAGTCGAGACCCGACCCGAAGGCTGGGCGATCTGGAACATCTGGGCCGAAGACGGCCGGAGCCTCTCGATCGTCCTGGCCGACTCCGACGGGACCGAAGGTTTGCTCATGAACTGGGCGCGGGGAATCGAGGTCTACCCGCTCACCCCGCTGCCGGCCCAAGTCGTGTTGACCCGGCAGGGATGGCTCACCCCGATGACCCTGTCGCCGCGGAGCGCTCGCAGGCTGGGAGTCATCCAGCCTGTGAGCCGGAAAGCACCGATGAACCCCGACGCCTCCGGCGGGGGTACTCCTGCTCCGGGATGATCGCTCAGGGCGTGCCCATCACTGCTGGCCTGCCAGTGGCTGAGGTAGGGGCCTGCTCATCCCGTCCGCCGTCGGCCCGGGACAAGCCGAGCGGACCAGGGCCAGGCGGTCAAGGTCGTTCGTCCGGCGGGGCGCTCCACCTGTACCCGGCGGCCTCGGCCCGCTTCCCCTTCGGGCGGGTCGACGGCAGACGGGGTGATCAGGAGGCGGAGGCCTACGCGCCGCACGGGTGAGGCCAGATCACTGGCTGACCGCCGTGCCATTAGGCAAGGAGACGAGGGGGCGACTACGGTCGCTCATGCCCGAGTCGTCGCCTGCGACTCCAAGATGGCCACCTCATTCATATTCGATAAGCCCTTCCTCCTGCGCCCACCGCCTGAAACCACCGGGACCGAAGGGGAGGAAATACTCGCCCGAAATTAGATCATCGGCAAGCGCCTCCACCATAGGCAAAGTCAGTTGCCCTTCTCTGATCGCACTGCAGAGCAGTGGGAGAGTGGCTGTGACCCGGATGCTTTCCTCTTCGGCGATGGTACGAGGAACACTGTCATCAACTACTATCTCGAAACCTCGGGTCTTTCCGAGAGCGAGCACGCCGCATTCGCCGCGGTTCCGTCCATTGGCAACCAGTCGCTGCTCATAGGCCGCAAAGGCGATCAGGAAGCTCATGTCGTTGCTGCGGTCAACGCTGATCCAGCCTGCGTCGAGGACCTGGTGCAAGGCAGGGTGATCGTGGACCTGGTTTTTGAGCTCGTGTTCGACACTCTCCGGGACGATGACGGGGCGGTCGCCGGCAAGGAACTTCAGAACGCCCAACCACCCATTCACAGCGAAGTGCCGCAGCGGACCGGTGTCGAAAACTAATGCGTCCGACGACGGTGTCACGACACAAACTTCCAGATCTCGTCTTCCCTGCGCTCCCGGCGCGGGGGTAGGTCGTATTCAGTGAAGGTGCTATGGAGTAGTTCTAGCGCGCGCTCCTGGCTGATCCGCTCGTCACGAAAGGCGCGCAGGATCGCCTTCTGATATGAAACGGGTAGGCTCGTTCCTTCAAGGTCGACTGAAACAATTAACCCGAATTCCACAATATCAGCACGAGTGGTGGTGACACTGCGGACGAGTGCAGCACCTTCTCCATCAACGAGATCCAGCTCTTCCAGCCTTCTGGCGAGCGTTGCCATGTCGACCCGAAACTTGCTGGCAAGCAGCACAGCTACTTCGCGGAGTTCACGCGACCCATACTCAGCCCATGCAGTCCGCAGGCCACACTCGGGCAGCAGCAGTGCCCGCGCAAACCGGTCCAGGCATGTTTCAATGTCGTTGCCCTGTCGGTCAGCGACTCTCCAGTCGACGGTGTACTCGTCAGCAATAAGGTAGTGACCCAACTCATGAGCCGCCGCAAGGCGGCGGCGTCCCACCTTGTTATGGCTGTTCACCAGACTCACCCCACCGCGGCGGAGCAAGATCGTCCCGGCATCGGCGGTATCCACTCCTAGATCAACGGAGAAGATCAAGAGACCGATCGCGGCAGCCTTCCCGACCAGGTCGTGTACAGGCTCTGTGTCAGTGAGGCTGAGCATGGCCCGCGTGGCGACGGCAAGAGCGTCGGCGTCCGATGAAGTTTTGGGGGGAGGAGACGGCGCAAAGTTATCTCCAGGCAGCGCGAGTTCCTCAGGTGCCAGTTCAGCAACGAACTCAACGTCAGCAGCAATACTCGCCAAAATTCTGTCGATCTTCGAGTCAGCCGTGTCTAGGCCCTGGCTAGAGCGATGAGAGACCAGCGCTGGAATCGGCTCTGAGAAGAACGAGGACATAGTCACGCCCAGAGACGCCGCAATATCCGACAGCTCAAGGGCGCTGACCTTGCGGATACCACCTTCGATCTTGTTCACCGCTGTTCGCTCAAGGCCCACGAGCTGAGCAAGTTCGCCCTGCTTCAAACCAGCCCGCTCACGCGCCTCCCGGACTCTGACACCAAGCGTCTTCTCGTCGATCTCAGCCATGTGTACGATTTTCGCACACATGGAGGCCAGAGGCACGCACACGGTCGCGGTAGGTGCCTCCGATCGAGCCAGCGGGGCATCTGCAGCTGGTTCGTGTCGCCCTACCGATCCGCTCCCTACGCGACCCCACGCCGCACGGACATAGCGTGTTCAGGGCCGAAAGTTGTTCATGAACCGAAGTAAAGAGGGGCCACTCGCGGCCACTCCCACACCCATGCCTCGTGTTCCCCGCGTACGTGATCCATACCCGGAGGAACATCAACTCCCTGGAGAGCCGCAATCAGCCGACCAGAACTGACATACGCGGCAGGAAGCCCGAGACGACAAGAGATCAGGCGCCCGCGTGCCCGTTGCGTGCCCGTTCGGTCGGCGAGCAGCGGGAAGCCGCGGGGACTCACGGTGACTCCACCGGCGTAGGTCCAGGTCAGAGTTTCCCCAGTCTAGGACGCTTGATCTTGGAAGACTTCCCAAGCTGACAGCGCGGGTTCGATTCCCGTCACCCGCTCTCAGCATGAAGGCCCAGGTCAGGGAGGAAATCCCGCCCGGGTCTTGATCACTTCTGAGGCTTTTCGATCTTCCCGTGCCATTAGCGTGCCATTAGGCCCCGCCCGAGGCAGCCTCGGAGCCATGCCTCCTGTCGGCGGACCGTCTCAGGGATCGGTCGAGTACCGTACTGATCTCCGCCCACGAAAGTCTTGCCCGCATGAGCGAGCACTGCTGTGATGCGATGGCCCATCAGGTGGCGGGGCGCTGTGACCGTCATGACGATCCGTTCGAGTGCCCGGACGCCCTGGTGACATTCGACGCCAGGTTCCAGGAGTACGGCCTGATCATCCACGACGGCGGAACCTCGGCCGTCGGCATCACCTTCTGTCCCTGGTGCGGAAGCCGCTTACCCGCTTCCCGGCGGGATCGCTGGTTCGAGGAGTTGGAGCAACGCGGGATCGACCCGTGGTCGGACGAGATCCCCGCCGCGTGCAACGACGGGCACTGGTTGCGCGCATGAGGATCAACTCTCGCCACTCCGACCACCCCGCCGGTACCGGTGTTCCGATTGCACCACCGTCCTCGTCGTTGCGCCGGATGATCTGCCGGTCGATCGCGCCCGTGATCGCCCTGTCGGCACCCCGCACGGCGTGCTGGTAGATCATCGCGGCGCGCACGTTGTCGTGACCATCCGGGCCATCAGGTCCTTGAGCCCCACGCCCGACTCGGCGGCGAGCATGCTGCCCGTGTGACGCAGATCATGGAGATCAAGGCCGGGCAGGCCCATCTCCCGGACCACGTCCACCCAGCGCGTGCAGGTGTTGAAGCCGCTGCGCCGCAGCGGTCCGCCTTTGGCTCCAGGAACAGCAGCGCCCCGGCTCGTCGCGGACGCAGGTGGCGATGCGCTCCCGCAAGGCAGCGACGATGCTCTTGGGAATGCCGACCACCCGCCGGCCCCGCCGTACTCAACGAACTCGCCGACCACCGGGACGCCACCGCATCAGTCCTGAACCCGACGAGCCCCGACATCGCCTCCCAGCAGCGGCCCGTTCAAGACCTCCTGAGTCAACATGACACCGGTCAACCGCGCCACGAGCATCAGAGTCCCGCCCACTGTCGGACGTTCGACGGCCCTCCCCTTGTTGCTCTCGCTCCCCGGCGCGTACGCAGGATCAACGCCCGCCTCCCTCATCAGGCTCACCAGCCGATCAGGATCGCTCCCATGCCGACATGCGGGGATCATCAGGTTGAACGAGGTCACCTGTCCCCCGTCAACGGCATACTCGAAGCGGTCGGCCGCGTAATCATGCCGGAGAACCGACACGGCCTCCGTCCCGACCGACAGCACTTCCAAAGCGTCGAGTGCCTCCCAGCCGGACTCCTCGATCAGCACGGCCCAATCTCCCAAACGGCCCGCCAGGAGCGTGTCGGGGAACAACCCCTCGTCGATCAGCTCCTCGTAGGTGAGCGGCCTGATGCTCCTTTCCTCAGCGCCCGCACGCCGAAGTGCCTCAGCCTCATCGAGCCCACGGACAAAAGTGAGGCACCACAGGTCGCCTAACCCGTAGTCCCCGGTGAGCCAGACGACATCGGCATAACTGATCTCCATGGGTGCGCTCCCTACTGTTCCGGATGCGCCGCCACGGTAACGATCAGATCCGACAGCCACGCCGCTCCTCCATGCCCTACGACTCCGGATGCCCTACGACTCCGGGCAGGCATCTGCCTCCGGCGAGGGCACTCCGGCTCCGGAATGACCACAAGGACGTGCCGTCGCCGCCGGCCCGTCGATGGATGAGCAGGCGGGCGAGGTATGCCCAGATGCGCCGCCTGCTCCTGCCGTGCCAGGATGACGCCATGTTCAAGGTGATCAACTGGAGAGGTCACCTGCGTGTGAACAAGCAGGCCGGAGCCGAACGGGTGATCACCAGGATGGGCAAGCTCCTGGGAGAACCCTTCACCCTGCTGTCCTACGAGCGCTACCGGAAGATGCCCGATCTGGCCGAGGTGCGGATGACCTCTCCACTCGACGCGCAAGAGCCGCAGGAAGCCGTGTTCCGCGCCCTGCTCGCCGCTCAGCGGATCGGCGGTCCTTGGTCCGTCAGGTGCCACATGTTCAACGATCGTCTGGACTTCGAAGGCATCGCCGCCAAGACAGTCCAAACTCATTTCACCGTGCCCGGCGTCGAATGGCTGCTGTTCTTCGTGTCCGCAGAGGAGCCCGCACCGCAGTCTGAGCAGGAATCACCCGCTCCTTCACCCGGTTGATGTGCGGAGCACAGCGGGCGGCATCCGCGGACGCGCGCGGCCGTGGAGGTCAGTCCGGCCATGTCTCCTCGGAGCAGAGTACCCGGGCGGCCTCGTGAGGCTCCGCGTCGCGGACGAGGTGACGCCCGTCTTCCATCCCGAGCATCGTCACGATGCCCGAGGCGAAGACACGGCGGCCGTGGGGGTCGCGGACGTGGACGATCCTGCCCGTGAGAAGGTTGCCGTCCTCCGGGTTGCCGTCGGCGGTCTCCCTCTCCCAGCGCCACATCCGGTAGACGCCCCCCGGTTCCTTGGTCCGGAGGTCGAGCACATGCTGCTCCTGGTGGGGGATCAAGAAGGTGGGCGCGTGATCGGGGTTCAACGCGGCGGCGACCGGATCCGCGCCAGGAAATCCCGGCGGCATGGCCGCCCATCGCACGCTCCCTTCCGAGCGTCGGAACGTGTCCGGCCGTCGTGACGGGGACGGGCACCGGACGGGGTTCCGGCGGTGAAGCGGATCCGATCGGCTCCCTCGGCTTCATGTGGCCGAGCGGGTCGAAGACATCGCGGACCGACCAGAACCGGAACAACCACCGGCCATCGTCCGGGACGTCCACGTGCACGGTCAGGCCGTACTCGAAGAGAGGAGGCCCGATCAGGAACTCGCGGCCGCTGTCGTCCATCACGCCCATCTGGACCACTCCGGTCTCGGCCGTGAAGCTCCGCTGCTCGATCAGTCTCCAGGAGGTCCCCGGGTCCGGCGGTTCGGCGTCCCATGCCTCCAGGTGGAGGGTGGCGGTGTAGTGGAGGGCCTCCGACTCGTCGTCACGGAATTCCGGAATGTCGGGGGTGCCGTAGATGCAGAGCGCGCCGTACTGCACGTAGAGCTCTTCATCGAGGTGGCGGAGCAGGCGGGCCAACGGTGTCCTCCGTGTCTCGGGCTGTCCGGGGCAGCATGCTCTGCGTTCCGGTGCTCACCAGACCGGCGGGCGGCGTACCGCGGTCTTCCGAACCGGCGGACGACGACCGGGTGGGGACCGCCTTCTAGACTGCGGAAATGATCGAACTGGGTTCGCGGGAGCGTAAGCAGCCGCCGCCCCCTCACATCGTGTGGGAGAGCCTGACCGACCCCCGGCGGCCTGGTGGACGGCAGTGGCTGGACCTGAACCCCGGTGAGGTCGAGCCGCGCGTCCTCCGCGTGGTGAAGCCGGAGCTCGTGGTCTGGTCGTCGTTGTGGCCGGAAAGGCCCGATGACGAGATCCGGTTCGACCTCCGGCCGGCCGAGGACGGCGGGTGCTCGCTGCGCTGGACGCTGCTGACACCTGCGGAAGCGCCGGAACAGGCTGTGATCGGCCGCCTGCGCCACCGGCTCAACTTCCTGGTCAATGCCCGGCTCCGGTTCTCCTTCGGGCAGTGAGGACTCTTGGCGGACGCGTACGGCAGCGGCGCACGACCGCACGCCTCTCAGGCGGCTCCGCGGAGGAAGAAGTCCGCCAGCGCGGGAGCGAGCGCATCATCGGAGACACCGTGCCACTCGCCTCTCAGGGTCAGATGACGGCCTTGGGGAAGGGCCGCCGCCGTCCCCTGCGCCCAGCCGCGCAGACGTTCGTCACTGGATTGGCTGCTGACCACCAGGGCCGGCACGGCGACGGACCGAAGCGTGGCGGGAGAGACGGCTTCGGTCACGCGGCTGTCGTAGGCGAGGGTGTGCGCGATGCCCTCCAGCACCGGGAAGAAAGGAGCCTGCCGCATACCCGCGGTCATCTCGGGGGGAACGCCGATGCTCGTGTGGAAGTGCTCGACCGCATCGCCCCGGCGACCGGCGGCGACCAGTGCGTCGATCTCGGCCGCGAGCTCGCCTTCGTCCGGCGGCTCATCGGGGGCGATCGGCGGCTCAAGGAGCGAGATCATCGGAATCGGCAGCCCGGCCGCCACTCCGAGCAGGGCAAGGGCCGCGCCGGAGGAGAACCCGTGGACGAACGCCGTCCCTCCGCCCTCCTCGATCACAGCCGCGAGGTCCTCCACCTCCCTCTCCACCGCGTACGGCTGCGTGTCTCCGCTCTCGCCGCGTCCGCGCCTGTCGTAGGTCACAACCGTGAATCCCCCGGCGAGGCGTTCGGCGAGCGACCCCATGGGGCCGAACTCGCGGAACCCGCCCGCCGCGTCGACCAGCACGAGCGTCGGTCCCGCACCCGTCCGTTCGAATCCGATCCGCGTGCCGTCGCGTGATGTCGTCGTCGCCATGCCGATCCCTCCGTGCCGTGGACCTCGAACGTTACGGAGCCCCACCGACAGTTCGGGGCGCGGAGGAGGCCGCAGCATGATCGCGTGCCGGAACAGGCGGGAACCGCGGCCACTCAGGGGAAACCGCGGGTACCCGTCCTGCCCGCCGCCGCGGGTACCGGAACGCCGGCCCCGCCTCCCACCCGGCCGCTCCCCGTGAACCGCACGGCTCCGGGCGACATCCTCGAAGCCTCCGCCCGGGCGCTCATCCGCGCCTGAACCGGCCGCCGCACGCCGGGGTCCGCGGCCGAGGCGGCCCCGGAGACCGCCTCGGGAGGCGTGCGCATTCAGCGTGACGTCTCAGGGCCACCGCCCCGGCCATGCGGATCCGGACGGGGGGACGGCGGGAAGCGCAGGACCCAGCGGCGCTGCCAGGGGGTCTCGACGGCCCGAGGGTGGTAGTGCTCGCGCGTCCAGGCGACGGCGTCGGCCGGGTCGAGACCGGCCAGGACGGCGAGGCAGGCGACGACCGTGCCGGTACGGCCGACGCCGCCCCCGCAGGCGACCTCCACCGCGGCACCGGCCCGCGCCCGCTCGTGCAGCGCGCGGATCCGCCGTACGGCCAGGTCGTGGTCGCGGGGCAGGAGGAAGTCGGGCCACTGGATCCACTCGTGCGGCCAGCTCAGCTCGCCCTCGTGGCGGCGGCGGAGCCGGTCGGAGCCGAGGTAGAGGCCGAAGTCGGGCGTCGGCCCCTCCGGCGGCGGACGGCGCAGGCCCCGGCCGCGGATCCAGGAGCCGTCCGGGAGCCGGCGGGCGCCGACGAGCGGCGGCCCGCCTGCCGTACTGTCCTCAGGGTCTTCCATGGGCTTCTCCTCGTGCCTGTGCCGTTGGGCGGAGCCGTCCGACCGCCGCCGTGCGCGGTGATTCGCGTCGAGCCGGCACCGAGCAGACTATGAGCGATCAAGCCGGGTCCGGAATGAGGCACGTGCCGGTTCCGGGGCTGTGGAAAACCTCGGACGCGGACGGCGGGTCGCCAAGGTCGTCCTCGAACGGGGCGGACGGCTCGGCGGAGCCTAGACTTGGGCCATGCCGATCGACCTGAACCTGCTCGACGGTGTGCGGTGGCGGGGGCGGCCGCTGCCCGGCGAGAGGGCTCAGGCGCTGCTCGCCGCCCTCGCGCTCTCCCGCCGGACCGTGAACGCGGACCGGCTCGTCGCGGAGGTGTGGGGAGACGACGAGCCCGCCAATCCGGCGAAGGCGCTGCAGGTCCTGGTGTCCCGGACCAGGTCGGTCGTGGGACTGGAGGCGCTGGCCACGGAAGGGGGCGGCTACCGGCTGGAGGTGCCGCCCGACCGGGTCGACGCCGGCCGGCTGCACGCTCTGGCGGGCCGGGCGCGGGCGCTGCTCGCCGAGGATCCGGGCGCGGCGGGCGCGGCGGCGCAGGAGGCGCTCGCGCTGGGCACCGGGGCGCTGCCGTCCGAAGGAGGCGGCCCGCTGGCCGAGGTGCGCCGGCGCGCGGAGCGCGACCTGGCGTCCGCACGGGTCGTGCTCGCCCGGGCCCGGAGCCGGAGCGGCGACCACGGCCCCGCCCTGCCCGGGCTGGAGGAGGCCGTGCGCGTCCACTCCGAGGACGAAGGGCTGCTCGCCGACCTCCTGCGCAGCGAGGCGGCGGTGCGCGGGACGGGCGCCGCGCTGGAGCGCTTCGAGCACTACCGGTCGGACCTGCGTGAGCGGCTCGGCGCCGACGTCGGACCGGAGCTGCGGCGGGTCCACCGTGAGCTGCTGGCGCTCGACAGCCCCGTGCGCGCCGGCGTGCGGTTCGACGCGACCCCGCTGCTCGGCCGCGACGACGACCTCCGGCGGGTGCGCGCGCTGCTCGCCACGTCCCGGGTGGTCTCGGTCCTCGGTCCGGGCGGGCTCGGCAAGACCCGGCTCGCCCATGCCGTCGCCCGCGAGGCCCCGCAGCCGGTGGTGCACTTCGTCGAACTGGTCGGCGTTACCGCGCCCGAGGACCTGGTCGGCGAGGTCGGGTCGGCGCTCGGCGTCCGCGACTCGGTGACCGGGCTCCGCACGCTCACCCCGCGGCAGCGCGCCGACGTCCGCGCCCGGATCGCCCAGCAGCTCGACCTCGCCCCGACGCTGCTGGTGCTCGACAACTGCGAGCACCTGGTGGAGGCCGTCGCCGACCTGGTCGCCTATCTGGCCGCGACCACGCGGGAGCTGCGCGTCCTCACCACGACCCGCTCGCCGCTGGCCATCGCCGCCGAACGCGTCTACCCGCTGCCCCAGCTGGGGACCGGTGACGCCGTCGAGCTGTTCCGCGACCGCGCGACCGCGGCCCGGCCCGGTGTCCGCCTCGACGAGGACGGCGTGCGCGCCGTCGTGGCCCGCCTGGACGGCCTGCCGCTCGCGATCGAGCTGGCCGCCGCGAAGGTGAGGGTGATGTCACCGGGTGAGATCGCCCGCCGGCTGGAGGACAGGTTCGCGCTGCTGCGCGGCGGCGACCGGAGCGCCCCCTCCCGGCACCAGACGCTGCTGGCGGTGATCGACTGGTCCTGGAACCTCCTCGGCGAGCGGGAACGCCGGGCCCTGCGCCGCCTCTCCGCCTTCCCGGACGGCTTCGCCCTCGACGCGGTGGAGGAGGTGCTCGGCGGTGACGCTCTCGGCGACATCGAGGAGCTCGTGGAGCAGTCCCTGCTCACCGTCGTGGAGACGGCCGACGGCATCCGGTACCGCATGCTCGAGACGGTGCGCGAGTTCGGCCGGGTGAGGCTGGAGGAGGCCGGCGAGACCGCCGGGGCGCGGGCCGCCGTGCGCGCGTGGGCCGTCGGTTACGCCGACAGGTACGGCGCCCGGCTGTACTCGCCTGAGCAGGTCGACGCGATGGACCGGCTGCGTCCGGAGGAGACGAACCTCTCCGACATCCTCCGCGAGGCCCTCGCCGACCCCGACCCGGAGGCGGTGGTGGTGCTGTTCTCCGCCCTGGGCGGCTACTGGACGATCCGCGGAGACCATCCGCGCAGCATCGTCCTCACCACGGCCCTCGCCACCGTCCTGACCGGCTGGACGCCGCCGCCCCGGCTTCTCGACCGGGCCCGGGTGGCCCTGAGCATCGCGCTGTTCAACACCATCGTCGTCTCCTCCGAAGAGACCGGGACGCTGGCGCGGCTGCTGTCCGGGCTGGGCGCCGACTCGGCGAACCCGGCCGTCCGGGCGCTGGTGACCGTACAGCTCACCACGGTGTCGGACCCCGAGAACGGCTTCGACGAACTGACCGCCGATCCCGACCCGCTGATCCGCCGGATCGCGCTGCACTGCCTGAGCCACGGCAGGGAGAACGCCGGCGACCCGGCCGGCGCGCTCGAAGCGGCCCGGGCCGCCCTCGAACTCGTGGGTGACGACACCGGTCCCTGGCACCGGGCGGTGCTGCACACCCAGCTGGCCAACCTGTACATGCACTTCGGCGACTCCGCCTCGGCCTCCGGGCACGCCGCCGCGGCGCTCCCGGTGCTCGAACGCCTCGGAGCGGTGGACGACGCCGTCCAGATCCGTGCCGCCCTCGCCATGGCGGCGCTCGCCGAGGGCCGCCGCGACGACGCCACGCGGATGATCGGCGACCTGGAGGCGCTCGCCTCCCAGGGCACCTACGGCGAGGTCCTGTCGGTCGCCGCCGGCAGGGCCCAACTGGCCCTCGCCGACGGCGACATCGCCGAGGGACTGCGACAGCACCGCGAGACCGCCGAGAAGCTCCGGAACCTGCGCGTCCCGGGCGCGCCGGACGCTTTCACACCGTGGCCCGTCGTGGGCGAGGCCGTCGCGCTCTCGGTGTTCGCGCAGTACGGCGAGGGCGACGACGGCACGGACCTCTTCGAGTCGCTGCGGGCCGAGGTTCTGATGGTGCTCGACCCGGAGCACACGTTCAGGGACTACCCGGTGGCAGGGATGGTGCTCGCCGGGATGGGTATCTGGGGCCTGCTGAAGGGGGCCCTGCCGGTCGAGGAGGCGGTCCGGCTGCTCGTGCTCGCCGGCCGGTTCGCCTACAACCAGTTCACTCCGACGATGCGGTGGCCGGTGCTGTCCGCACACGCCGAACGGGTCGCCCCCGGCGCCCTGTCCCGGATCGAGGCCGAGTACGGCGAACGGCGCGGCCCCGACCTGCTGGCCGAGGCCCGTGCCGTCCTGGAGCGGGTGCTCTGACACCGGCTACATCTTGCGGGAGTACGAGCGGACCGCCAGCGGGGCGAAGACCGCGACGACGACCGCGCAGCCGACGACCGCCCAGCCGACCTCGGCCGTCACGGCCCCGTGGTTGAACAGGTCGCGCACCGCGGAGACGACGTGCGAGACCGGGTTGACCTTCACGAACGCCTCCAGCCAGCCGGGCAGCGTCTCGGCGGGGACGAAGGCGTTGGACAGGAAGGTGAGCGGGAACATGATCATCATCGAGATGCCCTGGACGCTCTGCGCCGAACGCGCCATCGTGCCCAGCCAGGTGAAGATCCACGCCAGCGACCAGCCCGCGAACACGGTGAGCAGGACGCCGCCGATGCAGCCGAGCACGCCGCCGCCGGGGCGGTAGCCGATGGCCAGGCCGGTGACGAGCGTCAGCACCGACGCGATGCCGTACCGGATCAGGTCCGCGATCATCGGGCCGGCGAGGGGCGCGATCCTGGCGATCGGCAGGGACTTGAAGCGGTCGAAGACCCCCTTGTCCATGTCCTCGCGCAGCTGCACGCCGGTCGCCATGCAGACGGTCAGGGCCGTCTGGGCGAGGATGCCGGGGATCAGCACCGGGAGGTAGTCCGCCACGCTGCCGGAGATCGCGCCGCCGAAGATGAACGCGAACATCGCGGTGAACAGCAGGGGCTGGATGAGGACGTCGAAGAACTGCTCGGGCTTGCGGCGCATCTTCTTCAGGGCCCGCCACGCCATCGCCATGGTCTCGGTCCAGGTCTCCCGGAGCGAGCTGTGGGACGTGGTGCGGGCGACCGCGGCGGCCGGGTCGATGCGCCGGGGGGTGGGGACGGTCGGGGTCGTGGTGATCGTGGTGGTCATCGGGCCGCCTCCATCTGGGGTTCGTCGTCGGCGCCGTGGCCGGTCAGCGCCAGGAAGACCTCGTCCAGCGTCGGTTTGGCGACGCTCACCGAGGAGATGCCGAGGCCCGCCTCCCGCAGGCCGATCAGGACGTCCGCGGCCCGGTTCGGGTCGGGGAGGGGGACGTTCATCCGTCCTGACTCCGGGGTCAGGACCGGGTCCTCGCCCAGCAGCCGGCGGACGACGCCTGCGGCCAGGGCGGTGTCGGAGCCGTCTACGAGGCTGAGCTGCAGGGTCGATTCGCCGACCTGGGTCTTCAGGGCGTCGGGGGTGTCCTCTGCGACCTTCCGGCCCCGGTCGATCACGGCCACGCGGTCGGCCAGCTGGTCGGCTTCGTCCAGGTACTGGGTGGTGAGCAGGATCGTGGAGCCGTCGGTGACCAGCTCGCGGATGGTGTCCCACATCTGGCCCCGGGTTCTCGGGTCGAGGCCGGTCGTGGGCTCGTCCAGGAAGATCAGCGGAGGGTGGGTGATCAGGCTGGACGCCAGGTCCAGGCGGCGGCGCATGCCGCCGCTGAACTGGGACAGGGGGCGGTCGGCCGCCTCCTGGAGACCGAAGCGCTCGAGCAGGTCACCGGCGATGCTCTTGGCCCGGGTACTGGTCAGGCCCTGCAGACGGGCGAAGAGCCAGAGGTTCTCCCGGGCGGTCAGGTCCTCGTCCACCGAGGCGTACTGGCCGGTGACGCCTACCAGCTGCCGGATGCGGTGGGGTTCCCGCCGGACGTCGACGCCGAAGATCTCCGCGTGGCCGCCGTCGATCGGGAGCAGGGTGGCGAGCATGCGGAGCGTGGTGGTCTTGCCCGCTCCGTTGGGGCCCAGGACGCCGAAGATCTCGCCTTGCCGTACGTGGAGGTCGATTCCGTCCACGGCCCGGAAGTCCCCGAAGTCCTTGACGAGGCCGTCGGCCCGGACGGCGCTGAGGTCCGCCATGACGCGTCTCCTCTCTCCGCCGGGTACCTCCCGGCGGCTGAGGAGAGCTTCCGCGCCATCGGCTTCGCCGCGGCTTCGCGCCGGTTTCGCCCCGGCCGCCCGGAGGCCGGGGCGAAACCGGCGCCTCCGGCTCAGACACCGTCCGCGACGGCCCGGGCCAGTGCGTTGCCCCCTTCCGGGGTCACCGGCTCGGTCAGGAAGACGGGCGTCTGGGACATGAACCTCGGCTCGCCGCCCCGGTGCTCGTCGGCGGCGTGGACGGTGAAGGGGTGCAGCAGGTACATGTCGCCCGGCCGGCCCGTCGCGTAGGCGAGCGGGCGGTGCGCGCTGGCCGCGTCCACCAGCGGTCCGGCCTCGAACGGGTCCAGGACGCGGCCCGCCATCACCGCGGCCGCGTCCCGGTGGGAACCGACCCGGATGCGGGTCGGCGCGTCGTCCGGACCGACGTCCGACAGCAGGGTCAGCAGCAGCATCGTCTCCGGCTTCCCGCTGCACAGGTAACCGCCGTCCGGCTGCGCGGCGTTGGCGTCGATGTGCCATCCCCGGTCGTCGGCGGCGGGAAGGCGCGGGAACCGGACCGGCACCGTGCCGAGCGCACCGCGAGGCCCCCAGCCGCCCGCCCCGCAGAGCTCGTCCAGCGCCCCCGCGAGCCGCGCGCTCCGCATGATCTCCCCGAAGGGCCCTTCCCCGGTGAGATCCGAGGCCCACACCACCGGCTCTCTCCAGCCGGCGGGATCCTGCGGCGACAGGCCGATCTGCTGCCACAGCAGTGCCCTGGCGGCGTCGCCGGCCTCACGGGGGGCGGCCGCCTCCAGCTTGACGAACCCGTCGGTGACGAACCTGTCGACATCAACAATGTTCATGTCTGAACGCTAACGACCGCGTCCACCCGTTTTCGGGAACGCGTGGGCCGAGCCGGGCGGAGAAGACGGGGACGCCGGACCGGATGGGTCGGGCAGCCCAGGCGACGTCCCATCCGGGCGAGCTTCTCGGTGAATCGTACGGCGGCGCGGCACGGCGGCCGGGGACCGCGTCCTGCGGATCCACACGCGAGAATATGTCCCATGTCCCAGGCGACTCTGCGAACCGGCCGCATCCGGCTCGTCCCGCTCTCCGACGAGCACCTCGAACACGAGGTCGAGCTCGACGCCGATCCCGAGGTCATGCGCTACCTCGGCAACGGCCGTGCCCGTACCCGCGAGGAGGTCGAGATCCTCCATCACCGGCGGCTCGCGGTCGCGGGCCGTGTTCCGGGACTCGGCTTCTGGGCCGGTCTCGTCGACGGGCGGTTCGTCGGCTGGTGGATCCTGGAGCCGCCGGAGCGCACGGACCAGGGCCCCGCCGAAGGGCAGGCCGAGCTCGGGTACCGGCTCCTGCGCCGCCACTGGCGCCGGGGCCTGGCCAGTGAGGGGGCCCGCGAGCTCGTCCGGCACGGGTTCGAGGACCTCGGGCTGGACCGCGTCTTCGCCGAGACGATGGCGGTCAACACCGCCTCCCGCGCGACGATGGCCGCGATCGGCATGCAGTACGTCCGCACGTTCCACCTGGACTGGGACGAACCGATCCCCGGCAGCGAGCTCGGCGACGTCGAGTACGCGATCACCCGGCAGGAGTGGCTCGACCATCGGGCGGCCGGCCCGCGCTGAATCACACCACCGGGGCTGCTCATGTCCATGGGGCCGGCCCGGGGCCGTCGATCACGCCAGGGCGGCGGTGATCCGCTCGCGGAGCGGGGCTTCCCGGCCGGGGTCGGCGCACAGCGTCACGGTCAGCCCGGTCTCGGCGGCGTCGGCCAGGACGGCCAGCAGGGTGGCGAGCTGCTCGGGAGGCTCGGCGTCGAGCAGCTCCCCGGCGTGCTCCACGATCAGGGCGACGTCCCCGGCGTCCGTCGCGTCACGCAGGGAGTCGGTGAGGGCGTCCCAGTTGCGGCCGAAGTAGCCGGGCAGGCGCAGAGCCCGCGCCACCTCCTCGAAGAAGGCGGCGAGGGTACGGCAGGCGCGCCCGTCGACGACCGCCGGCGCCGGACCGGTGGACACCGTCAGCCACTGCGGCAGCGGGCGCGCGTCGGATGTCATGGCACTCCTAGAGCCGGTAGAAGTCGGTGTAGTGGTTCGGGGAGAACCAGGCCGCGCCGGTGCTGCGGTTGACGACGATCCGGTACGCGTCGCGCGCGGCGCCCCGCGCCCGGGAGTACACGTCGTACTCCTGGTAGGTGGCGCCGCCTGGGAGCTGGCCCTCCCGGTTGTAGAAGCGGCCGCCGGCGAAGTTGTACCTGCCGTCCGGCCAGGAGTACCAGCCCCTGCCGGTGGGGTAGCCCTTGCCCGCCCAGATCGCCTTGGCCGAGCGGGCGTCGGAGCAGCGGGAGACGGTACAGGAGTTGTAGACCGACGCGCTGGCGGGGGTGACGGTGACCAGACCGGTCAGGGACACGATGGCGGTGAGGACGACGGTGAGCCGTACCGGCCAGGAAGGCCGGGGGCGTTTCGGAGTGTGCACGAAACCTCCTTGCGGGGTGGGGGGAGGCCGACACGTGCCAGGATCCCTGCCCGGCTCGGTCCACACAAAGACAAAGCGCACTAAAAGTATGTGAACTCATCGTGGTGAGTCTCCGGGCCCAGTGCCCGGTCCGTTCTCCCGGTGACCCCGTCCCGACGTCCGGGCAGGACGTGTCGCGGGATCGGCGGATCGTTTCCCACGCGGTCACGTCCGCCTGCCGGCGGTGCCGGGACCGATGCGCTCCGGCACGGCCTACAGCGGCTCTCCGATGGCGGCTCCCGCATCACACGGGGGCGGGTTCTCAGTGGGAACTCAGCGTTCCCTGGTGGAAGTACAGCCGCCACCCCTGCTCCGACCGCCGCCATATCGAGCTCCGCCTCGCCCTGCGGCCGTTGTCGTCGGAGACGTAGGTCAGGTGGACGATCCCCGGGGCGAGGAGCTCGCCCTCCATGTCGCTCACGGTTATCGGAACCGTCGACGGATCCGGGTCCTCGGAGAGGGCGGCGACGAGCGACGCTCGGTCCCAGAGGCGCCCGGAGGCCCCGATCTCAGTGAATTCGGGATCCATGAGCTGGTCCATGAGCACCGCCGACGACCGGACCTCCCGATCGAGAAGGCGGATCTCCCCCGCGATCGCCGCCCGAACCGAGTCCTCCTGCCCGTCCACCATATGATCATATAGGGACCCCAAGCGAGTCAGAGCGGCTCGGGGCCCATCAGCTGCCTTGCCTGGCACGCTCGCCGAGCGCTCCGCAGCCACCGGCCCGATTAAGATTCCGGATTACCGTCCGAATCCGTCTGGTCATTCATCTGAGAAGTAAGAATCCACTTGCTGGTGCGATCCCCCCTCCCCCCGAGAAGAACGACATCCCCTTCTTCCTTAAGGAGCGCTAAAGCATATTGAACCTGCCGCTCGGAAAAACCGGTCATACTGCAAAGTTGCAGCATCGAAGCAGGACCGGAAGCGAGTAGTTGCATTATCAGCTTCGCGTTTAACCGGCGCGCTCCCTTCGAGCGGGGCGCCGACCTTGCGCCAGGGCGAAGGGCTTCACTCTCCCGAGGAACAGGCGGCTGCACTTGTCCTGCGTTCTCCTCCGATCCCAGGAAGAGATATTGCTGAACTTGGACAGGAACAAGACTCCCCAAGCCTTGCGCTAATCGGTATACGCGCCCGCCACGCTCTCCCACGGCTTCCGCGACACCCGCGTCCACGAGGCCGGCCAAGATATTTCGGGCCTCCAGCGAGTCCATTGGAAAGGCGTCACGAAGAGTTTTGTTGGTCCATCGGATGCCATGGCGCATCGCCACGAGGGCATGGCGCTGTATATCGCTCAACGGAGTCGATGAGTTTACCTCTGAGAGCCATTCAAGGTCTGACGGAGAAAGCAGGGCATGGTTTGGAACTCGTACTGTGAATCGAACACCTTGATCGTGAAACCGTGGAGGCACCATACCCGCCTCTCGAAGGCTCCGCAGTACCGTGGGAATTCCGGACGCAAGCGCTTCAACGACACGTTGCTCACGCCCAAGTCGAACATTTTGGCATATTCTGACCAAGTAGCCGTTACGCGCGGACGTAACTCCCGTTTTTCCGAGTCGATCTACCGAAAGCCCCCAGAGGCCGCCCGGATTACTTAGGACAAGCTGAGAGTTCTCAATCCTCAGCGTGATCGCCTCGCCTAGGGCGTACGGCCCGAGATCACGATGCACAAGAGAGTTTGAAAGTAGTTCACGGACAGCTTCCATGGGATATTCTAATTCATCCCTGCCATGCCCGTCCTGGCCGAACCTGACCCGGGTTCTCGTATTTCTCTGCACCCACCTCAAGGCTTGGTCCAGCATCAGCGGAATAGGGCCGTCAAATCTTTTCGCATCAACAACTCTGGTCCCTTTGGGATCGCCGGGGCCAGGGGCGGCACTAGCCTGTATGACCAGGTTCGGAAAAAACTGTTGAGGATACACTCCCAAAGAAAGGATTCCCGCAACCGTGGGCTTCCTATCGGATCCTGAGACTACTCCGGTCCGAAAAAGAATATCCAGGTCTTTCATACGCGATAACGCTGCCGAACTTGAACGGCAAGCGTCAACATACGAACCTACAAGCTCTTCATCCAGATCTTCCAGAGTGGCTCCTTCCACCGTGGACTGATCGAATCGAGGAGTGTCCCGGTTCGCAATAAATGACTGCTCCTCGAGCTGGGAGAGCTCGTAATCGCCATCATAGGAGCGAAGATATGCCTTACCCGTTGACCGGACCCTACAGGGCTTCACAGACCCGGAAATTTCTTCGACCTTTGCCACAACAACCGCTTGTCCGTCTACTACGAAGTCCCAACTCTGAGGGTTGACGGGCGGCTCGAGGCCGTTTCTGGATACGGAGGCCAGCGCAGACTTGCAGGCAGAAACGTCATATACACCTACAACCTTGAAGAAGTCCGACTCGTCCAGGCCAAATATCAGTATCCCTCCGCCAGGAGTGTTGGCGAAGGCCGACAGAGTGGGGGCGAGAGACACCGGAAAACCCCCGGCGGCCTGCTTGACCTCAACCTCTGCGAAGTCACTTCCTTCACTACGAAGATCAGCAATCAGTGTTGACAGCTCAGCGAAATCCACAAGACCTAATCTACAACATGGTCTTGTAGATATGCCAGATCTACAAGACGCGTGCCCGAGGTCAGCTGGGTTGCGGCACGGGTATCGGTTGAACTGGGGACGAAACGACTGAAAATTTCCCTGATTTCCTCAGCTTTCCCGAACAGTTCGGACGTTCCGGGCGCGGTGTGGCCGGTCCGGCCACCGGTCCCTCCACTGACATACTCCACCAGTATCACGACCGACTCCTCTCCCGCTCTGACCGTCGGCGACCGCGATCCCGAGACGGTCCTCGCCTTCGCAGTCTCGGCTCCCGCCGCAGAGACGCGGACGGAGTTCTCCGTGATGACCTGGAACGCCTGCGCGGGCACCAACCCCGCCTGCCGCCTCTACCGCGCTGGCTCGCAGGAACTGGTCGGGAGCGTCGGACAGCACGCCGTCAGTCAGCCGATCAAGCCTGATGTCGTCTTCCTCCAGGAGTTCTGCACCGGGGCCGACAGGGCGCTCGAACTCGGGCTGGAGCAGCGGACCGGCCGGAAATGGAGCGTCCGCTCATGGGGCCTCGTCTCCGGCGACGGCGCACCGTACGCCTGCCACCCAACTGGTTCGGCCGTCCGCGGGGCGCCCAGAGCGTCACCGTCGCGGTAGCCGACGACGCAGCCGCCTTCCAGGGTCACCCGCTGACCTCACCTCCGTGGTACGCGAAGCGGCCGTGCTCTGCGCCACGATCCCCGCCAAGCGGATCCACGCCTGTGGCGCCCACCTGTCGTCCGGGACAGCCAACGACGACCGGGAGCGGGGCGCGCCGTACCGGACCAGGCAGATCAAGGAGCTCATGTCCCACTCCGCAAGGCCCGGCTACCGGACCGTCTTCGGAGGCGACCTCAATGTCATCCCGCCGAACAGCGGCGACGGCGGCGCCGCGGGCCGCCGCACCGTCATGTCCGCCTACCGGGCGTACCAGGAGTGCGACCAGCACGGAGCAGGCCGTACCGGACGATGGACCCACAGCGGTGGGAAAGTGCGGAAGAAGCTCGACCACCTGTTCGCACCCCCGGGCAGCGTACGACTATGCCGCATCGGGCAGCTCACTCCCCTCTCCGACCACAGGCCCCTCTACATCAAGCTGGCCCTGTAGCCCCGCAGGGTTCCATGGCTCCCGTCCGGTGTGCCCTCCTGCGGCGGCTCTGCTGCAACCGATCGTCTGACTGCGCAGGGCCCGCGC
Organism: Thiemannella venezuelensis; assembly: GCF_014203605.1. GTDB lineage: Bacteria > Actinomycetota > Actinomycetes > Streptosporangiales > Streptosporangiaceae > Planomonospora_A > Planomonospora_A venezuelensis. The sequence goes on along the minus strand of NZ_JACHJJ010000001.1, from coordinate 615,018 downwards.
GCCAACCGTCCGGGCCGGATCAGAACACTTCAGTCCTGATCGGGAAGACGAGTTCCACGCCGGGCATGTCCTCGAGGGCGCTTCTCAGCGTCTCGGCCGCGCCGGGGGTGCCGGTCTTGACGTAGAGGGTCTCCCGGTCGACCGGCCCCGGCTCGAAAACGCACAACCGGTCAGGGCAGTAGGAAGCGTTGACCTTCGTCGCGAAGGCACCGTCCTCGAAGTAGACCGCCTCGACGTCCACCGTCTGCCGGACCTTCTCAACGATGGCCTCCCTGTCCTTCCCGGTCGCCACCCGCGCCCCTTCCGCGCCGAGTTGGAGGAGAGGAGAGCCGGGACGGGTCAGTTCGATGCGCACGTCCGCCTTGCCTGCCCAGAAATCGGAGGGCAGCCGCACCAGGGCCACCGGAACCGGCGACTTCGCGATCTCTTGCGCAATCTCTGGGACGTCACCCGCGTCACGGGCGGTTCCCACGAAGTGCGCCTGGACACCGCAGACGTTGCGCGTGGCCAGCGGTTCCCCCTCCATCTGCGCCTTGCTGTAGGCGGTGAGGCTTTCGATCTCCGGCACGGTACGGAGGAACTTCTCGACAACCGGCTGAGTCTCCGGCGTCAGCCCTTCTTGCGAGCACCGCAGGACCATGAACCCGCGCTGCTCGGGCCAGGGACCGTCCGGCGGGGGAAGGACGCCTTCCGCCCGCGCCCCGAAGAACCATGCGGCAGCCGCTCCGCCGGCGATGAGGAGTACGGCCGCGGCCATCCACGGTCGCAAGCGCGACCTGGGCACCTTCTCTGCGGGGATCGCCTCGGCTACCAGTTCGTCATTCGGCGAAGACACGCGGATGACCATCTCGCAGCGCCGACCCGCACGTCAAGATCACGTTTTCCGTGAACCGCCGTCCGGAGTGACCGGCGTCGGCCTCTGAGGATCGTGCCGTCCGCGCGCCCGGTGGCCCGGCTGAGGTAGTGTTACCGTCTCCAGCAGTGATCGTTCCGAGGAGGTGAGACCCATTACCGCCAGATCAGGCCGGGTGCTCTCATCCCACGGCTGCGCGGTCCCCCTGGCTTAGGGACCGAGGGAGCGCCCGTCGGCATTCCGAAGGGTTCCCATGTCGCTTTCCTCACCGCCTCCGTCCCACTCCGCCGTCGTCACCGTGCTCCGGGCCGCCGGCTGCGTCTTCGCCGAGGACGAGGCGGACCTGCTCGTCTCCACCGCCCGCACCCCCGCCGACCTCGCCGCCATGGTGGAGCGGCGCGTCGCCGGGCTGCCCCTCGAACACGTCCTCGGCTGGGCGGATTTCTGCGGCCTGCGGATAACCGTGGACCCGGGGGTCTTCGTGCCGCGCCGCCGTACCGAGTTCCTCGTCCGCCAGGCCGCCGCCCTCGCCCGCCGGGCCTGCGGCCGCACCACGTCCGAAGGCCCCGAAAACCGGGGAGACCCCGGAGGGCCCTCCGGGCCGGGCGCCGTCGTCGTCGACCTGTGCTGCGGCTCGGGCGCGGTGGGCGCCGCGCTGGCCGCGGCCCTGGGCCGGGTCGAGCTGCACGCCGTCGACATCGACCCCGCCGCGGTGGCGTGCGCCCGCCGCAACCTCGCCGCCTCGGGCGGCCGGGTCTACGAGGGCGACCTCTACCGGCCGCTCCCGGCCGCGCTGCGGGGCCGCGTCGACGTGCTGGTCGCCTGCGCGCCGTACGTGCCCACCGAGGCGATCGGCCTGCTGCCCGCGGAGGCCCGCGTGCACGAGCCGCGGGTGGCGCTCGACGGCGGCGCGGACGGGCTCGACGTCGTACGGCGGGTGGCCGCCGAGGCGCCGCGCTGGCTGTCGCCGGACGGCTTCCTGCTGGTCGAGACGGGTGAGCACCAGGCGGTGCGGGCCGCCGAGGCCGTCGCCCGCGCCGGGCTGGCACCGCGCGTGACCGGTTCCGACGAGCTGAACGCCACCGTCGTCGTCGGATCCGGGACCGTCCTGCCCTGAGCCGCCGGACCGGGGCGTCCGGTGCGAGCCCCTTCCGGGACCCGTACGGCCGCGGCTGACGCCGTACGGGTCCCCGGGAGCGCTACAGCACGATCCGGGCCACCCGCTCGATCGTGCTGAAGTCCCCGGCGGAGGCGCGGTTCTTGGTCACCCCGACCGAGATGCCGGTGGCGGTGTCCGCGAACGCCGCCGTCCCCCCGCTGCCCGGCATCCCGAAGACGGTCGGGCGGTCCAGCATGCCGGTGGCGTACCCCAGTCCCCAGGTGGCGGGCATGCCGGTGATCTCGTCCGTACCGGACGCCGCGGGCGTGGTGACCTCGCGCAGCCGCTCGGCGGAGATGAGCCCGTTCAGCAGCGCGTCGTACACGCGGGCCACCGCCCGCGCGGTCATGGTGGCCCCCGAGTCGGAGGTCAGGATGTCGGGCCGGTTGCTGTAGGCGGCGTCGGGCATCGCCGCCATCGGCGCGGCCGTATAGCCGTCGACGACCCGGAAGAACGGGATCTCGGCGAGCATCTCCGGCGGCATCTCCGTCCCCGCCCCCGCCGGCGGCTGCGCGTCCTCGATCACGGCCAGCCTCGGCAGCTCGGCGGGCGGCACCGCGAGGAACAGCTCGCCGGTCAGGCCGAGCGGCTCGGCCACCTCCTCGCGGAGCACCTGCGAGACGGTCTTCCCCGTCGTCCTCCGCACGATCTCCCCGGCGATGAACATGAAGGTCTGCGGGTGGTAGCCGAACCTGGTGCCCGGCTCCCACCACGGCTTGGCGGCGGCGATGACCGCGCACATCCGGTCCCAGTCGGCGAGGTCCTCGGGTGTGGTGTCCACCGGCACGCCGGGCACGCCGGCGGAGTGCGTGAGCGCGTGCCGTACCGTCGCCCGATCCTTTCCGCACGCGCCGAACTCCGGCCAGTACGAGGCGATCGGCGCGTCGTAGTCGATGACTCCGCGCTCGGCGAGCACGTGCACGACGGCCGAGATCACCCCCTTGCCGGTGGAGGTGACGTAGACCGGCGTGTCGGAGGTGAAGGCCCGGCCGGTCGCCGGGTCCGCCACGCCCGCCACCGCGTCGACCAGCAGCTCGCCGCGGCGGTAGACCGCGACCTGCACCCCGCGCTCGGCCCCCGACCCGACCAGCTCGTCGATCGCGGCCTGGACGTCCTTCTGAAGATCGGACATGCTCGTTTCCCTTCTCGGTGTCTCCTCCTAGGACGAGGGGTCCCCGGAAAAGGAATCGGGGAGGCCGAACTCGGGGAACATCTCGTGCCCGTACGTGGTGATCTGGCTGATCAGCCCGTCCTCGACGCGGAGGACGCCGAGCCAGTAGGGCCGGTACAGGGAGTCGACCGGCCTGCGGAGGTAGGCGGCGACCGCGGGCTGCCGGTTCGCCCGGGTGGCGACCAGCCGCCAGTCGCCCCACGACCCCTCGCCCGCCAGCTGGGGCGTCCAGGACGCCAGGAACGCCTCGCGTCCGAGGATCCACACCGGCGAGGGCGGCATGGTCTGGTGGACGTCGGCGCGGAGCAGTCCGGGCAGGAGGGAGGGATCGGCCTGCTCCAGGGCGTCGATGTAGCGCTGGACCACGGCCGCCTCCTCCTCCGTCGCGGAGGTCAGCCGCTGCGCGGGCAGGTGCTCGCGCATGACCGGCCGGGCCCGCTGGAGGGCGCTCTTGACCGCGGCCGCGCTCATCCCCAGCGCCTCCGCGGTCTCCTGGGCCGGCCAGCCGAGGACGTCGCGCAGGATCAGCACGGCGCGCTGCCGGGGCGGCAGGTGCTGGACCGCGGCCAGGAAGGCCAGCTCGATCGTCTCCCGCTCGATGACGGCGTCGAGCAGGTCGTCGGGGTACGGCTGCAGCCACGGCACCGCCGTCCTGACCGGCCACTCCAGCCACGGGTCGGCCATGACGGGCGCCTCGCGCGGCTCCGGCCTTCGCGGGCTCGCCCGCAGGAAGTCGAGGCAGGCGTTGGTGGCGATCCGGTAGAGCCAGGCGCGCAGCCCCGCCTCGCTCTGCAGCGCCGTACGGCTCCGCCAGGCCCGCAGGAACGTCTCCTGCACCATGTCCTCGGCCTCGTCGAACGAGCCGAGCATCCGGTAGCAGTGCACGTGCAGCTCCCGGCGGTGCTGCTCGATGACTTCGCCGAACCCGTCCGCGGCCACCCCGTCTCCTTCCCGCACCGGGGGCGGCGGGAGGTCCTCCCGGCCGCTCACCCCGTACCCGCACGCGTCTCCGGCGCGCCGGTCCCCGCTACGGGAGGACCGCGCCGCGGTCCCCCTCCAGCAGCGGAGCCAGCGCCTCACGCAGGTCCGCGGCCTCGCGGTAGAGCACGCCGGTCATGCCGAGCGCCCGGGCGGCCTCGACGTTCTCCTCGCGGTCGTCCACGAACAGGCATCGTACGGCGTCCGCCCCGGCCCGCTCGGCCGCGATCTCGTAGATCCGCCGCTCGGGTTTGACGGCCCCCACCCTGGCGCTGTTGACGACCTCGTCGAAGAAGCGCGCCAGGCCGAGCGCGCGCAGGTCGTCCTCCAGCTGGAACGTCGCGTTCGTCACCAGCACCACCGGCACCCGCTCCTGGGCCCGGCGCAGCAGGCCGAGGACCTCCTCGTCCAGCTGGGCGCGGGCCCGGGCGAACGCGTCCCCCAGCGCCGCGGCCCGCTCCGGGGAGCCGAGCAGCCGCGCCAGCCCTTCGACGATCGAGTCCCGCCACTGCTCGACGGTGATCTGTCCCTGGGTCACCGGGGTGAGCAGCCCGGGCGCGAGCGCGACCTTCACCGTGGTCCCCTCGGCGATCCCGTAGGAGCGTTCGAGCTCGACCAGCCCGGCGGCGTCGTAGTGGCGGATCACTCCGTCGAAGTCGCACAGCACGGCGTCGTACACGTTCATGGCCTCTTCCTTCAGGCGTACACGCGGAACCGGCGGGTCGGGGTTTCCGCGCCGGGGGCCGCGGGACGGATCTCCATGTCTGCACGGTATTGCCCCGCCCACCCGGTGATCAACGGCATTGACCCGCGCCGGTTCCCCGGCGGGCGCGGGAGCCGGACCCGGGCCGGGACCTCAGTCCTGTACGGCCAGCCGCACGCCGAAGCCCACCACGACGACGCCGGTCAGCCGGTCCAGGGCGCGCTTGACGGAGGACCTTCGCAGCCAGCCGCGCAGCAGGACGGTGAACCCGATGAGCAGCACGCTCCACAGCAGGCCCTCGACCACGTGCACGCCCGCCAGCAGCACCCCCATCAGCAGGTGGGGGACGCCGTCCGGCATGAACTGCGGGAGCATCGCGACGTAGAAGACGCCCACCTTCGGGTTGAGGAGGTTGGTGAGCAGGCCGCGCCGGAAGGCGGTGAGGAACCCTCCGCCCTCCGGCCGGTCCGCGGGGGCCTCCGCCGCCGCGCCGCCGCCCCGGCGGCTCTCCCAGAGCATGCGGGCTCCCATCCAGACCAGATAGGCGGCGCCCGCCCAGCGCAGGACGTCGTAGGCGAGCCGGGAGGTCGCCAGCAGGGTCGAGACGCCCGCCGCGGTCATCGCCCCCCAGCCGAGGGTCCCGGCCTGGATGCCGAGGACCACGCCCCAGGCGGACCGCCTGCCGGAGAGCATCGACGTGCGCAGGATGAGCGCGGTGTCGAGACCGGGGGTGAGGGTCAGCAGTCCGACGACGAGGGCGAACGAGACGACCGACGTGTAGATGTCCACGGTGGCCCATCGTACGGTGCACCCAGGACATTCATTGATGAACCGGAACCGGCGTCACGAAACGCCGCCACCCGCCGGGGGAGCGCGCCGTCCCGCCGCCCGGCGCCCGAAAAGTCCTGTCCTCCCCGAGCGCGGCGGCCTAGACTCGGCACCATGAGACACCGACATTGATGAACGCCTAGAGGTCGGCGCGGGACACGATGCCGCGGACCACCCGGGACGCCTGCCGCCCGGAGTCCGAATCGTCCCCACGGAAAGACCTCATGATCATTCATTCCTCACGCGCGCCCGGCGTGCGCGCGAAGCGGCTGGCAGCGACGCTCTACGTCTACACGTTCCTCGACGACCTCATCCTGCTCTACCCGGTGTACGCGCTGCTGTTCGCCGAGACCGGGCTGTCCGTCGCCGAGATCTCCTCGCTCTTCGTCATCTGGTCGGTGACCGGCATCGTGCTGGAGGTCCCCTCCGGCGTCTGGGCCGACGCGGTCTCGCGGCGGCTCCTGCTCTGCCTGGCCCCCCTCCCCGCGGCCGCCGGATACGCCCTGTGGGTCGCGACCCCCTCCTACTGGGCGTTCGCCCTCGGGTTCGTCCTGTGGGGGGTGCGCGGGGCGATGAGCTCGGGCGCCTTCGAGGCGCTCGCCTACGAGGAGCTCGACCGGCTGGGCGAGGCCGACCGGTACGCCCGGGTGATCGGCCGCGCCGAGGTGGCCGGCCTCTGCGGGGTCGCGGTGGCCACCGCGACCGCGGGGCCGGTGTTCGCCGCCGGCGGCTACCCGGCGCTGGGCGCGGCGAGCGTGCTGGCCTGCCTGCTCTGCGCGGCCGCCGGGGCGCTCCTTCCCGAGCACCGCTCGCGGACCTCGCAGGACCCGGCCGGGGACGGCGGGGCGGGCGGGCGCGGCGGTGACGGGAGCGGAACCGACGGGGACAGCGGAGACGGCGGGTACGGCGGGTACGCCGCGATCCTGCGGTCCGGGCTCGCCGCGGCCCGCGACGACCGCGCCGTGCGGCGCGCGCTGCTGCTCATCCCCGCCGTGACGGCCGTCTGGGGTGCCCTGGAGGAGTACGTCGCCCTGCTCGTGGCGGAGACCGGCGTCCCGGCGCAGGCCGTGCCCCTGTGGGTGCTGCTGGTCTGGGCGGGGGTGACGGCCGGAGGCCTCCTCGCCCCGGCCGGGCGGCGCCTGAGCACCGGGGCGCTCGCCGGGGCCCTCGCGTTCGCCGCGCTCTCCCTGGCCTCCGGGACCATCGGCGGGCACCCGGCGGGGCTGGTCCTGGTCTCGGCGGCCTTCTGCGTCTTCCAGCTGGCGAGCATCGTCGTGGACGCCCGGCTCCAGGAGAGGATCACGGGACCGAGCCGGGCGACGGTGACCTCCATGGCGAACCTGGGCACGGACCTGGCGACGGTCCTGGTCTACGGCGGCTACGCGGCCGCCTCGGCGTTCGCCGGGCACGGCGTGGTCTTCGCCCTGTTCGCCGTGCCGTACCTGCTCCTCGCGCTCGCGCTGGGGTACGGCGGGCGCGCCCGCAGGGCGGCGGACCGCGCGACCCCGTGATGCGCTTCCGCATGTCCGGATAAAACATCACATCAGGACCATCACGCCGGGACGGTTCATCCGTCTGATCGCGTGCCAGAATGGCACACCCCGAGATCTTCGCGCGGACGGATGCCACATGGGCGTAAACGATCTTCAAGGGAGAGATCCGTACCAGGTGCTCGGTGTCCCGCCCGACGCCACCCCAGAGGACCTCCGGCAGGCGTACCGGCGGCTCGCCCGCCGGTACCACCCGGACAAGAACCCGCAGGGCCAGGCGGCGTTCATGGAGATAGCGAGCGCGTACGGGCTGCTCTCCGACCCCGGGCGCCGCCTGCGCTACGACGCCGGGCGGGCCGGGGCCGGCGGGGCCGGGGCCGGGGCGGCGGCGGGGCACCCGGGCGGAGCCGGGCACGGCCATGCGACGGGGGACGGGGCGGAGCATCCGGGCGGGACGGAGCATCCGGGCGGGGCGGGGCACCCGGGCGGGACGGGGCACCCGGGCGGGAGCGCGCCGCCGCACCGCGCGGGGGGCGGCCCCGGCGCCCGGCCGCGCGGCCCGGCCGGGCCGGAGAGCCCGGTCGCGCGGCTGGAGCGGCTGTACGGCCCGCGGCCGACCATCTGGACCGCCGCCAAGCTGGTGCTCTTCTACCTCCCCGCGGGAGCCTTCCTGTCCGTTCTCGTCAGCGCGTTCGCCACCTTCTCGCACGGCGACGCGGCCCGGGACGCCGGCAGGGCCGCGGCGATCCTGCTCTGGCTGGCCCTGTGGAGCTTCCTCGCCGCGGCCAAGCTCAAGCTCTGGCTGCTCTACCGCCGCACGACGGGCACCGGGGGGTCCTGAGCCCGTACGGCCGCACGGCCGTCCGGCGCGCACGGAAGAGGGCCACGGCCTTCTCCCTTTGTGAAAGATCCTCATTCTTGGCAGAACCTCCCTATAGAGGCTCTGAGCTTGGCAAAGTTATCCAAGATAACTCGGTAAAATCCGCGCGTCGCGCTGACAAGTGCGTCAAAATTTTCTTACTGGGAAAGTTCGCCAACCCGCGAGGCTGGGCCCCCGATGAAGAAGATGCTGCCGCGAATGAGCGCGGAGTCGCTGCCCGAGAGACTCGACAACCTGCCCGTGGACTCCAAGGAATTCCTCCAACTGGTGACCGCGGACTTCACCGGGACCTACAACGTCTACCTCTCCGCCAAGGACGAGCGCCTCAAGATGACCAGGCTCTCCATGAGCCTGCTCGCCGCTCCCTTCGCCGCCGCCATCGCCCTGGCCAGCACGCAGGTGATCGACCCGGTGGCGCTCACCTCGTGGGAGATGATCCCGGAGTACCTGTTCGCGATGGTCGTCGCCTTCGGACTGCTCAGCGTGCTGCCGTTCCTGCGGCTGATCGAGGCGGTCAACGCGCACATGCGCACCGCCCGGGCGCTCAACAACTTCCGGCTGCTCTACGTGGTCCAGCTCAAGGACCACTTCTCCGCCCTCGGCTGGTCCCCGAACCTCCCGGTGGACCCGCGCTATCCGGAGACCTACGCGCCGCTCGCCTGGCCCGGCATCAACGTGATGATGCTCTCGCTGGTGAACAGCGCCTACATCGCGGTCGGCACGCTGGGCCTGTTCCGGGCGGAGCCCAACCCGGCCGTCCTCATGGTGATCATCGGTCTGATCGCCTCGATCCACTACTCCGTCTACTACGTGCGGGCCAACGTCTCGCGCCAGCGCAGACTCCCGCAGAACCCGTTCCATTTCCCCAACGTGGAGACTTGATGGCAGACCTCCTCCGATTCACGTCCTGTGGGGAGACCTGGATTTGGCTCATGCGCTACGTGAGGGAGTACGGCAGGCCCGCCGACGACGACCGGGGACCGGTCACCGAGGCCCCGGCCGTGCTGTTCGAGATCGACGAGCTCGGCTGGGACGACCCGGTCCTGGAGGCCCACGGCGACCCCGGGAAGATCTCGCTGTACTCCAGCAAGTTCAGCGAGCTCGCGGTCGTGCCGCCGTTCAAGTACAGCTACGGCGGCAGGCTCCGCGGGCTGCTGGAGGTGGACCAGCTCCGCTGGGTCACCGACGTGCTGCGCGCGAAGCCGTACAGCAAGAGCGGCTGGATCTCGCTGACCGTGCCCGGCGAGCGGCCGGACGCGGTGCCCTGCCTGACCGGCCTCGCCTTCCGGCTCCGCGAGGGCCGGCTGACGATGACCGCGACATTCCGCTCGCAGAACGCCTTCACCTGCTACCTGAACTACGTCCCGCTGCGTAGTATCCAGTGCGAGGTCGCGGACGATCTCGGGGTGGGCATTGGGTCAATGAGGGTGTTCGTCGACGTTCCCCACATCTACGCCGTGGACGTGGAGAAAGTGGACGAGATCCTCCGGCTGTCGGAGCACGATGAGCTCGGCGAGGGAGAGTCGTTACCGGGTCCTGCTGGTCGATCTGGACGGGACCGTGGTCGACTACGCCCGGACCGAGGGCGGTGCGCTTCGTGAGGTCCACCGCCGGTTCTTCCGGGGTGAGCTGAGAGCCTTCCTGCGCGACTTCCACGCGGCCAACGAGCCCCTCTGGACCGCCTACCGCGAGCGCCGCATCGACCTGGCCGAGCTGCGGGTGGAGCGCTGGGCCCGGCTGGGCGCCGGACCGGCGGTGGCCGCCGCGTTCGAAGAAGCCCTGGGCCGCAACACCGTCCTGTTCCCGGAGGCGAACCGCGCCCTGCGGCGGCTCTCCCGGTACTTCCGGCTGGCCCTGGTGACCGACGGCATCGCGGACGTGCAGCGGGTCAAGCTCCGCCGCACGCGCATCGGGAGGTTCTTCGAGCACGTCGTGATCGCGCCCGAGGTCGGCCTGCGCAAGCCGGACGGCGCGCTGCTCCACCACACCCTCTCCCTCCTGGGGGCCAAACCCGACGCCGCCCTGATGGTCGGCGACTCCCCGGCGAGCGACGGCGGCTGCGCGAGGGAGGCCGGCGTGGACTTCTGCTGGGTCGACCGCGCCCGGGCCGCCCGGCCCGCCGGGCCGCCCGGGGCCTGCGACGTCCCCGTCCGCTGGACCGTCCCCGACCTCGGCGCCGTCCGGAGGTCCGTGACCGCCCCGGACCTCGGCGCCGTCCGGAGATCGGTCACCGCCGCGGACCTCGGCGCCGCCCTGCGGTCCGTCACCTTCTCCGCCCCGGCCGCCGTCCCGGCCCCGGCCACCGTCACCATCTCCGCCCCCGCTCCGGCCGGAAGCGCCGCGGGCGGTCCCGGCGAAGCACCGTAGCAACCCCCCGACCAGCAGAAAGCCCCCCTATGCCGCTCAAGAACGTTCTGGTCGCCGTCGCGCCCCATGTCGGCGGCCGCCGGGCCGGCTCCGCGCTCGGCACCCTCTTCCCCGGACAGGCGAAGGTCACCGTGGTGGAGAGCCTCGACGAGGATCCGGAGGCGCTGCGCGAGGCCCACGTCGTCCTCACCGCCCTGGTCCCCGTCACCGCCGGGCACCTGGACGCCGCCGGAGCCCTGGAGCTGGTCCAGTGCTCCAGCCACGGCTACGAGCACGTCGACACGGAGGCGGCCGCGCGGCGCGGCGTGCCGGTGTGCACCATCGGCTCCAGCGGTGCCGAGGTGCACAGCGTCGCCGAGCAGGCGTTCGCGCTCATGCTCGCCCTGGCCAAGCAGGTCGTCCCGGCCCACAACGCCCTCGCGGGAGGCGAGTGGGCGCTGCCCCGGCTGCGCGGCTCGCTGACCGAGCTCTCCGGCAAGACCCTCGGCGTCGTCGGCCTGGGGACGATCGGCCGGGAGGTGGCCCGCCGGGCCGCCGCGTTCGGCATGACCGTGGTGTACGCCTCCCGCACCCCCGCCGCTCCGGAGGTCGAGGAGCGCCTGGGCGCGCGCCGGCTCCCGCTGGAGGAGCTGCTGCGCGTCTCCGACTACGTCACCCTGCACGCCTCGCTCAACGACTCCACCCGGAACCTGCTCGACGCCGCCCGGCTGGCCCTGCTCAAGCCGACCGCGTTCGTCGTGAACACCGCCCGGGGCGCGATGGTCGACCAGGACGCCCTCGCCGACGCCCTGGAGCGGGGCCGCCTGGCCGGAGCCGGGCTCGACGTCTACGACCCGGAGCCCCCCGGCGCCGGCTTCCGGCTGCTGAAGGCCCCGAACGTCGTGCTCTCCCCGCACGCCGGAGGGGTGACCCGGGAGGCCGTGGTCCGCATCGCCCTCGCGGCCGTGCAGAACGTGTCCGAGCACCTCGGCGGCAGGCCGCCCCTCGACGTCGTGAACTGACCGGCCCCTCACCGGCGGGTCCTCGAAACGCCTCGGAACGCCGCGATCCGGCCGTGCCCGCCGGCACGCCCCCGGGGCGTCGCCGCCTGGCCCGCCCCTGGCATCCTGGTGTGTCGTGACGTCATTTGGAGAGCGGCTGCGGTCGCGCATCGACAGCCGGGGCCCGCTGTGCGTGGGGATCGATCCGAGTACGGCGCTGCTGCGCGCGTGGGGTCTGGACGACTCCCCCGGCGGGCTGGAGAAGTTCGCCCGCTCGGCGACCGAAGCGGTGGCGGGCCTGGCCGCGGCCGTCAAGCCGCAGTCGGCGTTCTTCGAGCGGTTCGGCAGCCGGGGCGTCGCCGTACTGGAGGCGGTGGTCGCGGACGCGCGGGCCGCGGGCGCACTGGTGGTCATGGACGCCAAGCGGGGTGACATCGGCAGTACCACCGCCGCCTACGCGCAGGCGTACCTCGACCCGGGCAGCCCTCTGGCGGCCGACGCCGTCACGGTCAGCCCCTACCTGGGCTTCGGCTCGCTCCAGCCGATGATCGACACGGCTCTGGCGCACGGCGCGGGCCTGTTCGTGCTGGCCAGGACCTCCAACCCGGAGGCGGGTGAGGTGCAGCTCGCGACCGTCCCCGGCGGGCGGACCGTGGCCGCCGCGATCATGGACCACGTCGCCGGGCTGAACCGCGGGGCCGAGCCGCTGGGCTCGTTCGGCGTGGTGCTCGGCGCCACCCTGGACGATCCCGGCTACCCGGTGGAGCGCCTGGGCGGCCCGATCCTCGCCCCCGGCGTGGGCGCTCAGGGCGCCACCTTCGCCGACGCCGCCCGCCTGTTCGCCGCGGCCCGGCGCGACGTGCTGCCCTCGGTCTCCCGGGCCGTCCTCGCCGAGGGCCCCGACCCCGCCCGCCTGCGGGCCGCGGTCGCCCGTCTCAACGACGAGGCCCGCGCGCACCTGTCCGCCTGACCCGCCCGGCCGGGGTCCCCCTCGGGGCCGGCGACCCGGTGCCCCTTCTGTCCGTTCAATGCATTACCGGCCAGTATGGTGTGCGCGTGAACGGGACGAACGCGTATCGGATCGTGCTGGTCGTCGCGGGCCTGGCGGGGCTCGTCTGCACCTGGTGGCCCGCGGCCGACCCGCTCGGCCCGCCCGTCTACTTCACCGTGCAGAGCAACGTCATGCTGGTGGCCTACTACGCCTGGCTGCTCTGGCGCGGGGTCCCCTCGGCGGTCCTCAAGGGCGCGGTCACCCTCTTCATCTCGATCACCGGCCTGGTCTTCCACTTCGTCCTGATGCACGGCGCCAGCCCGCTCGGCATGCTCCCCGACGGCCGCGGCGACGACGTGCTCGACATGGGAAACCTGCTCCTGCACTACGTGACGCCGGTCATGGCCGTCGCCGACTGGCTGCTGTTCGACCGCGCCCTGCGCCCGGCGTGGACCGTCCCCCTCACCTGGCTGGCCTACCCCGGCCTCTACCTGGTCTTCGCGCTGATCCGCGGCGCCCTGCTCGACCCCGGCACCGAGCGCCGCTACCCGTACCCGTTCCTGGACGTGGACAGGCTCGGCTACGACGGGGTCGCCCTCCAGGCCGTCGTCCTCACCGCCTTCTTCGCCGCCCTCGGCTACGGCCTCGTCGCCCTGCACCGCCTGGCCGCCCGTACGGCCGGATCCCGCGTCCCCGCCTGACGGGGTCTCGCAGGACGGCCTCCGCCGCGACCCGCCCTCCCGCTCCCGGAGGCCCGGGAGCGGCCGCATGACCGCGCCGTCGTACGGCAGGACGAGTGATGTAAAAAATCGTAGACATGACGTCAAGGATTCACTACATTGGTCAATGTCAAACATTCTGTACATCCCGGGTCCGGCAGCCATGACACCCGTCGCCCTGCGCCCGATGCCGCCGCCCCGCGATCACCCAGGGGAGAGAACATGACCATGTCGAGGACAACGGACCAGCCCGTTCGGGGGGTCGCCCTGGTCGCGGGGATCGCCCTCGTGGCGATGGCCGTCCTGGCGGGCCTCGCCAATTTCGGCGTCGTGGAGAACCTCGTCACCGAGGGAGACGCGGAGAGGACCGCGCAGGCCGTACGCGGGTCGGAAGGGCTCTTCCGCTACGGCGTGGCCGGCCTCCTCCTCGTCGCCATCCTCGACGTGATCGCGGCCTGGGCGCTCATGGTCTTCTTCAGGCCGGTCCACGAAGGCGTCGCCACTCTCGCCGCCTGGCTCAGGGCGGTGTACGCGGGGGTGTTCACCGTCGCGATCGCCCAGCTCGCCGGAGTGCCGCCCCTCCTCGACGCCGCCGGGCACCCGCGGGCGGACACCGCGGACCGCTTGCACGCCGAGGCGCTGATGAAGATCGACGCCTTCCACGAGATCTGGGACGCCGGCCTGAGCCTCTTCGGCCTCCACCTGGTGCTCCTGGGGTACCTGGCATACCGGTCGGGTCATGTCCCCAGGCCGCTGGGCGTCCTCCTCGCGATCGCGGGGCTCGGCTACCTCGTGGACAGCCTCGGCGCGCTCCTCGTCCCGGACCTCTCACTCGGCGCGGCCGTGTTCACCTTCGTGGGCGAGGTCGTGTTCATGGTCTGGCTCCTGGCCAGAGGCGGGGTGGAGCGCACCCGGACAGCGTGAGGCCCCGGATCCCGGGGATTCGTCCGCGGGATCCGGAGCCTCGTCGCGGGCCCTCGCACCGGGCGGTGCGGGGGCCTGTCCGCGGGGGCCTACCCGAAGCGGCGCAGGCGGAGGCTGTTGCCGACCACGAAGACCGAGGAGAACGCCATCGCGGCGCCCGCGATCATCGGGGTGAGCAGGCCCGTCGCCGCCAGCGGCAGGGCGGCCACGTTGTAGGCGAAGGCCCAGAACAGGTTGCCCTTGATGGTGCCGAGCGTACGGCGGGACAGCCGGATCGCGTCGGCGGCCACCCGCAGGTCGCCGCGGACCAGGGTCAGGTCGGAGGCCTCGATCGCCACGTCCGTGCCGGTGCCCATCGCCATGCCGAGGTCGGCCTGGGCGAGTGCGGCGGCGTCGTTGACCCCGTCGCCGACCATGGCGACCGTACGGCCCCCGGCCTGCAGCCGCTTGACCGCGTCCACCTTGTCGGCCGGCAGGACGTCGGCGACGACCTCCTCGATGCCGACCGCGGCGGCGACCTGGCGGGCCACCGTCTCGTTGTCACCGGTCAGCAGGACCGGGCGCAGGCCCAGCTTCCGCAGGGCGGCGATCGCCTCGGCCGAGGTGGGCTTGACCGCGTCGGCGACGGTGAGCACCGCGCGGGCCTCGCCGTCCCAGCCGACCGCGACGGCGGTCTCGCCCCGGGCCTGGGCCTGGGCGAACTCGCGCTCCAGGTCCGCGGACAGGTGCTGGGACCACTCGGCCAGCAGTTGCGGGCGGCCGACGAGCACGGCGTGGCCGTCGACGATCCCCTGCACGCCCAGGCCCTCGGCGTTGGCGAAGTCCTCCACCTTCGCGTCCGACCCGGCCGCCCGGGCGATCGCCCGGGCGATCGGGTGCTCGGAGGCCGACTCCAGCGCCCCGGCGAGCCGGAGCACCTCCTGGCGGTCTTCGCCGTCGGCGGTGAAGACGTCCTTGAGGGTCATCGTGCCGGAGGTCACGGTGCCGGTCTTGTCCAGGACGATCGTGTCGATCCTCCGGGTGGACTCCAGCACCTCCGGTCCCTTGATCAGGATGCCGAGCTGGGCGCCGCGGCCGGTGCCGACCATGAGCGCGGTCGGGGTGGCCAGGCCCAGCGCGCAGGGGCAGGCGATGATGAGCACCGCGACCGCGGCGGTGAAGGCGGCGGCCGTGCCGTCGCCGGTGCCGAGCCAGAAACCGAGGGTGGCCAGGGCCAGGGCGATCACGATCGGCACGAAGATCCCGGAGATCCGGTCGGCCAGCCGCTGCACCTGCGCCTTGCCGTTCTGCGCCTCCTCCACCAGCCGGGCCATCTGGGCGAGCTGGGTGTCGGCGCCGACCCGGGTGGCCCGGACCACGAGCCGCCCGCCGGCGTTCACGGTCGCGCCGGTCACGGCGTCGCCGGGGCGGACCTCCACCGGCACGGACTCGCCGGTCAGCATCGAGGCGTCCACCGCCGAGGAGCCCTCCTCGACCACGCCGTCGGTGGCGATCTTCTCGCCGGGGCGGACCAGGAAGCGGTCGCCGGCCTTGAGACGCCCGACCGGGACGAGCTCCCCGGAGGCCAGAGTGACCTCCTTGGCGCCCATCGACAGCAGCGCGCGCAGCGCCGCGCCCGCCCGCCGCTTGGAGCGGGCCTCGAAGTAGCGTCCGGCCAGGATGAAGGCGGTCACTCCGGCCGCGGCCTCGAAGTAGATGTTGCCCGCCCCGTCGCCCCGGGCGAGGGTGAACTCGAAGCCGTGCGTCATGCCGGGCGTGCCGGCCGTGCCGAAGAACAGCGCCCACAGCGACCAGCCGAACGCGGCGAGCGTGCCCAGCGAGACCAGGGTGTCCATGGTCGCGGTGCCGTGCCGCAGGTTGGTCCAGGCGGCCTGGTGGAACGGCCGGCCGGCGTAGACGACGACCGGTCCGGCCAGGGCCAGCGAGAGCCACTGCCAGTTGGTGAACTGCAGCGCCGGGATCATCGCCATCGCGATGACCGGGACCGAGAGCACGACGGCGGTGACCAGGCGCTGCCGGAGCGGTGCGAGCTCGTCGCGCCCGTCCTCCTGCGCCGCCTCCTCCGCCGCGGCGGGCAGCTCTGCGGTGTAGCCGGCCTTCTCCACCTCGGCGACCAGGTCCTCGGGGGCGACGCCCCCGGTGTAGACGACCTTGGCCTTCTCGGTGGCGTAGTTGACGGTCGCGGTGACGCCGTCGAGCTTGTTGAGTTTGCGCTCGATCCGGTTCGCGCAGGAGGCGCACGTCATACCGCCGATGGCGAGCTCGATCTCGCCGCCGCCGGCGGGCGGCCTGGTGGTGGTCGTGGACATCGCTTCTCCCGTTGTTCGTCTCTCAATGGTGCGCGGCCCGGAGCCGCGAGGGGTAATCGGGGCTCAGGAGCAGCCGCCCGAGCCGCAGCACGCGCCGGTCCCGGCCGCCCCGGCCGGGGCCTCGGCCCTGCCTGCCAGCTCGTAGCCGGCCTCGTCCACCGCGGCGCCCACGGCGGCGTCGTCGAGCGGGGCGCCGCTGGTCACGGTGACCAGCTTGGCGGTCAGGTCGACCTCCACCGCGGTCACGCCCTCGACCCTGCTCACCTCGGCGGTGACCGAGCTGACGCAGTGGCCGCAGGTCATGCCCTCGACGCGGTAGGTGGTGACGGTCATGGCTCTCGCCTCTCTGTCGGTCGTCCGGGGCTCCGGGAGCCCCGCTGGACGGGTTCCGGCGGGTGGTGCTCCGCGCGGCGGACGCGGCCGACGGCCCTCCACCGCGACGAACACTCAACCCCCGTAGGGTATTTCCTGGTCAGTGGGTGTGGTCGTCGGGGTTGTGCGACTTCGCCGGGGACGGATCCGCCGGGACCTTCTCCTCCGGATCGGAGCCCCTGCCCGCCTCCGGGGCGTCCCCTCCCCCGGGCAGGACCGTCGCTCCCCCCGCGGTCGCGGTGAACTCCGCGGTCCGCACGGTGCCGCCGTGCTTGAAGTCCAGGAAGAGGCGGTAGGCCCCCGCGCTGGGCACCTCGGTGTGGAAGGTGATGCCGGGACCGGAGGCGGTCCGCCCGTCGCCGGGCTCGCCGTCCGGGTGGACGTGCAGGTAGGCCAGGTCCCCGTCGCGCAGCGCGACCAGGTGGCCGTAGGCGCCGAGGTAGGGCTCCAGGTCGGTGACCGGCTTGCCGTCCTTGCTCACCGAGAGCGTGAGCCTGCTCGTCCGCCCGGGGGCCAGGTCTCCGGCGAGGGCGACCGTGTAGCCGTCCACGGCGGCGGTGCGGACCGGCGCGGCGAGCGGCGCGGGCCGGTAGTCGCCGGGGGCCGACAGGTCCATGCCGAGCGTCATCCCGCCCGCCCCCTCCGGGGCGAAGTCGGCGAAGGCCCGGTACTCGCCCGCCTCGGGCAGGGTCAGCGGGACCGACCAGATCCCGTCGCCCTCCTCCTCGGGGTGCAGGTGCTGGAACCCGGTCAGGTCCCGGCGGACCACGATGAAGTGCAGCCTCTTCTCGTGCTGGGGGGTGAAGCGGGTCACCGGCCGGCCGTCGGGTCCGAGCACCGAGAAGCGGAAGTCCACGGCCTTGCCCGGCTCGACGAGGTCGGTCCGGGGCACCAGCGTGTATCCCGCCGCCGAGACCTGGAGCCCGCCGGGGACCGCCGGGCCCTCCACGCCTCCGCTCCCCCCTGCCGGGCCCGCGGAGGCGTGACCCGCGCCGTGGGAGGCCGCGGCCTTCGCCTCCTCCGCCGGCACGACCGGCCCGACCGCCCTTCCGACGCCCAGCGCCCCTCCGAACACCGCCGCCAGCCCGAGCACGTACGCGCCCACCTTGGTTGCGCCGTTCATCTTCCCTCCCCTCATTGATACCCCTATGGGGTATCTTCGCAGTCCTCAGGCTGCCACATCCCATCGCGTCATGCAACCCCCCGGGGGTATATACGGCGGATCTGCGACATAGATCACCCGCTCCCGGGCAGACCGCATGCGGACAGACCGCATTCGGACAGCAGGCATCCCGTAGGGGGAAATATGCTTCAGGGCAAGGCGATCGCGTTCCTCGTCGCGCCGGAGGGCGTCGAGCAGGTCGAACTCACCGAACCGTGGAAGGCCGTCGAGCAGGCGGGCGGCACGCCCCGCCTGATCTCCACCGAGCCGGGGAGCGTGCAGGCGTTCAACCACCTGGACAGGGGCGACACCTTCACCGTGGACGGCACGGTCGACGAGGTCTCCGCCGCGGACTTCGCGGGCCTGGTCCTGCCCGGCGGCGTCGCCAACCCCGACTTCCTGCGCACGCAGGAGCGGGCCGTACGGTTCGCCAAGGACTTCTTCGACGCGGGCAAGCCGGTCGCCGTCATCTGCCACGGCCCGTGGACCCTGATCGAGGCCGACGCCGTGCGCGGCCGCACGATGACGTCCTGGCCGAGCGTGGCCACGGACCTGCGCAACGCCGGGGCCACCTGGGTCGACGAGGAGGTCAGGGTCTGCACCGGCGGCCCGAACACCCTGGTCAGCAGCCGCAAGCCGGACGACCTCAAGGCCTTCTGCCAGGCCGCCGTCGCCGCCTTCGGCGGCTGACGGCCGGACCGCTCCTCCCCTCGGGCCGCGGAGCCGCACGCCCGCCGGGGATCGGCGGACGGCGTCAGCGGACGAAGGGCGCCAGCAGGCCGGGGACCGCCTCCTCGGCGAAGGCCAGCCCCTCGGCCACGGACACGTCCCGCACCGCGTAGGCTCCGCGGCCGGCCGCCGTCGTCGCGGTGAGGGTGAGCAGGCCCGACCTGCGCTGGAAGGGCGACCTGCCGACCGTCCAGCCGATGATCGCGGTACGGCGGAGCGCCACGGTCCTGCGCCGGGCGGTGCCGTACCGGGTGACGAGGTAGGGGCCGTGGAGCCCGTGCCCCAGGCTCCGGTAGGCGTCCCGGGCCAGGAGCAGGGCGGCGGGGAGCAGGACGGCCCCGGCCGTCCAGAGCAGCCCCGGGAACCCGCTCCACCAGGCGGCGAGCCCGGCCGGGAGGAGGGCCAGGAGCACCGGCGGCCAGATCGCCAGGACGACCCGCCGGCGGAGGGCGGCGCGGGGATGGGCGGCCAGCGGCATGAGCGTGGGCGGCGGCCCCTCCCCGGACGCGGAGCCTCCGGCGGGAGCCGCGCTCTCCGCGGCCGCGGCCTCCCCGGCCGGTGGGGCGTCCCCGGCGGGCGGTCGCGAGGCGCTCCCGGCGAGCACGGCGGCGGCGACCCGGTGGGCCTCGGCACGCGGGGCGGGCGGGAGCAGGACGGCCGACTCGCCCTCGCCGAGCCCGGTGGCCACGGCGCTCACCCTGGCCCCGCCTCCCCAGCGCAGCGGCAGCGGCTCGGCCAGCTCGGCCCCGTGCAGCCGCCGCTCCTCCAGCGACACCGACCGCGTGGTCAGCAGGCCGCGCCGTACCGAGAGCGTGCGGTCGGGTTCGCGGGTCAGGCGGAAGTCCCACCAGGACTCCACGTAGAGCAGGAGGGTGCCGGCCAGGCCGATGGACAGGACGACCGCGACCGCGGCGGCGGCGACCGCGGCCGGATGGGTCGCGACGACGAGCGCCCAGAGCTCCCCCAGGAAGCCGACCTCGTCCGGTCTCACCCCGACGGCGTCCAGCACCCGGAAGAACACGCCGAACGGGGCGAGGCCGATGAGCAGCGACCAGCTGCTCAGCAGGGCGTAGCGGATCCACGCGGGGCGCAGCTCCGTGATGGCGGATCCGGCCGGAGCCGTACGGCCCAGCAGCTCCGCCCTCAGCAGGAGAGCCGCCTCCCGGCGGATCCCGTCGAGGACGAGCCCCTTGCCCTCGCCGCCCTGGCCGGTGCCGATCCTGACCGCGGCCAGCCCGGCGATCCGCCGGAGCGGGTCCGCCGTGAGGTCGATGCTGCGCACGCGGTCGCGCGGGACCGAGCGGTGCCGCCGGAGGACGAGCCCCGAGCGGAGTTCCACGCGCTCGGCGGTGACCCGGTAGCGGGTGGTGGAATGGCGGACCAGACCGGCCACCGCGATCGCGGCCAGGGCGGCGAGGACCGTGCCGAGCGTGATGGCGGCCTGGAGGTTCAGCCGGTCGCGGGCGGCGAACGCCGTCACCCCGACGGGGACCGCCGGCCCGAGCGCCCGGCCCAGGTCCAGCCAGAGCAGTCGCGGGTCGGGCCTGGACCACGGTGCGCGGACGGAGCCGTGCGGGTTCACGTGGCGTCCCCCGGGGTCGCCTGGGTGCGGGCGGTGAGCCGTTCGACGAGATCGGCGGCGAGGGCGCGGTCCAGGCCGTTGATCTTGATGGCCCCGGCCGCCGAGGCGGTGGTCACCGTCACCCCCGCCAGGCCGAAGAGCCGCTGGATCGGGCCCCTGACCGTGTCCACGGTCTGGATCCTGGACATCGGGGCGACCCGCCACTTCTGCCAGAGCCACCCGGAGGCCGCGTAGACCGCCTCCTCCGTGGTCTCCCAGCGGTGCACCCGGTAGCGCCACCGGGGCATCACCAGCGTGTAGAGCAGCCCGGGGGCGGCGATGGCCCCCGCCGGGAGCAGGAGCCAGAACCGCGCGGGCGGGATCAGCAGGGCGAGGAGGACCAGGACCAGCACCGGCGGGGCGACGAGCACCAGCGCCTGACCGGTCCACCATCCGACGGCCCTGCGGTCCACCGGGTGCCGCGGGGGCCGCAGACCGGTCCCGGCGGGGCCGGCGGAACGCTCCTGCGGCGGGGAGGCGTGGCGGGGGGACATCACCGCTCCTTCCGGGTCGCGATGGTGAAGGTCTCGACGAGCTCGCGGACGTAGAGGTCGAGGTCGAGATCGGGATAGGCGGCCATCTGGACGAGCGCGCCGTCGACCGCCTGCTTGACCGTGACGGCCATCACACGGGTGGAGAACCCGCGGAACTCCCCGGCGAGCTGCCCGAAGCGCAGGATCTCCTCGACGGAGGCCAGTTCCGGCTCGTTGGTGGTCGCGTCGAACCGCGGCCTGCCGTCCTCGTGGCGGAAGGCGGACCAGATGTCGAGCAGGGCGATCATGTGCGCCCGGTGGGTCCGGTAGAACTCGACGGACGCCTCGAGGTAGGCCCGGAGCATGGCCGCGGCGGTCGTCCGCCCCTCGACCCGGGAGCGGACGAAGGCGTCACCGAGGGCGAACGCCTCCTCCATCACCTGCTGGATCAGCTCGTCCTTGCCCCGGAAGTGGTAGGAGATCACCCCCTTGCTGATCCCCGCCCGCTTCGCGATCAGCGCCAGCGACGCCTGGGCGTAGCCCACCTCGGCGATCACCTCGATCGCGCACGCGACGATCTGGGCCCGCCGGGCCGTCTCGATGAACGACCGGCCTTCCTGGCCGCTCGAATTTTTTTCTGACCGCACGGCCAAAAAATAACACAGTCGGCCAGGAAACGCTCGCGCCACGACGGCCGGGACGGCGGAGGGGTCAGCCCGGGAGCCTCCTGACCCGCTCGGCGGACGGGTCGTAGAGGGGTTCGGCCGTCACGGCGGCGTCCGTCCAGACCCCTGTGACGCCGACCTGGACCCGGGTGCCCGGAGCCGTCTCCGCCGGCAGGTAGGCGTAGGCGATCGAGCGGTCCACGCGGTGGCCGTACCCGCCGCTCGTCACCCGGGAGGCGGGCCCGCCGCCGAGCCGGACCGGCTCGCCGCCCAGGCAGACCTGGCGGGGGTCGTCGAGGACCAGGCAGAACAGCTTGCGGGAGGGCTCGGTGAGCGCGTCCCGGCCGAGGAAGTCCTTGTCCCCGGCCACCGCGAAGCCCAGGCCCGCCTCCAGGGGGGTGGTCTCCGGGGTGACGTCCAGGCCCCAGACGCGGTAGCCCTTCTCCAGGCGCATCGAGTCGATGGCCCGGTACCCGGCCGGGCGCATGCCGTACGGCATGCCGGCCTCCATGAGCGCGTCCCAGAGCGTGAGGCCGTACTCGGCGGGGCAGTACAGCTCCCAGCCGAACTCGCCGACGAACGTGACGCGCTGGGCCAGCACCGGGACGTTTCCCACGCTGATCTCCCTGGCCTTCATGTAGCCGAAGGCCAGGTCGTCGGGCGAGAGCCCGCCGAGGATGTCCAGGGCGCGAGGTCCCCAGAGGCAGTAGCAGGCGTACGCCGAGGTGACGTCGCGGACCTCCAGCCCGTGGCCGCGCAGCCAGGCGGCGTCGTGCACGCCGAACGCGGTCCCGGTGACCAGGCGGAAGCGGTCGGCGGCCAGCCGGGTGACGGTCAGGTCGGCCTCGACGCCACCGCGCGCGTTCAGCAACTGGGTGTAGACGACCGAGCCGGCGGGCCGGTCGAGCTGCCCGGCGCAGGCCCGCTGGAGTCCCTCCAGGGCGCCGGGCCCGGAGACCTCCAGCTTCGCGAACGAGGTCTGGTCGAACAGTCCGGCCGCGTCCCGCGTGGCCAGGCACTCGGCCCGTACGGCGGGCGACCAGATCCGCCCCGCCCACCCCTCCGGCCGGATCCCTCCGGCGGGCTCCGCGTTGCTCTCGAACCAGTTGACCCGCTCCCAGCCCGCCTTCTCGCCGAAGGCGGCGCCCAGCTCCGCGTGCCGGATCCACGCGGGAGAGCGGCGCAGCGGGCGGGCGGCGGTGCGCTCCTCGCCCGGGTAGACGATGTCGTAGTACTTCGCGTAGGAGTCCAGCGCCCTGGCGCGGGCCCAGGCGGCGGAGCGGGCGTGACCGCCGAAGCGGCGCAGGTCCATGCCGAAGACGTCGTACTCGGGGGAGCCGTCCGTGATCCACTCGGCCATGACCTTGCCCACGCCGCCCGCCGCGGCCAGGCCGTGCACGCAGAACCCGGCCGCCGCCCACAGGCCGCGCACCGCGGTCTCGCCGAGCAGGAACTCGCCGTCCGGGGTGAACGCCTCGGGGCCGTGCACGACCTTCGCGATCCCGGCGCGGTCCAGCGCCGGGACCCGCCGGACCGCCGAGTCCCACGATTCCTGAAATTTCGGCATGTCGGCGGGGAAGAGCGTCCGCGGCTCGGCCAGCGGCGCGGGAGTGTCCCAGACCTCGGGCGTCCGGATGTACCCCCCGACGAGGATCCCGCCGCCCTCCTCCCTGAAGTAGACGATGTTGTCCGGGTCCCTGACCGTGGGCATGGAAGAGGGGACCCCGAAAGGCTCGGTGACGACGTACTGGTGCTTGATCGGAACGACCGGGATGTCCACCCCCGCCAGCCGCCCGACCCGCCCGCTGGCCGCCCCGGCGGCGATGACGACGACGTCGGCCCGGACCGTCCACTCCTCCCGGCCGGAACCCTCTCCCCCCGCCCCGGCAGGGCCCGCGCCGGGGCCTCCCTCCGCGGCCCGCTCCGCTCCCGCGCCGGCCGCCAGCCGCACGCCCGTGATCCGGCCGCCCTCGACGTCGAGGCCGACCACCTCGGTCCCGGTGCGGATCCGCACGCCCAGCTTCTCCGCCCCGGCCGCCAGCGCCCTGGCCAGCAGCGCCGGGTCGAGCCAGCCGTCGCCCGGCAGCCAGAGCGCGGCCCGCACGCCGGCCGTCTCCAGCAGCGGCGACATCTCCCCCGCCTCGGCGCCGGAGAGCAGCGAGAGGTCCAGCCCGTAGGTCTCGGCGGCCCCGGCCAGGCGGAGCGACTCCTCCACCCGCTCGGGCGTGGTCGCCAGGCGGAGCCCGCCCACGCCGCGCCAGCCCGGGTCGAGGCCGGTCAGCTCGGCCAGCTCGGGGTAGAGCCCGGCCGAGTACATGATCATCTTGGTCTGGGTGACGGTGGAGCGGAGCTGGCCCACGAACCCGGCCGAGTGCCAGGTGGTGCCCTCGGTGAGCTCGTGCCGCTCGACCAGGAGCACCTCGCCCCAGCCGAGCCTCGCCAGGTGGTAGGCGACGCTGCAGCCGGCCACTCCGCCGCCGATCACGACGGCCCGCGCGGAGTCGGGAAGTTTCACGATCGGGACCTCTCTGTAACGCCTCGTCCGCAGAATCGGATCAATGGTCTGAAGGTAGGCCAAAGGAGTCCGGCATGCCAGATGCCCGCACCGCCGCCCACGAAGCCGTCCACGAAGCCGCCCTCGGGGCCGTCCGCGAATGGGCCGGGCAGCCGGTCGCCGAGACGCCCATCAAGGGCGGGCTCAGCCACCGGATCTCCCGGATGGACGCCG
Organism: Thiemannella venezuelensis; assembly: GCF_014203605.1. GTDB lineage: Bacteria > Actinomycetota > Actinomycetes > Streptosporangiales > Streptosporangiaceae > Planomonospora_A > Planomonospora_A venezuelensis. The sequence goes on along the minus strand of NZ_JACHJJ010000001.1, from coordinate 590,916 downwards.
CCGACGGGCGGCGCTGGCTGCTGCGGATCCTCGACCCGCGCGTCAGCGCCGCCGGGCTCGGCATCCCCCTCGACCAGGAGATCGCCAACACCCTCCGGGCCGCCGAGGCCGGGATCGGCCCCCGGGTCCTGCACCGGATGCCCGGCGCGCTGCTGCTGGAGTACCTGGACGGCACGACCCTGGACGCGCACGCCGTACGGGCCCTGCCGGGACCGGTCGCGGCGGCCTGCCGCCGCCTGCACGCCGGGCCCCGCTTCGTCAACGACTTCTCCATCTTCCGGAAACTGGAGGAGTTCCTCGCCCTCTGCCGCACCCACGGCCTGAGCATGCCCGCCGGGTACGAGGACCGGCTGCCCGCCGCCACCGAGATCGAACGGGCGCTGGCCGCCGCCCCGCTGCCGGCCGTGCCGTGCCACAACGACCTGCTCCCGGAGAACCTCATCCGCTGCGGCGCGGAGGTGAAGATCGTCGACTACCAGCTCTCCGGGAACAACGACCCCGCCTTCGAGCTGGGCGACATCGCCGCCGAGGCGGACTACGACCCCGGTCTCACCTGCCAACTGGCCCGCGCCTATTTCGGCGAGGACAGCCCACGACTGGAGGCCAGGGTACGGCTCAACCTCATCATGTCGAACCTCACCTGGACCCTCTGGTTCTCCGTCCACCACGGACTGCTGAGGGAGCAGGCGGCCGCCGCCGACTTCGACTACGGGGCCGAGGCGGCCGACAAGTTCGCGCAGGCCGTACGGGACCTGGACGACCCGGGGTTCGGGCGGCTGATCGACGACGTCCGGGGCGCGCCCCGGGTGCTCCACCCCCCGCACAGCGCAAGGAACGCAAGGAGGCTTGAATGACCGAGCCGGCCCCGGTGGACGAGGACGCGAGGCGACTCGCCGAACTCGGCTACAAACAGGAGCTCTCCCGCACGTGGAGCGGCTTCTCCAACTTCGCCATCTCCTTCTCCATCATCTCGATCCTGGCCGGGTGCTTCACCACCTTCGGCCAGGCCTGGAACAACGGCGGGCCGATCGCCATCTCCTGGGGCTGGCCGCTGATCTCGATCTTCATTCTGATCATCGGCCTGTGCATGTCGGAGCTGGTCTCGGCCTACCCGACCGCGGGCGGCATCTACTGGTGGGCCGCGAAGATGGGCAGGCCGATCCACGGCTGGTTCACCGGGTGGTTCAACCTCATCGGCCTGATCGCGGTCACGGCCTCGGTCGACTACGGCTGCGCGACGTTCATGAACATCACGATCAACCGGTTCGCCCCCGGGTTCGAGATCTCGCTGCTCAACACGTTCATCCTGTTCGCGGTCGTCCTGGTGCTGCACGCGCTGATCAACATCTACAGCCACCGGCTGATCTCGGTCCTGCAGAACGTCTCCGTCTACTGGCACGTGTTCGGCGCGGCCGCGGTGGTGCTCATCCTGGTCTTCGGCCCGGACTCGCACCAGTCGATGTCGTTCGTCTTCACCGAGACGATCAACAACTCGGGCTTCTCCGACTCGTCCTACTGGTTCTACGTGCTGCCGCTCGGCTTCCTGCTGACCCAGTACACGATCACCGGCTTCGACGCGTGCGCGCACGTCTCGGAGGAGACCCAGGGCGCCTCCACCGCCGCCGCCCGGGGCCTCTGGCAGTCGATCTTCTACTCCGCGATCGGCGGCTGGATCGTGCTGCTGGCCTTCCTGTTCGCGGCCACGGACGTCGAGGCGGTCAACGCGGCGGGCGGCTTCGTCGGCGCCATCTTCGAGTCGGCGCTCCCCGGCAACCTGGCCACGGCGATCTTCGCGATCTCCACGGTCGGCCAGTTCTTCTGCGGCATGAGCTGCGTGACCTCCATGTCCCGGATGACCTACGCCTTCTCCCGGGACGGCGCGATCCCCGGCTGGCGGCTCTGGTCGAAGGTGGACCGGAACCGGACCCCGGTCAACGCGATCGTCTTCGGCTGCGTGCTCGCGCTGGTCCTGACCCTGCCCGCGCTCTACGAGGCGCCGAACGGGCTGCCGCTGGCGTTCTACGCGGTCGTCTCGGTCGCGGTCATCGGCCTCTACCTCGCGTTCCTGATCCCGATCTGGCTCCGGCTGCGGATGGGCGACCGCTTCCAGCCCGGCCCGTGGACGCTCGGCTCGAAGTACAAGGTGATGTGCTGGATCGCGATCATCGAGATCGTGATCGTGTCGGTCTACTTCATCATGCCGCTGGTCCCGCAGGCGGTGCCGTTCAGCGCGGACTTCACCTGGACGGCGGTGAACTACGCGCCGATCGTGGTCGGCGTCATGGTCCTGGGCGTCGGGCTGTGGTGGGCGCTGTCGGCCCGGCACTGGTTCACCGGGCCGCGCCGCACGGTCGACGAGGTCCCCGAGGACGAGACCAAGCCCGTCGGCTGACCCGGCCGGACGCTCCGGGGCGGGCGGGCCCCCACGGCCCGCCCACCCGGTCAGCCCGCCTCGAAGGCCTCCGCCACCGCGGCCCTGACCCGCTCCATCGGTACGGCGGAGGCCTCCCGGACCAGCGAGGTCATGTCCACCTCGGGCATGCCGCAGGGCACCGCCCAGTCCCACGGGGCCAGGTCGCCGTCGACGTTGAGGGCGAACCCGTGGCTGGTGACGCTCCGGCTCTGGCGCATGCCGATCGAGACGATCTTCCGGTCGGTCCCGGTCGTCCACACCCCGGTGAGCAGCTCCGAGCCGGGCGGGGTGTCCCTGCGCTCGGCCGGGACCCCCAGCGCGGCCAGGGCGCGGACGAGCCGGAGCTCGACCTCGCGCACGTAGTCGACGATCCCCTCCCCCTCGCCGAGCTTGACGACGAGGTAGCCGACCAGCTGGCCGGGGCCGTGGTAGGTGAGCTGGCCGCCGCGCCCGGTGCTCACGACGGGGATGCCGTGGGAGGGGTCGGGCAGGTGCTGCTCCGGCGTGCGCCGGCCGACGGTGTAGACCTGGGGGTGGCTGAGCAGCCAGAGAGTGTCCGGCCGCTCGTCGCGCTGCCGCTCGCCGACCAGCTCGGCCATCCGGTCCATGGCCTTCTCGTAGTCGACCAGGTCGTCGGTGATCAGGGACAGGGGGCGTTGCCTCATGTCCCCAGCATATTTTCAGTACCGGACCGCGGGGGCCTTCGGGACGAAGATCCACATCAGCACGTAGACGACCCAGAGCGGTCCCGGGATCAGCGAGAGCAGCAGCCAGAGCGCCCGGACGACCGTGGGCGACCAGCCGAGGCTCTCCGCGATCCCGCCGCAGACGCCGGCGACCATCTTGTGGTTTCTCGAACGGTGCATGTCTTGTCTCCCCGGATTGTCGTTTCTCACCCGGTAGAACGAGGGGCGAAGAGACTCACGTTCCCGGAACACCCCTGAGAAAACCCTGTCAGGGTCGGATTTCACGATGCATCGTCCGCTGCGGCCACTCGAACTCCATAACTATTCGCGAACCTCCCGGATCCCCTCTAGGCGTAGATGGTCGATAACGGTACGTTCCGCCTAGTACGGAATGGGGACCCCCCATGTAACACCTCCCGAGGAGCGTTCATGCGCTTGAGATTCCGACACGGCGTGGTCCGAGGCCTCACCCTCGCCACGGCCCTCGCCCTCCCCCTCGCCTTCACCCCGCCGGCGAGCGCGGCCGCGGTCGACGTCCCCGAGGTGCTGGCCAACGCCATCGCCCACAAGGTGAAGGGCAAGAACGTCCACAAGCACCTGGAGCAGTTCCAGGCGATCGCCACCGCCAACGGCGGCAACCGCGCCGCGGGCACCCCCGGATACGACGCCTCGCTCGCCTACGTCCAGGACAAGCTGCGCAAGGCCGGCTACCGGACCTCGACCACGGACGTCGAGTTCCCGATCTCGTGGGAGGAGTTCTCCCCGTCGGTCCTGCAGCAGGTCAGCCCCGAGGCGAAGACCTACGCCAACCCCGCCGACTTCGTCACGGTGCACTCCTCCAGCGCGGGTGACGTCACCGCGCAGATCCAGGTGGTCGACCCGGTCATCCCGCCCGCGCCGACCCCCAACACCTCCACCGCGGGCTGCGAGGACTCCGACTTCGCCGGGTTCGTCCCCGGCCGCATCGCGCTGATCCAGCGCGGCACCTGCCCCTTCGTCGACAAGGCCACCAACGCCAAGGAGGCGGGCGCGGCCGGTGTGATCTTCTTCAACGAGGGCCAGCCGGGCCGTACCGACCCGCTGGAGTTCGACATCGTCGAGTGGCGCTTCGGCTTCCCGATCGTGATGGCCAGCACCGCCGTCGGCCTCGACCTGGCCGACAGCCCCAACACGACGGTGCGCCTGAAGGTCGACGCCAAGACCACGGTCGGGCAGACCAGGAACCTCATCGCCGACTCCCGCTGGGGCAGGAGCGGCGAGATCGTGATGTCCGGCGCCCACCTGGACAGCGTGCCCGAGGGCCCCGGCATCAACGACAACGGCTCCGGCACCGCCGCCGTCCTGGAGACCGCGCTGAAGATGGCCTACGTGCCCACCAAGTACAAGCTGCGCTTCGCCTTCTGGGGCGCCGAGGAGCTGGGCCTGCTCGGCTCCGAGCAGTACGTGGCCGGGCTCTCCCAGGCGGAGAAGGACAAGATCCGGCTCTACCTGAACTTCGACATGGTGGCCTCACCGAACGACGCCACCTTCCTCTACGACGGTGACGACTCCGACGCCGAGGGCGCGGGCCCCGGCCCGGCGGGCTCCGCCGAGATCGAGAAGCGACTGGAGAAGTTCTACGCCAAGCGCGGCCTGCCGTTCGAGGGCACCGACTTCGACGGCCGCTCCGACTACGGCCCGTTCATCGCCAACGGCATCCCCTCCGGCGGCATCTTCACCGGCGCCGAGGACATCAAGACGGCCGAGCAGGCCGCGAAGTTCGGCGGCACCGCAGGCGTCGCCTTCGACCCCTGCTACCACGCCGCGTGCGACGGCATCGCCAACATCAGCGCCGCCGCGCTGGAGCGCAACTCCAAGGCCGTCGCCTACTCGTCGGCGTACTTCGCCTTCGACCTGTCCAACATCCCCGACCGCAACGCCGCCGCCCTGGCGAAGTCCTCCGCCGCCGCCCCGGCGCGGCACTCGCACGGCGACGAGGCCAAGTAAGACACGGCCCGGTAAGACACGGCCAGGTAAGACACGGTCGGGTAACCCGGCCGAGCCGGATGAGGCGCAGCAGGCCGTCATCCGGACGCACCACCGCGCTGTACGGCGCGCGTCCCCGTCGGGGGCGCGCGCCGCTCGGGGGACCCCCCACCTCCGGTCCGAGGAGCATCATGCGAATTCTCCGGTCCATCGGCATGGCAGTGATCCTGACCATCCCCCTGACATTCACCGCACCCGCCGCGTCAGCGGCGGCCGCGCCGGACATCCCGCTCGCGAACGTCAAGGCGCACCTGTCCCAGTTCCAGGCGATAGCGACCGCCAACGGCGGCAACCGCGCGCACGGCCGCCCCGGCTACCTGGCCTCGGCCAACTACGTCAAGGGCCTGCTGGACGGCGCCGGGTTCACCACCACCCTGCAGTCGTTCACCTACAACGGCGCGACCGGCTACAACGTCATCGCCGACTGGCCGGGCGGCGACCCGAACGACGTCCTCATGGTCGGCGCCCACCTGGACAGCGTCACGGCCGGGCCGGGCATCAACGACAACGGCTCCGGCAGCGCCGCCATCCTGGAGACCGCGCTGGAGGTCGCCCGCCAGGGGCTCACCCCGGTCAAGCACCTGCGGTTCGCCTGGTGGGGCGCCGAGGAACTGGGCCTGCGCGGCTCGCAGCACTACGTCAACAACCTCCCGGCCGCCGAACGCGCGAAGATCAAGGGCTACCTGAACTTCGACATGGTCGGCTCGCCCAACCCCGGGTACTTCGTCTACGACGGCGACAACTCCGACGGCACCGGCTCGGGCCCCGGCCCGGCGGGCTCCGCCCAGCTGGAGCGGACGCTCCAGGACTACTTCACCTCGATCGGCGTGCCGACGCGGGGCACGGACTTCGACGGCCGCTCCGACTACGGCCCGTTCATCGCCGTCGGCATCCCCGCGGGCGGCACCTTCACCGGCGCGGAGGGCGTCAAGTCCAGCGCCCAGGCCTCCCTCTGGGGCGGTACGGCGGGGCAGGCGTTCGACCGCTGCTACCACCGGTCCTGCGACACGACGGCCAACATCGACGACACGGCGCTCGACCGGAACGCCGACGCGATCGCCTACGCGGTCTGGACGATCGCGAACACGACCCCGCCGGCGGTCGTCTGGCAGGACACCTTCGAGACGGCGACCGGCTGGACGGCGAACCCGGGCGGCACCGACACCGCCACCCTCGGGCAGTGGGAGCGCGGCGACCCGGCGGCCACCTCCTCCAGCGGGGCCAAGCAGCTCGGCACCACGGTCAGCGGCGTCAACGACCTGGTCACCGGCCGCCTGGCCGGTTCCTCGGCGGGCGCCTACGACATCGACGGCGGCCTCACCAGCGTCCGGTCGCCGGCGGTCACCCTGCCCGGCGACGGAACGCTCAAGCTGGGCTTCTCCTGGTACCTGGCGCACGGCTCCAACTCCTCCAGCGCCGACTTCCTGCGCGTGAAGGTCGTCGGCTCGACCACGGCCCAGGTGTTCCAGCAGCTCGGCGCGGCCACCGACCGCGACGGCTCCTGGGGCTCGGCCGAGGTCGACGTCTCCTCCTTCGCCGGGCAGAGCGTCCGGATCCTGATCGAGGCGGCCGACGCCTCCGGCGCCTCGCTGGTCGAGGCCGGGGTGGACGACGTGAAGATCACGCGGCAGTAGCACGCGGGCGGCCGCGCCCTGCCGGGGGCACGGCCGTACCGGTCCCGGCCGGCGGCGGGGCCGGGGTCACTGGAGGTCTTCGAGATCCTCGTCCTCCTCGGCCCCGGCCTCCTCCACGTCCTGGTTCCGTTCGGCGACCGACTGCAGCAGGGGGTCGTTGTCGTCGGTCTTCGGCCTGCTCTCCTCTGGCATCGTCATGACTCTCCCATGCCCCGGGAAATCCCATTTGATCCTTTAAATAAGTAAATTCCGGGTTCATGTCAATTTCATGGGGAATCGTCCTATCTCACATGGAAGGAGCCATCATGCCCGAACCACAGCAGCCCGAACTCCGGCGATCCCAGCGGGGAGGCACCTCCGACAAGGACAACCCGGTCATTCCCCAGTCGCGCAGCGGGAAGAAGTCCTCCGGCCGGTCCCACGGCACCGACAAGGGCAACCGGGGCGGCGGAAAGGGAGGCGGCGTGCCTCCGGGCCAGCAGCCGCCGCATCCGGCCTGAGCCCTCGATCCTCGGGTGCCCCGCCCGGCCCACCGGGCGGGGCACCCGAGGATCGTCCGATCGGGACAAGTCCAGCCGTTCGTCTGTTCCGTGTGGGGAGGAGTCCCCATCACGAGCAAGGGGGGAATCTCATGAGCAAGACCGTGGCCGACGTGATGACGGCCGATCCGATGACGATCGACGCCAGCCAGCCCGTGTCCGTGGCGGCCCGGATCATGAGCGACGAGGACACCGGAGCCGTGATCATCACCAATGACGGCGTGATCGCCGGGATCGTGACCGACCGGGACATCGCCGTCCGCATCGTGGCCGAGGACAAGGGCCCCGAGACACCCGTCAGGGACGCCTGCAGCGACGACCTCGTGACGGTCGGGCCCGACACCAGCATCGAGCAGGTCGTGCAGCTGATGCGGTCCAAGGCGGTCCGCCGGATGCCGGTGGTGGAGAACGACCGGGCCGTCGGCATCGTGAGCATCGGCGACCTGGCCATCGACCGCGACGCCGGCTCGGCGCTGGCCGACATCTCGGCCGCGGAGGGCAACCGGTAGACCCCCGGCGGGGCGGTGACCGGGACCGCCGCCCCGCCGGTCACCGCCCCGCCCGCGCAGGGCCGGGACCCCGTACGGACCCGTGCCGCCGGGTGTGGGCCGCCCGCACGCGGGAACCGTGAACCACAGGCCGGAGAGAGCGAGGTGATCATGGAGTCGGCACCGTCCGTCGTCACCAGTCTCCGCGAGCTGGCGACGTTGCTCGGAGAGCGGCGGGGGCTGTTCATCCGCTGGTCCAGGGACCCGGACGGCGACCGCGCCAACGGCTGCAGCCGCGACTCCCTCACCGGCGCGGAGCTGCCCGGCCTGTCCGCCAACCCGCTGGACGTCGAGGACTGGTGGGGCGGGCGTCCGATCCGGCTCTGGGTCGCCCGCCGCCTGCACGACTACTCCCACCTCCGCCGTGACCGCGGGCCCGGCGTCAAGGCGTGGGTCCTGTCCGGCAGGGAGGTGGGCCGCGGCCCCGACAACGAGCCCCTCGTCCGGTGCGACGAGGTGGTGGCGATCGTCGACGACGCGGTCATGAAGGAGGCCGGCGAGCTCGTCGACAGCCAGGGATCCTGCGAGTGGGGACCGCTGGACCGCGGGCACGCCAACGGCGACCACGAGCCCGCCGACGAGCGGTGACGGTCCGGCCGGACGGCCGGATCACGGACGTCGCTTTCCTCCGCTAACCTCGCGTAGGTCACGCACGCGCCGGACGGAAGGTGCCCAAGTTGATCGGCTGGTTCGAAGCGGTGGTCCTCGGGGTCCTCCAGGGACTGACGGAGTTCCTGCCGATCTCCTCCAGCGCCCACATCCGGGTGGTGTCGGCGTTCTTCGGCTGGGAGGACCCGGGGGCCGCGTTCACCGCGGTGATCCAGCTCGGCACCGAGGCCGCGGTGCTGATCTACTTCCGCAAGGAGATCTGGGAGATCGTCTCCACCTGGACGCGTGCGCTCTGGACTCCCTCGCTGCGCGGTCACCACGCCGCCCGGATGGGCTGGTACGTGATCGTCGGCACGCTCCCCATCCTCGTCCTCGGCCTGCTCTTCAAGGACAGCATCGAGACCGTCTTCCGGGACCTGCGCCTGATCGGCGCCACGCTGATCGTCTTCGGCCTGGTCCTCTGGTACGCCGACCGCACCGCCCGCAACAAGCTCACGCTGGAGCGGCACCTCAGCTTCACCCACGCCATCGTGTACGGCCTCGCCCAGTCCCTCGCCCTGATCCCCGGCGTCTCCCGCTCCGGCGGCACGATCACCGCGGGCCTGCTGCTGGACTACCGCCGCGAGGAGGCCGCGAAGTACTCCTTCCTGCTGGCCATCCCCGCCGTGCTGGGCGCCGGGGTGCTGGAGCTGTTCGAGATCGGCGAGGGTGGGGCCCCGGCGTGGGGGCCGACCATCCTGGCCACGGTGATCTCCTTCGCCGTCGGCTACGCGGCGGTCTCCTGGTTCCTGAAGTACATCAGCACCCACCGCTTCACCGGATTCGTGATCTACCGCGTCGTCCTGGGCACCGCCATCATCGCCCTGGTGAGCTTCGGCGTCCTCGATCCCGCCCCGTGAGCACCGGCCGCTGAGGACATCCGGGCGGACGCACCCGGTGAACACCCGCCGGGAAACCCCAGGTCTCCCGGCCGCCGCCGATGGCAGTGGCAGGGCCGACCGTGCGCCGGTGCCCCGGATCCACCGGAAAGGACGTCAGGACCCGGCTGTCACGGAGACGCCGGAGACGTCAGGACCCCTCGGAGGGATGCCGCGGGTCCGCGGCGTGCCCGGCGCGGATCCTGGCGGCCTGCTGGTAGGCGGTGACCACGGCCGCGGTCATCGCCACCGGCCCCGCCACGAGGGCCAGCGGCCAGACGGCGCCGGACGGGAGCAGGAGCGGCGCCAGGACGGACAGGATCGCGACGGCCACCCAGGTCGCGGGGTTGCGTGCCATCGTCACCAGCCCTCCGTCCACTCGTACCAGGGACCGTCCAGGTGCTCGTACGTGGACGGGGCGTTCTCCTGCGGCGCGCCTTCCGGAGACCAGACCAGGCCGTGCGAGTCGAGGAAGCCGGCGTCCGCCAGCCTGAAGGCGACCCCGCCGTCGGCCCGGGTGACGGAGGAGACCTGGACCAGCCCGATCCACCGGGTGCCGCCCTCCGGCTCGGCCCCGGCGGAGACGTCCTTCGCGACCCGTTCCAGGCTCGCCTCCGAGGCGGCGAACCGCACGGTCCACGGGACGTCGAAGGCGACCAGGCCGATCACCGCCGCCGCCATGACCGGCGCCGCCGCCCAGCGGACCCAGTGCCTGCGCAGGCCGGGACGGCCGTCCTCGCGGATCAGCCCCACGACGAACCGGGGCAGCCAGACGACGGTGAGCAGCAGTCCCGCGAACCCGCCGAGCAGCAGCAGCCCGAAGTAGCCGCCCGGGACGCTCACGCCGTACAGCAGGAGGAGGCCGGTGAGCGCGCAGACCGGGAGCAGCAGCAGGCCGGGCGGGCCGATCAGCGCGCGGGTGAGGAGCGGCAGGCGTGGTTCCGGTGGTGGCATCGGCGTGTCCATTGGTCGAAGGGGACGGATCGGCCGTCCCGCCGCACGGGCGCGACCGCCGGACCATCGTGCCAGGCGCCGCGGCGGCCGTCGTCAGCCTCCCCGGCGACCGGTGGTCCCCCGGCAGAAGGACCGTGGCCGCCCGCGGGCCCTCCGCCCGCGGGCGGCCACGGAGCCGATCACCTCAGTCCGGCGTCGACGGCGTCGGTCAGGATGCCGGTGTCCCCGGACATCTCCCAGATCATCACGCCGAGCAGGCCCTTCTGCCGCACCCAGGCGGTCTTGCGCTGGATGGACCAGGTGTCGTCGAAGGTCCACCACTGGCCGCCGTCGCCGGTGAAGCAGGAGGTGGCCACGGCCTGCTCGTCGTGGCGCACGGTACAGCCCGGCACGCTCGCCACGAGGTTCCCGTACCCGCGGGTGCCGGCCTCGTCCTGGAACTGGCCGGGGGCCGCACCGGTGGCCGGCTGCCACTCGCCCGCCCTGCCGCCGTCGGCGACGCCCTTCCAGCCGCGCCCGTAGTAGGCGAGGCCGATGGTGATCTTCCTCGGGTGCACCCCGGCGTCCAGGTACTCCCGGACCGCGTTCTCGACGCTGAAGTGGAAGGAGTAGGGGTCGTCGGTGTCGGCGTACAGGTTGCCCTGGTGGCCGGTCCGGTTCGGCTCCCAGGAGTCGTCGCTGCCCGAGCCGTGGAAGTCGTAGCCCTGGACGTTGAAGATGTCCATGTGCCTGGCGACCTCGGCCAGCTCCCAGCCCGCCTCGATCTTGGCCGGGTCGGCCGGGGTGAAGGCGGTGAGCTGGTAGCGCCTGCCGGTCTCCTCGGTCAGCGCGTCGAGCTGGCGGCGGAACTCGGCGATCAGCAGCGTGTTGTTCCGCTTGTCGGCGGGGCTGACGTGGTTGCCCGGGTGCCCCTCGGCCCCCGGCCACTCCCAGTCCAGGTCGATGCCGTCGAAGATCCCGGCCGCGGTGCCCGGCCCGCCCGCGCCGTTGTAGGCGGGCAGGTTGCCCTTGATGTAGACGTCGATGCAGGAGCTGACGAACTTGCGCCGGGAGGCGTCGGTGGCGGCCGCGTCGGAGAAGTACTTCGAGTAGGTCCAGCCGCCCAGCGAGATCAGCACCTTCAGGTGGGGGTACTTGGCCTTGAGCTTGCGGAGCTGGTTGTAGTTGCCCCGCAGCTTCTCCCAGCCGGTGTCGCCGACCCCGTCCACGGACTGCGCCGCGCTCATCGGCCTGCCGTAGTCGGCGTCCGCGTCGCCCGCGCCGTCGCCCTGGTTCGGGTCCTGCGGGTTGGACGTGGTGCCCTTGGTGACCCCCTGCAGGCAGGTCAGGTTGACCGGGTCGATGTTGCCGAAGGCGTAGTTGAGGTGGGTCAGCTTCGCCGCGGCTCCGGTGGTGTCGAGGTTGCGCACGAAGTACTGGCGGCCGTAGATGCCCCACTGCACGAAGTAGCCGACCCGGGCGTAGCCGTCGCCGACGATGTCGGCGGTGCTCGCCCTCAGCTCGTTGCTCGGCGGTGAGACGTTGTCGTACAGGTCGCGGGCCCTGACGGTGAAGGTGTACTCGGTGGACGGCGAGAGCCCGTTGACCGTGGCCGAGGTGCCGGGCACGGTGGTCTTCAGGGTCTCGCCGATGTAGACGTCGTATCCGGCGACGCCCGTGTTGTCGGTGGAGGCCTCCCAGGCGAGCGAGACACTCGCCGGGCTCTTGCCCGTGCCGCGCAGTCCGGTCGGCGCGGTGGGCGGCTGGGGATCCTGACCGGGATCGTTGGTCCTGACCTTCAGTGCGGAACCGGCCGGGGAGGTGTTCCCCTTGCGGTCCTTGGCCTTCACGGTGAACGTGTACTCGGTGTCGGGGGTGAGGCCGGTGAGGGTCGTGCTCGTCCCGGTGACCGCGGCGGCGAGCGCCGTGCCGTTGTAGACCTCGTACCCGGTGACGGGCAGGCTGCCCGGGACCGAGGCGTCCCAGGCCAGCGAGACGGTCTTGGTGGTCCTGACCGGGGAGCGCAGGTTCTTCGGCGCCTGCGGGGCCGTGTCCGCCGACCCGTCGCACCTGACGTCGTTGACCCGGCAGTTCTCCGGTTCGGCGGCGGCGCTGAGGGTGAAGGCCGGGCTGTACGGCTCGGTGGACCCGCCCGCGGGCACGGTGGTGTTGTAGTGGGCCGGGGTCAGCGTGACCTGGCGGCCGCTCTGGCTCAGCGTCGCGTGCTGGGCGCCGCCCGCGGTGACCCCGGCCGGCAGGTCGAAGGTGATGGACCAGCCGTTGAGGGCGGTGGCGGTGTTGTTGGCGACCGTGAACCCGCCCCGGGTCCCGCTGCCGATGTAGGTGGCGGTGACCGGCGCGGGCGGGGGCGGCGGGTCGCCGCTCCCGTCGCAGGCGGCGTTGTTGATCGAGCAGCCCGTCGGCTGCACCGGTGAGCTGAGGGTGAACGTGGGGCTGTACGGCTCCGTCGAGCCGCCCGCCCGCACGGTGTTGATGTAGAACGCGGGGGTCAGCCTGACCCGCGTCCCGTTCTGGGTGGTGGTGGCGTTCTGGGGGTTGCTCACGGTGACCCCGGCCGGCAGGTCGAAGGTGATCGACCAGCCGGTGACCGCGGTGGTGCCGGGGTTGCTCACCACGAACGTGCCCTGGCTTCCGGCCAGGGTGAACACGGCGGTGAGGCGGGCGGCGCCCGCGGCGGGTACGGCGGCCAGCACGGTGGCGAGGACGGCCAGCAGGGTGAGGACGAGCAGCGTGGAGGGTGTACGGCGCATGCGGAAACTCTTTCTTTTAGGAAAGTTTCCTAACAATTACGCGGATCGTAACTCTGACGCCCCCTGTCAACAAGACCCGAAAATTCGGTCCGGACGCGTCTCCGGCCCCGCCGTTCCGGCCGGTGCGGAACGTCCCGGGCGGTCACCCGCCCGGGACGTTCCATACCGCGACACGATCTCCGGAGCCGGGCGTCCAGGACACCGCCTCCGGGCCGGTCTCCCGGTCACCGCACCGGCGCGTTCGGGGAGACTGGACGGATGCGTTCCGAGTGGTCCGGGCTGCCCGTCCGGCGTGTCCTCCCCGAGCTGCTGGCCGCCCTGGACGGGCACGGCGCCGCCGTGCTCACCGCCCCACCCGGCACCGGCAAGACGACGCTGGTCCCCCTCGCCCTGGCCGGGTTCCTGGACGGTCCGCCCGCCGGGAAGGTGATCGTGGCCGAGCCGCGGCGGATGGCGGTGCGGGCGGCGGCCCGGCGGATGGCCTGGCTGCTGGAGTCCGAGGTGGGCGCGGAGGTCGGCTTCTCGGTCCGCGGCGAGCGCCGGGCGGGCCCGCGCACGGTCGTCGAGGTCGTCACCACCGGCGTGCTCCTCCAGCGCCTGCAGCGCGACCCCGAGCTCGGCGGGGTGGACGCGGTCCTGCTGGACGAGTGCCACGAACGCCACCTGGACGCCGACACCGCCCTCGCCTTCCTCCTCGACGTCCGCGCCGCCCTCCGCCCCGACCTGCGGCTCCTGGCCGCCTCCGCCACCGCCGACGCGCAGCCCTGGGCCCGCCTGCTCGGCACCGGCACGAGCGGGCCGGTCCCGGTCGTCCACGCCTCCGGCGCCCTGCATCCCGTCACCGCGGTCTGGGCGCCGCCGCCCCGGCCGACGGCTCCCCCGCACGGCATGCGGGTCGATCCCGCGTTCCTGTCCCACGTCGCCGACGTCGTACGGCGGGCGCTGGCCGAGCGGGACGGCGACGTGCTCTGCTTCCTGCCGGGGGTCGGCGAGATCGGCCGGGTCGCCGGGCTGCTCGGCGACGTCCAGGACGGCCGGGGACTCCAGGTCCTCCAGGTCCACGGCCAGGCACCGGCCCACGTCCAGGACGCGGTCCTGTCCCCCGGCGGGACGCGGCGGGTGATCCTCGCGACCTCGGTCGCCGAGTCCAGTCTGACCGTGCCCGGCGTCCGCGTCGTGGTCGACTCCGGCCTGGCCCGCGAGCCGCGCACCGACCACGCCCGCGGCCTCGGCTCTCTCACCACCGTCCGCGCCTCCCGGGCCTCCGCCGAGCAGCGGGCCGGGCGCGCGGGCCGGGAGGCCCCCGGCGCCGTCTACCGCTGCTGGTCCGAGGCCGAGCACGAGCGGCTCCCCGAGCACGCCCGGCCCGAGATCGCCCTCGCCGACCTGACCGGCTTCGCGCTGCAGGCCGCCTGCTGGGGCGACCCCGCCGCCACCGGCCTGGCGCTGCTCGACCCGCCCCCGCCTGCCGCGATGGACGCCGCCCGCCGTACCCTGCACGCCCTCGGCGCCCTGCGCCCCCGCGCCGCCGCCGGCCCGGACGCGCGCACCGGTCCCGAAGGGTCCGGCGGCCCGGACGCCCCCGGCCTCTCCCACGCCGTCGTCACCGGCCGGGGCCGCACGATGGCCGCCGCCGGGGTGCATCCCCGCCTGGCCCGGGCCCTGACCGACCTCGGCCCGCGGGCCGCCGAGGTCGTCGCGCTCCTGTCCGAGCAGCTCCCCCGCGACGCCGGCGACGACCTCGTCGCGGTGTGGCGCTCGGCGCGCCGGGGCGGCGACGGCTTCTCCGCCCGCTGGCGGCAGGAGGCCCGGCGCCTGGCGGGAGCCGTACCGCGGGGGGACCGGGTCCCGGAGCACGCCGGGACGGCGGGGCCGCGGAACGGCGCCTCCGGGGGCCCGGAGGACCCGGATCCCGTCCGCGGACGGAGCGACGACCGCCTGGCCGGGATGACGGTCGCGCTGGCCTACCCCGAGCGGGTGGCCAGACGGCGTGGCGGGGCCTACCTGATGGCCTCGGGGACCGCCGCCGAGTTGCCCCGGGGCTCACGGCTCGGCACCGCCGAGTGGCTCGCGGTCGCGGTCGCGGACCGTCCGGCCGGGTCCGCGGCGGCCCGGATCAGGCAGGCGGTCGTGATCGACGAGGAGATCGCCCGGCTCGCCGCCGCGCCGCTCCTCGCCTCCGGGGACGAGATCGCCTGGAGGGTCCCGCCGGGGCAGCGGCAGGGCGACGTCTCGGCCCGCCGGGTCGAGCGCCTGGGCGCGATCGAGCTGTCCTCGGTCCCGCTGCGCGAGGCCGACGTCCGGCCGGCGATCCTGTACGGCCTGCGCGCCGAGGGCCCCTCCGTGCTGCGCTGGCCCCCCGAGGCCGTGGCCCTGCGCGAACGGCTGGCCTTCTGCCACCGGGCGCTCGGCGACCCCTGGCACCCGGTGGACGACGCCGCCCTGGTGGACGCCGCCGAGCTGTGGCTGGAGCCCGAGCTCTCCCGCGCCCGCCGCCGCGCCGACCTGGAGCGCATCGACGTGGCCGCGGCCCTGCACCGGCTGGTCCCGTGGAGCGCCCGCCTGGACGAGGTGGCCCCGGAGCGGATCGAGGTGCCGAGCGGGTCGCGGATCAGGGTCGACTACTCGGGAGAGCGGCCGGTCCTCGCGGCCAAGCTGCAGGAGCTGTTCGGCTGGGACGCGGCCCCGCGCGTCGCCGGGGTGCCGCTCACCGTCCACCTGCTCTCCCCGGCGGGCCGCCCGGCCGCCGTCACCGGCGACCTGGCCTCGTTCTGGCGGGAGGGCTACCGCGCGGTCCGGGCCGAGCTGCGCGGCCGCTATCCCAAGCACCCCTGGCCGGAGGACCCGCTCTCCGCCGTGGCGACCCGCCGCACCAACCCCCGCCGCTGAGCCGTCCTCCCCCGGGAAAGGCCTTCACCGTCCGAGGTCGAAGGCCACGTCCGTGACACGGACCGTCCGGACGTCCGGATCGCCGAGCAGCCTGCCGAGATCGGCGGCCTTCCACCGGTCGGCGACGAGCCCGTACGCGACGCCCTCGTCGGCCGCCAGCCTGAGGGCGCCGTGGTCCAGGCCGAACTCGGCGAGATCGTCGTCCTCGTCGAGCACGCCGACCCAGTCCCTGAACGAGGCCAGTGCCGCCTCCGGCCCGGTCCCGCACCGGCGGGCGACGTCCTGCGGGGTCTCCGCCCGCTCCGGAGCGGGGCGCCGCATGTCGCGATAGCCCGGGTAGCGGTCCCAGACGACCGCGTTCTCGGGAGGATCCCCGCCGGAGTCGTCGTGGTGATACAGGGAGTAGATGTAGGAGACGCCCTCCCCTCCGCACAGGCCGTACTTCCGGTAGAGGTCGGTGAGCCGTTCCGCCGTCATGGGCCGGGCGAACTCCACGACCGCGACCGCGTCGAGCGCCGGTGGGAGCCGGTCGAAGACCTCGCGCGCGTCCTGTTTCAGCTCCGCGTCCGCCGCATCGTCCCTGTGTCCGCTCACCGACCGGACCGCATCGATCAGATCGGATCGCTCCGGGTACCCGAGGGCGGGGGCGTGGACCGCGCCGAACAGGTTCTCCGTGACGTCGTAACTGCTCGTGCCGCCGCCGGAGACGGCCCGGCGCGGTTCCCACCGCATCGTGTACGTCGTCGACAGCAGCCCCGCGTCGAGGTCGTGGTCGCGCAGGCGCTTGTCCGGGTTCACGATGCCGGCGGCGGTGCCGTACACCGCCGCCGTCCGTTCGCCGAGGTCGCCGAAGACCGCGAGCACGCCCTCGGTGGCGCGAAATCCCAGGAGCAACGATCCGGCGATGAGCACCACCCTGACCAGTGCTGGTCACGTACGCCCAGTCGGGCTCCCTCGGGTCCATCACCGCGCGGCTCCTGCGACCTAGATCGAATCGGGTACGGAGCACCATAGCCGCCGGGAGGCGGACGGGGCTGTCAGGCGGGGAGGCGGTCGCGGGTGGGGGTGATGTCCTCGATGCGGGTGACGGGCATGTCCTTGGAGACGACGACCCCGTTGAAGGCGGTGGCGAGGGAGACGGCGGTGCGGTAGAGCAGCTCCAGGCCGGGGTGGTCGGGGTCCTCCGCCAGGTCGATCTCCAGGTCGATCGCGTAGTCGGGGTCGAGCACGGAGCCGCCGGGGGTCCGCGGGTCGTAGGAGCCCTTGACGTCGTCGTCCGCCGGCCAGTCGTAGGAGACCTTGACCGGGTCGTCCGGGGCTCCGGTGATGGAGCAGAAGCCGATTTCGTGGTCGTGCTCGATGACCCGCTCGCCGAGGATGGAGCGGACCAGCGCGGCGACCTCCTCGCAGTCGGGCGCCGGCACTCCCGGCAGGCTCACCTGGACGTCCACGTAGGGGTCGTGCACGTCCGGGGGGTGCAGCGCGCCGCCGAGGCGGCTGGCGAGGCCGTTGAGGACGAAGCCCGCCACGTGCTTGTTGTCGTGGCTGGCGATGATCGCGCCGCGCCGGTCGGCGGGGATGCGCGCCTTGCCCGCCAGCTCCTCGGTGACCTCCACCCAGCGGATCTTGGCGCCCCGCGCGACGAACCAGTCTCCGGAGACGGAGAGGCCGGGGTCGTACTGGCGCAGGAGGCTCTCCAGCCGGGCCGGCTCCGGGGGCCGGTAGGTGAGCAGAGCGGGGTTGGCACGGAGCTGGCGTGCCGTGCGATCGAGGAACCACATGACGCCAGTATGCGCGATCCCGCTTGCGGCTCACTTGCGAACCTCCTGGTCACGGCATGGGCGGCCGCGCGGGAGGGGTGTCCGGAGCCCGCGCGGCGGCCGTACGGCGTGCGCGCGCAGCGGCTCCATTGGCTATCGTAGTGATATCACCCCGATAGCAATGGAGGGTTTCATGGAGCGACAGGCGTTCCGGATGAGCGGGTTCGCGGTCCTGGCCGGGCTGCTGGTCCTGGGAGGCGTCGCGGCGGCGGTCGTGGTGGCCGCCGGGTGGACCGCCTCGGCCGCGGCGCTGATCGGCGCCGCGGGCCCGTGGGGCCTGGCCGCGCTCGTCCTGCTCAGCGGGTTCACGGTCGTCAACCCGAACGAGGCGAAGGTCGTGCAGTTCCTCGGCCGCTACGTCGGCACGGTGAGCACGCCGGGCTTCCAGTGGGTGCTGCCGTTCACCACCAAGCAGAGCGTCACCCTGCGGGTGCGGAACTTCGAAACGGCCAAGCTGAAGGTCAACGACGCCGACGGCAACCCCGTGGAGATCGCCGCGGTGGTCGTCTACAAGGTGACCGACACCGCCAAGGCCGCGTTCTCCGTGGACGACTACGAGGAGTACGTCGCGATCCAGTCCGAGGCCGCCGTCCGGCACCTGGCCACCAGCCACCCCTACGACGCCCACGACGAGGGCCGGACCAGCCTCCGCGAGGGCGGCGAGATCGCCGAGGAGCTCACCGCCGAGCTGCGCGAGCGCACCGACCTCGCCGGGGTCGAGGTCCTGGAGGCGCGGATCACCCATCTCGCCTATGCTCCGGAGATCGCCCAGGCGATGCTGGTCCGCCAGCAGGCCGCCCAGGTCGTCGCGGCCCGCACGCACATCGTGGCCGGCGCGGTGGGCATGGTCCGGCTCGCGCTGGACAAGCTGGCCGAGGAGGGCGTGGTGGATCTCGACGAGGAGCGGAAGGCGCAGATGGTCTCCAACCTGCTGGTCGTCCTGTGCGGCGACCGGGCGACCCAGCCGGTGGTCAACGCCGGCAGTCTCTACTCCTGAGCACATGCCGGAACGCAAGAAGCTCCTGCTCAGGCTCGATCCGGCCGTCTACGAGGCGATCGCCAGGTGGGCGGCCGACGACCTGCGCAGCGTCAACGCGCAGATCGAGTACGCGCTGCGCCTGGCGCTGAAGGAAGCGGGCCGCGACCCCAGGAAAGACAAGTCACCCGATTGAGACCTCGATTGCGACACGGGCACTTCCCCTCGAAGCGCCCGCAGGACCACACTCGGTGCATGTCGTGGGTGGGAAGGTCCGCAGTCGAGATCGCGGAAGCCGTACGACGGGGCAGGGTCACCGCTCAGGCGGTCGTCGCGGAGCACCTGCGGGCGATCGCCGAGCGGGACGGGCGCGTCGGGGCGTTCCGCGTGGTCAGGGCCGAGCAGGCGCTCGCCGAGGCCGGCGCCGTACAGGAACGGGAGGACCTGGCGGAGCTGCCGCTCGCCGGGGTGCCGGTGGCGGTCAAGGACAACGTCCCGGTCCGCGGGGAGGCGTTCCGCTCCGGCTCGGCCGCCACGCCGGACGCGCCCGCGGCCGAGGACCATCCCGTGGTCGCCAGGCTCCGCGCGGCGGGCGCGGTGGTCGTGGGGATCACCAACGTGCCGGAACTCTGCCTGGCCGGGTTCTCCGACAGCGTGTACGGCGTGGCCCGCAACCCGTGGGATCCCGGGCGCACGCCCGGCGGGTCGTCGGGCGGAAGCGCCGCGGCGGTGGCGGCGGGGATGGTCCCGCTGGCCCACGGCACCGACGGGCTCGGCTCGCTGCGCATCCCCGCCGCCTGCTGCGGGATCGTCTCCATCAAGCCGGGCCTGGGGGTGGTCCCCCCGCCCGAGCCCGACTGGCACGGCATGTCGGAGAACGGCCCGCTCGCCACGACGGTGGCCGACCTCGCCCTCGCCCTGGCCGTGATGGCCGGCGACATGTCCCTGGCCACACCCGGCAAGAGCGAGTCCCTGCGGGTGGGCGACTCGATCGACGACTACCCGGGCGGGCTGACCACCGCCGAGCCGGTACGGCTCCGCGTCGCCGTCGCCCCCCGCCCGCTCCCGCCCGGGTTCGCGGTGGACCGGGAGTTCCAGGAGGCGGTGACCGGCGCGGCGCGGGTGCTCGGCGAGGCCGGGCACACGGTCGTGGAGCACGGCGCGCGGCTGCCGGTCTGGCTCGGCTCGGCCGCGGTCGCCACCTGGTTCGCGCTGGCCCGCGAGGACGCGGCCGGGCTCGACCGGCGGAGACTGGAGCGGCGGACCAGGGCCCTGGCCCGCGCCGGACGGGTCCTCGGCGCGTTCGGGCTGGACGGCGCGAAGGGCCGCGACCGCTGGCGGGCCAACGGCGCCGACCAGTGGTTCGGCGACGCCGACGTGCTCGTCTCCCCGGCGCTGGCGATGGTCCCGCCGCGGGCCGAGCGCTGGGGCCGCCGCGGCCTGCTGCGCAACGCCCGCGCCAACCTGACCTACGCCCCCGCCACCGCCGCCTGGAACGTGGCCGGCTGGCCGGCCATGACCGTCCCGTACGGCAGGCACTCCAGCGGCCTGCCGATCGGCGTGCAGCTCGTCGCGGCCCCCGGCGGCGAGGCCCAGCTGCTGACGCTGGCCGCCTGCCTGGAGCAGGCCGCCCCCTGGCCCCGGCACGCCCCGCCCGCCTGAAACGGGCGCCATACATCGCTGGGACCGGGCTCGCGGAGGCGGGGTCACGGCATGTCTACTCTGGTTCTTCCTGGATCTCGGCGACCAGCTTCCAGGCGTTTGTCGAAGGGTTCTTCAGGACCTCGCCTCCAGTGGGATCGAGCTTCCGCGACCGGCCGCAGGCGACTTCGATCCCGTGAGAGAAATCAGAGAACCGGGTACTTCCCTCGCTCCAGGACCGGACAAGGGACTTCAGCTTCTTCTTGGCCTCTTCTGCGGACTGAAAAGGCCTTGCACAGTCCGCGTGGTGCAGGATGAGCCAGACCTCGAAACATGGAGTGGACAGGCACAGGTTGACCTCTCCGCGACGGGCCTCGTCGACAAGTCTGGCCGTCAGCGCATGGTCGAGCTCGGTGTCCAGAGCACACCAGATGGAACTGTATTCGTCCGACTTCCGAACGGTCGCCTCCCGCACGATGGAAAGATGGTCGACATCAGGAATGTCGACATCGATTTGCGGTCCACGACGGGATCTCATGCCGATGAAGTAGTCTCTCTCGGTCTTCCCTTCACAGAGAATCAGGAACGATGGCCGCTCCTGGCGCACACCGCCTCTCCTGCGCCCGAGATCTGTTTCCGTTTGAATCTTCTTCCTCGACCTTTCATCCCTAGGGGTTCGACGAGACATCGCCTGCCTCTCCGCGTGTTGCCAGGGCGGCGGCGAACAGGTTGTCGCTGACGATGGGAACAGCTCCGTAGCGACCGGCCAGATAGCGGCGTTCCCGGTTCTCGTCACGGCGAGGCTTGAAGTCCGTCAGAGGGAACAGCTCCGTCGCACCGTGCTCGTCCTTTTCAGTGAACCAGATCGAGTCGCGGCGCAGTACCTCTTCACCCTGAATCCTGCCGAGAAGCGTGGCATCGTGACTACTGAAGACGAGCTGGGCCCCGTGACGATTCACCTCTGGGTCGTTGAACAGTTTGACAAGCTGGGCCGTCAAGTAAGGATGGAGGCTCGAATCGATCTCATCAACGATCAAAATCGCTCCTCGATCGAGCACTCTGAGCACGTCAAAACCCAACTCGTAAAGGGTTCGCGTTCCGAGGGACTGGTCGTGGAGACTCAGTAAAAAAGTCCCATCCTCACCTCTGTGCCTGAACCGTATGTCCTTGCGCCGCTCCGGAGAATATCCTTCGATTCCCTTTATTCGCATGGACCTCTCTGCGAGCTCCGCATCGGTTTCTTCGACGATCTCTGCGGATTCGATCCCAGTATCGGCCGCACGCAGAAGATCGGTTATCCTTCCGAGGAGTCCCAGACGATCGAGCGACTCGGCTATGGACCGTCGCGCGAACCGAGGACTCCATGGACTGCGGGCCAGGACTCCCGTGAACCAGTCGTAAACCGGCCTCACCAGCTCCTGCTTCGACCGCGCAGCAATTGACAAGAAAAGGACATTGGAGTCTGTGATATCCGCAACTTGTCGCATTGAATCCGGAGAGCGTTCTCCATAAGAGTAGTCATCAAAACGCCTATGAAATATAGTCCTCTTTTTTTTGAGGGGATAGCTGAACATCCATTCTTCAACCACCCGTGCATCATCGACCGCCACACCGTACGTGTATCTGACATCATTGATCAGGAGATCGACGACATACGTGGACGGTTCCTCCCTGGCTACAGGGTCCAGAGCGAAGGGCTGGCGTTCGATCCCGGCCCCGGGTTCGTTCTCGCGAAGCGATCCCCGGACGAGGTCGCGCATGTAGACCAGCCCGTCTATGACGTTCGACTTTCCAGAAGCATTCGGCCCGAACAGGCCGATCACCGGAACGGCTTCCGAAACCCTGTTTTGAGAGCTGTCCGTGCCGTAACCGGGCGTCAACAGGAGTTGTTGCTCACCACGGAGCGATCTATGGTTGGTTACACGGAAACTCAGCAGCATGAGCGGGTTAACCCCCTCCAGATGAGGCTTACATACCGATCCGTGTGGAAAATCCGCACGAGCCGATACCGTAACTGTACGTGCTTCAGATGCCGCTGTCTTGAGGGGCGTCACAGCGGACCCGGTGATCAATACGAGACATCACCGCACGAACTCGCCGAGCTGGGTTCGACAACGGCATCGGCCGACAAGGGAGTCCTGCCGTCGGCTCAACTCCCGGCCCATCCGGCCGACCCTCCGAAAGGAACGCCCCGCCCCGGCTCCATGAGCGAGGCGGGGCGGGGAGATCAGAACCCGGTGGGGTGCCAGACGGTCTTGGTCTCCAGGAAGGCCGTCATCCGCTTGAGGCCCGGATCGGCGGACCAGTCGGGCGCGGACGGGCGCAGGACCCGCTTGAGGTTCTCCGCCGCGGCCTGCTCGCACGCGACCGCCAGGTCGTCGTCGGCGACGCCGGTCAGGTCGACGGCGTTGACGTCCATGTGCGCGGCCAGCCAGGGGGCGATCTCCTTCACCGAGCCGGTGAGGACGTTCACCACCCCGCCGGGCAGGTCCGAGGTGGCGAGCACCTCGGCCAGCGTGATCGAGGGCAGCGGGGCCCGCTCGCTCGCGACCACGACGCACGTGTTGCCGGTGACGATCACCGGGGCGACCACCGAGACGAGCCCGAGCAGCGGGTCGGCCGGGGCGACCACCGCGACGACGCCGGTCGGCTCGGGGGTGGAGATGTTGAAGTACGGCCCGGCGACCGGGTTGGCCGCCCCGGCGACCGAGGTGATCTTGTCCGACCACCCGGCGTACCAGACCAGCCGGTCGACGGCCGCGTCCACGGCGTCCCCGGCCTTCTTGGCGCCCGCCTCGGTCAGCTCGGCGACGAACTGCGCCCGGCGGCCCTCCAGCATCTCGGCGATCCGGTAGAGGATCTGCCCCCGGTTGTAGGCGGTCGCGCCGGACCAGCCGGGGAAGGCCTTGCGCGCGGCGGACACCGCGTCGCGGGCGTCCTTGCGGGAGGCCTTGGACGCGTTGGCCAGGAAGTCGCCCTTGGAGGAGGTCACCGCGTAGGACCTTCCGCTCTCCGAACGGGGGAACGCCCCGCCGATGTACAGCTTGTACGTCTTGCGCACGGCCAGCCGTACGGCCTCGGTCTTACTCATCTCCGCGCCCTCTCCACGTGCTCTGCTGCTGTGCCAGCCGTACCGGCACGAAGACCTGCCCGCAGCGGCTCACCCCGCACCGGTGGGCGAACCAGCCGCGCAGCGCCGGACGGCCGGCACGGGCGAAAGCGCGGCCACGGGTGCTCTGGGCCCGGCGGGCACGGCGTCCGGCCCCGCGATGGTCACACATCGAGATACGCCTCCAGCCCGTGCCGCCCGCCCTCCCGGCCGTAGCCGGACTCCTTGTAGCCGCCGAACGGGGAGGCCGGGTCGAACTTGTTGAAGGTGTTGGCCCAGACCACGCCGGCGCGGAGCCGGTCGGCCATCCACAGGATGCGCGAGCCCTTCTCCGTCCAGACCCCGGCCGACAGGCCGTACGGGGTGTTGTTGGCCTTCTCCACGGCCTCCGCCGGGGTGCGGAAGGTCAGCACGGCCAGGACGGGGCCGAAGACCTCGTCCCGGGCGATCCGGTGCGACTGGGCGACGCCCGTGAAGACCGTCGGCGGGAACCAGAAGCCCCGCTCGGGCAGCGTGCACGCCGGAGACCAGCGCTCGGCGCCCTCGGCCTCACCGATGTCGGACAGCTCGCGGACCCGGGCGAGCTGCTCGGCGGAGTTGATCGCGCCGATGTCGGTGTTCTTGTCCAGCGGGTCGCCGAGCCGGAGCCTGGACAGCCGGCGCTTGAGCGACTCCAGCAGTTCTTCGGCGATCGACTCCTGGACCAGCAGCCGGGAGCCCGCGCAGCAGACGTGGCCCTGGTTGAAGAAGATGCCGTCGACGATGCCCTCGACGGCCTGGTCGATCGCCGCGTCGTCGAAGATGACGTTGGCGGCCTTGCCGCCCAGCTCCAGCGTGACCTTCTTGCCGGTGCCCGCGACGCTGCGCGCGATGAGGCGGCCGACCTCGGTGGAGCCGGTGAAGGCGACCTTGTTCACGTCGGGGTGGTTCACCACGGCCGCGCCGGTCTCCCCGGCGCCGGTCACGATGTTCACCACGCCGGGCGGCAGGTCGGCCTGGCGGCAGATCTCGGCGAACAGCAGCGCGGTCAGCGGCGTGGTCTCCGCGGGCTTGAGCACCACCGTGTTGCCGCAGGCCAGCGCGGGGGCGATCTTCCAGGCGAGCATGAGCAGCGGGAAGTTCCACGGGATGACCTGGCCGGCCACGCCCAGCGGCTTCGGGGCCGGGCCGTACCCGGCGTAGCCGAGTTTGTCGGCCCAGCCCGCGTAGTAGAAGAAGTGCGCGGCGACCAGTGGCAGGTCCACGTCGCGCGACTCGCGGATCGGCTTGCCGTTGTCCAGCGTCTCCAGCACCGCCAGCTCGCGCGAGCGCTCCTGGATGATGCGGGCGATCCGGAACAGGTACTTGGCCCGCTCGGAGCCGGGCATCGCCGACCAGGCGCCGAACGCCTTGCGCGCGGCCTGGACGGCGCGGTCCACGTCGGCCTGGGAGGCGGCGGCCACCTCGGCCAGCGCCTCCTCGGTCGCGGGGTTGACCGTCTTGAAGGACGTGCCCGCGCCGTCGACGAACTCGCCGTCGATGAACAGGCCGTAGGACGGCTTGATGTCGACGACGTCGCGGGACTCGGGTGCCGGTGCGTATTCGAACATCGTCAGTCCAGGGTGAAGTAGTCGGGGCCCGCGTACCGGCCGGTGGCCAGCTTCTGGCGCTGCATCAGCAGGTCGTTGAGCAGGGTGGAGGCGCCCAGCCGGAACCAGTCGGGGTCCAGCCAGCCCTCGCCGACGGTCTCGTTGACCAGGACGAGCATCTTGATCGCGTCCTTGGTGGTCCGGATGCCGCCCGCGGGCTTCACGCCGACCTTGCGGCCGGTCGCCGCGAGGAAGTCGCGGACCGCCTCCAGCATGATCAGGGTCACCGGCAGGGTCGCGGCGGGCTGGACCTTTCCGGTGGAGGTCTTGATGAAGTCGCCCCCGGCCAGCATGGCCAGCCAGGAGGCGCGCCGCACGTTGTCGTAGGTCGCGAGCTCGCCGGTCTCCAGGATCACCTTCAGGTGCGCGCCGTGCTCGTCTCCGGGACGGGCGCAGGCGGCCTTGATCGCGGCGATCTCCTCGTAGACCTTCAGGTAGTCGCCCGCGAGGAACGCGCCCCGGTCGATCACCATGTCGATCTCGTCGGCCCCGGCGGCCACCGCGAGCGCGGTGTCGGCGACCTTGACCTCCAGGGAGGACCGGCCGCTCGGGAAGGCGGTCGCGACGCTGGCGACCTTCACGCCGGAGCCGCCGAGCGCCTCCACGGCCAGGCCCACCAGGTCGGGGTAGACGCAGACCGCGGCCACCTTGGGCACGGACGGGTCACTCGGGTCGGGGTGGGCGGCCTTGGCGCACATCGCGCGGACCTTGCCGGGCGTGTCCGCGCCCTCCAGGGTCGTCAGGTCCACCATGCGGATGGCCAGGTCGATGGCCTCCGCCTTGGCGGTGGTCTTGATCGACCGGGTGCCGAGCATCTTGGCCCGCTGGTCGGCGCCCACCCGGTCGACACCGGGCAGGCCGTGCAGGAAGGCCCGCAGCGTGGCGCCGGAGGCGGCCACGTCAGCGAGCGGAGTAGTCATAGTTGACACCACACCAGCATGCCGACAGGCGTGATTAGTTCCAAACTGGACGTGGCCGAGTCCTCTCACAGCTTTTCGTCAACATTCGCCGAGTCCGGCCCGTCGCCCGGCGGGGGACACGGCCCGCCGGAGCCCGGGGAGCCCGGTACGGAGGTGTCCTAGGCCGTTCCCGGCGGCGGTGGGACCGTCCTAGGTACCTTCCGGCCGGCGGGCGCCCCGGAGATAGGGCATCCGTCCGATGCGGGGTGGGGGGCCTTAGGACGAATCTTGAGTGTGTAAGGAAATCGCACCGCTCAAGGAGGCACCCGAAATGGGTCCGGACATCCACTTCGACCTGATGGTCACCCGTACCGCCGAGCTTCGCGCCGAGGCGGCCGAGCACCGCATGGCCCGCGAGGCCGTGGAGGCCAGGAAGAGCCGCTCCGGCGAGACCCGCCGCCGGGGGCTGGGCCTCTTCCGCAAGACCACCACGGCATGACGCTGACACGAGAGCCCGGCCGCCCCCTCCCGCCCGGCCGGGCATCTCAGCCCCCCTAGCCTCCCGGCACCACCGAATAAGAGGGAGAAACCCACACATAAGGCGTGACATGCTGGACGACATGATGGGTCGGGCGGCGGTGAGCCCCGTCTTCGTGGGGCGGGAGGCGGAACTCGCGGGTCTGGGGGAGTCCTTCGAGCAGGCGCGCAAGAACGCCGCGGCGGCCGTGCTGCTCGGGGGCGAGGCCGGGGTCGGCAAGACCCGGCTGGTCACGTGCTTCGCCGAGCGTGCCTCCGCCGACGGCGCGCACGTGCTGACCGGCGGCTGCGTGGAGCTCTCCACCGAGGGCCTGGCCTACGCCCCCTTCACCGCGGTGCTCCGCCAGCTCGTCCGCGAGCAGGGCTCCGACGAGGTGGCGGCCCTGCTGCCCGACGGCGCCGCCCGCGATCTGGCCCGCCTCCTGCCCGAGTTCGGCGAGCCCGGCGGCGACGCGGAGAGCGAGACCGCCCGCGCCCGCCTGTTCGAGCAGATCCTCACCCTTCTGGAACGGCTGGCCGAGCGCCGCCCGGTCGTCCTGGTCATCGAGGACATCCACTGGGCCGACCGGTCCAGCCGCGACCTGATCGCCTTCCTCAGCCGCAATCTCCGCACCGCGCCGGTCCTGATGGTCCTCACCTACCGCTCCGACGACCTGCACCGCCAGCACCCGCTCCGGCCGGTGCTCGCCGAACTCGGCCGGGTGGACGGAGTCCTCCGGCTGGACCTGCCCCGGCTCACCCGCGACGAGGTGGCCGCGCAGATGGCCGGCATCCTCGGCACCACCCCGGAGTTCGCCAAGGTCGGCAGGGTCTACGAGCGCAGCGAGGGGATCCCGCTGTTCGTCGAGGCGCTGCTCGACTGCGACGGCGAGTGCGCCTTCCCCGACTCCCTGCACGACCTGATCATCGGCTCCGTGGAGCAGCTCCCCGACGAGACCCAGCGCGTGCTGCGCGTCGCCGCCGCCGGCGGCATCCGGGTCGGCCACGCCCTGCTCTCCGCGGTCACCGGCCTGTCCGACCCCGACCTGGAGGACGCGCTCCGGCCCGCCGTCGCGGCCAACGTGCTCCAGGTCGCCGACGGCCGGGCCTACGTCTTCCGGCACGCGCTGATCCGCGAGGCCGTACACGACGAGCTCCTGCCCGGCGAGCACGTGCGGATGCACGCCCGCTTCGCGGAGGAGATCGAGAAGGACCGCACCCTGGTCCCGCCCGGCCGGGCCGCCATCGAGATCGCCCACCACTGGTACTCCGCCCGCGACGATCTGTGGGCCCTCGTCTCCGCCTGGCAGGCCGCGCAGAAGGCCGCCAAGACCTTCGCCTACACCGAGAAGGTCCAGCTCCTGGAACGGGTGCTCACCCTGTGGGGCAAGGTCCCCGACGCGGAGGCGCGGATCGGCGCGGACTACACCACGGTGCTGGAGCAGGCCTCGGAGGCCGCCTACGCCTCCGGAGAGAACGACCGGGGGATGAAGTTCGTCAAGGCCGCCCTGGCCGAGCTGGACGAGACGGCCGAGCCCGAACGGGTGGCCGAGCTGGTCGTGCGGCTCTCGCAGCTCAAGATCTCCAAGCGGCGGCCGGGCGCGCTCGGCGACCTCCGCCACGCCGAACGGCTGGTGCCCGAGCCGGGCCTGGCCCGCGCCCGGGTGCTGGCGCGGCTCGGCTCCTACCTCATGTTCCAGGGCGAGGTCACCGAGGGCACGTCGCTCACCCGGGAGGCGCTGGACATAGCCCGCGCGCACGGGGAGGAGGCCCTGGAGGCCGACCTGCTGCTCAACCTCGCCGTCGGCCACTCGATCACCGGGGACATGGAGCGGACCGTCGCGGTCAACGAGACCGCCCTGGCGATCGGCGAGCGGCTGGGCTCCGGCCGGATCTTCCTGCGCGCCCTGGCCAACAACGTGGACGCGCTGAACAACCTGGGCCGCTCCGCCGAGGCCGTGGAGCGCGCGCTCGAAGGGGAGCGGCTGGCCAAGCGGTACGGCCTCTACCGCGTCCACGGCACCTTCATCGCCAACAACCGCGCCGAGGCGCTGGAGTCCCTGGGCCGCTTCGACGAGGCCGCCGCGGCGGCCGAGCACGCCCTCGCCATGGACCCCACCCTGCGCACCCGGCACCACCTGCGCCGGATCCGCGCGGACGTGGCGGCCGCCCGCGGCGAGACGGACCTGCTCAGGTCCGTCCTGGCCGAGGTGGACGCCTTCACCGCGGAGGAGGAGTTCACCCAGGAGCTGACCGCCAACGACCGGCTCAGGATGGCCCTCCACCTGCTGGAGGGCGAGCCGCCGGCCGCGCTGGACGTGGCCGAGCGGGTCGAGGTCGACACAGGGATCATGAACAAGCCGCAGCTCGGCTGGCGGCTGCTCTCGGTGGTCGCCGGCGTCTGCGACGCCGCCGCCGCCGTCGCCCCCGAGCGGGCGGCGGCCCTGCGCGCCCGGACCGGGGAGGCCGCCGCCGCGATGACGACGGACAACCCGGTCTCCGAGGCGTACCGGCTCGGTCTCACCGGCGACCACGACGCCGCGGCCGCCGCCTGGGAGCGGCTGGACCGCCCCTTCCCGCGGGCCGTCTCGCTGCTCCAGGCGGCACGCGCCGCCGCCGCCGCGGGCGACCGCGAGGGCGTCGCCGTACGGCTGCGCACCGCCCACCCGGTGGCCCTCGCGCTCGCGGCCCGACCGCTGGCCGCCGAGATCGAGGCCCTGGCCCGGCGGACCGGGACCGCTCTCTCCCCGGCGGACGCCCAGAGCCCGGAGACCCCGGGCGCCCCGGCGCTCACCCCGCGCGAGCAGGAGGTGCTCCGGCTCGTCGCGCAGGGGCGCTCGAACCGGGACATCGCCGCCGAGCTGTTCATCTCCGCCAAGACGGTGAGCGTGCACGTCTCGAACATCCTGGGCAAGCTCGGCGTCTCCACGCGCGGCGAGGCCGCCGCGGCCGCCCACCGCCTCGCCCTGATCGGCTGACCTCCCGGCCCGAACCGGACGCGGGCGGGCGTTCCGGGTTTCCTTCAGCCCCGCAGGCCTCTGCCGATGGAGAAGCCTGTATGGCTACTCATCGGGCACCCGGCCCCCGACCGGGCAGACGGCTCCTTCCCGCCTGGCTGGCGGGCGCCCTGGTGACGCCGCTGGTGGTGCTGCCGGTGGTGCGGGCGGTGCAGGCCTCGACCGACGATCTCGCGGTGGTCGCCGCGGGCTCCCTGGTGATGGCCGCGCTCGCGCTGGTCCATCTCCTCGCCTCGGCCGGCGGCCCCCTCACCGAGGCCTCCGTGCGGAGGGCGCTGCGCCGCTCGGTCCTGCGGCTGTGCGCCGCGGTCACGGTCCTGGGGCTGCTGCCGCTGGCGGGACTGGCCTACCTGTCCGTACGCGAGGACACCGGCACCGTGCGAGCCGAGGTCGAACGGCGGCTGGTGACCAGCGTCGACGTCAGCGTCGCCTACGTCGGGGACCAGCTGGCGACGCTGCGGGAGCTCGTCGGCTCCTACGCGGACCGGCGGCTGCTGAGGAAGGCCGTCTCCGCGGCGCCGGACGGGCTCGCGGGTTCCGGCCGGCCGGAGATCGACCGGCACGTGGCCGAGCTCACGTCGCGCGACCCGGCGTTCGCCGGCGCCTGGGTGCTGGACGCGGCGGGCACGCTGCTCTCCTCCGTCCCCTCCCAGCCCGCGGCCGCCGGAACGGACTTCTCCTCCCACGACTACGTCCAGGGTGTGCTGCGCACCGGCGAGCCGTACGTGTCGGACGCCTTCACGACCGCGCTGCCGGGCGGCCCCCGCGTGGTGGCCATCGCCGCGCCGGTGACGGACGGCGGACGGGTCGTCGGAGTGCTCGCCGCGGGCTACCGGCTGGAGGCGCTGGAGTCCTTCACCGACCGGCTCGCCGACGTGCAGAAGGTGCGGCTGAAGCTGACGGACCGGCGCGGCACGCTGCTGGCCGGTGTCACCGGCGACGGCTCAGGCCTGTCCTCGGGTGCCGGCGACGAACACGTCGCGGCCGCCCTGGCCGGATCCAGCGGCACCGGCCGGAGCACGGAGAACGGCGTCGAACTGGACGCCGCCTACCAGCCCGTTCCCGGCCTGGACTGGGCCGCGGTCGCGGAGGTACCGACCCGCGAGGCCTTCGCGGGCACCGACCGGTTCGCCGGGCGGACGCTGGCCGTGACCCTGTCCCTGGCGCAGATGCTGCTGGCCGGGCTGGTGCTGGCGGCGTACACCGACCGGCGCCGGCGCGTCGCCGAGGCGGTCCTGGCCCACCGGGAGGAGCAGGTCAGCGCCATCCTGGACGCGGCCGGCGACGCGTTCGTCTCGGTCGACGGCACCGGCCGGATCAACCGGTGGAACTCCCAGGCGGAGGCGGTCTTCGGCCGGCCGGTCGAGCAGGCGCTGGGCAGGCCGCTGACCGAGCTGATGGCTCCCGGCCCGCAGCGGGACGCGCACGCCGCCGCCTTCGCCCGGGTGCCCACCGGCGGCGGGCCCCACCTGCTCAACCGGCGGATGGAGGTGCAGGCCCTCCGCCGTGACGGCACCGCCTTCCCCGCCGAGGTCACCGCGTGGACGTCCTCGGCAGGCGGTCACACGACCTTCAGCGCGTTCGTCCGGGACATCACCGAGCGCAGGCGCCAGGAGGCCGAGCTCGCCGCGGCCCGGGACGAGGCCCTGGCCGCGTCGAGGATGAAGTCGGAGTTCGTCGCCAACATGAGCCACGAGATCCGGACCCCGATGAACGGCGTCATCGGCCTGACCAGCCTGCTGCTGGACACCCGCCTCGACGCCCGGCAGCGGGACTACCTGACCACGGTGCAGAGCTCCGCCGACGCCCTGCTCAACGTCATCAACGACATCCTCGACTTCTCCAAGATCGAGGCGGGGAAGCTCGAGATCGACCCGGTCGACTTCGACGTGCGGGCGCTCGCCGAGGACGTGGTCAGCCTGCTGGCCGCCGGCGCGCAGGCCAAGGGACTGGAGATCGCCGCGGTGGTGCATCCGGCGATCCCGCCCGCGGTCCGCGGCGACGCCCACCGCATCCGCCAGGTGCTGACCAACCTGGTCTCCAACGCCGTCAAGTTCACCGAGCGCGGCGAGATCGTCGTCGAGGTCGGCGTCGGCCCCGCCGAGGGCGAGGACCGGATCCGGCAGGTGCACATCAGCGTCGCCGACACCGGCGTCGGCATCCCCGCCGACCGGCAGGCCGGCCTGTTCGACGCCTTCACCCAGGTCGACGCCTCCACCACCCGGCGGTACGGCGGCACCGGCCTCGGCCTGACCATCAGCCGGCAGCTCGTCGAGCTGATGGGCGGGACGATCGGGCTGACCAGCCGGCCCGGCCACGGCAGCCGGTTCCACTTCACCCTGTCCCTGCCCGACGCGGCGGCGCCGTCGGTCACGCCGCCCCCTCCCGCCGACCTGGCCGGGGTGCGGGTGCTCGTCGTCGACGACAACCGCACCAACCGCACCGTGGTCCACGACCTGCTCACCAGCTGGGGCATGCGGGCGCACAGCTCGCCGGACGCCCACGACGCCCTCGCCGTCCTGCGCGACGCCGCCGGCTCGGGCGACCCGTTCGGCGTCGCCCTGCTGGACATGCACATGCCCGGCTTCGACGGGCTGCAGCTGGCCCGGGCCGTCGCCGCCGACCCCTCCGTCAACGGCGTCCGGCTGGCCATGCTGACCTCCACCAACCAGGCGGGCGAGGCGCAGGCCGCCCGCGCGTGCGGCATCGAGGTCTACCTGACCAAGCCGGTGCGCGCCGCCCAGCTGCGCGCCGCGCTGCTCCAGCTGCTCGGCCGCGCGCCCGACGCCGACGCCCCGGAGCCGGTCGCGGACCCGGGAACGGCCTCGGCCGACGACCGCGCCGGGAACGGCATGCGGATCCTGGTGGCCGAGGACAACGAGGTCAACCAGCAGGTCGTCACCGCGATGCTCGCCCGTCTCGGGTACGCCGCCGACGTCGCCGGCGACGGCGAGAAGGCGCTGCGCCTGCTGCGGGCGGGGCACTACGACGCCGTGCTCATGGACTGCCAGATGCCCCGTCTCGACGGGTTCCAGGCCACCGAGCGGATCCGGCGGCTTCCCGCGCCGCTGAACGCCGTCCCGGTCGTCGCCCTGACCGCCTCGGCGCTGGCCTCCGACGAGCAGCGCTGCCTGGCCGCCGGCATGGACGCCTTCCTCGCCAAGCCGCTGCGCGGGCAGGAGCTCGACGCCGTCCTGCGCACGGTCCTGCGCTCCGGCACCGGCCCGGCCGGGTCTCCGGACGGCCCTGCGGCGCCCGCCGCCGCGGCCGGTCCTCCGGAGGCGGTGGCGCCCGCGGCCGCCTCCGGGCGGCTGGACTCCCCCGAGGCCCTGCTCGACCCCGGCATCCTCGACGAGCTGCGCGAGATGGGTCCCTCGTTCGTCGAACGCATCCTGCCCTCCTACCTGCGGAACACCGCGGCCGCGGCCGTCGCGATCACCGCCGCCGCGGCCCGCAACGACATGAGGGAACTGGCCAGACTCGCGCACAAGCTGCGGGGGAGCAGCGGCTCCTTCGCCGGGCGGCGCCTCTCCGCCACCTGCACCGCACTGGAGCAGGCCGCCCTCGACGGCGACGTCGGCGGCGTCACCGCCCTGGCCGGCGTCGTCGCCCACCAGGCCGACGCGACCTGCCGCGCCCTGCGCACCGCGCTGGCCGCGGAGGGCTGATCCCGGGGCCCGGCGCCGGGAAACGGCTGCGGGCCCCCGGGGCCGCACGAGGCCGGGCCAGGTCAGGCCAGGTCAGGCCAGGTCAGGCGAGCAGCGGCTCGGCGAGCAGGAGCACGCCGAAGACGGCGAACGCGGCGGCGGCGCCGTACCGGATGACCTTCTCCGGCAGGTTCCTGCCCAGCAGGCGTCCGACCGCGATGGCCAGCGCGTCGGCGGCGACCATGCCGACCGTCGAACCGATCCACGTGCCGAACCAGCCGTGCTGGGTGGCCAGGGTGATGGTGGCGAGCATGGTCTTGTCACCGAGCTCGGCGAGGAAGAAGGCGACGGTCACGGCGATGACCGCCGAACGGGTGGTGCGCTTCGCCTTCTGCGCCTCCTCCTCGGTCAGCTCGTCTCCGCGCAGCGTCCAGAGCGCGAACCCCAGGAATGCGACACCGGCGGCGACCGAGATGGCGGTGGTCGGCAGGAAGTCCCCCATCAGACCGCCGAGGCCGACGCTGACGAGATGGACCACCGCGGTGGCCAGGGTGATGCCGGCCAGGACCGGCCACGGCTTGAACCGGGTGGCGAAGGTCATCGCCATGAGCTGGCTCTTGTCGCCGAGCTCGGCGACGAAGATCACAGCAAGACTGATCCAGAACGCTTCCAACGGGGTCGCCCTTCGTGTGCATGCGACCGGGCCGGAAGGGGCACCCGGGGAGTCTCGGGCACGGCTTCGGCCCGGCGGCATTTTCGGTATGCCTGCCAGGCCGAAGGTCTCGTCCGCCTGTCGCCGGGAAGAAGCGTCTTCACCGGGAACGAGGCCCGCGCGACCGGGCGCGCGAGGGCGCCAGTATGTCGATCACGCGATTGGGACTACTCCCCTTCGGGTGTTTCCACCAGACCCTAACATCCGCGCCGGGCTGCTCATTCCCGTCGTCTCCCGTCGTCTCCCGCCCCGCCCGGAGCCGGGACGCCGCCGCACTACAGCCGGACGCCGACCATCACGGGCTCGTTGACCAGCGTCACGCCGAACTTCTCACGCACCCCGTCGCGGACCTCGCGGGCCAGGCCGAGGAGGTCCTCGGTGGCCGCCGCGAGCTCGGGGTTGGTCATGGCGAGGGTGTGCTTGGTGGAGATCCTCACCGGGCCGCGCCGGTAGCCCTTGGGGAACCCCGCGTTCTCTATCAGCCAGGCGGCGGGGACCTTCACCCCGCCCCCGCCGGGCATGTCCCACCGGGGGAAGCCGGGGGCGCGCAGCTCCAGCTCGGCCGCCTGCTCCGCGGTCAGGACCGGGTTGGTGAAGAACGAGCCCGCGCTCCGGGTGTCCGGATCGGCGGCGTCCAGGACCATGCCCTTGCCCGCGCGCAGCTCCAGGACCGCCTGCCGGGCCTCGGCGAGCGGCACCCGGGCCCCGGGCTCCACGCCGAGCCGTACGGCCAGCTCCTTGTAGGCGACCGGGCCGGAGAGCCCGTCCCGGGGCAGCTCGTAGGTGACCGAGAGGACGACATGGCGCTCGGGCGCCTGCTTGAAGGCGCTGTGGCGGTAGGCGAAGCCGCACTCCCTGGCGCCGAGGTCGCGCACCTGGCGGGTCGTCCGGTCGTAGACCCGCACCGCGGTGATCGTCTGGGAGACGTCCTGTCCGTAGGCCCCGACGTTCTGGATCGGGGTGGAGCCGACCAGGCCGGGGATGCCCGAGAGGCACTCGATCCCGGAGCGCCGCTCCGCCACGGCCTGCCCGGTCAGCGTGTCCCAGTCCTCCCCCGCCTGCGCGGTGACCAGGTCGCCGTCGATCTCGATCCCCCGCGACGCGACCCGCACCACGAGCCCCTCGAACCCGTCGTCGGAGACGACCAGGTTGCTCCCGCCGCCGAGCACGAGCACCGGCTCGCCCACCCGGTCGGCCGCGGCGACCAGCTCGACGATCTCCTCGGCCGAGGAGGCCTCCACGAACGCCCCGGCCGGGCCGCCCAGCCCCAACGTCGTGT
Organism: Thiemannella venezuelensis; assembly: GCF_014203605.1. Taxonomy (GTDB): domain Bacteria; phylum Actinomycetota; class Actinomycetes; order Streptosporangiales; family Streptosporangiaceae; genus Planomonospora_A; species Planomonospora_A venezuelensis. The sequence goes on along the minus strand of NZ_JACHJJ010000001.1, from coordinate 555,708 downwards.
ACGGCGCCAGCCGTACCCCTGCCACCCGCTCTGCCATGCCACGTCCTCGGGGGTCGATCCGAAATCCGCCGACCACCCTATGCGGCGTGCACCGGCACCGGTACCGGTCAGGCCGTCCCGCCGCCGCGCCCGCCGGGATCCGGCGCCCCCGCCGGATCCTCGTCCTGGCCCCGGGGCATGGCCTCGTCCAGCCGCGACGTCGCCAGGCTCCCGTCCCACAACCGCTGGGAGGCGACCATCCGCTCGGGATCGCCTTCGAGCTCGTTGTCGTCCTCACGGCCGACCAGCTCGGAGCCCTTGGGCTCCTGCTCGGGCGCCGCCTCGGCGTCGGCGACCCGCTTGGCGTCGGGCTGCTCCATCTGCCGGGCCGAGCCACCGGTCCGCGCGGCCTTGGACGCCTCCTCCCCGGCCCGCTCCGAGGCTCCCTCGCCGGTCCGCTCCTCGGCCCGCTCTCTCACATGACGTGGTGTTTCGCTCATTTCCTGACGTTACCCACGGGCCGGGGGAAGATTCTCCGGCCCGCGGCTTCCGGTGCAGGGCTTCCGGTGCAGGGCCCGGAGGCCCCCGCCCGGCCCGGGGCCGGGCCGCAGGCCGCAACGGTCAGGAGAGCTGGACCACCGCGCGCGCCTTGGAGAGCACCCGGGAGCCGTCGCACCTCGCGGTCAGGGCGACCACCACGCGCTTGTCCTCGAGCTTCTCCTCGACGACGCCGCTCACCGTGATGACGGCGCCGTTGTCGTCGTCGGGGACGACCACCATGGAGGAGAAGCGCACCCCGTAGTCGACGACCGCGCCCGGGTCGCCGGCCCAGTCGGTGACGAAGCGGCCCGCCTGGGCCATGGTGAACATGCCGTGCGCGATCACGTCGGGCAGGCCGACGGTCTTGGCGAAGCGCTCGTTCCAGTGGATGGGGTTGAAGTCCCCCGAGGCCCCGGCGTACATCACCAGGTTGGCGCGGCGGACCGGGTAGTCGACGGCCGGGATCTCCTGGCCGGCCTCGACCTCGTCGTACTTGACAGTCGCGGCCATGTCAGCCTGCCCCTCCGCGCTCGACGATGGTGTTGTAGGTCGTGCAGACGAGCTCGCCCCCGACGGTCGTGACGTCGCTCCGCACGGTGATGAACTCGTTGCGGCCGACGCTGCGGATGTCGGTCACGGTGGAGACGCTGACCAGCTCGTCTCCGGCGTGGACCGGGCGGCGGTACTCGAAGCGCTGCTCGCCGTGGACCACCATCGCGAAGTTCAGGCCGAGCTCGGGGTCGGCGAGGATCGCCCCGCCGGACAGGCTGAACACGATGGGGAAGGTCGGCGGGGCGATGACGTCGGGGTGCCCCGCGGCCCGCGCGGCCTCCCGGTCGTGGTAGATCGGGTTGTTGTCGCCGATCGCCGTCGCGAACTCTTTGATCTTCACACGGCTGACCTCGTAGGGCGTGGAAGGCGCGGACGCCCGCCCAACGAAATCACGGTTCAGAGCCATCGTGCTCCTTTACGGAATCCGAGCTGGTGCGGCGAGAGTAACAGAACAAGATTCGGGGGGTCGATCCCCCGCTCGGCCACCAGGAAACCGTAGCCCGGCACGCGCCGGGGCCGGATGTCGATCGCGGTCAACACCCGGGCCGGAATGATGTGCGGATACGACAAACCGGCGCCCTCATGGATGAGGACGCCGGTCCGTGATGCGTTGTGAACGCCGAAGAAGTGCTTCGACTCCCGCCGCGGGACGGGAGGCCGCACCGAGACGCCGGCTCCGTCGATGGAGCCCCTCGCCGGCGGAGACCCGGGTCTCCCGCCGGTGCGCGGGCCCGGGGCCCGTCGCAGGCAGGACCTAGCGGGTCTCGCGGTGCGCCTGGTGCGTCTTGCAGTTCGGGCAGTACTTCTTGAGCTCAAGCCGGTCCGGGTCGTTGCGCCGGTTCTTCCGCGTGATGTAGTTGCGGTGCTTGCACTCCTGGCAGGCCAGCGTGATCTTCGGCCTAACGTCTGTGGCAGCCACTTGGGAGTGCCTTTCTACGTTCGGGACTGGGACAACCCATGCCGGAGCCCCTGTTGGTGAATGGGGCCCGGGAGGGTAGTAGCGGAGGCCGGACTTGAACCGGCGACACAACGATTATGAGCCGTTTGCTCTGCCTGACTGAGCTACTCCGCCTTGGAGCCGGCGAAATCGACCGGCCCCGCAAGGATACCCGACTCGCAGTGCTACTACGCACTTGCGCACGTCAGGGCGGTCGCCGGGGGATTTCCCCCATCATGCCCGTCTGTGTGCCGGGAACCTTGAGCATTTCCGGGTGGCCTTCACATCCACCCAAGCCGAATGCCCCAACCGGTCGGTCAGGGCATTGAGGCTGTGGAGCCCCCAAACGGAATCGAACCGTTGACCTTCTCCTTACCATGGAGACGCTCTGCCGACTGAGCTATAGGGGCCTGCCCGCTCTTGCTCTCGCGCCTGCGGACAGGTGTAACCATACACGCCTCCCGCGCGCGATGCGAAATCGAATGCGCGCCCGCTCCGGTTCCGTCCCGGACCCGGCGGACCGGCGGACCGGCGGACCGCAAGTCCCCGCCAACTAAGCCCCAACCGGGCCGTCGCATCGTGGTCAGCGGCATCCGCACCGACCACAGGAGAACCTCGAGATGACCCCCGACCTGCTGGGATTCACGATCGCGCACCGCGCCATGCGGGGCGACGCCCGCCGCCTCGCGGACCTGGCGACCGAGCTGGCCGCCGGACGGCAGTCCGCCGGCGCCGCCCGCGCCACCGCGATCTCCGAGGACGTCGCGACGCTGTGCAAGAGCATCCACCACCACCACACGATCGAGGACCGGCTGCTCTGGCCCGTGATCGAACGCTCCGCGGGGGCCGAGGTCGACCTGCGCGACCTGAGCGACGACCACTCCGAGCTGGACCCGCTGCTGGACGAGATCACCACGCACGCGGCCCGGTTCGCCTCCGCCCGGGACGCCGCGGCGCTCGCCCCCGCGCTGACCCGGCTCGCCGACATGCTCGACGAGCACATCGAGGAGGAGGAGCGGCTGCTCTTCCCGATCATCACGAAGTACGTGCCCGTGGCCGACTGGGAGCGGGTCGAGAACGCGGTCCGCAAGGGCGGGAACATGAGGTTCGACCTGCCCAGGATCGAGCACTACGCCAGGCCGGACGAGCTCGCCCGGCTGCACAGGGCCGCGGGGCCGGTCCTGGCCCTGCTGCTGGCGCTGGTACGCCCCGGCTACCGGCGCCGCCGGCGGCTCGTCTTCGGCCCCCCGGCCTGAGCGGCTCCGGCCGGTCCGCGCTCCGGCCGGTCCGCGCTCCGGCCGGTCCGTGCTCCGGCCGCCACCGCGGGCCGGGTCCCGCCCCGGACCGGGGCTCAGCGTCCCGTCCGCGTCCGAGCCCGTTCCAGGGCCTCGGCGGCCTCGCGCGCCCAGTGCGGGGCGCCGACCAGCTCTGCGGTCCGCACCGCCCTCGCGTAGTGGACCGAACCGTCCCGGCCGAGGAACTCGGCGAGATCGCCCAGGATGTGGGCGACCGGCCGGTAGACGACGGACCCCGTCTGGAACCCGGCCAGCTCGTCCTCCCACGGCACGAGCTCCCGGTGGCACCGTTCGGCCACCGCCGCGTCCCGCAGGCCGATCGCGTTCTCCGCCCGCAGCGCCAGCCGTACCACCCAGAAGGCGTCCCGGGGACCCTCCAGGCCGGGCCGCCAGGCGTCTCGCGCCTCCCGCAGGCGCCCCGCCGCGACGAGCGCCCGGACGTGCATCTCCGAGATCTGCTCCGGCGGCACGTGCGCGGCGTAGGCCGCCATGTCCGGCAGGGACCTCTCCCCCCGGCCCGAGGCCAGCCGGACGAAGAGCAGGCCGACGGGGATGAGGCCCAGCGCGTTCATGACCCCGGCCTGGTGCATGCGCTCGGCGGCCGCCGCGTAGGACCGCTCCGCCTGCTCGAACTCCCCCTTCAGCACCAGCAGCAGCGTGTCGAGCAGCGACAGCACGCCCAGCGCCGGGCCGAGCTGCCCGTCGGTGGCGCGCTCGATCGCCAGATCGGCGTGGTGCCGCGCGGCGGCCAGGTCGTTGCGGCCCAGGCTCACCATGAAGAGGGCGTGGTGGCCCTGCATCGCGTATCCGGGCGGCCCGGCGGAGCCGCCCAGCTCGACCAGCTCCCGGCCCACCGCCTCCAGCTCGTCGCGCCGGTGCGGGCTCAGCACCGCGAAATAGCGCGCGTTGAGCGCCAGGCAGGTCAGCTCGGTACGGCCCAGCCCCCGGGCGAGGTCGAGCGCCTCCGACGCGGCCGCATCGGCCCGTGCGTCGTCGGTGCCCTCGATCTCGAAGACCAGCATGGCCAGGAGCCGGCAGCGCTCCTCGCCCTCCGCCGTCTCCAGCGCCTCCTCGATCATCGCGACGAGGGCCTCGTCGCGCTGCCCGTCCGGCTGGATGCTCCACGTCACCGGGGCCTCGAACGAGGTGATCGCCCGCGCCGCCCCGGCACCGAGCCGCCGCGCCACCGCGATGGCCCGCTCCCGGTTCTCCCGGGCGGCCATGACGTTGCCCTCCTGCGCCTGCACCCGCACCAGCCCGCAGAGCAGGTCGAACCGGGTCCGGTCGTCGTCGGTGAGGCCGAGCGCCCCCCGGTACAGCGCTCCCGCCTCCCGGTAGGCGTACAGGCCCGCCGCGGCCGAGGCCGCCGCCGTGACGTACGGCAGCGCGCGCCCCGCCGTACCCGGGGTCGCCGCCGCGAGCGCGTGGTGCCCGAGCGCGGAGACGTCGCCCGGCCGGACCCGCTCCAGCGCGTCGAGCACCCTGCCGTGCAGGCGGGTACGGCGGATGCCCGGAGTGTCCTCGTAGAGCGTCTCGCGCACGAGCACGTGGGCGAAACGCACCCGGCCCGGCGCGGGCTCGGTGAGCAGGCCGGTCAGCACCCCGGCCTCCAGGCCCTCCAGGACGGTGTCCTCGTCGGCGCCCTCCATCGCGAGCAGCACGTCCACGTCCACGTCGCGGCCGACGATCGCCGCGTCCCGCAGCGCGGTCCTGGCGGTCGCGGGCAGCCTGGAGACCCTGCGCCTGATCAGGTCCCGGACGCCGGGCGGGAGCGTCCTGGCCGCGGACGCGCCCTCCGCGCCGATCAGCCGCGCGGTCTCGGACACGAACAGCGGGTTGCCCCCGGTCCGCTCCGCCACCGTGCGCGCGGTCGCCGCGTCCACCTCGACCCCGGAACGTTCCCGCAGCAGCCGGGCCACGTCGTCGCCGCCGAGCCCGCCGAGATCGATCCGGTGGGTGTTCCTCCCGGCCAGGGCCGCCCAGGTGGCGCCGAGGTGGTCACCCGCCTCGGCGGGCCGGTAGGTGGCCAGGACCGTGATGCCGAGCCCGGCGAGCCGTACCACCAGGTGCCGCAGGAGCTGGAGGGTCTCCCCGTCGGCGCGGTGCACGTCCTCCAGCACGACCAGCGGCCGCGCACCGTCCCGTGCGGCTCCCGCCAGATACTCCTCCACCGCCCTGGCCAGGTGGAACTGGCCGGCGGGCGGGGCGTCGTCGGTCAGCAGGGGCGCCAGCCGTACCGCCAGGCCGTCGCCGGGCGGGCGTACGGCGGCCAGCGCGCGCAGCACCTCGCTCCACGCCCACGCGGGCGGCGCCCCGCCGTCCGTCTCCGGGCACCGGCCCGTGGCGGTCAGCCGGCCCTCGGCCGCCAGCCCCGCGGCGAACGCCTCGGCCAGCGTGCTCTTGCCCGCGCCCGCCTCCCCGCCCAGCCAGACGGTGTGCAGGCCGGGTGAGGCGGCGATCTCGTGCAGCACGGCCAGCTCCGCCGTACGCCCGACGAGGCCGTCGGCCCGCTCGGAGCCGCGGGCGTGCCCGCCGTCTCGGCCGGGTCCGCCCGCCCGGTCGCGTTCCTCTCCCGGCGGCCGTGCGCCGTCAAGAGGCGGGAGGCCTTCGGGCGGGCCTTCGCCCGCGGCCGGGGAGACCCGGAGCCGGGCGGGGGGCTCGCGGTGCAGCGACTCGGCGTGCGCGAGGATGTCCGCCTCCAGGGTGCGCAGTCCCGGCCCCGGGTCCACACCGAGTTCCTCGGCGAGAACCGTGCGGGCCCGCCTGATCGCGGCCAGCGCGTCCGCCTGCCGCCCGGCCCGGTAGCGGGCCAGGGCCAGCAGCCGTACGGCGTTCTCCCGGAGCGGGTGCGCGCGCACGTGCGGTTCGAGCTCGACCTCGGCGTTGCGCCCGAGCGCCAGCAGCGCCTCCGCCCGGTGCTCCACCGCGACGAGCCGCAGCTCCTCCAGGCGGGCCGCCTCCGGCTCGGCCCACTCCTCGTCGGCGAACTCCGCGTAGGCGGGTCCCTGCCAGAGTCCGAGCGCCCGTTCGGCCAGGCCGAGCGCCCGCTCCCCGTCCCCCTCGGCCAGCGCGTCCGCGGCGGACCCGGCGAGCACGGGGAAGAGCCAGGCGTCCACCAGCTCGGGTTCCAGCCGGAGGCGGTATCCCGGGGCGGCGCTGACCAGCACGGTCGCGGGAGTGCGCGGCACCCGGCCGGGCTCCAGGGCCCGCCGCAGGTTCGAGACGTAGACCTGCAGCGCGGCCAGCGCCTTGGGCGGCGGCTGCCCGCGCCACAGGTCCTCGATGAAACGATCGGTGGAGACCACGTGCCCGCCCGCGGCGACCAGCCTGGCGATCACGGCGCGCTGCCGGGAGGTGCCCAGGTCCGCCGCGCGACCGTTGATCTCCGCCTGCAGGGGACCGAGTACGCGCAACATAAGGAGGCCAGACTAGGGACCGGACATTGCTTTTCGGTTGACGGCTTCTCGAGCGGTGAGGTGAAGGATGCTGCAGGAGCAGCGCAAGCACATGGTCCGGGCACTCGACGAGAGCGACCGGCCCCACCTGTACTGGCACGGCGTGGACGGCGACGGCCGGGTGTGGCTGTTCGAGACCGTCGCCGACGACGGCGGCGAGTACTGCCCGGTCCGCCACGCCGAGCTCGGCTCGGACGGCCTCGCCCGGCGCTACTCCTGGCGCCATCTGGAGGACGAGCACGGTTTCCTGGCCGAGGGTCCGCTCCACCCGGACGACTTCGGCCTGAACCCGCTGACCGCGGAGGAGTTCGCCGTCCTGTGGGCCGCGCTCGACCGCTGATCCGGCGGCGGCCGGGGCATCCTGGGGATGTCACCGCGGACGGCGGCGTGGCCGCCCGCGGCCCGCGGGCGGTATGAGGGCATGATCCGCCCGCCGTACCCGGACCGCCCGGACCGCCCGGACCGCCCGGACCTTCCGGCCGGTCCTCCCGGGCCGGCGACCCCGCCCGGGCGGGCGAGCCGTTCGGTTCCCCGGCCCTCATCGTCGGTCCGTGAGCGTTCCGCCCTCCGGCGGCCCGTGAGCACCTCCGGGAGCCGCGCGACCGGGGTACGTTGATCACATGTGGGAGCCGGGGGAACCAGGGGTGCTGCGGCTCCCCTCCGGGCGGCTGATCCGCGGTCGCGGGCTGTACCTCCCGCTTCCCGGCGGACCCGCCCCGGAGTTCGCGCTGTACCTGCTCGACCGGGAGCCGTCTCCCGTCCCGTGGGAGGCGCGCTGGCTGCTCTGGCCCGACTTCGGCCTGCCCGCCGACGACGGGGAGGTCGCGCGGGCCCTGCGGGAGGCGTGGGCCCGGTCCGCGGCGGAGCGGGTCGAGGTCGCCTGCGCGGGCGGTCGCGGCAGGACGGGCACCGCGCTGGCCTGCATCTGCGTCATCGACGGTGTTCCGGCGCAGGAGGCGGTGGACTACGTCCGCGCGCACTACAGCGTCCACGCCGTCGAGACTCCCGGGCAGCACGGCTACGTCGGACGGTTCCTTCCCCCGTGAGAGGGGCCGCGCGGCCTCCGAGCCCCTTCCCCCGGCGGGTCGCCGGGGAGACCGGCCCCGCCCTGGAGCGGGGGACGGTCCGGCGGGGATGTGCGCCATGGCGCTGCGGCCTCTCTCATTCACCGCGGCCGCGCGGCCCGGTCACCGCCTGTCGTCCCTCGTCCTCGGCGGTCCCTGCGGGGCGGGAGAACGAATCGCCGAACCGCGGGCGGAAATTCACATCCGCCGGGAGCGAATCGCGCCCGGAAGACGTTCTGCCGATCAAACGCATATTCGCGATTCCTGGAGGGTGAGTGGACGGAGCCACCGTGGAAACCAGCGGATTCGCCGTGGAGGTCGGCGGTCTCATCGTGGCCGTCGGCGGCCTCGTCGTGGCCGTGTGCGGCCTCGTCGTGGCCGTGTGCGGCCTCGTCACGACGATGGTGGCGATCCGCTACGCGGCCCGGCAGTCCACCGCCGCGGCGGAGCAGGTGAGGATCAGCAACGGCATCGCGGGGGTTACCACCACCCAGGGCGTGTTCAACCTCCTGCACCAGACACTGCGGTTGTTCGTGGAGCATCCGGAGCTGTATCCGTACTTCTACGAGGCCAAGCCGATCCCTCCGAAGGGGAAGGACAGGGCCCGCATCCACATGACGGCGGAGATGCTGGCCGACGTCCTGAGCTCCGCCCTGCAGATGTCCCGGCAGGTTCCCTCCGCGAAGGACGGCCTGACCCCCTGGGTCATGTACGCCACCCACATGGTCGCAACCTGCCTGCCTCTTCAGGAGGTGATGAAGCGCCATCCGGGCTGGTGGCCCCATCTCGAGAGCCTGTCCCCTCTCCCGGACGGGAGTCCGTCCGCGGAAACCGGCCCGGTAACCCCGGCCCGCCCTCTGTTCGGAACCCTCTCCGCCCCCGTACGGCAGGCGGTGCAGCCGTCCGCCGATTGACGACGGGAAATTCCCACTAAAGCACCACTTGGAACCGCATCGGCTTATATAACGTCACAATCAGGAAAATCTATGTGACTCATGAGCCGGGAGAGGTCCACGTGGTCTTAGGTCGCAAAATCATCGTGGTGGCCGTGGCCGCGGCCACCGCGTTCACCGTCCAGGGAGCCGCGGCCGGCAGCGACACCCGCACGGCAGGCAAGGCGCCCGCCTCCAGCGCGACGGCACCGGCAGTCGATACGGCGCCCGCCTCCAGCGCGACGGCACCGGCAGTCGATACGGCGCCCGCCGCCCACACCGAACCCGCCGCCCACACCGGAACTGCCGCCCACACGGGGTCCGCCACCGGCAGGGCGGGACTCGAATGCGTCCGCGTCAGGGGCGCGACGGCGTGCGTGGGGCCGGACGACAGCGACCGGCCGGGGATCTCGATCGAGGACACGACGACCGACAGGCTCCACCCGGCGGTGGAGTACTACCTGAACGGTTACCTCGGCACGAAATACGTCATCCACAACCTCGCGCGCAAGGGCGAGGCCCGGGGAAGCCTCGGAGTCGGCAAGGTGGTGACGTTCAGAGCCGCGATCTACAAGGGCAACCGCCGCATCAAGGTCAGCCGGTGGAAGACGGTCCGCGACGTCGCCGAGCACCCCGTCAAGCGGGAGACACGCGTCACCCCCGCCGCCGCGCGGGCGCGGGCCGAGGTCTGCACCTCGACGAAGGGCGCCGCCAGCACGTGCTTCTCCGAGAGGAAGACCTTCGTCTTCGCGTGCGACACGAGCGCCGACAAGTACCAGGCCCGGGCGGAGTACTTCGTGGGGGGCGACCCGACGGCGCGTTTCGAGATCCATCAGCTGGCCGGGGCCGGCACCTGCGGGAAGGCCGAGCACGGCGACCTCTCCGTGAGCATGTACCGGGCCTCGGTGTTCAACGGCAACCGCCGGGTCGCCACCCGGCTGTACAGATACAACTAGGGCTCGCGCCCGCGGCGGCCGTACCCGGGTCCGCACCGCGGGACCGGGCGGCGGCGACCGGGCCGGTCCGCCGCAGGTTCACGGCCGGACCGGCCCGGTGGACGTAGACCGGCTCGTCCCGCTCACAGCGACCGGGCGAGCCGGAAGCCGAGATCGTCGACGCGGAAGGCCGGGTGGCTCTTGCGGCGGCACGACGCCCGGCACCCGCGGGGGTGATCGTGGCTGCCGCCGCCGCGGAACACGCGGTACGGGCCGTAGACGCCGGGATCGTAGAGGTCCCAGCACCATTCCCACACATTGCCGATCATGTCGTAGAGGCCCCACGCGTTCGGCGCCCTGGTCGCCACGTCGTGCACCTGCCCGCCGGAGTTCCCGCGGTACCAGGCGATCTCGTCCAGTTCCCCGTAGCGGACGCCGGAGGTCCCGGCCCGGCACGCGTACTCCCACTCCGCCTCGGACGGCAGCCGGTAACCGCCCGCCTCCCGGTCGCAGACCACGTCCTGCCCGTCGGGATCGCCGCCCGTCGTGTAACAGGGGTCGAGTCCCTCCGCCCGGGAGAGCAGGTTGCAGAACCGCACGGCCTCCTGCCAGGAGACCTCGGTCACCGGAGTCCGGGGCCCCGCCGTACTCGTGGGCGCCTCGCCCCGGACGGCGCGGTACAGCTCGCGGGTCACGGGGTACGGCGCCAGCCGGAACGCCCCGACCTCGACCCTCCAGTTCGCCTTCGCGCCCTCGTCCCGCAGGTGGATCACCCCGGCGGGAATCTCGATCATGTACTCGGAGACCGCCCGGCTCGGCGTCGGTTCAAGGCTCATGGCACGCCGGACCCTACACGATCAGATCGGCGACCGGCGCGCGACGGCCGGAGCCGCACCGGGGCCGGCCGGGCCGGCGCCACCGGCTCCTCCGGTGTGCTCGGCCCGCCATCCCGAAAGGCCACCGCCTGCCGGGCCCGGTTGACACCGCGTAGGACGACTGTCCTAAAATCCTGCCTAGGACAAGCGTCCTAGAAAGTTCCCGTGATCTACCGGCGACGCAGGAGGTGCAAGAGCGTGAAGGCGGAAGCGACCCGGACTCAGATCGTCGAGGCGGCCGACCGGCTGTTCTACCGGCAGGGCTACGAGCACACGTCTTTCGCGGCGATCGCCGAGGCCGTGCACATCTCGCGAGGGAACTTCTACTACCACTTCAAGTCCAAGGACGACATCCTGCGCGCGGTGATCGCCGCACGGCTGGAGGACAGGCGGCGGATGCTCACGCGGTGGGAGGCCGAGGAGGCCGACCCCGCCGCCCGGATCCGCCGGTTCGTCGAGATCGTGGCGGCCAACCGCGCCGACATCCAGAACTACGGCTGCCCGGTGGGCACCATGACCACCGAACTGGCCAAACTCGGCCACCCCGCGCTGGACGAGGCCGGCGGGCTGTTCACGCTCTTCCGCACCTGGCTGCGCGAGCAGTTCACGCGGCTGGGGCACCGGGAGCAGGCCGACGCACTGGCCATGCACGTGCTGGCCTTCAGCCAGGGCGTCGCCACGCTGGCGCACGCCTTCAAAGACGAGGACTTCATCCACCGCGAGGTGCAGCGGATGCACCACTGGCTGAGCCGGTACTCCGCCGGCGCCCAGGGCACCGCACCGGTGGACGGCCCACGGGCCGGCACCTGACACGACCTGGGTTCGACCATCTGAGAGGGATCACATGTTCGTGGTGTTGCTGAGGTTCTCCGCCGACAGGAGCGCGGCCGGACAGCACATGCCCGGCCACCGGGAATGGATCGAGCGCGGCGTCGACGACGGCGTGTTCCTGCTGGTCGGCGGCATCCAGCCGGGACTGGGCGGCGCGATCGTGGCGCACGGCACCTCACGGGAGGACCTGGAGGCCCGCGTGGCGGCCGACCCGTTCGTCGAACAGGGCGTCGTCAGCGCGGAGATCGTCGAGATCGCGCCGTGGCTGGCCGACGACCGCCTGGCGTTCCTGCTCGCCTGACGTTCCTGCTCGCCTGAGTCCGCCCGGCCCGGCCGGGCCGCCTACCGGTCCTCCGCGCAGGCGGCTGCGGCCGCCGTACGGCTAACGCAGTTCCTGGATGCGGATCAGGTTGCCCGCGGGATCGCGGAAGGCGCAGTCCCGGACCCCGTACGGCTGCTCGATCGGCTCCTGGACGACCTCGGCGTCGCCGGCCTGCAGCCTCTCGAAGGTGCCGTCGAGGTCGGGGGTGGCCAGCAGGATCCAGCCGTAGGTGCCCTTGGCCATCATCGCGGCGATGGTGCGCCGCTCGTCCTCGGTGATGCCGGGGTCGACGGCCGGCGGCGCCAGGAGGATGGACGTGCCGGGCCGGCCCGCGGGACCGACCGTGATCCAGCGCATCGTGCCGCTCCCGACGTCGTTGCGGACCTCGAAGCCGAGGATGTCCCGGTAGAAGGCCAGGGAGGCCTCCGGGTCGTCGTGCGGGAGGACGCTCGTGTGGATGGTGATGTCCATGGCGACCAGGCTAGGCGCGCTCCGGGGCCGGCGCTTCCCGCTCCCGGACCGGCCTGGTCACCTGTTTCGCCACGCACGGCGGCATCCCCGCCGTCGCGCGCGCCGCCTCGCGCCGGTAGACGCTGGGCGACATGCCGACCAGCTCGGTGAAGCGGGTGCTGAAGGTGCCCAGCGACGAGCAGCCGACCGCGAAGCAGACCTCGGTGACGCTGAGGTCGCCACGGCGCAGCAGCGCCATCGCGCGCTCGATGCGCCGCGTCATCAGATAGGCGTACGGCGACTCGCCGTAGGCGAGCCGGAACCGGCGGCTGAGGTGCCCGGCCGACATGTTCGCGCCGCGGGCCAGCGCCTCGACGTCCAGCGGCTGCGCGTACTCCCGGTCGATCCGGTCGCGGACGCGGCGCAGCCGCGCGAGGTCGCGCAGGTGCTGCGCCTCGGTGGGGCTGCTGGTCACATGCAGATCGTACGTCGCGCCGGCTACCCCTGGGACTTCGCCTGCCGGCCTGCGAGCGCCCGCAGCACCTCTTTCTCCAGCGCAGGGGCGAGCGAGCGCACGAACGTCGCCGTGATGTGGCCGTTGTCGGAGTAGACCAGCGTGTCGCCGATCACCGACGGGCAGCGGTCGTCCGGGCAGAACGTGGCGTTGAAATCGGCGACCGTCACGTTGTCGGGTATCGGCCCGGCCGTCGGCATGCGCTCGGCCAGGCTGAGACTGCGAGGCGCGACGCAGGCGGCGGCGCCCTTGGTCTCCACGCACTCGGGCGGATCGAAGCCCATCCGCGGCGTGTCGCGGATGGCCAGGACGTCGATGCCCATGGCGCCGAGCTGCCGCCACCGCTCCAGGTACCCGCCGGGCATGTTCTCGCCGCGCTCCCATTCGCTGGACTCGGTCGCGGTGGTGATCAGCAGGTCCGGACCGATCGTGCGGAGCTCGGCGAGCACGCCCTCCTGCCACTGGTCGCATGTGGGCTGGGGCTTGCCCCTGTAGAGCTGCACGGTCGTGGACAGGGCGCAGGCGCCCTTGGTGATGTTGACGATCTGCCAGCCGTTGTCCTCGCCGAGCAGTTCGAGGACGGGCAGCCAGTGGGCGGCGTGGGAGTTTCCGACCAGGGCGATGGTCTTGTCCGGGTTCTTCGCTCCGTAGCGGCAGACGAGGACCTCTGCGTCCTTGGGGTGCTGCGCGCAGCCGTCCTCGTACGACCGGGGCCGGTCCTTGGCCGCCAGCGCCGGAGCGGGCGTGATCCCGCTGTCCTGCCGGGGCAGGAAGGTCACCACCACGGCCCCGACGAGCGCGGGCGCCAGCAGCAGCGGCCCCCAGCCGCCCGTCCGGTCCGTCAGCTCGGTCGTCACCGCGGCCAGCGCGAAGCTGGCGGCCAGGATCAGCAGGATGCCCTTCCAGCTCGCCGCGGTCCGGTCCGTGGCCACGAGGTAGAAGACGAAGATCGGCCAGTGCCACAGGTAGAGCGCGTAGGAGACGCGGCCGACGTACAGCACCGGGCGGAGCGTCAGCAGCCGGTCCGCGCCGCCGGCCGCCCCCGCAACGATGACCGCCGCGGCGGCCAGCGTCGGCCACAGCGCGACGTATCCCGGGAAGCTCGTGGAGACCTGCAGCACCAGCCCGCACGCGACCAGTGCGGCCAGCCCGAGCCAGCCGAGCACCACCCGCACGGGTCGCGGCACCTTCAGGAACGGCAGGGCCACGGCGAGCAGCCCGCCCAGTGCCAGTTCCCACAGCCTCGCGCCGGTGTCGAAGTAGGCCCAGGCCTGGTCGGTGGCCGTCCGGAGGATCGAGTACGCCAGGGAGAGCACGAACACCGCGGCCATCAGCCCCACGAAGACCTGGAGCTTCCGCCGGGCCATCAGCAGGAGCACCGGCCAGATCACGTAGAACTGGCCCTGGATCGCCAGCGACCAGAAGTGCTGCACCGGGCTCACCGCGTTGCCCGCGGACAGGTAGTCCACCGCCGAGAAGGCCAGCTGCCAGTTCTCGTAGTACAGGGCGGAGGCGACGACCTCGGCGACCGTGACGTCCCAGCGCGTCTTCGGCAGGATCAGCACCATGCCGATCAGCACGCCGAACAGCGTCAGCCCCGCGGCCGGCAGAAGCCTGCGCAGCAGGCGCCTGATGAAGGCCCAGAGCTTGACGTGCTCGTTGCGCAGGAGCGAGCCGGTGATCAGGAAGCCGGTGAGCATCAGGAAGACGTCGACTCCGCCCGAGACCCGGCGCGGCCAGATGTGGTAGATCACTACGAGGAGTACGGCTACCGCACGTAACCCGTCGATCTCCAGTCTGCGCTCGGGCCTCGCGGCCCGGGGGCGCTGAAGGGCGTGGCGGGCGACTGACATGACGTCACAGAATATGACTCCTTTAACTAGCCGGACAAATTTCCGTCAGTTCTGCGGCCATTCGGGTGAGCGTCATTCATGCGGCGGGCCGGAGCGGCCGCGGCCGCGCGCCCGGACCGCATGACGCCCCGCCCGGCTCACCAGGTCGTGCCGGCCTGTTCCCGGATCGTGTGGTTGATCCGGTTGAAGAAGTTGGTCAGCGCGATGTCCAGGATGATCGCGGACAGCTGGTTCTCGTCGAAGTGGGCGGCGGCGGCGTCCCAGATCCCGTCGGTCACCCCCGGCGCCCCGTCCTGGATCCGGGTGGCGGCCTCGGCCAGCGCGAGCGCCGCCCGCTCCGCCTCGGTGAAGAAGGGCGTCTCGCGCCACGTGACCACGTTGTGCAGCCGCTCGTCGGTCTCCCCGCGCCGTTTGGCCGACGCGATCCCGGCGAACACGCACGGGCTGCAGCCGTTGATCTGGCTGGCCCGCAGGTGGACCAGTTCGAGTACGCGCGGGTCGACGCCGCCGGAGTACACCGCCTTGTAGAGGCTCTGGATCGCTGCGGTCACGTCGGCGTTCGCCGCGCTCTTCATGCGTGCTTGCATCGGTCGTGCTCCTTCATCGGTGTTCGTCCGTTACCCGGACCCGTCCGGATCCGTCATCACCCATGACGGAGCAGATCCGAGGAAGGTAACGACATGCCCGACACCAGCCCGGCGGACCCGGTGGCCGAAGCGTTCGAAGCCCAGCGCGACCGGCTGCGCGCGGTCGCCCACCGCCTGCTCGGATCACACGCCGACGCCGAGGACGTGGTCCAGGAGGCCTGGCTGCGGCTCTCCCGCCAGGACGCCGCGGACATCCACAACCTCGCCGGCTGGCTGACCACCGTGGTCGGCCGGATCAGCCTCGACGTCCTGCGATCGCGCCGGGCCCGCCCCGAGGCGTCCTACGACGACCGGCTGCCCCAGCTCGTGGTGGCGGTCGACGACGGCCCCGCGCCGGAGGACGACGCGGCGCTCGCCGACTCGGTCGGGCTCGCGCTGCTCGTCGTCCTGGAGTCGCTCGGGCCGGGCGAGCGGCTGGCGTTCGTACTGCACGACCTGTTCGCGGTGCCGTTCGACGAGATCGGCCGGATCCTCGGCAGGTCCGCCGACGCCGCCAAGATGCTCGCCAGCCGGGCGCGCAGGAAGGTTCAGGCGGCCGGGCGGCCGACGGCCGCCCGCCGGGAGCAGCGAAAGGTGGTCCAGGCCTTCCTGGCGGCGGCCCGCCTCGGTGATTTCGAGGGATTGCTGCGCGTGCTCGACCCCGAGGTGCGGCTGACCGTCGACACCTCCGACGGTGTGGTCGTCGTCCTCGGCGCCACCAAGGTCGCCGCCGGCGCGACCGCGCGCGTCGCCGGCGGCGCAGCCGCGCGAGGGCGGGCGGTGCTCGTCGACGGCCTTCCCGGGTTCGTCTCCTGGCGCGAGGACGGCACCGCGCTCTCGGTCATGGCGTTCACCGTCGTCGGGGGCCGGATCGCCGCCATCGCCACTGTGATCGACCCGGCCCGGCTCGCGGCGATGGACCTGCCCGACCCGGTGTGAGCCACTGCCGGGACCGTCGCCGCAGGACAGCGCCCGGCCGCTCCCGGCTGCATGTGACCGCTCTCATCGATACATGGCGGCCGACCTGCGGCAGCGCTCCCTGCCGCCTCCGTGTCCACGTATGCGGCAGGGACACGCGATGGGAAGGGCCCGTTCCGGGAGACCCTGGCGAAGCGCACCTCATTCCGATCCGGCCGCCCCACCCGCCGACGAACTGATCTGCAAGCTGGAAGAGCGCACCGAGCAGGACTGCCTGGCGGAAACCGGCGCCCATGGCGCGCCTGTCCGGTGACAGAGCCTCACGACTGCTCACCGCACAGGGGCAGTGGTTTCAAGAGGGCTGCGTCCCGAGTGACGGCAGAGCTTCTGACCAGGGAGAAAGCATCTTCCCTGTCCCGCACGACAGAAGATCATCCCGCATATATCCCGCAGGCTCCCCCCTCCCCAACCATGATCCATGGAGCCGATCATGCTCTGCCATCCGTGGAAGCTCTCCCACTCCGACTCTTGACCCACCCTCTCCGCCATCCGAGACCATGTCGGCCATGTGGTTCTTCCGTTTCCTCGCCATCGGGCTCCTCAGCGGGATCCTGATGATCCCGCTCCTGCACTCCCCGCGGGGTGACGGATTCGAGCATCTGCGCCTGAACGCGATCATGAGTCTGGAGATCGGCTGGTTCCTCATGGTCCCGGTCGCCCTGGTGGTCGGAGCCGGGAAGGCCTTCTCTTCCAGCGAGCGTTCCCGGCCGGCGCCTCCGGGCTTCGTCCTGGGAGGGATCACCTTCGCGTTCGGCGCCCTGGTCCTGCACCAGGCGATGGCCGCGTCACGATGGCTCAACGGCTCGCCGTCCGGAGTCGGCGATCCGGACGGCGAGTACGTGATGGCGGCGTTCGCCGAACTTTCGGGTGCGGTGATCATGATCGTCGGCATGGTGATCCTGATCAGTCGGGCAGTCGCCGTCATCGATTCCCGAAAGGCGAACATCCCGGCGCCCACGAGCCGTTGACCAGATCAGGAGGACCGCCGGCAGACTCACCACGTGATCGCGGATGCACTTGCTTTCCTTCAGTCCTGGTACGCCTCCTGCTGTGATGACGACGTGAACCCGCGGATGAGAAGAGAAGGCCTCCCACGCGGCGTGTAGTGCCGCGACCTGACGTTTCGCACCGCATCGGGCACGACGGGCCGAGATCGTTCCGCGTATGTCCCGGACCTTCATGAACCAAGGGCGTCAGCGGCCATGGGGTAGATATGATCGGTGGATCCGATCAGAGCCGGACGGGCGAGACGGGCGGCAGACAGGCGGACGCCTGTGGCACGTTCGGCGAGAGCCAGAGCGCTGGCGACGGGATCGTCGGGGAAACCGAGCTGGTCGCCGTCGACGTCCATGCCGAGGTCATCGACATCCGCCTGAAGCCGCTCGGGATCGACGCCCTCCCGCAGGGAATAGGCGTACAGGCTGAACGTGGTGATCCGCCGGCCGTCGACGCAGTAGGTGAAGCCGTCGTTGTTGATGTTCACGTACACCGCGGCCGCGGCGGTGCCCACCGACAGCAGATGGGCCTTGTCGTAGACGGTTCTCGGCGAGCCGTACTCGATCAGGACGGTTCCGCCACCGGCCGCGTAGGCCGCGACGCCCTGTCCCGACCCGCTCAGAGAGCCCGGGGTGACGTGGATCCGCCGCAGTGCTTCCCGAGGGGACAGGCCCCGCACGAAGCCGGCGCAGAGCCAGGTCTCGTCGGTGTCGTCGCTGAACTCCTCGCAGAGCCATTCGTAGGTCGCCGCCGTGGCACTGCCCATTCGCCCGCCTTCCCTGGAAGCCGTATCGCGGTGATCGTTGCAGAGGCAGCCGACAACTTCACTCGTTGTCCATGCGCTGCCGGCGTGGAAACCTCTAGCGAACTTGGTGCCCTGGCCTTGGCCTGCTCGGTCCGGGACGGCGGCGGCGGGAAGAGCCGGCTACGAACCCGGCGCTTGCCTCTGGTGATTACCCCGGAGCCGGAGACTGTCATTTGTCCCACCCGGACCGCGGGGCGGATTTGTGAGGTGGATGTGTCTGCTCGTGATCGCCGACTGGCTCGGGGTGCGTCGTGGCCTTTGACCCGCTCGGATCTCAAGGAAGGCCTCGGCGAGAGTTTCGAGCATGTTCGTGAGCTGGGCTTCTTCGGTGAGGTGCCGAGCGACTGGCCCTTGGCGGTCAGTTGGCGTCCAGGTCGTGCAGGCGGTATCCACCCCGGGGTCCACGGGATCGCACTGTCGGTACGGCCTGCCCGCTCCGCGGATCGTGCTGAGATCCGGGAAGCGTTGCGTGAGATCGTCCTGCCGGAGCTGCACGATTGGATCACTCACGCGGTGACGGCTACCGAGGTCTGGAAGGCTGCTTCTCATCGGCGGGTATGGCGGTGGACGGAGAACCGGGTGTTCGAGTCGGAAGAGACCTCCTGAAGGGCTCGGTGACGGGCGTGGAGGTCGGCGCCGAGAGGCCCGCGCACTGGCCCTCGCTCCTGCTCAGGCCGTCTCTCGCCTGACACGGCGACCGTACGGCCTGCGGCGGTCTCGCTCTGGCTCAACGCGGGCGTGGCCGCCCCTGATGTGGCCGAATGGGCGGGGCACAGCGTGGACGTCCTCCTCCGCGTCTACGCCAAGTGCGTCGACGGACAGCGGGAGATCGCCAACCGCAGGATTGATGACGCGCCGCCCGCGTGACGTGCGAGCCGTACGGAGCGGCCTACGGCTGCATGTCCTGGAAAAGCAGAAGAGGCCCCGTAGGGCCTCTGAGCTGCCGGTCTGGCTGGTGGCAGGTGCAGGACTTGAACCTGCGTAGGCTGAGCCGACGGTTTTACAGACCGCTCCCTTTGACCACTCGGGCAACCTGCCGCGTCATCCGCTCGAAGCGGCGACAGGAAGAAGAATAGCGGACTTCCGGACGTGATGTGACATCGGCGGCGGCCGTCCCCGGCGACCCGCCCTCCGCTGGCCTGAGCAGGGCATTCGGTCGTCGGCACGGCCTCGCCCCGCCCCGGCCGGGAAGGCCGTACCGGTACGGGATGCACCCTTTGCGCCGTAAGCGTTCCGGTGTTGACGATCACCTTCACCATGTGCCGATGGGCGAAGCGCTATGGTCGTTCGGGAGAGTCAGAGAGGACAGTCGACGCATGGCCGACAGCAGTTTCGACATCGTCAGCAAGATCGACCACCAGGAGGCCGACAACGCGCTGAACCAGACGGTCAAGGAGGTCGGGCACCGGTTCGACTTCAAGGGCACCGGCGCGAGCATCGCCTGGTCCGGCGGTCAGAAGGCCGTCGAGATCAAGGCCAACAGCGAGGAGCGCGCCAACGCGGTCCTCGACGTGTTCAAGGACAAGCTGATCAGGCGGGGCCTCTCGCTCAAGATCCTTGACGCGGGCGAGCCCAAGCTGTCCGGCAAGGAGTACCGCCTCGTGGTCACCCTCAAGGAGGGCATCGACCAGGAGCACGCCAAGAAGATCTCGAAGATCATCCGGGACGAGGGCCCGAAGGGCGTCAAGGCCCAGATCCAGGGTGAAGAGCTGCGGGTGAGCTCCAAGAAGAGGGACGAGCTCCAGGAGGTCATCGCCCTGCTCAAGGGCAAGGACCTGGAGATCGCCCTCCAGTTCACGAACTACCGCTAGCCCGGCGGGCGATCGCTGCTCTGAGCCTCCGTCTCAGAGTCCCGCCCACCCGGGAGCGCACATCCGGGGCACACGGCCGGGGGCGCCGTCCGCCAGGGCACGCGTCCTCCCCCTGTGCCTCGGGCCGCTCCCCCACGCAGGTGCCGGGCGTGCCGCACCACGGGTCGCCGTCCCGTCCGTATCATCTCGGCATGGCGCTGAACCCGGAGCCGCGGCTCAGCCGGCGGGCGGCGCTCCTGGCCGCCGGAGGGCTGCTCGCCGGCTGCTCCCGGCAGCCCGAGGCCGACGAGGTCCGCCTGCGGCTGGCCACCGGGCCGGCGGGGGCGGTGTACCGGCGCATCGGCGGTTCGCTGGCCGGGCACATCTCCGAGCAGGTGCCGGGCGTCCGGGTGGTCACCGTGCCGAGCGGGGCGTCCACCGACAACATCCGGATGTTGCGGGCCGGCGAGGTGCACCTCGGGCTGACGAGCCTGGACGCGCTGATCACGGCCGACGGGAGCGCGCC
Organism: Thiemannella venezuelensis; assembly: GCF_014203605.1. Taxonomy (GTDB): domain Bacteria; phylum Actinomycetota; class Actinomycetes; order Streptosporangiales; family Streptosporangiaceae; genus Planomonospora_A; species Planomonospora_A venezuelensis. The sequence goes on along the minus strand of NZ_JACHJJ010000001.1, from coordinate 535,453 downwards.
CGAGGGGCTCTCGGCGGTATGCCGGCTCTACGACAGCCACCTGCATCTCGTGGTCATGGCAGGTTCGGCGATCGACGAGTTCCGGGACCTCGCGGGCAGGCGTGTATCCCTCGGCGCCCGCGATTCGGGCACCGAGTTCACGTCGCTGCGGGTCCTGAGGCTCGGCCTGGTGGACGCCGACGTCCGGTACCTCAGCCAGGCCGAGTCGGCGGCCGCGCTGCGCGACGGCGGGATCGACGCCATGTTCTCCCTGACCGGCGTCCCGACACCTGCCGTCACGGAGCTGGCGCAGCGGCACCCGATCCGGCTGATCCCGTTGGACGCGCAGGCGGACACGCTCTTCACGGCGTTCCCGGGCCCCTACACTCCGGCCATGATCCCCGCGACCGCCTACGCGGGCGTCCCGGCCACCCGCACCGTCGCCGTGCCGAACGTGCTTCTCGCCCGCAACGACCTGCCCCACGACCTGGTCTACGCCGTCACCGGCACGATCTTCACGCATGCCGGCACGATCACCTCCGCCGGGCGCGACGAGGCCGGAGCCGTTCCAGAGGCGTGGCGGATCAACGTCCGCACCGGGATCTCCACCGCGTCGATCCCGCTCCATCCCGGCGCGGCGGCCTGGTTCCGCGACCGCAAGCGCTGACCCGGGCCGGCGGTGGAGCCCGGCCCTCAGCCCGGTGACGGGGCCGGGGCCGGGGCGCCGGACGACGACGGCTCCCTCGGAACGACCGGCAACGCGACCACCGCGGCGAATCCGTGCCCGGATCCGTCCGGACGCGGCAGGCCCTCCTCCAGCCGCAGCTCGCCCCCGGCCGCCCCGACCAGGTCGGCGCAGATCGCCAGGCCCAGGCCGGTCCCGGGCACGTTCTGGTGCCGCGGCGACCGCCAGAACCTCCGTAGTGCCTGGGCCCGCTCGGACGCGTCGATCCCCTGGCCGTCGTCGCGGACGGTGATCGTGACCACGCCTCCGGCCGCGGAGGCGTGGTCGTGCCCGGCGCCCGGGCCACCGGGCACGGCTCCGGCGCCCGGACCACTGGGAACGACTCCGGCGGCCACCTCGACCACCCGCGCGTCCGACAGCCGTAACGCGTTGCTGATCAGCTCGTCCAGGATGCTGCCCAGGCCGCCCGACGGCTCCAGCAGCCGCAGCCCCGGCGGCACGTCGACCGCGAGTGTCTGCCCCACCGTCGCGGTCAACGCCCGCCACCGGTCCACCCGGGTCGCCAGCACCGCGTCGAGATCCACCGGCGACGCCGTCCGTATGCTCTCCATCCGCGCGCTGGCCTGCAGGGAGTTCAGCGTCCGCTGCATCGCCTTCAGCTCCTCGACGGCGACGTCGTACGCCTGCCGCCCGTTGCCGTCCGCGCGCAGATGCGGTTGCAGGCTCTCCACCGCGAGCCGGAGGCTGGTCAGCGGATTGCGCAACTGGTGCGACGCGTCGGACACGAACGCCCGCTGCCGCTGCACGGCGTTCTCGACCGCGTCCATCATGGTGTTGAACGACTCCGCCAGTCGCCGCAGCTCGACCGGACCGGCCTCGGCGTCCGCCCGGATCGTGAGGTCGCCCTGCGAGATCCGTGAGCTCGCCGCGTCCAGCTCCCGCACCGGCCGCAGCACCCATGCCGACACCGGCCAGGCGACGGCCACCAGCGCGACCAGCGGCAGCAGTCCGAGCCCGGCGAGCCGGGCCCACCGCACGAGGATGCGACGGCGCGTCTTCGACAGGTCGGAGACCGTCACGACCGCGCCGACGACCTCGCTGTCCCGGCCCACCGGTTCCGCGACCACGAGCGGGGAGTCGTCCCACGGCGCCCATTCCCCGGACGGTTCGGGCCTCGCCCCGGCCAGCGCCGCGGTCACGATCCGGGGCAGCGCCCGCTCGGCCCGCGCCGTCTCCCGGTACGCACGGGCCGGTCCGAGCAGCACCGCGCCGGAGGTGTCGATCACGGCGACCGGGATGCCGTACAGCTCGTGGTAGCGCGTCAGCTCCTGCTGGAGCGCCTCGGTCCGGCCGGTCGACAGCGCGGTCTCGGCCAGCGACGCGAACCTGCCGACGTCGTTGAGCCGGTCGACGTACGTCTCCTGCATCTCGCGCTCGGCCACGGTGACGCCGAGCGGCACCCCGAGCGCCGAGACGAGCAGCACCGCGAGGGGGACCAGGACCACGAGCAGGCGCCGGTGCACGGCGCGTCAGCCGATCGGCTCCGGCCGGTCGGCCAGGAGCCGATAGCCGACCCCGTGGATCGTGCGGATGAGAACGGCCGGTGCGATCTTGTGCCGCAGCGCCGCGATGTGGGTGTCCAGGGTGCGGCTCGAGGACTCCCAGGTCGCGCCCCAGATCTGGTCGAGGATGACGTCGCGGCTCACCACGTTCGGCGCCCGCCGGGCCAGCAGCAGGAGCAGTTCGAACTCCTTGCGGGTCAGCGTCACGGGCGCGCCGTCGACGGCGACCTCGCGGGTGCCGACGCCGATCCGCATCGGGCCGAGGACGAGCGGCTCGTCCGGGTGGCTCAGGGCACGGGCCGCCCGGGTGCGGCGCAGGACGGCGTCGATCCGGGCCAGCAGCTCCGGGACGCCGAACGGTTTCACGATGTAGTCGTCGGCGCCGGCGCGCAGGCCGCGGACCCGCTCGTGCTCCTCCGATCGTGCCGTCACGGCGATGACGGCGGTCTCCGGGCGGTCGCGCAGCCTGCGGATCACGTCGAGTCCGTCGCCGTCGGGCAGGCCCAGGTCGACGAGGACCACGTCGGACGGGGCGGCGCGTACGGCCTCGGCGGCGGTGGCGATGCGGTGGACCTCGAAGCCCGCCTGGGCGAGGACGGTCACCAGACCCCGCGCCACGCGGTCGTCATCCTCGATGATGGTGATCCGCATACCGGATTGTACGGCCCGGGTCGTCGCTCGCGTTAGCCCTTCACTTCTTGGGATTCCTCTGACATCCGGCGCATTCCTTGGGATTTCTCTGACACCATCCGCGGCCCTGCCAGCCGAGACTGAGGCGGCGCACTCACCGACGAATGCCCATGCGCTGACGAGGAGGCCGCGACATGAGAACGACCGGCAGGTACCGAGCCGCCGCACGGATGATCGCCGCGATCGGCGCCGTCTCGCTCGTCGCCGCCTGTTCCGGCACCGGTGGCGCCACCGGCGGTGCCACGGGTGGAGGCGCCACCGGCGGCTACCCGGACCGGAACATCACGTTCGTCGTGCCGTTCAGCGCGGGCGGCCCGACGGACACCGTCACCCGCATGATCGCCGAGCCGATGGCCGCCGAGCTCGGCGGCAAGATCGTCGTCCAGAACGTCGAAGGCGCGGGCGGCACGGTCGGGAGCGGCGAGGTGGCTCGGGCCCAGCCCGACGGCTACACCGTGCTCATGCACCACATCGGCATGTCGACGGCGCCCGCCCTGTACAAGGACCTGGGCTACAAGCCGCTCGAGGACTTCGAGATGGTCGGCCTCGTCACCGAGGTGCCGATGACGATCGTCGCCCGCAAGGACTTCGAGCCCGAGACGCTCCAGGACCTCGTCACCTACGTGAAGGCGAACGCCGGCAAGGTCACGCTGGCCAACGCCGGCATCGGTGCCGCGTCCCACCTGTGCGGCCTGCTGTTCCAGACCGCCGCCGGGGTCAAGCTCCAGGAGGTCCCGTACGAGGGCACCGGCCCCGCGCTGACCGACCTCGTCGGCGGCCAGGTCGACTTCATGTGCGACCAGACGACCAACACCAGCGGCCAGATCTCCGCGGGCGAGGTGAAGGCGTACGCGGTCACCACGCCGGAGCGGGTGAAGAGCCTGCCCGACCTGCCCACCACGACCGAGGCCGGGCTGCCCCAGCTCCAGGTCAGCGTGTGGCACGGTCTCTACGTCCCGAAGGGAACGCCGCAGGACGCCGTGCAGAAGCTGACCGGGGCGCTGACGACGGCACTGGCCGACCAGAAGGTCGTCGACCAGATGGCCAAGCTCGGCACCGCGCCGGTCCCGGCCGGGGACGCGACCCCGCAGGCGCACCGGGCCAAGCTCGAAGAGCAGCTCGGCACCTGGGCGAAGGTCATCGCCGACGCCGGCGTCAAGGCCTCCTGAGGTGGAGCGCCGCCGGTCCTTCCCGGACGTCCTCGCCGGGGGGATCTTCGTCCTGATCGGTGGCGCGTTCGTGGCGGGGTCGCTCGGCTACGAGCTGGGCACCCCGCTGCGGATGGGCCCCGGCGCCTTCCCGCTGCTGGTCGGCGCGGCCGTGGCCGCCCTGGGCCTGGCGATCGCCGTCAAGGGACTCGTCGCCGGCGAGGTGGTCTCGTTCGGGCCGATCCCCTGGCGTGCGATCGCCCTCATCGTGCTCGCGGTCCTGTTCTTCGGACTCACCGTCCGAGGCCTCGGGTTCGTGCCGGCCTCGGCGGTGACCGCCCTGCTCACCACGCTGGCCGGCTCGCGCGTGCGGCTGCTCACGGCCGTGGCCGTGGCCGCCGGGCTGACCGCGGCCGGCACGCTCGTCTTCGTCGTCGGACTTCAGCTGCGGATCCCGCTGTGGGGCCCGTGGCTGGGGTTCTGACGCGGCATCCGGACTGAGGGGCATGGAACTTCTCGACAACCTCGCGCTGGGCTTCTCGACCGCCCTCCTGGTCCAGAACGTCCTCTACTGCTTCGTGGGAGTGCTGCTCGGGACGGCGGTCGGCGTGCTGCCCGGCATCGGCCCGACGGCGACGGTGGCGATGCTGCTGCCGATCACGTTCGGCTTCGAGCCGGTGACGGCGCTGATCATGCTGGCCGGCATCTACTACGGCGCGCAGTACGGCGGCTCGACGACCGCCATCCTGATCAACCTGCCCGGTGAGTCGTCGGCGGCGGTCACCGCGCTGGACGGGCACCAGATGGCCCGGCAGGGCCGGGCGGGCGCAGCGCTGGCAGCCGCCGCGATCGGGTCCTTCGTCGCGGGTACGGCGGCCACCGTCGTGCTGGCCGTCGCGGCCCCGCCGCTGGCCCGCATCGCGTTGGCGTTCGGTCCGGCCGAGTACTTCTCACTGGTGCTGCTCGGCCTGATCGTGTCGATCGCGCTGGCGCGCGGCACGGCGCTCAAGGCACTGGCGATGATCGCGCTCGGCGTCCTGCTCGGCACGGTCGGCCAGGACATCTACACCGGCACGCCCCGGTTCGTGTTCGACCGGCGCGAGCTGTACGGCGGCATCGACTTCGTGTCGGTCGCCGTCGGCATGTTCGGGGTGGCCGAGATCCTGCGCAACCTGGAGGACGAGCGAACCCGGACCGCGATCGTCAGCAGGGTGAGGAACCTCTGGCCGACCCGCGAGGACCGGCGCCGGATCGTCGGCCCGATCCTGCGGGGCACCGGTCTCGGCGCCGCGCTCGGCGTCCTGCCCGGCGGCGGCCACGTGCTGGCCTCCTTCACCTCCTACGCCGTCGAGAAGCGGATCTCGAAGCGGCGGCAGGAGTTCGGGAACGGCGCGATCGAGGGCGTCGCGGGCCCCGAGTCCGCGAACAACGCCGCCGCGCAGACGTCGTTCATCCCGCTGCTCACCCTGGGCCTGCCCGCCCACCCGGTCATGGCGCTGATGGTCGGCGCGTTCATCGTCCACGGCATCACCCCCGGCCCGAACGTCATCACCGACGAGCCGGAGCTGTTCTGGGGGCTGATCGCGTCGATGTGGATCGGCAACGTGCTGCTCGTGCTGCTGAACCTGCCGCTGATCGGCTTCTGGGTGCGTATGCTCCGCATCCCGTACCAGGTGCTGTTCCCGATGATCATCCTGTTCGCCGCGATCGGCACGTACTCCCTGGGGTTCAACGCGTACGACGTCTACGCGATCGTGTTCTTCGGGATCCTGGGCTACGTCCTGATCAAGTGCGGCTGCGAGCCGGCGCCGCTGCTGCTCGGCTTCGTCCTCGGCCCCCTGCTCGAGGAGAACCTGCGGCGGGCGCTCATCATCTCCCGTGGCGACGCGTCGGTCTTCCTGACCCGGCCGATCTCCGCGGTGCTCCTGGCCCTGGCCGCGGCGGCGCTCGCCGTCGCCGTCCTCCCGGCGATCCGCAGGCGCCGCGAGATCGTGTTCGCGGAGGACGAGTAGGGCTGCCGGCGCGGCCGGAGATCGAGGCCCGCGGCGGGCGCTCCGCCGTACCCGGACGGATCGAGCGCATGGTCGCAGGGGAGGGGTTCGTGGCCTATTCGTGACGCAACCTTTCATGACCACCCCGCATCTACCCAGGTGACGAAAGGATTCCCCCGATGGCCCTCATCCCTCCCTCCCGCGGCCTCGCCGCGCTCGCCCTGGCCGCCGCAGCGGCCTCCGCAGTGATCGCCACCCCGGCGCAGGCGTATACGGGAGCCGCCTCCGCCACCCCCGACTCCGTCCGGTACGCGTGGGTCGGCAGCTGCCCCGAGAAGGACTACACCGTCCCCTGCGGCGCCTGGACGCTGACCATGCGCAGCGGGAAGACCGTCAAGCTGGCCGACGCCCAGGTCCATCCCCGGAACGCGAAGGGCAAGGCGGACAAGGAGGCCGCCACGCCGTTCGCGGTCAGCGGTGACGGCCGGTTCGTGAACTACTTCAAGGACGGCGGACTCGTCGTCCGCGACGTGAACAGCGGGAAGGTCCGCCCGCTGCCCGGCAAGGCCGCCGCCCTGCCCAAGGGGCTGGGCATGGCGGAGGTCGACACGGTGATCTCCCCGGACGGCTCGATCGTCGTGGTCGACTACTACGACGAGGCGGACAGGCTCCCGACCCTCGTCGCCAACCTGAAGACCGGCAAGGTCGTCACGCTGCCGACCAGCGACAGCGTGCTGAGCTTCAGCCCCGACGGCGAGCACCTGCTCACCAGCCGGTTCACCGACGACAACACCACCGAGTTCGCGGTCTTCGACGCCGCGGGCGAGCAGACCGCGAGCCAGGTCGTCCCGCAGATCGTGTCCAACAACAGCCCGGTCGCGCTGGCCGACGACGGCAACACGGTGGCCGTCGTCGTCACGGGCGGGTCGAACAGGCCCCGCCTGCGCACCTACGACCTGGCCGCGGACACCGTCTCCGAGGCCGTCGCGCTCGGCATCCCCAAGGGCGAGTCCTCGCAGCGCCTCTTCTGGGACGCCGCCGGCACGCTCACGCTCTGGACCTCCCGCGAGGGCTCGGACGAGAAGCCCGGCTCGGCGGTGAAGCGGACGGTGAACGCCGAGACCGGCGCCACCCGCAAGCTGGACTCCTTCCGGATCAAGAGCACCACGTGGACCTGGTGGCTGCCCGGCGAGTGACCGCCCGATATCTTCCCCTTCATGGGGAAAATCTATGATCGGATCGACGACCGGCTGCGCACGTTCATCGAAGCGCAGCCGGTCTACTTCGTCGCCACCGCCCCCGAACAGGGCGGCCACGTCAACGTCTCCCCCAAGGGATACCCCGACACCTTCACCGTCCTCGGCGACACCACGGTCGCCTACCTCGACCTCGACGGCAGCGGCGTCGAGACCATCGCCCACCTCCGCCAGAACGGCCGGATCACGATCATGTTCTGCGCCTTCTCCGGCCCGCCGAACATCGTGCGCCTGTACGGCACCGGCCGGGTGGTCGTCCCGGAGGACCCGGACTTCCCCGGCCTGCTCGAACGGTTCGGCCCGCACCCCGGAGTCCGGTCGGTCATCGTCGTCGAGTGCGACCGCGTCGCGGACTCCTGCGGCTTCTCGGTGCCCTTCATGTCCTTCGAGCAGGACCGCGCGCTGCTGGACGAGTGGGCGCAGCGCAAGGACACCCAGGCCAAACGCGCCTACCGGGCGAAGAACAACCGGGAGAGCATCGACGGCATCCCCGGCCTCTCCCCGGAGGAGACCGACCCGGCCTCCGTGCACTCCTGAGCCGGAACTTCCGGGAGGGTTCCAACCTCCGCGGCCCTCACCCGCGTTGTCAACGGGCGAGAGGAGACCGCATTGGACCGTTATGACGGCTTCCGTGAGTTCGTGCAGGCCCGCCAGCAGTCGCTGATCCGGACCGCGTACCTGCTCACGGGCGACGCCCATCTCGCCGAAGACCTGCTGCAGAGTGTCCTCGCCAAGGTCGCCGGGCAGTGGCCCAAGCTCCGGAAAGGCGGCAACCCCGAGGCGTACACCCGCAAGGCACTGATCAACCAGCACGTCTCCTGGCGGCGCCGCGTCCGCAGGGAGCTGCCCAGCGCCGACCCGCCGGAGTACGGCCGCTCCCACGACGACTCCACGGTCGACCGGATCGTCCTGCGCCAGGCCCTCGCCCGGCTGACCCCCCGGCAGCGCGCCGTGATCGTCCTGCGCTTCTACGAGGACCGCAGCGAGCGTGAGACGGCCGAACTGCTGAACTGCTCGCTCGGCACCGTCAAGAGCCAGACCCACCACGCGCTGGGACGCCTGCGCATGCTCGCACCCGAGCTGGCCCACCTGCTCGTCGAGGTCGAGACCCTGGAGGTGAACCGATGACCCGGCTGCACGACACCCTGCACGAGATCGCGGACGAGGCTCCGGCGGTGGACCTCGCCGACCGGGCGATCCGGAGGAGCCGGCACAGGCGGCGGACGGGCGCGCTGCTGGTGGCCGCCGCCGCGACCGCGGTCGCGGTCCTCGGGACGAGCGTGGCCACCGGCCTGCTGCCGGGCCGCGGGGCGCGCGACATGGTGGCCTCGCCGGTGGGCCCCCGGAGCTGGGAGATCAGCTCGTCGCCGCTGCCGGCCCGCGGGGTGGACCCTCTCTCCTACGCGTACCTCACCTCGTGCACCGGGCAGGGCGTGCCGCCGGACTGCGTGCACGGCGTGTGGCGGGTGGTCACCCGGGGCGGCGAGACCTATGACGTGCCCCAGGCCCTGGGACTCGGCGGCTCGGACGGGAGCGTGTTCAGCCCGCTGGTGATCACCCCGGACGGCCGCGCCATGGCCTACTACAGCCGCCGGGACCGGACCTTCAAGGTCCGTGAGCTGGAGAGCGGCAAGGAGTTCACCGCCCCGGTGAAGGTGGGGCAGGAGCAACTGGAGGCGGCGGAGGTCTTCCTCCGGCTGTCCGGCGACGGACGCCGGCTGGCCTTCACCTCCTTCGGCCCGGAGAAGCCGCTCGCCGTCTCGATCGACATGCGCAACGGCCGGACCACCCGGCTTCCCACCGGGTGGATGCCCGTGAGCGTCGCGGACGGCGGGGGTCCGGTCGTGGTGGTCCGCTGGGCGGACGACCGGTCACGGATCCGGCTCGTCTCCCCCGGAGGCGAGGTTCGCGAGTCCGGCATCCCGGAGTACGGCCAGCGGTTCAGCGCGTTCGCGCCCGACGGCCGGACGATGACCAAGATCGGAAACGGGCGCGAGGACGACCGGCACGCGGAGGACGGCACCCTCGTCGTCTTCGACTCCGCGACGGGGAAGGTCCAGGGCAGGATCCGGATCCGGGGCCTGCCCGAGGACACCACCGTCATCCGCCTGGGACACTGGCTCAACGACACCGAGGTCACAGCCCTGACCACCGTGTCGTCGGCCGACGCTCCGCCGCGGGACGCGGTCACGACCGTCTACGCGGTGAACGTCAGGACCGGCGGGACGCGCGAGCTGCACAGCTATCCGTCCTTCTCCCACCTGCTGGTTCCCGGCATCGTCATGTGACGGTACGGCTCGCGTCCCGGCGCGGGCCGTACCGCCGGGGCGTGCCCGGTGGTTCAGCGGCGGTAGCCGGCCATGCGCTCCAGGCGGGCGACGCGCTCGGCGGTGGGCGGGTGGGTGGAGAACATCCGGCTGATGCCCGTCCCCCGGAAGGGGTTGGCGATCATGAGATGGGAGGTGGAGGCGAGGCGCCCGTTCTCGGGGAGCGGCAGCCGCCGCACGCCCATCTCGATCTTCCGCAGCGCCGAGGCGAGGGCCAGCGGGTCGCCGGTCAGCCGGGCGCCCGACTCGTCCGCCTGGAACTCGCGGGACCGGGAGATCGCCAGCTGGATCATCCCGGCGGCGGCCGGGCCGAGCACCGTCATCAGCAGCGCGCCGAGGAAGCCGGGGCCCTCGTCGTCGTCCCCGCCGCCGAGGAACAGGCCGGCGTAGCCGAGGTAGGTGATCATCGAGGCGAGGGCGCCGGCCACCGAGGAGATCAGGATGTCCCGGTTGTACACGTGGGAGAGCTCGTGCCCGACGACCCCGCGCAGCTCGCGCTCGTCGAGGAGCCGGGTGATGCCGTAGGTCACGCAGACCGCTGCGTTGCGCGGGTTGCGGCCGGTCGCGAAGGCGTTGGGCTGCATGGTCGGCGAGACGTACAGCCGGGGCATGGGCTGGCGCGCCTCGGTGGAGAGCTCGCGCACGATCCGGTAGAGAACCGGCTGCTCGACCTCGCCGACCGGCCGGGCCCGCATGGCGGACAGCGCGATCCGGTCGGAGAGGAAGTAGGCGGCGCCGTTGCCCAGCAGGGCGGCCAGGACCGCGAACTGCACGCCGGTGCCGCCTCCCAGCCACGCCCCCACCGCGATGATCACAGTGGAGAGCGCGCCGAGGAGGACAGCGGTACGCAGGCCGTTGCGGTGCACCACGTCCTCCTTCCGGTGACGGCGACTCACCTGGACCAACGTCTCCGGCCTGGCCGAACGTTCCCGGGAACGGCGAGGCGGGCTCCCCGGCCCGTGACAGGGGTGACGCGGGGGATCGCGGACCGGCCGGTGCCCGTGCCGACCGCCCGGCCGTGCGCAGGGGATCCCCGGTCGGCCGTCCCGACCGCTCAGGCCGTGAGCACCCGCCACGGCCGGTCCCGTGCACCGAGCGGCGAACCCTCGGTGACGCGCATCGACCGGTCGGCGGGTTCCAGCACGATCGTGGAGAGGGTCGCCCAGCGCTGACCGAGCGGCAGCGCCATGTCCGGCACGCAGCACAGCTGCGGCTGGCCCGGTTCGGAGCGGAGGAGGCCGAGCAGCTCGGTCGCGCTCCGCGGCTCCGGACCGCGCGCCAGGCGGGAGGCCACGAGGTCGTAGCGCTCGCCCGAGTCCGGCTGGTAGAGCTCGTTCTTCTCGCCCGCGCGGGGCACCGGCGAGAGGAAGTGGTTGGTCCGGATGACGCTCCCCCCGACCGGCTCCACCACGAACACCCCGACCGGGGTGATGTCGGCGGTGACGGCCGCCTCCCGGTCGAAGAGGGTGAACGAACTCGACGCGCTGACCGGCGCCGACCGCACGAGGTCGAGCGCCTCCGCGACCGACCCGGCCTCCTCCAGCACGGTCGCGGCGAGGAGGTGCACCGGAACGCCCCCGGCGCCGTCCGCCCGGTGCCCGAGGATGTTGAAGTGCAGCGCGAGCCCGGCGCCGTTGACCCCGACCTTGCCGAGGATGCCGTGCTCGGTGACCCCGGCCACGTCGTACCGGCCGCCGCGCACCTCGTGCGTGTGCCAGTACGGCGCGAGCTCCACGTGCCAGTCCCAGGTCTGCACGCCGAAGGTGCGCGGGCCGCCCGCGCCGGCCTCGAGACGGCGCACGATGGTCGAGCACTCGCCCGGACGGCCCGTACCGCTCTGCGCGAGGATCTCGGTGCGCGCGTTGAGCGCGGAGATCCGCCATGGATCGATCCCGGCGCCCGCGGCGACGCCGTCCATCTCCTCCCGCAGACGGGGGCGGAACGCGCCGACCGCGTCCGCCGTGCGGAGCGCGTCCTCGCGGACCCGGTCCTCGGTCAGGCCTGCCAGGCGGAAGAGCTCGGAGTAGATCCCGAGTCCGCCGGGAAGCACGTCGCGGAGCTGCTCGCCGCGTTCCCTGCCGCGCTCGAAGGGGGTGGCCGCGCTCACGGTGATGTGTCGTCTTTCGGGGTTCATCTCTTCCTTCGCAGGGGTTCCGCCGACGTGATCCCGGCGCCCGGCCGGCTAGCCGTGGCCGGTGAAGGATCCCGGCACCAGGTCGAGCACCCACTGCGGGGCCACCGAGAACGCCACCGCGACCAGACCCGCCAGGGCGATCGCCGCCCCCACGGGCAGCCATCCGCGGGAGGCGCCGCCCGCCCCGGAAGGCGGACCGTCCGTCCCCGCGCTCCCGCCGCCCGCGGCCGTGCCCGCGGTGCCGTCCAGCGGCACGCGGACGGGGGTGAAGATCCGTACGGCCCAGGCGACGTAGTAGTAGAGGCCGATGACGGTGTTGACCGCCATCACCGCGGCCAGCCAGGCTCCGCCGCCGTCGACGATCTCCCTGAACACCACGATCTTGGCGAACAGCCCGGCCAGCCCCGGTGGCAGCCCGGCCAGGCAGACCAGGAAGAACGCGAGCGCCAGCCCGGCCGCCGGACTCCGGAACACCAGCCCCCGGTAGTCGTCGAGCCCACCGCCGCCCCGCCGCGACACCAGCATGACCACGGTGAACGCCCCGAGGTTCATGGCCGCGTAGAAGACCAGGTAGGCGACGGAGGCGCCCATCGCCTCACCTGTGAGGACACCGAGCGGGGCGAGGATGTAGCCGGACTGGGCGACCGAGGACCAGGCGAGGAGGCGGACCGCGTCGCGCTGCCGGAGCGCCAGGAGGTTGCCCGCGGTCATGGTCAGCGCGGCGAGGACCGCGATGATCGGCGCCCAGGTGGCGGCCTGGCCGCCCAGGGCGGCGACCAGGACGAGGATGAGCCCGGCGAACCCCGCCGCCTTGGAGATCACCGAGAGCAGCGCCGCGACCGGGACCGGGGCCCCCTGGTAGACGTCGGCCGCCCAGGCGTGGAACGGCACCGCCGCGACCTTGAAGGCGAACCCGGCGATCACCAGCACCACGGCCACGGTGACCACGGGCGGCAGGTCGTAGGAGACCTGGAGCGAGGCGTGGTCCGGGAAGGAGGCCCACCGGTCGTTCGTCCGGCCGATGGTCGCCATGGCTCCGCCGGCGGTGCTCACCGGCTCCACCCCGGGGCCGCCGATGACCTGCGGGACGGCCTCGCGCATGGTCCGGGCCAGCCGGTCGAGGTAGACGGTCCCGGTCATGCCGTACAGCAGGGAGACGCCGAAGAGCATCACCGCCGTCGAGACCACTGAGACCAGGAAGAGCTTGACGGCCGCCTCGGAGGCCCGCCCGTCGTAGCGTCTGAGCGCGGTGAGCGCGAAGACCGGGAGCGAGACCAGCTCCAGCGCGACCACCAGCATGATCAGGTCTCTCGCGGCGGGCAGGGAGACCGCGCCGGCGAGGACGCACAGCAGCAGGAAATACCACTCTCCGACGGGGACCTCCCCGTCGGAGAGCTCCGCCATCGACAGCAGCACCACGACCGCGCCGGCCAGGAGCACGAGTCCCGCGAGAACCAGGGTGAAGCCGTCCACCACGAACGAGCACGAGGAGGCGGCCGCCGCACCGCCCCCGCCGGACGGGCCTCCCTGAGGGGGGAGCGCGCCCAGCCCGGCCCGCTCGGGGCCCGCGAGGCCTTCGGGGACGCAGAAGGTCCGCAGCGGGGCCCCGCCGCGCAGCGCCTGGGAGACGACCACGCCCAGCGCCCCGAACACCCCGGCCAGCGCGACCAGGCCCAGCCCGGGCCGCACGTACGGCCTGCGCGGCAGGAAGGCGTCCAGGACCAGGACGAGCCCGGCGGCCAGCGCGAGGATCAGCGGCGCGGCGATCGCGTAGTAGTCGATCGACTGGATCACGGTGCCCCCATGAAGGTCCGGACCACCGGATCGGTGATGAGGAGGAGCGCCTTCGGCCAGAGCCCGAACAGCACGATCAGCAGGACCAGCGGCACCCAGGCCGCCAGCTCGTGTCCCATGACGTCGCGGAACCCGCCGCCCCCGGCGGCGCGGGCCCCGGAACCTCCGCCCGAGGGCTCCCCGCCCCGGGCACCGCCGCCCGTGCCGGACCCGTGCGCTCCGCCGCCCGCACCGGCGGCGCGGACCACGCCCGTCGCCTCCGCCGGGGCCGCGACGCCCTGCCCGGTGGAGCCTCCCGCCACTGCCGACGAGGCGAGCACGGGGGCGTGGACGGTCTCCGTGGGGCGCCCGTGCGTGACGCGGGAGAGCATGACCAGGAAGTAGGCGGCGGTCAGCACCGCGCCGAGGCCGCCGACGGCCATGAAGACCAGGAAGAGCGGGCGGGACAGGCCCGGGGCCGGGTCGAAGGCCCCCAGGAGCGCGAGCATCTCCCCCCAGAAACCGGCCAGCCCCGGCAGGCCGAGCGAGGCGATGCAGGCGAAGGTCAGCAGGGACCCGAGATGCGGCAGGCGGGAGAGCATGCCTCCGCCGAGCGCGGGCATGTCGGCGGTGCCGTACCGCTCCTTGACCGCTCCGGCAAGGAAAAACAGCAGGCCGGTGATCAGGCCGTGGGCGATGTTGCCGAACAGGGCGGCGTTGACGCCGACCGGGGTCAGCGTGGCGAAGCCGAGCAGCACGAAACCCATGTGACCGATCGAGGAGTAGGCGATCATCCGCTTGAGGTCGCGCTGGGCCAGGCAGGCCAGTGAGCCGTAGATGATGCCGATCACCGCGAAGGCGCCCAGCCAGGGGGCGACCGCGGCGGCGCCGTCGGGCAGGACGGGGATCGCGATGCGCGCGAAGCCGTAGGTGCCCATCTTGAGCAGCACGCCCGCCAGGAGCACCGAGCCGACGGTGGGAGCCTCGGTGTGGGCGTCGGGCAGCCAGGTGTGCAGCGGCCACATCGGGGTCTTGACCGCCAGGCCGATGCCGACCGCGACGAAGGCGACGACCTGCACCGAGTGGGACATGCCGGTGCCGTGCGCCCGGGCGAGGGCGACCATGTCCAGGGTGCCGGCCTGCGCCCAGACGATCAGCAGGCCGAGCAGCAGCACGACCGAGCCGAGCAGCGTGTAGAGGATGAACTTGACCGCCGCCGCCCGGCGTGCGCGACCGCCCCAGACGGCGATCACGAAGTACATCGGGATGAGGACGACCTCGAAGAACACGAAGAACAGCAGCAGGTCGAGGGCGAGGAACGTGCCGATCATGCCGACTTCGAGGACGAGCAGCGTGAAGACCAGGGCACGCGGTCTGTTCCCGCCCGCCCTGGGGCGCAGCAGCTGCCCCGGGCCGTCGGCGCGGCCCCGGCACAGGTAGACGAAGCAGAGGAAGGTCAGCAGCGCCGTCAGCACGACCAGCGGCAGCGAGATCCCGTCGACGCCGAGGTGGAACCTGAGGTCCAGGCCCGGGATCCAGGCCAGGTCGGTCTCGAACTGCACCCGGGCCGGGTCGCCGTAGTCGAAGGTGGCCGCGAGCACCGCGGACAGCGCGAACGTGACCCCGGAGACGGCCAGCCCGTGGACGCGCAGCAGCCTCCCCCGGGAGGGGGCGTCCATCCGCGACGGCGCGAGCAGCGCGACCGCCCCGGCCAGAGGCACCGCGAGCAGCAGAACCGGCAACCAGCTCATCGCCGCATCACCGCCAGCCGGATCAGGAGCAGCACCACGAGAGCCACCAGGAACAGGAGAAGAGGGATCAACCGAACACCACCGCCCCGACCGCGATGAGGAGCACGCCCGCGAGCAGGCCGGTCACGTAGAGCTGGGCGTTGCCGTTCTGCGTGAGACGCACCAGTCCGGACAGGCCCAGTGCCGCCCGGCCGGAGCCGCGCACCGCGCCGTCCACCACCCGGTCGTCGGTGCGGACGACCAGGCGGGCGAGGGCGAGGACCGGGCGGGCGAACAGCGCCCGGTAGGCGGAGTCGGCGTAGAAGGCCCGCTCGCAGGGGACGCGGAAGGGGCCGAGCATGCGGGCCGGGTCGGACAGGGGGTCGCTCCGCCAGACGGCGTAGACGGCTCCGGCGCCGAGCAGGGCCACGGCGACGCTCAGCGCGGCCGTGCCCCAGTGCACGCCGGACAGGCCTGCGAAGCCCAGCAGCAGGGCCGGGACCGCGAGGACGATGAGCGGCCAGCGCATGGTGGCCGGTGCCTCACGGGTGTCGATCACGTGGGCGACGCCGGGGGCGGGTTCGGGAAGCGCGACGACCGCGCGCTGCCCGAAGAAGGTCCGTAGCCAGGCGCGGGTGGCGTAGGCGCCGGTCACCGCGACCGTGGCCAGGGCGCTGCCGTACAGCAGCAGGGCGGCCGCGTCGGTGAGCGGCCCCTGCGCGACGGCGCGCTCGACGGCGACCAGCACCTCGTCCTTGCTGAAGAAGCCGCTGGCCGGGGGGAGGCCCATCAGCGCGGCGAAGCCGATCGTCATCGTGGCGAAGGTGACGGGGAGCTCCCTGCGCAGGCCGCCCATGGCGCTCATCAGGTTGGAGCCGACCGCGTGGATGACCGCTCCGGCGCAGAGGAAGAGCAGCGCCTTGAACGCGCCGTGGGTGACCAGGTGGAAGACGGCGGCGCTGTCGGAGCCCGCGGCCAGCGCCGCCGCCATGTAGGCGAGCTGGCTGATCGTGGAGTAGGCCAGGACGCGTTTGAGGTCGTCCTGGGCGAGGGCGGCCAGCGCGGCGCCGAGCATGCCGAGCGCGGCCAGGACCGCGAGCACGTCCAGGGTGGGCCCGGCGGCGAGGAAGGCCGGGTGGAGGCGGGCGACGATGAAGATCCCGGCGGCGACCATGGTGGCGGCGTGGATGAGCGCGCTGATCGGAGTCGGACCGGCCATCGCGTCCGGGAGCCAGGTGTGCAGCGGGACCTGGGCGCTCTTGCCCGCCACCCCGGCCAGCAGCAGCATCGTCGCGGCGACGACCGTGCCGGAGGACATGCCCGGGACCGCGGCGAGCACGTCGGCGATCCTGAAGCTGCCGGCCGCCGTGCCGAGGACGAAGATCCCGAACAGGAAGCCCACGTCGCCGAGCCGGGTGACCAGGAACGCCTTGACCGCGGCCCGGGAGTTGGCCCGGTCCTCCCACCAGTGCCCGATCAGCAGGTAGGAGCACAGGCCCATGATCTCCCAGCCCACGTAGAGGACGAGGAGGTCGGCCGCGTAGACGACCAGGAGCATGGCGCTGGTGAACAGGCTGATGAACGCGCTGTAGGACGGGTAGCGGCGGTCGCCGTGCAGGTAGCCGACGGAGTAGGTCTGCACGGCGAGCGCGACCAGCGTGACCAGCACGCCGATCGTCGCGGCGAGCCCGTCGACCAGCAGTCCGAGCGAGATCGGCACCGAGCCCGTGTCGATGACGGTGAGCGTCCCGGTGACGGCGCCGGGCGTGCCGCCGCCGGCCTCGAACGGGAACGGCCCGCCCGGGTCGTGTCCGGACTCCGCCCAGCGGGTGAACGCCAGCCAGACCGCGAGGACCGCGGAGACCGCGGTGGGCACGACGGCGATCCAGGCGGCCCTGCGGCCCGCGGCCAGGTCGGCGCGCTCCGCCTCGGCCCGCTCCGGCCCGGTCTGCGCGCCCCCGGGATGGTCCCCGCGGACGTGCCGGGGCCATCGGGAGCCGAGCAGGCCGGCGACGGCCGCCAGGAACGGGAGCAGGACGACGAGCGCGGCGGTCGTGATCATGGCGTCTCCTCCGCCCGGGCCGCGGTCTCCCGCCCGGGCGCCGGTGACGCGGCGCCGTCGCCGGGCGCGGGTTCGGCGAGGGCGCGGAGGCGGTCGAGGTCCACGGTCCGGCGGTTGCGGTAGAGCGCGAGGATGATCGCCAGACCGAGGCCGACCTCGGCGGCGGCGATCACGATGACGAAGAGCGTGAGCACCTGGCCTCCGTGGAGCCGGTCCCGCAGCCACACGTCGAAGGCGACCAGGTTGAGGTTGACCGCGTTGAGCATGAGCTCGACGGACATCAGGACCAGGATGGTGTTGCGGCGGGCGAGCACGCCGTAGACCCCGATGGAGAACAGCAGCGCCGAGACGACCGCCGGATAGACGACGTGCACGTCAGTCCCTCCCCCGGATGTCGGTGCGGGAGATGACGATGGCGCCGATCAGGGCGGCCAGCAGGAGGACCGAGAGCGCCTCGAAGGGCAGCACCCAGTTGCGGAAGATCGCGGAGCCCAGCTCCCCGGCCGAACCCGCCCCGGGATCGAGGGGGGCGTAGGCGTTGCGGAAGCCGTCGACGACCACGGTGACCAGCACGGCCGCGGTCGCGACCGCCACCACCGCGGCGACGGCCCGGTTCCCGCTGTCCAGGTCGGCGGTCCTGCCGATCGGGGCGCGGGTGAGCATGATGCCGAACAGGAGCAGGACGATGACGGCCCCGACGTAGATCAGCACCTGGACCCACGCGACGAACTCGGCCGTCAGGACCAGGTAGCACCCGGCCAGGGCGCCGAAGCAGACGACCAGCCAGAGCGCGGCGTGGACGAGTTGCCTGGTGGTCACGACCAGCAGCGCCGAACCGACCGCCATCGCGCCGAGGAGGAGGAAGACGATCTCCTGGCCGGTCGGCGACAGATAGGACGGCACCGCTTCCGTCACGACTCCTCCTCGGGCTCTCCACCGGGGTCCGTGGCAGCAGTCTGCTCCGGCGCGCCCTTCTCCGGGGGCGCGCCACCCCCATCTGTGGACAACTTCCCGGACGGCGGCCGACCTGTGGACGGCGGGCCCGGGGCCGGCGGATCAGAAGACGGCGGCCCGGAAGACGGCGGCTCAGAAGACGGCGGGTCCGGAGCCGGACCGGGTTTCTTCGGAAGCGCGCCCGGCGGCCTGATCGCCCGGACGCTGGCGTGCCCGGCCGACGGCCTCCGCTCCGGCCTCGCGGGCCTGCTCCCGGCGGCCCCTTCGCCGCCGCCCGGCCCGCCGGCGGCGGACCGCCCGGCACCCGGCTCACCGCCCGGCTCACCACCGCCCGGCTCACCACCGCCCGGCTCACCACCGCCCGGCTCACCCGCGACCGCGCCCCCGGCCTCCGCGCCCCCGGCCTCCTGCACCCCGGTGGCGGCTCCCCGCTCCCCGGCGCCCGGCTGCTCGGGCCCGCCCGGCCGTACGGCTCCCGCCTCGCCTGAGGCGGGACGGGCCCGGGCGGGGCGGGGGGTGTCGGGACGGGCGGGGCGGGATGCGGCGGCGAGTTCCTTGGGCGGGTCGGCGTTGGGCTCGTGCGCCGGGGGCGGGGGGACGGTCTGGACCCAGGCCGCCAGGCGGTCCTTCTCGTGGACGAGGTTGCGGATGTCGCCCTCGGCGTACTCGAACTCCGGGGACCAGAACAGCGCGTCGAAGGGGCAGACCTCGATGCAGATCCCGCAGTACATGCAGAGCGAGAAGTCGATCGCGAAGCGGTCCAGCACGTTCCGGGCCCGCGGGCGCCCGCCCTCCGGGGCGGGGAGCGTCTCCTTGTGCGAGTCGATGTAGATGCACCAGTCGGGACACTCGCGGGCGCAGAGCATGCACACCGTGCAGTTCTCCTCGACCAGCGCGATCACCCCCCGGCTCCGGGCGGGCAGGTCCGGCCGCACCTCGGGATACTGCTGGGTCACCGATCTGCTCAGCATGTGGCGAAGGGTGATCGACAGTCCCTTCGCCAGTCCCACTCCTGGTATCCGCGCCACTTCAACATCATGACGTACGGCACGCCGCTCGGGAATGCGGCAGTCCGAGGGAGGACGTCATCCCCGGACTCCGCCGGTTATCCACAGCGGTTATCCACAGTCTGTGTGTTCGACTTCCGCGCCACGTCGCGGAAATCCATCGGCAAGGGGACTGCAAGAGTCTTCAGATGTACGTATTGTTCGCGCCATGTCCCAGCAGTACGGCCCCACCTGGCACCCGCACCACCCGCAGCAGCCGCACGGGCCGCAGCCCTCCCCCTCCAACACGGGCCTGACCGTGCTGTGGGCGCTGATCCCCCTGTTCACCTGCGGCTTCGGAACGCCGTTCATCATGGGGTTCGCCGCCCGGCGGCTGCGGAGCGTGCCGCTCGTCTTCGCGACCGCCCTGTACACCCTCGGGATGGGCGTGTTCGTCATCGGGGCGGGCACGTACGGGGACTCCGATCTGATCCCGACCTGGCTGGACGTCCTGCTCACGATCGGGTTGCTCGGCAGCTGGCTCGGCGGGATGACCCACGCCCTGATCATCCGGACCGCGGTCTTCCGGGCGCAGCCCTCCTCAGGACCGCAGCCCTACCACGCCCCGGTGCCCCCGCCCGCCGGGCTGTACCTGCACCCGGCTCCGGCTCCGCCCGCCCAGTCCGCGCATCCGCAGTACGGCCCGCCCTCCGCGCAGTACACCCCCGTCCCGCACTCCACCCAGCCCCCTTACCTGAAGAACACGCTGCACAGCGACCAGCCTCCCCTGACGCACATGCAGTTCGCGCAGTCCGACCGGCCCCAGGAGTGGATCGGGCCGTACCGGGTGATCGACGTCCTCGGCCGCGGCGGCCAGGGAACAGTCCACCTGGCCCTCACCCCGCAGGGGCGGAAGGTGGCGATCAAGGTCCTGCACGAGCGTTTCATCGGGGACAGGGCCGCCCGCGACCGGTTCCTGCGGGAGGTCGAGGCGACGCGCAAGGTCGCGACGTTCTCCACCGCCCGGGTGCTGGACGTCAACATCAACGACGACCAGGCCTACGTCGTCAGCGAGTACGTGGACGGGGTCTCCCTGGAGCAGCTCGTGCGCGACAAGGGCCCCCGGGACGGGGACGGGCTGACCCGGCTGGCCCTGGCCACGGCCGGGGCGCTGGCCGCCATCCACAAGGCCGGCGTCGTGCACCGCGACTTCAAGCCGGCCAACGTGCTGATCGGCTCCGACGGGCCCCGCGTGATCGACTTCGGCATCGCCCGCGCCCTCGACCAGGTCACCGCGACCTCCAGCGTCATGGGCACCCCCGCCTACATGTCCCCCGAGCAGCTCGCCGGAGGGCACGTCGGCCCGGAGTCCGACGTGTTCAGCTGGGCGTCCACCATGATCTTCGCCGCCTCGGGCCGCGTCGCCTTCGGCTCGGACACCATCCCCGCCATCCTCAACCGGGTGATCAACCACCAGCCCGACCTGTCGCCGCTGCCGGCCTCGCTGCGCCCGCTGGCCGGCGCCTGCCTGGAGAAGGCACCCGCCAACCGGCCGACGGCCGCCGACATCATGCTGCGGATCGTCCAGTGACCCGCCCCGGGCGGAGGGGCTCCCCGCCCGGGAGACGGATCACACGGCGAGGACCTTGACGACCCCGGTGAGCGCGAGCTGGACCAGCGCCAGCGGGACCAGCCCGGCCCAGGCGAGCTTCTGGAGCTGGTCCTCGCGGAGCCGGGGATAGCTCACCCGGAGCCAGATCACCACGAACACCAGCGCGAACACCTTGAGGAGCATCCACACGGGCCCGGGCAGCAGCGGCCCGTGCCAGCCGCCCAGGAAGAGCACGCCGGTCAGCGCGGAGAGCACGATGATCCCGGCGTACTCGGCCAGCAGGAAGAAGGCGAACCGGATCCCGGTGTACTCCGTCATGGGCCCCATGATGATCTCGGACTCGGCGAGCGGCATGTCGAACGGCGGACGGCGCAGCTCGGCCAGGCCCGCCGTGAAGAACACCACCCCGCCGATCGCCTGCCAGGGCAGCCACCACCACTGCCAGGCCTCCACGATGCCCGGCAGGGAGAGCGTGCCCGCCGCCATCGCGACGCTGGAGGCCGCCAGCACCAGCGGGAGCTCGTAGGACATCAGCTGGGCGGCCGAGCGCATCCCGCCCATCAGGGAGTACTTGTTCCCGGAGGACCAGCCGGCCATGATCGAGCCGAGCACCCCGACGCCCATCACCGCGAGCACGAAGAACAACCCGGCGTCCAGGTCCACCCCGACCAGGCCGGGCCCGACCGGGATGACGACCATCACCACCAGGTACGGCACCAGCGCCACGCCGGGAGCCAGGCCGAAGACCCGGCGGTCGGCGGCGGCCGGGATCACGTCCTCCTTCTGGACGAACTTGACCCCGTCGGCGATCAGCTGGGCCCAGCCGTGGAAGCCTCCGGCGTACATCGGGCCGAGCCGGGCCTGCATGTGGGCCATGGCCTTGTGCTCCATCTGCCCGGCGACCAGCGGCAGCACGAGGAAGGCCGCGACGATCGCGACGAGCCGGACGGCGACGTCGAGCACCTCAGGCATCCTGCCTCCATCGGGAAGCCGTCACGGCACGGCCGGGCTCGGCGGTCACGGGGCATCGGGGGCCTCACGGCCCCAGTCGGCCGGAACGCCCGGCGGGAGCGTCTTGCGGCGGCTCGGCGAGCCGTGGTCCGACTCACCGGGTTCCTTGGCTCCCGGCCAGGCCTTGGCGACCCGCGAGGCGAGCACGAAGTCCTTGCGGAGCGGGAAGCCCTCGAAGCCCTCGGGCAGCAGCAGCGGGACCAGGTTCGGGTGCCCCTCGAAGACCACGCCGAACATCTCGAAGGTCTCCCGCTCGTGCCAGTTCGCGCCCCGGAACACCCCGACCGCGCTGGGCAGGCGGGGGTCGGCGCGCGGCACGCGGGTGCGCAGCAGCAGCCGGGCGCGCTCCACCGGGTCGTAGAGGTGCGCGACGACGCGGAACCCGTCCGGCGGATCGTCGACGCCGGTCAGCCAGTCGAGGAACGCGTAGCCCGCGTCCCGCGCGGCCGCCAGCACCTCCAGCCAGTCTCCGGCCGCCACGTCCGCGGTGGTCTCGCCGAAGGACTCCGAGAGCTGCACGCGGGAGCCGTACCGCTCGGCGGGGAAGTTCATGCGGTCTCCTCCTCCGGAGGCCCGGGGCTCGCGTCCGGCCCGCTCACGCGCCCGGCTCCTGCCGGGAGGGGCCGTAGCGGTCGGCGAGCGACTCGGCGGCGATCTTCTCCTGGAGCTTCATGATGCCGTGGAGCAGGGCCTCCGGCCGGGGCGGGCAGCCGGGGACGTAGACGTCCACCGGGATGATCTGGTCGACGCCCTTGGTGACGCAGTAGGAGTCCCAGTACGGCCCTCCGGTGTTGGAGCAGGCGCCGAAGGAGATCACGTACTTCGGGTCGGGCATCTGCTCGTAGAGCCGCTTCACCGCCGGGGCCATCTTGTCGGTCACCGTGCCCGATACGATCATCAGGTCGGCCTGCCGCGGGCCGTTCGCGAACGGGATCACGCCGAACCTGATGAAGTCGTGCCGGCTCATCGTGGTCGCGATGAACTCGATCGCGCAGCAGGCCAGGCCGAAGTTGAACGCCCAGAGCGAGTAGCGCCGCCCCCAGTTGAGGATGAAGCGCATGGGTTTGGGGGCCAGCCGCGCGACCGGCCCCAGGGTGGGCATCGGGAGATCCGCCATGTCACGCATTCTCCCTCGCCGATCACGTCCAGGCGAGTACGCGCTTGCGCCAGGCGTAGAGGATTCCCAGCGCGATGAAGCCCAGGAAGACGAACATCTCCACCAGGGTGGTCATCCCGAAGCCGGGCGCGGCGAAGACCGTCGCCCAGGGGAAGAGGAAGACCGCGTCCACCGCGAACACCACGTAGAGGTAGGCGAACACGTAGTAGCGGACCTGCGACTGGGCCCAGCCGTCGCCCACGGGGTCGACGCCGCACTCGTAGGTGGTCAGCTTCTCGGGCGTCGGCCGGTCCGGGCGGAGCAGCCGGTTGACGAACAGGCCCCCCGCGACGACGGCGATCCCGATCGCGAGGAGCACCGCGACCACGGCGTAGCGATCGAAGTATCCGTCCACGGACCGATCGTAACCGCGGACCGCCTCCCTTCACAGGACCGGGGCACGAGCTCGTGGAGGCGCCGCTGCAACCGCTCGGATCAGGTGGATCCCGCCGGAGATCCCGGTACGCCCGTTCATCGAGGACGGGGATTCCACTCTCCGGGCGACAGCGATCTCCGCATGCCGGCGTTCTCCGATGACTGTCGCCGCAGGCTCCGTCACGTTCCGGAGTGGCCAAACCCGGATTCGACAAAGCCTCTTTCCCGGTAACCCCAAGAGAGGGTAAAGCGGGTTACTCTCCGTCTAACGTGACATTCATGCGCAAACTGCGATTCGCCGGAGGAATCACGCTGCTCACCGCGACCATGATCGGTTGCGGCGCGGCCACCAGCTCCATCGCGGCGGAGAAGCTCCTCCCCTCGGAGCCCACGCTGATCGAGTACGTGGACCCCTCCCTGGTCCGGGGACTGAGCACGAAGACCCTCACCGAGGGCGACTCCGGCGACCGCCGCGCGCATGCCGCCTACCCCGTGCTGGACGACGCCCCGCAGCTCACCGCGAAGCTCCACGAGGTGGTCTCGGCGCGGCTCGGCCGCTTCCGCAGCGACACCGCCGCCTCCGTCGCCACCGCCTCCCCCGAGCTCAACGTGGACTGGCAGCTCACCGCCGCCTCCGACCAGGTCGTCGGGGTACGGCTGGGCATCGGCGAGTTCGCCGGCACCGGCTGGGCCAACTCCAGGACCACGGTCTGGTACGACCGGGTGGAGAAGCGCGCCATGGACTCCGCCGGCCTGCTCAAGGACCGCTCGGCGCTGACCGTGCTGGCCTCCCTCGCCCGCCAGGAGCTGACCGGCCGGCGGACCGGCGTGGACGTCGACGCCGTCCGGGCGGACGAGCGGCTCTTCGACTCCCTCGCCTTCAACCGCCACGGCGACCTCGTCGTGGAGTTCGACGACTACCAGGTGGCGGCCGGGTCGCTCGGCCGGGTGGCGGTGGCCGTACCGGCGGAGCGCGTGACGGACCTGCTCTCCCCCTCCGGGGAGCGGGCGCGCCGGGCGGCCACCTCGGTGCGGGCGGCGACGGCCCCGGTCTCCTCCGCGGAGACGATCGGGGCGGCGGCGTCCGGCGGCCCCGAGGCCAGGAGCACGAAGGCCGGCACCGTGGACTGCGCGAAGGCCAGGTGCGTGGCGCTGACCTACGACGACGGACCCGGCCCCGACACCGGGAGGCTGCTGGACGTCCTGAACCGGTACGGGGCGCGGGCCACCTTCTTCACCCTCGGCTCGAACGCCTACGCACGCCCCGAACTGCTCCGCCGGATGAGCGAGGAGGGCCACCTGGTGGGCGGCCACACCTGGTCCCACCGCTCCCTCACCTCGCTGTCCACCAGCAAGATCGCCCACCAGCTCACCCGGGCGCAGCAGGCGGTCGCCCGGGCCACCGGGCAGACCCCGGCCCTGATGCGCCCGCCGTACGGCGCCGTCGACCGGGACGTCACCGACGTCGCCCGCAGGCTGGGCCTGTCGGTGGTCCGCTGGAGCGCCGACACGGCGGACCTGAAGACCTCCGACCCCGGGGCCATCGCCCGCGCGGCCGTCTCCGGGGCGGGCCAGGGGGCGATCATCCTGATGCACGACGTGCACCGCCCGACCGTCGAGGCGACCCCCGAGATCCTGCGGACCCTCTCGGCCCGGGGCTACACCTTCGTCACGGTGCCGGAGCTGTACGGCTCCGCCGGGATGCAGCCGGGGACGATCTACGACTCCGGCCCGACCCCGGCGCGGTAGGGCGGCCGGCCGTGCGGGACGGCGGGACCGCCGCGGGAGGCCGTGTCACAGCCGAAGGCCGTGTCATAGCCGGGGACTATGGCCCCATAGCCGGAGGGGATGAGGGCGGGCGTGCTGCGGGACATATAGTTGGGCACTGTGACCCCAACTGTCCTCTTCGGCCGTCTGCACGTGGATCTGTGCCGGCTCGCCGCCGGGCTGTGTCGGGCTCACCGTCCGCGATCGTGACCCCCCGTGGCCTCCCCGCGCCACGAGCACGACGCCCGCGCCCCCACGCCCCACCGCTGCGGCCCGCCGAGGATATGCGACATACGTCACACTCCTCCGCCGAGTGGAACGCGATAGACCACCGCGTGACCCCGAGGGATCTAGCATGGAAATGAAGAACATGCCATCAGCAACGGCGCCCTTGCGCGTCGAGGAGGACTGAGCTGTGACCAAGCAGGTTCAGCAACTCGACCGCGTGATCATCCGCTTCGCCGGCGACTCCGGCGACGGCATGCAGCTGACGGGTGATCGCTTCACGGCGGGAACGGCGGAGTTCGGCAACGACCTGTCCACCCTGCCCAACTTCCCGGCCGAGATCCGCGCCCCCGCAGGCACCCTGCCGGGCGTGTCGAGCTTCCAGCTGCACTTCGCCGACCACGACATCCTCACCCCCGGCGACGCCCCCAACGTCCTGGTCGCGATGAACCCCGCCGCGCTCAAGGCGAACCTGGGCGACCTGCCGCGCGGGGCCGACATCATCGCCAACACCGACGAGTTCACCAAGCGCAACCTGCAGAAGGTCGGCTACGACGCCAGCCCGCTGGAGGACGGCTCGCTCGCCGAGTGGCGGGTCCACGCGGTGCCGCTCACCTCGCTGACGGTCAAGGCCCTGGAGGGCTTCGAGCTGTCCAAGAAGGACGCCGAGCGCTCCAAGAACATGTTCGCCCTCGGCCTGCTGAGCTGGCTCTACCACCGGCCGACCGAGGCGACGGTCTCCTTCCTGGAGACCAAGTTCGCCAAGAAGCCCGACATCGCCAAGGCCAACATCGCGGCCTTCACCGCGGGCTGGAACTACGGCGAGACCACCGAGTCCTTCTCGGTCTCCTACGAGGTCAAGCCCGCCAAGCTGCCCGCCGGCGTCTACCGCAACATCTCCGGCAACCAGGCTCTCGCCTACGGCCTGATCGCCGCGAGCGTGCAGGCGAGGCTCCCGCTGTTCCTCGGCTCCTACCCGATCACGCCTGCCTCCGACATCCTGCACGAGCTCTCCAAGCACAAGCGGTTCGGCATCCGCACCTTCCAGGCGGAGGACGAGATCGCGGGCGTCGGCGCGGCGCTCGGCGCCTCCTTCGGCGGGGCGCTGGGCGTCACCACGACCTCCGGCCCCGGCGTGGCGCTGAAGGCCGAGACCGTCGGCC
Organism: Thiemannella venezuelensis; assembly: GCF_014203605.1. Lineage (GTDB taxonomy): Bacteria > Actinomycetota > Actinomycetes > Streptosporangiales > Streptosporangiaceae > Planomonospora_A > Planomonospora_A venezuelensis. Next base: position 508,867 of record NZ_JACHJJ010000001.1, on the reverse strand, counting down.
TGGCCGTGATGACCGAGCTGCCGCTGATCGTGGTGGACGTGCAGCGCTCGGGCCCGTCGACCGGCATGCCGACCAAGACCGAGCAGACCGACCTGCTGATGGCTCTGTACGGCCGCAACGGCGAGTCGCCGCTCCCGGTCGTCGCGCCGATGTCGCCGAGCGACTGCTTCGACGCGGCGGTCGAGGCGGCCCGGCTCGCGGTGAAGTACCGCACGCCGGTCATGCTGCTCTCCGACGGCTACCTCGCCAACGGCTCCGAGCCGTGGAAGGTGCCCGCCGCCGCCGACCTGCCGGACATCTCCACCGAGTTCGCCGCCGGGCCGAACGACGGCGAGGCCTTCCTGCCGTACCTCCGCGACCCCGAGACCCTGGCCCGCCCCTGGGCCGTCCCGGGCACCGCGGGCCTGGAGCACCGCATCGGCGGCATCGAGAAGGCCGACGGCACCGGCAACATCTCCTACGACCCCGACAACCACGACCGCATGGTCCGGCTCCGCCAGGCCAAGATCGACGGGATCGCCAAGGACATCCCGGCGCTGGAGGTCGACGACCCGGACGGCCCCGGCGGCGGGACCCGCGTGCTCGTGCTGGGCTGGGGCTCGACCTACGGCCCGATCGCGGCGGCCGTACGGCGCATCCGCGCCTCGGGCGGGAAGGTCGCCCAGGCGCACCTGCGGCACCTCAGCCCGCTGCCCGCCAACACCGGCGAGGTGCTGAAGTCCTACGACAAGGTGCTGCTCCCGGAGATCAACCTCGGCCAGCTGGCGCTGCTGCTGCGCGCCCGCTTCCTGGTCGACATCATCAGCTACAACCGCGTGCGCGGCTTGCCGTTCAAGGCCGAGGAGCTGGCCGGCGTGATCCAGGACGTGATCGACAGTGAGTGAGCTTCTGAACGGCCGGGGCCTGTCCCTGGTCCCCAAGTCCGACGTCAAGCAGTCCATGAAGGACTACAAGAGCGACCAGGAGGTGCGCTGGTGCCCGGGCTGCGGTGACTACGCGATCCTCGCCGCGGTCCAGTCCTTCGTCCCGGAGCTCGGCCTCAAGCGCGAGAACATGGTGTTCGTCTCGGGCATCGGCTGCTCCTCCCGGTTCCCGTACTACATGAACACCTACGGGTTCCACTCCATCCACGGCCGCGCCCCGGCGATCGCCACCGGCCTGGCCGCCTCCCGCCCCGACCTGAGCGTGTGGGTGATCACCGGTGACGGCGACTCGCTCTCCATCGGCGGCAACCACCTGATCCACGCCCTGCGCCGCAACGTCAACCTGAACATCCTGCTGTTCAACAACAGGATCTACGGCCTGACCAAGGGCCAGTACTCCCCGACCTCCGAGGTCGGCAAGATCACGAAGTCCACCCCGATGGGCTCGCTGGACAAGCCGTTCAACCCGATCTCGCTGGCGATCGGCGCCGAGGCCTCCTTCGTGGCCAGGACCATCGACTCCGACCGCAAGCACCTGCAGTCGGTGCTGCGCGAGGCCGCCGAGCACAACGGCACCTCGCTGGTGGAGATCTACCAGAACTGCAACATCTTCAACGACGGCGCCTTCGACCAGCTCAAGGACCCCGAGCAGCGCGACGACATCACGCTGCGCCTGGAGCACGGCCGGCCGATCGTCTCGGCCTCCAAGGCGGTACGGCGCGCGGCCGACGGCGGCATCGAGGTCGTCGACCGGGCGTCGGTGGCCGAGGACGAGATCCTCGTGCACGACGCGCACCGCGCCGACCCGTCGCTGGCCTTCGCGCTCTCCCGGCTGGACGAGCCCGCCTTCGAGCACGTCCCGATCGGGATCTTCCGCAGCGTCGACCGCCCGTCCTACGACGAGCTGATGGCGGCGCAGCTGGAGGAGGCCGTCGCGCAGGGCGGCCCCGGCGATCTCGACGGCCTGCTCCTGTCCGGGGACACCTGGCGCATCGGCTGACGTCCCGCGGTGCCGGGCCGCCGAGCGGCCCGGCACCGGAGACTCACGGCGTGATCTTGTAGATGTGCGCGGTGTGCTCGGAGGCGAAGGTGTCCTCGAACCGCCCGCCCTCCACCGGCACGGTCCGGTTCTCGAAGAGCACCTCCACGCTGCCCGCCGAGGCGATCCGGGACGGCAGGGTCAGCGTGCGCGGCCCCGGCTCCGTACCCTGGCCGATCATGGCGAACACGTAGTACGAGCCGTCGCGCTCCTTCAGCATCGTGTCGAGGCCCGTGCCGAAGCCGTGGACGTACGACTGCGTGTTGAGCACCGGGGCCAGCCGGGTGATCTGCCTGTTCACCTCGGTCACCGCGGCCCGGGTCTCCGGGTAGCAGTCGCGCAGCACGTGCTGGCTGATGCAGGGGCCGCCGAAGTTGTGGTTGAAGTAGATGATGCCCCTCGCCTCGTGGATGAGCGACTGCATCACCGCGCCCCGGACCTGCTCGGGCTCGATCGCCCTGCCGTCCTCCATCGGCCAGCCGACCTCGACGAACGCGTAGATCGGCTGGCGCTTGCCGTCCCGGCCGTCCAGCTTGCGCTCCTTGTCCATGAGCAGGCCGTAGCCCGCGGCGCGCGGGCACCGGGTACGCGGCAACTGCAGGAAGCGCTCGGCCTCCTCGCAGATGAACGGGTCGCTGTACCAGTACAGGTCCGTCGACATGATGTCGGTGTACCCGTTGACGAACTTCTCGGCCTCCGCCTCCGTCTCCCACATCGCCACGCCCTTGCCGTAGTTGGCGTAGTACATGCGGCCGTCGCCCTTGGGCAGCCGGTCCTTCAGCTCGCGCATCACGGTGTAGCCGCAGGGCGTCTGCGCCGGTTCGCACGGCTCGCCCTCACCCTGGTTCTTCCCCGTCCACTTGTTGTCCCCGGCCCCGGCCCACATGTCCGGCTCGTCCGAGATCAGCCACCCGACCGTCTCCGCGCCCGCTCCGTCCAGGGGCTTGCCGGTGATGGCCCACATGCCGTGTTTCCTGATGAAACCGGCGTCGCTGTTGTCGGTGAGCGCGAAGTAGGTGTTGAGACCCGCCTCCTTGTCGACGAGGACGTCCTTCTCCTCCACGACCGACTCGAACCAGACTCCGATGGGGAAGAAGGTGTCCTTGCTCCAGCCTGCGGCGTCGGCGGCGGGGTAGGCCCGGTAGTAGGCGGGGCCGCCCTCCCACTCGACCCTGGAGGGCTGATCCGTCCCCGAGGAACCGGTGCTCAGGGTCACCCATCCCACCGCGAGTGCGATGACGACCGCGAACACCTGCAGGTACCACTTCTTGCTTCGGCTCCGGACCATGTCCCTCCCGGGAGCGCTCTGGGGTGACGTCGTAGCCATGGTCTCATTCGACCAGCCGCATGAGATCGGCCGCGCGGACCGACCAGGCCGCGTCCGCCACCGAGGAACGCAGTTCCTCGGCGGGCAGCGGCCCGCCCTCCTTCAGCGCCGTCCTGACCGCCTCGGCGAAGTCGGCGGCCCCCGAAGCCGTGATCACCTGGTCCGGGTATCTCTCCAGCTCGCCGAAGGGCGTGCTGACCACCGGCAGGCCGAGGGCGAGATACTCCTTCAGCTTGATCGGGTTGCTGTTCCTGATCCATTCGTTGTCCAGCCAGGGCATGATCGCCACGTCGAACCCGGAGCCGTAGGCCGGAATCTGCTCATAAGGGCGGAAGCCGAGCCAGTACACGTTCCGATGCCGGGTGAGCCGCTCGGTCGGCCCGTTGGCGTCGCCGATCAGCACCAAAGACGCCTCGGGCAGCTCTTCGGCCAGCCGATCCAGCAGATCGAAGTCGACCACGAAGTCGTCGAGCGCGCCGAAGAAGCCGATCCGCGGACCCGGTACGGCCAGCAGGTCCGCGGGCCGGCGCTCGGGGGGGACGCGCGTGAAGTGGTCCAGGTCCACGCCGTGGTCGAGGAAGTACGCCCGCTCTCCGGTGATGGGGCGCTCCTGCGCCATCAGGGTGTTGCTGACGTATACGACATGGTCGGCACGTTCCAGCAGCGCACGCTCCATGTCCGCGATCGACGTCCCGCCCGACTCGGGGAAGGCCGAATGGTGGTCGGAGCGGTTGTAGACCAGGCAGCGGCGGCGCATCGGCCGCACCACGTCCCAGGCCGTGGGAAGGGTGGCCACGATCACCGGCCGGCGCAGCCCCAGCGCCAGGCAGACCACCCTGACCTGGGCCCTCACCAGGGCGGCTCCCAGCCTGCGGCCCAGCCGCGAGCCGTACAGCGGCAGCGGCAGCGGCGACATCACGTAGAAGCCGGGGAACGGCCGGCGGACGAACTTGGCCACACTGCGCAGCTTGCGGAAGATGCGCCGCAGCACGTGGGTGGAGCGGCCGGGCACCGGCATGCGCATACCGATGCTGTTGACGACCAGGACCCTCCGCTGCCCGGCGACCTGCCGCATGAGCTGGAAATCCGAGTGCGCCCTGTTGTGGTACCACCAGTCCTGGGCCGAGAAGCAGACGTAGCCGGACGGCGGCGGAGCCTCCTCCGGCGTGGCGGGGCCGGGCACGACGGCCAGCGGGGGACGGGTCATCTGTCACCAATCTCGGTAGAGGTCAGGAAACGCGGCCCGCCAGCCGCTTCCAGGCGGCCGCGGCGAGCACCCTGAGCGCGAAGGGCAGGTCGTCGCGGAGGTAGCGCCCTGCCAGACGGCGCGGCTCCAGCCAGAGCCGGTACAGCCATTCGCCGCCGGCCCGCTGGAGCGCGGCGGGAGCGCGCTGGAACTGCCCGGCGGCCATCGGGATGCCGGCGCCGCAGCCGAGATGCCATGCGGACGGCAGCCGGGGACGCAGCGCGGCGATGAAACGCTCCTGCTTGGGGAATCCCAGGCCGACGAAGACGAGATCCGGGGCCGCGGCCGCAACCTTCTCCACGGCCTCCCGCAGGCCGTCCTGGTCGGTATCGAATCCGAAGGGCGGCGAGTGGGTCCCGGCCACTTTCAGCCCCGGGTAGCGGTCGGCGAGCACCCGGCCCGCCCCATCGGGAACGCCCGGCTCACCGCCGAGCAGGAACACCGTGCGGCCCTCCCTGGCGGCCAGTTCGCTCAGGCTGAAGACCAGGGAGGCGCCGGTGACCCGGGCGGGGACCGGCGTGCCGGACAGCCGGGCCGCCCACACCAGCGGCATGCCGTCGGCGACCACCAGCTCCGCGCCCGCGACGAGCTCGGCGAGCGCGGGGTCCGCGGTGGCCTTGCGGGCGATGTCGACGTTGGCGGTGACGATCGAACCGCCCCGGCGCTGCCGCCACTCGGCGGCCACGTGCTCACCCACCTGCGACTCGGTCAGGGCCATGACGTCGACGGCGCCCACCCGTACGCGCGGGATGTCGTTCTCGGTGATGTCCGCACTCCCCCCAGCGATCACGGCCTATCCGTTAGATCGGTCATCGGAGGGCGCCCGTTACCTCCGGGCTCCGACCGGGAGGCACGGCCGGTCCAGGCGGCCGGCCCCGTCTGTAACGACCGGCCCGCCGTACCGGATATAAGGCAGTCGGAGCCGTGAACGAGAGACAGGGACATCGGGGAATTGGCGAGGGGTACCAAGCTGACGGCGCGGGGCGGCGGCAGCGCCGCCCGGAGACATGAGCACCGGCGGGATCTCCGTGCTGCCTGAGGAGGGCTCCGGCGGCCCCGCCAGGATCGCCGTCGTGATCGTCACCTACAACAGCGCCGGGGTGCTGGGCGAGTGCCTGGACTCCATCGCGGCGGGGGCCGAGGGCGTCCACCTGGTCAGCGTCATCGTGGCCGACAACGCCTCCAAGGACGACTCGGTGCGGGTGGCGGAGAGCAGAACCGCCCTGCCCGTGCGCGTCGTCCAGGTGGGCCGGAACGCCGGCTACTCCGCGGCGATCAACGCGGCCGTCGCCACCATCGGCGACGGCGAGTGCGACGCGGTCTACGTGATCAATCCCGACTGCCGCCTGCGGCCCGGTTCGCTCGCCCCGCTCGTGGCGGCGCTGCGCCGGCCCGGCCGCGGCATCGCGGTCCCTCTCATCGTCAACCCCGACGGCACCCTGCAGCACTCGCTGCGCCGCATGCCGACCGTGGGCAGGGCCTGGGCCGAGGCGCTCATCGGCGGGAACGCGGCCGGCCGCCTCGGCAGGCTGGGCGAGCTGATCACCGATGCCCGGCTGTACGAGGCACCGGGCGCGGCCGTCTGGGCGACCGGCGCCGCCATGCTCATCTCGGCGGTGGCACTGGCCGAGGTCGGCCCGTGGGACGAGTCGTTCCTGCTCTACAGCGAGGAGACGGAGTACGCGCTGCGGGCGGCCGATCACGGCTACGCGCTCTGGTTCGAGCCGGCCTCGGTGGTGGAGCACATCGGCGGCGAGTCGGGCGTCAACCCGACGCTGGCCGCGCTCCTCATGGTGAACAAGGTCAAACTGTTCAGGCGGCGCAGGGGCCCGGTGGCCGGCGCGGCGTACTACCTGGCCATGGTGCTGGGTACGGCGGTGCGCGCGGCCGCGGGCCGGGTCACCGCCAAGGCCTCGCTCCAGGCGCTGCTCATGCCGTCGCGGCGGATGAAGGACCTTCCCCAGTGAGACCGGTGCGGGGCCGTTCCTGAACGGCGCGCAGCAGTGCGCCCACCGCGCCCAGCAGGGCGAAGCTGAGACCGGAGACCATGGGGAAGGCCAGGAGGTCGAAGGTCGCCGACCCGAGCAGCGGGATGACCAGCGCGGCCGAGAGGGCCAGCGCGAGGTCCTTGGTCTGCTCGTCCCCGGCGGACATGAGCCGCACCCGGATCAGGGCGTACTGGGCGACGATGAAGAGGCCGAAGAACACGACCACGCCGATGATGCCGCTCTCGACGGCCGTCAGGATGTACTGGTTGTCGAAGATCTGGTGTTTGGGCGCGTACCAGGTGCCGATTCCGCGGCCGAGCCAGGGATACCGGGATATCTCCGCGACCGCGTTGTCGTAGTCGTGCGTGCGGTAGGTGATGCTCTCGTCATTGGTGGCGTTCGCGAAGAGCCCGTAGAACACGCCCAGCAGGCCGGGCACCAGCACCCTGGTCACCGCCAGCGCGATCACGACGGCGATCAGCGCCTGGATCCTGCGCCGTCTCGACCAGCCGAGGAACAGCACGATGCCCGCGGCCAGCACGGCCAGCACGGCCGAACGGGAGACCGACCACATCAGCCCGCTGGCGACCAGGCCCGCGCACACCCACCAGCGCACCGCTCCGCGACCGGCCGCCCGCGCCCGGTGGGCGTAGTGCACGGCCAGGGGCAGGATCATCGCGCTCACCACGCCGAACTCGATCGGGTGGCCGGTGGTGGAGGCCACCCGGCGCAGTGACCCGCGTTCGATCATCCGTTCCAGTTCCTCCTCCGTGGTGGGACGCAGGAGCGGCACGCGCATGAACTCGGTCAGGTCGAACGCGAACAGGAACTGCAGCCCGCCGATGGCGGAGACGATGGCGCCCGAGACCGCGATGGTCTTGAGGACGAAGTCGAGGCGTTCCCTGCCGCGCACTCCGTCGCAGATGCCCAGGGTGATCCCGATGTAGCCGATCATCACGATCAGCATGTGGTCGGAGCTGTTGAGCTCGTCGTTCGGCAGGTAGCGGAAGGAGGTGTAGCCGTAGGAGAACAGGAGCACCGTGGCGAAGACGAAGACGGCCCGCCGCATCGGGTTCGGCCCCTTCGCGATGCCGAGGCGGGTGCTGAAGTGGGCCAGCAGCCAGCACAGCAGGATGCCCCCGCCCAGGATGTCGTGAACGGTGAGCGAGATGGGCAGTCCGCGCAGCACCTGCCGGGCCGGGATCAGGAGCAGGGCGACGAGGTAGAAGCAGGCCAGTGTGGCGCCGTCGGCGCGCCGGGGCAGCACACGGCGGCCGCCACCGGTCGCCGTCACGCCGGTCGCCGTCACGGGGGTCGCCGTCACGGGGGTCGCTGTCACGGGGGTCGCTGTCATGGCCGGCTCAGCGGGTCAGCGCGGGGGCCGTGGAGCGTTCCCGTTCGTCCGGGACGGGCAGCCGCTGGGCCTGCGGCCGGCGTGCCTTCCCGGCCTGGCGGGCGTTGGCGAAGCTCTCCGCCGAGAAGACCAGGAACAGGGTCATGATGAGGCCGACGGCCAGGCCGACCACGACCGCCCGCATCCGGCTGCCGCTCATCTTCAGCGGGGTCGTGGGCGGCATGACGTCGACCATGGTGATGTAGGTGCTGCGCGGCGCGTTGACCAGCTTCTGGCGGTTGTCCAGCTCCACGCGGGCGCGGGCGGCGGCCTTCCGGACGATCTCCCGCGCCTCCCCGGCGGTGGCCGCCTCCCCCTCGATGAACACGAAGGGGCTGTTCATCAGCAGCTCCGGGTTGGTGGCCCCGTTAGTGGCCTTGTACGTCGTCCCGTCCGGGGTGGCACCCAGCTCGGCGGCGACCTCGGGCCTGTTGACCGCGTGGATGACCATGGAGGCCGCCATGTTGAGCCCGTCGTTGAAGTTCAGCAGCGGATTGCTCGGCCAGTTGGGAAACTGCTCGTCCAGCGGCTGCGTCCCGCCGGTCGGCGGCACGGTGAGCACCACGACGGCCATGGAGGTGTATGTCACGGGAACCGTCATGTACAGCCCGACCACACCGCCCATGGAGAGGAGGAGGGCGGGGAAGAACACATACCATCGCCGGAAAACGACGAGGACAGCCCCCCAGAAGTCCATCCGTTTCCCTCCCGTCCTCAGAAGTCATCGCTCAACCATCATGGGGCGTTACGCAGTCACGTGTAACATCCCCCCCGGCCTGGATCGATACGAAATAAGGTGCCGAGCATCAGGATGCGCCGGCTGTATCCCTGTCTCCCGCTGATTGGAAGTCCGGCATGGCGGAACTGGCTGTCATCACCCCGACTTACGGCCCCGACGCGGAACTGTTCGCGGATCTGCACAGATCGGTGCTGGAGTTCACCGGTGACGACACGGTCCACCACGTGATAGTCCCGGCGGCGCACAGATCCTCCTTCGCCCGCTACCAGGGTCCGCGCTGTCGCATCTGGACCCATCCGGAGCTGATCCCCCGCCGCTACGTCCGGCTCCCGCTGAACAGCGGCGGCGTATGGATCAACGGTGCCCGGCCGTGGCCGCCGGTGCGCGGCTGGATCATGCAGCAGGCAGCCAAGATCGCCGCTGCCACGGCCGTGGACGCCGACACGGTGCTGATGGCCGACTCCGACGTGGTGCTGGTCCGTCCCGTCTCGGTCAAGTCGTTCACCGAGGACGGGAGGTTGAGCCTGACGCGTGCGGAGGGCGGGGTGAAGAAGGAGATGGAGCGGCACGTCCTCTGGCACCAGGTCTCCCGGCGGCTGCTCGGCCTGCCGCCCGCACCTCCGCCTCCGCTGCCCGACTACGTCGGCGCGCTGCTCTTCTGGGACCCGGCGATCGTCACGGCCATGCAGAACAGGCTCAGCGAGGTGGCCGGCCGGCACTGGCTGGAGGTCTTCACCTCGCAGCTGCACATCTCCGAGTTCATGCTGTACGGCGTCTTCGCCGACGAGGCCCTCCCCGAGCAGGAGCGTCCCGCCACCAGTCCGGAGGTGTGCCTGAACAACTACGAGCGCACGCCGATGACCATGGAGGACGCGCTGGCCTTCGCCGAGCGGCTCGGCCCCGACACCATCGGCCTGATGATCTCCTCGCACTCCGGCACCGGCCCCGAGGTCCGGCGGGCCGCCATCGAGCGCGGCCGGCAGGTGGCCGCTCGTTGAGAACCGGTTCAGCCGGACTTCCCCGGTGACGACTCGACCTGGCCGTTGACGTTCTCGGCCGGGTCATCTATGACGATGACCGGGAAGACGGCCGTGATCGAGTCGTCGTCCAGATCCGGCTCGGGGGGCCTGTAGGGCTCCTCGTGCTTGGCCGGTTCCGGCGACGCGGCGGGCCTGGGAATCCTGACCTCCGCGGTCGTCTCGGCGAACCCGGCGGGCCCCGCCTCCGCTGCCGCTCCGACCGGTTCGGGACGGCCCTCGTGCTCGGCGGGCTCCGGGACCTCGGCGGGCTCCGGAGCCTCGGCCGGAGGTCCGGGCGCCCCGGTGGGGGGTTCGGGCGCCGCGCCGGACCCGACCGGCGCGGATTCGGGGGCGGGCCGCCGCTCCTCGGGCTCGGGCGCCCGGACCGCCCCGGCGGGAAGCGCGGCATCTCCTCGCGCGGCCTTCGCGATGCGGGAACGTTCCCTGGCGTACACGGCACCGAACAGGCAGAGGAAGGCGGTCACGAGCACCGTGCCGGTCGCCTGCGCCTTGTTCGCCAGGGACTGCTTCGCCATGGTCGGCGGGATGACGTCCACCGCCGAGATGTAGGTGGCCGCGGGCGCGCCCAGCGCCACCTGCCGCTTGTGCAGCTCGCCGCGGACCCGCTCCCTGGTGTCCTTCACCACCTTCTCCGCCTTGGCCGCGGACGTGGCGTCCACCTCGATGTAGACGAAGGGGCCGCCGAGTTGGAGCAGCACGTCGCTGCTGCGCCCGTCGTCGATGGTGAGCTCGGTGTTGCCTTCCGGCGGCGCACCGAGCTGGGTCAGCACCTGGGGCGTGGTCAGGGCGCTGATGAGAATGGCCGAGGTGGTGCGCAGCCCGTCGTTGAACTCCAGCAGCGGGTTGGTCAGCGCACCTTTCTTGTTCGGGTCCTGCGGGAGCAGTTCCCCGGTGGCCGAGGTGGTGAGCACGATGAAGCTGGAAGCGGTGTATCGGGCGGGAACCAGGAAGAACGCCACAAGTGCGGCGGTCAGCGGGAACACTATCAGCAGCGTCGCGACGAGTTTCCGCCGCAGGAGACCGATGACGATATTCCAGAACTCCATGTTTCCCCGCCTATTCCATTGCAGGATCTGCAACGTAGAACAGCTCTCTTCGCCTACTCTGACATACGCCTCACTCGCGGGTGAGTCGCAGACGGCGGCTCAGGAGACCGGCCGCCCGCCCGGAGACCTCCCTTAATCGCCGGCGCGGCACCACCAACACCACGTAGACGACCAGCCCCGCGGCGGACCCCAGCACGAGTTCGGCCACGGCCGGCCCCGCCACCAGCCAGTTCACCCCTGCGGTCACGGCGAGCCCGCAGCCGAATCCCCACAGGGGGCGGAGCATCGAGACGGCGATGGGCCGGATCGGCACGCCGCAGCGCCGCAGCATGAAGGCCGCGATCGGCAGCGCCACCACCACACCGGCCAGTGCCTGCCCGACGGCCGCACCGCGGATGCCGTCGAACCGGGTCCCGACGATCAGTATGGGGATGAGCAGCACGCCGTGCCCGACGTTCATCCACATCCCGGCCTTGGTGTTGCCCTGCCCGGTGAGCACGTCGAGCGCGAACGCCGTCAGCATCCGGGTCACCATCACCACCGCCAGGAAGCGCAGCACACCCGCCGAGTAGTTCCACTGCTCGCCGTAGAGGAAGGCGATCAGCGGATGGGACAGCACGATCATCACCATGGCGACCGGCAGCACGGCGTTGAGCAGCAGCGTCGCGGACCGGCGCACTCCCTCGGCGAACGCGTCCGGGTCCTGTTCCGAGAGCCGGGAGAACCCGGGGATCGACACGTAGCGCACGGCCATGCCGATCACGCCCGGCACCCAGCTCGACACGTTGAAGGCCAGCAGGAAGTACCCCAGCCAGACCGGTCCCATGATGTTGCCGACCACCAGGTAGCCGGCGTTCATCAGCATGGTCTCCAGACCGATGGCGGCGGCCGACGGGATGCCGAACTTCAGCAGCCGCACCGCGACGTCCCGGTCCAGTCCCAGCCGCAGGGGCAGTCCGGCCTGCCTGAACATGATCGATCCCGCGATCACGGCGGCGGCCACCTGCCCCCAGGCGAAGCTGAACGCGCCCGCGCCCTGCGCGGCCAGGGTGATCGCGATGGTCCCGTTGGCCAGGAAACCCACCCCGACGGCCATGGTGATCTTGTCTTGCTCGAAGCGGCGCATCAGCGCCGCCGACCGCACCGCGGTGAACCCCTCCACGAGGATGACCGCGGTGAGCAGCCGGACCACCGGTGCCGCCTCCTCGGCCCCGGCCAGCGCGGCGAAGTACGGCGCACCCGTGAAGAAGACCAGGTAGAGCCCGATGGCGGAGATGAACGACAGGACCGTCGCCGTCGGCGCGATGTCCTCCAGCCTGCCCCGCCACTGCACGACGGCGGCCATGATGCCGAGGTCCTTGACGGTCATCAGGATCGTCATCGCCGCCAGCGCGACGGCGTAGAGCCCGAAGTCCTCCGAGCCGAGCAGGCGCGCCATCACCAGGCCCATGAGGAACGAGCCCGCCCTGGTCAGCAGGGTGCCCAGGAGCCCCCACCGCAGCCCCCTGCCCGCCAGCCGGCCGATCGAGGGCGCGCCGGAGCCGTCACCCTCTTGATCTGTCACCAGCGGCCCTGTGCCCTGCTGTTGCGCCATCGCCGTCCTTCACAGGGCTGTCACCCACCCGTACCGAGAGAATCGACACGGAAGGGACAGCCGTTACATAGGGCCCGCGCGTCAGTGCGCCCGGCCGAGCACCAGCCGGCCGGCCTTGCGGGCACGGCGGACCGCGGCCAGTCGGTGGCGGCGTACGTACAGCGCCCGCACGGCGGCTCTGATCTGCCTGGCCTGCTCGGGAGTGATCTCACCCGCGCGGGCCGCGGCCTGCGCCCAGTAGACCGTCTCGCGGCACTGCAGGATCGTCGAGCAGTACCCCTGCCAGGCCGGCACGCCGAGGCGCCTGGCGAGCGTCGCGCGGAACTTGATCGCCCAGTGCCGGTGTGCGAGCACCTCGTTGATGTGCTCCCACGGCCCCGCCATGGCCATGCGGGTGGCGAACACCTGGTCCTCCTGCGGCATGTTGCGGCGCTGCATGGCCGCGATCGGCTCCCGTCTGACCATCCCGTAGAGCGGATCGATGATCAGGTAAGTCTCGGTGAGCAGCCGCAGTATCTCCGCCACCCGCTCGACCGGGTCGTCAGAACCCAGGCCGGAGCCGGGCTTGAACTCCTCGTACGGCTGCGTCCGCACCACCCCGTCAGGCCCCGTGTAGGAGATCTGCGTGGTGACCAGGAGCAGCCGGGGATCGGCCTGGAAGGCGTTGACGCAGCGGGTCACGTACGTCGGGTCGAGCCGGTCGTCGTCGCCGATCCACCGGAAGTACTCGCCCTTGGCCGCCTGGATCGCGTACTCGAAGTTCTTGAGCATGCCCAGGTTCTGGGCGTGCCGGTGGTAGGCGATACGGCTGTCGGAGGCCGCCAGGTCGCGGCAGAGCTCCTCGGTGCCGTCCGTCGAGGCGTTGTCCGCGATGACCAGCTCGACGTCCCCGTGCTCCTGGGCGAGCACCGAGCGGATCACGCCCTCCATGACGTCGGCGCCGTTGTACACGGGAAGGCCTATGGAAACCAGCATCCCTCACTCCTTTGTCTGTTCGACCCGCTCGAGCCAGATCTCCCGCCAGAACGGCAGGTGGCCCCGCGGGCAGTTGAGGCTGTTCGTACCGGGGCAGACGACGTTCTCCAGCACCACGGACGGGGTCTTCATCTGCAGCATCCGTCCGGTGGTCTCGTCGATGCACCGCTCCACGCGTCCGGTGACCCTCGCCGTCCGGCCGCAGAAGGCGGTGAGCCCGTCCTCGAACCCCATGCCCCGGTTCTGCAGCCGCTCGTTGAGCGTCAGCTCGATCTCGCGCTTGGAGCGGATCCTGACGATCTCGCCCGGCTTCAGGTCGAGCGCGGCCACCGGGGTCGGGCCGACGGCGCGGCCCTTCAGGAAGCCCCACGGCCGCCCGCCCCGCAACCGCAGCCATCGGGGCAGCACCCGCCTGCTGAGGTACTGGAACTTGTCGAACAGCGCGATGAGGACACCGCGCACCGTCTCGGCCACGGTGTTGTTGCCCGAGCGCACGTCCCACGCGTACTGCCGCAGGTCCTTGACCGGCAGGCGTTCCGGCGCGGCCCGCAGGATCTCCGTCGCCTGGCAGGCGTAGCGGGGCGAGCCATCGGAAAACGGCTCCCGGCTGGTCCTCCGGCTGAGGACCTCCACGTCGACGGGCCCCGGGCCGGCCGGCGGGAACGTGTCCCGCGCGTCTCCTCCCGGGCCCTTCTCCACGCGCTTCAGCCACGCGGTCTTCCAGTACAGCAGGCAGGCCGTCTGACAGCCGCCGTGCGCGCTCCCGTCGCACCGCGAGCCCGTCAGATGCACCGCGTCGGGCATGCGCCGCAACCCGCTGCGCTCGATGGTGTCGCACAGCTTGTGCGCCACCTTGCCGACGGTGAGCCGCCGCCCGCAGAACTCCAGCATCTCCGGCATGAAGGGCAGGCCGTCCAGCTCGCCGTCCTCGTCCAGCGTCGCCAGGATCTCCCGGACACTGAGCACTTCCACCACGTCGCCGACCCTGTACGCGGTCATGTCCCCACCTCCTTGATCAGAGCGGCGGCGGCCAGCGCGCGGGCTGCCTGCGCCACCGCGGCGAACGGGATCGCCGAACGTTGCGCTATCGCGAGCAGGTCATGCGTGCCGTCGGAGAGGTTGAGCACCCACAGGATCGCCATCTGGTCGAGCCCCGGGGTCCCGTAGAGCCCCCTCCTGCCCAGCTGCGGCTCCCCGTAGGGGGAGAGATTGACGTAGGTGCGGTTCTCCTCCAGGACCTCGACAATCTCGCGGACGGCCGTGAACGTGTCGGCGAGCGCCTCGGCGGTCACGAACCCCGGGTCGTCCGCGGAGGTGTGGTATTCGGGGAAGGCCCCGTTGGGCGTGCGGGTCAGCAGGCCGACGGGCAGGTCGAACCCGGGTGAGCAGAACTGCCGCTCGTCGTAGCCGAACGGGGTGAAGTCCACGACCGTGCCGCCCCGGGCGGCCACGACGTGCGCGGCCGCCCTGTCCACCCCGGCGTCGCCTCTGCGGCTGCGCTTGTACGTCAGCCCGCCGGGATCCCCGGCGCACGCCAGCACCAGCCCGTGCCTGATGTGCTCCACCCGGTCGCGGTTGCGCGCCAACCACGTGATCGACCCGATCGTGCCCGGCGCGAACACGAACCGGTACGTGTGGCGCGGGGCGGTCAGCGAGCGGGCCAGTTCGACCGCCACGGCGATGCCCGCCAGCGTCTCACTGGCCAGCGCCGGGTGGCAGGTGTGGCACTCGATCAGCACCTCGCCCGCGCCCGATCCCTCCACCACGTGCTCGGCGTAGGTCAGGTGCCCGTCGGCCAGCGTCGAGTCGATGAGCACCTCGTACTCCTCGTCCTCGCGCAGCCCCCTCAGCGTGTTCTCGCTCAGGCACAGACCCCACGTGTCGCCGTAGTAGGAGGTCCGGTACGGCACCAGCTCCGGCTGGTCGGGCAGCGTGTGCAGGTGCCCGCGGAGCTCGGCCAGTGTCATCGTCCGCGACACCGGCACGCTGTAGCCCACCACGTGCAGGGGGCTGCGGGCGAGGTCCACCACCCGCTCGCCCGCCCGGTTCTTGAGGTAGGCGTCCCTGATGTTCCACTCGCGGGGCACCTGCCAGTCCAGGACCGGTGTCCCCGTCGGCACCTCGTGGACCGTCAGCGGCACCTCCTCCGCGATGATCTCCAGGGTCTGCCGCACGCCGTCGCCGGTCATGCTCCTGTGGAGCGGATGCAGCCGCCGTACCAGGGCGTGCATCCGCTCTCCCGCTCCCGTACCGGTCATGTCGCCCGCAGTGTCCCGTCGATGAGGCCCGCCTCACGGCGCCCGGCCAGCCAGGCGAGCCGGGTGAAGCGCTGCGCGAAGTCGGGCTCGGTCAGGCCGTGGCGCTGGTAGGCCTCGATCAGCTCGACCGCGCCCGCCTTGATCGTCCAGCTCGCCTGGTAGTCGGGTAAGGCGGCCCGCAGCCGGGAGAAGTCCACCCGGTACGAGCGCGGGTCGCCCCCGGCCTCACCGGTGATCAGCAGCTCGGAGCCCGGCACGGCCTCCACGACCTCCCCCGCGATCTCCGCCACCGTGACGTTGTTCTGCTCGGTGCCCACGTTGAACGCCTTGGCGTGCACGGCCTCACGCGGCGCGGTCAGCGCCAGCAGGAACGCGCCGGAGATGTCGTTGACGTGCACGAGCGGCCGCCACGGCGTCCCGTCGGAGAGCACCTTCACCTTCCCGGTCAGCAGGGCGTGGCCGACCAGGTTGTTCAGCACGATGTCCACCCGCGGCCGCGGGGAGAAGCCGAAGGCGGTCGCGTTGCGCAGGAACACGGGTGTGAAGTCGTCGTCGGCCAGGCCCGACAGGTCGTCCTCGACGCGGACCTTCGACTCGGCGTAGGGGGTGACCGGGCGCAGGGGCGCGTCCTCGCCGACCAGTTCGTCGCCTCCGGAGGCGCCGTAGACCGAGCAGGTGGAGGCGTAGAGGAAACGCCTGACCCCTGCGTCCCGGGCCAGCTTGGCCAGCCGCACGGACGCGTGGTGGTTGATGTCATAGGTCAGTTCCGGCGCCAGCGCGCCGAGCGGGTCGTTGGACAGCGCCGCCAGGTGGATCACCGCGTCGAACCCGGCGACGTGCTCGGGACCGGCGTCCCGCAGGTCCACCCGGAACCCCGGCGGCTCCACCGGGACCGGTCCCAGCGCGCAGTCGGCGAACAATCCTGAGTCCAGGCCGACCACGTCATGACCCGCCGCCTGCAGGGCGGGGACCATGGCCGTGCCGAGATAGCCCTGATGACCTGTCACGAGAACACGCACAGCATCTCCTTAGTACCCGAAAACGATCTTCGCCGAATGGAACGCCTCGGCGTAGCGGCTCTGGCACTGCACTCCGCGCACCCTGGCCAGGCCGCGGAAGGCCTCCTCGTCGAACCAGGTACGGCCGTGCTGCGAGGGGTAGTGCTCGTGCAGCAGGGCCCATTTCTCCGCCAGCGCCTCCGCCGGCAGCGGGACGAAGACGTTCGGCTGGGCCAGGTCGGACTCCCACTTGAGGATCTCGTAGCCCAGCACCAGGTGGTCGCGGAAGGCGGTGGGCACCAGCCGGGCCAGGGCCCGGTGGTCCTGGTGCGCGTCGTGCGGCGCGGGCGCGAGGACCACGTCCGGCTCGCACCGGCGCCGCACCTCCTCCACCGCCTGCTTGGCCCGCTCCCAGTGGACGGGCAGCCGCCCGTCCGGGACGTCCAGGACGGTCACCTCCAGGTCCGCCTTGGGGCAGAACGCGGCCAGCGCGGCCCGTTCCTCGTCCTCCCGCTCGCTGCCCCCGCCGGAGAGCACGAGCGCCGTGACCCGCGTCTCCGGGTTGGCGCGGCAGATCTCCAGCAGGGCGCCGCCGGCCCCGATGGCGATGTCGTCGCAGTGCGCGCCGAGCAGCAGGATCTCCGCGCAGCGCTCGGGAATCAGCCGGAGCATCGTCACGACACCTGCCGGACCGGCCGGCGGGGGCCTTGCAGTTCTTCGCGCTCCCAGACCATCCACGGCCGGTCTCCGCGGGCGTAGGCCTCGTTGAGCGCGACCCGCTCCCGGATGGTGTCGGTGGGCTTCCAGAAGCCCCGGTGCGGGTAGGCCAGCAGCCGGCCCGCCTTGGCCAGCTCCGCGCAGCCGTCGGCGACCAGGTCGCCGCCCGGCGGGATGTGGTCGAAGATCTCCTGGCGGAGCACGAAGTAGCCGCCGTTGATCCACAGCGGCATCTCGCTGACCGGGGTGATCCCGCCGACCGAGCCGTTCTCGCCGACCTCGATGCAGTGGAAGGTGTCGGTCGGCGGGACGACCACCATGGACGCGCCCGCGCCGGAGGCGGCGAACCGCTCGATCATGTCGGGCAGCGGCGCGTCGGTGAGCACGTCGGCGTAGTTGGCCAGGAACAGCTCGTCGCCGTCGAGGTGCTCGCGGACCCGGCGGAGCCGCTCCCCGATCGGCGACTCGATGCCCGTCTGGACGAACGAGATCGACCAGTCGGCGATGTCGGTGGACAGCAGCTCGACGGCGCCGCCGCGCATGACGAAGTCGTTGGACGTGGTCTCCCGGTAGTTCAGGAAGAAGTCCTTGATGTGCTCGGCGCCGTACCCCAGGCAGAGGATGAACTCGGTGTGCCCGTAGTGCGCGTAGTAGCGCATGACGTGCCAGATCAGCGGCCGGGGGCCGACGAGTTGCATCGGCTTGGGCGGGTCGCCGGGGGCGCCGCTGCGCATGCGCGTGCCGTACCCGCCGCAGAAGAGGACCACCTTCACGGGACGACCTCCAGGCTGGGGATCGGGAAGACCAGCCGGCCCCCCCACTCGCGGACGTAGGACAGCTGCTCGACGATCTCCTCGCGCAGGTTCCACGGCAGGACCAGCACGTAGTCGGGCCGGTCCTCGGCGATCCGCTCGGGCGGCAGGATCGGGATCCGGGTGCCGGGGGTGAACCTGCCGTGCTTGTAGGGGTTGCGGTCCACGGTGTAGGCCAGCAGGTCGGGGCGGATCCCGCAGTGGTTGAGCAGCGTGTTGCCCTTGCCGGGCGCGCCGTACCCGACCACCGTCCTGCCCTGGTCGGCGGCGTCGACGAGGAAGCGGAGCAGGTCCCGGCGGACCCTGGCCACCCGGGCGGCGAAGTCGGTGTAGCCGGACAGCTCGTGCAGCCCGGCGGCCTTCTCCCGGGCCAGGACGTCGGCCACCCGCGGGCCGGGCTCGCCGGAGGGGCGGGCCCACAGGCGGATCGAGCCGCCGTGCGTGGGCAGCAGTTCCACGTCCACCAGCGTCAGCCCGCCGCTCGCCAGGGCCCGCTGCGCGGAGGCGACCGTGTAGTACTGGAAGTGCTCGTGGTAGATCGTGTCGTACTGGTTCAGCTCCATCAGCGTCAGCAGGTGCTGGACCTCGACGGAGACCAGGCCGTCGTCGGCCACCAGGGCCCGCAGTCCCCGGGTGAACCCCACGATGTCCGGGATGTGCGCGTAGACGTTGTTGGCCACGACGAGGTCCGCGGGGCCGTGCTCGGCGCGCACGGCCGCGCCGGTCTCCGGGGTGAGGAAGGCGGTGAGGGTCGGCACCCCCTTCTCCCTGGCCGCCTGGCCGACGTTGGCGGACGGCTCGATGCCCAGGCAGCGGATCCCCCGCCCGACCACGTGCTGGAGCAGGTAGCCGTCGTTGCTGGCGACCTCGACCACGAAGGCGTCCTGCGCCAGGTCCCGCGCCCGGACGAACTCCCGGGCGTGCTCCACCCAGGAGGTGGAGTAGGAGGAGAAGTAGGCGTACTCGGTGAAGGTGTCCTCGGGCGTGATCAGCGGCGGGATCTGCGCGAGCCGGCACTCGGTGCACACCCGCAGGTGCAGCGGGTAGGTCGGCTCGGGCAGGTCGAGCCGCTCCGCGGTGAGGAACAGCTCGCAGGGCGGGGTCGCCCCCAGGTCGACGACGCTCTCCAGCCTCGCCGAACCGCACAGCCGGCAGCTCGTCATCGATGCACTCCCCCGCCACCGGACGCGACCGTCACCGAGGCCCTGGTCACCACGTCGGACACGACACGCCTTACTAGTTCGCCTGGATCACGACGGGCGTTACACCTGTGCTGCACGGTCATGCTGAAAAGATCCCTTCCGGACAATTCATGATCACAATGCTGAACCGGTCCTCGATGTCATGGCATGCTTCGGCTCATGGAGCCCCTGAGCATCGACGGAGCCTGGCAGTACACCCCCCGCGTCCACGCGGACTCCCGCGGCGCGTTCCTCGAGGCGTTCCGCGCGGCCGACCTGCGCCTGGCCGCCGGCCACCGGCTCGACCTCGCGCAGCTCAACTGCTCGGTGTCGGGGCGCGGCGTGCTGCGCGGCGTGCACTTCGCGGACGTCCCGCCCGGTCAGGCCAAGTACGTCATGTGCGTCTCCGGCGCGATCCTCGACGTGGTGGTGGACGTCCGCACCGGATCGCCGACCTTCGGCCGCTGGGAGGCCGTGCGCCTGGACGACTCGGCCCGCCGGGGCCTCTACATCGCCGAGGGCCTCGGCCACGCGTTCCTCGCGCTCAGCGACCGGGCGACCGTCCTGTACGCGTGCTCGCAGCCGTACGCGCCGGGGCGCGAGCGCGGTGTCCACCCGCTCGACCCCGCCGTCGGCATCGACTGGCCGCTGGAGGGCGAGCCGCTGCTCTCGGAGAAGGACGCCGCCGCCCCCACGCTGGAGGAGGCGCGGGCCGCCGGGCTGCTCCCGGACTACGCCGCCTGCCTGGCCCACGAGCGGGCGCATCACGGGGCGCCTCCGGTCAGCGAGGGCCACGCCGTGTGAAGGGCGTCCCGCCAGTCCCGCAGGGCGGGCCCGGTGCGGCGCCCGAGCACGCTGTAGGCGGGCCGCCGGGCCGGGCGCGGGAACTCGGCGGTCGTGACCGGCCGGACCCGCTCCGGGTCGGCGCCCAGCAGGGTGAAGACCTCGCGGGCCAGGCCGTACCAGGTCGTCCGGCCGGCGTTGACGGCGTGGTGCACGCCGGGGGCCGCGTCGGCGCGCACCAGCCGGACCAGCTCGGCCGCCAGGTCGGCGGTCCAGGTCGGCTGCCCGTGCTGGTCGTCCACCACGGAGACGGTCTCCCGCTCGGCCTCCAGCCGGATCATGGTCCGGACGAAGTTCGCCCCGTGTGCGCCGTACAGCCAGGCCGTGCGCACCACGAGGTGGTCGCGCTCCAGCGCCGCGCGCTCGCCGGCCAGCTTGCTCCGGCCGTAGGCGCCGACCGGGCCGGTCGGGTCGTCCTCCCGGTACGGCCGCCGCGCGGTGCCGTCGAAGACGTAGTCCGTGGAGACCTGCACCAGCCGGGCGCCCAGCTCCGCGCAGCCCTCCGCCAGGGCCCGCACGGCGTGGCCGTTGACCGCGAGGGCCTCGGCCTCGTGCGCCTCGGCGTCGTCCACGGCCGTCCAGCCCGCGCAGTTGACCACCGCGTCGGGCTTGTGCAGTCGTACGGCCTCCGCCACCGCCCGCACGTCGCGCACGTCGAGTTCGGCGCGGCCCAGTGCCGCGACCTGCTCGCCCTCCCGCCGCAGGAGGGCGACCAGGTCGGTGCCGAGCATGCCCCGGGCGCCGGTGACCAGCCATCGCGTCACAGGAGCGCCTTCCACCAGTCCGGGTTCTCCGCGTACCAGCGGACGGTCTCCGCCAGGCCCTGGTCGAAGCCGACCCTGGGCGCGTAGCCCATCGCGCGCAGTCTGGCGTCGTCCAGGGAGTAGCGGCGGTCGTGCCCCTTGCGGTCCTCGACGTGCTCGACCATGTCCCATCCGGCCCCGCAGGCCGCCAGGATCCGCTCGGTGAGCCGCACGTTGCTCAGCTCCGCCGTACCGGCGATGTGGTAGACCTCGCCCGGCTCGCCCATCCGGGCCACCAGCCGGATGCCCGCGCAGTGGTCGTCGACGTGGACCCAGTCGCGGACGTTGCCGCCGTCCCCGTAGAGCGGGACCTTGCGCCCCTGCAGGAGGTTGGTGACGAAGAGCGGGATCACCTTCTCCGGGTACTGGCGGGGGCCGTAGTTGTTGCCGCAGCGGGTGATGGAGACCGGGAGCCCGTGGGTGATCGCGTAGGACCGGGCGATCATGTCCCCGCCCGCCTTCGAGGCCGCGTACGGCGAGCGCGGGCGCAGCGGCGCGAACTCGTTCCACGACCCGGAGTCGATCGACCCGTACACCTCGTCGGTGGAGACCTGCACCACGCGCGGGATCCCCGCGTCCAGGCAGGCCTGCATGAGGGCCTGGACGCCCAGGACGTTGGTCCGCACGAACTCGGCGGCCCCCTCGATCGACCGGTCCACATGGGACTCGGCCGCGAAGTTGACGACGGCGTCGTGGCCGGGGACCACCTGGGACAGGAGCACGGGATCGCAGACGTCGCCGTGCACGAACGTGTGGGCGACCCCTTCGAGGTTCGCCGGGTTGCCCGCGTAGGTGAGCTTGTCGAGGACCGTCACGGCGATCCCGTCCGCCGCCAGCATGCGGGTGTAGGCGGAGCCGATGAACCCGGCGCCGCCGGTGACGAGGACCCGCGAGGGCTCCCGGGTGGACGCTGTCATGAGCTGATCTGGACCTTGCTGTGATCGCCCAGCACGAGGCGGTGGGCTCGGGGTGCGGCGGGTGCGGGGGTGACCTCGACGTCGTGGCCGATGAGCGAGGCCTCGATCCTGGAGACTCCGGAGATCGAGGCCCTGGGCAGCACGATCGAGTACTCGATCTCACTGCCGCTGACCACGCAGTCCGCGGCGATGGAGGTGAAGGGGCCGACGTAGCTGCCGGAGACCCGTGCCCCGGGACCGATGACCGCCGGGCCGACGATGCGGGAGCGCTCGACCACGGCGCCGGGTTCGACGACCACCCGGCCGATCAGCTCGCTGGCGCCGTCCACCCGGCCGTCCACCCGGGTCTCCAGGGACTCCAGGACCAGCCGGTTGACCTCCAGCATGTCGGCGACGTTGCCGGTGTCCTTCCAGTAGCCGGTGATGACGTCCGACTCGACCCTCAGGCCCTCCTCGATCAGCCACTGGATCGCGTCGGTGATCTCCAGCTCTCCCCTCCAGGAGGGCTTGAGCTCGGCCACCGCCTCGTGGATGGCGGGGGTGAACAGGTAGACGCCGACGAGCGCCAGGTCGCTCTTGGGCTCGGCCGGCTTCTCCTCCAGCCCGACCACCCGCCCCGAGGCGTCGAGCTCGGCGACGCCGAACTGCCGCGGGTCGCCGACCCGGGTGAGCATGATCTGCGCGGCGGGGCGGTCCCGGCCGAACCGCTCCACGATGCCGTCGATGCCGCCGACGATGAAGTTGTCGCCGAGGTACATGACGAAGTCGTCGTCGGCGAGGTAGTCGCGGGCGATCAGCACCGCGTGGGCGAGCCCGAGCGGAGCCTCCTGGCGCAGGTAGGTCACCTGCAGCCCGAACGCGGAGCCGTCGCCGACGGCCGCCTCGATCTCGGCGTGGGTGTCGCCGACCACGAGGCCCAGCTCCCGGACGCCCGCGGCGGCGATGGCCTCCAGCCCGTAGAAGAGCACGGGCTTGTTGGCCACCGGCACGAGCTGCTTGGCGGAGGTGTGGGTGATCGGCCTCAGCCGCGTGCCCGACCCGCCGGCCAGCACGAGTGCTTTCACGTTCAGTACGCCCCTTCTCCGCTGACGACGGCGCTCCAGGTCTTCCAGAGGATCTGCAGGTCCAGGAAGAGGGACCAGTTCTCGACGTAGCGCAGGTCGAGCCGGACCGACTCCTCCCATGACAGGTCGGAGCGGCCGCTGACCTGCCACAGGCCGGTCATGCCCGGTTTGACCACCAGGCGGCGGCGGACGTCGGCGCCGTACTGCTCGACCTCCGCGGGCAGCGGAGGGCGCGGCCCGACCAGCGACATCTCACCGCGGACCACGTTGAGGAGCTGGGGCAGCTCGTCGAGGGAGTAGCGGCGGAGGAAGGCCCCCACCCGGGTGACCCGCGGATCGTTGCGGATCTTGAAGAGCACGTCGTCGAACTCGTTCTCGCCCTGGAGCTGCGTCTTGAGGCGCTCTGCGTCGACGACCATGGTGCGGAACTTGACGACCTCGAACTCCCGGCCGTCCTTTCCGACCCGGGTCTGCCGGAACAGCGCCGGCCCCGGGCTGGTCGACCGGATCAGCACCGCGATCACCAGCATCGGCACCGCCAGCACGAGCAGGGCCAGTCCGGCGCCGCAGCGGTCGAACAGGGACTTCATCCAGTATTTGGTGCCGGTGAACTCGGGATGCTCGACGTGGAGCAGCGGCATCCCCGCCACCGGGCGGATGCTGACGCGCGGACCCGCGACGTCCATCAGCGCGGGCGCCACGAACAGGTCGGTGCGGTCGTTCTCCAGATCCCAGGCGAGCCGGCGCAGCGCGGCGCCGTCCAGCTCGGGGCAGGCCAGGACGGCGACGGCGTCGGCCTGCGCCTTGGTCACCGCTTCGAGGACCCCGGAGAAGTCGCCGAGCACCGGGACCCCGTCGACGTCCCTCCGCTCGGCCCCCTCCGGCAGGCACGCGGCGACCACGGTCATCCCGTGGTACGGCTGCCTGCGCAGCTGGATCACCAGGTCGAGCACCGACTCCCGGTGGCCGACGGCGACCACGTGGCGGAGGTATTCTCCGGCGGCGCGCCGCCGGTGCAGCCTCTTGCGCATGCGGTAACGGAAAAAAATCGTGAGGATGAGGGCCGCGGGAAGCATCGCCATGACGAAACTCCTGGCGATGCTGGTCTGTGTCGCGTAAGCGCCGATCGCGACGGCGGCCGTGAGGCCGACGCCTCCCTCGAAGACCCCTCGGAACTCCTCCGTCCCCTCGCCGTGCGCACGCCGGCGGTAGGCGCCGCCCAGGGCCATCGCCAGCGGCCACGCCAGGGCGAGCCCCAGGCCCAGCAGCGCCTCCGTCACCGGGATGTAGGCGCCGAACCAGAGCCTGGTGCCCAGCACCGACTCGCACGCGAGCACCGCGCACGCAAGGTCGCCGGCCACCAGGACCCGGGCATAGGACCGCGTCCAGATGCTCGGCGCGGAACGTGCCACATCGCCATCGAGGAGCACGACGGCGGGCTCCTCTGTCCCCACCCGCATACCACCCCACCCAACTGCCCCAGCATCGACCGCTGAAAAAGACGTGCACCGAGTCTCAGTGGTTTACAGATTTCTCAAATGCATCAGGCGCGTTAGTAACAGTGGAAATGATAGTGATCAAGGTTCACGAGTGGAATACGAGACAGCTGTCCACTATTGGCCGAAATAAGCACATCGTCACGCCTTGACGGAACGGTCCAAACATGCGCGCCAGATCACCTGAATCCATCGGGTGATCGGAGGGCGGCCTCTCCCGCCCCCTCACCGGACGGCCCCCGCCCGCGCCGGACCGGCCGGCGGGGCGGCCTCCCGTCCGGCCGCGGGAGAGGCTAGTCGTACTCCAGGTCCGGCAGCGCCGAGGGCGGATCGGGGCTGCGCCAGACGACGACGGAGGAGCCGCGGGCGGCGTCCATCGCCGCGCTGAGCCGGTCGAGGTCGAAGTCCGGCAGATAGCGGAGCCTGCTGAGGAAGGCTCCGTCGGTGGCCGATCTGGGCACGACGCAGCCCTGGCCCTCACGGTCGAGAAGGATGTACAGGACGTCTGCTTCCGCGTCACCCGCGGCACCGGTCGCGGTGCCGGCCGCGGGGGTCCCCGCGCCGCCCCCCGGGGAGTTCCCCACGACCCGTACCTCGACGACGTCCTCCCACGCGAGGGCGTCGACGCTGCCGTCCGCGTAGTGGCGGGTCACGCCTTCTTCGGTGACGTATACGTAGTTATCCGGCATGGAATTGCCGTGCATGGCCGCGATTCTGACGACTTGAGGGCTTGTCGTGCAATAGAACCGCCCAAGTCGTACGGTCAGCGCTCGCCCCAGCCGTGGTCGAGATGGGCGGCGACCGCGCGGCGGGCCTCTCCGGACGGGCCCCGGGCGATGGCGTCGAGCAGCTCCCGGTGCTCGGCCACCAGCATGTCCCGGTCGGCGTAGAGCGCGCGGAGCCGGACCAGGCCGAGCCTGGTCTCGGCCGCCAGCGTGGCGTAGAGCCGCTCCAGGCGGGGGCTGCCCACCGCGACGATCAGCGCCTGGTGCAGCGCCATGTGCTCGGCGACCACGTCGGACCAGGGGGCGCCGCCGGGCAGCGCGGCCATCCGCGCCAGCGCCCCGTCCGCCTCCGCCACCCGCCGGCCGGCCAGCGAGCGGGCCATCAGGTCCTCCAGCGGGCGCCGGACGAACATCAGGTCGTCGAGGTCGGCGACGGTCACCTCGGCCACCTGGGCGCTGCGGTTGCGCTCCCTGCGGAGCAGCCCTTCGTGGACCAGGACCGCCAGCGCCTCGCGGACGGTCGGGCGGGCCACGCCGTACACCGCGGAGAGCTCCTGCTCGGGCAGGGCCGTGCCCGGCGCGATCTCGCCGGAGAGCACCCGGCCGCGGAGCGCGTCGGCCAGCGCGGCGACCGCGGAGACGGGACGGATGGGGAGGGTCACGCGAATGATTCTGCCGGTTCCCTCCCGGGCAGGGCGACCACGACCAGGCTCCCGCCGAGCAGCAGCAGCCCGGCGGCCGAGACCGGGGTCAGCGTCTCGCCGAGTACGGCGACGCCGAGCAGGGTGGCGACGGCGGGCTCGGCCAGGGCGAGGGTGGCGGCGGTCGCCACCGGGGTGGTGCGCAGGCCCCTGCCGTACAGGAAGTAGGCCAGCGCGGTGGTGGCGCAGCCCAGGTAGAGCGCGGTGAGCAGGCCGCGCGGATCGGCGAGCCAGCCGGTCCCGGTGTGCAGCAGGACCGGGAGCATGACGAGCGCGGCCCCGCCGAACATCGCGCCCATCACCGCGTCGGAGGAGGCTCCGGTGCCGATCACCCGGGCCGCGGCCACCGAGTAGCCGGCGTAGATCAGGCCGCCGAGGAGCGCGAGCAGGATCCCGTCCGCGCGGGCCTCGCCTCCCCCGCCGGTCAGGACGGCGCAGCCGGCGATCGCCGCCGCGGTCGCCCCGGCCCAGCGCCGGGTGGGCGGCACCCGGTCGAGCAGCCAGGAGAGCAGTCCGGTGAAGACCGGGCCGCTGCCGATGGCGACCACGGTGCCGATGGCCACTCCGGTGCGGCTGACCGCGGCGAAGTAGCAGAGCTGGTAGGCGGCCACGCCCAGCGCCGCCGCGGCGAGCAGGCCCCGGCGGGGCAGCACCCGGACGGCCGCGCCCGCGGCGGCGGCCAGCACCAGCCCGCCGACCACCAGGCGGGCGGCGGCGAGGGAGACCGGGTCGACGCCCGCGACCAGGAGCCCGGCGGTCCCTGCGGTGCCCCAGAGGACGGCGGCCCCGACGACGGCGAGTTTCATGGTCTGATTGTCAGACAACCAGACACTGATGTCCACCCAAATATATGCACAGAGTCGGTTAAGTGAATCTTTTGCCCGTTTGTCGGGATCTCCCGGCTGGGTAGCCTGCCGGGACAGGGCGAGGGCGAACGTACGGGGGTGGCCGGTGACGTCCAGGGGAATGTTCGAGCGGGGTCCGATGGCGGCTTACGAGGAGATGCTCGGCGCCGTCGCGCCGCACCGGCTGGACGGCTCGGCGGTCACCACCTCGGCCGAGGCCATGACCGCGATCGCCGAGGCGCTGTCGTTCCCCGGCCGCTTCGGGCACAACCTCGACGCGCTGTACGACTGCCTGACCGACCTGTCCTGGCTGCCGCCGGGCGAGCACGTGCTGGTCTGGTCGGAGCCGTCGGTGCTGCGCGGCGCGCACCGGCCGTCCTACGACGCGATCCGGACCGTGCTCTCCGAGGCCGTCACCGACGGCACGCCGCAGGAGGCGTTCTTGTCCGTCCTCCTCCTGACCGACTGAGCCGTCGCCGCGCAGTGGGCGCAGAACACGCCCCGGCGGCCCTCGGCGCAGGTGCAGTACCACTCCAGGGAGCCGTCGGCGATGCGGAACTCCACGCACGCGGCGCCGTCGTCCACCTCGGCGGTCATGAGCCGCGGGCCGAACCTGACCAGCTGCACCCTCCCCGCGCGTTCCAGCTCGCCGCCCCTGGTCAGCACCGCCTCCGCCGCGCGGGCCAGCTCCGACTCGACCAGTTCCGCAACCCTCATCATGGGCGCCTCCCCTTCCTGACAACTACAGACGTGCCCGGAGGGCCCGGGGTTCCGCATCACCGCGGAGACACAAACCCTTTCTTCCGGCCGATCGCACGGGTCTCTGGTCCTATCTCGTCGGCATTGCTAGGGTTTCGCCACTGTTAACCGCGCATATCCGCAATGCGAGGTACCATGGCCGGCCGCAAGTATTCGATCAAGGCGAAGATCTTCGCCCTGCTCCTGGTGCCTCTCGTCTCACTCGTGACGATCTGGGGGTTCGCGGCGGCGATCACCGTGCGGAGCGGCCAGGAACTCCTCGCCGTCAGCGCGGTCCACGACCACGTGACCGTCCCCACCCGCGCGTTCACCACCGCGCTCCAGCATGAGCGGCTGCTCTCCCTGACCCTGCTGGGCGACCCCTCCGGCTCGCGCTCCGCCCTCGACGCCCAGCGGACCCGGACCAACGCCGCGCGGGAGGAGCTCGAACGGCTCGCCGCGGAGAGCCGGGCGGACATCCCGGACCCCCTGTGGGAGCGGATCGTCCGGCTGCTGGCCGCGGCGGACCGGCTCACCGAGGCCCGCAGCGGGGTGGACAGCCGCTCCAGCACCCTGCTGGACGCCCTCGACGCCTACAGCCCCGTCATCCAGCTCGCCTTCGACGTCTACGAGAAGCTGCGGACCTCCGCCGACATCGACCTGATCGACCAGGTCCGGGCCGTCACCCTGGTGGGACGGAGCCGCGAGCTGCTGAGCCAGCAGGCGGCGCTGATCTCCGGGGTCGCCGCCGGGCCCGTCGGCGCGCGGGAGCGCGCGAGGTTCGCCGAACTGACCACCGGCCGCAGGATGCTCTACTCCATCGGCTTCGAGCAGCTCGACCCGGAGTTCCAGGAGTCCTACCGGCGGCTCGCCCGGTCCGCCCCCGCCGCCGCGTTCGAGCGGATCGAGGACGCCTTCCCCACCGCGAAGCGCGCCGACGTCTCCTGGGCGACGGGCGCCGCCGCGCTGGCGGACTCCTTCGACCGCGTCGCCGGCGACGTCAGCCAGCGCCTCGCCGACCGCGCCTCGCCCCTGGCCGCCGCCATCATGGTCCAGATCGGCGTCGCGGCCGGGCTCGGCCTGGTCGCGGTCGCCGCGTCGATCTTCATCTCGGTGCGCTTCGGCCGCCGGATCAGCACCGAGTTCGTCGGCCTGCAGCAGGCGGCCCTCGACCTGGCGGACCGGCGCCTGCCCGACATCGTCACCCGGCTCCGCAGGGGGGAGGACGTCTGCGCGAAGTCCGAGAGCCCCGATCTGGAGCACGGCACCACCGCGGAGGTCGTGAGCCTCAGCGAGGCGTTCTCCTCGGTCCAGCGCACCGCCGTCGAGGCGGCCGTCGGCCAGGCCGAGATGCGCAAGGGCGTCAACAAGGTCTTCGTGAACCTGGCCCGGCGCAGTCAGTCGCTCCTGCACCGGCAGCTCGCCATGCTGGAGGCGATGGAGCAGCGCACCACCGACCCCGAGGTCCTCGACGACCTGTTCGCCCTGGACCACCTGACCACCCGCATGAGGCGCCACTCCGAGGGCCTGATCATCCTGTCGGGATCGGTCCCCGGGCGCGGCTGGCGGGTGCCGGTCACGATCTACGACGTGGTGCGCGCCGCCGTCGAGGAGGTCGAGGACTACCTCCGCGTCGCGATCACCGTGCCGCACGGCCCGGCGCTCGTCGGCACGGTCGTCACCGACGTGATCCACCTGGTCGCCGAGCTCGTGGAGAACGCCGCGATCTTCTCCCCGCCCAGCACCACGGTGCGCGTGCACGGCGAGGTGGTGGCCAAGGGCTACGCGATCGAGGTGGAGGACCGCGGCCTCGGCATGACCCCCGCGGAGATGTCCTACTTCAACGCGCGGCTGGCGGAACCGCCCGAGTTCGACCTGGCCGACAGCGACCGGCTCGGCCTGTTCGTGGTCGGCAGGCTCGCCGCCCGCCACGGCATCCGGGTCTCCCTGCGGCCGTCGCCGTTCGGCGGGGTCACCGCGATCGTGCTCATCCCCGGCGAGCTGGTCGCCCGGGCTCCGGAGCCCCTCGCCCCCCGCGTCCCGGCGGCCCTGACGCCGGAGTCCCCGATCTCCTACACGGTCGAGGTCGAGCGGGTGCCCGCCGACGGCGGCGGTCTGCCCAAGCGGGTCCGCAGGGCCGTGCCGGAGCACGCCCCCGGCTCCCGGTCCGTGCCCGGGCAGGCCCCCGTGCCCGCGGCGGAGGCCGTACCCGGGGAGGGGGCCGCGCCGGGGACCCCCGGAGCGCGCTCCGGCCCCGGCGGGCTGCCCCGGCGCGTCCGGAACACCGCGGACGCGCGAAGCCCCGGTGATCCCCAGACCAACGGGCAGGCCGCCGGCCCGCGGCATGCCGAAAACGGCGCGGCGGTCTCCCCGAGCACCGTGCTCACGTCGTTCCGCGCGGGCTGGCGCCGCGCGGAGGAAGAGGGTGACGGCGAATGACCGAGCGCTGGATGGACCAGGACGCCGGGCCCATCGTCCGCCCCTACACGGTCACCCGGGGCCGGACCCGCCCCAGGGGCGACAGCTTCGACCTGATCGCCACGGTCTCGGCGATCCGGCCCGCCCCGCCCGACCTGCCCCCCGAGCACCGGCGCGTCCTGGCCGCCTGCCGCCGGCCGATCTCGGTCGCCGAGGCGGCCTCGACGACCGGACTGGCCGTCGGAGTGGTCCAGGTGCTCCTCGGCGACCTGCGCGACTCCGGCCTGCTGACCGTCCGCATCCCCGCCGCGGCCGTCGCCGCCCCCCGCGAGAGCATCCTGCGCGACGTCCTCGCCGGTCTCAGGGCCCTCTGAGGGGGCCCGCTGAAGGGGCCCCCGCTGAAGGGTCCCTCCGAGGGGAGCCCCCTGATCGCCCCTCTCCCCCGCACCGCCCTCCGGAGCGGCTCCGGCCTCTCAGCGCCCTCCGGCCCCCGGTACGGCGAACCGGTCGGTGGCCAGGCGGGCGTGGCGCTCCACGTCGTGGCGCTCGCCGCCGTACCTGAGCTTGGCGCGTTCGACCCCCTCGACCGCGAACCCGGCCCTGGTCGCCACCGCGCAGGAGGCGGGGTTGTTCAGCCGGTGCCCCAGCTCCAGCCGGAACAGCCCGCGCTCGGTGAACGCCCACTCGGCCAGCTTGACCGCGGCGGCCGCCGCGATCCCGCGCCCCCGGGCGTGCGGCGCGGTCCAGTAGGAGACCCAGCCGGTGTCGTGCGCGTCGATGTTGCTCACCGCGACGTTCCCCACGACCTCGCCGGCCACCGTGACGGCGAAGGCCCGGGCGTCGTCCCGGAATCCCCAGAACGCCATCCACTCCAGCGCCGCGGCGGGGGTGTCGATCGGACGGGCCGCCTGCTGGGCCATGTCGGGCGAGCGGAAGGCCGCCAGCACCACGGGCACGTCGTCGGGGCGCCAGCCCCGCAGCTCCACCTCGGCCATGGCGAGAGGGTAACAGGGTGATCCTCCCTGGTCACCACATACTTCCGCCTCACCGGAGAACACCCGCCGACGGGCCGCAGGATCTTGTGAGAGCGCTCTCACACAAGGCATCATGGCCTCCATGACGACCGTCCGGCCCTACCGCCCCGACGACCGCGCCGCCCTCTACGACATCTGCGTGCGGACCGCGCACGAGGGCGGGGACTCACGGCGCATCTATCCCGACCTCGACCTGATGCCCAGCATCTTCGCCGCTCCCTACGCCGAGCTGGAGCCGGACCTGGCCTTCGTCCTCGACGACGGGGAGCGCGCGGTCGGCTACGTCCTGGGCACCGCCGACACCGCCGCCTTCGTGGCGGCCTACCGCGCCTCTTGGCTGCCCCGCATGAGAGAACGCTTCCCCGCCCTGACCGGGCCGCCCGCGACCCCGAGCGAGGTGATGATCGACCTCATGTACCGCCCGGAGCGCATGATCGTCCCGGAGACCGCCGGCTACCCGGCCCACCTCCACATCGACCTGCTCCCCGGCCACCAGCGCAAGGGGCACGGCCGCGCGCTGATGAACGCCTTCCTCGACGCCCTGCACCGCAAGGGGGTGCCGGCCGTGCACCTGGCCATGGTCACCGCCAACGCGCCCGCCCGCGCCTTCTACGACCGCCTCGGCTTCCACGAGATCCCGGTCCCCGACCCGGGCCCCCTCACCTACCTCGGCCGGAGCACGGTCCGGGAGGGGTGACGGTCCCCGCGCGACGACGGCGGCCCGGACGGAGAGAGATCCGTCCGGGCCGCCCGGGTCCGCCTTCCTTCCGTGCGGGAGCGGCTAGAAGGTGATCTTCCAGCCGTTGAACGTGCCGGTGTCACCGCGGAAGTAGTCGCCGACGCGCAGGGTCCAGGTGCCGTTGCCGAGGCGGGCGGTGTTGCTCACCGTGAACTTCACCGGCCCGTTGTACGGCGTGCAGCTGCCGTACGACTCGTACTTCAGCACCCGCGCCGTCCCGTTCGGCTGGACCAGGGTCAGCCGCAGGTCCTGCGCGCAGGTGTGCCTGATGTCCGCCGCGACCTCGAACGTGGAGTTCGGGGAGCCGGAGAGCGCGACCGGGATGCTGGTCTCGTCCTGGTACCCGTCCATGATCTGGAACGGCGTGTCGTTGGTGAAGACCCGCCCGCCGCCGTCCCCGCCGACCGTCAGGGTGTAGGTGACGGAGTGGCTCGCCGAGGCGCCGGTCCCCTTGAGGGTGATCGGGTAGGTGCCCGCCGCGGTGCCCGCGGCGGCGGTGATCCGCACCGTCGAGCTCTCGCCCGCCTTGACCGTCGCCGGGTCGAAGGCCACGGTGACCCCGGCGGGGGCGCCGGAGGCGGTGAGCGCGACGTCCTGGACCGCGCCGCGGGTGACCGCGGTGGCCAGCGTCGCGGTGGTCGAGCCGCCCGCCTGGACGGTGCCGGAGGACGGGTTCACCGAGACGGAGAAGTCGTCCTCGCCCGGGGTGCCCTCGCCCACGGCCAGCTTCCAGATCCCGTACGCCGCGGCGTCGGAGGCCCGGTCCAGGACCGTGTCGCTGATGTTGCTCAGGGTGTCGCACGACCGGTGGTAGCAGGGGTCGTACGACTGACCGGCCGTGCCGCCCCACTTGGAGGCCTGCGCCGAGGTCTTGGTGGCGCTGGCGCCCGCCGCCACCCCGGAGGTGGCGATGCCCGCGTTGCGGAAGGAGGCGTCGTCGGATCGGTTGGCTCCCTCGGTGTTCTCCTCGGGCCGGAGGTTCAGCCCGTCGTAGAACTCCTTGAGGTACCGCGCGGCCTCGGTGTTGATGTTGTTGATGAAGTAGCCGCCGTTGACCGAGCCCACCATGTCGTAGTTGTGGTAGACCTTGATCTTGCTCCGCTCGGTGGCGCCGAGCGAGTTGACGTAGAACTCCGAGCCGTTGAGACCCTGCTCCTCGTCGGTCCACCAGCCGAACCGCACGTGCTTGGCCATCTCCGGCTTCTTCTCCGCCAGGGTCAGCGCGACCTCCAGCAGCGCCGACGAGCCCGAGGCGTTGTCGTTGATGCCGGGACCGGCCGAGACACTGTCGAGGTGGGCGCCGGCCATGATGACCTGGTTCTCGTCACCGCCGGGCCAGTCCGCGATCAGGTTGGGCCCGGACCCGGCGGTGCAGCCCGAGGTGCAGGCCTGCCGGCGCACGGTGTAGCCGGCGGCGGTCAGCTTCTGCTCGATATAGGTCACCGACGCGGTGTAGCCCGCTCCGGTGGACCTGCGGTTGCCTCCGTTGCCGGTGGCGATGGTCTGGAACTGCTGCAGGTGCGCCTTGACCTTGTCGAGGCTGATGTCCGGCGGCTCGACCGGGCCGGGCCCGCCGTCGCCGTCGACGGTCAGGGCGAAGGCCGCGGTCTTGCTCGTGGACGGGCTCGTGGCCTTCAGCACGATCTGGGAGCTCCCCTCCGGGGTGCTCGCCGACGTGCTGATCGTCACCGTCGAGCTCTGGCCCGCCGTGATGGAGGCCGGGTTGAAGCTCACCTGGGTGCCCGCGGGCGCCCCGGTCGCCGACAGGGTCAGGGTCTGCGCGCTGCCCGAGACGACCGCGCTGGAGAGCGTGGCCGTGGCCGAGCCGCCCGGCTCGACGGTGCCGGAGGACGGGGCGACCGAGACCGAGAAGTCGTTGCCGGTGGGCTGGCAGGTCGGCTCGTTGCTCTGCGCCGGGACGTTGATCGCGCTCCAGGCCGCCTTGGTGGCGTCGAACTCCACGCAGCTGCCCGGGAACAGCGTCTTGGCCGCGTTCAGCGTGGCCACCCGCGCCTTGGCGTGGTTCCAGGGGATGGTCTTGGTGTTCAGGCCGCCCATGAAGATCTGCCCGGCCTTCTGGATGCCGATGCCGGTCAGCGTCGCCGGACCGGAGCAGACGGTGCTGGACGGCTTGCCGGGCGGGTTGGTGCCCTCGGCCAGCAGGTAGAACCAGTGGTTCTGCGGGCCGGCCGCGGCGTGCACCTCGGTGTTGGGGATCGAGGAGCTGTAGCAGTTGGGGTCGCCGAGCGCGCCCGGGTTGTACATGTTGCGGATCGGGCCCTGCCCGACCAGGTTGACCTCCTCGCCGACCAGGTAGTCCGGCTCGTCGTAGGTGGCCGGCGCGTTGATGTAGTGCTCGGTCAGCGCGCCCAGGATGTCGCCGGTGGACTCGTTCAGGCCGCCGGTCTCGTTGCCGCTGCCCGCCCCGCCGCTGCCGGAGTGCTGGAAGACCGCGTGGCCGTACTCGTGGGCGACCACGTCGATCGGGGTGGCCTGCTTGGTGTTGGCCTGGTTGTGGCCGTAGTTGGTGTAGGAGCCGTTCCAGAAGGCGTTGACGTCGTTGAGGCCGACGCGGGCGGGGAAGGCGCCCCCGCTTCCGTTGAACCCGTTGCGCCCGAACCACTCACGCAACATGTCCCATTCCTTCTGCGCCGCGTACATCGCGTCGACGCAGGCGGTCTCCAGGTTGGTGCCCTGGCCGTTGCCCCAGGCGTCGTCGGTGCCGGTGTAGGCCGAGCCGTTCTGGCCGCCGCAGCGCAGCCCCGGGCGGGAGGCGTCGGTCATCGAGTAGGAACCGCCGGAGCCGGAGGTGGTGATGCTCACGTTGCCGTTGTAGTGGCCGTTCCCGGTCCCGGCCTTGACCTCGTCGACCTTGTCGATGACCGCACCGGTCTTCGCGTCCACGTAGACGTGCAGCACGCTCGGCGCCTCCGCGCCCTGCCCGGTGACCAGCACCTCCCAGGCGAGCCGGGGTTCGGCCGCGGCCGCGTGCACGACGAGGACCGGCTTGCCGGCGGTCTCGACGGTCCTGAGCTCGCCGCGCGCGGTGGCGGCGGCGGCCCTGGCGCTGACCTCGGCCCGCGTGTCCACGGTGATCTCCGCGCGCTGGCCCGAGGCGAGGCTCTGCACCTCGGCACCGCTCTGGTCCGTCACGACGATCACGTCGCCGCCGTACACCGGCAGGCCGCCGTAGACCCGCTTGTAGTGGATGTACTGGACCCCGCGGGTCCCCGCGGTGGCGCGGACCCGCTCGAACCTGTCCTCCGGGGCCTTTCGCAGGCTGCCGGGCTGGGCGGCCAGCGCCTTGTCGGCACTGGCGATCGCGCGCCTGCGCTCGGCGGGGTCCGGGGGCGCGAAGGCCTCCCGGTTCTCCTGCACGTCGCCGAGGGGCACCGGGTCGGTCGCGGTGGAGCGGGCGTCGGACCCGGGCGCCGCAGACATGCCTGCGGCGCCTGCCGTGCCCACGAGCATGGGCGTGGTCAGGGCTGCGAGGGCCAGTACGGCCGCAGCCCCTAACTTGACCTTGGTCTTCACTCTGGATGACTCCTTTCGCGCGTCCCCTGGGGGGTGTTGGGGACGTAGGAGCCGTGGCCGGCCAGGGCGTGACCAACGTGACATCGGCACCGCCTGTCACAGAACCCCCCAGACCTCCATAGGTTCGGCCTATAGGCCCCCCACCGCGCAGGTGAAGGAGTCGTCCAGCGGGGCCAGGGCGCGCCGTTCGAGCCACTCGGCGTACCGGGGGACCTTCGCGGCCTCGCTCCAGTACGTGCGCATCACCGCGCTCACCAGCGAGACCATGGTCCCGGCCGGCAGGCCGTACGGAGTCCAGCCCAGGACGTTGCGCATCAGCAGGGGCGAGCCCGCCAGCGGGCGGACGACGATGCCCGGCTGCTCCCGGGAGGTGGGCAGGAACAGTCCCACGCACTTGCCGGCCCTGATCAGGTCGCGGGCGAGCGGGCCGTTGACGGAGAAGGACAGGCGCGGGGCGAAGCCGTACCGGTGGCAGACCGTCCAGAAGTGCTCGCGGTACCCCGTCTCGGCGTTGGGCTGCATCGCCCAGTTCTCCTCCGCCAGGTCCGCCAGGTCGATCTCCGCCCGGGCGGCCAGCGGGTGGGCGGCGGAGAGCCCGACGAAGAGCGGCTCGACGGTGGAGGCCTCGTACACCACCTCGGGAGAGGAGACCAGCTCGTGGCCGGGGTAGTCGGCCAGCACGGCCAGTTCCAGCCTCCTGGACTCCAGGAGCGCGGGCAGGGTGTCGAGGCACTCCTCGGTGCGGATGGTGAAGTTCCCGTCGGGGAAGAGGTCGTACATGCAGGTGCTGACGTGACCGGCCAGGGCCGTGTCCGCGCACCCCACCCGGATCACCGGGTTCCCGGCACCCCTCTCGACGTAGTGGCGGGCGTCGCGCTGCAGGGTGTCGAAGGCGTGGAGCATCGAGCTGGAGCGCTCGATGATCCACTCACCCAGCGGCGTGGGGCGGCTCCCCTCGGGGACCCGCTCGAAGAGGCGTCCTCCGAGCATGCGCTCGATCCTCTGGAGCTGGCCGGCCAGGGACGGCTGGGACAGCCCGAGGGAGGAGGCCGCCTTGGAGATGCTGCCATGCCCGGCGATGGCATGGACGACCCGAAGATGGCGCACTTCCAAGTCCATGCGGACATGGTAAAGAAACCGACCACATCGACGAAGATGAACGTGAATGACATTTTGACAACATCGAAAGGCCGATGTTAAGTCGCAACCGGTAACCGTTCCCGTGGTCGGCCGCCCATTTATGGACCGTTCCCAAGCTCGGATCAGACCAGGTCAGCCGGGCAGGCAGCGCGCCTTTCCATCGAATCCACCGGAGGCCGGGGAACGCCCATCCGGAAAGCGCTTTTATCGGAGCCCGCTTGTCAGTCCCACGATAAAATCCGTCCGCCGGCCGCGCACCCCTGGACGGGACACCGCCGTCATTTTCCGGTAGGACGGGCGAACGGACCGGACAGCGCCGCCCACTGCAGCAGCATGATGGTCTTCGCATCGGCGATCTCCCCCGTCCCGACCATCTCCAGCGCCTTCTCGAAGGGCAGCTCCACCACCTCGATGTCCTCGCCGTCGCCGGCCAGCCCGCCGCCCTCGCCGGTCCTGCTCTCCGAGCCGTACGGCGCCGCGAAGAAGTGCACGCGCTCGGTGACCGAGCCGGGACTCATGTAGACGTCGAAGACGTGCCGGACCTCACCGATCCCGTATCCCGTCTCCTCGGCCGCCTCACGCCGGATCGCGGTCTCCGGGTCGTCGTCGTCGAGGAGCCCCGCCGCGGTCTCCAGCAGCATCCCGTCGGGGTGCCCGTTGACGTAGACCGGGTAGCGGAACTGCCGGGTGAGCAGCACGGTCGCCCGCTCGGCGTCGTAGAGCAGGACGGTCGCGCCGTTGCCGCGGTCGTAGGTCTCGCGCTCCTCGACGCTCCAGCTCCCGTCCGAGCGCCGGTAGTCGAACCGCGTCCTGCGCAGCACGTACCAGCTCGACGAGAGGAGCTCCACCTCCCGCACCCGCACCCGGGGGTTGCCGGTCAGGTCCAGCCCCGCCCGGTCCAGCCCGGTACGGCCCCGCCGGTCGGGCACGTCCACTCCCGGCGTCCCGCCGGGCACACGGTCCTCTGATGTCATGCCCCCAGCATCCCGCGGTCCCGGACCCTCCGGGGCCCGGGACCGTCGGGCGGGCGTCACCTCGCGCGCAGGACGGACACGCCCGGGACCCTGTCCCGCCACGGCACGGCCTCCTCCAGCCGAGCCGCGACCCGCAGGAGCAGGTCCTCCCGCCCGTAGGGGGCCGCCAGCTGCACCCCGATCGGCAGGCCGCTCCCGCTCCACCCCAGCGGCAGGCTGATCGCCGGGTGCCCCGAGACGTTGAACACCATCGTGAACGGCCCGTAGTCGAAGATCCTCGCCAGCCGCTCGGCCGGCGCCGGATGGTTCTCCTCGTCGTAGCGGAACGTCCCGTGCGGCACCGGCAACTGCGCCAGCACCGGCGTGACGAGCAGGTCGCACCCGGTGAAGAACGCGCTGACCGAGCGCGTCACCCGGTTCTGGGCGTGGAAGCCGATGATCAGGTCGAGCGCGCTGGTCTCCCGCGCGTCCTGGAGCATGCGCCTGGTCGAGGGCTCCAGCAGGGCCGGGTCCGGCTCCCGGGGCGCCAGCAGCACGGTCGAGGCGATCGCGACCCGCTGGGCGTCCATGGCCCGCACCGTCGCCTCCCAGTCGACCACCGGACCGCCGTCGGAGACGTGGTGCCCCATCTCCTCCAGCACGGTCCCCACGGCGACCGCGGCGGCGGCCACCTCCGGGTCCACCGGCGAGCCCGACCAGGAGGCGGTGGTCACCGCGACCCGCAGCCGGCCGGGGTCCGCGCCCGGCTCGGACACGTACGGCCGCAGCGGCGGCGGCGCGGTGTACTTGTCGCCCACCGCGGGGCCGTGCACCGCGTCGAGCAGGCATGCCGCGTCCCTGACGGTCCTGGCAAGCCCGAACTCGTAGGCCATCCCGAACATCGGTTCGCCCATGTCCGGGCCGCTCGTGACACGGCCCCGGCTCGGTTTGAGGCCCACCAGCCCGCAGCAGGAGGCGGGGACGCGGATCGAGCCCGCGCCGTCACTCGCGTGCGCGAGCGGTACGGCGCCGGCCGCCACCAGCGCCGCCGCGCCGCCGCTCGACCCGCCCGGGGTGCGGTCCAGGTCCCAGGGGTTGCGGGTGATCCCGTACCTGTCCGACTCGGTGACGAAGTCCACCACCATCTCCGGCACCGTGGTCACCCCGAGCGTGGCCAGCCCGGCGGCCCTGAACCTCTTCATCAGATCGGTGTCGTGCCAGGCCGCGACCTCCTGCAGGGCGCGGCTGCCCAGGGAGAACGGCACCCCCTCGGCGACCGGGCCGTGGTCCTTGATCAGGAACGGCACTCCGCCGAGCGGGCCGTCGCCGCAGTGGCCGAGCGCGGTCCCGAACACCGGCATGGTCAGGCCGTTGACCCTGGCATCGGCCCATTCGAGCGCCCGCCGCGCCACGGCCTCCACCTCCGCCGCGGTGACCTCGCCCCTGCCGATCAGCTCGCGGAGCCCGACGGCGTCGTACCTCGCGTACTCGTGGAGCTCCATGGCGCTTCTCCCGTCCGCCGGAGAGCCCGGCCCCCGATGGACGCCGGTGGCACCGGCGCCCGGCAGGTGCGCCGGGACGACCCTTCCGAACGCATCCTGCTCGCCCTCCGCGGGACGCGTCCAACGGTTTACCCCGCCAACCCCGCCGGGACGACGGCCGACGCGCCCCCGAACGCCACCGGGCCCCGGCCCGGCGTCCCGCTTCGTACGGATGCATGTCACGTCCCCGGCAGGGGGCCGCGTCTGCAGGACGGACAGCAGCCCGTCATCCCTCACGGAAAGGAGTCCTCGATGTTCACCGCTTACGTCGTGGTCACCCTCCTCACCTCAGCCGTCATCGCCGTGGCCGCCGTCGCCAACCTCATCGGCCACGACTACCCCAAGAGGCAGGCGGACAAGCTCCGCGTGCCCCGGTCCTGGACGCTCCCGCTGGGCGCCCTGCTGGCCGCGGGCTCACTGGGCCTGCTGGCCGGGTTCGCCGTACCGGTGCTGGGCACGCTCGCCGCCGGCGGCCTCGTGCTGTACTTCCTCGGCGCGTTCGGCGCCCACCTGCGCGCCCGCGACCACGACTTCGGCGCCTGGGCCCTGTTCTTCTCCCTGGCGGTGGCCGCCCTGGGCGTCAACCTGGCCTACCACTGATCCCGCCCGAACCCGGGTACGGCAGCCGCAGATCCACGTCGTTGTTCACGGCGAGGCACTCGTGCCCCTTGCCCGTCGCGGCACGGGCGTACCGCTCCGGCAGGTCGGCCGGCGGTGACGCGGGCGGGCTGAGGACGGATGCTGATGATCGTCTGTCCGTGCCCTGTGCCAGAGTGGCCGGTATGTTCGCAATCACCGTGCTGACAGAGGAAGGCCGCCGGCACGTCCGGGCGGACGCCGGGGAACTCGCCGGACTGGTCGGCCGGCTGGGAGGCCGGGACGACAGGTTCCTGGTGGTCCAGCGGATTCCCGACCTGCCCGAGGTCTTCATCCAGGTGTGGCACGAGGACGGGGGCGACTACGTGCTGGAACACCGCGACGGGGCGCCCGATCGGCACTTCCAGGCGACACTCGGCGGACCCGGCCCGGTGATCGCGGCCATGACCCGGTGGGCGCGACTGGAGGACGACTGGGGTTCCGGACTGGACTGGACCGCGCTGGACCTGGGTGCCCCCGAGCCTCCGCCCCCGCTCGATCTTGACGAGGACGAACGCGCACGGCTCGATGCGCGCGTCCGTGAAGTGATCGTGGGCGGTTACGCGACGCGGGCGCAACTGGCCGGGCTCGCGGAGGACTACCTCGTCTCAGGCGACCGCCGGCCGGTCTCCCCCGGCCAGGCACGCCTGCTGGTGGACAGGATGTGGCTGGACCGCGTCGAGGAGCAGGCCTCCTGGCGGGGGGAGACGGATCCGGAACGGCTCGGCCGGGCCTTCGCCGCCCTGGAGGCCTCAGGCATCACGGCGAGGGAGGACTTCACCTGCTGCCGCACCTGCGGCCAGGCGGAGATCGGAGCGGCAGGCTCGCCGGACGCCCGCGGCTATGTCTACTTCCACAGCCAGTGCACGGACTCGGCCGCTGCCGGGCACGGGCTGGCACTCCTGTACGGCGGGTTCGACGGTTCACCGGATACGACGGCGTCCATCGGCCGGGAGGTCGTGGCCGCGCTCAGAGAGACCGGCCTCTCGGTGGAGTGGAACGGCGATCCCGCGCGGAGCATCGCCGTCACCCCCCTCGACTGGCGCAAACGCCTCATCGGGTGATGCCGCACGCGCACCCGTGACGCAGCGTCTCGAGGCCACCGCCCGGCCACCAGCCCACGGCCGCGATCGCGGTCTCCGGGAAGGATCGGACCGGATTGCGGCGGTAAGGCTGCAGCGGTGATGACCTACGGGATCAGCGGGCCTGCCACAACTTCACGCTCTTGTCGTTGCCGCCGGTGGCGAGGGTTTCGCCGCCCGGGCTGAAGGCCACCGAGGTGACGGAGTCGGTGTGGCCGGTGAGAGTGGCGACGGTGCTGCGGCCGGCCACGTCCCACAACTTCACACTCTTGTCGAGGCCGCCGGTGGCGAGGGTTTCACCGTCCGGACTGAAGGCCACCTCATAGACATGGTCCGTGTGGCCGGTGAGGGTGGCGAGAGCGCTGCGGCCGGCCACGTCCCACAACTTCACACTCTTGTCGTTGCCGCCGGTGGCGAGGGTTTCACCGTCCGGGCTGAACGCCACCGAGTGGACATGGTCCGTGTGGCCGGTGAGGGTGGCGAGAGCGCTGCGGCCGGCCACGTCCCACAACTTCACACTCTTGTCGGCGCTGCCGGTGGCGAGGGTTTCACCGTCCGGGCTGAACGCCACCGAGGAGACAGTGCCGGTGTGGCCGGTGAGAGTGGCGAGAGCGCTGCGACCGGCCACGTCCCACAACCGCACCGTGCTGTCGAGGCCGCCGGTGGCGAGGGTCTTGCCGTCCGGACTGAACGCCACCGAGTAGACCTCGCTGGTGTGGCCGGTGAGAGTGGCGAGAGCGCTGCGACCGGCCACGTCCCACAACTTCACACTCTTGTCGAGGCCGCCGGTGGCGAGGGTCTTGCCGTCCGGACTGAACGCCACCGAGAAGACACTGCTGGTGTGGCCGGTGAGAGTGGCGACGGTGCTGCGGCCGGCCACGTCCCACAACCGCACCGTGCTGTCGGCGCTGCTGGTGGCGAGGGTCTTGCCGTCCGGACTGAACGCCGCCGAGAAGACGAAGCTGTCGTGGCCGGTGAGAGTGGCGCTCAGTGCGAAGTCGGCGGCGTTTGCTGCGGGGCCGGGGGTGCAGGCGGCCGTGATCGGCACACCGACGGCGGCCAGGGCGCCGAGCCCGCCCAGGAGCAGGGTACGGCGAGACAATGATCGGCGCTGCCGCGGATGGATCGTGTTCACATCCCCAGGTGTAGGGGATCATGCTTGAGATCGGCTTGTATGTCTCTGCAACACCCTCTGCCCGCCGGGGCCGATCGGCTCGTACGTGACCGGGCGGACGGGGAAGCACGCTCGGTGATCGTGGGCGCGTCCCGTGCATGCCGTACGCAGCCGCCTGCAGTTGCCCGCATGATCGACCACGACCCGACGCGGCCCGAGTGGGTGCGGATCCACGAGGTCGTACGTGCACGCGTCGACTCAGGCGAGCACCCACCCCGGTCCCTCGTCTCCGAGCCCGTCAGGCCCGTCTGCAGGCCCACTCGGACGGGCCACCCGATTTGACGCTGGTGCCGTACCGGCCGCCGAGGTTCTTGAACAAGTACTGCCGGCGGCGGCGCTTCGCTTCAGGCAACGACTTTGCCGGGCGCAGGCGACTCAGCGTTCGCCGAGCCGGAGCGAGAACCCATCTCGCGACGCACCAGGGAAGGGCTGGCCGCCGCGCGGGCGAGGGGCGTACGGCTGGACCGTCCCCGCCTGCCACCTGACGAAGTGGTGGAGCGGATCATCACCATTCGGGACAGCGGGCAGACCTGGCGGTCGGTCGCCGACGCCCTCAATACCGATCGCGTGCCTACCGCCCAAGGCGGCGTCTTACGTCCGGGAACCGTGAGCCACGTCTACCGGACCAACACCAGCGGGCCTCCCCCGCGAGGCGTCCGACGCGCGGCGCACGATGAGTTCCTCCGCCAGCAAGGCGTATACGACTGACGACCGGCTATTTCAGAAGACGCGACCATGGAGCACCTTGATGACCTGATCGCGGGCCTGGTGGAGGCTGACGCCCAGAGCCTCGGTTCCTTCCTCACAGATGACGCCGAGTAGGAGGTGCTCGGTCCCGATGTATCGGTGACCGAGTTCGGCAGCCTCACAGCGGGCCCGCTCGACAATGCGGCCCAGCTCCGCCCTTGCCACCCGGCTGCGTGTAGCGTCGATATCGATGCCAAGACTGCTGAGCGTCCTGACGGCCACACCCTCATCCAGTCGAGCCAACCCCGTCAGGAGGTGCTCTGCGGTAGCGCGGTCGTCGCCCCGGGTGCGGGCTTCCTGCTCGGCCAGGTCCAGCACCTGCTGAGCAAGAGCCGTCAAGAGACGCTCCAGGGGATGGTGAAGGACCGCCCTCTTCCTCCTCTTCCATAGCAGCTTCCGCAGCACGGCGCCTCCTCACGGGGATAGCGTCTCAGGTCTCTCACCACAACCGCGTAGCGGCTCCACAAGTCACCGACCCACTTGCAAGGCCAAACGGCGATCGAGAATGCGCCCTTCCCGTGATCCGAGGAGGGCGCGTTCTCCTGCTCAGCCAACGTACGGCCACTCACGGCCCTCGGTGAAGTGGGACAACCTGAGCCGCTGCGTCGAATGCACCGGTAGCGAATCGAGCTCACCGACCGGAACCCATCCCCTCCCTGTCAGACTAGGTAGAGGCAACCAACAGGCATGAACCTCTGACGGGTCCGGTCCGGCCACGTCCCCACGATGAGGTGCTCGCTCCTGAGGCGTACACGCACTGGGAAGGGCTCGCCGAAACCATGCAATGGTTCGCGGGCTGCCGTTGACGGCGGCCGCCTCCGGCAGAGATCAATACGACCTGCCGGAAGGCTTTCCCGGCCCAAGCGCTCCCCCGGCGGGACATCAGCGCGTGGGCGGCGCGGGCCGGGACCGGCCGGAGAGCCGCGTGACCGGCCCGCTGGCCGCCTGGCGCGCCGCCGCAGGCGGGTCGCCTTGACCCTGTAGAGAAAATCCTCGCCGCCACCACCTAGAGTGAGGACTCCTGGTGGGTTGCATCGCCGAGGATCAGGTCGGCTATCCGGAGCAGGCGTGCCACGTACGGACGGTTCCCACGGCGGCGGACACGGGGCAAGAGCGCCCGCAGATCACGGGCGCACTCGCGTACGGTCCGTAGCTGATCAGCCGGCAGCTCGCCTTGCCGACTGCCGACGTAGCTGGTCAGGCACCCTGCCATGTAGAGGTCGAGCAACATGACCGGCCTGCCGTCGATCGCGAAGTCACGCAGGTCGTCGGGACACCATTGCCCGCTGTGCTCGGCCCAGAGGACCGAGACCTCGTTGAAGACCTCCCGGTTCACTCACCCGCAGGCGCGATGCCCACCGGGCAGGAAACCCCGGTGCCGCCGATGCCGCAGTAGCCGCCGGGGTTCTTGAAAAGGTACTGCTGGTGGTACTCCTCGGCATAGAAGTAGTCACCGGCCGGGGCGATCTCGGTGGTGACGCGGCCGTACCCCGCGTCGGCGAGCACCTTCTCGTAGGCGTCCCGTGAGGCGAGGGCCGCCTTCTCCTGCTCGGGCGAGTGGGTGTAGACCGCCGAGCGGTACTGGGTGCCGACGTCGTTGCCCTGGCGCATGCCCTGGGTGGGGTCGTGGGCCTCCCAGAAGACCCGCAGCAGTTCCTCGTAGGAGACCTCGGCCGGGTCGAAGGCCACGCGGACGACCTCGGTGTGACCGGTCAGGCCGGTGCAGACCTCTTCGTAGGTGGGGTTGGGGGTGTATCCGCCCGCGTAGCCGACCGAGGTGGAGACGACGCCGGGGGTCTGCCAGAACTTGCGCTCGGCGCCCCAGAAGCACCCCAGGGCGAAGTCGGCGATCTCGGTGCCCTCGGGGTACGGCGGGGCGAGCGGGGCGTCGAGGACCGCGTGCCGCGCGGGCACCGGCATCGTCGCCTCGCGGCCCGGGAGCGCGTTCTCCGGGGACACCATGGAAGTCTTGTCCTTGCCGAACAACCAGCCCATCGTGAACCTCCTCCTGGCACTTTCTCCGACGTGCACAACCGTCCCGACCGCCGGAGTGTTCCCGTAAGAATCGCTAAGCGATCGGGCAAGAATTACTAACTTGTGTTAAATACGGTAAGCAGCAAAAATGGGTGACATGCCTGAATCGCGTCGTGGGGTCCTGTACGGTGTCGCCGCCTACGCC
Source organism: Thiemannella venezuelensis (assembly GCF_014203605.1). GTDB lineage: Bacteria > Actinomycetota > Actinomycetes > Streptosporangiales > Streptosporangiaceae > Planomonospora_A > Planomonospora_A venezuelensis. Next base: position 464,282 of record NZ_JACHJJ010000001.1, on the reverse strand, counting down.
ATGTGGGGCCTGTTCCCACTGTACTGGCCGCTCCTGAAGCCCTCCGGCGCGCTGGAGATCCTCGCCCACCGCATGGCGTGGTCGCTCGTCGCGGTCGTCGCCATCCTCGCGGTACGGCGCCACTGGTCCTGGGTCAGGGAGATGCTCCGCACTCCCCGCAAGCTCGGTCTGCTGGTCCTCGCCGCCGTGATCATCACGGTCAACTGGGGCGTCTACATCTACGCCGTGAACACCGGGCACGTCGTCGAGAGCGCCCTGGGCTACTTCATCAACCCTCTGGTCAGCGTGGTCTTCGGCGTCTTCCTGCTCAAGGAGCGGCTGCGCCGCTGGCAGTGGGTCGCGGTCGGCCTGGGCACCCTGGCCGTCGTCGTGCTCACCCTCGACTACGGCCGGCTGCCGTGGATCGCGCTGGTGCTGGCCGTCAGCTTCGGCACCTACGGCCTGGTCAAGAAGACCGCCCAGGTCGGCGCGGCGGAGAGCATGGCCGTCGAGACGCTCGTCCTGCTCCTCCCCGCGCTGGGCTACCTGCTCTACCTGGGGCAGCAGGGGGCGAGCACCTTCGGCTCGGCGGGCGCGGGGCACGCGCTGCTGCTGGCGGGCGCCGGGGTCGTCACCGCCGTCCCGCTGCTCGCCTTCACCTCCGCCGCGATCCGGGTCCCGCTCACCACGATCGGCCTGCTGCAGTACATCGCCCCGGTGCTGCAGTTCCTCTGCGGCGTGTTCATCGCGCACGAGACCATGCCCGCCAGCCGCTGGGCCGGGTTCGCCATCGTCTGGCTGGCCCTGTCGGTCTTCACCTGGGACGGCCTGCGTGCCGCGCACGAGGCCCGCCGTACCGAGCGGGAGCGGGAGGCCGGGCTGGAGCGGGAGGCGGAGTCCGTCCCCGCCTGACCCGCCGGCCGCGGCCCGTCAGCCGGAGCGCTCGACCACGTAGTCGCAGAGGGCGAGGTAGGCGGCGCGGGCCGGGATGTCCGGCAGGCCGGACAGGTCGGCGCGGGCCCGGTCGGTCCAGGAGATCAGCTCGGCGCGGGCCCGGTCCATCGCGGGGTTGGCGCGCAGCAGGCTCAGGGCCTCCTCGACGTCCTCCTCGGCGACCGGGCCGGAGAGCAGCTCGCGCAGGCGGGCGTCGGCCGGCTCGTCGCCGGACAGCACGTACAGCACCGGGAGCGTGTGGATGCCCTCGCGCAGGTCGGTGCCGGGCGTCTTGCCGGACTCGGCCGACTCGGAGGCGACGTCCAGCAGGTCGTCGCTGAGCTGCCAGGCGACGCCGATGGCCTCGCAGGCGCTGGTCACCCGGGTGACCACGTCGGGTGAGGCGCCGCTCAGCAGCGCGCCGAACCGGCCGGAGGTGGCGATCAGGGAACCGGTCTTGTCGGCCAGCACGTCGATGTAGTGCCGGACCGGGTCCTCCCCGTCACGGGGGCCGGTGGTCTCGCGGATCTGGCCGCGGACCAGGCGGGAGAAGGTCTGGGCCTGGATCCGGATGATGTCCGCGCCGAGGTCGGCGAGGATCTCGGAGGCCTGGGCGAACAGGTAGTCGCCGGTCAGGATGGCCACGGTGTTGTCCCACCGGGCGTTGGCCGACGGCGAGCCCCGGCGGACCGGGGCCTCGTCCATGACGTCGTCGTGGTACAGCGTCGCCAGGTGGGTCAGCTCGATCACCACCGCCCCGGGCACCACGCCCGGGGCGTCCGGCGAGCCGAACTGGGCGGCGAGCAGCACGAGCATCGCCCGGAACCGCTTGCCGCCCGCCTCGATGAGGTGCCTGGACGTCTCCGTGACGAAGGCGTCCTCGCTCTCCACGGAGGAGCGGAGCAGTTTCTCGACCTGGGCCAGGCCGACGGCCAGGTCCTGCGCCAGCCGCTCGTCGACGAGCGGTAGATCGACAACCGGTGGCGCAGCCATGAGTTCTACTCCCTAGCGAACGAACAGTGCGGAGGCGGCCTGGTCAGCCAGGCTCAGCACGGGCTCCGGGAAGACGCCCAGCACTACGGTAGCCGCTGCGGCCAGCGCGACCACAGCCGAGGTGCCGACGGTCGGCACCGCGACGCTCGGGCCGTCGGCGGCCGGCTCGCTGAAGAACATCAGCACGATCACGCGGACGTAGAAGAACGCGGCGATGGCCGAGCTGACCACGCCCACGACGACCAGCGGCAGCGCGTCACTGGCGACCGCAGCCGAGAAGACCGCGTACTTCCCGAAGAAACCGCTGGTCAGCGGGATTCCCGCGAAGGCCAGCAGGAAGAACGCGAAGATGCCCGCCAGCACCGGGGCCCGCTTGCCGAGACCGGCCCACCGGGACAGGTGCCCGGCCTCGCCGCCCGCGTCGCGGACCATGGTGACCACCGCGAAGGCGCCGACCGTGGTGAAGCCGTACGCCGCGAGGTAGAACAGGATCGCCGAGAGGGCGTCCCGGTTCTGCTCGACGGCGCCCGTGGCGATCACGCCGGTGAGCAGGAAGCCCGCGTGCGCGATCGAGGAGTAGGCCAGCATGCGCTTGATCTCGGTCTGGGTGATGGCCAGGATCGCGCCGACGACCATGGTGAGAATCGCCACACCCCACATGACCGGCCGCCAGTCCCAGTCGAGGTTGCCCAGGGCGACCCAGAAGACCCGGAGCACCGCGCCGAAGGCCGCCACCAGGACGGTGGAGGCCATCAGGGCGGTGACCGCGGTGGGCGCGCCCTGGTAGACGTCGGGCTTCCAGGCCTGGAACGGCGCGGCGCCGATCTTGAAGAGCAGGCCGACGCCGAGCAGCGCCGTGCCGATGTACAGCAGGGTGTCCTGGCCGGCGACGGTGCCCAGCGAGGAGCTGATGGCCCTCAGGTCGATCGATCCGGCGTAGCCGTAGATCAGGGCCGTGCCGTACAGGAAGAAGGCCGAGGAGAACGCGCCGAGCAGGAAGTACTTGAGCGAGGCCTCCTGCGAGAGCAGGCGGCGCCGGCGGGCCAGGCCGCACAGCAGGTACAGCGGGAGGGAGAGGACCTCCAGGGCCACGAACATGACCAGCAGGTCGTTGGCGGCCGGGAAGAGCAGCATGCCGCCGACCGAGAAGAGCAGCAGCGGGTAGACCTCGGTCTGCGCGTAGCCGCTGCGGACCGCCTCCTCCTCGTCGTTGCTCCCCGGTACGGCCGCCGCCTGCGCGACGAACTGCTCGTCGTCGTTGATCAGCAGCGTGCTGACGAAGGCCAGGATGAGGATGATGCCCCAGATGAACAGGGCGGGGCCGTCCACCGCGACCGCGCCCATGGCCGCGGGCGTGGTGGGGACGCCGTCCCGGACCGCCTGGAGGATCGTCAGCAGGAACGCGCCGAGCAGCGCCACCAGCGTCAGCGGCATGTGGATCGCCTTGCGCAGGTGGCGAGGTGCGAACGCCTCGACCAGCACGCCGATGATCGCCGCGCCGAAGACGATCAGCATCGGAGCGAGCAGGGCGTACTCGATCGTTGGCGCCTCGATGGTGCCGCCGTTCACTGGCCGGCCCCCTTCTTCTCAGCGACGGTGGAGACGGGCTTCTTGTCCAGCACCTGGGCGCTGTCGAGGGTCTTGTCCACCGCGGGGTTGATCACGTCGAGCACCGGCTTGGGGAAGAACCCGAGTGCGATGATCACCGCGATCAGCGGAGCCACCACCCACTTCTCCCGGCCGTCGAGGTCGGTGAAGCCCTTGACCGATTCGGCCGTGGGGCCGTTCATCGTGCGCTTGTACATCCACAGGATGTAGATGGCCGCCAGGATGACGCCGAGCGCCCCGATGATCGCCGGGATCGCGTAGCGCTCGTAGGTGCCGATCAGGACCATGAACTCGCTGACGAACGAGGACAGGCCCGGCAGCGCGAGGCCGGACAGGCCGGCGATCAGGAAGGAGCCCGCGAGCAGCGGGGCGACCTTCTGCACGCCGCCGTAGTCGGCGATCTGGCTGGAACCGCGGCGGTGGATCAGGAACCCGGCGAGCAGGAAGAGCGCGCCGGTCGAGAAGCCGTGGTTGACCATGTAGAGCGTGGCGCCGGCCTGGGCGTTCTGCGTCATCGCGAAGACGCCCAGGGCGATGAAGCCGAAGTGCGAGATCGAGGTGTAGGCGATCAGGCGCTTCATGTCGGTCTGGCCGATGGCCACGATCGCGCCGTAGATGATGCCGATCACCGAGAGCACGATCACCAGCGGGGTGAAGAACTTCGACGCGTCCGGGAACAGCTCCAGGCAGAAGCGGAGCATGCCGTACGTGCCGACCTTGTCCAGCACGCCCACCAGCAGGACCGCGGCACCGGCCGGGGCCTGCGCGGCGGCGTCGGGCAGCCAGGTGTGGAAGGGCCAGAGCGGGGCCTTGACCGCGAAGGCGATGAAGAATCCGGCGAACAGCCACTTCTGCGTGGTCGGGTCCTGGATGACCCCGATCAGCTCGGGGTACATGAAGGTGTTCTTCTCGGCGACCACGTAGAGCGCGATCACCGCGACCAGCATGAGCAGGCCGCCGAAGAGCGAGTAGAGCAGGAACTTGACGGCCGCGTAGGACCGCTGCACGCCGCCGTACGACCCGATCATGAAGTACATCGGGATCAGCATGGCTTCGAAGAAGACGTAGAAGAGGAAGATGTCGGTCGCCGCGAAGACGCCGATCATCATGGCCTCCAGCACCAGCAGCAGCGCGAAGTAGGTCTTCGCGGAGCGCTTGGGCGGGATCAGCTCGCTCTTGAGGTCGAGCGCCCGGGTGGCGCCTTCGGCGTCGTGCCAGGAGGCGAGGACGACGATCGGCACGAGGACCGCCGACAGCGCGATCAGCACGAGCGCGATGCCGTCCACGGCGACGCCGTAGTGGACCCCGAAGCTGGGGATCCAGGAGTACTTCTCCTCGAACTGGAAGCGGTTGCCGTTCGGGCTGAACTGCACCGCCATCGCGATGGTCAGTGCCAGCACGACCAGCGAGACCAGCAGCGCCACCTGCTTGGCGAGCTTGTCACTGCCCTTGGGGAGCAGTGCCACCCCGACCGCGCCCAGTACGGGCACGGCCATCAGGATCGAGAGCCAGGGCATCACATGTTCCCTACGTAGAGCAGCGCGCCAACGACGGCGGCGGCACCGAAGAGGATGGACAGCGCGTACGACCGGACGTAGCCGGTCTGCACGCGGCGCAGCCGCCCGGAGGTCCCGCCGATCCCCGCGGCCAGCCCGTTGACCAGGCCGTCGACGCCGCGGTTGTCGAAGAACACCGCGATGCGGGTCAGCCACTGGCCGGGGCGCATGAGCAGCGCCTCGTTCAGGGCGTCGCCGTACAGGTCGCGGCGGGCGAAGGCGGTGAGGAAGGAGCCGCGCGGGGCCAGGACGGGCACCTCGGCGGCGCCGTACCGGAACCAGGCGAAGGCCGCGCCGACGGCGACCAGCGCGAGCGTGGCCAGGCCGGGGGTGCTGACGAAGTGGAACTCCGGCAGTTCCTGCGGCAGGCCGACGGCCGGGGCGAGGAAGGTCATGAACCGGTTGCCCAGGACCAGGAACGCGCCCAGGCCGATCGAGCCGATCGCCAGGATGATCAGCGGCCAGGTCATCACCGCGGGCGACTCGTGCGGGTGCGCGTCGTCGGCCCAGCGCTTCTTGCCGAAGAAGGTCATGAAGACCATCCGCGACATGTAGAAGCCGGTCAGACCGGCGCCGGCCACCGCGAGCCAGCCGAGGATCTGGTTGTGGTGCATCGCCGTCTCGATGATGCCGTCCTTGGTGAAGTAACCGGACAGCAGCGGGAAGCCGATGATGGCCAGGTAGCCGATGACGAACGTGACCGCGGTGATCTTCATCACCGAGAACAGCCCGCCGTACCGGCGCATGTCGACCTCGTCGTTCATGGCGTGCATGACCGAGCCGGCGCCGAGGAACATGTTGGCCTTGAAGAAGCCGTGCGTGATCAGGTGGCCGATCGCGAAGGCGTAGCCCGCCGGGCCGAGGCCCGCGCCGAGCATCATGTAGCCGATCTGCGACATCGTCGAACCGGCCAGGCCCTTCTTGATGTCGTCCTTGGCGCAACCGATGATGGCACCGGCGAGGAGCGTGGCGACGCCGACGATCGTGACGACCAGCTGCGCGGTCGCGGAGGCCTCGAAGAAGAAGCCCGAGCGGACCACCAGGTAGACGCCGGCGGTGACCATGGTCGCGGCGTGGATGAGGGCCGAGACCGGGGTCGGGCCCTCCATCGCGTCCAGCAGCCAGGACTGCAGCGGGAGCTGGGCGGACTTGCCGCAGGCGCCGACGAGCAGCAGCAGGCCGATCGCGGTCATGGTGCCGCTGGAGGCCGTTCCCGGGTCCTGCGAGAAGATCTCGCGGAAGCCGAGCGAGCCGAACGTCGTCCAGATCGTGAAGATCCCGATCAGCAGGCCGAAGTCGCCGACGCGGTTGACGATGAACGCCTTCTGCGCGGCGGTGGCCGCGCTCGGCTTGAACTGCCAGAACCCGATCAGCAGGTAGGACGCGAGACCCACGCCCTCCCAGCCGACGAACAGGCCGAGGTAGTTGTCCGACAGGACCAGCAGGAGCATGGCCGCGACGAACAGGTTGAGGTAGGAGAAGAACCGGCGGCGGTCGTGGTCGTGCGACATGTAGCCGATCGAGTAGATGTGGATCAGCGATCCGACACCTGTGATCAGCAGGGCGAAGCTGATCGAGAGCGGGTCGATCAGCAGGCCCAGGTCCGCCATGCCGGGGATGAACTCGTACAGCCCGACCTCGCGGCGGCGCTCGGCCGGCGACATGCCGAGCAGTTCCACGAAGGAGGCCGCGGCCACCGCGAACGCGCCCAGCGACATCAGCACGCCGAGGAGGTGGCCCCACCTGTCGGTACGGCGCCCGCCCAGCATCAGGACCGCGGCGCCGAGCAGCGGCAGCGCGATCATCAGCCAGGAGAGCCCGATCACCCCACCGGAGTGCAGGTCGATCTCAGCAGGAGATTGCACCGGGCACCCCTCTAGTACTTCAGCAGGTTGGCGTCGTCAACGGACGCCGACCTGCGGGTTCGGAAGATCATCACAATGATGGCGAGGCCGATCACGACCTCCGCAGCGGCCACCACCATCACGAAGAACGCGATGAGCTGGCCGTCCAGGTTGCCGTGCTGCCGGGCGAAGGTGACGAACGCCAGGTTGCAGGCGTTGAGCATCAGCTCCACGCACATGAACACCACGATCGCGTTGCGCCTCACCAGCACGCCGATGCCGCCGATCGCGAACAGCAGCGCGGAGAGCACCAGGTAGTGGGTGGTCACTTGCCGTCCTCCTCGGAGAGCGCGTTCTCGTCGGAGAGCGCGTCCTTCACCTGGATGGGCTTGTCACCCTCGACCGGCTCCGCGTCCTCGGCCGCGTCCTTCTCCAGGACCTGCCTGATGAGCGCGGCCTTCTCCGGATCGGTCGGGGCGAAGCCCTCGTCCAGCTCGTGCCGGGCGAGCACCCGGTTGATGGACGTGGCGGCCACCGAGCCGTCGGGCAGCAGAGCCGGCATGTCGATGGCGTTGTGCAGGGCGTAGGTGCCGGGACCCGGCAGCGGCGAGGGCTGCGGGCCGGCGAAGCGGGTGCGGGCCAGGGACCGCTGGGTGGCCTTGGGCCGGACCCGCTCGCGGTGGGCCAGCACCATCGCGCCGAGCGCGGCGGTGATCAGCAGCGCCGAGGTGACCTCGAAGGCGAACACGTGCCGGGTGAAGATCTCCGCGGCCAGCGCGGGGACGTTGCCGTCCCGGCCGGTCACGGCCCGTCCCAGGCCCGCCGCCGGGCTGAACACCGCGTTGCCGATCGCCAGGGCCAGCAGGACCGCGAAGCCCAGGCCGGCGACGACCGCCCAGAAGCGCTGCCCCCTGATCGTCTCGACCAGGGAGTCGGAGGAGTCCACGCCGACGAGCATCAGCACGAACAGGAAGAGCATCATGACCGCGCCGGTGTAGACGATGATCTGCACCGCGGCGAGGAAGGGCGCGTCCTGGACGGCGTAGAGCACGGCCAGCGAGAGCATGACCACGCCCAGCATCAGGGCCGAGTAGACCGCCTTGCGGCTGAAGACGAGTCCGAGGGCGGCGGCCACGGAAACGACCGCCAGCACCCAGAACGTGATGGTCTCACCCATTGTTACGTCCCAGCCGGTAGTAGTCCTCTTCGGTCTCGCCGAGACGCATGGCGTGGGGCGGAGCCTCCATGCCGGGGCCGAGCGGCGCGAGCAGCATCTCCTTGGTGTAGATAAGGCTCTCACGGCTCGTGTCGGCGAGCTCGTATTCGTTGGTCATGGTGAGCGCGCGCGTCGGACAGGCCTCGATGCACAGGCCGCACAGGATGCACCGCAGGTAGTTGATCTGGTAGGTGCGCCCGTAGCGCTCCCCCGGGGAGAAGCGCTCGGTCTCGGTGTTGTCGGCGCCCTCCACGTAGATCGCGTCGGCCGGGCACGCCCAGGCGCACAGCTCGCAGCCGACGCACTTCTCCAGGCCGTCGGGCCAGCGGTTGAGCTGGTGCCGGCCGTGGAAGCGCGGAGCCGTGGGCCGCTTGTCCTCGGGGTAGTTGACCGTCTCGACCTTCTTGAACATCGTGTGGAAGGTCACGCCGAACCCCTTGATGGGGTTGAGCCAATCAGTTGCTCCCACTGGGAACCTCCGCTGTCTTGTTTGCGCGCGTCTCCGCCGCGGCCGCGACGCCGCGGTAGTGCGGCAGGTCGAGCGGGGGAACCGGGAAGCCGCCGGCCGCCGGCTCGGCCTGGAGCTGCTCGAACTCCGCCTCGACCTGCGCGGCCCTGTCCTCCTTGCGCCGCTGCAGGACGGTGTCGAAGCGCAGCCAGATCGCGAAGCACCCGACGACCACCAGGGCGCCCAGGATCATCACCATGGTCCGGTTGACGCCCTCGATCTGCATGGCGCGCACGGTGGCGACCAGCAGGATCCAGCCCAGGTTGACCGGGATGAGGATCTTCCAGCCGAGCGACATGAGCTGGTCGTAGCGCACCCGCGGCAGCGAGGCGCGGGCCCAGATGAAGAAGGAGAAGAGGAGCACCATCTTCAGGAAGAACCACAGCAGCGGCCAGTAGCCGGTGTTGGCCTCCGGCCAGAAGGTCGTGATCGGGGCCGGGGCCCGCCAGCCGCCCATGAACAGGGTGATCGACACCGCCGAGACCACGAAGACGTTGACGTACTCGGCGAGCATGATGACCGCGAACTTCAGCGAGTTGGAGTACTCGGTCTGGAAGCCGCCGACCAGCTCGCCCTCGCCCTCGGGCAGGTCGAACGGGACGCGGTTGGTCTCCCCCAGCATCGTGACGATGTAGATCAGGAAGGACGGGAGCAGCAGGACCATGTACCACGAGGGCATCGGGATGTCGAGGCCGCCCAGGGTGAGCGTGTTGCCGCTGGCCTGCGCGGCGACGATCCCCGAGGTGGAGAGCGTGCCCGCGAAGAGGAACACGCCCACGAACGACAGGCCCATCGCGATCTCGTAGGAGACCACCTGCGCGCTCGCGCGCAGGCCGCCCAGCATGGCGTACGGCGAGCGCGAGCCCCATCCGGCGAGCACGATGCCGTAGACGCCGATGGAGGCCATGGCCAGCACCAGCAGCACCGCGACGGGCAGGTCGGTCAGCTGCAGCGGCGTCTCGACGCCGAACATGTTGACCTTCGGGCCCATCGGGATGACGGAGAAGGCCAGGAAGGCCGGGACCCCCAGGACGACCGGGGCGATGAAGTAGATCACCTTGTCCACGGTCCGCGGCATCAGGTCTTCCTTGAGACCCATCTTCAGGCCGTCGGCCACCGACTGGAGGAGGCCGAACTTACCCGCCCGGTTGGGGCCGTACCGGTTCTGCATGCGGGAGATGAGCTTGCGCTCGTACCACACGCCGAAGAGCACGCCCAGCATCAGGACGATGAAGATGACCGCGGACTTCAGGATGACGATCCCGATCGGGTCCTTGCCGAAGTCGTCGATGCTCGGAAGGGCCGGTTCGACCGGCGCGGCCGCGAGCAGAGACCATGCGTTCATAGGTCCTCACCACTCCCCATTCGCCACGCGGGCCGCCCGCACCTCGCGGACCGCTTCGCTCACTGCGTCGGGTTCTCTCCCGCTCATGAGGCACTTCCGATCTTGACGATGTCACCGGCGACGGCGCGCAGGTCACGGGTGACCGAGCGGCCGCCGGAGTTGGCCGGCAGCCACAGCATCCGGTCGGGCAGGTCGGCGATCCGCACCGGCAGGCTCAGCGAGCCCTTCCCGGAGGTGACAGTGATCTTGTCACCGTCGGCGATGCCCGCCTCGGCCGCGGTGGCGGCCGAGAGCAGCGCCTCGGCGGCGTGCGCGGTACCCGCGAGGTACGGCTCGCCGGCCTGCAGGCGGCCGTCGTCGAGCAGCTGGTGCCAGGTGGCGAGGACGGCCTCGCCGGCCTGCGCGGCGGAGCCCTTGCGGAAGCTCACCCGCGGGGCCTCGGGCCGGGCGCCCCGCCACGCGCCGATCGAGCCGAGCTCGCGGCGGGCGGCGGCCGGGTCCGGCAGGCCCAGGTGCACGTCCATGTGGTCGGCGATCGAGGAGATCACCCGCAGGTCGCTCATCACGCCGGGGACCGGCAGGGCTTCCTCGAAGGTACGGCCGCGCCCCTCCCAGTTGACGAACGTGCCGGACTTCTCGGCCACCGCCGCGACCGGCAGCACCACGTCGGCGCGGTCGGTGACCGCGCTGGCGCGCTGCTCCAGGCTGACGATGAACGGCGTGTTCTCCAGGGCCGCCAGCGCGGCGTCCGGGTCGGCCAGGTCGTAGGGGTCGACACCGGCGATGACGAGGGCGTCGAGGTCCTCGTGCAGCGCCGCCGCCAGGATGGCGGAGGTGTCGCGTCCCGGGGTCTCGGGCAGCGAGGCGACGTTCCACACCCGGGCCACCTCGGCGCGGGCGGCCTCGTCCGCGACCGGGCGGCCGATCGGGAGCAGGTTCGGCATCGCCCCCGCCTCGACGGCGCCGCGTTCGCCGGCCCGGCGCGGGACCCAGGCCAGCCGGGCACCGCTCGCCTCGGCGAGCCGGAGCAGCGCCGAGAGCGCGCCCGGAGAGGTGGCGAGCCGCTCGCCGGCGAGGATGATCGCACCGGGCTGCTTGACCGCCTCGGCGGCGGGCGAACCGCCGGAGATCAGGTCCTCGATGGCCTCGGCTTCGGCTCCGGGCACCGACGGGACCGGCGTGCCGCCCATCTTGGCCAGCGCGGCGGTGGCGAACGGTCCGACGGAGAAGACCTTCAGGCCCTTCTTCCGCCAGGCCTTGCGCAGCCGCAGGAAGACGATCGGCGACTCCTCCTCGGGCTCGAGCCCGGCCAGGAGCACGGCCGGTGCCGCCTCCAGGTCGCGGTAGCGCAGCTCGATGCCCTTGCCCGCGACGGCGTGCGCGAGGAACTGCGTCTCCTCGGCGGAGTGCGGCCGGGAGCGGAAGTCGATGTCGTTGGTGGCGAGGGCGATCCGGGCGAACTTCGCGTAGCCGTACGCCTCCTCGACCGTGACCCGGCCGCCGACCAGCACGCCCGCGCGGCCGCGGGCCGCCGCGAGCCCCTTGGCCGCGACGGCGAGCGCCTCGGGCCAGGAGGCCGGGACGAGGTGGCCGTCCTCGTCACGGATGAGCGGGGTCTTCAGCCGGTCGGGCTGGGTGGCGTAGGTGAAGGCGAAGCGCCCCTTGTCGCAGTTCCACTCCTCGTTGACCTCCGGATCGTTGCCGGCCAGGCGGCGGGTGATCCGGCCGCGCCGGTGGTCGGCCCGGAGCGAGCAGCCGCCGGCGCAGTGCTCGCAGACGGAGGGGGTGGAGACCAGGTCGAACGGGCGGGCCTGGAAGCGGTAGGCGGCGCTGGTCAGCGCGCCCACCGGGCAGATCTGCACGGTGTTGCCGGAGAAGTAGGACTCGAACGGCCTGCCGTCGGCGGTGCCGACCTGCTCCTTGGCGCCGCGCTCGAAGAACTCGATCAGCGGGTCGCCGGCGATCTCGTCGGAGAAGCGCAGGCAGCGGGCGCACTGCACGCAGCGCTCGCGGTCCAGCAGCACCTGGGTGGAGAGCGGGACCGGCTTGGCGAAGACGCGCTTGTGCTCGTGGAAGCGGGACTCGCCCTGGCCGTTGGACATGGCCTGGTTCTGCAGCGGGCACTCGCCGCCCTTGTCGCAGACCGGGCAGTCGAGCGGGTGGTTCATGAGCAGCAGCTCCATGACACCGCGCTGCGCCTTCTCCGCGACCGGGGAGGTGAGCTGGGTCTGGACCACCATGTTCGGGGCGACCTCGATGGCGCAGGACGGCTGCGGCTTCGGGAAACCGCGGCCGTTGCCCGCGTCGGGGATCTCCACCAGGCACTGGCGGCAGTTGGCGGCCGGGTCCAGCAGCGGGTGGTCGCAGAAGCGCGGGATCTGGATGCCGAGCAGCTCCGCCGCCCGGATGATGAGCGTCCCCTTCGGGACGCTCACCTGGAACCCGTCGATCGTCAGGGTCACCAGCTCCACCGGCTGCTGCGCCGGGGTGGTGGGTTCGACGCTCATGGTGCCTCCTCCGTCGGCCCCATGACCGAAACGGTGCTCTGCTCGCCGGCTCTCGCGATCACTTGGCCCCCCACACCGTGGACGGGGCGTGATCGAACGGGCAGCCGCCGATCTCGAAGTGCTTGAGGTACTCGTCGCGGAAGTACTTCACCGACGAGTGGATGGGGCTGGTGGCGCCGTCGCCCAGGGCGCAGAAGGAGCGGCCCAGGATGTTGTCGGCGATGTCGGTGATCGTGGTCAGGTCCTCCTCGGTGCCCTGACCCTTCTCCAGCCTCTTGAGCACCTGCTTGAGCCAGTAGGTGCCCTCCCGGCAGGGGGTGCACTTGCCGCAGGACTCGTGCGCGTAGAACTCGGTCCAGCGCATCACCGCGCGGACCACGCAGGTCGTCTCGTCGAAGATCTGCAGGGCCCGGGTGCCGAGCATGGACCCCTTGGCGCCGACCGACTCGAAGTCGAGCGGCACGTCCAGGTGCTCCTCGGTGAAGATCGGGGTGCTCGACCCGCCGGGGGTCCAGAACTTCAGCCGGTGGCCCTTGCGGATGCCGCCCGCCATGTCGAGGAGCTCGCGCAGCGTGATGCCCAGCGGGGCCTCGTACTGGCCGGGGCGGGTGACGTGGCCGGAGAGCGAGAAGATGCCGAACCCGGCCGACTTCTCGGTGCCCATGCCCGCGAACCACTCGGCGCCGTTGGCGATGATCGAGGGAACACTCGCGACCGACTCGACGTTGTTGATCACAGTGGGGCAGGCGTAGAGGCCCGCCACCGCCGGGAACGGAGGCTTGAGACGAGGCTGGCCGCGGTACCCCTCCAGCGAGTCGAGGAGAGCCGTCTCCTCGCCGCAGATGTAGGCGCCCGCGCCCGCGTGCACGACCAGCTCCAGGTCGTATCCGGTGCCGAAGACGTCCTTGCCGAGGTAGCCGGCCTCGTAGGCCTCGCGCACGGCCGCGTGCAGACGGCGGATGACGTGCAGGACCTCGCCGCGCACGTAGATGAAGGCCTGGTTCGCCCGGATGGCGTAGGACGTGATGATCACGCCCTCCACCAGCGAGTGCGGGTTGGCCATCATCAGCGGGATGTCCTTGCACGTGCCGGGCTCGGACTCGTCGGCGTTGACGACCAGGTAGTGCGGCTTGCCGTCGCCCTGGGGGATGAAGCCCCACTTCATGCCGGTGGGGAAGCCCGCGCCGCCGCGGCCGCGCAGTCCGGAGTCCTTGACCGCCTGGATGACGGCGTCGGGGTCCATCCTCAGCGCCTTCTTCGCGGCGGCGTACTCCCCGTAGCCGTTCAGGGTGAAGGAGTCGGGCCGGTCCCAGTTCGCGGTGAGGACCGGGGTGAGAGTCGTCATGCCTCAGGGGCCTTCCATCCGTTGGCCTTGGCGACCTTGAGCCCTTCCAGGGAGGCGCCGGCCGCCGCGGGGCCGTCGCCGGCCAGGTCGTCGGGCAGACCGGAGAGCACCCGGGAGGCCTCCTTGAAGGTGGCCAGCTTCTTCGGGCCGCGGGTCGGCGAGACGTCCTTGCCGTCCCGCAGGTCGTCGACGAGCTGCTTGGCCGACGCCGGGGTCTGGTTGTCGAAGAACTCCCAGTTGACCATCATCACGGGGGCGAAGTCGCAGGCGGCGTTGCACTCCAGCCGCTCCAGCGAGATCCTGCCGTCCGCGGTCGCCTCGTCGTGGCCGACACCGACGTGCTCGGAGAGCTCGTCCCAGATCTGGTCGCCGCCCATGACCGCGCAGAGCGTGTTGATGCAGACGCCGACGTGGTAGTCGCCCATCGGCTTGCGCTTGTACATCGTGTAGAACGTGGCCACGCCCACGACCTCGGCCTTGGTCAGGCCGAGCATCTCGGCGCAGAACTCCTGGCCGCGGTCGGAGACGTAGCCGTCCTCCGACTGCACCAGGTGCAGCAGGGGCAGCAGGGCCGACCGCGGCCTCGGGTAGCGGCCGATGATCTCCTTGGCGTCCCGCTCCAGACGCTCGCGGGTCTCCGGTGAGTAACCGGCACCCGCGGTCGTGCGTCCCTCCTCGCCCGGGCTCACCTTCGCGACCCCCTTCTCAGCGGGGTCCAAGGTCGCGCTCCCCTCGTGGCTCGCGAAGCTCGCCGCACTCTTCTCCGGCTCGCCGCTCATCGGTCCACACCTCCCATAACGGGGTCGATCGAGGCCACCGCCGAGATGACGTCGGCGACCATGCCGCCCTCGCACGTCGCCGGTACGGCCTGCAGGTTCGTGAACGACGGGTCACGGAAGTGCACCCGGTACGGCTTGGTGCCGCCGTCGCTGACCACGTGGGCGCCGAGCTCGCCGCGCGGGGACTCCACGCTCGCGAAGGCCTGTCCCGCCGGGACCCGGAAGCCCTCGGTCACCAGCTTGAAGTGGTGGATCAGCGCCTCCATCGAGGTGCCCATGATGTGCGCGATGTGGTCGGGCGAGTTGCCGAAGCCGTCGGGGCCGAGCGCGAGCTGGGCGGGCCAGCCGATCTTCTTGTCGTCCACCATCACGCGGCCGCCCTTGAGCGGGCCGGAGAGCCGGTCGAGAGCCTGCTCAATGATCTTGAGCGACTCCTCCATCTCGGCCACCCGGACGAGGTAGCGGCCGTAGACGTCGGCGGTCCTCTCGGTCGGCACGTCGAACTCGTAGGTCTCGTACCCGCAGTAGGGCTGCGACTTGCGCAGGTCCCAGGGCAGGCCCGCGGCCCGCAGCATCGGGCCGGTGACGCCCAGCGCCATGCAGCCGGTGAGGTCGAGGTAGGCGACGTCCTTGGTCCGGGCCAGGTAGACCGGGTTGGCGTCGAGCAGCTTGCGCATGTCCTTGATGCGCTCCGGCATGACCTTCAGCAGCTCGGCGACCTTGTCCACGGCGCCGGCCGGCAGGTCGACGGAGACGCCGCCGGGCCGGATGTAGGCCATGTTCATCCGCAGGCCGGTGATGTACTCCATCACGTCGAGCACCATCTCGCGCTCGCGGGACCCGAAGAGGAACGGCGTGGTCGCGCCCAGCTCCATGCCGAAGGTGCCGATGGCCACCATGTGCGAGGAGATGCGGGTGAGCTCCATCGTCAGCACCCGGATGGCCTGGGCCCGCTCCGGGATCTGCTCGGTGATGCCCAGCAGCCTCTCGATCGCCATGCAGTAGGCGGTCTCGTTGAAGATCGGCGAGAGGTAGTCCATCCGGGTGACCAGCGTGGTCCCCTGGGTCCAGGTCCGGTACTCGCAGGTCTTCTCGATGCCGGTGTGCAGGTAGCCGATGACCGTGCGGGCCTCGGTGACCGTCTCGCCGTCCAGGTTCAGGATCAGGCGGAGCACGCCGTGCGTGGACGGGTGCTGCGGACCCATGTTGACGACGAGCTGCTCGTCCTGCTGGCCGCTCAGCGTGCCGACCAGCTCGGTCCAGTCGTTGCCCGAGACGGTGTAGACCCTGCCTTCGGCCGTCTCCTCGTAGGGGGCGCTCACTTGTACGACCTCCTCTGGTCCGGCGGGGGAATCTCAGCGCCGCGGTACTCGACCGGGATGCCGCCGAGCGGATAGTCCTTGCGCTGCGGGTGGCCGTCCCAGTCGTCCGGCATCATGATCCGGGTCAGCGCCGGGTGACCGTCGAAGATGATCCCGAAGAAGTCCCAGGTCTCCCGCTCGTGCCAGTCGTGCGTCGGGTAGATCGAGACGCTGGACGGGATGTGCCGGTCACCGTCGGGGCAGGAGGCCTCGACGCGCAGCCGCCGGTTGTGCGTGATCGAGCAGAGGTGGTACACCGCGTGCAGCTCCTCCCCCTCCAGGTGGGGGTAGTGCACGCCGGAGACGCCCAGGGAGAGCTCGAAGCGGAGCGCGGGGTCGTCGCGCAGGTGCTGCAGGACGTCCAGCAGGCGCTCGCGCCTGACGTGGAAGGTCAGCTCGCCGCGGTCCACGACCACGCGCTCGACCGCGTCGGCGAGGTCCCCGCCGAGGGCGCGCTCCAGCTCGTCCGCGATCGCGTCGAAGTAGCCGCCGTAGGGGCGGGGCGTGGACAGCCGGGGCGCCCGCCGTACGACCAGGCCGCCGTAGCCGGAGGTGTCACCGGAGTCCTGGGCGCCGAACATGCCCAGGCGGGCGACCGGCTCCTGCGGTACCTCGGGAAGGTTGTCGGTCTCGCCGCTGCTCATTTGGCGTTCCCCTGGTCGATCAGCGGCAGCGTCCGGAGCGCCTGCAGTTCGAGCTCGTCGATCTGCTTGGCGCGGTGCGCGCCGAACTTCATGTTCTGGATCTTGTCGTGCAGCTTGACGATCGAGTCGATGAGCATCTCGGGCCGCGGCGGGCAGCCGGGCAGGTAGATGTCGACCGGGACGACGTGGTCCACGCCCTGCACGATCGCGTAGTTGTTGAACATGCCCCCGCTGGAGGCGCACACGCCCATGGCGATGACCCACTTGGGTTCGGCCATCTGGTCGTAGATCTGGCGCAGGACCGGGGCCATCTTCTGGGAGAGCCGGCCCGCGACGATCATCAGGTCGGCCTGGCGCGGGGAGGCCGAGGCGCGCTCCATGCCGAAGCGCGCCAGGTCGTGCTTGGGACCGCCGGTCGACATCAGCTCGATCGCGCAGCAGGCCAGGCCGAAGGTCGCCGGCCAGACCGAGTTCTTTCGCGCCCAGCCGGCCACCTGCTCGACCGTGCTCAGCAGGAAGCCGCTCGGGAGTTTCTCTTCAAGTCCCATAGTCCTAATCCCAGTCCAGGCCCTTGCGGCGCCACACGTACGCGTAGGCCACGAGCACGGTGACGATGAACAGCACCATCTCGACCAGCCCGAACATCCCGAGCTGGTCGAAGGCGACCGCCCACGGGTAGAGGAAGATGATCTCGATGTCGAACACGATGAAGAGCATCGCGGTGATCATGTACTTCAGCGGGAAGCGCCCGCCGCCGACCGGCTGGGGCGTGGGCTCGATGCCGCATTCGTAGGCGTCGAGTTTCGCGCGGTTCCAGCGCCTGGGTCCGGTGAAGGGGGCGATCGTCACCGAGAAGATCGCGAATCCCGCCGCGAGAACGGCGAGCACCAGGATGGGTGCGTACAGCTCCATCGCTACGCCTCCTCTCCCATCTCCACGCGCGCCGGCGCGCAGCTCGTCACAGTGGTGTGTTTCACAAGTCTAGGCAGGGCGATCATCTCGGCTCGCTCCGGGTTTGCATGTTTTGTGAGGTCATGCCGGTGGCGCGACCTTCGACAGAGCGTTGATGATCCTGTCGGACGCGTCGCCTCGCCGGTCGGTGAGATTAGCAAGGAGCTTGAGCGCGAACCGCATCAGCCGGGGATGGGGCAGCGCGTGACGGGTGGCGAAGTTCATCACCCCGCGCCTCCCGATGAGCTCCACGAAGCCCCGGCCGAGCGTGAAGTAGCCGCCGTAGGCGTCCTTGAGGATCTGCGGGTACGCCCGCAGCACCCGCTCGCGCTGGGCGGCCGTGGTCCTGCCCAGCGCCTGGACGATGGTCTCGGCCGCGATCTGGCCGGTCTCCATCGCGTAGGCGATTCCCTCCCCGTTGAACGGGTTGATCATGCCGCCCGCGTCGCCGACCAGCACCAGGCCCCGCGTGTAGTGCGGCTGGCGGTTGAAGGCCATCGGCAGCGCGGCACCCCGGATCGGGGTCGTCATGTTCTCCTCGGTGTAACCCCACTCCGGAGGCATGTTCTTGACCCAACGTTTGAGCAGGTCACGGTAGTCCATACCCTTGAAGGACTCGCTGGTGTTCAGCAGTCCCAGGCCCACGTTGGAGGTGCCGTCCCCGACCCCGAAGATCCAGCCGTAGCCGGGCAGCAACTGGTCGCCGTCCCACAGCTCCAGCCACGTCTCCAGGTAGTCGTCGTCGTGGCGCGGGCTGGTGAAGTAGGTCCGCACGGCGACGCCCATCGGGCGGTCCTCGCGCTTGTGCAGCCCCATCGCCAGGGAGATCCGGGTGGAGTTGCCGTCGGCGGCGACCACGAGCCGGGAGCGGTACGTCACCGGCTCGCCGTCCTTCCTCGCGGTGACGCCCACGATGTGCCCGCTGCGCTCGTCGAGGACCGGGCCGGTGACGTTGACGCCCTGCAGCAGGCGGACCCCGCCGCGCACGGCGTTGCCCGCCAGGATCTCGTCGAAGTCCTGGCGGGTGCGGACCAGGCCGAAGTCGGGGTAGCTGGACAGCTCCGGCCAGTCGAGCTCGAAGCGCATCCCTCCGCCGACGACGCGCAGGCCCTTGTTCCTGACCCAGCCGGGGGCGTCGATGTCGATCCCCATCGCGATGAGCTGCTTGACCGCCCGGGGGGTCAGCCCGTCGCCGCAGACCTTCTCGCGGGGGAATGTGGTCTTCTCGAGCAGCAGGACGTCGAGTCCGGCCTGGGCGAGGTGAAAAGCGGTCGTCGATCCGGCGGGCCCGGCGCCGACGACGATGACGTCGGCGTCAGCCTCAGCGGGACTCCGCCGCGGGGCGGCTGGCACGGTCACGGGACCTGTCCTGTCCTACATGCTTTGACGGCCTCGGGGTAAGGGGCCTTTCGTTCCTTTGTGAAGGTCTTCACAAACTTGTCGGGCGGCAGTCTAACGCCTTCCGGGGGCCCGATGTCAGGCGGGATCAACGATCACTTGCATCCCCGGTCCCGCTCCTCGGCTCCGGCCCCTTCGCCGCTGCC
This sequence comes from Thiemannella venezuelensis, assembly GCF_014203605.1. Lineage (GTDB taxonomy): Bacteria > Actinomycetota > Actinomycetes > Streptosporangiales > Streptosporangiaceae > Planomonospora_A > Planomonospora_A venezuelensis. Next base: position 445,169 of record NZ_JACHJJ010000001.1, on the reverse strand, counting down.
CCGCCCGGGCACACGAAAACCCCCGCGCGCCGCCGTACGGCCCGCGGGGGTTCATGATCGATAAGCCTCAGACGTCGAACTCGCCGTTCCGCACCCCCGCCAGGAACGCCCGCCACTCACCCTGCGTGAACGTCAGCATGAGACCGGAAGGATCCTTAGAGTCGCGGACAAACACGGACCCACCTGCCGGGCGGGCAACCTCCACACACTCGTTGCTGAGGTTGCTCAAAGTGCTCTTCACCCAGGAGACGCCATCAGGATCGTTCAGAGTCACACGGGTCTCCACAGGCACATATCTCATTCCGATGAAGGTTCTCGAGCGAGGAACCTTGCCATTGAGTCATGAGCATGTTACCTGGTAAGCAAGATCGAAAATGAAGCATCGACACTCAAACGTTACAGCAACGTTGTTAGATCAACGTTTAAAGAAGGCGCACCTTCACCCTTAGACGCTGAAGACGTTACCCTTCTTCACTGTTTCGATGAATTTGCCCCACTCCTTGGCACCAAAGACCAAAATTGTCCCTTTTGGGTCTTTTGAGTCTCGGATCGCGACACGTCCATCCGCGGTCCTACCGGTCTCGACGCACTCGTTGGCGAGGGCGCTGAGGCTGCTCTTGCGCCATACGATCTTGGGAGAGGTCACCGCCTCCATCACCACATCCTTACCTCGGGCAGGTTAGAGATACCCCGGGTGTAAGGTCGCAATTCGCCCCTTGTCCTAAGTTGTTCGGCGTAGGGCGTCCGTTATCAAGCGCAGCGACTGCTCCTTCGAGAAGGCTTCGGAGGCCATGTGGCGGAAAGCTCGGTCGAAGGAGTAGGTCGTCACCTCGTCTTCCTCAAAGGTCGCATCCATGGCGTTCTCCAGATAGACGATGTCGTCATGCAGTCTTCCCAATCGCTCTCTCTCGGAGAACTTCAGCAGGACGAAGCTCGGAAGCATCAAGGAGTGGTCTATGCCGAGCGGCTGGATGCGGATCACGACATGGGGGCGGGCGGCCACTTCCATGACGTGGCGCAACTGGCGCTGCATGACCTCTGCCGTGCTGAACCGGCGATGCAGGACTGATTCGTCGATCAGCGCAGTGAAGTGCAGCGGATCAGGGCCATCGAGCAGGCGCTGACGCCGCATCCGGACCTGTACGCGACGTGCGGCCTCACCGGGTGAGGGAGCATTGACGGACTTCGCCGTTCCCATCGTCGCCTGGGCGTAATCGGGAATCTGGAGCAGGCCGGGGAAGACGAGAGTCTGACATGTCAGCATTGATGCAGCGCCCGCCTCCAAACCGATGTAGGTGGAGTAGGAGTCGGACAGTACGTCTGCGTAGTCTTCCCACCATGCCCGCTCCTCCGATTCGCGGGACAACTCCAGGAGCAGATCACGCCATTCCCCGGACACCCCGTAATGGGAGGCCAACGCGGCGACGTCGTCCTTCTGTGCGCCGACCTGGGCGTTCTCGATCCGGGAGATCTTGGAGGTTGACCAGCCGAGGGCTTTGGCCACCTGGCCGCCGGTGAGATGGGCATCCTCGCGGAGTCGGCGCAACTCTGCGGCGAGTCGGCGCCGGCTGACGGTGGGGCTGACCTCGCGCGCCACTCAGCTCTCCTCACGAACCGTCATCAAGTGGTACCCGTACGGCAGAGCTCACAACCCTCACTTACAGGGTTGAAACAACTTCCGTCGGGCATCCCTGAAGTAATCCCCGCGGGAATTGCATCGAACATCCCGGAGGCACACCCTCACAGTAGTACCCCGGACCGACACAAGAGGTGCACGTGGCCAAGAGGGGCAGGAAATCTCCGGCCGAGACGGCGGCACGCTCCTCACGCGGCCGGGATCCCCCGCCACGCCGTTCAACGGCCATCCATGCGAACGGGCGGATGGCTGCGACCCATCCGCCCGGAAGTCCCGCAGCCCCCTCATCTCATCAGCGACGGGAACGAGGAGCCGTAGAACATGTCCAACACTAATCCATCACCACGACCCCGCAAGGGGTTGCGAGAACGCGCCGTCGAGGCGGCCGACCGGCGGATCTGGGGCGACGACGACCGGTTCGCCGAGCGGAACGGCTGGCGGGCCACCAGGGCGAGCCTCTTCGTCAGGCGGTACCGGGACCCCCGCTTCGACCGGCTCGCCCTGGACCCGGACGCCGGACGGGAGGAGATCCCGGTCGCGGCGGAAGACGGGATTCCGGCCGGGGGCGGTCTGCGGCTCGCGGGCGGGTTCCGTGGTTAGCGGCCCGCCCGTCCGGCCGGGGCACCGCCGCTACCCGCCGATCCCCCCGGCGCGGGGCCCGCTGGTCTGGGTCGGGCGGATCATCCGCTGGCGCATCGAGATCATCGCGACCGCGGGCGGCCTCTCCCTGCTCTCGCTGCTGCCCGACCGGCCCGCCTGGATCCCCGTCTACCTGCTGCCGCTCGTCGCCGCGATCGGCTGCCCGCAGGCACGGCGGGCGGCGGGAGGGCAGTTCCGGGGGCTGGCCGTCAGGCACCGCTTCCAGGGATTGTGCCTGAAGAGCCCGCTCCGGACCCCGCGGGGATGGCTGCCGCTGGTGCTCGGCACGGTCCCGCACCGCGACGGCCGTACGGAGATGTATCTGTGGTGCAGGACGGGGATGAGCCTCGAACTCTTCGTGGACCACATCCCCGAGATCAGGGTCGCCTGCTTCGCCCCCGTGGTGACCGTCCGCCCCCACGACCGCTGGGGGCACGTCCTCGTCGTCGAGCTCCGGCGGTAGCCGCAGGAGGAGACCCGGGGCAACGGCGCCTCGGGTCGGGCCGGCGGGCGTGTCCGACGTATATACCGGACCCCGCGCCTCCCTCCCCGCTTCCCGGAGCCGCCCGGACCGGGGCCCGGCCCCGGGACCCTCCCGAGCGGACCCGCGGCGGCCCGCCCGGGGCCGGAGAGTCTCAGGCCCCCGGCTTGTAACCGCGGTGCAGGGCGACGATGCCGAGCGAGAGGTTGCGCCAGGCGACCTTCTGCCAGCCCGCCCGCTGGATGATCCGCGCGAACGCCTCCTGGTCCGGCCAGGACCTGATCGACTCCGCGAGGTACTCGTAGGAGTCGGGGTTGGAGCTGACCGTCCGGGCCACGACCGGCAGCATCCGCATCAGGTACTGCGTGTAGACGACGTCGAAGGACCTGATCGTCGGACGGGAGAACTCGCAGACCACCAGCCGGGCGCCGGGCCTGGCCACGCGGAGCATCTCGCGCAGCGCCTGCTCGGTGTCGTTGACGTTGCGGATCGCGAAGGAGATCGTCACCGCGTCGAAGCTGTCGTCGGCGAACGGCAGGCGCAGCGCGTCCCCCGCGATGAAGGTGACCCCGCGCACCCCGCCGCCGGACAGGCCCGACCCGCCGCGCCGCTCGACGCCGGTGCGGAGCATCCCCAGGGAGAAGTCGGAGGCGATGGCCCGGGCGCCGAGCGAGGTGAAGGCATCGGTCGAGGTGCCGGTGCCCGCGCCCAGGTCGAGCACGAGCTCGCCGGGGCCGGCGTCGACCGCGGCCGCCGTGGCCTTGCGCCAGAACCGGTCCTGCCCCAGGGAGAGGACGTCGTTCATCAGGTCGTAGCGCCGGGCCGTGCGATCGAACATCGAGGCGACCTCGTGCGGTTGCTTGTCCAGCGAAGCGCGCGTCATGAGGACAAGCCTAGAGCCGGCCGGACAATCCACGGAAAGTAGCGATGCGACTACCAAGAGTCTGCTAGAACTTGGCGAATGTTTGCCAGAACCGTCCCCGCGCTGGCCGCGGCTCTGCTCCTGGCGACCCCCGGCGGCACCGCCGCCGCCGGGACCGTCGCGCACAGCGGAGTCGTCTCGGCCGACCCGGTGGACACCACCCCCCACGTGCTCGACGGGATCGTCAACGCCATCGCCCTGGTGGGCGGCGCGGTCGTCGTCGGCGGCTCGTTCAGTGAAGTGAGCGACGCCGGAAGCTCCACCGTCCTGATGCGCGACAACATATTCGCCTACGACCTGGCCACCGGGCGGATCCTCCGGGACTTCGCGCCGGAGCTCAACGGCCCCGTCCAGGCCCTCGCCGCGGGCACCGGCGGCACCGTCTACGCGGGCGGCGCGTTCACCGCGGTCGAGGGTGCCGCCGTGCACAAGGTGGCCCGCCTCCGGCTCTCCGACGGCGCCCCGGTGACCGCCTTCGGCGCCCACGCGTTCGGCGGCTCGGTCACCAGCCTGGTCCGGTACGGCTCCCAGCTCTACCTCGGCGGTGACTTCACCCATGTCGGACGGGTCTCCCGTACGGCTCTCGCCCGCGTCGACGCCACCACCGGCGCCGTCGACCCGGCCTTCACGATCAAGCCGGGATCCCCGAGGAGCGCCCGGGTCAGGGTGTACGCGATGGCGCTCAGCAGGGGGCGGCTGGCGGTGGACGGCAACTTCACCACCCTCGACGGGCTCTCCCGCCCCCAGCTCGGCCTCATCGACGTGAGCGCCTCGCGCGCGCGGGTCGCCGGCTGGCGGACGGACGCGTACGCCGCGGACTGCATGCCCGCCTTCCCCAGCTACGTCAGGGGCCTGGACTTCGCCCCCGACGGGAGCTACTTCGTGGTGGTCACGAGCGGCGGTCCCGGCGGGCCGCGGAAGATGTGCGACACCGCCGCGCGATTCGAGACCCGCGCCCGGGGCACGGCCCGGCCCACGTGGGTCAACTTCACCGGCGGCGACTCGCTGTACTCGGTCGCGGTGACCGGGAGCGCCGTCTACGTGGGCGGGCACCAGCGCTGGCTGGACAACCCCCGGGGCAGCGACTCGGCGGGCCCGGGCGCGGTGGAGCGGCAGGGGATCGGCGCGATCCATCCGGTCACCGGCCGGGCTCTGCCGTGGAATCCCACCAGGGAGCGCGGAATCGGCGTCAAAGCGTTTCTCGCCCACCCGGGCGGATTACTCGTCGGTAGTGACACAATCCGGCTCGGTCGCGAGTACCATGCCCGGATCGGCATGTTCCCGTTACCGTGATCACTCCCGATTCTTGGCGATTCGCGCGCTCAGCGCGTCGCGCTGCCTGGACAGCAGGACATAGCTGACCACGCCGCTGACGAGGAACGCAGCGACCAGCAGGATGAAGGGTTCACGCAGGCCGAGCAGGTAGAGCACGCCGATGCTCACGGCCAGCAGGCCGAGCCGGGATGCGGTGTAGACGAAAGCGGGATGCACGACATCGAGGCTACGGCACTCTGTCCGCGGCGTGGGCATGACCTGGAGAGGTCGGCTCTTCGCATCTGGCACGAGCGCTGCTAGTGTTCCCAACACATCAGTTACGTAAAGAAACACCCACGAGAGCCTCAAAGAGGCTCTATCATATAACAATCGGGCAGTCAGTCGATAACAACCCGTGATCTTTGATGGAAAGCACGGATAAATCAGGCTTCGCTCGGCACACTGGTTACCTGTCCGCCCGCTGGCAGGAAGCGGGATGCGAGGGGGAGAGATTGTGGAGAGTAGCAGCGAGCGTCTGCTGACACCTGGAGAGGTTGCCGCCCTCTTCCGGGTCGACCCAAAGACGGTTACGCGCTGGGCCGCGGCAGGCCGCATCAGCAGCATCCGTACCCCCGGAGGGCACCGGCGTTTCCGCGAGTCGGAAGTGCACGCCCTTCTGCGCGGTGAGGACGTCCTGACGGCCGAACGGCCGGCGGGCGAGTCTCCCCGCGTGTGACGGCTCACGACGTCGCACCACCGGTGATCCTGCGTGCCTTACCCGGAAGCCGCAGGGTCACCGTGGAGTCATCCGGCGTCCCCCGACGCCCTGTCCGGCTCCGGCCGTGCTCCCCGCCGGAGCGGTCCTAGCCGTCCCGTTCGGCCTTGAACGCCAGGAACTCCCGTTCCAGCTCGTCGTTGTCCTCGCGCCACCTGCGGCGCCGCTCGGCCAGTTCCTCCTCCGTGAGCGCCTCGGGCAGCCAGCGGTCGTAGTCCGGATCCCCCGGAGAGACCTCCACGTACGCGTTGCCGATCAGACGCCCGTCATCGCTGGACAGGCTCTGCGGCACGCGCAGGGTCCCGTCAGCGAGCCGGATGACGTACATCCCAGATCACCTAGATTCCGTAGCGCCGGTTGAAGAACAGCATGACATCGAGGGCCATCCGCGTGTCACCGCCCAGCATGTCCACCAGGGCGGGGCGCTGCCGGGAGGCGATGGCCGCGAAGGCGTCGGCGAAGAACTCCTTGCGCCCCAGGTTCCCCGGCTGCAGGTGGAAGGACGAGGCCAGGGCGGGGACGCACCGCTCGTAGAGGGCGGCGAACTCCGGGGAGTCGGAGACCCACTCCTCGTGCGGCGCGCTCACGTCGTCCAGGGCATGGCCGATCTCGTGCATCATCACGTCGGGCGTGGGTGAGGGCCTGTCCCCCACCACCACCTTGCGGTCGCCGTACGCCCCCGCGCAGATGTCCCAGGTCGCCCGGCCCGAGGGCAGCGGCGCGCCGCGCAGGTAGCCCATGTCGTCCAGGTCGGGCACACCGCCCGCGCCGACGTAGATGCCGTCGAGCCCCTCCGCCAGCCTGGCCTTCAGCCCTTCGGGCAGCCTCGCCAGGCTCTCCACCGCCCGCACCACCTCGGCGGGGGGCGGGCCCTTGCGCGCGTCCCACTGACGGTGCAGGACGCGCTCCAGCGGCCCGCAGTGACGCAGGCCGTCGCCCAGGTCCGGGACGTCGGGAGGGTTGGGCTGCGCCCGGGGACGGTCGTCCGCGAGTTCGAAGTCGCGCCAGGTGTACTGCGGGCGGTCGGCCGGAGGCGCGGCCACCGCCCGCACCCGCCGCTCCGGCTCGCGGGGAACCTCGCGCGGAGCCTCCCTGACCGTGCCGTCCATCCGCTGGGCCGGCCCCCGCTGCCACCATCGCCGCCGGTGGCGGCCCCTGTCGGTGGTCATCGCGCGCGATCACTCGACTGCGTCATAACGCCCCCTCGGGAAAGCGGCAACGGGTTCCACCGTACGGGGTGGATCTCCGCGCGTCATCCCGAATGGCGGTCCCGGGCGCAGCTGTGCCCGCAATGGCTTACAGTTCGGGCATGTCCGTGCTTCTCGGCCTGGCTCTGCTCGCCTTCTGGCTCTACTGCCTGTTCGACGTCATCACCACGCCGGACGAGGAGGCCAGGAACCTGCCCAAGATTCTCTGGGTGCTCGTCGTGGTGCTCACGTTCTCCGTGGGCGGCCTGTTCTGGCTGCTGCTCGGCCGTCCCCTCGGTCCCCGCGCGCCGCGCGCGGTCTTCCGCGACGGCACCGCCCCGAAACCCCGCCCCGAGGCCCCGAAGGGGCCCGACGACGACCCCGACTTCCTCAAGGACCTCGACCGCCGTCTGCGCGACGAGGACTGATCCGCCGGGCGGGACCCCCGCCCCCTCCGGGCGGAGCCCCTGCCGGAGCACCGGCCGGGCCCCCTGTCGCCGGGCCCGCCTCCGGTGCGCTTCGGGCTCAGCGCCGGACCGCGCACACGTCCCGGTAGGGCAGGCCGGGAAGGTGCGCCCGCCACTCCTCGGACGTCAGCGTCCGCCCGGCCCGCGAGCAGACCGCCGCGGCCGTCTGCTCCGGATCGACCGGGTACCCGATCCTGGTGCCGTCGCGGTCCAGGGTGACGAGCCGGGAGCCGTCCGCCGTGAAGGCCATGCCGACCAGTTCCCCGCTCCCCACGGCGAGCGCCCCGCCCAGCCGTCTGCCGGTGGCGATGTGCCAGAGCCCCACCGTCCGGGGGCCGGACATCACCGCGATCACGTCCCCCGCGGGGGAGAAGGCGACCGACAGCTCCCCGTCCTCCTCGGCGCGGACCCGGATCACCGGCCCCACCCGTTCCCTGCTCCCGGCCTCCCACACCGACAGGCGCCCCGCGGAGTCGACGACGGCGAAACGTGAACCCGTCCGGTCGAAGGTGAGCGCGATCCTGCTCGTGCTGATCGGCGGACCGTACGGCGCGCCGAACGGCCTGCCGGTCGAGACGTCCAGCAGCCTCCGGTCGCCGAAGGTGACCGCCAGGGCCCGGCCGTCCGGGGTGAACACCATGTCGTCGGAGTCCGCCTCCCTCCGGACCCAGCGCTGCCGGCCGGCGGGCAGCTCCCACAGCCGGATCTCGCCGCGCGCCGGCTCGTCGAGGAACCCGCTGATGTGGGCGGCCACCGTGGTCCCGGTGGCGTCCACCGCCACCTCCCCCACGACGAGCTCCTCCCCCGCGGACAGGACGGCGACCCGCCGGAAGGTCGCGGTGTCCCAGACGGTGATCTCACCCGTCGTCCCGGCGTTGACCGCCAGGCGCCTGCCGTCGCCGCTGAAGACCATCGTGGCGTACTCGTCCGCCGTGCCCGCTCCCAGCTCCAGGGTGGCGACGGGGGTGCGCTCGCGTACGTCCAGGAGCCGGACCCGGCTCTCGCCGTACTCCTTGACGGCGGCCAGGCGCCAGTCGGGGCTCAGCACCGCGTCCTCGGGGATTTCCCGCCCCGGGACGCCGGAGCCGGTCACCGGGGAGAGGTCCAGGGCCGTGACGCCGTCCTCGGCGAGATAGCGCAGCGTTCGCCCGTCCGGGTCGAACGCCGTCGAGGGCAGCTCCTGCGCGCCGGTCTTGTGCGTCAGCAGCAGCCGCCGGTCCTCCAGCCGCCAGATCTTGACGGCACCGGTCGCGTCCACCGCCGTCAGGAACCGCCCGTCGGCGCTGAACTGCAGGGGCCCTTCGTCCCCCCTGCCGGGAAGGTGGGCCGTCATCGCTCCGGTGGCCGCGTCGTACAGCTCCACCCGCTCGCCCTTGCCGAGCGCGACGGTCCGGCCGTCCGGGCTGTAGGCGACCGGCGAGGAGCACCGGCAGCCGGCGCCCAGCGGGGTGGTTCGCAGCGTGCCGAGGTCGACGAGCACCGGCCTGCTCTGGAAACCGCCGGTGACGAGGTGGCGCCCGTCGGGGGAGATGTCGGCGTACCCCCCGAGGACGGACGCCGACGTCTCCCGGGCCTCACCGGTCCCGATGTGCAGGACGCCCGACAGCCCCTGGCCGCCGTAGACGGCGACCCGGTCCTCGGAGTGGCCGAAGGAGACACCGAGGTCGAGGTCCGCCTGGCCGGGGTAGGCCCGCACCGGGCCGTACGGCCTGCCGGTCGCCACCTCCCAGCTCCGGATCTCCTCCCTGCCCACCGTGACCAGCAGCCGGCCGCTCGGGCTGAGCACGATCTGGCGCAGGTCGTCGTCCACTCCGGAGAAGCTCGTGATCTGCCTGCCGGTCCGCACGTCCCAGAGGCGGACCCGGCCCTCGCTCGCGCTGGCGAGGACGCGCCCGTCGCGGCTGAGCGCCCGCACCGTCCGCGCCGAGGTGGCCGGGTCCCGGAAGACGGCGGTCTCCCGGCGGGAGAGCGAGCCGGTCAGGGCCGCGCGGGCCTCGACCACGTCCGGATCCAGCCGCCAGGCGGCTACGCTCAGCAGCATCGCCCGCACCGGGTCCGACGCCCGCAGCGACTCGGCCGCGGCCGCCAGTTGGCGGGCCAGGGCCTCATCGCGCTGGGCCGCGATGGTGACGGCGCGCTCGTCGGCCATCCTGCTCTGCCGTACGGCGATCACCCCCGCCACCAGGGCCGCCACCAGCAGGACCGCCAGCGCCGACAGGACCAGGCGGTCGCGGCGGGCGCGGCGCCGGGCGAGGGCGGCCCCGGCCTCCAGGAAGTCGCGCTCGACCGCGCTGAGCGTGATATTGCGGCGTCCGGCGGCCGCCCAGGTCATCGCCGTCTCCAGGCTGCCGCCCTGGAACAGGTCGCCGTCCCGGCGGCCCTGCTCGTGCCAGCGCCACGCCGCGGCGAGGATCTCCCGGTGCGCCACCAGGCCGTCCCAGTTGGCCCGCACCCACTGGCGCAGCCGGGGCCAGGCCAGCGGGAGCGCCGGCCGCGAGAGCCACACCTCCCGGTCGCTCCGGGAGACCAGGTAGGCGAAGGTCTCCAGCAGCCGCCGGACGGCGTCCGCCTGCTCCTCCCCCCGCCCGTCGAGGAGTTCGGCCCACTGCGCCCGCCGGGGGACCTGCCGGCCGTCGTCGGTCACCGCCACCAGCCGGAGGAACACCTCGGGGGCCAGGTCCCGCTCGGCCGGTCCCAGAGCGGCGTAGCAGTCCTCGGCGAGGGTGCCCAGCGCGGGATCGGCCGCGTCCGCCTGGATCCCGGCGCCGACGCCGCTGCCCACCGCGAGCAGGCGGGCGGTGTCGAGCCTGCCGTCCTGGCTGGTCAGCGCGAGGAGAAGCTCCCTGGCCGACGGCCTGGCGTGCGGGTCCTTGGCGAGCGCGGCGGCGACCAGCGGGCGCAGCGCCTCGGGCAGCGCGTCCAGCGGCGGCTCGGTCGAGAGCACCCGGTGCATCACCGCGCCCAGCGTCTCGGCCTGGAACGGGTCCGTCCCCGTCGCGGCGAAGACCATGATCCCGCCCCAGGCGAACACGTCGGCCGCCGGTCCCGCCCGCTTCCCCGTGAACACCTCGGGGGCCATGTAGGTCGGGGTGCCGGCCACCATCCCGGTCGCGGTGAGCGACATGTCCGCCGTCCTGGCCACCCCGAAGTCGATCACCCGCGGGCCGTCCGGGCCGAGCAGCACGTTGTCCGGCTTCAGGTCGCGGTGGATCACCTCCGCGTCGTGGATCGCCGTCAGCGCCGTGGCGATCGCCGTCGCCAGCCGGTGCAGGTCGCCGCCGCCGAACCGGCGCCCCTCGCTCACGGCCCTGCGCAGGCTGGGGCCCTCCACGTACTCGGAGACGATGTACGGCCGGGAGCCGCCCAGGTCGACGTCGAGCACGGCCGCCGTGCAGAACGAGGCGACCTTCCGCGCGGCGGTCGCCTCGCGGCCGAACCTCTGGCGCAGCTCGGCGTCGGTGCCGGCGTCCCCGTGCAGCACCTTGATCGCCACCCGGGTGCCCCCGGGGTCGTACGCCTCGTAGACCACCCCCTGGCCGCCCGCGCCCAGCCGCCCCGCCAGCCAGTAGCCGCCCAGCCGCTGCGGATCCCCGTCGATCAGCCCCGTGCTCATCCGCCCTCCGTTCACCGGAGGGTTTGACGAGCCGATCGGCGGAGTGGTTCGCCGGATTCTCCCCGGCGGGAGGGGAGGTCCGGGTTAGTCGGGGAGCTCGGCGTAGGAGTGCAGGCCCTCGAAGAAGATGTTCACGCCGATGAGGTTGAACAGCAGGCTGGCGAAGGCGACGAGCTGCACGGCCGTCGCCGCCCTGCCCTTCCAGCCGGCGGTGGCGCGGGCGTGCAGGTAGCCGGCGTAGACGATCCAGGTGATGAACGCCCAGATCTCCTTGGGGTCCCAGCCCCAGTAGCGGCCCCACGCCTTGTCGGCCCAGAGCGCACCGGCGATCACGGCGAAGGTCCAGATCGGGAAGCCGATCACGATGGCCCGGTGCGCGACCCGCTCCAGTTCCTGCCGGGTCGGCAGGTGGTCTGCGGCGTCGTGCCTGATCAGGTAGATGACGCCGCAGGCCCCCGCGACGATGAACAGGCCGCTGGCGATGATGGCCGCCGAGACGTGGATCGCGATCCAGTAGGAGTTCAGCGCGACCATCGCGGGCCCGGCCGCCACGTGCAGGGAGTGCACGGCGTAGCCGATCCCGAGCCCCGCGGCGGCCGAGACGAAGGCGCCCAGGAACCGGACCGGGTAGCGCAGCTGCATCAGCAGGAACGCGCCCATGGCCGCCAGGCACATCGCCACCACGAACTCGTACATGTTGCCCCAGGGCCACCGGCCGGTCGCCAGGCCCCGGGTGAGGACGGAGCCCAGGTTCACCGCGAAGCCCAGCCAGGCCAGCACGGTCGCGGCCGTTCCGGCCCGCATCACCCAGGAGGGCGGGGCCTTCTCCGCGCCGCCGTCCCCGGCGGCCTCCGCGGGCGTGCCGGATCCGCTCCCGCCGGGAGCCGCGGCCGCACCGGCCTCCGCGGAGGCCGCCGTGCCGGCGCCGACCGCGGCGAGCGCGGGCTCGGCCGCCGCCTTCGCCGGGGATCCGGACCGGGTCCGGCCGAAGGCGAGGTCCAGCGCGTAACCGATCATCGCGATGGCGTAGAGGACCACCGTCACCAGGATGAGCTGGTCGCTCAGCGCGGCGAGACCGGGATCGACCTCAGCGGGCATCCTTCACTCCAGGGTTCGAGCCGTGATTCAGGGCGGCGACGATCTCGGCGAACTCCTCGCCGAAGTCGCCGCCTTCGGTGCGGGTGAGACCGCCCGCCTCCGCTCCGCCGTCCCCGATCCGCACCCACACCCGGCGACGGCGGACGGTCAGGGAGAACACCACGGCCACGGTGGCCAGCCCTGCGGCGATCAGCGCGGGCAGGCGCCCGGGGTCGTGGGAGATCTGCAGGGCGATCCACTCCTTGACGCCGGTGAACTCGATCGAGCCGGCCCCGCCCGGCAGGTCGAGCTTCTCGCCCACGGCCAGCGGCTCGGCCTTCATCGTCAGCGGCCTCAGCTTCTTCAGGACCTCGGCGGGGATCTCGTAGACCGACTGCGGGACGCCGTTGCGCATGCCCAGGTCGCCGGCGAAGGCGCCGTACACCTGGACGGTCGGGTTGGCGGCGCCGGGGAAGACCGAGGTCCACTCCCCGCCCTGGAGCGGGACGGTGGTGGGCAGGAACGCGGCCAGGATGCCGAGCTGCTCCGGCCGGGCGTCCGGGATCTTGATGACGCACTCGGAGGCGAAGGTGGCCGGCTGCACGACCAGGCACGGCACCGCGCCCTCGAAGGCGACCTGGCCGCTGCCGTCGGTGATCCTCAGGGTGGGGGCGTAGCCGTGGTCGATCAGGTAGGTCAGGGTGCCGTTCACGTCGAGCGGCTCGTTGACCTTGAGCGCGTACGTCCGCTCGGGGGCCTCCGGGCTGTCGTGCACCGCGAGCGTCGCCGCGTAGTCGAGCGCCTGGCCGCGCTTCTCGCCCTGGGCGATGTAGGTGGCCTGGAAGTCCTTCAGCGTGAACGAGAACGGCTCCAGCGACTCGGCGCTCACCTGCCGGCCGGGCGTGTAGCGGTCGTAGGCGGCGACGGTGTTGGCGAAGCCGTCGCCCTCCACGACGAGCACGTTTCCGCGGTAGCCGTACAGCGCGCCGATCCCGACCGCGACCAGCACCCCGACCAGCGCGACGTGGAACAGCAGGTTGCCCGTCTCCTTCAGGTAGCCCTTCTCGGCGGCGACCCAGTCCGGCCCGGTGTCGACCCGGAAGCGCAGCCTCCGCAGCCGCCCGGCCGCCTCCTCGACGGTCAGGTCCGCGTCGAGTACGGCGTGCTGGGGCAGCCGGGAGAGGTTGCGCGGCGCGGCGGGCGGCCTCCTGCGCAGCTCGCGCAGGTGGGCCGCGGTGCGCGGGAGCACGCAGCCGATCAGCGAGACGAACAGCAGCAGGTAGATCGCGGCGAACCAGGGCGCCTTGAAGACGTCGAACAGCCAGAACCGGTCCAGCCACTCGGCGAGCTCGGGGCTGTCGGCGTAGTACTGGGCGACCTTGCCGTCGGAGACGCCGCGCTGCGGCCAGACCGATCCCGGGACCGAGGCGAGGGCGAACAGGAAGAGCAGGATCAGCGCGGTCCGCATCGAGGTGAGCGTGCGCCAGAACCAGCGCGCCCAGCCCACGGCGCCCAGCTTCGCGGGCCGGGGTCCGGCCGTCTTCGTCTCGGTATCGGTGGCAGTCATCAGATCACCGGCTGGAATCCGCCGATCCACCCCTGCATCGTCACGACGAGGTCCGTCCAGAGACCCGTGACGAGCAGCAGGCCGACGGCGACCAGCATGGCCCCGCCCACCCGGGTGATCAGCTGCGAGTGGCGGCGGAGCGCCTTGAACGTGTGCAGTGCCCGGCGGTAGGCCAGTCCGGCGACCACGAACGGCAGGCCGAGGCCGAGCGCGTAGGCGAAGGCGAGGACCGCGCCGCGCCCGGCGCTGCCCTCGTTGAGGCCGAGGGTGAGCACCACCGCGAGCGTCGGCCCGATGCACGGGGTCCAGCCGAGGCCGAACACCACCCCGAGCAGCGGCGCCCCGGCCAGTCCCGCCGCCGGGAGGCGGTGGATGCGGACGTCGCGCTGCAGGCCGGGCACGAAGCCCATGAAGGCCAGCCCGAGCAGGATCGTCAGCGCGCCGAGCACCCGGGTGATGACGTCGGCGTTGCCGAGCAGGGCCGAGCCGAGCCCGCCGAACAGGGCCCCGGTCGCCACGAACACCGCGGCGAAGCCGAGGACGAACAGCACCATGCCCAGCGTCATGCGGCCCCGACGCGGGTCGGCGCTCATCCCGGTGACGTAGGACAGGTATCCGGGGACCAGCGGCAGCACGCACGGCGACAGGAAGGAGACCAGCCCGGCGGCGACCGCGATCGGCAGCGCGAGGGCGAGGGAGCCGCTCGCCACCGTGCCCGCCAGGTCGGCGTTCACCGCGGGGGCTCCGGCCGCCGCGTCCCCGCCCGGCGCCGCGGGGACGGTTCCGTCCTACTTCTCATCGCTGATCCTGGTGACCGCGTCGAGCAGGTCGGTGTACCTGACCGCGCCGAGGGCCCGGGCGGCGATGCGGCCCTGGCGGTCGATGATCAGGGTCGAGGGGATGGCCGCAGGGGGGACCGTGCCCTGGAAGGCGAGGGCGACCCTGCCCGGCTGGTCGAAGATGCTCGGGTAGCCGGGCTGCTGGTTCTTCTCGAAGGCGAGCGCCCTGGCCTTGTCGTCCTTGAAGTCGACGCCGAGGAACTCCACGCCGTCGGCCCTGGTCTTGGCGGCGATGTCCTTGAGCACCGGGGCCTCGGCCCGGCAGGGCGCGCACCAGGAGGCCCAGAAGTTGAGCACCACGACCTTGCCCTTGTGCGCGGCGAGCGAGGCGGTGCCCTCGGTGAGGGTCGTCCCCTCGACCGCGGGGGCGGTCTTGCGGTCGGCGGCCGCGAAGAGGGTGATCTTCCCGTCCCCGGCCACGAAGCGGGTGTCCCCCGCCTGCGGCTGCGACGCCTGGCTCCCGGCGCAACCGGCCGTGGCGACGGCGGTGGCGAGCAGCGCGGCGGCGGCGAGCGGTTTGGCGCGCATCGGCGGAAGGATCTCCCTATACTACAACCGGTAGAGCAGCCACTCTACCGGCGGGGTCACGCGCCCGGCACAGTGGGGCGCTTGACGAGCGCGGCCGCCGGCTCGCCGTACCCCACACCGGCCAGGCGGTCTCCCTCGAAGGTGAAGCTGGTGAGACTGGCCAGCCCGCACTGCCGGCGGCGGGGGTCGTGCGCCAGGCGCCTGCCCTCCGCGGCGAGCCGGATGATCCAGATGGGGAGCTGGTGGCTGACCAGCACCGCCTCGTGGCCGCGCGCCGCGGCGCGGGCGGCGAGGATCGCGCCGCGCATCCGCGCGATCACCTCGGCGTACGGCTCGCCCCAGGAGGGGCGGAGCGGGTTCCACAGGTGGCGGTAGTAGCGCGGGTTGCGGAAGACCCCGTCGCCGTTGCCCACGCGGATGCCCTCGAAGACGTTGGCGGCCTCGATGAGCCGCTCGTCGAGCCCGACCTCCAGGCCGAAGGCGGCGGCGAGCGGGGCGGCGGTCTCCCGGGCGCGTTCCAGCGGGGAGGAGAACAGGGCGACGACGTCGCGGCCGGCGATCGCCTTGGCGACGGTCTCCGCCATCAGCCTGCCGTTCTCCGACAGGTGGTAGTCCGGCAGCCTGCCGTACAGGACGTTGGCGGGGTTGTGCACCTCGCCGTGGCGCAGGAGATGAACGACGGTGGTCTCAGCCATGGTGCCGACAGCCTACCCACTGGTAGCGGCCCCAGACACCGGTGGCCGGACCGCCGTCTCAGCCGGTCTCCGCCGGGGAGGGCAGGTCCGCCGAGGCCGCCCTGAGCGCGTCGACGGCGGCGCGGATCGCCGGGCGGCGGGCCGCGTCGCTCCGCCAGACCGCGTAGATCCTCCGGGTCGGCCGGGGCAGGAGCGCGACGGCGCGGACCCCCTCGGGGAAGGCTCCGCGGCCCAGGCGGGGGACGATCGCGCAGCCCTGCCCGGCGGCGACGAGGGCGAGCTGGGTCGGGTACTCGTCGGCCATGCAGGTGATCTCCGGCTCCAGTTCGGCCGCGCGCAGGGTGTAGACCAGCCAGTCGTGGCAGACCGTGCCGGGCGAGCCGCTGATCCAGCGGTCCCCGGACAGCTCGGACAGCTCGATCTCGGCGCGGTCCGCCAGCGGGTGCCCGGCGGGCAGGACCACGTCGGCGAGGTCGTCGAAGAGCACCGCGCGGGACAGCCCGTCGGGGACGGCCATCGGCCGGTTCATCCAGTCCTGGATCACCGCCAGGTCGAGCTCGCCCCGGGAGACCTCGCGGAGCTGCCGCTCGGGCTCCCGCTCGTGGAGCCGGAGCCCCAGGTCGGGGTGGCGCTCCTGCAGCAGCCGGAGCGCCTGCGGGAGCAGCCCCCGGGCGGCCGTGGGGAACGCGCCGATGCTCAGCCGCCCCACGACCTCGCCGCGCAACGCCTCGAAGTCGGCCTCGGCGGTCTCGACCAGGGCGAGAATGCGCTCGGCGTGGTCGGCCAGGAGCCCGGCCGCGTCGGTCAGCCGGACCCCGCGGCCGTTGCGCTCCAGCAGGGTCGCGCCGGTCTCCCGCTCCAGCTTGGCGAGCTGCTGCGAGACCGCGGACGGGGTCACCATGAGCGCGTCGGCCGCCGCGCCCACCGACCCGTAGACGGCCACGGCGTGCAGGGCCTTCAGGCGGTTGAGATCCAACATGTAGTGATTCTAAACGCTTGACTGAAGAAATTCTCGCTTGTGCTGAATCTTCGGGAAACCCACGCTGGAGGGATGCGCACCCGCCACGTCCTGCTCGCCGTCGGCCTCGCCGCCGTCTGGGGGTTCAACTTCGTCGTCATGGAAGTCGGCCTCAGGCACTTCCCGCCGCTGCTCTACGTCGCGCTCCGGTTCGGCGTCGCGGCCTTCCCCGCCCTGCTGTTCACGGGAGGACCGGCAGTGCCCTGGCGCAGGGTCCTCGCCGCCGGAGCCACCCTCGGCGTCGCCCAGTACGGCCTGCTGCTCCTGGGGATGCGCGCCGGGATGCCCGCCGGGCTCACCTCACTCGTCGTCCAGGTCCAGGCCGTCTTCACCGTGGTCCTCGCGGCCGTCCTGCTGAGGGAGCGGATCACCGCCCGCCGGGTGACCGGGATGGCGGTGGCGTTCGCCGGGCTGGCGCTGATCGCGGCCGAACTGGGCGGCGGCGGGCCGGTCGGCGCGTTCCTCCTGGTCGTCGGGGCGGCCTTCGCCTGGGGGGCCGGGAACATCGCGGTCAGGAAGGCCGCCCCGCCCGACTCCTTCCGGTTCATGGTCTGGCTGAGCGCGGTCGCCGCGGTGCCCATGGCGGCCCTGTCCCTGCTGGTCGAGGGCGTGCCCCGGCTGGAGTTCTCCGTCGAGGGCGGCCTGTCGGTGCTCTACGTGGCGCTGGTCTCCACCCTCGGCGGCTTCGGCGTGTGGGGTTTCCTGCTCAAGCGCTACGACGCCTCGGTGGTCGCGCCGTACAGCCTGCTCGTCCCGGTCTTCGGCATGTCCTCCGCCGCCCTGGCCACCGGCGAGCCGGTCTCGGCGGTCAAGCTGGCCGCCGCCGTCCTGATCCTCTCCGGCGTGCTGTACGCCGGCACCCGCCCGCGCCGTACCGCTTCCCCTCATGATGGGGCGAGGGACAATATGGAGAGGGCGACGGAAGCGGTTTGAATGGACACACACGGTGACGGAGACGATGCTACGGTGACCGACGTGAGCAGCGCGCTTGAGTACTGGCCCTCCCCGCCGCCGTGGGGATGGACCGCCGACGACCTCGACCGGCTCCCGCCAGAGGGACCGAACGGCGAGCCCGACTTCTTCAAGCACGTCGAGTTGATCGATGGAGTCCTCGTCTTCATGTCCCCCCAGAAGCGTTTCCACCAGCGCATGATCCGCGGCCTCACCGCGGTCCTCGGCGACCTGGCCCCCGAGCAGATGTCCGCAGTGGACCAGATGGACGTCAAACTCGGCCACCGAATGCGGCCCTGCCCCGACGTGCTGGTGGTCGACGCGGCGGCGGCCGACGACGACGAGCGCACCTGCTACACCCCCGACGAGGTGCACCTCGTCGTCGAGGTGGTCTCCCCCGAGTCGGAGGACCGCGACCGCAAGACCAAGCCGGCCCGCTACGCCGAGGCCGGGATCGCCCACCTGTGGCGGGTCGAGAACAACGGCGGCAAGCCCGTCGTCTACGTCTACGAGCTCGACCCGGCCACCCGCGCGTACGGCCTCACCGGCATCCACCACGGCCGGCTGACCGTCCCGGTCCCCTTCCCGATCGACGTCGACCTGGACGGGCTGCCCCGCTAGAGCGCCTGGGCGGCGGCCTTGGCGGCGACGGGGAGGGCCTCGGCGATGCGGGACAGGGCCTCGTCGTCGTGGGCGGCCGACAGGAACCACGCCTCGTAGGCCGACGGGGGCAGGTAGACGCCCTGCTCCAGCATGGCGTGGAAGAAGGCCCGGTAGGCGGCGGTGTTCTGGGTCTGCGCCGCGGTGAAGTCGGTGACCCGGTCCTCGGTGAAGAAGACGGAGAACAGGCTGCCCGCGCGCTGCAGGCGGTGCGGCACCCCGGCGGCGGCCAGCGCGTCGGCGGCGGCGCGGCCGATGACCAGGGCGGAGGCGTCCACCCGGTCGTAGACCTCGTCGTCGCAGGCGCGCAGCGTGGCCAGGCCGGCGGCGCAGGCCAGCGGGTTGCCGGACAGGGTGCCGGCCTGGTAGACCGGCCCCTCGGGGGCGAGCTGGGCCATCACGTCGGCCCGGCCGCCGAACGCGGCGGCGGGCAGGCCGCCGCCCATGACCTTGCCGAAGGTCATCAGGTCGGCGTCGACCGGGTCGAGGCCGTACCACCCGGAGCGCGAGACCCGGAAGCCGGTCAGCACCTCGTCGACGATCAGCAGCGCGCCGTGCGCGGTGCACAGCTCGCGGAGCCTGGCGTTGAACCCCTCCAGCGGCGGGACGACGCCCATGTTGGCCGGGCACGCCTCGGTGATCACGCACGCGATCTCACCGCCGAACGCGGCGAACGCCTCGGTCACGGCCTCGACGGAGTTGTACGGCAGGACCACGGTGTCGGCGGCCGAGGCGCCGGTCACGCCGGGGGTGTCGGGCAGGCCGAAGGTGACCAGGCCGGACCCGGCGGAGGCGAGCAGGGCGTCCACGTGGCCGTGGTAGCAGCCGGCGAACTTGACGACCTTGGTCCGGCCGGTGAAGCCGCGGGCCAGCCGCACCGCGGACATGGTGGCCTCGGTCCCGGAGCTGACCAGGCGGACCTTCTCCACCGGCGCCATGCGGGCGACGATCTCCTCGGCGAGCTCGACCTCGCCGGGCGTGGCCGTGCCGAACGAGGTGCCGTGGGACAGCGCCTCCTGCAGGGCCTCGACCACGGCCGGGTGCCGGTGCCCGAGGATCATGGGCCCCCACGAGCAGACCAGGTCGACGTAGCGGTTGCCGTCGACGTCCGTGATGTACGGCCCCTGGCCGGAGGCCATGAAGCGGGGGGTGCCGCCGACGGCGCCGAAGGCGCGGACCGGGGAGTTGACGCCTCCCGGGACGATCTCGCGGGCGCGGGCGAACAGGTCCTCGGAGTTCTCAGTACGGCTCACCGTCCCAGATTAAGGGCCGGTGGGCCGGGTCGCCGTCGCGGGCTCGCGGTGACGGCCCGGACGGCGCCGCGCGCCGGGGACTACTCGCAGGCGTCGGCGAGCCGGTCGAGGACGCGGAGCGGGTCGGGCAGCGGGCGGCCGTCCGGAGCGCGGAGCCAGGAGGCGGGCTGACCGGTCGGCAGGATCGACGGCGGGGCGAGGACGAAGCTGTCGCGGCAGTGCCAGCGCAGGCCGGGCATCTCCTCGATGGTCGCGGGCCCGTAGTCGAGGGGGCAGGACCACCACTCGTCCTCATCCTCGGAGGCGTTGCGGGTCGCCACATAGAACAGGACCCGGTCGCCGTTCGCGGCGACCGGGCCCGAGGCGGTTCCGGCGGAGTCCATGGCGGCGAGGGCGGTGAGCCCCGCCGCCACCGGTACGTCGAAGACGTCGAAGACCCGTCCCGTGGGCAGGATCACGTTCGCCTCGGGCTCGCTCTGCCACCAGTGGGTGAGCAGTGCGGGGTCGGTGGTGGCCTGCATCTGCCAGGCGCGCGAGAGCGGGTGGTTGCCCGTGTCGGGACAGCCGACGCGGTCGCAGGAGCAGGCCCGCGGACCGTTCCTGAGCGGCCGCGCGCCCAGGCAGCTCGCCCAGCCGAGCGAGGCGTACTCCAGCACGGACGTGATCATCTGCTGTTTCGGATGAGCCCGTCGTCTGGTGCGACGAGCCAGTGGTACCCCGACCATTGCGTCCTCCGTCGTGCGCGTTCCCCGCGTCATACCCGGATGCGGTGACATATCCGCCTTTTAGCTGACAAAGGGAGACACTCAGAGGTCTACGCCACCTGGGACACATCCGCACCGGTCTCTGAACTCTAACGCACGCTTCCCACCGACAGGTGGCAAACCCCCAGTTCTGGGCATGTGCGAAGCATCTCACCCCGGTCCATGACCTGCTCGGGGGCGCCGGTCACCAGCCCCCGAGCCGCGACGCGCAGCGTCGCCGTCAGCGCAGCCTGCGGGCCGCCTCGGTCGCCCAGTAGGTGAGGATCATGTCCGCGCCGGCGCGGCGGATCGCGACCAGCGACTCCGTGATCGCCCGGTCCCGGTCGATCCAGCCGTTCGCCGCGGCGGCCTCGACCATGGCGTACTCACCGCTGACCTGGTAGGCCGCCACCGGCACGTCCACCAGGTCGCGCACCTGGCGCAGGATGTCGAGGTAGAACATGGCGGGCTTGACCATCACCGCGTCGGCGCCCTCGTCGAGGTCCAGCCGGACCTCGCGCAGCGCCTCGCCGACCGGCCCGGCGGGGTCCTGCTGGTAGGCGCTGCGGTCGCCGAACTGCGGCGCGCACTCGGCGGCGTCGCGGAACGGGCCGTAGAGCGCCGAGGCGTACTTCGCCGAGTAGGCCAGGATCGGGATCTGCTCGAAGCCGTCGGCGTCCAGCGCGGCGCGGATGGCCGCGACCTGGCCGTCCATCATCCCGCTCGGTGCGATGACCTGCGATCCCGCCCGCGCCTGGGCCACCGCCGCGGCGGCGTAGCGCTCCAGGGTGGCGTCGTTGTCGACCTCGCCCCGGGGCGTGAGGATGCCGCAGTGGCCGTGGTCGGTGAACTCGTCCAGGCAGGTGTCGGTCATCACGACCAGCGTGTCGCCGACGTCGGAGACCAGGTCCGCGACCGCCTGCTGGACGATCCCGGCCGGGTCGTCGGCGGCCGAGCCGCGGGCGTCCTTCACCGCCGGGACGCCGAACAGGATCAGCCCGCCGACCCCCGCCTCGGCCGCCTCGTGGGCGGCCTTGCGCAGCGAGTCGCGGGTGTGCTGGAAGACGCCGGGCATCGAACCGATCGGGTTCGGCTCGGTGAGGCCCTCCTTGACGAACACCGGCAGCACCAGCTCCGCCGGGTGCAGCCGGGTCCCTGCCGCCATCCGGCGCATCGGCGCGGTACGGCGGAGCCTGCGCGGACGCGCGGCGGGGAACTGGGCGGTCATGACGGTCTCTCCCCTGGGGTCAGGCGGCGTGACGCCGCTCGGCTCGGCGTCCGTACGGCGCGGCGGTCACTTGGCGCGGCGGCGGGCCCCCCGCCGGTTCTGGGAGGGCCTGCGCGGAACGTCGCCGGCCGCCAGCGCGGCCTGCCGCTGCTTGGCACCATACTCGGCCAGCGCGGCCGCGAGGGCCGAAGCCGACGCCTTGTCGGCCATGACGTCGACGCGCAGGCCGAACTCCTCGGCCGTCTTGGCGGTCTGCGGGCCGATCGCGGCGATGACCGTGACGTTGTGCGGCTTGCCGGCGATCCCCACCAGGTTGCGGACCGTGCTGGAGGAGGTGAACAGGACCGCGTCGAAGCCGCCGCTCTTGATCGCCTCCCGGATCGGGGCGGGCGGCGGGGCCGCGCGCACGGTCCGGTAGGCGGTGACGTCGTCGCACTCCCAGCCGAGCTCGGTCAGTCCCGCGACGAGCGCCTCGGTGGCGATGTCGGCGCGCGGCAGCAGGACCCGGTTGATCGGGTCGAGCATAGAGTCGTACGGCGGCCACTCGGCCAGCAGGCCCTCCGAGGACTGCTCCCCCGAGGGCATCAGGTCCGGCTTCACACCGAACTCCACCAGGGCGCGCGCGGTGGCCTCGCCCACGGCGGCGACCTTCAGCCCGGCGAAGGCGCGGGCGTCCAGGCCGTACTCCTCGAACTTCTCGCGGACCGCCTTGACCGCGTTGGCGCTGGTGAACGCCACCCACTCGTAGCGCCCGGTGACCAGCCCCTTGATCGCCCGGTCCATCTGCTGCGGAGTCCTGGGCGGCTCGACGGAGATCGTCGGGACCTCCTCGGGCACCGCGCCGTAGGAGCGCAGCTGCTCGACCAGGCCCGCGGACTGCTCCTTGGTCCTGGGCACCAGCACCCGCCAGCCGAACAGCGGCTTGGTCTCGAACCACGAGAGCCGGTCGCGCATGCCGACGGCCTCGCCGACCACGATCAGGGCGGGCTCGGTCATCCCGGCGTGCTTGAGGTCGGGCGCCATCCGGCCGAGCGTGGTCACCACGGTGTACTGCTCCGTCGTGGTGCCCGAGCTGCTGATCGCGACCGGTGTGGAGTCCGGGCGGCCCGCGGCGACGAGCGCCTTGCCGATCGCCACCGCCTCGGCGACCCCGTTGTAGATCACCAGGGTGCCCGCCCCGGCCGCGTGCGCGCTCCAGTCGTCGACCATCGTCGCGTCCACGACCCTGAACTCGGGCACCGAGACCGCCGCGGGGATGCCCGCGTAGGCGAGCACCGCCGTCGCCGGGGGAATGCCCGGCACGATCTCGAAGTCCACCTCCGCCTTGACGCAGGACGCGACCTCCTCGGTGATCGAGGAGAAGAACATCGGGTCGCCCGCGCACAGCCGTACGACGCCGCGCCCCGCCTTGGCCGCGGTGACGGCCTTCAGCGAGACCGCGCCCTCCTCGGCCGCGTCGACGACCTCGACGTCCTCCCGGCAGTGCCGCAGCAGAGGGCCGTACGCCTCCTGGTCGAGCACGACGGCGTCGGCCTTCGCCAGCAGGTCGGCCCCGCGCAGCGTGAGCAGACCCTCGTCACCGGGTCCCGCGCCGACGAAGGCGACGAACCCGGCGGGGCGCTCGAAGGTGGTACTTCCGGAGCTCAATGCGCTTGCTCCCCTATCAACGTGCCTGCCCCTTCGGCGATCATCTCGGCCGCGAGGTCGCGGCCGAGATCCACGGCCGCCGAAGAGGTCCCGGCGGTGGACTTGCGGACCGCGCGCCCGCCGTCGATGGCGACGACGGTCGCGGTCAGGTTCAGATCTTGCCCGTCGACGGCCGCGTACGCACCCACCGGAGCGGCGCAACCCGCCTCCAGGGCGTTGAGCACCGTGCGCTCGGCGGTGACGGCGGTGCGGGTGTCGGGGTCGTCGAGCACGCCCAGCAGCTCCAGCAGGTCGGCCCGGTCGGCCCTGACCTCCACGGCCAGCGCGCCCTGCCCGGGGGCCGGGAGCATCTCCTCGACCTCCAGGAACTGGGCGATCTCGGCCTCCCGGCCGAGCCTCCGGAGCCCGGCCGCGGCCAGGACCACGCCGTGCAGCTCGCCGGAGGTCACCTTACCGATCCGGGTCTCGCCGTTGCCGCGGATCGGGACGCACTCGATGTCGGGACGGAGCATGCGGAGCTGGGCGATCCTGCGCGGAGATCCCGTGCCGATCCTCGCGCCGGACGGCAGATCGGCCAGCTTCGCGCCGGCGACCAGGGCGTCCCGGTGGTCGTCGCGCGGCGGGATCGCGGCGATGACCACGCGCGGGTCGGGCGTGGTGGGCAGGTCCTTCAGCGAGTGCACCGCGAAGTCGACCTCGCCCTCGATCAGCTTGTCGCGCAGCGCGCTGACGAAGACCCCGGTCCCGCCGAGCTGCGTGAGAGCGGCCTTGGTCACGTCCCCGAAGGTCGTGACGCCGACGAGCTCCACGGCCCGGCCGGTCAGCTCGGTCAGGCGGGCCGCGACCAGCCCCGACTGCGTCGTCGCCATGAGGCTCCGGCGCGTTCCCATCCGCAGGGGCCCCGTCACCGGTCCACCTCCATGTCGATCGTCCCGGCGCGTCGGACCGCGTCGGGCACCTTCGGGTTCAAATTGAACAGTTCCCGCAGCGCTTCCGCATAATGATCGCCCGCCGGGGATTCCGCGAGCTGTTTGACACGCACGGTCGGCTCGTGGAGAAGCTTGTCGACCACCCGCCTGACGGTCTGGGCGACCTCGTCGCGGATCCGCCCCTCGATCTCGGGGACCCGCCCGACGAGCCGGCCGAGCTCCGCCTCCACCACGTCGGCCGCCTTGCTCCGCAGCGCGACCACGGTCGGCGTCACCCGCGCGGCCCGCTCGGCCGAGAGGTAGGCCGCGACCTCCCCGGCGACGAGCCCGCGCACCGCGGTCACCGCCTCGGCCCGGCCGCCGTCGTCGGTGCCCGCGTCGGCGCCGCCCTCCTGCATGGACTCCAGGTCCACGAGCGTGACGCCGGGCAGCCGCCGTACCGCGGGGTCCACGTCCCGGGGCAGGGCGAGGTCGAGCAGGAACAGCTCCCCGGGCCCGGCCGCCGCGTCACCGCGCGCGATCATGTCCGCCGTGATGACCACGTCGGTGGCGCCGGTGCAGGAGATGACCAGGTCGGCCCCGGCCAGCTCCGCGGCCAGGTCGTCGAAGCGCGCGGCCCGGCCGCCGACCGTCTGCGCCAGCCGTACGGCGCGCTCGTGGGTCCGGTTGACCACCACGATGTCGGTGACGCCCGCCCGCTGCAGGGTCGCGGCCGACAGCGCGCTCATCGAGCCCGCGCCCACCACCAGGGCCCGCCGGCCCCCGATCGGCCCGAGGGCGCGCTCGGCGAGGGCCAGGCCCACCCCGACGAGGGACGCGCCCGCGCGGTCGATGCCCGTCTCCGCGTGGGCGCGCTTGCCCACCCGCAGCGCCTGCTGGACCAGCTCGTTGAGCGTCGTGCCCAGCGTGCCCTGCTCCTGGGCGAGCCTGAGCGCCTGGCGGATCTGGCCGAGGATCTGCCCCTCGCCCACGACCATGGAGTCGAGTCCGGCGCCGACCGAGAACAGGTGCTCGACGGCGCGGTCCTCGTAGTGCACGTAGAGGTGCGGCGCCAACTGCTCCACGGGGACGCCCGAGTGCACGCTGAGCAGCGCGGAGACCTCGTTCACCACCGCGTGGAACCGGTCCACGACCGCGTAGACCTCGACCCGGTTGCAGGTCGAGACGACCATGGTCTCCGCGACGCAGCCGGTCTGCTGGACGTCGTGGAGCAGCTTGACCAGCGCGTCGCCGGAGACGGACACCCGCTCCAGCAGGGCCACCGGGGCCGTCCGGTGGCTCAGGCCGACAACGATCGCGCTCATACGATCTCCTCGCCCGGCGGCGCGGAGTCCGCGTTCGCGAACGCGCCGTCGCGGTGATCCCCTCCCACTCTGTGTGAGGTCACAGATCCACCGCCTCGGGCCATTCCTCGGCCATCGCGGGCCCCCCAGTCATCCGATCCGTCTTGCGTTGCTCGTGGAACGCGAGGATCTGCAGCTCAATCGATAGGTCGACCTTACGGATATCGACGCCTTCGGGCACGGAAAGCACGACGGGGGCGAAGTTCAAGATGCTGGTGATCCCTGCGGCGACGACCCGGTCGGCCACCTGCTGGGCCGCCGCGGCCGGCGTCGCGAGCACCACGATCGACACTCCCCGTCGCCTTATCACGGTTTCCAGTTCGTCGATGTGCTCCACATTCAATCCCGCGATGCGGTCGCCCACCACTTCGGGGTCGGCGTCGAGAAGCGCGGCGACGCGGAATCCGCGTGAGACGAAGCCCCCGTAGTTGGCCAGCGCCCGCCCGAGGTTGCCGACCCCGACGATGGCCACGGCCCAGTCCTGCGTCAGGCCCAGCTCACGGGAGATCTGGTAGATCAGGTACTCGACGTCGTAGCCGACCCCGCGCGTGCCGTAGGAGCCCAGGTGGGAGAGGTCCTTGCGGAGCTTGGCCGAGTTCACCCCCGCGGCGACGGCCAGATCCTCGGAGCTCACGGTCGCCAGGCCCCGCTCGGCCATACCGTTCAACGCCCGCAGGTAGAGCGGCAGCCGGGCGACGGTCGCCTCGGGGATGCCGCGTTCGCGGGCTTGGGACAGACGGCGGATCACGTGCCGGAACTCCAGGGGGACAGGCGACCGGCGCGGCCCGGACGCGACGGATGACGAGGTGAGGCCACTGTCATCCAGGTTAGTCCCTTTGTGAACCGATGCACAAAGTGGGTGCTGACCAGCCTGTCGGCACGGGCGCGCGCACGGCCGTACGGGGTGCGCCGGACGGCCGCCGCGGGCGCTAGCGTTGCGGGCATGGCACCGCAGGACCACCGCATCACCTTGCTCGGAAAGCCCGGATGTCACCTGTGCGACGACGCGCGGGCCGTGATCGGGCGGGTCGCCGCCGAGCTGGGCGTCCCCTGGGAGGAACGCGACATCACCGCCTCCGAGGAGGACCGGGAGAAGTACTGGGAGATGATTCCGGTCACATTCGTCGACGGCGTGCAGCACGACTTCTGGCGCGTCGACGAGAACCGCCTGCGCGCCGCCCTCGGCGCCTGACCGCGCCCGGTCCCGGTGGCCCGGGCGCCGGGCGCGGCCGGCGTCAGATCCTGAACGCCGTCGGCAGCGGGAGCACCTTCGCCGCGTTCACGTTGAGCTCGATGACGTTGGTGGCGAGCACCATGTTCTGCCGCTCGGCGACGAACCGCTCCACGTGGGCCTGGCGCTGGTGGTCGGCGTAGGCGACCTCGTCCCGGTAGATCTCGTAGACGATGCGCTGGAGCGGGGCGGACTTCACCGAGTGGCAGGTGTAGATCAGGGTGTCGGGCTCGCCCCGGCGGACGGCCTCGACCGTCTCCTCGGCCAGCCGGTCGAACATCTCGCCGGTCCCGTCGATCAGGGTGAACACGGTCAGCAGGCCGAAGATGCTCGGCGACGGCCTGCTGGAGCCGCCCGCGCCACCGGGCCGCTCGGCGACCGGCCCCGGATACGCCGGGGTGGGCGCGTGGGCGGGCGGGACGCCGAACGCCTGCTCCGCGGGCATCGGGCGGAGGCTGGGCGCGGACTGGGCGCCGGGGCCCTGCTCGGGCCTGCCGGGCTCGCCGGAGGAGAGGCCGGGGACGCCGAACTCGCCGGTCACCGGGCCGCCGAGGGACGGGTCGGCGGGGGGCATGCCGAACTGCCCGGTCATCGGGAGGTTCCGGTCGCGGTCGTCGCCGCCGAAGGGGTGCCCCGCGGACGGCATGCCGTACTCGCCGGCCATGAAGGTGCCGGTGGCGGGGCCGCCGAACGGGTCGTCGGAGGACGGGTCCCCCTGCATGCGCGCCGCGTAGTCGACGTTCTGCTCTCCCGCACGGTACTCCGCGACGAGGTCGCCGAGACCGGAGCGGCGGGCGGACTGCTCGGGGACCAGGGGCGGCGGGGGTTCGGACGGCGCGCGGCGGCCCGCGACCCGGACGTCGTTGGCGGGATCGGGCATCGGACGCCGGCTCGGGCGCTGGTCGTCCCAGTCGTCGTCGAAGTCGTCCTCGTCTTCGTCCTCGTAGGGCGCGAGGGGGCGGAGCACGACGTACCAGACGGCGGCGGCGGTGACGAGGAGCAGCAGCACCGTGAACATCCCCGCCACCGGGAAGCTGACGGCTCCGACCAGGGCGAGGCCCGTGGGGCCGAGGACCAGGAGCGCGTGCATGTTGTCGGTGTCGTACTCGTCACCTCCCCGCCAGCGCATGACGGCCAGCGCGAGACCGGCCAGCAGGATCACCGCGGCGATCACGTGGACGGCCAGGAGCAGGTAGGACGGCGGCCAGCTCCAGTGCTGACCGGCGGCCGGGAGGGTCTTGCCGAACTTCCCCTCCTGCCGGATCGGGTCGAGCAGGATGATCACCAGGGCGATGACGGTGAACGCGCCCGCCAGCAGCCAGGAGGCCAGCCGGGCGGCGGGCCTGCGCGCCAGCAGCTGCATCACTCCGGCCGCCAGCCACAGGGGCGCCAGCAACGACCCCGCCAGCTGGTAGACGCGGAACGTGCCCGCTCCGAACCCGATCAGGTGGCCCGCGGCGACTACGCCGAGTGACACGCACAGCGCCGCGGTGGCGGCGCTCCAGGCTGCCAGCCAGCCTTTCGGCTCGCTGCGGAGCCTGCTGAGCAGAGCGACCGTGGCGATGGCGGCGAGCAGGGCTCCGACGGACGCGATAACGGCGACGAGGACTTCCATGGTGTCTCCAATGCTGCCGGACATTGCCCCTCGACCGGTAGCCGGACCGGTGATCACGCCCCCGTGGACCGATCCCGGACACATCCGGCGTCACACGGTATACGCCGACTACCCGCAGTCACGACAGCGCCAAGTGGATTGTGGAATTTCGCGATGATTTCTAGAGTGGGCGGGCACGCCGCACCCTTCTCCCCAGGGACACCGGATGCCAGACACGTGGCCGTTCGCCGGGCCGCTCCCCACCGCCGCCGGGGTGACCCAGCCCGCCCGCGGCAACGACCTCCTCGTGCACGAGGACGCCTCGGAGGAACTGCGCACCCTCGTCCTCCGCGCCAAGACAGGAGACACAGAGGCGTTCGGCACGCTCTACGACCGGTATCTCGACCTGGTCTACCGCTACATTCTTCTCCGGGTCGGATCCCACCCGCTCGCCGAGGATCTCACGAGCGAGACCTTCCTCCGCGCGCTTCGCCGAATCGCCGACTTCACTTGGCAAGGACGTGACTTCGGGGCCTGGCTCGTGACCATCGCCAGGAACCTCGTCACCGATCACTTCAAGTCCGGCCGCCACCGGCTGGAGATCTCGACCGCCGAGGTGTTCGAGACCCCGCTCGACGGCCCGCACATCCCGGAGAACGCCGTCGTCGCCGCGATGGTCAACCACCGGGTGCTCAGCGCCGTCCGCTCCCTCCGTCCCGAGCAGCAGGAGTGCGTGGTCCTGCGGTTCCTGCACGGCATGTCCCTGGCCGAGACCGCGCTCATCATGGGGAAGAAGAGCGGCGCCATCAAGGCCCTGCAGTTCCGCGCCATCCGGGCGCTCGCCCGCGCGCTCCCCCCGGATCTCGGCTGACCGGGCCGGTCGCGACATGGCGCGGATGCGGCGGGAGGATCACGAGGAGGCGAGGACATGAGGGACGTGACAGGACATCGTGGGATGCAGCGGCTGTGACGTGCCGGCGACGGCATGCCGGCGGTGACGTGCCTCGTAACCTCGGACGGCGAGCCGTCGTTAGGCAGGTAGCACCGGCGGATCATCATCCTGGGGCGGCAGGGAGTGCTGATGGGTAAGTGGCTGCCCGGAATCTCGCGGAGGTCGCGGGCACGCGTCCAGCGCCGCGTGTCGCGGCTCGGCGCCCGCATACCCGGCACCGCCCCCCGGCCGGAGTTCCGGGCCGAGCTGCGGGAACGCCTCATGAACGCGCCTCGCGAGGAGGCCGCTCCCGCCCGGACCGGGCCCGCCGCCGGATCCCCGGCCGAGCGGGTCCGGCCGCGCGGGGCACGCCTGCGGTTGCCGTCGCTCCTCCCGCGGCTGCTGAGCCTGGGACTGGCCACCGCCATGGTCGCCGCGGGCCTGGCCACCTACAGGTCCGTCCCGGGCGACACGCTCTACCCGCTCAAGCGCGCCGCCGAGAACACCATGCTCAGGCTGAGCGCCGACGACGCCGAGCGGGCCGACCGCGAGCTCAGTTCCGCCTCCACCCGGGCCGACGAGGTCGAGGAACTGCTCGGCTCCGCCACCCGCTCCGACAGCCGGCTGGTCGGCGAGACCCTCAAGGAGATGGAGGACACCACCCGGTCCGCCGTCACCGCGCTCACCCGGGTACGGCGCGACGACGCGAAGGTCACGAGCAGTCTCAAGCGCTTCGTCCAGAAGCAGCGCGACCAGATCGAGGGCATGCTCCCCAAGATGGACGAGGACGCGCAGCGCAGGGCCAACGGGTACCTCAACTACATCGAGGGCCTGGCGCCGCCCGAGTGAGGAATAAGCGAAACGTCACACCTCGCTAACGTGGTGTATACCGATTCCACCGGCCTGTGCCAGTTAAGCTGATTTGTTATGAAGCGGCTGATACGACGACGGAGTGAGGCACAGGCGGCCGGAGAGGTGGCGGCCGCGGCGGCCATCGCCATGCCGATGGCCGAACCCGATCCGACCGCCGCCGCCTTCTTCGACGTCGACAACACCATGATGCGCGGCGCCTCGATCTACCACTTCGCCCGCGGCCTGGCCTCCCGGGGCCTGTTCACCACCAAGGACCTGGTCAGGTTCGCGCTCGGCCAGGCGGTCTTCCGCGTCCGCGGTGACGAGAACCCCGAGCACATCGCCGAGGCGAGGGAGACCGCGCTGGCGTTCGTGGCGGGCAGCAAGGTGGAGGACATCGTCCGCCTCGGCGAGGAGATCTACGACGAGGCCATGGCCGACCGCATCTGGGCCGGGACCCGTGCCCTCGCCCAGAGCCACCTGGACGCCGGCCAGCGCGTCTGGCTGGTCACCGCGACCCCGGTCGAGCTCGCCCGCGTGATCGCCCAGCGGCTCGGCCTCACCGGCGCCCTCGGCACCGTCTCCGAGACCGTGGACGGTGTCTACACCGGCCGCCTGGTCGGCGACCTGCTGCACGGGCCGGCCAAGGCGGAGGCCGTACGGGCGCTGGCCCGCAGGGAGGGGCTCGACCTGACCCGCTGCTCGGCCTACAGCGACTCGGCCAACGACCTGCCGCTGCTCTCCCTCGTCGGCCACCCCACCGCGATCAACCCCGACGCGGAGCTGCGGGACCACGCCAGGGACAGCAAGTGGGAGATCAAGGACTTCCGGACCGGCCGGAAGGCCACGATGATCGGCCTCCCGATCGCCGCCGGGGCCGGGGCCGTGGCGGGCGGCGTGGCCGCCGCCATCGCCCTGCGCCGCCACTACCGCTCGCCCTGACCCGGCGACGGGCCCCGCCGGACGGCGCCTACTCCGCCGGGGCGTGCTTCGGCAGCGCCCGGTCGAACAGGTCGCACAGCGCCCGGTTGACGGCCTCGGGACGTTCCAGGCCGATCATGTGGCCGGCGCCGGGAACGACCCGGAGGCGGGCTCCCGGCACGGCGGCGGCGATGCGGTCGCTGTGCGCCCGCGGCGTCATACGGTCGCGTGAGCCGACCATGACCAGGGTCTCCACCGAGCCGAGCGCGGCCAGCGCCGTGGACTTGTCGTGGACGAGGAAGTCGTTGAAGAAGCCGACCATCACCTCGGTGGGCGTGGCCACGGCCATGTCGTTGACGAACCGCACGTGCTCGCGGCGGGCGCCGGGGCCGAAGGCGACGTAGCGGGTCACCGGCAGGTTGGTGCGCGTCCTGACCGCGGTGTTCCGGTCGATCAGCGAGGCACGGGCGAGCATGCGGTCGAACACGACCGGGGTGACGACCGGCGCGAGCCGCCCGATCGGCCCCCACAGCCCGAACCGGCTGTCGCGCAGCCCGCCCGAGGACGTGCTGAGCAGCGCCACGCCCGCCACCCGGGCGGCCATGGCCTCGGGATGCCGCCCGGCGAAGGCCATGATCGTCATGCCGCCCATCGAGTGCCCGACCAGGACCACCGGGAGCCCTTCCGGCACGGCCTGCTCGATCACCGCGGCGAGGTCGTCGCCGAGCCGGTCGACGGTGCAGGCGTCGAACGCCCCGGCCGACGAGCCGCCGTGCCCGCGCTGGTCGTAGAAGACCAGGGTCGCCCTGCCCTTGAGCGCCTCCCGCTGGAAGTGCCAGCAGTGCCGGTTCATCACCCAGCCGTGCGCGAAGACCACGGCGAACTCCGGCGACTCGGCCTCCTCGACGTCCACCGCGAGATGGACGCCGTCGTCGGTGGTGACGGTGACCGCCCGGCCGCGGTGCCCGCCGAGCACCGATCCGTCCCGCCCCCGGGCCCTCCGCCGCCGGGCGGTGCCCAGCACCACCCCGACCGCCAGCCCGGCGATCGCGGCCCTCGTCGCGGTACGGCGTGCGCCCATGACCACTCCCCATGCTCGGAAGCCCAGTGCTGACCACACCATACCGGCCGAAAGCACTCGTTGTTAGACGCTGTGACTAATAAAACTCGCCCGGGGAAGACTCGGACCGCGCGGGACTGCCGTTCGGGAGGCACGGGCGGGGCCGGGACCGGCAGGAGAGACAGGGGCCGGGACCGACAGGAAGGGCCGGGCGCCGGCGGGGGTCAGGGCGGGGCGCTCAGAAGAACGGGGGGAAGGCGTGCCCCCGCCGCAGGCGCAGCTCGTTCAGCTGCTGCTGGATGACCTCGCGGACCTGGTCGGTGAGGTTGAAGACCAGCATCGGGTCGTCGGCGTCGGCCGGGTCGTACTCGTCGGTGCGGATGGGCTCGCCGAAGCCGATCAGCCACTTGGACGGGAGCGGGACCAGCCCGAGCGGGCCGAACCAGGGGAACAGCGGGGTGATCGGCAGGTACGGCAGGCCGAGGGCCCGGGCGAGGAAGCGCAGGTCGCCGATCTTGGGATAGATCTCCTCGGCGCCGACGATCGCGCAGGGAACGATCGGGACTCCGGCCCGGATCGCCGAGGCGACGAACCCTCCGCGGCCGAACCGCTGGAGCCGGTACCGCTCCGAGAAGGGCTTGCCCACGCCCTTGAACCCCTCGGGGAAGACCCCGACGAGCTCGCCCTTGCGCAGGAGCCGGTCGGCGTCCTCCCGGCAGGCCAGGGTGTGGCCCGTCTTGCGGGACAGGTGGCCCAGGAGCGGAAGCTGGTAGACCAGGTCCGCGCCGAGCAGGCGCAGCGCGCGGCGGTCGGGGTGCTCGTCGTGCAGGGCCACCTGGAGCATGAGCGCGTCCACCGGGACCGTGCCCGAGTGGTTGGCGACGACCAGGGCGCCGGAGTCGCCCGGCACGTTCCCGACGCCGACGGTCTCGACGCGAAACCAGTGCCGGTAGATCGGGCGGATGAGCTCCAGGAGCACCTTGTCGGTGAGCTCGGCGTCGAAGCCGAACTCGTCGACCTCGTACTCCCCGGTGAGGCGGCGGCGCAGGAACGCCAGCAACTCGGCGAGGCGGTGGTCCGCGTCCTCCTCCGCGCCGGGCGGGTCGTACGGGGAGCGGGCCCGGTCGATGGGGATCACCCGGGCCTCGTAGGACCCCTCACCGGCGCCCGCCATCTCGCTCACCTCGCCACCATATGGGAGAGCATGTCCAGCACGGCGCCGGGGAGCCCTCCGGCCAGGCCGCGGGAGCGGAGGAAGTCCTCGAAGGCTGCGCCCGTGGAGAACTTGGGCTTCCAGCCCAGGGCGGCGACCAGCCGGGTGGTGTCCACGGCGCGGCCGTGGCACATCAGGCGGAGCTGCTCGGGGGAGAAGTCCACCATCCCCGCCCCGCGGGCGAGGTCGCCGAGGAGGCCGAAGGCCGGGGCCGGGAGCGGCAGCGAGAGCAGGCCGGCCCGCCGTACGCACTGCGACAGGAGCAGCACGCCGTCCCCGGCCACGTTGAACGTGCCGGGGTGGTCCTCCATCGCCATCCGGCGCAGCACCTCGACCGCGTCGTCCTCGTGGACGAACTGCAGCCGCGGATCGAAGCCGAGCACCCTCGGCAGCACCGGCTGGGAGAAGTAGCGGGTCAGCGGCGAGTCGACGCCCGGCCCCATGAAGTTGGCGAACCTCAGGGTCGAGACGCCGACGTCCCGGCGCCGCCTGGCGAAGCCGCGGACGTAGCCCTCCACCTCCGAGGCGTCCTTGGCGTAGCCGTGGCTGGGAGACTCGCCGGGCTCGGCGTCCTCGGTGAAGACGGCCGGGTCGCGCGGCGAGGAGCCGTACACCGCGGTGGTGGAGCGCACGACGACACGGCGGATCGTCGCGGACCGCTGACAGGCACCGAGCAGTTGCATGGTGCCGATGACGTTGTGTTCCTTCATGAGCGCCCGGCCGCC
This sequence comes from Thiemannella venezuelensis, assembly GCF_014203605.1. Lineage (GTDB taxonomy): Bacteria > Actinomycetota > Actinomycetes > Streptosporangiales > Streptosporangiaceae > Planomonospora_A > Planomonospora_A venezuelensis. Next base: position 411,190 of record NZ_JACHJJ010000001.1, on the reverse strand, counting down.
GCTCCGCGGGGGAGCGCTCACCAGACTCATGTGAACGACGGTGTCGACGTCGGCGGCCGCGATCACCTGGGCGATGTCGGGACTGCGCAGATCGACGCGGACGAACTCCGTCCGGCCGAGAGGTACGCCGCCATCACGTGAGAGCGAAGGCGGCGGCACCGTGTCCACTCCGATGACCCGGTCGACATCCGGGTCGGCCGCGAGAACGCTCGCCACTCGGGCGCCGATGTGGCGCGAGACCCCGGTGACAAGCACGGTATGGGTCATCGACGCCTCGCAGATCCGCGTTGCTACTTCTTGTTACGCCGCTGAATACGGGTCTTCTTGAGAAGCTTGCGGTGCTTCTTCTTCGCCATGCGCTTGCGGCGCTTCTTGATCACAGAGCCCACGGGACCCCCAGGTAGCTGGTAGCGGAGATTGCCGAACCGGCGCGCGTAGCACACCGGTTCAACAGACTACCGGCGATCCGCTGTGGATCGCCCCCGGCCCCGCCCCTCGGGTCTTCTCGCCTCGTCACGGAGGCGGGGGCCGGGAGCCCCGGCACTCGAACTCACGACGTGACCGGCACGCCGCTACCCCAGTGAAGCGTGAGCCCGCCGCCAGCCGGAGGGGCCGGGCTCATGGATCGCTTCAACCCGCCTCGATGTAGGCGTCCCTGAGATAGTCGTGGACCGCCTGCTCCGGCACTCTGAAGGACCGGCCGACCCGGATGGCCGGCAACTCGCCCGAGTGCACGAGCCGGTACACCGTCATCTTGGACACCCTCATGACCGTGGCCACTTCTGCCACCGTCAGGAACTTCACCTCGCTGAGAGGTCTTTCGCCTGCACCCATCGGACGCCTCTTCCGCACGTGTTTCCGGGTTATCCCCACTGGTGCCATCGCTCACGCACGTCTACTGACGTCAGCGTAAGGCGGGACTCCGAGCGCGCAAACCCCCTATTTTCTCAGTCTCCGTAGTCCCATGTCAGCAAAACGAAGAAACTTGCTGGCCAGCGGCTGGTCCGCCACCCTCGCACCGATCTTGGAACGGACCAACTGTCTCTCATTAGAGTCGCCCACAATCGTCAAAAAGTTGGCAAACGGTTGGCGGGCGGCGGGGAATGCAGGCGCGAAAAGGACGTATAGGGACAGCCAGATTGGCGCCACCCCTGTCTCAGAGGCCGCTCAGGACCCTCTCGACGAGGTGCCGGGTCAGCGGAGCGTAATCCCTCGGCAACACGTTGTCGTCGAGCGGCACGGTCACCGCGATCTTGCCTTCGGCCTCCCCGACGAACAGGGCGGGGTCGTTGCTGTCGGCGAATCCCACGGTGAGGATCCCGGCCTCACCGGCCGCCCCCGCCCAGCCGTGGTCGGCGATCACGAGGTCGGGGCGGTCGTCGCCCATCTCGGCGATCATGGCCTGCATCGGGGCCGGGTCGTGGGTGTGCACGAAGGCGCCCTTGTCGTCCAGCATGGCGACGTCGTCGAGATAGCGGATCTTGCGTCTGCGGCCGAACCCGGAGCCCCAGTAGGACCAGTCCTCGGCGGGACCCATCAGGACCGCCCCCCGCTCGCGCGCCAGCCTCGCCAGCGCCAGGTGGACGACGAGCAGCCCGGTGGGGTGCCCGGTGGCCAGGAGGATCTTCGGGCTCCCGGTGCGGAGCACCCCGGCGATCACGTCGCCCATCGCCTCGGTCGCCTCGATCGTGCGCTCCGGGTCGATGGTGTCCTGGCCCGCGCGGTGCCCGGGGTCGGCGACCACCCCGGCGGACTTGGCCATCAGGGCCAGCACGTCCCGGTAGGGCCAGTCCCGCTCCAGGGTCAGCCCGAACAGGTGGTGCGGGTCCCGGTTGGCCAGCGACCGGTAGTGGTCGAGGTTGTTCTCCCTGCTCGTCGCCACGTCGCCGGCGATCCGGGTGCGGATCAGGTGATCGCGGAGCGCGTCGCGGGACAGCGGGGCCGGGACGGCCGGCGTCGGCGGAGTCGCGGGAGTCGGCGCGGTCATGGCAGCGGATCCAGTCCGTGGAAGGGGAACACGGCCTTCCTGGTCGCCAGGATGGCCCGGTCGATGGGGTCCGCTGGATCATAACCGCCGGCGAAGTCCTGAAATTCCGGCTTTCTGCCGTCCGTCATCGTCAGAGGCGGCGTCTGGCCGGTCCGCTCCCTGACGAACCTCCGCCACTCCTGCGGGGTGGCGGTGGCCGGGTCGAGCGGGCGCCCGGCGACCTCGGCGAGCAGGTGGGTCCAGGCCCGCGGCACCACCTGCACCAGCTCGTACCCGCCGCCGCCGGTCGCGATCCACCGCCCGCCCGCGGTCTCGTGGGCGAGCTCGTGCAGCGCGGCGTAGGCGGTCCGCTGGCCGTCCAGGCTGAGCATCAGGTTGGCCAGCGGATCGAGCGCGTGGCTGTCGCACCCGTGCTGGGTCACCAGGACCTCCGGGGCGAACTCCCGCAGCAGCGGCGGCACCACCGCGTGGAAGGCCCTCAGCCAGCCGCTGTCGCCGCAACCGGCGGGCAGGGCCACATTGGCCGCCGTGCCCTCCGCGCCGACCTCCTCGGGGAACCCGGTGCCCGGGAAGAGGGTGCGCGGGCTCTCGTGGAGGCTGATGGTCAGCACCCTGGGGTCGTCGTAGAACAGCGCCTGCACGCCGTCCCCGTGGTGCACGTCCACGTCCACGTAGGCGATCCGGGTGGCGCCCTGCTCCAGCATCCACGCGATGGCCACCGCCGGGTCGTTGTAGACGCAGAAGCCGCTGGCGGTGTTCGCCATGGCGTGGTGGAGCCCTCCCGCGACGTTCGCCGCGTGCTCGGCCTCGCCCGTCCACACCGCGCGGGCGGCGGCCAGGGTGGCCCCGGCGATGAGCGCCGAGGCCTCGTGCACTCCGGCGAAGGCGGGGTTGTCCTCGGTGCCGAGCCCGGCGGCCCGGTCGGGCCGCCCGGTCGCGGAGACCCGCCTGACCGCCTCGATGTAGTCGCGCCTGTGGACCAGCGCCAGCTCGTCGTCGGTGGCGGGCGCGCAGCCGGCCGTCTCGACCGCGTCGAGCACGCCCAGCTCCCGGGCGAGCGCCATGGTCAGCTCCACCCGGACAGGCGCGAGCGGGTGCCCCGGCCCGAAGTCATAAGAGATGAGCGCGTCGTCCCAGACAACCCGTACCGACCGGCTCATCCGCACTCTCCTCGGTCCGCCCCTTTTTCCGCGACGTTACCGTACGGCCACCGCCTGATCGTCTACCCGGTGATGATCCGCACCATGAAGACCGGCAGGGACCGGCTGGACGACCTCGTCTCGCCGGTGAAGGCCGTGCGCTCCTACGAGACGCCGGAGATCGTGACCGTCCCCGTCGAGGGCGACCTGGCGGAATACCTGGACTCGATCACGGTGGAGACGACGGAGCGTTCTCAGTCGGCCAAGGAGGTTCGTCCCGGAATTCACGGGCGGTGGTAGACGGGAGCCGACGCGCCGTACAGCCACCGACCGGTGGAGGCGGTGACGGCCGCCGCCGGGCTATTTCACGAACTCCCGCGCACCGCGCAGCCTGGTCCTCAGATGCCGCTGTGTCAGGCCGCAGTCCAACCGCACGTCGAGCGGCCCGGGCACGCCGGTGTCGGCACGCCGGCCGGACGGCAGCCGGGCCGGGTCCAGTCCGTCGCGCTGCGCGATGAGGCATCCGAGCTCGTACCGGCTCATCGCGTCCGCCCCGGCCACGTGGTGGATCCCCGCGCGGCCGGAGTCCGCGAGCTCCAGCAGGGCCGCCGCCAGGTCGCGGACATGCACCGGGCAGCGCACGTCGTCGGTGAACAACACTCCGGGCATGCCGTCCGCGGCCAGCGAGTGCACCAGGCCCTCATGCGGAGAGCCGCCGTCACCGATGATCAGAGACGTCCGCGCGATCACCGCCGCAGGATCGATCGCCTGAACAGCCGTCTCCGCGGCCGCCTTCGCCGCGCCGTACGGCGAGACCGGATCGGGGACGCGGTCCTCGGCATAGGTGATCGCCTCACCTGAGAAGACGGCGTCGCTGGACACGTGCACCAGGCGTCCGCCGTTCCCGGAGGTCGCGACGGCCACGTGGGCGGCGCCCACGGCCGTCGTCACCCAGTCCGGTTGACGGTAGGCCGCGTTGACGACGACGTCGGGGCCGAACGCGCCGACCAGCTCGGCCACGGCCGTACGGTCGCGGACGTCGAGCGGCAGCCAGTCGGCTCCCGCCGCCGTTCCCGGCCGGGTCAGATAGGTCGCGGCCACGGCATGGCCGTCCGCTGCGGACTGCCGCACGAGTTCGCCGCCGAGGAAGCCGCTGCCGCCCACGATGAGGATCCTCATGGGCCGCGACCGTAGCGGACCGGTCGGCCCGGACGGCGAAGATCTGCTCGAGCAGGAGAAAGCCGGATGCCATGACCCCGACCGGCCGGGGAACCGTTCAGAACTCGTCGTATCCGGAGACCTGGCCGATCGGGAAGATGTGCCTGGTCGCGGCGCAGATCGTTTCCAGGACGTGGACGGGCGTGTCCTCGCTGGAGTAGCCGGCCCGCAGAACCTGCACGACCCACTCCCCCGGTTCGAGCTCCAGGGTGTCGTACTCGAAGGATGTCGGGGGCCGGGCCGTCAGATTCTCCTCGGCGTGGCCGAAGGCATAGCCGAGAGCGACCAGTGCCGACTGCAGGGACGGCTTGACGGACTCGGGCTCGGCGATGCGGGTCTCCCCGAATTCGAAAAGTGAATCCATGGACAATCGTTGATCATGACGACCCAGGGCGTGCCTTCGTGTCGCACGGCGAGCTTGTCGAGCGGGTGGTCGCACCGTGGCGGGCATCGGCTCGCCCGAGAGGGCTCTCCTGCTCCCCGCGTGGGGAGGCGCCTCACTCGCTCTCGGGACTGAGGCCCGGCATGCGGTGGCTACGGTCGCGGTCATGACTGATTCTGCTCACCGGCGACGCCGGCCGGCCCATGCGGTGGCGGTGCTGTTTCTCGGGTACGCGGCGGGGAAGGCCGCCTTCGCCCTGCAGGCGCGGCTCGGGTTCCCCGGTGGCCCGCCCGTGCCGGCCGCCGAGGCCGAGAGGTACTTCACGTACTCAGCGTACGCGAAAAACGCGCCCATGCGACGCGGGAGCCACACCTCTCCGTATGAGGCGTGGCTCCCGCATCGCGGAGCCGGGTCACTCGGCGCGCAGGGCGACGACCGGGTCCAGGCGTCCGGCCCGGCGGGCGGGGGCGACGCCGAAGAAGACCCCGACCGCGACCGAGACGCCGAAGGCCAGCGCGAGCGACCACCACGTGATCGCCGCCGGGACCGGGGAGAGCGCCGCGATGAGCAGCGCCCCGCCGACGCCGAGCAGGATGCCGGTCACCCCGCCGATCGTGGTCAGCAGCACGGCCTCGATCAGGAACTGCGCCAGCACGTCCCGCTGCCGTGCGCCCAGGGCCTTGCGCAGGCCGATCTCCCTGGTCCGCTCGCGGACGCTGACCAGCATGATGTTGGAGACCCCGACCCCGCCGACCAGCAGCGAGATGCCCGCGATGGCGGCGAGCACGCCGGTGAGCATGCCGAGCACGGTGCCGATCGTGCCGAGGAGCTGGGTCTGGGTGACGGCGGAGAAGCGCTCCCCCGGATACCGCTCGGCGAGCGCGTCCACCACCCGCTGCTGGAGCGGCTCGATCTGGTCGGGCCCGGACGCGCCGACCGCGATCCCGTTGATCCGGGTGACGCCGAGCAGGCGCTGGGCGGTGGTGACCGGGACGTGGATCTCCTGGTCGCGGGCGACCCCGAAGGTCGCGCCGACCGCCTCGTAGACCCCGACCACCCGGAACCTGGCCCCGGAGATCGTCGCCTGCCTGCCGACGGGGTCGACGTCGCCGAACAGCTTCTCGGCCACCTCCGAGCCGAGCACCGCCACCCGGCGGCGGGTGTCCACGTCGGTCTCGCTCAGGTACCGCCCGCGGCGCAGCGGCCGGTCGAAGATGTTGGGCAGGTTCTCGTCGGTGCCGACGACCGTGACGAACGCCTCGGCCCGGCCGACCCGGACCGTCTCCCCCGAGTTGACCGAGACCGTGACCTTCCCGGGGTCGCCGACCACCCGGCGCACGTAGGCCACGTCGGACAGGTCCAGGCGGCTCTGGGTGGGCAGCGCGCCGACGCCGAGCCGGCCGGGGACGACCAGGATGATGTTGCTCCCGAGCCCGGCGATCTCGCTCTCCACCGCGTTCTTGGCGCCGGTGCCGACCGCGACCAGGACCACCACGGCCGAGACGCCGATGATCACGCCGAGCATGGTGAGGGCGCTGCGCAGCCGGTTGGTCCGGAGCGCCTCCAGCGCCATCCGGAACGCCTCCGCCGTCCTCACTCCGCCTCCCCCGCCTCGGTACGGCTCCCGCCCTCTCCCCCGCCCGGCCCCCCGGTACGGCTCCCGCCGGGCTCTTCCGAGCCGCCCGCCGTACCGGAGTCGAGTTCGATGAGCCCGTCGCGCACGTGGATCTGGCGGCGGGCCCTGGCGGCGACCTCGGGCTCGTGGGTGACCAGGACGATCGCGACGCCGCGCTCGGCGTTGAGCCGCTCCAGGATGGCCATCACCTCCGCGCCGTTGCGGCTGTCGAGGTTGCCGGTCGGTTCGTCGGCCAGCACCACCCGGGGATCGCCGACCAGGGCCCGCGCGATGGCCACCCGCTGCTGCTCGCCTCCGGACATCTGCGAGGGGCGGTGGCCGAGCCGGTGCCCGAGCCCCACGGACTCCAGCGCCGCGCGCGCCCGCTCGCGCCGCTCCGCCCTGGGCACCCCCCGGTAGATCAGCGGGAGCGCCACGTTGTCGATCGCCGGGGTCCTGGCCAGCAGGTGGAACGACTGGAAGACGAACCCGACGGCCCTGTTGCGCAGCTCGGCCAGCTCGGTGTCGGAGAGGGTGGAGACGTCCGTCCCGTTCACCCGCAGGGTTCCCGAGGTCGGCCGGTCCAGGCAGCCGAGCAGGTGCATCAGCGTGGACTTCCCCGACCCCGACGGCCCGACGATCGCCACGGACTCCCCCGGCCCGATCCGCAGGTCCACCCCGCGCAGCGCGTCCACCGCGATCCCTTCGAGCTGGTAGGACCTGGTCAGCCCCACCGCCTCGAACGCCGGGGCCTCCCGGCCGGGACGCTCTCCGCGGATCATGGGAGGGTCTGGCCCTGCCGTACGGTGTCGGCGCCCCGGACGACGACGCGCTCGCCCGGCGCGAGGCCGGAGCGGATCTCCACCATGGCCTCGCCCTGGGCGCCGAGCTTGACCACCCGCCGCTCGGCCATGCCGTCGCGGACGGCCCAGACCACGCTGTCGCGCCCGCTGGTGACGATCGCGGAGGACGGCACGGCCAGCGCGTCGGGGGACTCCCGGACCGTCAGCCGGACGACCGCGCTCATCCCGGGCTTGGGCGCGGGAGCCCTGCTCCCGTCGTCGAACCTCCCGGCGCCGAGGGAGAGCTGGACCGGGTAGCTCGTCCCTCCGGTGGCGCCCTCCGCGGGCGTGATCCCGACCCCGGTCACCTCGGCCGGGTAGACGGCCCCGGGGACGGCGTCGAGCTCCGCCTCGGCCTCCGCCTCCCGCTCGACCAGCAGCACGTCGGTCTCGTCCACGTCCGCCGAGAGGGTCAGCTCGGAGACGTCGGTGACGGTGACGACCGTGTCGCCGGCCGCCACCGGGACGCCTGCGGCGATCGCGGTGGCGGAGCCGGACGGGACCCGGGACCCGGAGCCGGGGAACTGCGCGGCTCCGGCGACCCCCTGCGGGAGCAGGGCGCCCAGGTCCGGCGCCCCGCCGCCGGAGGTCCGCCCGAGCGTGACGACCCCGTCGAACGGGGCCCTGATCGTCAGCCCGTCCACGGTCCGGCGGGCGACCGCGACGGCGGCCTTCGCCTGCGAACGGGACGCCTCCTGCAGGGAGGCCATGGAGGTGGTCAGCCCGCCCAGGCCCGCGCTCATCTGGCTGGTCACCTGGGCGAGGGCCTGGCCGAGCGCGCGGTTGAGGGAGTCGGTGAGGCCGCGGGCCGCCCTGGCGAGCGCCTCCCGGTGGGCGCGGTGCTGGGCCTCTGCGGCGTCCAGGGCGGCCAGCAGCTGCCTGCGGATCTTCGGGTCCTCGACCTCGCGGGCCGCGGCGCGCGCCTTGGCGAAGCCGCGCCGTACCCGCGGGTCGTCCTTCACCTCGAACCCCGAGGCGAGCCGGAAGCCGGGGGAGGCACCGCCCAGCCGGACCGGGGGGCCGCTCCGGGAGGCCGACTCCGACGCCCGGCGCGCCCGCCTCAACTGGTCCTCGGCCTGCGGGGAGCCGATCCTGGCGAGGATCTCGCCCTTGTCGACCCGCTGCCCGTCCCGGACGTAGAGCTTCCTGACCGTGCCCTGGGCCGGTGAGCGCAGGGTGGCCGTCGCGCGGGCGGCGACCGTGGCGGGGGCCTCGACGACCTCGGTGACCGGGGCGCGCCGCACCGTGTCGAGCCGTACCGGGGAGGGCTCCTCCGCGGTGCAGGAGGCGAGCAGGAGGACCGTGAGCAGGAGGACGGGGACCAGCGGGGGGATTCCGCGACGGATGGTCACACGACCCATCGTAGGAGGACGGTGATCCCCTCGCGGGGAATCGGGTCAGTATGGCCTCCCCGGCCCGCGGCGCGGAGGTCCCGGCTTCCCGGCCGTGCCCGCGTCAGGCGATCGCGACCCTCCGCAGGCGCCGGACCGCCGGGATCAGGAGCAGGCAGGTGCAGCCGCACACCGCCACGACCGAGGAGACGACCAGCATCTCGCGGGCGCCGACCAGCGCGGCCATCGGGCCGGCGATCGCCTGGCCGACCGGGACGGCCATGGTCGATCCGCCGACCTCGTAGGCGGTGACCCGGTTGAGCGCCTCCGGCGGCACCTGGGTCTGGATGCTGGTGGCCCACATGACCGACCAGAACGCCCACCCCGTGCCGCCGACCACGTGGGCGGCCATGACGGCCTCCAGCGGCATCGCGGTGGCGATGGACAGCGGCTCCAGCGCCATGCCGAACAGGGCGACCGCCCCGGCCGCGAGCGGCCTGCCCGGCCGGACCCGCATCGCGACCAGGCCGCCGACGATGGTGCCCGCCCCGGAGGCGGACAGGATCAGGCCGTAGGCGGCCTCACCGAGGTCCTCGCTGACGAGCACCGCGCCGAGCGGGATGATCGGCCCGAACAGCGTGACGCCGAAGACCACCCAGATGAGGATCACGCTCCACATCCAGGTCCGGGAGCGGAACTCGTGCCAGCCGCCGCGCAGGTTGCGCCACATCGACTCCTCGGCCGCGGCGGCCCCGGCCGGGAGCGGGGGCAGGCGGAGCGCCAGGAGGCAGAGGGCGCTGACCGCGAAGCCCGCGGCCTCGATCGCGAAGACCGCCCCGGCTCCGGAGGCCGCGATGATGCCGCCCGCGACCGCCGGGCCCATCAACATCATGATCGATTCGGAGACGCGCAGGGTGGCGTTGCCCTTCTGCACGTCCCGGGCCACGCGGGGGACGGTGCTGGACACGCCGGGCTGGTACATGGCCGCGGCCGTGCCGCTGACGGCCGACAGGACCAGGATCTGCCAGAGCGGCGGGTGGGTGAAGATGTACAGCGCCGCGAGACCGCCCTGGGTGACGGTCCTGACCACGTCGGCGCCGATCATCATGCGGCGCGGCGTGAACCTGTCGGCGAACACCCCGCCGAAGAGGATGAGCACCGCGAACGGCCCCATCCACGCGGCCAGCGCCAGTCCGACGCCGGTGGCGCCGTAGCCCAGCCCCTTCACCGCGAGCGCGGTCGCGAGCGGGATCATCGCGGCGCCCAGCATCGAGACGGAGCGCGCGGTGAAGAAGAGCGTGAAGTCCCTCGACCAGACCGCGGGCCCCGTCCGCTGCGCCTGCTCATCCGCTCGTACGGCCTGCGACACCTTGGCCCTCTTTCCGTCTCGGCTCCGACGGAAATGATGCCTTAAAACAGGAAGGTTTCCTAAATATTATGTCCCCGCCGCCGCGCCCGGTCCAGGCTCGGCGGCGGCCGCGGGCTCAGCCCTCGGCGAGCTGGCGGCCCCGGTCCCGGGCGGCCTCGATGGCGGCCAGGAAGGCGGCCCGCACGCTGTGCCGCTCCAGCTCGGCGATGGCCGCGATGGTGGTCCCGCCCGGGGAGGTGACGGCCTCGCGCAGGATGACCGGGTGCTCACCCGAGTCGCGGAGCATGACGGCGGCGCCGACGATCGACTGGGTGACCATGTCGAGGGCGGCGGCGCGCGGCATGCCGAGCAGGATGCCCGCGTCCACCATGGCCTCGACCAGGTAGAAGAAGTAGGCCGGGCCGCTGCCGGAGAGCGCGGTGGCCGCGTCCTGCTGGGACTCGGGGATGCGCAGCACCTTGCCGACCGGCTTCAGCAGGTCCTCGGTGCGCCGCAGGTGCTCCTCCCCGGCGTACGCGCCGGCCGAGATCACGCTCATCGCCTCGTCGAACCGGATCGGCGTGTTGGACATCACCCGGACCACCGGGACCTCCCCGGGCAGGTGCGACTCCACGAAGGCGGTCGTGATGCCGGCCGCGGCCGAGATCACCAGGCGGTCCTCGGCGATGTGCGGCGCGACCTCGGCCAGCAGCGAGGCCATGTCCTGCGGCTTGACCGCGAGGATGATCGTCCCGGCCTCCTTGGCGGCCTCGGGGTTGGACAGCACCCGCACGCCGTACCGCTCCCGCAGCGCCTCGGCCCGATCGGCGCGGCGCGCGGTCGCGATCACGTCACCCGGCTTGAACCCGGCCCGGAGCAGCCCGGACAGCAGCGCCTCGCCCATCTTGCCGGTCCCGAGAATCGCGATCATGTCGACACACCTTGCCTAGGGGATGGAGGAGGACCAGCTTACGAGGTGCGTTCGTCCCCGGCGGAGACGCGTCACCCCCTCATTCAATAATGGTCACGTACGTTGAATTTAGTGCCGACCAACATTGGAGGGGGACATGACCGTCACCCAGATCGACATCGATGACGAAGCCCTCGCTGAGGCCATGCGCATGCTGGGCACCACCACGAAGAAGGACACCGTGAACGCGGCCCTGCGGGAGTATGTCGCCCGCGTCAAGCGCATCGAGGCGCTTGAGAAACTCTCCGCCCGCGCGGCACGCGGAGAGTTCGACGAAGCCGTCGCGGCCCATGAGAGGGCGAAGCAGGCGCGGAAGGACGCCTTCTCTTGACGGGATACCTCATCGACACTTCCGCGCTGTGGCACTTGCTCCGCACGCCCGAGACGCAGGAGGCGTGGGCCGACCGCATCACCTCCAGGGCGTTGAGCATCTGCGAGCCCACCCGCACGGAGTTCCTCCACTCGGCGACCGGTCCCGCGCACCGCGACGAGTTGGAGACGGAGCTGAACGATCTCTGTCAGCTCGCCGCCGTCCCCAAGAACGCATGGCGCTGGGTCGAGAACGCCCAGTACAAACTCACTTTGAAGGGACGGCACCGCTCGGCGGGAGCGATCGATCTCCTCCTGTGCGCCACCGCCGTCCACCACGGGCTCACGGTGCTGCACGTCGGCAACGACTTCGTCACGGCCTCGGCGGTCATGACCGAGGTCCGGCAACGCGACATCCGGATTCCCTGACGGCTACGGCGTCCGCCTGCGGAGGGTGGCGATCGAGGTGACCAGGGAACATCACCAGGAAGGGGAAGACGCACAGCAGCACCGGCGTCCAGGCGTCGAACGACCGCTGGTCGCCGATCACGTAGTACAGCAGGACCATCACCAGCGTCGGGACCAGGACCATCATCGCGACCGTGCGCCGGTCATGCCTGAGCTGGGTCAGGATGCGCCTCGCCGTGGCAAGGGTGATCACGGTACTCATGGTCGTTCACCGCTCCTCATTCGCTGCGCGGGCCACTCGTCCCTCGCGGACCGCTCCACTCGCTGCGTCGGGTTCACTCCTGCTCACAGCCGTCCGCCCGCTTTCTCGCGTTCCGCGATGAGCCGCAGGAACGCCTCTTCCAGATCCCCCGCCCCGGTACGGCTCCTGACCGCCATTCGCCACGCCGGGAACGCCCACGCCGCCGGACTGGGACGCCTGGCGCCGTCGGCAGGTGCAGCACCCACGAGCCTTGGCACCCCAGACCTAATTGATCTTGGTGCATGCCCGCCGACCAGGATGGAGGTCTTGCATCAGGGTGTGGCCCGAAGCGCCCCGGCCCAGCGGCCTGCCCTGTGCGACGGGAGAGGCTCGCCCCTGTGGTGGGGTCAGAGTGGGCGCCACAGCCGAATCGTGTGATCGTCGCCGCCGCTGGCCAGGATCTCGCCGCCCGGACTGAATGCCACTGAGAGCGCACCATCGCTACGGCCGGTGAGGGATGCCCTGGTATCGCGAGAAGCCACATCCCAGAGTCGGACGTCTGCGCTCCAGCCGCATACGGCCAGCGTCCGGCTGTCAGGACTGAACGCCATGCCGAGTACTTTGCTGAGGCTGGCGATCTCCTTTCGGGAAGCCACATCCCACAACACGGCCTGGCCGCCTTCAGCCGCGGCAGCGAGGATCTTGCCGTCCGGGCTGAACGTCACCTGGTGATACTCTCCTGTGCCTCCGAGGACGGCGATCTTCTGCCGGGAAACCACATCCCACAGGGGAATCCCGACCCCGCCGGTGCCCCGGACCGCCAGGAGCCTGCCGTTTGGGCTATACGCCAGCTCGTCCACGGATACGCCGGCTCCCCAGGTGGTGATCTTCTTTCGGGAGGCCGCATCCCACAGCATGATCGCATAGCGAGGCCAGCCCTCTGGGCCGGTCTCACCGGTCCTGCCGTAACCGGCGAGGATCTTGCCATCCGGGCTGAACGCCACCGCATGAACGTCATCACCGAGCGTGGCGGTCTTCTTTCGCGAGCCCACATCCCATAGCTGGGTGGAGTACGACGCGTCGAAGGTTTCGCTGCCGACGGTGGCCAGGGTACGGCCGTCCGGGCTGAAGGCCGCAGAAGCAATGTAGGGGCTGCCGGTATCGAGAATTGCGATCTTCTTCCGGGACGCCACGTCCCACAACCAGACGCCGTCGGCTCGCGCATCGCTGACAGCGGGACGTGCCGCGCTGGCCAGCATCCGGCCATCCGGGCTGAACGCCAGACACGTAACGGGATGAGCATGGCCGGTGAGACGCGCGATGCTAACGTCCGGAGGCCAGATGGCGCTGCGCACCCATAGTCCAGCAGGAATGACGGCGAGAGTGGCAAGACCGCCGGCCAGTACCGTCCGGCGGTTGGGATGGGGCGACTTCAACGGCTCGCGATGCTGCGCGGTCTGCGATGAGGCGGGGTCTGACGCCGTACCGCCGTGTACGGCGCGGATCTCGGCACCAGATGCAGTCCGGCCGGTCGATCCGGCAGATGGGGACGTACCCGGCTTCGATCGGGAGTCGGCTGAGGACTGTGCGGTTGCCGCGCGAGTCAGTGTCCGCAGTCGGTGTACGACCTCATCGAGTGTCGGCCGTTCGGCGGGATTTTTCGCTAGGAGCCGTAGCACAAGTTCGTCGAGTTCCACGGGGATCTCGGCCCGGGCTTCGCTGAGGCCGACCGGGGCGTCATTCAGGTGCCTGTTGATCACTGGGGCGGGCGTGGAGGCGGTGAACGGCGGGCGCCCGGTCAGCAGGGCGTACAGAGTGCAGCCGAAGGAATAGACGTCCGAGCGTTCGTCTGCGGGCTCTCCCTTGAAAAGCTCGGGCGCCATGTATGTATAGGTGCCGATCGGCTGACCGGATGAGGTCGGTCCCTTGGTGGCCTCGGCATAACGGGAGATCCCGAAGTCGCAGATCTTCACCCCGCCCTCAGCCAGCTCCATCAGGTTCGCGGGCTTGATGTCGCGATGCACCACCCCCTTGCGATGGGCATAGGCCAATGCACCGGCGATCTCGGCGCCCAGCGCCATCACCCGATCGACGGGCAGGCCGCCGGGACTACCGGCAAGCAGGGTGGCCAGATCGATGCCGTCCAGGAGTTCCATCACAAAGAACGGGTGTCCCTCGTGCTCACCGACATCGTGCACCACGGTGATCCCCGGATGCTGCAGGTGGGCGGCGCTTTCGGCCTCCCGGCGCAGCCGAATCGCCCGCATCGGCTCGGCCCCCAGGTACGACAGCACGATCTTCACCGCGACTCGCCGTCGCAGTCGCAGGTCTTCGGCGAGCCATACCTCACCCATACCGCCTTCGCCGAGCCGTCGCGCCATCTGGTAGCGCTCGGCCAGCACCACCCCTGGCTCCATACGCTTGCCCTTCTCCGGGGGTGCCGGCGCTCTCCTCGGAGGTGCTGCCGGACCTCTGTACGCGACATCGTCTGTTAGACGCCTCCTGGACGCCGACGGTTCGCTTCAGGAAACGGCTCTTCTGCGAAGTAATCTGGTCTCGTGTCCTCCCAGAAACCCAGCTCGGGAGTTCCCTCCGAAGGGCAGGACCGCCGCAAAATCACTTCACGAAAGGTCGTCGGCCCGTCCGGCGGGCTCGACCCGGCTGACGACGATCTCGGCGTGTGGATCGAGCGCTACGACCTCGCGGTGCGGGGGGTGCGCTCGGCCTGGGGGAGCACGAAGATCAGCCGCCGTCTGGAGCGGCTGCGCGCCTGACCGGTCTGCGGGCTCGGGCACAACCGGGCCGGGCTGGAGCGGCACCCAGGTCACGCCAGCGAGCGGTTCATGACCACGCAGCATCGACCAGGCAAGTCCCAGCGAGATCAACGCCGTTCTGGGCTCATGAGACGCTTCTTACCAGCACCCCCTGAACCGTCCCGGGGGCCGATCCGTCTTAGGGGTATGCGTAGGATCGCGACCCCGCTTGCGACGGGGACCCTGCTTCTGGCCATGGGCTGCGGGACCGGGGCCGTCACCGGTTCGAGCACCGGTCCGAGTTCCGCGACGGCGGAGAACGGCCCTTCGCAGCCGGTGAGCCACACCGTCCCGCCGAAGGTCGAGCCCACCCAGGGCCCGAGGCCGACCAAGCCGACGGGCGACGCCGACGGCCCCCGCAAGGTCCGCTGGCTGAAGGCCACGCCCGCCAAGGACCGCCGGAGCCTGCGGGTCGTCTGGTGGTCCGGGGTGGAGCCCTGCAACGTCCTCGACCGCGTCACCGTGAAGGAGACGTCCAAGAAGGTGACCGTCACCCTCTGGGAGGGCCCGAGCAGCAAGGTCAAGAACGCCGTCTGCATCGAGATCGCCATCCAGAAGGTGACGACCGTCAAGCTCAAGAAGCCCCTCGGCGGGCGCAAGATCGTGGACGGCGCGAAGCGCTGACCTCCCGGCGCCCCGGGTACGGCTCCGCCGGGAGCCGTACCCGCGGGGCGGCACGGGCCCAGAGGGATCGATCACGCATGTTCCTTCGTTGGACGCATTGGGGTAGGAAGCTCCCGTTGTTTCCCGGATATCGGGAACCTTTCGCGCCCCCGAAAGGTTGAGTCCAGTAGGCTCAAGTCGTTTGACAAGCAACTCCCGATGTCCGACTATGAGTCAGACCGACTCAACTTTGACTACAAGGACGTACTCATGGCACGTGCGGTAGGTATCGACCTGGGGACGACCAACTCCGTCGTCTCGATCCTCGAGGGCGGTGAGCCCACCGTCATCGCCAACGCGCAGGGCTCGCGGACCACGCCGTCCGTGGTCGCCTTCGCGAAGAACGGCGAGGTCCTCGTCGGCGAGGTCGCCAAGCGGCAGGCCGTCACCAACGTCGACCGGACGATCCGCTCGGTCAAGCGGGAGATGGGCACCAACTGGTCCACCGAGATCGACGGCAAGAAGTTCTCCCCGCAGCAGATCAGCGCCTTCGTCCTGCAGAAGCTCAAGCAGGACGCCGAGGCCTACCTCGGTGAGAAGATCACCGACGCCGTCATCACCGTCCCGGCCTACTTCAACGACGCCCAGCGCCAGGCGACCCAGGAAGCCGGCACCATCGCGGGCCTCAACGTCCTGCGCATCATCAACGAGCCCACCGCCGCGGCCCTCGCCTACGGCCTCGACAAGGAGAAGGACGAGACCATCCTCGTCTTCGACCTCGGCGGCGGCACCTTCGACGTGTCCCTGCTCGACGTCGGCCAGGAGGACGGCCACGGCTTCGTCGAGGTCAAGGCCACCAGCGGCGACAACCACCTCGGTGGCGACGACTGGGACCAGCGCGTCGTCGACGAGCTCGCCACCCGGTTCAAGAACGCCCACGGCGTCGACCTGACCAAGGACAAGATGGCCCTCCAGCGCCTGCGCGAGGCGGCGGAGAAGGCCAAGATCGAGCTCTCCAGCCAGTCGGAGACCTCCATCAACCTGCCCTACATCACCGCCTCCGCCGAGGGCCCCCTCCATCTGGAGGAGAAGCTCACCCGCGCCGAGTTCCAGCGGATCACCGCCGACCTGCTCGAGCGGTGCAAGGGCCCGTTCAACCAGGTCGTCAAGGACGCCGGGATCAAGGTCTCCGACATCGCCCACGTGGTGCTCGTCGGCGGCTCGACCCGCATGCCCGCCGTGGCCGACCTGGTCAAGGAGATGACCGGCAAGGAGCCCAACAAGGGCGTCAACCCGGACGAGGTCGTGGCCATCGGCGCCGCCCTCCAGGCCGGCGTGCTCAAGGGCGAGGTCAAGGACGTCCTGCTGCTCGACGTGACCCCGCTCTCGCTGGGCATCGAGACCAAGGGCGGCATCTTCACCAAGATCATCGAGCGCAACACGACGATCCCGACCAAGCGCTCGGAGGTCTTCACCACGGCCGAGGACAACCAGCCGTCGGTGCAGATCCAGGTCTACCAGGGTGAGCGCGAGATCGCCGCCTACAACAAGAAGCTGGCCACCTTCGAGCTGACCGGCATCGCCCCGGCGCCGCGCGGCATCCCGCAGATCGAGGTCACCTTCGACATCGACGCCAACGGCATCGTCAACGTCTCCGCCAAGGACCTCGGCACCGGCAAGGAGCAGACGATGACCATCACCGGCGGCTCCGCGCTGCCGAAGGAGGACATCGAGCGCATGATGCGCGAGGCCGAGTCCTACGCCGAGGAGGACAAGAAGCGCCGCGAGGACGCCGAGACGCGCAACAACGCCGACGCGCTCGTCTACCAGACCGAGAAGTTCGTCGCCGACAACGGCGAGAAGATCCCGGACGACATCAAGACCGAGGTCAACGAGGCCGTCGCCGACCTGAAGAAGACCCTGGAGGGCACCGACTCGGCCGCGATCCGCGCCGCCGCGGAGAAGCTCGCCACGGTCAGCCAGAAGATGGGCTCGGCGATCTACGCCCAGTCGCAGGGCTCCGAGGCCCCGGGCGGCGCGCCCGGCGCCGAGGAGGCGGCGGGCGGCCAGAAGGCGGACGACGACGTGGTCGAGGCCGAGATCGTGGACGACGAGCCGAAGCGTGAAGAAGGCAAGTGACGGCCGGAGAAGCCGAGGGGAGCACGAGCGTGAACACGCGTGAGAACGGCTCCGAGGAGGAGCCGGTGATCCGCGACAACCGCAAGATCGACCCGGAGACCGGGGAGGCTCGCGAGGCGGGCAAGGAGCAGCAGGAGCAGGCCGCCGAGGCGGCCGGCTCCGCTCCGGGCGCCGCCGCAGGCGCCGACCTCGCCTCGGTCGGGCTGGCCGCCCAGCTCGCCGAGCGCACGGCGGACCTGCAGCGCCTCCAGGCGGAGTACTCCAACTACCGCAAGCGGGTGGAGCGGGACCGGGTGGCGGTCAAGGAGCAGGCGGTGGCCGGCGTGCTCGCCGAGCTGCTGCCGGTCCTCGACGACATCGGCCGGGCCCGCGACCACGGGGAGCTCACCGGCGGTTTCGCCAAGGTCGGCGAGTCGCTGGAGGCGGCCGCGGGGAAGCTCGGGCTGAGCGCGTTCGGCACCAAGGGCGAGGCATTCGACCCGATGGTGCACGAGGCGCTGATGCACAGCTACTCTCCCGACGTCGCCGAGCCGACCTGCGTGGAGATCCTGCAGCCCGGCTACCGGATCGGCGAGCGTGTGCTCCGCCCCGCGCGGGTCGCGGTCGCCGAACCCGAAGAGCCCTCCCCGGCCGACAACTGATCCGTCCCGCCCTTTCACGAAGGAAGATAGATGAGCACCAAGGACTACCTGGAGAAGGACTACTACGCCGTCCTTGGTGTGCCCAAGTCCGCCACCGCCGAAGAGATCAAGAAGGCGTACCGGAAGCTGGCCAGGCAGTACCATCCGGATGCCAATCCCGGGGACTCGGGCAACTCTGAGAGCACGGCGAAGTTCAAGGAGGTCTCCGAGGCCTACGACGTCCTGTCCGACACCAAGCGCCGCAAGGAGTACGACGAGGCGCGGACCCTGTTCGGCTCGGGACTCGGCGGTTACGCGGGAGCCGGGGGGGCTCCCCGCGGCGGCGGGTTCCCCTTCGACTTCGGGGACCTGTTCGGCGGCACCGGGCAGCAGCCGGGCGCCGGGGATCGCATCGGCGACATCTTCGGCGGCCTGTTCAACCGGGGCGGCGCGGGACGCACGGGCGGGACCACCGCCCGGGCGCGGCGCGGCCAGGACATCGAGTCCGAGGTCACGCTCTCCTTCACCGAAGCGGTGGAGGGCGCCACCGTCTCGCTCCGGCTGACCAGTTCCTCGGCCTGTACGGTGTGCTCCGGCACCGGCGCCAAGGCCGGAACCACCCCGCGGGTCTGCCCGACCTGCGAGGGCACCGGCGCGGCCAGCCGGAACCTGGGCAACTTCGCCTTCTCCGAACCGTGCCGCGACTGCAAGGGCCGCGGCCTGCTGGTGGACGACCCCTGCCCGGTGTGCGAGGGGAGCGGGCGCGGCAAGAGCACCCGCACCATCCAGGCGCGCATCCCCGCCGGGGTCGGCGACGGCCAGCGCATCAAGCTCAAGGCCAAGGGCGCGCCGGGCGAGAACGGCGGCCCCGCGGGCGACCTGTACGTCCAGATCCACGTCAAGCCGCACGCGGTCTTCGGCCGCTCCGGCGAGAACCTGACGATCACCGTCCCGGTCACCTTCGCCGAGGCCGCGCTCGGCGCCGAGATCAAGGTGCCGATCCTCAAGGGCATGCCGGTGACGCTGCGCATCCCCGAGGGCACCCCGAACGGCCGCACCTTCCGGGTGCGGGGCCGCGGCGTGACCCGCAAGGACGGCACCAAGGGCGACCTGCTCGCCACGGTCGAGGTGCTGGTGCCCCAGCGCCTCGACGACAAGGCGCGCGGCGCGTTGGAGGACTTCCGCGACGCCACCGCGGGCGGTGACCCGAGGGCCGAGCTGATCCAACAGGCCAGAAGCGAGTAGCCGATGGAAGCCAACTACTTCGATCTGTCGGACGACACCCCGGTCTACGTGATCTCGGTCGCCGCCCAGCTCTCCGGGCTGCACCCGCAGACCCTGAGGCAGTACGACCGTCTCGGCCTGGTCAGCCCGGGCCGTACGGCCGGGCGCGGGCGGCTCTACTCCACCCGCGACATCGTGATGCTCCGCGAGGTCCAGCGGCTCTCCCAGGAGGAGGGCATCAACCTCGCGGGCATCAAGCGGATCCTGTCGCTGGAGACCGAGACCCTGCGCCTGCGCGAGGAGAACCACCGGCTCCGGGCCGAGATGGCCACGATCCGCGCCCTGATCCGCTACCAGTTGCCGCCTGCCTGACCGGCCGTGCGCCGGGCAGGCCACCAGCCGCTGTCCGCCCGACAACTGCATACGAATCCGGGGGATTCCGTACATGGACTACAAACTCACGCAGAAAAGCCAGGAGGCGGTCTCCTCCGCCATCCGGCGCGCCGCCGCCGAGGGCAACCCCGAGGTCGCGCCGGTCCACCTGTTCACCTCCCTGCTCGCCCAGCCCAGCGGCACCGCCGTACCCCTGCTGGAGGCCGTCGGCGCCGACTGGAAGCAGCTGCGCGCCGAGGCCGAGCAGCAGCTCGCCGCCCTGCCCAAGGCGCAGGGCTCCACGGTCGGCGCCCCGTCGAGTTCCCGGCAGCTGCTCACCTCGCTGAACACCGCGGCGCAGCGGGCCCGCCAGCTCCAGGACGAGTACGTCTCGACCGAGCACCTGCTGGTCGGCCTCGCCGCCGACGGCGGCCCGGTGGCCCAGTTGCTGAAGTCGCGCGGGGCCACCCCGGAGACGCTGCTGGAGGCGTTCGAGAAGGTCCGCGGGCACGCCCGGGTGACCAGCGCGACCCCGGAGGACACCTACAAGGCGCTGGAGAAGTACGGCGTCGACCTGACCGAGCGGGCCCGTGCCGGCAAGCTCGACCCGGTCATCGGCCGCGACTCGGAGATCCGCCGGGTCATCCAGGTGCTCAGCCGCCGGACCAAGAACAACCCGGTCCTCATCGGCGAGCCCGGCGTGGGCAAGACCGCCGTCGTGGAGGGCCTCGCCCAGCGGATCGTCGCCGGCGACGTGCCCTCCAGCCTGAAGGACAAGCGCCTGGTCGCCCTCGACCTGAGCGCGATGGTCGCCGGCGCGAAGTTCCGCGGCGAGTTCGAGGAGCGGCTCAAGGCCGTGCTCACCGAGATCAAGGAGAGCGAGGGCCAGGTCGTCACCTTCATCGACGAGCTGCACACCATGGTCGGCGCGGGCGCGGCCGAGGGCGCGATGGACGCGGGCAACATGCTCAAGCCCATGCTGGCCCGGGGCGAGCTGCGGATGATCGGCGCCACCACCCTCGACGAGTACCGCGAGCGCATCGAGAAGGACCCCGCGCTGGAGCGCCGCTTCCAGCAGGTCTACGTGGGCGAGCCCAGCGTCGAGGACACGATCGCGATCCTGCGCGGGCTCAAGGGCCGCTACGAGGCCCACCACCAGGTGCAGATCTCCGACGGCGCGCTGGTCGCCGCCGCCGCGCTCTCCGACCGCTACATCACCTCCCGGTTCCTGCCGGACAAGGCGATCGACCTCGTCGACGAGGCCGCCTCCCGGCTCCGCATGGAGATCGACTCCCGTCCCGTGGAGATCGACCAGCTCCAGCGGAACGTCGACCGGATGAAGATGGAGGAGCTCGCGCTCGCCAAGGAGACCGACGAGGGCAGCATCCAGCGGCTGGAGCGGCTCCGCGCCGAGCTCGCCGACCGGCAGGAGGAGCTCAACGGCCTGGTGGGCCGCTGGGAGCGGGAGAAGGCCGGGCTCAACCGGGTCGGCGACCTCAAGAAGCAGCTCGACGAGACGCGGATCGCCGCCGAGCGGGCCCAGCGCGACGGCGACTTCGAGGCCGCCTCCCGGCTGATGTACGGCGAGGTGCCCAAGCTGGAGGCCGAGCTGGCCGCGGCCAGCGCCGCCGCCGAGCCCGAGGAGGCCATGGTCAAGGAGGAGGTCGGCTCCGACGACATCGCCCAGGTCATCTCGGCCTGGACCGGCATCCCCGCGGGCCGCCTGCTGGAGGGCGAGACCGCCAAGCTGCTGCGCATGGAGGAGGAGCTGGGCCGCCGCCTGATCGGCCAGCACGAGGCCGTCCGGGCCGTCTCCGACGCGGTGCGGCGGGCCCGCGCGGGCATCGCCGACCCCGACCGGCCGACGGGCAGCTTCCTGTTCCTCGGCCCCACCGGCGTCGGCAAGACCGAGCTGGCCAAGGCGCTGGCGGACTTCCTGTTCGACGACGAGCGGGCGATGACCCGCATCGACATGAGCGAGTACGCCGAGAAGCACAGCGTGGCCCGGCTGGTCGGCGCCCCGCCCGGCTACATCGGCTACGAGGAGGGCGGCCAGCTCACCGAGGCCGTGCGGCGCAGGCCGTACACCGTGGTGCTGCTGGACGAGGTCGAGAAGGCCCACCCGGAGGTCTTCGACATCCTGCTCCAGGTCCTGGACGACGGGCGGCTCACCGACGGGCAGGGCCGCACGGTCGACTTCCGCAACACGATCCTGATCCTCACCTCCAACCTCGGCTCGCAGTTCCTGGTGGACCCGAAGCTGAGCAAGGAGGCCCAGCACGACTCCGTGATGGAGGCGGTGCGGGGGCGGTTCAAACCGGAGTTCCTCAACCGGCTCGACGACGTGATCCTGTTCGAGGCGCTCGGC
This sequence comes from Thiemannella venezuelensis, assembly GCF_014203605.1. Lineage (GTDB taxonomy): Bacteria > Actinomycetota > Actinomycetes > Streptosporangiales > Streptosporangiaceae > Planomonospora_A > Planomonospora_A venezuelensis. Next base: position 389,261 of record NZ_JACHJJ010000001.1, on the reverse strand, counting down.
ACCGAGGAGCTGTCCAGGATCGTGGACCTGCAGGTGGCGCACCTGGCCAGGCGCCTGGCCGACCGGCGCCTCACCCTCACCGTGTGCCCGGCGGCGCGCGAGTGGCTGGCGCTGACCGGCTACGACGCCCTGTACGGCGCCCGCCCGCTGCGCCGGCTGGTGCAGTCGGCGATCGGCGACCCGCTGGCCAGGAAGGTCCTCTCCGGAGAGGTCCAGGACGGCGACGAGGTCGTGGTGGACCTCGACGAGGCGAGGGACTCGCTCTCCATCACCTCGGTAAGGGATTGACCAGCGTAAAGTCAAGAGCGCCCCGGGAAAGGCCCTGGATGTTACCTTCGGCAGTCGGCGGACTACCGAAGGTGACAGGGGGGTGCGCGTGTCGAACGCATCGAGGAACATCCGCGGGGTCCTTGCGACCGTGACGCTCGCGGCACTCGTGGCCGGGGCGGGAACGGCGGCGACCGGCCCGGCCGCGGATGCCGCGGTCCGGGCGGCGGCCGCCGACGGGGCACAGGTCCCCGGCGACCGCATGCCGCTCTCGCCGGTGGACCGGCTCGCGCGCCTCGCCGACCTGCGGGGCCTCTCCCGCGCCTCCGCCGTCATCAGCCTGGCCGACGCGGGCGGTGTCGCGGCGGGCATCGGCTTCCCCGCCCTGCCGTTCGGGCTGCCCGGCTATCCCGGCCTGAGCGGGGTGGAGATCCTCGCCCCCATCCCGGACCTGCCCGGACTGCCGGGCGCGCCGGGGCCGTACTTCTTCCGCGCCGGCGTGCCGTCGATCCCCGAGCTGCGGGACGCGGCCGGCGTGCTGTCGAACGGGACGGTCCTGGCCCTGCCGGCGCCGCAGCCGCCGGTCCCGCGGCCCTCGGCCGGGCCGGTCCCCCGGCCGGCCGCGAGGGACCGCGCGGGCGAGCCGGCGCCGCCCGCGGCCACGACCATGCCGGAGGAGCGCAGGGACGCTCCGCGGCCGATCCTGCGCCGGGTCCTCCCCGAGCTGTCCCTCGGCTGATCCCGGCGCTCAGAGCGAGAGGTCGAGCAGCGCGTCCAGCTCGTCCTCCGGGAGACCGAGATCCACCCGGATCAGGTAACGGGTACGGAGCAGCGCGGCGCGTTCCCCGCTGTCCCGTGCCGCCGCGCGGGCGCCCTCCGTGGCCCACACGTGGGCCTCCCGCAGGTGCCCGTAGGCGGCCAGGGTCTCGGCGACGGTGAGCGCGGTGGCGGGGGAGACCTCGCCGCCGCCCCGGAGCGCACCGATCACCTCGCGGGCCTCGTCCGGCCGGTCGAGCTCGAAGAGGGTGTCGGCGATCCCCGCCCGCGGATCGGCACCCGTCTCCCCGCCGTCGTCCACCGCCCTCTGGAAGCAGTCGAGGGCGCGGGCCGGCTGCCCGGCCTGCCGCCACGCCTCCGCGGCCAGCACGAGGATCGCCGCCCGCGGGACGTCGCCGGACACGTAGGCCTCGACCAGGGCCTCCAGCCTCCGGGCGAGGCTTTCGTGGTCGTCGGCGAGGAGTGCCCGCTCAAGCAGTCGATCAAGGTGCTCACGTGTCACATGCGCCACAGCGTGAGCGTACCGAGCGAGGCTCTGTCCCGTCCGCCCAATAGCAGGTATCGGTTAAGCAACCACATGTCCGTAATTGACGGTGCAGTGCGTCCACCCTCGGGCAGACGGGCATATGAGGGGCGTCTCCCGGTGGCCGGGGTGATGCCGTACGAAGGAGCTGCGATGGGTGTGTCCAGGCAGGCGACCTTCACCCTGGCCTGCGTGGCCCTCCTGTCCGTCCTCGTCCCCGGCTGCGCCGGGTACCTCTCGGCGCGGATGGAGGCGCTCGACCAGGCCCACCTCAGGCTCTCCGCCCTGGAGGAGCGGCTGCGCGAGGCGAACACCACCCAGGCGCGGATGACCGTGGCGGCCGTCCCCATCCCCTGCGAGACTCCGTCGCGCCCGCGGCCGGCACCGCCGCCCGCCGAGGTCGTCCCCGCGACGGCCGGCGCCCGCGAGCAGGAAGCCAGGGCGGAGGAGCGCGAGCACCGGCGCAGGGTCCGGGAGGAGCGCACCGAGCTGATCTCCTCGGTCCGGGAGGCCATCCGCGGCACGATCGCCAGGGAGCACGGCACCGGGCCGGGACAGGCCGGGCCGCCGTCCGGCAGGCCGCTGGCGGAGACCTCCGGCGGCTTCCGCTCCTCCCGCATCCCGCTGGGCTGAGGGCCTCAGCCCGCGGCGCCGGCGAACTGGCGGTTCAGGTAGCCGCGGATCAGCCGTTTGGCCTCCGCCACGATCTGCGGCGCGCCGTCCGGGTCGTGGCGGAAGGCCAGCTTCAGCACGGCGTCGCCGGCCTCGACCGCGACCATGATGGCCAGGTCGAACTCCTCGCTGTCGGCGAGGCCGTACTCCTTCAGGAGCAGGCCGCGGAGCCGCCCGGCGATCACCGTGTTGTTGTCGGAGACCCCGTCGAGCAGGTGGAGGTCGACCACGTCGCCGAAGTGCAGGACGCGGAAGCCCGGCACCGTGCGGTGCATCTCGACGTACTCGTCGATGATCGCGTCGACCGCGTCCCACCAGCCGCCGTAGTCCTCGGAGAGGAAGCGCCTGCCGATCCGGGACATGAACCGCTCCACGTGACGCCGGGTCACCGCCTGGGTGATGGCCCGTTTGTCCGGGAAGAACTGGTAGACCGAACCGATCGCGACACCGGCGCGCTCGGCGATCCGTGTGGTGGACAGCGCCTCGTAGCCGATCTCGTCCAGCAGATCGGCGCACGCGTCGAGCATGCGCTCGACGCGCCGCGCGCTCCGCCTCTGGGTGGGCTGACGCCGCAGGGGAACTTCACCGGGTTCCTCGACAGGCAGGGTGGACACCCCACCATCTTGCCCGCCGATTCCCTCCGGGTCAGGCCCTACGGATCAATCGGCAGATTTGCCCGGCTTCGCGCTCAGTCCCGTGCACCCGCGCAGCGCCTTCCAGCCCGCGACGGCCTGCCGCTGGGCGGTGCCGGTGAGCGGGACCGGCACGCCGCCCTGGATGACGGCCGGGGTCCACTGGTCCTTGAGCACGTCACGGCCGTTGATCGTCAGCGTGAGCACGCCGGTCCTGCCGGTCTCGGGTCCCCAGTTGTAGAAGACGAAGTTGCCCAGGCCGTAGTTGACGTAGGCCTTCTTCAGGTAGCCGCCGCCCAGCAGGATGTGCGCGTGCCCGCCCACCACCACGTCGGCCCCCGCCGCGACCAGCTTGGGCGCCAGGCCGCGCTGCGCCTCGTTCGGGCACTTCTGCAGCTCGGTGCCCCAGTGCAGGTGGACGATGACGGTGTCGGAGTCCCTGCGCGCCCTGCGCACCTCCTGGATGAGCCTCGCCTCGTTCTTGGCCGAGGCCAGCCCGCCCTTGTTCCCCTTCGCCGTCCAGGCCGTGATGAACTCGGCGTCCAGCACCTGGGTCGCGCCGATGACCGCCACCCGGTTGCCGTTGACGGTCGTCCGCCACGGCTTGTACGCCTCGGCCTCGTTCTTGCCGACGCCCACCACCGGGAACTTCGAGCGCTTGATCGCGGCCAGCGAGTCGGCCAGCCCGCTCTCCATGTAGTCCATGCCGTGGTTGTTGGCCAGGGACGCCACGTCCACCCCGGCCGCCTTCAGCGCGGTGAGCGCGTTGGCGGGGGCGCGGAAGGTGTACTGCTTGCCGGGGGCGGGGGTGCCGCCGGTGGTGATCGCGGTCTCCAGGTTCACCATGGCGAGGTCGGCCCTGCGCAGCACCTTGGCGATCGGGCCCAGCGCGGTGCGCGGGTTCGCGTCGAGCCTGGTCCGCAGGACCCCCTCGAAGTGCACGTCGCCGCCGAAGGAGATGGTGTACGGCCTGCGCTCGGGAGTGGGGGTCGCCTCGGCCGAGGCGGTCGGCTTCTCGGCGACGTCCGGCGCCGCTTCCGGGCTGGAGGACTCGGCCGCGGTGCAGGCCGCGGCGAGCAGGAGGGAGACAGCGGCGGCGGAGGCCACACCGAGGCGGCGGGTATACGTGTTCATCGCTCTCCGAGCATGCCATCCCGGGCGCGGTGAGTGGGACGACTCGCCCATCCGCGACCGCGGCGGGGACCTCGGCCGGGGCCTCCGTCCCGTCTGATCGATCCGTCCGGTCAATCCGTTGAGGTACGGCCTGTGCCTTGCCTCGCGAGGTGCAGGCCGTACCCGTTCCCATGCGTCTGTCAGACGTCGAACTCGCCGTCCTTGACACCGCCGACGAAGGCGTCCCACTCCCCGGGGGTGAAGACCAGGACCGGCCCCTGCCGGTTCTTGCTGTCCCGGACGCCGACGCGCCCGCCCGGAAGGTGGGCGATCTCCACGCAGTTGCCGTTGGCGGCGCTGCGCGCGCTCTTCCGCCAGACGGCGCCTGACAGATCGGCTTCGTACATGTCACTCTCTCCTTTAACGGGAAGCGTCTTCGATTCCCGCTGGGACGGCCGCACGAAATGCCGTCTATCTCCAACGTTCTTCGATGGTTTTTTCGATGAGCTCCCGAGAGGCGTCGGCGCCGAAGGCCTCCGCCTGGAGATGGCCGAAGGCGATCTCGTAGCCGAAGACCATCTCCTCGTCCTCCACGAACCGGGCACTGTGCAGTGACTCGAGGTACACGACGTCGTGGAACTCGGGAAACTTCAGGTGGAAGAAGGAACCGGTGTTCACCGGGTGCTCACTGTTCAGCGGCAGGATCTGCAGCCGGATGTTCGGCCGTCGCGACAGCTCGACCAACCGCTCGAGCTGACCGCTCATCACCGACGCGCCGCCGAAACGGCGCAGGAGCACCGACTCGTCCAGCACCATCCACAACGTGAGCGGATCGGTGTTCCGCAGAATGAGGTCCTGCCGGGCCATCCGTGCCTCGACCCGGCTGCGGAACTCGCCGGGAGGGATCCGCGTGATCGCCTGTGTGGCGCGGATGACCTCTCGGGCGTACTCCTCGGTCTGCAGGAGGCCCGGTACCAGCTGGGGTTCCCAGCTCCTGGCCGACACCGCCTCCACCTCCAGCCCCAGCAGCGTGGTGTATTCCTGGGGCAGGGAGTCGGAATAGTCTTCCCACCAGCCCTTGCGGGTGGCGTCCCGATGAAGTTCTAGCAGCTCGCGCCGGTGAACATCGCCGACTTCATACAGTTGGGTGAGGGCTTCGACATCGCTTTTGCGAGGCATGGTCTTGGCGTTCTCGATCCGGCTGACCTTGGACGCCGACCACTTCAACCTCGTCGCGACGTCTTCACCGCTCAGGTCGCGGCGCTCACGCCACCGGCGCAGCTCCTGGCCGAGCCTGAGCCGACGAAGCGTTGGGCTCCCACGCTCGGGCACCGTCCGCCCCCCTCACGATATGAAGGTGTATCGCCACAGGGCTCCTCAAGAGTCCCGATCGGAGACTCGCGCGCTCATCGTACACTGCAAGTTGCAGGGAATGCTGCGCCCGTTCTCTCAGTATTACTCCTCCGAACCTTGCCACAAGGCTTCCGTGAGAAGAGGGTTGTCTATAGAACCTTCGCACGGTCGGGAGAGGGGTGGCGTGAGGATTTCCTCCGCATCAGCGGCACCCTGCGGCTCAGGAGCCGCTTCTCCTCCCGTCCGTCGCCCGCGGCGGCGCGCCGTTCTTCCGGACCCTCCCGTTCATGCAACTTGCACGACAGGTTGCGCTGGAATTATCGAAAAAACCTTGAGCGCAGCTGTTGTCGGATTTGACATTTAGAGGGACCATCTGCTTAGGAAGGGTCCGCTTACGCCGCGACCACGGGGGCGTCTCGGATCCGCCGGCGACTTCCGGGGAGGCTCACGTTCAGGGAGACGGGAAGAGAAAAGCAGGCGACGGCTCACGGTCGCACGCATCGCAAGGAACCCCTAACGGGCCAACAATGCACCGGGCCGGCGGCCACCAGCCCGGTTGCCACAAGAGCTCCGCATCGACGCCACGGAAGGAGCCTCCCATGTACGTCCACGGTATCAATGGGATCTCCGGAGTCAAAACATGGGTCGCCCGCCTGATCGACCGGGCGGACCGAGAACTCTGCATGGACCAGGACGAATGGGCTTACCGACTGGGCTGGACCGTCAGAAGGACCGGCTTCGGCGCCCGCCACTACCGCAATCCCCTGTTCGATCTGCAGAAAGCAGAGCGCATCTACTCCGGGGACGTGGAGAATGTCGCCGCGTAACCCCCGGAACGACCCCTACCGGCCGCTGGGCGGCGCCGGACCGCTCCAGCGGCCCGCGCTTCTGGTACGGCTCTGGCGGTGGCGGACGGAGATCGTCCTCGCGGCCGTCGTCGCCGCCGTCGCGGTCCTGGCGGCCGCCGCCCTGCGCGAGGGCGACTGGTGGCCCTTCCTCGCGCTGACGAGCACCGTCTCGGTCCCCGCCGCCAGCCGCTCGGGACGCGACCGGGTCCGCTCCCGCCTCAACTGCCTGACCTCCCGCCACCGGATCCAGCGGGTCTGCCTGGAGACGTCCATGCACACCCGGACCGGCCGCATCCCGCTGATCCTGCGGATCAGCCCCACCGCCGCGGGCGAGAGAGCCGTGATCATGCTCAGGGCCGGGATCTGCGCGTCCGACGTCCGGGCGCACGCCGAGGAGATCGCGGCGGCGTGCTTCGCCCGGCGGGCCGTCGTCACCCGGCACCCCAGATGGCCGAACACGGTCGTCGTAGAGATCGTCCGCAGGGGCGCCACCACCCCTGACGGGCTCTCGGCCGACTTCGAGCGGCTCTACCTGGAGGCCGGAATGACCGCTCCGCGCGGGCAGGACCCGCCGGACGACCGCCACCTTCCGCGGGCCGCCTGACCGCCCGCGTGGAAGCCCCGGACGGGGATCCGGGGCTTCCCTTCGTCCAGGCTCCCGGTCATGATGAGTCCATTCGTCGAACCCAGGAGTCCCGATGAGAACCGCGCACCGGACCTGTCCCCTCTGCGAGGCCGTCTGCGGCCTGCGGCTCACGCTCGACGACACCGGGCACGTCACCTCGGTCAAGGGCGACCCCGACGACCCCTTCTCCAAGGGCTTCATCTGCCCCAAGGGCGCGAGCCTCGGCGCCCTCGACGAGGACCCCGACCGGCTGCGCGTCCCGATGATCCGCACCGGCGGCGAGTGGCGCGAGGCCGGCTGGGACGAGGCCTTCGAGGCCGTCGAGCGCGGCCTCGCCTCCGTGACCGAGGCCCACGGCCGCCAGGCCGTGGCGGTCTACCTCGGCAACCCGAACGCGCACACCATGGCCGGGGCCCTGTACAACCCCCCGCTCATCAAGGCGCTCGGCACCCGGAACGTCTTCTCCGCCAGCACCGCCGACCAGATGCCCAAGCACGTCTCCTGCGGCCTGATGTTCGGCGACCCGCTCGCCATCCCGGTGCCCGACCTGGACCGCACCGACTACCTGCTGATGCTCGGCGCCAACCCGCTGGAGTCCAACGGCTCGCTCTGCACCGCCCCCGACTTCCCCGGCCGGCTGAAGGCCCTGCGCCGGCGCGGCGGCCGGTTCGTGGTCGTCGACCCCCGCCGCACCCGCACCGCGGCCCTCGCCGACGAGCACCTGTTCGTACGGCCCGGCACCGACGCCTACCTGCTGTTCGGCATCGTCCACACGCTCCTCGCCGAGGACCTCGCCGCGGTCCGGGTGGAGACCGCGGGCCTGGCGGAGCTCCGCGAGCTGGCCGGGGAGTTCTCCCCCAAGGCCGTGGCCGAGGTCTGCGGAGTGCCCGCCGAGACGATCGTGCGGCTCGCGCACGAGCTGGCCGCGGCCCCCACGTCCGCCGTCTACGCCCGCATCGGCACCTGCACCGCCGAGTTCGGCACCATCGCGCAGTGGCTGGTGGACGTGATCAACGTGCTGACCGGCAACCTCGACCGCCCCGGCGGCGTCATGTTCGCCAAGACGGCCGTCGAGCTCGGCCGCAGGAGCAGGCCGTACACCACCGGGCGCTGGCGCAGCCGCGTGCGCGGCCTGCCGGAGGCCAACGGCGAGCTGCCGGTGGCCACCCTCGCCGACGAGATCGAGACGCCGGGCGAGGGGCAGGTCAGGGCGCTGGTCGCGGTGGCGGGCAACCCTGTGCTCTCGGCGCCGAACGGGACCCGGCTGGACCGGGCCTTCGCCGGCCTGGAGTTCATGGTCGCCGTCGACCCGTACCTCAACGAGACGACCCGGCACGCGCACGTCATCCTCCCGCCGCCCCCGGTGCTGCGCTCACCGCACTACGACCTGTCCCTGCTGTTCGTGGCGGTGCGCAACTACGCCAGGTTCTCCCCGCCGGTGCTGCCGCCGGAGCCGGGGCGGCCCTCGGAGTCGGAGATCCTCGCCCGGCTGGCGATGATCGCCTCGGGGCAGGGGGCGGGCGCCGACCCGGCCCTGCTGGACGAGCTGATCCTCGACCAGATGCTGCGCCGGGCCGTCGAGACGCCCGGCTCGTCCGTCGAGGGCCGGGACGCGGCCGAGCTCCGCGCCGGGCTGGACGGGGAGAGCGGGGCGGAGCTCCGGCTGGACGCGATGCTCAAGCTCGGCCCCTACGGGCTCTCGCTGGCCGCGCTGCGCGAGCACCCGCACGGCATCGACCTCGGCCCCCTGCAGCCCCGGCTGGCGGAGGTGCTCCGCACCGCCTCGGGACGGGTCGAGCTGGCCCCGCCGCAGCTGGTCGAGGACGTCGCACGGCTGCGCGGGCGGCTGGACGCGCCGCCGGCGGAGATCGTGCTGATCGGGCGGCGGCACCTGCGCTCCAACAACAGCTGGCTGCACAACGTGGGGCCGCTGGTCGGCGGGAGCAACCGGTGCACGCTGCAGATCAACCCGGCGGACGTGGCCCGGCTCGGGCTCGGCGGGCACGCCCTGGTGCGCAGCGCGGCCGGGGAGCTGACCGTGCCGCTGGAGCCGACCGACACGATCATGCCCGGTGTGGTGAGCCTCCCGCACGGCTGGGGGCACGCCGGGACCGGGCAGCGGGTCGCGGCCGAGCACGCCGGGGTCAGCGTGAACGCGCTGACGGACGAGTCCGCGGTCGACGTGCCCTCGGGCAACGCCGTGTTCAACGGGGTTCCGGTCACGCTCACTCCCGCCTGACCGCATGGCCGATCGGGAAAGAACCTCCGGCTCGGACTAGGCTTGCGCAGGTGACCACCCCTCCAGGACAGGACCGCCTGCACGCCCAGCTCGCCTTCGCCATGGAAATCGACAAGCTCAGACGCATCGTCCGCCGCAACACCCTGATGGACGGGTCGCGGCGGGAGAACGACGCCGAGCACTCGTGGTACGTCGGCATGCTGGCGATGGTGCTGGCCGAGCACGCTCCTCCGGGGACGGACATGGACAGGGTCGTCGCGATGCTGCTCGTCCACGACATCGTGGAGATCGACGCCGGCGACACGTTCATCTACGACAGCCCGGCCGTGGAGGCCCAGCTCGGCATCGAGCGCAAGGCCGCCGACCGGATCTTCGGGCTGCTCCCCGAGGACCAGGCCAAGCGGCTGCGCGCGCTCTGGGACGAGTTCGAGGAGCGCGTGACGCCCGAGGCCCGCTTCGCCAAGGCCCTGGACCGGATCGCGCCGATCATGGCCAACCACCACAACGAGGGCGGCACCTGGTCGCTCTACAAGGTCACCGCCGAGCAGGTGCTGGAGAAGGTGCGGATCATCGAGGAGGGCTCGCCGACGCTCGGCGCCTACGCCACCGAGATCATCGAGCTCTCCGTCAGGCGTGGACATCTGGCGCGTGCATAACGCGCTCCTGGGGTAGGTCCCTAATTGCTTGAGAGGGGGCGATGGTGAAGGAAACAGTGAACACGGGGCGCCGGAGCCTCAGACGACTGGTGCCCCCGATCGATCTCCCCGGCCGGATCGAGAGATCGTCACGGATGGACCGGCCGATCCGCGGGCTCGCCAAGGCCGTGCGCCGGAAACTCGGCCCCGGGCCGCTGCGCGACGCGCTGCACGGGGTCCCGACCGGCAAGCCCCTCCATCCCCCGCTGGCCACCTTCAGCCTGGGCTGCCTGCTGGCCACCGCCGTGCTGGACCTGGCCAGGGTGGAGCCCCGCGCGGCGCGGGTGATGCTCGCCACCGGGCTCGGCGGAGTGCTGCCCACCGCGGCGGCCGGGATCACCGACTGGTCCTCCCTCCACCGGGAGCAGCAGCGCGTCGGATTCGTGCACGCGCTCGCCAACGTGACCGCGATCGGCCTCTACGCCGGCTCACTGGCGATGCGCCTGGCCGGACGCGAGCGGACCGGGCGGAGCCTGTCGTTCGCCGGGCTGGCCGCGGCGGGCCTGGGCGGCTACCTCGGCGGGCACCTGGCCTACCGGCAGGCGGCCGGGGCCAACCACGCCGAGTCGGTCACCCACCTGGTCCCGCTCGGCTGGCACGACCTATGCGCCCTGAAGGACCTGCCGGACGGCCGTCCGGTCGCCCGGCGGCTGGGCTACATCGACCTGTTCGTGCTCCGGGTCGGCGAGACGGTGAACGTGCTGGCCGACCGCTGCTCGCACCTGGCCGGCCCGCTCCACCAGGGGCGGCTGATCGCCGACGACGGGACCACCTGCGTGGTCTGCCCGTGGCACGGGAGCACCTTCCGGCTCTCGGACGGGGCCGTCGTGCACGGTCCCGGCACGGCCCCCCAGCCGGCCTTCGAGACGCGGATCCGCCGCGACGGCATCATCCAGGTCCGCCCCGCGCAGGCGTGAGCCCGGGGCGGGACCGCGCCACCGGGTCCCGTGCCGGCGGCCCCGTACCGCCCACCCCGCCCGCCGGGGCGCTGCGGGCGGGGTTCCCGAGCCGCCGAACGCCTCGGGACCGCCCGGGCCCGGTCCGGCGTCAGTCGTCGGCCGCGCCGTCCGCGGGATGCTCGACGAGGGCGAGGATCCGGCTCGACATGAACCTGGCGGTCCGCACCGCCGTACCGCTCCGGGTGACCTCGCTCACCTCGACCACGCCGCCGCGCTGGTTGGCGATCTCGACCCGGCGGCCCGCCTTGGTCGCTTCGACCTCGTAGGTTCGCGAGGTGTCCCCCGCGTCGATGACGATCTCTACCCTGTCACCCTTCACGCCGGATTTATACCCGTAGCTGGTTGTTTTACCCGTACACCAGTTTGACTATGGCGGCGACGCCGACGCAGACGATGAACCCCCGCAGCACCGGGGCCGGCAGCTTCCGGCCCACCCGGGCGCCGAGGAAGCCGCCGATCGTCGCGCCCGCCGCCACCAGCAGCACCGCCGTCCAGCTCACCGAGGCGGCGGCGAACAGGTCCAGCGTGTCGGCGAGGATGAACAGCACCGCCGCAATCGCGTTGACCAGGAGGGAGAGCACGTTCTTCGCGGCGTTGACCCGCTGCAGGTCGTCGTCGAGGAAGATGCCGAGCAGCCCGATGAGCAGCACGCCCTGGGCCGCGCCGAAGTAGCCGCCGTAGATCCCGGCCGCGAAGACGCCGAGCCAGAGCCAGGGGCCGCCGTGCGGGTGGTCGTGCTCGCGCCGGGCGCTCACCCAGGCGCCGAGCCTCGGCTGGAGGACGACCAGCACGCACGCCAGGCCGATCAGGAGCGACACGACCACGGTGAAGGTGCGTTCGGGCAGGGAGAGCAGGAGCACGCCGCCGATGAGGGAGCCGAGCAGCGACCCGAGCCCCAGCCGGACCAGCCGGTCGCGCTGCCCCTTCAGCTCGGCGCGGTAGCCGAGCGCCCCGGTCAGCGAACCGGGCACCAGCCCGATGTTGTTGGAGACGTTGGCCACGATCGGCGGCAGCCCCACCGCCACCATCGTCGGGAACGTGATCAGCGATCCGGAACCGACGACGGCGTTGATGCCCCCGGCCCCGACTCCGGCCGCGAAGATCGCGACCGCCTCCCACGGCGTCATGAACGCCCTCCTCACTCGTACGGCTCGCGCCCGTGACCGGTGCACGGCACTTCACCGCACCTTAGGAGAGGGACGTCCCTACCCGGCGGCGGGGGTGTCCTTTCCCGGCAGGTCCCGGCCGGGGAGGTCGGCCCGGTCGATGCCCGCGGCCCCGGGAGACCTGGGCTCCGGGACCCCCGGGATCCCGTCGCCGCCGGTCGTGTCGCCGGCCGTGCCGGCGGCGTTCGCGAACAGGCCGCCCAGCCCCTCCAGGGCCCTGCCCATCTCCGAGGGCACGATCCACAGCTTGTTGGCGCCGCCCTGAGCGATCTTCGGGAGCATCTGCAGGTACTGGTAGGCGAGGAGCTGCTGGTCGGGCTTGCCCTCGTGGATGGCCCGGAACACCATCGCGATCGCGTCGGCCTCTCCCTTGGCCCGCATCGCCTTGGCCTCGGCCTCGGCCTGGGCCTTGAGCACCGCGGCCTCGGCGTCGCCGCGCGCCTTGAGGACCACGGCCTGCTTCTGTCCCTCGGCGGTGAGGATCGCCGCCTGCTTCTGTCCCTCGGCGGCGAGCACGGCGGCCCGCTTGTCGCGGTCGGCGCGCATCTGCTTCTCCATCGAGTCCTGGATGGAGGCCGGCGGATCGATCGCCTTGAGCTCGACCCGGTTGACCCGGATCCCCCACCTGCCGGTGGCGTCGTCGAGGACCCCGCGGAGCTCGGTGTTGATCTCCTCGCGGGAGGTCAGCGTGCGCTCCAGGTCCATGCCGCCGACCACGTTGCGCAGCGTCGTCACGGTGAGCTGCTCGACGCCGATCAGGAAGTTGGCGATCTCGTAGGTGGCGGCCCGCGGGTCGACGACCTGGAAGTAGATCACCGTGTCGATGGAGACCACGAGGTTGTCGGAGGTGATGACCGGCTGCGGCGGGAACGAGACGACCTGCTCGCGCAGGTCGATCGTGCCCTTGATCCGGTCGATGAAGGGGACCACCAGGTTGAGCCCGGGCAGGAGCGTGCGGTGGTATCTTCCGAGCCGCTCCACGATCCCCGCGGTGGCCTGCGGGACGATGCGGACCGTCCGGATCAGCGCGAACCCTGCGACGGCCACCACGACGAGGGCGGCGATGAGCGATGGTCCCATATGGCCACTCCGGACGGTCGAGTCAGGTGGATCTCTCGTCCCCGAAATGATATTTCGTTTTACTTTTCTTGACGCGGAGCACGCCGTAACGACTCAGAACTGATGCGCGCGGGCGTACCAGCGGCCGTCGGATCCGCGCTCCAGGCCCAGCGGGATGCCGAAGGTGCGGGCGAGGTTGTCGGCGGTCATCACGTGCTCGATCGGGCCCTGGGCGACCACGGAGCCGTGCCGGAGCAGCAGGGCGTGGGTGAATCCCAGGGGCACCTCCTCCACGTGGTGGGTGACCAGCACCATCGAGGGGGCCTTGGGGTCGTTCGCGAAGGTCGACAGGCGGCGGACCAGGTCCTCCCTGCCGCCCAGGTCCAGCCCGGCGGCGGGCTCGTCCAGCAGGAGCAGCTCGGGATCGGGCATCAGCGCCCTGGCGATCTGCACCCGCTTGCGCTCGCCCTCCGAGAGGGTGCCGAACCGGCGCCTGATCAGGTGGGCGCAGCCGAGCTGGTCGATCAGCTCGACGGCCCGGGTGACGTCGTTGGAGTCGTACTCCTCCGTCCAGCGGCCGAGGATCGCGTAGGACGCGGTGAGCACCAGGTCGATGACCTTCTCGTCCGGCGGCACCTTCTCCGCCAGCGCCGCGCTCGCCAGCCCGATCCGGGGCCGCAGCTCGAACACGTCGGTCTGCCCGAGCCGCTCGCCCAGGATCTCCACGACGCCCTCGGTGGGGAACAGCATCGCCCCGACGACCTGGAGCAGCGTGGTCTTCCCCGCGCCGTTGGGCCCGATGACGACCCAGCGCTCGTCCTCGTGGACGGTCCAGTCGATGTCCCTCAGCAGGGCCGCCCCGTCTCTGCGGACGGTGACGTCCTGTAGCCGAAGCACCTGACCGCCCATGCCCCACGCCTCCTTGGATCGCTCGTACAAACCTATTGCAGGGCGAGGACATATCGTGGACCGGTGCACCCTGATTCACCGATCTCGGCCACACTGGTCTGCTGGGGCAACGCCTGGCTCACCCGGCAGGCCGGTCTCGACGAGGCCGTCGACCGCGCGGAGCGGCAGGCCGGCCCCCAGCTCGTCGCCGCCGCCGACGGCGACGTCCCGCTCCGGAGCTTCCTGGCCGGGCTGCGCGGCGAGGGTCTGGCGTCGCTGCGCCTGGCCCTCCCCGTCGCGGGCGACCCGCTCGGGCTCACCGGCCCGCCCCCCTTCAACGCCGCGGCCATCGAGGCCGGGCAGGCGGCGGTGGCCGTGCTTCCCGGCAGGTGCCTCGGACTGGTCCCGGTGCGGGACCGCCGCGGATCATCGTACGCCGGAGTGCGCTGGAGCGTGTTCGAGGCCTCCCCCGCCGTCCCCGACGTGCCCTCCCTCGCCGAGGCCGAGCGCGACCTGACCCTCACGATGCACGCGGCGACCGACGCCCTGCGCGGCGTGGAGGGGCCGGCCCAGGGCCACCGGCGGACGACGGTCGGGAGCGAGGGCCTCGCTCCCGGGTACCCCGCCCGCGCCCACCGGGTCGCCGCCCTGGCCGCCCGCCTGTCCGCCGCGCTGCGGGCCGCCGACGACCGGGGGCTCACCTCGGGCCAGGTGGCCGTGCGGAGCCAGGCCCTGCGCGACCTCGACCGCGCGGTGCGGCGGGCCCGCGTGGCCGCCCACCACGCCATCACCGAGCTCGTCTGACCGGCCCCCCGGTCAGCTCAGCGCCAGCTTCCAGATCTTGACCGTCCGGTCCTTGCCCGCCGAGACGACGGCGGGGCGGCCGTCCACGGTGACGACGTCCACCGAGTAGACGCCGCCCTTGTGCGCCTTGACGGCCTTGCCGAGCGGCTCGCGGGCCACCGGGTCCCAGAGCCTGACGGTGCCGTCGGTGCTCCCGGAGACCAGCACCGTGCGGCCCTCCACCTGGCCGAAGGCCAGGGAGTAGACGTTGCCCTTGTGGCCCTTGAGGGGCTTGCCGATGGTCTTGGCCGTCTTCGGGTCCCAGATCCTGATCTGCTTGTCCTTGCCGCCCGAGGCGACCACCGGCCGGTCGCCCAGCGTGCCCGTGGCGACGGAGAAGACCGCCTTGTCATGGCCCTTGTAGGTCTTGCCGTACTGCTTCTTGCGGGTCAGGTCCCAGACCTTGAGGGACTTGTCGGCGCTGGCGGACACGACCACCGTGCGCTCGCCGACCTTGCCGAAGGCCAGCCAGTTGACGTCGTTGCGGTGCGCCCGGATCGCCTTGGTCTGCCGGCGGCTCTTGAGGTT
Organism: Thiemannella venezuelensis; assembly: GCF_014203605.1. GTDB lineage: Bacteria > Actinomycetota > Actinomycetes > Streptosporangiales > Streptosporangiaceae > Planomonospora_A > Planomonospora_A venezuelensis. The sequence goes on along the minus strand of NZ_JACHJJ010000001.1, from coordinate 374,074 downwards.
CCAGACGTACAGCATGCCGTCGCCGTCGCCGGTGACGGCCACCGGCGCGCCGTTGACCTGGCCGGCCGCGACCGCGAAGACCGCGATGGGGTGGTGACCCAGCAGCCTGCCCTTGCGCGTCTTCAGGTTCCACAGGCGGACGGTGTGGTCGTAGCCGCCCGTCACCGCGTACGGCGTGCCGCCGACGGTGACGGCGGCGACCGCGTAGATCTCGCCCTGGTGGCCGCGGAGCCGGTGCAGCGTCTTGTGCGCGGCCGGATCCCAGATGCGCAGCGTCCCGTCCTGCCCGCCGGAGACCACGACCCGCCGATCACCGATCTTGGTGTCGGCGAGCGACTGGACGGCCTTGCCGTGGCCCTTGAGCGCCTTGCCGTCCTGCCCGTCGAAGGCCACCGTCGCGGGCGTCTGCTCGGGAACGGGCGTCTGCTCCGGGGCGGGCGTCGAGGCGGGCGCGGGGGTGGAGGAGGGGGTCCGCGCCGGGGCCTGCTGCGCGCTGCTCTCGGCCTGTGCGTTCTGCCGCACGACGGGGTCCGGAGAGTGGTCCAGCGTGTTCGGCACGGTCACCAGCACCCCGGCGGCCAGGGCGAGCGCGCCCGTCAGCACCCCGGCCACCAGGAGGGCCCGCCTGCGCCGCGACCGTCCCTCGCCCGCCGGGCCGGGGACCGCGCCGGGCAGGATCCCGGGTGCCGGAGGGGGGAACGCACCCGCCGCCGGGGCTCCCTGGGGGTGGCCGTAGGGGGAGCCCGGCGGGTACCCGGCGGAGGACGCGAAGGGGGTGCCGGACGGCGGGGCGCCCCGGCCTCCCCCGGCGTCGAAGGCGCTCACCGGGTCCAGGCCGGAGGGCCGTACCCAGCGGGTCTCCTCGGCTCGCGGTCCCGCGTGCGGCGGAGCGAACACCGGGCCCGGCCCGGGAGCGGGGGGCGGACCGGGGTCCGGGGCGGGGTGCGAGCCGGCCGCGGCCCGGGAACCGGCGTCCAGGGAGCGGTCGAGGTCGGCATCGGCGGCCGCCGCCGTCTCCTCCGCCTGGCTGTCCAGCAGGGCGAACAGCACCTCGGACGCGCTCGGCCGCTCCTCGGCCCGCTTGCTCAGGCAGGCGGTCACGATGGGCCGCAGGTTGTCCGGGAGCGCGGACAGGTCCGGGTCCTCGTTCATGACCCGGTAGATGACGGCGGGCAGGCTGTCCTGGCCGAAGGCGGGCCGCCCGGTCGCGGCGAACGCCATGGTCAGCCCCCAGCTGAACATGTCCGAGGGGGGCTCGACGCGCTGCCCGGCGACCTGTTCCGGCGACATGTAGGCCGGAGTGCCGACCACGCCGCTCGTCATGGTCAGCGCCGAGTCCAGCGCCCTGGCGATGCCGAAGTCGATGACCCGCGGGCCGTCGGAGCCGAGCAGCACGTTGCTCGGTTTGAAGTCGCGGTGCACGATCCCGGCCCGGTGGATGGCGGCCAGCGCGGTGACCGTGCCGACCGCGAGCCGGTACAGGGCGTTGCCGGCGCGCGGCCCCTCGGTCTGCACGACCTTCTGCAGGGAGACGCCCTCGACGAGCTCGCTCACGATGTAGGGGCTGTCGCCCTCCATGTGGGCGCCGATGACCTGGGCGGTGCAGAACTGGGCCACCCTGCGGGCGGCGGCGACCTCGCGGAGGAAACGGTCCCCGTCGATGCCGGTGTTGCTCAGGCGGGGGTGGAGCAGCTTGATCGCGACCATCGTCCCGTCGGCGGCCCGCCCGGCGTAGACGATGCCCTGGGCGCCCTCGCCCAGCCGCCCGACCACCTGGTACGAGCCCAGAGTCCGTGGGTCTCCCTGGCGCAGCGGCTGCGTATCCGGCACGTGAACCTCCCCGTCCTTGAGCCGTGAGTCGCCGGAGTCCCCTGAGAACACCCAACATATGCGAATCGGCAAAGCCCAGGTAGATCATCCTATCTTTGAGATCGTCCTACTTAAGTGATACTTCTCCTTGCTAATGATGATTCCCCCGTTCCCTAGCGCGCGGAGACGCCCATGCGCCGAACATCCGGCACGCTCCTAGGCCTCGGCCTCCTCGTCCCCCTGTCCGTCGCGCCCGCCGTACCGGCCGCGGCCTCCGCCGCACCCGCCGTACCGGCCGCGGCGGCCTCGCAGACCGCGCTGGACACGCCCTGGTCCTCCTTCAAGGTCTCGGTCAAGGCCCCCAAGCGGGTCCGCAACGGCCAGCAGTTCATGTACGAGGTCAAGGTCACCAACCGGGGTCCCCACAAAGCCGACTTCTTCTTCATCGGCGGGACCGGCCTGCCGAAGGGGATCAACGACACCGTCTACTACAAGGGGCCCAAGGGCACCGACTGCGACTTCTACGATGACGGCTTCTGGTGCATAACGCCCTGGATCCTCGAAAAGGGCGATTCGGAGTCGGTGAAGATCTGGGTCAAGCTCAAGAAGGGCACCAAGGGCACCGCCGTCGCCAAGCTCGGCGTGGACACCTGGAACGTCCCCACCGGCGGTGAGAAGCTGGACCGCTCCGAGTGGAAGCGCCTGGCCTTCCCGCACTGGTACTTCCTCAAGACGGTGAAGACCAAGATCGTTCACCCGGCCCCGCCGCGCAGGGGAGGGGGAGGCAGCACCTACACGCCGCCTCCGACGCCGCAGCCCCCGCCGCCGCCGGACCGGCGCGAGGAGAAGAAGGACACCTGAGGCCGCGGGGGCCTCAGGCCAGGCCGTGCCGTACGGCGTACAGCGCGGCCTGGGTCCTGTCCTGCACGCCGAGCTTCATCAGCACGTTGGAGACGTGGGTCTTCACCGTCTTCTCCGCCACCGCCAGCTCCCGGGCGATCTCGCGGTTGGAGCGGCCGGAGGCGATCAGCGCGAGCACCTCGCGCTCCCGGTCGGTCAGCGCCGCCACCGGCCCCGCCCGCTCCCCCGTGCCGGACACCCCGGCCAGCACCGCCTCGGCGGCCTCGGGGGCCAGCAGCACCTGGCCGCCGTGGACCGCGCGGATGGCCTGGACGAGCGCGGTGGGCTCGACGTCCTTGTAGAGGAACCCGGCGGCGCCGGCCCGCATGGCCGGGGCCACGTCCCGGCGGTCGCCGACCGAGGTCAGCACCAGCACCTTCGGCGGCCGCTCCCGCCCGGCCAGCAGCAGGAGCGTGCCGAGCCCGTCGAGGACCGGCATCTTCAGGTCGAGCAGGAGCACGTCCGGGGAGAGGGACTCCACCAGCTCCACCGCCTCCGCCCCGTCCGCGGCCTCACCCACGACGTCGAGGTCGTCCTGCAGTTCCAGGAACGTGCGCAGCCCCTGCCGGACGACCGGATGGTCGTCCGCGATCAGCACCCGGATCACCCCGCCGCCCTCCCCGCCGCCGGCGTCCCGTCCCGCCGGGCCCGGCCGCTCCCGTCCCGCCGGCCGTCCGGGCCGCCCGCCGCGCCGCCGCACGGTCTCATACCGGGACCTCCATCCGCACCAGCGTGCCGCGCCCCGGCTCCGAGGTCACCGAGACGCTCCCGCCCAGCGCCTGCGCCCGGTCGCCCATCGACGCGATGCCCAGCCCGCGCCCCGCGGCGGCCGCCACGTCGAACCCGGTCCCGTCGTCGCGCACCTCCAGGAAGACACGGCCCTCCTCGCAGCCGAGCCGTACGGCCACCGTCCCCGCCTCCGCGTGCCGGGAGGCGTTGTGCAGCGCCTCCTGGGCCACCCGCAGGACGGCCACCTCGGTCGCCGGGTCGGGCACGCAGACCGGGTGCTCCTCGAACGTGAACGACGCAGGATGGAGCCGGTCGAGCAGGCGGACCTGCTTGCGGAGCGTCTCGGCCAGGCCGTGCCGGTCGAGCTCCGCCGGACGCAGTTCGACGATCACCGCGCGGAGCTCTGCCAGGGCCTCGCCCGCCAGCCGCTCCACCCGCTCCAGCTCCCCCAGCGCCCTGCCCGGATCGCGGGTGACCAGGGAGGCCGCCGCCTGCGCGGTGAGCCGCAGGGAGAACAGCTTCTGGGTCACCGCGTCGTGCAGCTCCCGCGCCATCCGGGTGCGCTCCTCCACCAGCGCGAGCTCCCGGCTCCGCTCGTACAGGCGGGCGTTGGTGAGGGCGATCGCGGCGTGCGCGGCGAACACGGTCAGCAGCCGCTGGTCGGCCTCGGTGAACCCGCCGGGGATCCGCTTGTCGGACAGGAAGATGATGCCGAGCACCCGGTCGCCGTCCCGGATCGGCACCCCGAGGAAGTCCTTCAGCACCGGGTGCGCGCGCGGCCAGGAGTCGAACCGGGGGTCGCGGCGGATGTCGGGCAGCCGGACGGGCGCCCCCTCGCGGAGCATCGCCCCGAGCATCCCGTGCTGGCGGGGCATCGGGCCGATGGCCTCCCACTCCTCGTCGGAGATGCCCTCGGCGACGAACTCCGCGAACGCGCCCTCCTCGTCGGGCACGCCGAGCGCGGCGTAGCGGGCGTCCAGGAGCCGCTGCGCCGAGCGGACGATCACCTGGAGCACCTCGCGGACCGACAGGTGCCTGGTCACCGCCAGCACGGCGGAACTCACCGCCTGCAGGACGGCGTCCCGGTCCTCACCGGCCCCGCCCGTAGGCGATCCCGTCCCCCGCCCGCGGCCGGTCCCGCGGGACCGGCGGCCCGGATCCTCACTCATGGAGCTCACGGGCAAACTCTAGGCAGCCGGGCCGGTGACCGCACCGCTCCATCGGTCCTAGGCCTCCGGGCCGCCCGGCCTAGGCCCATCGATCCGGGCCGGGACCGGTCCCCGGGCCGATGTGCGCCGGGCGCGCGGTTCCTAGCGTCGGAGACATGACGAAGACGGCACTCATCACCGGCGCCTCCCGCGGGCTCGGCCTGGCGCTGGCCCGCTCCCTGGCCACCCGCGGCTGGCGCCTCATCCTCACCGCGCGGGGGGCCGACGCGCTCAAGCCCGCCGCGGACGAGCTCGGCGCCCTCGCCCTCGCCGGGGACGTCGCCGACCCGGCCCACCAGGACCGGCTGGCGCGGGCCGTACGGGACCACGGCGGTCTGGACCTGCTGGTCAACAACGCCTCCGGGCTCGGCGCGGTCCCGCTCCCACCGCTGGCCTCCTACCCGCTGGACGTCCTGGCTGACCTGTTCCGCACCAACGTGCTGGCCCCGCTGGCGCTGGTCCAGGCGGTCCTGCCGGACCTGCGGGAGCGCGGCGGGGCGGTGGTCAACATCTCCTCCGACGCCGCCACCGGCGCCTACGAGGGCTGGGGCGGGTACGGCGCGACCAAGGCCGCGCTGGACCAGATCTCCCACATCCTGGCCGCCGAGGAGCCCGAGGTCGCGGTCTGGTGGGTGGACCCCGGCGAGATGGACACCGCCATGCTGGCCGACGCGGTCGGAGCCGAGGAGGCCGCGGCGGCTCCCGGGCCCGAGACGGTCGTCCCCACGCTGCTCCGCCTCATCGAGACCCGTCCGGCCAGCGGGCGGGTGAGCCACCCGTGAGCGCCGGCGGGAGGGGACTCGCGGACGGCATCCTGGACGGCGGCTTCGTGCTCCCGCCCGAGCTGGAGGCGCACGAGCCGCCGGAGGCGCGGGGAGCGGCGCGCGACGCGGTCCGGCTGCTGGTCTCGCACGGCGGGACCGGGAAGATCGGCCACCACCCGTTCACCGATCTGCCCGACCTGCTCCGCCCCGGTGACCTGCTCGTGGTCAACAACTCCGCCACGCTCCCCGCCGCGGTCCGGCTGGACCGGCTCGCGGTGCACTTCTCGACCGAGCGCGAGGACGGCACGTGGCTGGTGGAGCTGCGCCGCCGTACGGCCTCGGCCACCGAGCCCTACCCCGGCGGCGCCGGCGGCGAGTGGCTCCCGCTGCCCGGCGGGGCCACCCTGCGGCTGCTGGAGCGCCACACGCCGCGCCTGTGGCGGGCCAGGCTGGACCGTCCGGTCCCCGCCTACCTGAACCGGTACGGCGTGCCGATCCGGTACTCCTACGTGGCGCGGGACTGGCCGCTGGCCGACTACCAGACCGTGTTCGGGGTGGTCCCCGGGAGCGCGGAGATGCCCAGCGCCGGGCGGCCGTTCACCACCGGGCTGGTGACCGGCCTGGTGTCCCGCGGGATCGGGATCGCGCCGATCACGCTGCACACCGGGGTGGCCTCGCCGGAGAAGGACGAGCCCCCGTACCCGGAGCGGTTCGAGGTCCCGGAGTCCACCGCGCGCCAGGTGAACCTGGCCCGGCGGACGGGCGGCCGGGTGATCGCGGTGGGCACGACCGTGGTGCGGGCGCTGGAGACGGCCGCGCCGCCCGGCGGCGAGGTGCGGCCCGCGCGCGGCTGGACCTCGCACGTCGTCACCCCCGGGACCGGGGTGAGGGCGGTGGACGGCCTGGTCACCGGGTTGCACGAGCCGCGCTCCAGCCATCTGCTGATGCTCTCGGCGATCGCCGGGGACGAACTGCTCGCCCGGTCCTACCGGGAGGCGCTGCGGGAGGGGTACCGCTGGCACGAGTTCGGCGACCTCCACCTGATCCTGCCCTGACCGCGGGTCCGCCCGGTGATCCGCGGGCTCGTGCAGTGATCCGCAAGCCCGTGCAGTGATCTGCAAGCCCGTGCAGTGATCTGCAAGATATCCGCAAACCGGCCCCCGCATTCTGGAGGCGGGGTGTCCGGCGGGCGGCGCGTGCGGGCGGGTCCGGCCGGTGCGGGACCGTCGGCTCCTCCGGCACGGCCGTGCCGGACACTCCTCTATAAAACGTGCAAAGATATAAATTTACTTTCTTCTGCGAATCATGATAAAACGCTGCGGACTTTATCGGGGGACGGTCGCAGCGTTCCCCGAGCCCCCTCAACTGGGAGACGTTCGATGCGCCACCCGATCGCCAAGATCGCCGCTCTTGCCCTGGTCGCTCCTCTCGCGGGCAGCGTGCTGTTCGCCCCCGCGGCCTCGGCCGCTCCCTCGAAGGCGCCCGCCGCCGCCGTCAAGAAGGCCGACGACCCCTACTCCTCGTTCGACGTCCGCGTGTCCGCCCCCAAGAAGGTCCGGGCCGGCGGCAAGATCTCCTACACCATCCAGGCCACCAACGTGGGGCCGCACCTCGCCGACTCCTACTGGATCGGCGGAGTCCCCCCCAAGGGCTCGAAGATCACCGCGATCTACGGCCCCGAGGGCACCCGGTGCGCCTGGTTCGACGACGGCTACTGGTGCATCGTCCCCCAGGCCCTGGAGGTCGACGACCGCACGGCCATCCGGGTCGTGGTCAAGCTCAGCAAGAAGGCCAGGGGCACCGCCACCGGGTACTGGGGGGTCGACTCCGTCGACCTGCCGACCGGCGCGGAGAACCTGGACCGCGACGAGTTCAAGCGCATGGGCATCAAGTCCTGGTACTTCCTGAAGAAGGTCAAGACCAAGATCGTCCGCTAGTCGCGCTCCGGAGCCCCCGTCCTGTCCCAGGCCGGGGGCTCCGCCCGTTCTCACGGCCCCGCGCGGCGGCCGCGGTCACCGGAGGGCGGCCGCCGCCCGTCCCGCGCCGTCCGGATCCCGCAGGATCGGCGCCGGCACGGCCGGAGCACCGTGTCCGGCCGGGACGGCGGCCGCCGAGGCGACCGAGGACTCCGCCCTCCAGGCCAGCGTCCTGCGGTCCCGGGCCGTCACCCGGGGGAGCACCGTCACCTCCACGGTCATCCGCCGGACCGCGGCCACCCGGCGGATGGAGGCCAGGATGGTGTCGTCTCCGACGAAGACGGGGCCGGTCTCCGGTGCCCGGTACGCGTCCAGGTAGCGGATCGCCACCGGCAGCACCGGGGCTCCCGCGTCCAGCGCCGCCTGGAAGACCGCGGGCCGGAAGGGGCCCATCCCCCGGCCGCACCAGGTGGTGCCCTCCGGGAAGGCCGCCACCGGATGCCCCTCGGCAAGCGCTTCCGCGACATCGCCGACGGCGCCGGGCAGCGCCGTCAGCCGGTCCCTGTCGATGAACAGCGCGCCCGACCCGGCCGCCAGCCCGCCGACCACCGGCCAGGTCCGGACCTCGCGCTTGGCCAGCAGGCGGCACGGCAGCGCGGCGGCCATGACGAGCGGGTCGAGCCAGGACACGTGGTTGGCCACGAGCAGCGGGGCCGTGCCGGGAACCGCGGCGCGGACGCCGGAGGCGGCACCCGCGGCGGCGGATCCCCGTCCGGGAGCGGCGCGGGGACCGGGCACGGCGCGGACCCCGGGAGCCGTGGCGGCCCCCGCCGCCGAACCCGCCAGGAAGGCGAAGCCCCGCCGTACCTCGACCCGCACGCCCAGAGCCCTCAGCAGCAGGCGCGACCAGGCGCTCGTCAGCCGGATCCGCCGGGCCGTACCGAGCCCCCGGGCGGCGGGCGCGAGCACCGCCCCCGCGAGCACCAGCACCGCGGAGGCCAGCAGGCGCAGCGCCCGGCGCGGCCGGGCCGCCGTCTCGGAGGGAGGGGCGATGCAGGCGGCCGGCGAGCAGGGCGCCGCCGGGAGCCACGGGTTCGCCCGGTCGCTCCCGGAGAGGACCGCGGGGAGCGGGTCCGCCGCGGGGGTCCGCGCAAGCGCCGCGGGCGGCGGGCTCATCTCGCCGCTCCCAGGAAGTGACGCAGGTAGCGGGGGTCCATCCCGGCCATCGGGAGCAGGACGAAGAAGTCGGCGACGCCGAAGTCCGGATCGTCCGCGGGCGGGCCGCAGACCCACGCGCCCAGCCGCAGGTACCCCCGGAGCAGCGGCGGCAGGCCCGCCCAGGCGGGACGCGCGGCTCCCGGCCGCGTCCCGCCCGGCGCCTCTCCCGCACGGCCCCGAGCCTCTCCGGCGCCACCCGGCGCCGCGGAGCCGGTACCGGTGGCCGGGCGCCCCGCCCCGCCGCGCGCCGCCCCGCCGCGCCCCGCCTCCCGCCAGGGCCGGAGCGGAGCCACCCGGTACTCCGGGGGTCCGAGGGGCACCCGGTCCATGACCCCGGCCGCCTGGGACACCGGCACCGAGCAGCATCCGGCCAGCCAGCCGTACCCGCCCTCGACCATGTAGCGCGCGATGCCCGCCCACATCAGCCCGACCACCGCCCCGTTCCGGTGGCCGGCGTGCACACAGGTCCGGCCCACCTCGACCAGGTCCGGCCGGAGGGCGGCCAACGCCCCCAGGTCGAACTCGGACTCGGCGTAGAGCCGGTCGGCCCGCCCGGGCGCCAGCAGCCGGTAGGTCCCGACGACCTCGCCCGTCCCGCCGTGCCGTACGAGCAGGTGGTCGCAGTAGGCGTCGAGCGGATCGACGTCCAGGCCGGTGAGGGGGGTGTCCAGCCGGGCGCCCATCTCCTCGGCGAAGACCTGGTGGCGCAGGCGCTGGGCCTCCCGCAGCTCTGCGGCGGTACGGGCCAGCCCGGCGGTGTAGCGAGCGATGCGCGGCTCTGCGGGAATGGTCGTCATGACCTCATGAAGCCAGCCGAGGGTAACGCCGGAGCAGGGAGGACCGCGAACGTCAGGCGTCCGGATGATGAACCGCATTCACGGTCATTTCCGAGGCCAAGTAGCGTAGGGGGCGATGAACCAGCGCACGCTTCTGATCACGTTGACCGGCCCCGACCGACCGGGCGTCACCTCCCGGCTCTTCGCCGTCCTGGCCGGTTTCCCCGTCGTCGTCGCCGACATCGAGCAGGTCGTCATCCGCGGCCGGCTGACCCTCGGTGTCCTCGTCGCCTACGCCGGCGACACCCCGACCGGGACCGGCGGAACCCTCGGCGCCCTGTGGACCGCCGTCGAGCGGACCGCCGAGGACCTGGGACTGGAGGTGGAGCTGTCCACCAGCTCCGACACCAAGGAGAAGCGGCGGCGCGGGCGCCTGCACGTCACCGTACTGGGCTCGCCCCTGCAGCCCGCGGCGATGGCGGGCATCGCGGGCCGGATCGCCGCCGCCGGAGCCAACATCGACCGGATCGAGCGGCTCTCCAGCTACCCGGTGACCTGCATCGAGCTGGCCGTCTCCGGCGCCGACCCGGACGCCCTCCGCGCCGACCTGGCCGCCGAGGCGCACGCCCAGCAGGTCGACGTGGCCGTGCAGCGGGCCGGCCTGTACCGCAGGGCCAAGCGGCTGATCGTGATGGACGTGGACTCCACGCTCATCCAGGCCGAGGTGATCGAGCTGCTGGCCGCGCACGCGGGCTGCCTGGACGAGGTCGCCCGGGTCACCGAGGAGGCGATGCGCGGCGAGCTCGACTTCGCCGAGTCGCTCCGCCGCCGGGTGGCGCTGCTGGAGGGCCTGTCCGAGGAGGTCTTCGAGAAGGTCCGCAAGGAGGTCGTGCTCACCCCCGGGGCCCGCACGCTCGTCCGCACGCTCAAGCGGCTCGACTACCGCTTCGCGATCGTCAGCGGCGGCTTCACCCAGCTCACCGACGCCCTCGTGGAGGACCTCGGGATCGACTACTCCGCGGCCAACACCCTGGAGGTCGTGGACGGCGTGCTCACCGGCCGGGTCATCGGCGAGATCGTCGACCGTCCCGGCAAGGCCCGCGCCCTGGAGCGTTTCGCCCGCGAGGCGGGCATCCCGATCAGCCAGACCGTGGCCATCGGCGACGGCGCCAACGATCTGGACATGATCGCGACGGCCGGGCTGGGCATCGCGTTCAACGCCAAGCCGGTGGTCCGTCAGGCCGCCGACACCGCGGTCAACGTGCCCTACCTCGACTCGATCCTTTACCTGCTCGGCATCTCCCGTGCCGAGGTCGAGGCCGCCGACGCCGAGGACGTGGACGTCCCCCCGGGGCCCTGACCCCCCGCCCGGTCTCCCGCCGCCCGCCGCGGAGGGAGACCGGCGTCGTCGCCCCGGATCAGTCGTCGCCCCGGATCAGTTGTCCTTCGGGCTCCATCGGGTGACCGCGCGCCCCGACTCCAGCTCGGCCCATTCGTCGCCGGTCTCGATGACGGCGAACGCGCCGGGCGGGAATCCCGGGTCCCCGGCGTGCATGGTGAGGCCCAGGACGAGCTCGTGGACGCCGGGGTTGTGCCCGACCAGGAGCAGCGTGCGTACCTCGGGATCGGCCCGCCGCACCAGCGCGAGCAGTTCGTCGGCGTACGCCTCGTAGATGTCCCGTTCGAACTCGACGGGCTCGCCGGGCAGGGCCAGCTCCGCCGTACGGCGGGTTCGCACGGCCGGTGAGCAGAGCACCAGGTCGGGCCGGAGCCCCATCGCCGCGAGGGTCTCCCCGACCCTGCGGGCATCCCGCTCGCCCCGGTCGGTGAGCGGGCGTTCGGGGTCGGCGAGTCCGGGAGTGTGGACCGCCTTGGCGTGCCGCAGCACGATCAGCGTACGCATCGTCACCTCACTGACACCTCGTCATCACCTCGCCGCCCAGATGGCGATCCCGATGATCACCGCGAACACCGCGGCCATCCCCAGCAGGATCATGACGAGCGTCTTTCCCCCGGAGGGCTGCTGTTCCATGCCCGACAGTTTCCCACCGGCACGTCCCGCGCCCGCGAAAGGGGTGCGCGATTCCCGCGCACCCCTCCGGCGGTTCCGGTCGGGCCGAGCTCAGCCCGCCGTTCCGGCCAGGCGGAACTCAGCCCGCCGTTCCGGCCAGGCGGAACTCAGCCCGCTATCGGCTCGGGCTCGGGCTCCGGCTCGCGGTCGTGGTTGTTGCTCTCGCTCGGAGAGGCGCCCGCCGAGCGCCGCTTGGAGACGACCACCGCGGCGATCACCACGGCCAGCGCGGCCAGCGCGATGCCGACCCGCAGCCCGACGTTGTCGGCGGTCGCCACGACCGCGGGAGCGATCAGCAGCGCCACCAGGTTCATCACCTTGATCAGCGGGTTGATGGCGGGACCCGCGGTGTCCTTGAACGGGTCGCCGACGGTGTCACCGATGATGGTGGCCTCGTGGGCGGCCGAGCCCTTGCCGCCGTGGTGGCCGTCCTCGACCAGCTTCTTGGCGTTGTCCCAGGCGCCACCGGAGTTGGCCAGGAACACCGCCATCAGCGTGCCGCAGGCGATCGCGCCGGCGAGGAAGGCTCCCAGCGGCGCGTACCCGAGGGCGAAGCCCACCGCGATCGGCGTCATCACCGCGAGCAGGCCCGGAGTGGCCAGCTCGCGCAGGGAGTCGCGGGTGCAGATGTCCACCACCCGGCCGTACTCCGGCAGCTCGGTGCCGTCCATGATCCCGGGCCTGGTGCGGAACTGCTCGCGGACCTCCAGGACGACCCGCATGGCGGCCCGGCCCACCGCCATGATCGCGAGCCCGGAGAACATGAACACGACCGCGGCCCCGATCACCAGGCCGACGAGCACGTTCGGCGAGTCCACGCCGAGGTTGAACGAGCTGAACGAGCCCAGCGCGTCCTTCACCGCCTGCGTGGCCCCGGTCAGCTCGCCCTCGACCGCGGTCCGGAAGGCGCCGAACAGCGCCGTCGCGGCGAGCACCGCCGTGGCGATCGCGATGCCCTTGGTGATGGCCTTGGTGGTGTTGCCGACGGCGTCCAGGGAGGTGAGCACCGCGGCGCCCTCCCCGTCGACGTCGCCCGACATCTCGGCGATGCCCTGGGCGTTGTCGGAGACCGGGCCGAAGGTGTCCATGGACACGATCACGCCCACCGTGGTCAGCAGTCCGGTGCCCGCGAGGGCGACGGCGAACAGGGCGATGGTGACGTTGCCGAAGCCCAGCAGGAACGCGCCGTAGACCGCACCGCCGATGATCAGCGCCGAGTAGACCGCGGACTCCAGGCCGACGCTGATGCCGGCCAGGATGACCGTGGCGGAGCCGGTCAGGGAGCTCTCGCCGATCTCCTTCACCGGGCGCCGGTTGGTCTCGGTGAAGTAGCCGGTGAGGACCTGGATCGCGCTGGCCAGGACCAGGCCGATCAGCACCGCGCCGATGGCGATGAGCCGGGGGTCGGAGGTGACGGCCGCGATCTCCGGGCTCACCCCGCTCAGCTCGGCGAAGCTGCTCGGCAGGTAGAAGAAGGCGGCCCCGGCGACCAGGACCGCCGAGATCGCGGCGGAGATGAAGAAACCGCGGTTGATGGCGGCCATGCCGTTGCGGTCGCCGGCACGCGGGGAGGTGACGAAGATGCCGATGATCGCGGTGAGCACGCCGATCATCGGGACGATCAGCGGGAACACCAGGCCCTCGGTGCCGAAGGCCACCTTGCCCAGGATCAGGCTGGCGACGAGCATGACCGCGTAGGACTCGAACAGGTCGGCGGCCATGCCGGCGCAGTCGCCGACGTTGTCGCCCACGTTGTCGGCGATGGTGGCGGCGTTGCGCGGGTCGTCCTCGGGGATGCCCTGCTCGACCTTGCCGACCAGGTCGGCGCCGACGTCGGCGGCCTTGGTGAAGATGCCGCCGCCCACCCGCATGAACATCGCGAGCAGCGCGGCGCCGAAGCCGAAGCCCTCCAGCACCGCGGGGGCGTCGCCCTTGTAGACGAAGACCACGATGGCGGCGCCGAGCAGGCCCAGGCCCACGGTGAACATGCCCGCCACGCCGCCGGTGCGGAAGGCGATGCGCATGGCGGCCTTCTCGCCCGACGTGCGGGCCGCCGCGGCGACGCGGACGTTCCCGCGGACCGCGAGCCACATGCCCATGAAACCGGTCAGCGCGGAGAACAGCGCACCGACCACGAAGAAGACGGACCGGCCGATCTGCACGCCGGTCGAGGCGGCCGGGAGCAGGAGCAGCAGGAAGGGGATCAGGACGACGAACAGGGCGAGCGTCCGGAACTGCCGCGTCAGGTAGGCCGCGGCTCCTTCCTGTACGGCTCGCGAGATGTTTCGCATGCGCTCGGTGCCTTGGTCGGCGGCGAGCACCTCGCGCACGAGCCCGCCGGCGACGGCGAGCGCGAGCAGGGCGACGGCGGCGACCACGATCACTATCGTGAGGTGGGAACCGCTCAGGGATACCGCTGTGTCATCGACAGCGGCGAGATGGAGCACAGGCATCCGACTCTCCTCGGCAAGACGGGATCACGTCCTGCCCGGAGTGCGCTGCGGTGAACGGGTCGGCGGGCTGCGGCGCACGTCCGGGTGGTTGGCAGTGCCGCTTCCGGTTACGTCCGCAGACTTCCTTGCGAATCGGGCCTGTTCACGGCCCGTTCCGAAGGACAAACCTTGGCCGGTGCCGGGAGTCTACGCAGCGGCGACGCGGATATGAAGCCTCTACACGCGGCCAATTAATGACGTGTCCGCTAATCCCCGGACAGCCGATCTCCTTTATCGGCATTTAGATCGGCACTTCGGACTTCTCAACCTTTCCGTCCCACCGATATTTCGGTTTGTCCGTATAGGCGGAAAAGGTCGTCCTCATTCGCGGCCTGCCTGCGAGAAGGACTGGCACGCCTGCCGGGACGTGCATGGCAGCCGGACACGCCCTCGTGCCGAGCCCGGTCACAGGGCTCGCGGGAGCCGTCCCGAGCCGCCCGCCCGCCGTTCCCGGCGGTCACCGGTACGGCGCGGCGCCCGCCCCCGGCCCGGAACCCGCTTCCGCGACCGGTGCCGTCCGGACCCGCACGGGTGCGGCGGGCATCACGCGGGCACTCCCGGCGCCGCGTCACCGGCCCCGCGGAAGGAGGCGGCCGGCCCGCCCCGCAGAGGAATCGGCGGCCGCCAGGAGATCCCGTGACCGGCCCCGCGGAAGGAGGCGGCCGGCCCGCCCCGCAGAGGAATCGGCGGCCGCCAGGAGATCCCGTGACCGGCCCCGCGGATTCCGCCGCCCCGCAGGATCCCATGGCCGGCCCTGAGGAGCGCCGAGGCCGCCCCGAGGGAGGCGTGACCGCTCCGCCGGAACGGTTCTCCAGCCGTCAGACGGGGGAGAGGCCGCCCGCCGCCGCGGGCCAGCTCATCCGGATCCGCATGCCCTTCTGGCTGGGGTAGACCTCGACGTCGTCGGCCAGCCCCGCGATGACCGCGATGCCGAATCCGGGCATGAACACGCCGGGCCCCTGGCCGAGAATGTCGTCGAAGCGCGGCACGCCGAACTCCGGCCCCTGCTCGTCGCTGGGGGCCGAGTCCGTGACGATCACCTCGAACCGCCCGGAGTCGTCGCACAGCTCGATGCGGATCGGCTCCCCCGGGCAGTGGAGGCGGTGCGCCTCGACCGCCCGGGAGCAGGCCTCACCGACGGCGAGCCGTACCTCGTCCAGCAGGGACTCCTCCACCCCGGTGCGGCGTGCGATCGCCGTGGCGAGCAGGCGCGCCGTACGCACGTGAGCGGGAAGGGCGCTGAACGTCAGCTCGACGGTAGCCATGACTACTTGTCTCGACCGTGCGCTTCCTTGGCCTCGTCGACCGACGCGTAGATGCCGAAGACCTTGGTCAGCCCGGTGATACGGAAGATCTTCAGAATGCGCTCCTGGGTGCACACGAGCTCCAGGGAGCCGTCGTGCGCCCGGACCCGCTTGAGCCCGCCGACCAGGACGCCCAGACCCGTGGAGTCGAGGAAGTCGACCTTCTCCATGTTGACGAGAAGGTGGAAGTTGCCCTTGTTGACGAGGTCGATCAGGAGCTCACGCAACCTGGGCGCGGTGTAGACATCGATCTCACCTTCGACCTCGACGATGGTGAGACGGTCCTCGGAATGGTGGTCCAACTTCAGATCCACAGATCCTCCAGCGCCTTGCCTGCGAAAATACCGATTCGGGCGTGACTTCTGGGACCCGGAGGTCCCGCGACGACAAGCCCCGACGCGCGGCATTCAACCATGCGTACGCTCAGTGTCTATACGAAATCACGATTCCCGGCGACTCTGCCCAGAGATACGAGACTGAAAACCAGTGAGTCCGTCCTCTTCATCACCCCTGCGCCCAGACCTCCCCTTGTCCTGTCTGCTCGGCGTTCCCGCACGTCGGGAGCGCGTCACTCATGTGGAGCATGTTCCAGCACGTCAGGCCGGTCAAGTCCGATGGCCGGACTGGGTCGCCGAACCGCTGGTTACGCGCTGGGCGAACCAGGGCGTCCAGGGCCTCTGGCCCCACCAGGCCGAGGCCGCCGACCTCGCCCACCGTGGCCAAAACGTGATCATCGCCACCGGCACCGCCTCCGGCAAGTCCCTGGCCTACCAGGTCCCCGCCGCCGTCTCGGTCCTCGACGGCGGCACGGTCCTCTACCTGACGCCCACCAAGGCCCTGGCCGCCGACCAGCTCCGCGCCCTGCAGTCCCTCGGCGCGCCCGAGCTCCGCGCGGCGACCTTCGACGGCGACACCCCGTTCGAGGAGCGGGACCGGATCCGGCAGCACGCCAACTACGTCCTGACCAACCCCGACATGCTGCACCGCGTCCTGCTGCCCCGCCACTCCCGCTGGTCGTCCTTCTGGCGGCGGCTGCGCATGGTCGTGGTCGACGAGTGCCACGGCTACCGGGGCGTCTTCGGCTCGCACGTGGCGCAGATCCTGCGCCGCCTGCGCCGGATCTGCGCCCGGTACGGCTCCCGCCCCGTCTTCTTCCTCTCCTCCGCGACCGCGAGCGAGCCCCGGACCTTCGCCATGCGGCTGACAGGCCTCCAGATGGCCGAGGTGACCACGGACGCCTCCCCCCGGGGGGCGATCACCTTCGCCCTCTGGGAGCCTCCCCTGGCCGATCTGAGGGGCGAACGCGGCGCGCCCCTGCGCCGCCCCGCCACCGCCGAGGCCGCCGACCTCCTCGCCGACCTGGTGCTCGCCGACGTCCGCACCCTCGCCTTCGTGCGCTCCCGGCGCGCCGCCGAGTCCGTGGCGCTCTCCGCCCGGGCCAGGCTCTCCGACCTGGCCGCCGACGCGGGCCTCCCCCCGGACCTGCAGGACGGCGCGCAGGGCAAGGTGGACGCCTACCGCGCCGGATACCTGGCGGAGGAGCGCCGGGAGCTGGAGAAGGCGCTGCGCTCCGGGGAGCTTCTCGGCCTGGCCACGACCAACGCCCTGGAACTCGGCGTCGACGTGTCGGGGCTGGACGCCGTGCTCATCGCGGGCTGGCCGGGGACCCGCGCGTCACTCTGGCAGCAGGCCGGGCGGGCCGGCCGGGCCGGGCAGGACGCGCTGGCGGTGCTGATCGCCAGGGACGACCCGCTCGACACCTACCTGGTCCACCACCCCGAGGCCCTGTTCGGCCGCCCGGTCGAGGCGATCGTCCTCGACCCCGACAATCCGTACGTCCTCGGGCCGCATCTGTGCGCGGCGGCCGCCGAGGTCCCTCTCACCGAAGACGACCTGGAGGTCTTCGGCCCCGCCGCCAAGGACGTGATCACCGGCCTGGTGGGCGAGGGCATGCTCAGGCAGCGTCCCACGGGGTGGTTCTGGACCAGGCGGGAGCGGGCCGTCGACCTCGCCGACATCCGGGGCACCGGCGGCTCGCCCGTCCAGGTCGTCGAGTCGTCCACCGGGCGGCTGCTGGGCACCGTGGACGAGCCCGCCTCGCACACGACCGTGCACACCGGCGCCGTCTACATCCACCGGGGGGAGACCTTCATGGTGGAGGAACTCGACCTGGAGGCGGGGGTCGCTCTGGTCGAGGCCGGTGCGCCCGACTACACGACCTTCGCCAGGGACGTCACCGAGATCTCCGTCCTGGAGTCCCTGCGCTCCCGGCCGCTCGGGCCGGGAGAGCTCCACTTCGGCTCGGTGGAGGTCACCCGCCAGGTCGTGTCCTACCTCAAGCGCCGCCTGCAGAGCGGCGAACCGCTCGGCGACGAGGACCTCGACCTGCCCCCGCGCACGCTGCGCACGCGGGCGGTCTGGTGGACGCTGCCCGCCTCGGCGGTCACGTCCCTGGCGGAGGCGGGGACGGACCTGGGCGGGGCGGCGCACGCGGCCGAGCACGCCTCCATCGGCCTGCTCCCGCTGTTCGCCACCTGCGACCGCTGGGACATCGGCGGCGTCTCCACCGAGCTCCACGCCGACACCGGCCTGCTGACCGTCTTCGTCTACGACGGGAACGAGGGCGGCGCGGGCTTCGCCGAACGCGGCTACGCCCGCGCCCTCGACTGGCTCACCGCCACGCGGGAGGCCATCGCCTCCTGCGAGTGCGATCGCGGCTGCCCCTCGTGCATCCAGTCGCCCAAGTGCGGCAACGGCAACGAGCCCCTGGACAAGGCCGGAGCGCTACGGCTGCTGGCCGTCCTGCTCTCGCCGGATCCCGGCTGACCCTCCCGGCCGACGGCCGCGGCCCCGCAGCCGCCACCGGTCCCGCGGACGGCTCGGCCCGCGGACGGTTCAGGGCCCGCGGACGGCTCAGGGCCGCTCAGCCCCCCTGGGGCCGGCGGCCGGAGTAGGCGGGGTCCTCCTCGTCGGCCGCCCAGAAGTCCGCGGCGCCGGGCTGCGGCCGCTCCCAGAACCCGCTGTCCTCCATGGAGCGGGGGGCGGGCGGGAGGTAGTCGTCCCAGCGGTCGCCGGTCCGGGCCGCGGCCGGAGTGTCGCCGATCCGGACCGCCACCGGAGTCACGACGCCCACCTCGGCGATCGGAGCGGCGGCGGGCAGCGCCAGCCGCATGGACTCGGCGGGCACGACGGGCGCCGGGACCGGCGCCGGTCCCTGGACCGGCCGCCCGGGGACGCGGGCCGGCCGCCCCGGGGAGGCGACCGGTTCGGGAGCGGAGGCCGGCTCGGGGCTCACCGGCCGGTCCACCGTGTGCGGGGAGAACGGCCGGCCCGCCGGGGTCGCGGAGACCGGAGGCCCGGGATCCGGGGAGGACGGCGCGGGGCGGGAGACGGAGGGGGTCTCGGGGCGGGGGGCCGGCGAGGACGCGGGAGGGGACTGCGCCGGTGACGGCTGTATATGGGGGGTCTTGGCCACCGCGAGGATGACCGCGGGGCGGCGGGCGGTCACCGCGGCGGCACCGGTCACCGCGGCGGCACCGGCCGCCGCGGGGGCGTCCCTGCCGGCCCGGGTCGTGGAGTCGTCTCGCGGGTCTCCGTCCACCGCCGGGGCCCCGGAGCCTCCCGCGGCGCCGGGACCTCCCGCGACCGCCACCAGCCTCTTGCGGCGGAGCCATGCACCGAAGTGCGCTCCGAGGATCAGCAGGACCAGTCCGCCCGCGATGGACAGGCCCTGGACCATTCCGCCGGCCGGCGACTCGGCCGACCGCGCCGTGATGTTCGTGTCCACGGCCGGCGCGACGTCCGTACCGGTCCCGGCGGTCTGCGGGTCGAGGGGCGGCGCCGTACCGTTCTTGCCACCGCTCCCGGAGCCCTTCCCCGGTTTGCTCCCGGTCCCCGGTCCCGCCGTCGCGAGCGCGGCGTCCTCCCGGACCTCCTTGGGGAGTGCGGGCACCTTCGTGGGCACGGCCGCCGTCTTCGCCGGCCGGGTCGGAGCGGCCGCCGGCTTCTTCGGAGGCAGCTGGGGCAGGTTCTCGATTCCGGTCTGCTTGCCGCCGCTCTTCTCGCCGCTGTTCTTCGTGCCGCCGCTCTGGTCGCTCCGCCGGGTGCCGGCGCCCTCGTCCGTGCTCTTCCGGGACGTGCCGTTCTCGCCGGCGTCCGTGCCCTGCGGCGCTGCGGCGGGGATGCTCACCGTGGCGGCGGCGGACTGCCCCGAGGCCAGGGTGCCGCCGCCGCCGTCGCTCCGCAGCGCCCGCACCGTGAACCCGATCCGCCGGCCGGCCGCCTTGGCGGGCACGGCCAGGGTCGCCTTGCACGAACCGCCCCCGCACGCGCCGTCCACCTGCACGCTGCCGACCTTGCCGGTCTCGCTCGTGGAGATCTCGTAGCTCCGCAGGTCGGGCTCAGCCCCCTTGTCCCAGGTCACCACCGCCCGGTCCCCCTGCAGGCGCACGGCGACCCCTCCGGGGGTGGCCGGAGGAACGGCCTGCACCAGGGTCTCGGACGTCTCGTCCCACTTGCCGCCCAGCAGCTTGCCCTGCTGGACGAGTCTGATCTTGTAGCTGCCGTTCGGGCGGTCCCCGGGATCCCAGGTGTAGGAGACGCGCTGGTCTCCCTTGGCGACCTCCTGGCCGTTGACGTAGAGGATGGCGTCGAACGCGAAGTCGACCTTGCCGGAGATCGTCACCCCCTGGCCCGAGGTGACCCGTGACGGCATGTCCAGGCGCGCCTGAGCCTGCGCCGGGGCCGCCGCGGCGAGCACCGCGGACACGGACACGATGGGCGCGATCGCCGCCGCGGCGACCAGCCTGCGAACCGTCGTCACGACGCTTCCCTTCGTCGAGAGCCGCTCGCCCCCGGCCGCCCGCCGTACGGGCGTCCGGACGCGCCAGTCCTCCGGACCGGCTCCCACCGGCCCGGACCTCCTGAACCCACGGCCGCGAGCGGGCCCGGCCACCGGGGACGGCCGTCCTGCCGGGCGACTCGCAGCCCCGCCTTCCCGGACCCGAGGACGGGAAAGCGGAGGCGAAAGGTAAGCGGAACCTTATGAGAGACCTCCATCTCTTGGACATGTCGTCCAAGAAGTCGTGATTCGATTGCGACCTGGCTTCCGGACGGCCGTTCTGCGCCCCGACGGCATAGGGCTCCGCCCCTCTCAGGCCGAGCGTTCCCGATGGGGGGAGCAGCGCCGCACCGGGAAAGGCGCGGCTCCCCGCCCGAGGATGGCCCTTCCGCGAGAGGGCGGCCCCGCCGCCTCCGGCCTCCCCGGGCGGTTCGGGCATCCCGCATCCCGGACCCGTCGCAGGTCCCCCGGCCCGGGCCTTCCTCAACCGGTGGGGCCGGTGATGTGGACGGGTCCGGCGCGCGCGTATGCCGCGATCTCCCGTTCGCCCACCACCGGCAGCGAGAACCGGCAGGCCGTCCGGACGGTGACGACGCCGTCGTCACCGGCGGCGCATCCCATGAGCCTGGCCCCGTTCTCCGCGGCGAGTGAAGCCGCCTCAGAGCATCCGCGCACAGGGTCGGCGAAAGCCAGCCGGGCGGCGGCCAGCGCGCTGAGGTCGGCGGCGGCCTGCACCCGGTGACGCGCCACCCGGGCGGCGCCCGCGAACACCGCCGCGGCCGCCACCGCGAAGATCACCGCCAGGACCCCGGCCATCCAGATCGTCGCCGACCCCCGCTCCCCCGGACTCCGCACGGCCTCACCGCTCCACGACGTCATCCCGCCGTCCGCCGTCCGGGCCGGCGGCGGGCGCTCCCGGCCCGGCCCCGGGACCGCCCGGCAGGCCCGCGCCCGGCTCGACGACGGAGACGGCGGTCGAGCGCACGACCACCTCCGGGAGGGAGGCGCCCCAGCGGGGTCTGACCCCCACGGACACCTCCACCCGGACCCGCTCGCCGTCTCTGACCACCTCCGCCCGCGCCCCCGCCGGAGCGGCGGCCAGGACGCCGCTCCGCACGCGGTCCAGCGACTCTCCCCTGGACGCGGCCCGAGCACCCGCCCGGGCCGCGTCGGCACACTCCAGCCGGGCCTCCACCGCCGCCACCGCCCACAGCCCGGCGGCGAGAACCGCGACGAGGGCGGGCAGCACCGCCACGGTCTCCGCGGTCACGGACCCCCGGGAGAAGCACGGAGCGGATGAACGGGTCACCTGGCTCACCTGGCTCACCCGGCCACGTTCAGCGCCCGGTCGATGAGGCTGCTGACCATCTCCTGCACCTCGGGGCTGTTCACCACCTTGAAAAGGATGGCTGCGAACGCGCAGGCGGCGATCGTGCCCACCGCGTATTCGGCGGTGGACATGCCGCTCTCCCGGCCCTGGGCGGTGGTCAGCCGGGTCCAGCGGCTCCGCCACCACCTCGACGACGCACGCCGGAGACCGTCGGTGCTCGATCCGGCCATCGGTTCCTCCTCATGATCGAGGCCGGGCCCCGTGCCCGGCGTCGGTCGGACCAGGCTCTCCGACGGGCGCATGCGCCTGTGGATACGAACAGGGTTCTGTGGACGACTTCCGGAGAAGCCGCCAAGCCTGTGGACGACCTACGGAATCAAGATCTCTCCGGCGAGTCCCGCCACGACCGGGACGATGCCCAGGAGAACGAACGCGGGCAGGAAGCACAGGCCCAGAGGCGCGACCGCCTGGATGCCGACCCGGCGGGCGGCGGCCGCCGACATCGCCCGGGCCGCGTGCCGGGCGTCGTCGGACAACCGGGCCAGCACATCGGCCACGGGAGCGCCGCTGAGCGCCGCCCGGCTCATGGTCCGGGCGAGCGGGGCCAGCTCGCGCTCGCCCGCGAGAGCGGACCACGCGCCCTCCGGGTCGGCCCCCAGCCTCAACTGCCCGCCCACCCACGCGAGGCGCTCTCCGAGCGGCCCTCCGATCGCCTGGGCGGTGACGTCGAGCGCCCCGGTGACCGGCTGCCCCGCACGCAGGCAGGCCACCAGGAGATCGGCCGCCAGCGGCAGGTCCGCGGTGATCCGCTCGCGTTCCCGGCGCAACGCCGGAGGCTCCCTCCTCCGGAGGATCAGGGCCACGGCCGCGGATCCGGCCCCTCCCGCGACGGCTCCGGCGACACCGCCGACCGCAAGGAAGATCATCACTCCCGTGACGACCGCGACGGCCAGCTCTCCCCGCTCCGGCCGCCTCCCGGCGGCGCCTCCCGCCGCACCGCCCTGCGCGGCCGGTCCCGCCGTGCGTGATCGCACCGCCTGCGGCTCCGGAACGGCCGGAGAGCGCGGGCCTGCCCGGCGCAGCCGGCGGACGGGATCGCCGGAGGACGTCCACAGCCAGACGGCCGCCCCGGTGAGCAGTACGGCCGCCGCACCGGCCGACAACGCGTGCATCGAACTCCTCCAGATCGGCGACGTGGGAACGGCGTGGGGACTCGCCTCCGGACGCGGTCCCGCCGAAGCCCTCCAGGGACCTGCCCGGAGCGGGGTCCGAGAGGTCTCCGCCCCGCACCGGGCGGAGCGAAGGAGCCTCGGCCCGCGCCCCCGGGCGGGATGCGGGCGGGCTCAGGCCTGCTCGGCCCGGGTGACCAGGCGGTGGGTCCACCACAGGCCGCAGCCGTCGAGCGCGGCCCCCAGCACCAGGCAGCCCGCACCCGCCGGTCCCCCGAACAGGAAGCCGAAGGGACGCATGCCGAGTCCCGCCGCCATCAGCAGGCCCAGCGCCGGGAGCCCGGCGAGCAGGCGGGCGGTCGCACGCGCCCCGGCGAGCTGGGTCGCGACGTCCCGCCGGTGGGCCTCGGCCTCGCGGAGGGAGGCGGCCACCCTGTCGACGAGAACCGAGAGCCCTCCTCCTGCGGTCGCGCTCGCCTGCCAGCACACCGCCAACCGCCGGAGCCCTTCGCCTCCCCGGTCCGGAGCCGCGGCCAGCAGCGCCGCGGGAACGTCGCCTCCGTCTCTCGCCGCGGCGATCACCGAGCGGAACGCCACCGGATCGGGGAGGGCCGCCGCGGCCACGGCCCGGGTCAGCGCTTCGCCCGCCGTGCGCCCGGCGGCCAGTTCGGCGGCGAGTCCCTGGCAGAGCTCCGCCGAGGCCGCTCTCCACGCCTCCGCCCGCCCGGCCGGCCAGGAGGCCCGGCTCGGCCACCACCGCCGAGGGCGGGGGTCCGCACGGTCGCGCCGCAGCAGGCGTGCGAGCCGGAGCGTTCCCGGATCGGGTCCCGTCCACAGCCAGACCGCCAGCAGGGTGAGGACCACGGCCGCCGCGGTCATGACCGCACGGAGATGCCGGGAGCCCGGGCGGCGAGGGCGGCCAGGCCTGGACCGGGGGTGGCGGAGCCGTCCGGGGAGAAGGTGAGCGCCGGCTCGGCCTCGACCAGGCCCGAGGGGCGGCGGACCATCATGCAGATCTCGGCGACCCTGCGACGGCCGCCGGCGTGGTCCCGGGTGAGGTGGACGACGGCGTCCAGCGCCGCGGCGATCTGGCTGTGGACCGCGTCCCTGCTGAGCCCCGCGGCACAGGCCAGCGCCTCCAGCCGAGGTGGCACATCGGCCGCCGCGTTGGCGTGGAGGGTGCCGCAACCGCCCTCGTGCCCGGTGTTGAGAGCGGCCAGCAGGTCGACGACCTCGGCGCCCCTCACCTCCCCGACGACGAGGCGGTCCGGGCGCATGCGCAGCGCCTGGCGGACGAGGTCGCGCAGGCCCACCGCCCCGGCGCCCTCCAGGTTGGCCGGGCGGGACTCCAGGCGCACCACGTGGGGGTGCAGGGGCCGCAGTTCGGCGGAGTCCTCCACGAGAAGGATGCGCTCGCCGGGGCCGGCCAGAGAGAGCAGGCTCGACAGGAGCGTCGTCTTCCCGGTGCCGGTGCCGCCCGACACGAGGAAGGAGAGTCTCGACTCGACCACCGCGGCGAGGACCGGAACCGTGTCGGCTCTGATCGCGCCCGCCTCGACCAGCTCGGGAAGGGCGAACGTGCGGCGCGGCGGGAGCCGCAGGGACAGGCAGGTGCCGCAGGGCGCGAGCGGGGGCAGCACGGCGTGCAGCCGGACACCGCCGGCGAGCCGGGCGTCCACGTAGGGGCTGGCCTCGTCGAGGCGCCTGCCCGCCGCCGCGGCCAGCCGCTGGGCGAGCCGCCGGACGGCGTCCTCGTCGGGGAAGGTGACCGAGGTCCGGCGCAGGCCCCGCCCGTCGTCGATCCACACCTCGCGCGGGCCGTTCACCAGCACGTCGGTGATCTCGGCCTCCGCCAGGAGCGGCTCCAGCGGACCCGCGCCGATCAGGTCGGCGCACAGGGCGCGGGCCACCGCCAGGACCTCCGCGTCGCCCAGCACCGCCCGCTCGGCCCGGAGCGCGACGGCGACATGCGCGGCGCTGGGCTCGACGCCGGTCCGGGCCAGCCTTACCCGGACCGCTTCGACCAGGTCGGGGGAGACCGCGCCGCCGGGCGCGGGCCGGCTCATCTCCTCGCCCCGGGCAGGGGCCGTCCCGCTGCGGACGGGGAGGACCCGGTGCCGGGCGGAGAGGGCTCGGGCCCGAGCGGAGAGGGCCCGGTGCCGCGTGGGGGCTGCCCGGCCCGTGCGGGGAGGCGGGCGGTTCCCGCCGGGAAGGGCCCGGATTCGAGCAGGGAGTGCAGGAACGCCCCGCAGAACCGGCCGAGCGGGGTCCGGCGGCCGATCGGGGGGATGTCGCCGCGGTTCAGAGCGGAGGCGAGCCGTGGCTGGTCCGGGATGCCTCCGGCGCACCGGACTCCGAGGGAGGCGGTGACCACCTCGTCGTCCAGGACACCCGCGCGGACGGCCGCCCGGACCTCGGCGGTGTGCTCCCGCAGTCCGCTGAGCACCTGGGCCGCGGCGAGCACCCCGCGCACGTCGGCGGTGACCACCAGGAGGGTGACGGCGGCCCGGCTCAGCGCCTCCACCGCGGCGGGATCGGGCCGGCGGGGCAGATCCGCGACCACGAGGTCGAAGCCCCGCTGGCCCGCGTCGAGGACCGAGCGCATCGCCTCGGCCGGGATGTCCTGGGCCTCGCCCCGGTGGAAGGAGAGCATGGTCAGCTCGGAGACCCTGGGCAGGGCCGCCCGGAGCGCGGTGAAACTGACCCTGCCCTCCCGGGCGACCAGGTCGGACCAGCGGGCGCCCGCCGCCTCCTCCTGGCCCAGCAGGAGGTCGAGGCCGCCGCCGAGGGGATCGGCGTCGACGAGGAGGGTGCGCAGATGCGTGCGGGATGCGGTCAGCGCGAGCGAGGCGGCCAGGACGCTGGCTCCGGCTCCGCCCCGCCCACCGGCGACGCAGACGACGAGACCGGCCCGTGACGCGGGCTCCACCGCGTCGGCGAACTCGTCGACCAGCTGCCGCTCGGCGGAGGGCAGCTCCAGGACCGCCTGGGCTCCGACCGCGACGCACCGGCGCCAGGTGTCGGGGTCTCCCGGCGTGCGCGTGACCAGGACGACCCGGTGGCGGGGCGGCGGACCGGTCGCCGCCAGGGCGTCCGCCAGGTCGCTGCCGACGACGACCATCGGAGCGCGGGTCCAGTAGGGCCGGGCGTGCGCGGGTGTGTGGGCCACGTCGAGCTCCGCTCCGGCGGCGGCGGCGACACGGAGCAGGTCGTCGAGCAGATCGTGGTCTTCGGTGATGACCAGAGGGCGGTCCAAGGGTGCCTCCCTGAAGCGTGGGAGACCCACCTTCCGGGAGGAGCCGGTCCCGTCACGGCCCTGAGCGGCGTTCTGTGGACGAACGGCCGGCGACCGGCCCGCCTGTGGAGAAGTGAACGGCGACCCCCGCTGGGGGGGAGAGCGGGGGCCGCCGACCGGTCCGGCTCCGGGGGGGTAGAGCCGGTCCCGTTTCAGAAGAAAGCTTTCAACAGATGGACCGGGTGTGGCAAGAGACCAGTAGAGCAGTCCGCACACAATGCCCCGGTTTCTGGAGATACAACCGTATGCTGCCCCATCGTATGGATTTCGTCGAGGAGTAATCTCTGGTTTCCGCTGGTTTTTTTCAAATAACAATCTGGCCACCGAGCGGACCGCAGGCCCGTACCGTCCGGCCCGCCGGTCCGGGCGCCGCCCGGACCGGCGGACTGCCGATCACAGGCTGTGATCATGCCGGGACGCCGGATCGGCCCGCGGGCGGGGACCGTACGGCCGTGCGGCGTCCGGGGCGGCTCGCCGCCGGATGTCCCGCAATCCGTAAAGGTCTTGCTCCCAGGGGTTCCCATCAGCCCGGATCCGACGTACAAAGGTGGCACGGACCAAGTGTCCGGGCACGGCCATCGGGCACCCACGCGCGACCAGCCGCGGGAGGCGCGTCGAAACGGGCTTGTCCCGTCCGACGAATACAGGTGCACGCTTGGTAACCCGATGAGACGTGCCGGTGACGGCGCCCCCTCGTTGGGGCGCCGTCCGCTTTGTGCCCGCGGGCTGTCCGTAATTCCTCCGCCGGCCGAGCTCCCACCGGACGCGCCCACCGGCCACCCGCACGCCGCGCCGCACACCCCGGCCTCGCAGATCGCTCCGGCCGCACCGCACACCTCAGCCGCGCTGCATGGCCTCGCAGATCGCCGTGGCCTCCCGCACCCCGAGGACGACCGCCGAGGCGCAGTGCCGCACCCAGGTCGCGACCCCGTCGGCGGTGCCGGTCAGATAGGCGCGCAGGCTCTCCCCGTAGGCCGGCCCGAGCTCCAGGTGCCCCAGCTCCACCGCGGACAGCGACTTCGGGTCCAGCCCGAACTCCACCAGCGTCAGCCGCTCCGCCGCCCGCGCGACGACCCCGTCCGCCGAGCCGAAGGGGCGCAGCACGGCCAGTTCGGCGTGCACGACGGCGGCCAGCACGAGCGCGGGCGCCCTGGACGCCCCCGTGACCAGGCCGACCAGTCCGTCCACCCGGGCCACGGTCGCCTCGGGCCCGGGCGCGGGGCCCAGCCCGAGGGGATCGGGCGCCTCCGCGGAGGCCCGCGGGCGGCCGAGGTCCTCGGTCAGGCCGGCGGCGGCCAGCGTGTGCAGCCGGGCCAGCACCTGGCGCGGCGCCGTACGCCAGGTCGGCCCCAGCCGCCCCAGTTCGGCGGAGACGCGCAGCGCGCCCTGGACCACGGGGTCGGTGACCTCGGGGATGGCCTCCAGCGGCACGTCCACGCCGTCGAGCGCGGCGGACGCCCGGGCCCCGCGCAGGGCGGACCTCGCCGAGACCTCCGGGCTCTTGCGCCGCAGCACGCGGTGCCCGTAGAGGCGGTCCACGGCCTTTCGCACGTCGGCCACCGCCTCCGGCACTCCGGGCAGGTCGGCGATGGCAGCCAATGGGTCGCTCACGGTCCCCGACCCTACCCGCCGGTCACCGGCCTCCCGACGCCGCGGTGGAATCCGCCGGGAATCCGCGGGGAATCCGCCGGAGAACGGCCGCCCGACCGTTCACCGAACGCATCGGGCCATCCGGCGCACAGCCGTACCAGATGCGCTGGAATAACGCCTTCTACATTTCTATGGTGTCGGAATCACAACATTTCCTCCGCGATGACTACTGAGCGTTAGAAGTGATGCGAAGTCGCACGTCCCGCATCACCGATTGGTACAGACCTGTCTAGACCTCTTGTGGCAGCCCCCTGCGGGCTGGTGAAGTGGGACACATCCAAAGCCGACAAGCAGTACGAGAAGGAGTGCGTAGTGGCCCCGGAGACCCCTGGTTCCGAACCGCGTGAGACCCAGGAGACGCTGTCGAACCTGCTGCACGAGACCCGGCGGTTCGCTCCTCCTGCCGAGCTGGCCGCGGCCGCGAACGTGACCGCGCAGGCCTACACCGAGGCCGAGGCAGACCGCCTCGCGTTCTGGGAGAAGCAGGCCGACCGCCTGAGCTGGTCCACCCGCTGGAACACCGCCCTCGACTGGAACCCGCCCTTCGCCAAGTGGTTCGTCGGCGGCGAGCTGAACGTCGCCTACAACTGCGTCGACCGCCACGTCGAGGCGGGGCTGGGTGAGAAGGTCGCCTACCACTGGGAGGGCGAGCCCGAGGGCGACAGCCGTACGATCACCTACGCCGACCTGCAGAGGGAGGTCGCCAAGGCGGCGAACGCCCTGACCGAGCTGGGCGTCGGCAAGGGAGACCGGGTCGCGGTCTACATGCCGATGATCCCCGAGCTGCCGATCACGATGCTCGCCTGCGCCCGCATCGGCGCGATCCACTCGGTGGTCTTCGGCGGGTTCTCCGCCAGCGCGCTCAGCGGCCGGATCAAGGACGCCGACGCCAAGGTCGTGGTCACCGCCGACGGCGGCTACCGCCGCGGCGCGCCCAGCGCGCTCAAGCCGACCGTGGACGAGGCGGTCAAGGAGTGCCCCGGCATCGAGCGCGTGCTCGTGGTCCGCCGGACCGGCCAGGAGGTCGACTGGACCGACAAGGACGTCTGGTGGCACGACCTGGTCGACCGCCAGAGCGCCGAGCACGCGCCGGTCCCGCACGACGCCGAGCACCCGCTCTACATCCTCTACACCAGCGGCACGACCGGGAAGCCGAAGGGCATCCTGCACACCACCGGCGGCTACCTGACCCAGACCGCCTACACCCACCACGCGGTGTTCGACCTCAAGCCCGAGAACGACATCTACTGGTGCACCGCCGACATCGGCTGGGTGACCGGTCACTCCTACATCGTGTACGGCCCGCTCGCCAACGGCGCGACCAGCGTCATCTACGAGGGCACCCCGGACACCCCGCACCGCGGCCGCTTCTGGGAGATCGTCCAGAAGTACAAGGTCACGATCCTCTACACCGCGCCGACCGCGATCCGCACGTTCATGAAGTGGGGCGACGACATCCCCGCCAAGTACGACATGTCGTCCCTGCGCATCCTGGGCAGCGTCGGCGAGCCGATCAACCCCGAGGCCTACGTCTGGTACCGCGAGCACATCGGCGGCAACCGCACCCCGGTCGTCGACACCTGGTGGCAGACCGAGACCGGCGCCGTCATGATCAGCCCGCTCCCCGGCGTGACCAGCGCCAAGCCCGGCGCGGCGATGCGCCCGCTCCCCGGCATCACCGCCGACGTGGTCGACGACCAGGGCGAGAGCGTGCCCAACGGCGGCGGCGGCTTCCTGGCGATCCGCGACCCGTGGCCGTCGATGCTCCGCACGATCTGGGGCGACGACCAGCGCTACATCGACACCTACTGGTCCCGGTTCGAGGGGATGTACTTCGCGGGCGACGGCGCCAAGCGGGACGAGGACGGGGACATCTGGCTGCTCGGCCGCGTCGACGACGTCATGCTCGTCTCCGGCCACAACATCTCGACCACCGAGGTGGAGTCGGCCCTCGTCTCCCACCCGAAGGTCGCCGAGGCGGCCGTGGTCGGCGCGACCGACCCGGTGACCGGCCAGGCCATCGTCTCGTTCGTGATCCTGCGCGGCAGCGCGGAGGAGGGTGCGGACATCGCCGCCGAGCTCCGCAACCACGTGGCCAGGACGCTCGGCCCGATCGCCAAGCCCCGGCAGATCCTGGTCGTCCCCGAGCTGCCGAAGACCCGCTCGGGCAAGATCATGCGCCGCCTGCTCCGCGACGTCGCGGAGAACCGCAGCATCGGCGACGTCACCACGCTGGCCGACAGCACCGTGATGAACCTCATCTCCGAGAAGCTGCCCAGCGCCAAGAGCGAGGACTGACCTGCTCCCGGAGGGGGCGCGGACCCGCGGGTCCGCACCCCCTCCTCGTGCGCGGCCCTTCCCGTCCGCCCCGGCACCGCAAAGATCATTTAGGGTGGTCTGTGTAGGATTGGGGCAGGTGTGCCGGGAAGTCTGGTCGGCCGGTGGGGGAACCGACCTCCGCCGTAGACCCGGAGGTTCCATGCGCCGCGCCGCCGAACTGTGGCCTTTCCAGCCCACCGTCCGCTACGCCCGCCAGCTCGCCGAGGCGCTCCGCGCCGAGACCGTGGGCGGCGTCATCATGCTCCTGGCCACGGTCGCCGCGCTGGTGTGGGCCAACGTGTCCCACGACTCCTACGAGGCGCTGCGCACCACCGTCGTGGGCCCGCACGCCCTCCACCTCGACCTCGAGCTCTACAAGTGGGCCCAGAACGGCCTGCTGGCGATCTTCTTCTTCGTCGCGGGCATCGAGGTCAAGGAGGAGTTCGTCCACGGCGAGCTCGCCAACCTCCGCAAGGCGGCCCTGCCCGTCCTCGCCGCCGTCGCCGGGATGATCATGCCCGCCCTCGTCTACCTCGCGGTGAGCTGGGGCGCGCCGCAGGCCGGCCGGGGCTGGGCGGTCCCCACCGCCACCGACATCGCGTTCGCGCTGGCCGTACTGGCCGTGACGGCCAGCGCGCTGCCCGCCGCGCTGCGGGCGTTCCTGCTGACCAGCGCGGTGGTCGACGACCTCGGCGCGATCACCATCATCGCCGTCTTCTTCACCGACCACC
This sequence comes from Thiemannella venezuelensis, assembly GCF_014203605.1. Lineage (GTDB taxonomy): Bacteria > Actinomycetota > Actinomycetes > Streptosporangiales > Streptosporangiaceae > Planomonospora_A > Planomonospora_A venezuelensis. Next base: position 343,553 of record NZ_JACHJJ010000001.1, on the reverse strand, counting down.
TGAACCTCCTCGCCCTGGCCGCCGGGGCGGCGGTCATCGCCCTGTACGGCCTGCTGCAGGCCAGGCGGGTCCGGGGAGCGTGGATCTACGTTCCGCTGGCCGTCCTCGCCTGGTACCTCGTGGAGATCAGCGGCGTTCACGCGACCGTCGCCGGGGTAGCACTCGGCCTCATGACCCGCGTGCACAGCGGCCCCGGCGAGGAGAGCTCCCCCGCCGAACGGGCCGACCACCGCCTCCGGCCGGTCTCGGCGGGCTTCGCGGTCCCGGTCTTCGCCTTCCTCTCCGCCGGGGTGGTCCTCGACGCCGGCAGCCTCGGCGCGGTCGCCGGCGACAGGGTCGTCCTCGGTGTGATCGCCGGTCTGGTCGCCGGAAAGTTCCTCGGCGTCTTCGGCGGGGCGTGGCTGGCCGTACGGCTCGGCCTGGCGAGACTCTCCGAGGAACTGCACTGGCGGGACATGGCCGCGGTGTCGATACTGGCCGGAGTCGGGTTCACCGTGTCGCTGCTCATCGGCGGTCTCGCCTTCGGCGATGATCCTGAAAGGGCGGCCGCGGTGACCACCGGCGTGCTCGCGGCGAGCCTCACCGCCTCGGTTCTGGCGGCGGTCCTGCTCAGGGTGCGCGTGCGCAAACACCTCAACGCGCAGGATGATGTTGTCACCCGCGCTCGATAGGAGACGTTCATGACGCAGAATCCGGCCACGGAGCCGCAGCAGGAGGAGTCGCTGGGCGCCCTGGTCGCCGCGGCCACCGGACAGCTCTCCACCCTGGTCCGCGCGGAGATCGAGCTGGCCAAGGCCGAGTTCAGGTTCGACGCCAAGCGGGTCGGCATGGCGGTGGGGCTGTTCGCCGCCGCGGCGTTCATCGCCCACCTGTGCCTGATCCTCATCTCGTTCGTCATCGCCTACGCCCTGGTGGCCGTGTTCGACTGGCCGGAGGTCGCCGCCTTCGGCACCGTCACCGGCTTCTACGTGATCCTCGCCGGTCTGCTGGTCTTCATCGGCGTGCGGCGGTTCAAGGGACTCACGGGAATGAGGCGGACGATCCGCTCGCTGAAGCACCTGAAGAGCGGCGAGAGCGAATCCGCCCCCGCCGCCGTCCCCGCGCCGCCCACCGCCGGTCGGCTCGGCTCACACCGGGAGTCGGTGAGTCCGGAGAAGTGAACCAGTCCGAGGAGTCCGTGATCCGGGCCGAGGGCCCGTGGACCCACCGCTCCGTGCACGCACGCGGCACCCGCTTCCATGTCGTGGAGGCCGGCGAGGGCCCGCTCGTGCTGCTGCTGCACGGCTTCCCCCAGTTCTGGTGGAGCTGGCGCCACCAGCTCGTCTCCCTGCCCGCGGCGGGATACCGCGCCGTGGCCGTCGACCTGCGCGGCTACGGCGGGAGCGACAAGTCGCCGCGCGGCTACGACCTGCCCGCCCTGGCCGCCGACGCGGCCGGGCTGGTCCGCGCGCTGGGCGAGACCGGGGCCACGGTCGTCGGTCACGACTGGGGCGGCCTGGTGGCCTGGACGATGGCCGTCCTGGACCCCAAGGTGGTCCGGCGGCTGGTCCCGGTCTCGGCGCCGCACCCGCTCCGGCTCCGCTCCGCGCTGCGTTCGGAGCCGTTCGGCCAGCTCAGGGCGAGCCGCCACGCGCTCGGCTTCCAGCTGCCGATCCTGCCCGAGCGCCGGCTGACCGCCGCCGGCGCCGCCCTGGTCGGCAGGTTCCTGCGGGAGTGGTCCGGGCCCGGATGGCCGGAGGAGGAGGTCTCGCGGACCTACCGCGAGGCGTTCCGCGTCCCCAACGTCTCGCACTGCGCGCTGGAGTACCACCGCTGGTTCGCCCGCTCGCAGTTCCGCCCGGACGGGCTGCGCTACGCCAGGACCATGCGCGCGGAGATCGAGACGCCCACGCTGCAGCTGCACGGCGCGCTCGACGGGCGCATGCTGCCGCGCACCGCCCAGGGCTCCGGCCGCTACGTGGCCGCCCCCTACCGGTGGCGGCTGGTCGAGGGCGCCGGGCACTTCCCGCACGAGGAGCGGCCCGAGGTCTTCGACGCCGAGCTGATCGGCTGGCTCGCCGACGAGGAGCCCGACCGGTGACCTCCGGCGGCCCCGGCGCCCGCGCGGAGGGCCCGACGCCCTCCAGGGACCGCGACCCGGACGGGCGCGCCCGCAACCAGCGGCCCCGGGACGCCTTCGGGCGCCCCCTGCCGCACGGCGCCGAGGGGGTGGAGCGGATCCCCGACGACTACGCCCCGGACGCCGCGGAGGCGCTCGCCGAGGCGCGCCGCCTGCTCGGCGAGGAGCGGCCCTTCCACGCGCACGAGGTGCTGGAGGCGCGCTGGAAGACCGGCCCGGCCGAGGAGCGGGAGCTCTGGCAGGGGCTCGCGCAGATCTGCGTCGGCCTCACCCACCTGCAGCGGGGCAACCCGCGCGGTGCCTCGGCGCTGCTGGCGCGCGGCGCCGACCGGATCGGCCGGTACGGCGCGCCGTACGGGACGCTCGCCCGGGCGGCCCGGGAACTGGCCGCACGGGAGCCGTCGGGCCTGGACGCCGCGGTGGCGATCGCCGGGATCAGAGCCCTGCTGTAGGGGTCAGTGGTCGCACTCCTGGGTGTCCACCCGGTTGGACAGCCGGGAGCCGTCGTCGGCGTCCGGGGCGACCTCACCGGCGGTGAGGACGTAACCGGTCTCCTGCTGGTCGAGCGCGGCGGCGAAGACCACGCCGTAGACCCGGCCGTCGGGGGTGAGCAGCGGCCCGCCGGAGTTGCCGGGCCGGACCAGGCCGCGGATCGAGTAGACGTCGCGGTTGACCGTCTTGCTCTCGTAGATGTCGGAGCCCACGGCCCGCTGGCGGGTCCGGATGCGGGCGGGGTCGAGGGTGTAGCCCTTCCCGTGCGGGAAGCCCGCCACGATCGCGTCGTCGCCTTTGGAGGCGGTGCCGTCGAACCTCAGGAGCGGCAGGTTCAGGTCGGCGACGTGCAGGATCGCGATGTCCCGGTCGGGGTTGTAGAGCACGACCCTGGCCGGGCGGACGTTGTTGCGGTAGTCGACGACCGAGAGGTCCTGGTTCACCCCGGCGACCACGTGGGCGTTGGTCATGATCTTGTTCGGCGCGTAGACGAACCCGGTGCCCTCGATGTGCCGCCGGCAGCTCGACGCGACGCCCTGGACCTTGACGATGCCCTTGCGGGCGCGGGCCAGCTCCGGGCTCGTGGAGGTGCTCTGGTCGGGCGGGGGCACGTCGACGAACTGGGCGGCCCCGATGTTCTCGAACACCTGCGGGAAGCCCGACGTGTCGATGAAGTTCTTGATCGGCTTCTGGATGTCCTTGGCCGCCTGGGGGATCGCCTGGTCGACGGCGCCCAGCAGCAGCGACTTGTTGACCTGCTCACTGATCAGCGTGAACGGCGAGGAGGCGAACAGCGAGCCGATGAACCAGGCGACGATCAGCACCGCCATGGCGCTGGCGAACGTGCCGCCGACCGCGTCGACGACCTTCGCCGGCTCCCAGGTGACGTGGCTGCGGACCACCGCGCCGATCGTCGAGGACGCGAACTGGCTGACGATGGCGGTGAGGAAGACGATCACGATGGCGAGCAGCGCCCGCTCGGTGTCGCCGTCGACCACGGCCTCGGCGATCGGGGGCGCGATGAAGACGCCCAGCAGCACGCCGCCGACGAACCCGACGAAGCTCAACGCGCCGATGATGAACCCCTGCCGGTATCCCGACACGGCGAAGGCCACCATCAACGCGATCAGGACGAGGTCGAGGAGATCACCGCTCACCCCTTTAAGGTATCCAGCCGCCGCGCCGCGCGTGCACTCCTTCCGGCGGCCGCGTGCTGGTTATCGTGGCCTCATGGCGACGATCGGGGGACCGGTGCCCGTCTCCTCGCTGATCGAGGAGGCCCTGCGGGACCCGGACCAGGACGGTACGGCCCGCTGGCAGGCGATCACCGCCCTGCACGAGCGCGCCGATCTGGAGACCTTCACCGCGGCGCGGCGGCTGTGCGGGGGCGGGAGCGCGGCCGAGCGCATGCTCGGGATCGACGTCCTCGCCGGGCTCGGCTTCACCGACCGGAGCCTGCCGGTGCTGCGCTACCTGGCCGCCAGCGAGGACGACCCGATGGTGCTCTACTCGGTGCTGATCGCCTTCGGCCACCTGCGCGACCCCCGCGCGCTGCCCTCGGTGATCACGCTGTCCGAGCACCCCGACGCCGGTGTCCGGTACGGCGCCGCCTACGCGCTGCCGAACATCGTCGGCAGCCCGCCCGACCCGGCGGGGCTGGCCGCGCTGCGCCGCCTGGCCGCGGACCCCGACGACGACGTCGCCGACTGGGCCTGCCTCGGGATGGCCCTGGTCGGCGGCTCCCCGCCCGCGGAGAACGGGGGAGCCGGCGCGGAGCCGGGCCGGTCGCCCGGCGCCGGCCGCGCCGGCTAGCCGCGGGAGGCGAGGTCCAGGACGTCGGGCGGGAGGTCCTCGACCCGTGACGCGTCCCACGGGAGCGCGAAGCCGGAGTCGGCGAGGACCCCGTCGAGCACGCCCGCGGTGAACCCCCAGACCAGCAGGTTCCGCACCCGGAACGCGGGCCCGGAGTAGCCGCTCGGGTGCCTCAGCCTGAGCCGGTTGGCCGGGTCGACCAGCTCGGCGATCGGGACCCGCTCCACCGCCTCCACCTCGTCGGGCGAGGCCGCGTGCACGGCCGAGGGCGTGTGCCACCAGCCGATGACCGGGGTGACCCGGTTGTCGCTGCGCCAGACGTACAGCTCGGGCATGGTGCCGACCACGTGGACGCCTGCCGGGTCGAGGCCGGTCTCCTCCTCCGCCTCGCGCAGCGCGGCGGCGACCGGGCCGCCGTCGGCGGGGTCGACTCCCCCACCGGGGAAGGCGGGCTGCCCGGCGTGCCGCCGCCCCCGCGAGCTGCGCTGGATCAGCAGCACGTCGGGGCCGAGCGGCCCCTCGCCGAACAGCAGCAGAACAGCGGCCGGCCGCCCTCCGGACCGGGGCGGGCGCAGCTCCGCGGGAACCGTCGCCCTCGCGGCCCGCTCGGCCAGCGTCTCCAACCATCCAGGCACTTCCACGATCACACCTCCGATGCTCTCCAACACGGCGTCGCCCGCCGGTGCTTCCCGGGCTCGCGGTCCCGGCCGGCCCGGTTCTCCAGGTCCGCGGACGCCCGCCGGCCCGGCCGGGGCTACGAGAACGGGCCCGGGCGGACCAGCTTCGCGGCCTCGGCGGGGTCCGCGGGGCCGGTGCCGTACGCCGGGCAGAGGGCGGCCAGCGGGCAGGCGCCGCAGGCGGGCCTGCGCGCGTGGCAGATGCGGCGGCCGTGCCAGATCAGGCGGTGGGAGGCCATCGTCCAGTCCCGCTTCGGGATCAATCCGCCGACGACCTGCTCGATCTTGACGGGGTCCGTCTCCGCGGTCCAGCCGAACCGGCGGACGAGCCGCTGGAAGTGGGTGTCCACGGTGATCCCCGGGACGCCGAAGGCGTTGCCGAGGACCACGTTGGCGGTCTTGCGCCCGACGCCCGGCAGCGCCACGAGGTCCTTCAGCCTTCCCGGGACCTCCCCGCCGTGGCGGTCGCACAGGGTCTGGGCCATGCCGATGATGCTGCCGGCCTTGGCCCGGAAGAACCCGGTGGACCGGATGACCTCCTCCAGCTCGGCCCGGTCCGCCCCGGCGTAGTCTTCCGCAGACTTATATTTCGCAAAAAGTGCGGGTGTGACCATGTTGACCCGCTTGTCGGTGCACTGCGCGGACAGGATCGTGGCGACGAGCAACTGCAGCGGGTCGCCGAAGTCGAGCTCGCAGTGCGCGTCGGGGTAGGTCTCCGCCAGGATCCGGTCCATCCGCCGGGCGCGGCGGACCAGCGCCAGCCGGGACTCGCCCGCCGGACTGTCTTCACGGGGCATTCCGACACCTTATGCGCTCCCGTCCGTTCCCACGGGGCCCTTGGAGAGCGGGCGGTGGGATGGGTCACAATGGCTGTTGCGGATACCGGGGATGGAGAACGCGGCGTTCGCGACAGCACCACATGAGTGCGGCGAACCGGCCGGCGACAGGTCAGCCGTGAACAAGGAGGCATCGTGAACACCGAAGACGTGCTGGGCAAGGCCCCTCTCTTCGCCGCACTCGACCGTGAGGGCGCCGCCGCCCTGCGCACGAGCATCTCCGAGATCCGGCTCTCCAAGGGACAGACCCTCTTCAGCGAGAACGAGACCGGCGACCGGCTCTACGTCGTCCTCGAAGGCAAGATCAAGCTCTCCAGGACCGCGCCCGACGGCCGGGAGAACCTGCTCAGCGTGCTCGGGCCGAGCGAGATGTTCGGCGAGCTCTCGCTGTTCGACCCCCGCCCCCGTACGGCCTCCGCCATCGCCCTGACCGACGTCCGGCTCGCCGGGCTCGGCCACGACGACCTGCGCCCCTGGCTGACCGGCCGCCCCGAGGTCGCCCTGCACCTGCTGCGCGCCCTGGCCCAGCGGCTGCGCCGTACCAACGACGTGCTGGCCGACCTGGTCTTCACCGACGTCCCCGGCCGGGTCGCCAAGGCCCTGCTCGACCTGGCCGACCGCTTCGGCCAGAAGGTCGACGACGGCGTCCGGGTCCACCACGACCTCACCCAGGAGGAGCTGGCCCAGCTCGTCGGGGCCTCGCGCGAGACCGTGAACAAGGCCCTGGCCGACTTCGCCCAGCGCGGCTGGCTGCGCATCGAGGCCAAGGCCGTGGTCATCATGGACATCGAGCGCCTGCACAACCGCTCCCGCTAGCGGGACCGGGCGTTCCTGCGGGCGGCCCGTCACCGCCCGCCCGGCAGAGGAGCGCGGCCCTGCGCGCTCCCGGCGCCGCGCCCCCGATCGGCGCGGCCTCGCGCCATCGCGACGCCGACGGCGGCCAGCCACAGGGTGATCGAGGCGCTGGACAGGCTGACCAGGGCGCCGGAGTCGACGCCCGCCAGCTCGACGGCCGGGGCGGCGACCAGGACGACGACGGGGACACCGGCGCGGCGGGCCCACCGGGGCAGGCCCGGCCCGGCGATCGTGGCGGCCAGCCACAGCGCGGCGAAGACGCTGACCCCGAGGATCTCGCCGATGGCGCCGCCGAAGTCGTTCAGGGTGCCGAACTGGACGGCGATCGCCTCTCTCGTCGCCTGCGACGGGTTCCGCCGCCACTGCTCGGCCAGCGGGAACGCGGTGGACAGCCATCGCGTGATCCCGACCGTCCGGGCGAGGGCGGACGCGGCGGCGGCGCCGACGGCGATCCAGACGGCGACCGTGACCGGCCCCTGCCTCCGCCACAGCGAGACGCCGACGGCGGCCGGGAGGAAGGCGACGCTGTAGGCGAGGTACACGAGATATCCCAGCCGGGTCGGCAGCTCGTTCTCGAGCAGCCGGGGCAATGCGGTCTCGGCGGGGTCGCCGAGCGAGGCCGGCCAGCCGATGGCGGCGCCGAGCACGGTCAGCGGCACGAAGATGAGCAGGCTCACGGCGACGGTGAGCAGTCCTCGGACGCGTTCACCCGATGCCGGTAGGGGTCCGAGCGCGACGGTGGTCATGGCGGTTTCCTTTGCTGGTCGGTCACGGGGAACGGCCGGGCCGGCGGGCCGCGGCGCGGCGCGGGCGACACCGGCACGATCAATCACCGTTCGAAATTCAAACGGTGTTTGGCATGAGAAGCCCCAACAGTGTTTGGAAAGTCAAGAGCGTTCGGGATAACCTCTCTCAGGTGAACGAGCACCGAGAGGAGTCGCGGCGGGGCCGCCAGCGCCGCGAACTCACCGCGGAGATCATCGCCATCGCCCTCCGCCGGCTCGACGAGGGCGGTCCCGACAACGTGTCCTGGCGCGGCATCGCCCGGGAGGTCGGCATGAACCCGGCGTCGCTCTACACGTACTTCCCAAGCCTCGAAGACCTGTTCACAGCCATGATCACCGACAGCTTCGAGCGGCTCGCCGCCGCCGTCGAGGAGGGGCGCGCCGCCGAGGGCGCCGCTCCCGCCGACCGTTTCCTCGCCTGCGTCCGGGCCTACCGGTCCTGGGCCGTCGCCAACCCCCGGCGCTTCAACCTGATCTGGACCGATCAGCTGCCCGGCTACGCGGCACCCGCCGAGGGACCGACCGTGTCCGCCGAGCGGTCCGTCTACCGCCCGTTCCTGTCCGTCATCGGCGAGGTCAAAGGCCGCTCCTACCGCTTCGAGGAGCTCTCCGGCCTGCCGGCCGACGAGCGGCACTGGCTGCTCGGTCTCTTCGGCACCATGCACGGGCTGGTCTCGCTCGAGATCAACCACCATCTCGCGCCGTCGTCCGTCGACGGGGAGGAGTGCCTGGTCAGCCAGATGGCGCGCACCCTGCTCTGACGGCGGGACGGCTCCCGCCCCGCCCGGCGTGCCGGACTCAGCCCCGGAGCCCGTCGAGGTAGTCGAGCTGGGCCCGGACCGACATCTCGGCCGCCGGCCAGAGCGAGCGGTCCACCTCCGCGTAGACGACCTCGACGATCTCCCGCGGCGTGGCGGCGCCCCGCTCGCGCGCCCGCCGGATCTGGTCCAGGCGCTGCCTGCGGTGGGCGAGGTACCCGTCCAGGGCGGCGATCGGGTCGGACAGCACCGGGCCGTGCCCGGGCAGCAGCGCCCGCGCCCCCACCCGCTCGGCGGTGGCGCGCAGCCGGTCCAGGGACCGGAGGTAGTCGGCCAGGTCGCCGTCCGGGGCGATCACGGTGGTGCCCCGGCCGAGCACGGTGTCCCCGGTCAGCATCGCCCCGTCCTCGGGCAGCCAGAAGCAGAGCGAGTCGAACGAGTGGCCGGGCGTGCCGACCGCGTGGAGCTCCAGCCCGCCCGCGGCGACCACGTCGCCGTCGCCGAGCCCCTCGTCGCCGAGCCGGTGCCGGGGGTCCAGCGCCCGCACCGGGGCCCCCACCAGGCCGGCGAAGGCCCGCGCGCCACCGCTGTGGTCGTGGTGGCCGTGGGTGAGCAGGATCGCGACCACCCTGCGGTCGCGCAGGTGGTCGGCGACCCGGGCCAGGTGCCGCCCGTCGTCCGGGCCGGGATCGACGACCAGCACCTCCTCCCCGCGCCCGATCACCCAGGTGTTGGTGCCGTCCAGGGTCATCGGCGACGGGTTCGGGGCGAGCAGGTTGAGCGCGTGCGCCGTACCGGCGCCGTCCGGCCCCTCCAGCGGGATCCGCAGACCGCTCACGTCAGGAGCCGCCGAACCGGTAGTCGTCGTCGAGGACGATGTGCATCTCACCGTCCACCTCGGCGATCCTCGGCATGAAGGTGACGATCTCCCGCTCGGCCTGGAGCACGTCGGTGACCTTCTCGTAGGCGGCCAGTTCCTTCAGGGTGCGGTGGGTCGGCGGCATCAGGAAGATCCGGCCGCTCCCGGCCTGCTCGATCGCCTCGGCGGGCCGCACCCAGGCCACCTGGTCGGCCTCGCCGCCGACGTCGCGGGTGCGCTGGCCGGGAGGGAGCGCGGCGACGAAGAAGCGGGTGTCGAACCGCTTGTTCTCGACCTCGGGGGTGATCCAGTGCGCCCAGGGGCGGAGCAGGTCGGCGCGGAGGACCAGGCCGCGCTTGTCCAGGAAGTCGGCGAAGGAGAGGCTCCGCGCGATCAGGGCGAGCCGGTCGGCCTCCCAGTCGTCCCCGGTGGTGTCGGCCACGACGGACTCCGGCGACGGCCCGGCGAGCAGCACGCCCGACTCCTCGAACGTCTCCCGGACCGCCGCGCAGACCAGGCCGCGCGCGGTCTTGTCGTCGGCGCGGAAGACCTCGCCCCACTCCGCGGGCGAGGGCCCGGCCCAGGCGATCGCGTGGTCGGCGTCGCGCGGATCCACCGAGCCGCCGGGGAAGACGTAGGCCCCCGCCGCGAAGGCCATGCTCGCCTTCCGCCGGAGCAGGTAGACCTCGACGCCCTCCCGGAGGACGACCACGGTGGCGGCATCCCGGGCCGGGACGGGCTCCACCCGCCCGGCCAGGATGTCGCGTGCGCGCTCGCCGAGCTCCCCCGGGAGCGGAATTCCACCCATATCCGAACCTTTCACCCGAACATCACTCGGTTTTCCGGTCCATCATGTGGTACGGATCACGCTCCGGACAATCGGAGCGTCAGCGGACCTCAGCGATCAACTCGACCTCGACCGGCGCGTCCAGCGGCAGGACGGCGACGCCCACCGCGCTGCGGGCGTGCCTGCCGGCCTCCCCGAACACCTCACCGAGCAGCTCGCTGGCGCCGTTGACGACCTGCGGGTGCCCGGTGAAGTCGGGGGCGCTGGCCACGTAGCCGACGACCTTGACGATCCGGACCACGTTGGACAGGCCGCCCGCCGCCGACGCGACCGCGGCGAGGGCGTTGAGCGCGCAGGTCCTGGCGAGCTCGCGGGCCTCCTCGGCGCTCACCTCGGCGCCGACCTTGCCGGTCGCCGCGAGCTTGCCGTCCACCATCGGGATCTGGCCCGACGTGTAGACGTGGTCGCCCGAGCGGACGGCCGGGACGTACGCCGCCAGCGGCGCCACGACCTCGGGCAGGGTCAGGCCGAGCTCGGCCAGCTTCTCCTCCGGAGACACCGGCCCTACTCCTTCGGACGCTTCAGGTAGGCGACCAGCTGCTCGGGGTTCGGCCCCGGCACGACCTGGACGAGCTCCCAGCCGTCCTGGCCCCAGTTGTCGAGAATCTGCTTGGTCGCGTGGACCAGCAGCGGCACCGTCGAGTACTCCCATTTCGTCATGCGAGACACATTAGCGAGCGGGCCCGGTCCCGATCCCGTCAGCGGTGCGCGACAGGCCTCCGGCGGGGTCGGGGCCGGACCGCGGAAGGCGGGGGAAGGGGCCGCGGTGGCGGGCCGGAGTGTGAGTCGCGTCCCAAACGACGGCCACCGCGAATCGCCGGTTGACCGTTGGGTAGCCTTCGAAACGTGAGTTCGCGCGATACCGACTGGGATGGTGTACGACTGCACGTCGTCACCGGCAAGGGCGGCACCGGCAAGACCACGGTGGCCGCCGCGCTGGCCCTCGCGCTCGCCGCGGACGGCCGGAAGGTGCTCCTGGTCGAGGTCGAGGGGCGGCAGGGCATCGCCCAGGTCTTCGACCTGCCGCCGCTGCCGTACGAGGAGCGGCGGGTCGCCGTCGCGCCCGGCGGCGGGGACGTCTACGCGCTGGCCGTCGACCCCGAAGAGGCCATGCTCGAATACCTCGAGATGTTCTACGGCATGCGCCGGGCGGGCCGGGCGCTGAGCAAGATGGGCATCGTCGACTTCGCCACCACCATCGCCCCGGGCTTCCGCGACGTCCTCGTCACCGGCAAGACCACCGAGGCCGTCCGCCGCAAGGGCAAGGACGGCCGGAGGATCTACGACGCGGTCGTGCTCGACGCGCCGCCGACCGGCCGGATCGTGCGCTTCCTCAACGTCACCAACGAGGTCGCCGGCCTTGCCAGGGTCGGGCCCATCAAGAACCACGCCGACCTCGTGAGCGGGGTCGTGGCCTCTCCCGAGACCGCCGTGCACTTCGTCACGCTCCTGGAGGAGATGCCGGTCCAGGAGACCCTCGACGGGATCACCGAGCTCCGCGGGGCGGGCCTGCCCGCCGGCGGCGTCTTCACCAACATGGTCCGGACCTCCGGGCTGCCCGAGGCCGCTCTCGACGCCGCCGCGGCGGGCCGCTTCGACCCGATGGAGCTGGCGCTGGGGCTCAAGGCGGCCGGGCTGGCCGACGGCGACCCGAACGCCGCCGCCCTGGCCGAGGCCCTCGCCCAGGAGATCTCCGAGCACGCCCGCCGTACCGAGCTGGAGCGTCAGGAGCGCGTCTCGCTCGACGCCGCCGGACGGCCCCGCTACGAGCTGCCGCTGCTGCCGGACGGGGTGGACCTGGCCGGGCTGTACGAACTGGCCGAGTCGATCCGGGCCCAGGGGGCGGCGTGAGCGGGCGGACCGAGGACACGGCGGCACCGCGCACCAGGGGCGCGGCGGCACCGCGGACGCGGCCGAAGGAGGCGGCGTGCGCGGCTCAGGGAGTGATTCAGGGAGCATGGTGAAGAACGTCCCGGTTCTCGACCTCGATGCGATCATTGACGACCCGGGCACCCGGATCATCGTCTGCTGCGGTTCGGGCGGTGTCGGCAAGACCACCACCGCGGCCGCCCTGGGCCTGCGGGCCGCCGAACGCGGCCGGCACGCCGTCGTCCTCACCGTGGATCCGGCACGGCGGCTGGCTCAGTCGATGGGCCTGTCCGAGCTCGACAACACGCCCCGGCCGGTGGCGGGGGTGACGGGCGAGGGCACGCTGCACGCCATGATGCTCGACATGAAGCGGACCTTCGACGAGATCATCGAGGCGCACGCGGACCCCGAACGGGCACGCCAGATCCTGACGAATCCCTTCTACCAGTCCCTCTCCTCCAGCTTCTCCGGCACCCAGGAGTACATGGCGATGGAGAAGCTCGGCCAGCTCCGCCGGTCGGGCGAGTGGGACCTGATCATCGTCGACACCCCGCCGTCCCGTTCCGCGCTGGACTTCCTGGACGCGCCGGAACGGCTCGGCCGGTTCCTGGACGGCCGGTTCATCCGCATGCTGACCGCCCCCGCCAAGGCGGGCGGGCGCAGCGCCTTCAAGCTGCTCAACGCGGGGTTCGGGCTCGTCGCCGGGGCCATGACCAAGCTGCTGGGCGCGCAGGTCCTCAAGGACCTGCAGACGTTCGTCTCCGCCCTGGACGCGGTCTTCGGAGGCTTCCGGGCCCGGGCCGAGCAGACCTACAGGCTGCTGCAGGCGCCCGGCACCGCCTTCGTGGTCGTCGCCGCCCCCGAACGGGACGCGATGCGCGAGGCCTCCTACTTCGTGGAGCGGCTGGCCGACGAGCGCATGCCCCTGGCCGGCCTCGTGGTCAACCGGGTGCACCTCCCGACCGCGGGCGGGCTCTCGGCCGCCCGGAGCGCCGCCGCGGCCGAGGACCTGGAGGCGCGCGGCGAGCACGAGCTGACCGCGGCGGCGCTCCGGCTGCACGCGGGCCGGATGCAACTGGCCGCTCGCGAGCAGCGCCAGCAGGAGCACTTCGCCTCCGCGCACCCCACGGTGCCGATGGCGCAGGTCCCCGCGATGCCCGCGGACGTGCACGATCTGGAGGGACTGCGCCGGGTGGGCGCGCTGCTGGCCGCGCAGTGACTCACGCACGGTGACCTGCGCACGGTGACCCGCGCGCGGCGACCCGTACGGTGCGACCCGCGCGGTCCCGCTGTGCGCAGGACCGGCCGGTTCCCGGGGACGGGCGTCGCGGGGGAGCCTGCGGGCTCAGCCGGCGATCAGCTCGTTCGTCCGCTCGTACTCTTCCTTGGCGTACTCCAGGAGCTCCCGCCAGGAGTCGACGTCCGGCCGACGGCGGAGCAGGGCCCGGCGCTCACGCTCGGTCATCCCGCCCCACACCCCGAACTCGATGCGGTTGTCCAGCGCGTCGGCGAGGCACTCGGTCCGGACCGGGCACCCTCGACAGATCAGCTTCGCCCGGTTCTGGGCAGCGCCCTGAACGAACAGCGCGTCAGGATCCGCACCCTTGCAAGCCGCATTGGAGGTCCAATCCGTGATCCACATTCGACCCCACTCCCCTTAGGTGGTCAGTCGTGACTTGGGGGCCGACGGGCGCGGTCGTCGGGCCTGGTATTCAGTTGCCGCAGAAAGAGACCGTACGCAACCAGACGTTGGGGCGGACAGACCCCGGCGGGACCAATTTCTCGCATGGTCCTGGGCGGTCATGTGGCCGGGAATGACTAGTTACCTCTTCTCCGGGCAGGAGCAAGCCAAGCGCAAATAGTGCTCCGTTACCGTTCGGACCATCTACCCGACGTACTCTTGGACTCGTGCAAGCTCAAGGCAAAGATCAGAGATCGGCAGTGGGAAGCCTGCTGCGGCTGATCGCCGCGGCCGTCGCCGCGGGGGTGCTGGTCGCTGCCATCGCGCTGCCCGCGGTGGGCGGCGCGGGCATGACCGTGCAGTCCGCGACGGAGGAGCTGAACCTCCGGCCGGAGGAGCTCAAGGAGCCCCCCCTCCCCGAGAGGACCATCCTCCTCGACAAGGACGGCAAGCAGTTCGCCCAGTTCTACTTCGAGAACCGCGAGTCGGTGAGGCTCGACCAGATCGCCGACGTCATGAAGACCGCGATCGTCGCCATCGAGGACTTCCGGTTCTACGAGCACGGGGCGCTCGACGTGGAGGGCACCCTCCGCGCGGCCGCGAAGAACTTCTCCGGCGGCGGCGTCGTCCAGGGCGGCTCCTCGATCACGCAGCAGTACGTCAAGCTCGTGCTGTTCACCGCCGCCGAGAGCAAGGAGGAGCAGGAGGCCGCCATCGCGCCCACCTTCTCCCGCAAGCTCAACGAGCTGCGCTACGCGCTGGCCATCGAGGAGAAGTACACCAAGTCCGAGATCCTCGAGCGCTACCTCAACATCTCCTACTTCGGGGCGGGCGCCCACGGCATCCAGGCCGCGGCCAAGCGGTTCTTCGGCAAGCCCGCGTCCAAGCTGACCCTGTGGGAGGCCGCCACGCTGGCGGGAGCCGTGCAGAACCCCAGCCGGACCGACCCGAACACCGGCAAGGACGCCCGCCAGCGCCTGCTGGAGCGGCGCAACATCGTGCTCGACCGGATGGCCGAGCTCGGCAAGATCACGCCGCAGGAGGCCGCGGAGGCCAAGGCCAAGAAGCTCGGGTTCAAGGACGTCGCGGCCCGGGGCGGCTGCGAGGAGAGCAAGTACCCCTACTTCTGCCTCTACGCGCAGTACGAGATCCTCAACAACGAGGACTTCGGCAAGACCCCCGAGGCGCGCAAGAAGTTCCTCCAGCGCGGTGGCCTGACCGTCAAGACGACGCTCGACACGCAGGCGCAGGAGGCCTCGGAGAAGGCCATCGCGCGCTACGTCAAGACGAGCGACAAGCCGGTCGCCGCGCAGGCGATGGTGGTCCCCGGAACCGGCGCCATCAAGGCGATGGCCGCCAGCCGGAACTTCGGGCAGAACAAGAAGAAGAACGAGATGAGCTACAACCTCGCGGCCGACGTGGCGCACGGCGGCGGCGCGGGGTTCCAGGCAGGCTCCACGTTCAAGCCCTTCACCCTGCTCACCGCGCTCGACCAGGGGATGAAGCTGAACGACGGCTTCGCCACCGGCTCCGGGTACCGGGCGCCGAGCGAGAGCGCGTTCCGCGACTGCAAGGGCAACCGGGTCGGCGAGCCCTCCCACGAGGTGCGCAACTCCAGCGAGGGCGGCGGCGGTTTCAAGACCCTGACCACCGGCACCCTCGGCTCGGTGAACACCTTCTTCATGAAGCTCGAAGAAGAGGTCGGCCTCTGCGAGACCATCAAGATGGCCAAGAACCTCGGCATCAAGCGGGCCGACGGGCAGCCGCTGAAGGAGTTCGAGACCTTCACCCTCGGCATCAACGAGATGGACCCGGTGACGGTCGCCGCCGCCTACGCGACGATCGGCGCCCGCGGGACCTACTGCAAGCCGATGGCCATCACCGAGATCCGCGACCGGTACGGCAAGGCCACGCCGTACAAGCCGAAGTGCAAGCAGGTCCTGGACGAGGAGGTCGCCGACGCGGCCGCGCACATCATGTCCGACGTGTTCACCAAGGGCACGATGACCGAGGTCGGCGGCATCGGCCGCCCCGCCGCGGGCAAGACCGGCACCACCGACGCCTACACCGCGGCCTGGTTCGCCGGGTTCACCCCGGACCTGGCCTCCGCGGTCAGCCTCGGCGACCCGCGCGGCGCCTTCGAGCACGACCTGGTCGGCGTGACCATCGGCGGGCGCTACTACAGCTACGTGTACGGCGCGTCGATCTCCGGCCGGATCTGGAAGGACTCCATGCTCGGCGCGCTGAAGGGCGTCGAGGCGACCTCGTTCACCCCGGTGAACCAGGAGCGCTTCGGCGGCTGCTCGGCCGGCCGGTGCGCGCCCAAGCCCGTCAAGAAGCCCGACAGGGGCGGAGGCGACGACCAGGGCGGCGACGACGATGACGGCGGCTGGGGCGGCGACGATGACGGCGGCGGCGGAGACGAGCCGCCGCCGGACTGGGGCGAGAACGGCGGCTCCCCCATCATCCCCTGACGGTCCCCGGCGATCCGCCTGACGACGCGAGAGCCCTCCCCGCGGACGGGGAGGGCTCTCGCGTTTCCCGCGCTCCGAAGCCCTGCTCGGGCTGCAGAGAGGCGGCGGGCTCGGACGGGGGCGGACGGCCGTTCC
The DNA here is from genome assembly GCF_014203605.1 of Thiemannella venezuelensis. Taxonomy (GTDB): domain Bacteria; phylum Actinomycetota; class Actinomycetes; order Streptosporangiales; family Streptosporangiaceae; genus Planomonospora_A; species Planomonospora_A venezuelensis. The sequence goes on along the minus strand of NZ_JACHJJ010000001.1, from coordinate 327,354 downwards.
CGGCGCCCGGACAGGCCGTCCAGCGCCCCGGGACCGCCCGGCTCTCAGGCGCTCAGGCGGGCCCGTACGGCCTGCGCCACCCGGCCGCCCTCGGCGCGCCCGGCGACCTTGGGGTTGAGGACCTTCATGACCTGGCCCATCGCCTGCGGGCCGGAGGCCCCGCTCTCGGCGATGGCCTCGTCCACGAGCACGCCGAGCTCGTCGTCGGAGAGCTGGGCCGGGAGGTACTCGTCCAGCACGGCCTGCTCGTCCACCTCGGCCTGCGCCTGCGCCGTACGCCCGGCGGCGCTGAAGGCCTCGGCCGCCTCGCGGCGCTTCTTGGCCTCCTTCGTCAGGACCTTGACGATCTCGTCGTCGGTCAGCTCGCGCGCCGTCCTGCCCGAGACCTCCTCGACGTTCACGGCCGCCAGGGCCATGCGGATCGTCCGGGTCCGGATCTCGTCCTTGCTCTTCATCGAGGCCGTGAGATCGGCCTTCAGCTTGTCCTTCAATGCGCTCATGCGGTCCATCTTGCCGTCTCACCAGCCCGCTTGTATCCCGGGTTTCCCTCGGCGGCCGGATATCCGGCGCGTCTCGGGCATGATGGAAAGGTGAGGAAAGCAGCCGCGGTACCCCTGTCCCTGCTCGGCGCCGGCCTGGCCGGTCTCGCCTACGCATCGGTCATCGAGCGCAACGCCTTCCGCCTGCGCCGCTTCGACGTGCCCGTGCTGGAGCCCGGCCAGCGTCCCGTGCGCATCCTGCAGCTCTCCGACCTGCACCTCACCCCCGGCAGGCGGCTGCTCATCAACTGGGTCCGCTCCCTGGGCGACCTCAAGCCCGACCTGGTGGTCAACACCGGCGACTCCATCGCCCACCCCGACGCGGTCCCGCCCCTCCTGCACGCGCTGGAGCCGCTGCTCGCCCGCCCGGGACTGTTCGTGTACGGCTCCAACGACCTGTACGCCCCCGTGCCCAAGAACCCCGCCCGCTACCTGTGGCGGACGTCCAAGGGCGACAGCCGCCGACACACCACCGGCCTCCCCTGGGAGGAGCTCGGCGCCGGCATGGCCGCCGCCGGATGGCTGGACATGAACAACACCACCGCCCGCATCAAGGTCGGCGACCTCGACGTGGCCGTCGGCGGCATCCACGACTCCCACATCGACCGCGACCGCTACGACCTGATCGCCGGTCCCGCCCCCGAGGACGCCGACCTCCGCCTGGGCGTGATGCACTCCCCCGAGCCCCGCAACATGACGCTGTTCGCCGCCGACGGCTACCAGCTCCTGCTCGCCGGGCACACCCACGGCGGCCAGGTGTGCATCCCGTTCTACGGCGCGCTGGTCACCAACTGCGGCATCGACCGGGCCCGGGTCAAGGGCCTGAGCCGCCACGACTCCGCCTATCTCCACGTCTCCGCCGGCCTCGGCACCAGCCCCTACGCCCCGGTGCGTTTCGCCTGTTTCCCCGAGGCGTCGCTGCTGACTCTGGTACCCCGCCGCCGGGGTGACGCCCAGGGTGACACAAGCACCCACGAAGTCCGCTAGACTTTCCCAAGCACGAGCAAGACGGCGTGCACCGGGGTGTGGCGCAGCTTGGTAGCGCGCTTCGTTCGGGACGAAGAGGTCGCAGGTTCAAATCCTGTCACCCCGACGCAGTTTTCCCGAGTTCAGGGCCTGGTTCTCGAAGACCGAGAACCGGGCCCTCGATCGTTTGCCGTCAAGGTTGAACGGGACTTCCCGGCCTCTGATGGCCCCCGATGGCACTCTGCGGAATTTCGGAGGGCGGCTCCGGGCCGGTTGTTCAACCCGTGAGCCGTGGTGTGACCCGTCTCCCATCTGACTCCCCGTTCCGCCGTGGTGGTGAGCTCACCCAGAAGCGTTCCACAGCGACCGCAGTGGCCGGAGTCCGGCTCCTCCCCTGGTGATCTCTGGTGGGCCGCCTACGAGCTGTTCTCGTGGCGGGCGGTGGGGCCGGAGCGGCACGGTTCCTTCGCCGAGCTGATGTACGGCCTGCACGCCGGTTTCCACGCTCTGGACCGCCCGCAGAGCCAGACTCGGTGCGAGCAGGACACCAAGATCGAGCATGCCCGGCTGGCGAGCCCGGCCGGTGAGATCGACGGGCCGCTGGCGGCGCTGAAGGAGTCCGTGCGCTTCGGCCGTGACCGCGCCCGGATCCTGCTGTTCCAGCTACAGGCCATGCTGGGCGCCCGCGACGCGAGCCGCCAGATCGAGTTCATGCTGCTGCGCGGCCACGAGCCCTCGTGGACCCCGGACACCGCCCTGCTGTCGGCCGAGATCCTGCCCGTTCTGTTCGCCGAGCACCAGCGCACCGACCACTGCTTCACCGGCTCCGTCTTCGCCGGTCTGGCGGAGCGGGGATCCGACCCGGTCCGGCGACTGGTCGCCGACTACCGGGCACGGGAGGCCGAGCCCGGATTCCAGGTCCGGTTCGGCAACCCGGAGTTCGACACCGCGGTGCGTGCCGCCCTCGCCGACCGCGCCGGAGACGACGCCTGGCCGCTCCTGCGCGGCGCCCTGTCGGAGTGGCGTCCGATGAGCGACGACCACCTCGCGCCGGTCTCCCTGCTGGCCGACCCCCGGACCGCCCGGCTGATCACCCCGGAGCGGGGACGCGAGATCCTCGCCATGAGGCGCGGCTGACCGCTCTGACCAGGCGATCGGTCTCCTCCTGCACCGCCTCGCACAGGCCGTCACGGCCTTCGCGGCGACGCTGACCGGCGGCCCCGGCCCGGCGGCCGAGCAGGCCTGGGTCGACGCGTACCTGCGCTCGGAGCTCGCTCTCGATCTCCGCTGACCGCCGGAGAGGCCGCCGCGGGGAGGTTCCCGCGCCGCGGTCACGCCCCATCGGGCGCCTCAGTCGTCGTGGGCGATGTGCACGAGCTGGCGCCACAGCAGCACCACGAAGACCGCGGAGCCGGCGAAGGCGAACCAGAACGGCGCGGCGACGCCGAAGCGGGTGGCCAGGACGCCTCCGATCAGTGAGCCGACCACCAGACCGGCGTAGACGCAGATGGTGTTGACGCTGCCCACCCTGCCCTGCAGGTCGCGCGGGACCGCGCGCTGGCGGACGGCGACCGAGGTCGTGCCCCAGATGAACGCGTGCGCGCCGAAGGCCAGGAAGATGCCCCCGGCGACCCACGGCGAATGGGTCAGGGCCAGGCCCAGGTGGGTGAAGGTCTCGATGATGAGCCCGATCCGCATCAGGCCGCCGAGGCTCACCCTGCGGGTGATGGCTCCGTACAGGCCGGTGCCGATCAGGCCGCCGATCCCGCCGACGGTGGTCATCAGGCCGAAGCCGATGGCGCCGAGGCCGAGCTGCTCCTGGGTGTAGAGGATGAGGACCGACCAGGCCGCGCCGAAGGTGAAGTTGAAGATCAGGATCGTGAGCACCAGCGTGCGGACCGCCGCGTGCCGGACGGTCCAGCGGAACCCGGCGATGAGCTCCCGTACGGTGTCGGGCTTGGGGGTGTCGGCCTGCCGGCCGTGCGGCGGCAGCGTGATCCGCCGGACCATGGTGATCGCCGCCAGCACCAGGAGCAGCTGACCGGCGAACGGCCAGGTGAAGCCCAGGCCGAACAGTGCCGCGCCGATCGGCGCCCCGGCGAGCTGGTTGAGCGTGATGAACCCCGTGCCCAGGCGGGCGTTGGCGATGACGAGATCGTCCCTGTCGACCATCATGGGCGTCAGCGTGGCCGTGGCGTTGTCGGCGAACACCTCGGCGACGGCCCTGAGCGCGAGCGCCGCCAGCGCCGTCGCCACGGTCACCGTGCCGGTCACCGTGAGCGCGACGAGCACCGCCAGCACCACGGCCCGCACGGCGTTGGCGACGAGCACGATCCTGCGCCGGTCGTGCCGGTCCGACAACACGCCCGCGTGCAGGCCGAACAGCAGCGGCGGCGCCCACCCCACCAGCGCCGACAACGAGATCATCAGCGGGTCGCGGGTCAACGTCGCGACCAGCAGCGGGCCCGCGGCCGCCGCGATGCCGTCACCGAGATTCGTCAGCCAGCTCGACGCGAGCAACCATCGGAATCCTGTCCCCAGCCGGGCAGGCAGGACCCTCTCCACCACTGCGATCACGAGCGCAAAACCATACGTTTCCGGAGAGATCCATCGCAACGCGTTTTCACGCCCCGTACGGCGCGCCGTACGCCGCCTGAGCCCGTCGGGAAAAAGATCCCCGGAAAAATCCGCGGTCGTGTCGATCCGCGGCGCCGCCCGTTCGACCTATGCGTGAGAAAGGCCCGCAGGGCCCGGACGAGTCAGGGAGACAGAGACCATGAAGTACATGCTGATCTGGCGCGCGACCGACGAGGCCTTCACCGCGATGGGCGACGTCGACTTCACCGAGATGCTCGCGACCGTCGGCCGGTACAACGAGGAGCTGATCCGGGCCGGCGTGCTGCTCGCCGCCGAAGGCCTCGCCGACGCCGCCGAGGGCGTGGTCGTCGACTACTCCTGCGAGCCGCCCGTGGTCACCGACGGCCCGTACGGCGAGACCAAGGAGCTGTTCGGCGGCTTCTACATCCTCAACGTCGCCTCCAGGGAGGAGGCCGTGGAGTGGGCCAGGCGCTCGCCGATCACCGGTCCGGGCTTCAAGACCGAGATCCGCCGGGTCACCACGATCGACGAGTTCCCGCAGGACAACGAGTGGATCAAGAAGGAGCGGGCGTGGCGCGAGGCCACCGGCCAGCTCTGATCGGACCGGCGGAGGACGTCGTCCGCCCCGGGCGGTCCCTCTCCGCGGGTCACCGCACCCGAGGGAGCAGGCGGAGGCCACCGCGCCGAGGTCCGCCCGGCGGGGGCTCGCCGGCGGCCGGAGCCGGGGCGGTCCCCTGCGGGAGGCTCATCCTCTCCGCGAAATCACGGAGAACGGAGGAGAGCACGTCCCGCGCGCAATCCCGATCCACCGGATCGGGGATCGCGGCCAGCACGGACCGGACCCAGTCGACATGAGCGGTCAGCCGCTCCGCCGAGTCGGCGGCGGCCATCGCACGTCCCCGGTGATATGCGTTGCGCCGCTCATGCTTCGGCGCGCCCCGTCCCTCCTGGACCATGGAGGGAAACATACCTACCGCGGCACCCCGGTGGAGGCGTTTTCGAAACCGCCCCCGCGGGGGGGAGCGAGCGCTCTCCTCCTCGGCCCCGTCACGTGAGACCGCGTGCGGACCGCTCATTTGACGGCCGTGCGTGTCCGTGTACGGTCGACATGGCTCTCCTGCCGGCTGTCCGGTCCGCGGCAGGCGCTGCGGATCGGAGACCCCGGCGTCGAGACCCGGCGCCCGCCGGGAGAGGCCGACGGACCCGGACGGCGCCTTCGGGCATCACGCCGGCGAACCGTTCAGCGAGGAGGACGTGTGGCAGTGGCACGGGTGCTGGTGGTCGGTCTCGATCCCGCCAGGCTCCAGGGCTGGGACCCGGAGCCGCTCCAGGCGGCGATCACGCGCGGCCGGGCCCGGTTCGACGACCACGGCATCGAGGCCGACTGGTGCCTGGTGGCACTCGACGAGGACCCCGAAGGAACGATCGCGCAGGCGCTGACCCGCGAAGACTACGCCTGCGTGGTGATCGGGGGCGGCATCCGCAAGCACGAGCCGCTGCTCGAACTCTTCGAGAGGGTGGTCAACCTGGTCAGGCGGCACGCGCCCGACGCGGCCATCGCCTTCAACAGCGGCCCCGAGGACTGCGCCGACGCGGCTCTGCGCTGGCTGCGCCGCCCCGGCCCGGATGGCTGACGTCGGCGGGGTGGCGGACGAGGAAGTGATGCAGGAAGGCGCCCACCGCCGGATCGTCCGCATCGGCGACACCGTCCGCAGGCCCGTCCAGCCCTGGACGCCCGCCGTCCACGCGCTGCTGCGCCATCTGGAGCGGGCCGGGTTCCCCTACGCGCCGCGGCCCCTGGGCATCGACGACCAGGGCCGCGAGGTCCTCACCCACATCGAGGGCGAGGCCGGACCGGCGGGCTGGGCCAAGGTCGTGGACGAGCGCGGCCTGGCCGCCTTCGCCCGGCTGCTGCGCGACTACCACGACGCCTGCGCCGGCTTCTCGCCCGAGCCGGGAGCGGTCTGGTCGGCCGAACCCGCCGGTCCGGCGGAGGACGCGGTCGTGTGCCACGGGGACTTCGGCCCCTGGAACGTCGTCTGGCGGGGCACGCGGCCGGTGGGGATCATCGACTGGGACTTCGCCCGCCCGGCGCCGCGCATGCATGATGTGGCCTACGCGCTGGAGTACACGGTCCCCTTCCGCGGCGACGCCGAGTGCCTGCGGTGGCTGCGCCATCCGGTGCCGCCCGACCGGCGCCGCCGGATGGAGGTCTTCTGCGCCTCCTACGGGCTGGACTCCGCCGAGGACATGGTCGAGGCCGTCATCGACCGCCAGCGCGACACCGCAGACCTGGTGCGCCGTCTCGCGGAGCAGGGCCACGAGCCGCAGGCCACGTGGGCCGCGAGCGGATTCCTGACCGAGTTGGAGGGCCGGATCGCCTGGAGCCGGGCGCACCCGCACCTGTTCGAGTGAGCGTCCGGGCGGCTCTTCGATGACGCGGGCCGGTGCGCGAACGGGCGCTGCCGGTGGCATGGTCACAGTGTGCGCAGGAAGCCTCCGAGGATCTCGTTGAAGACGTCCGGGCGCTCCATGCTGGGGTAGTGGGCGGTCCCGTCGACCGAGGCGGTGCGGCCGTCGGCGACGGTGCGGGCGAGGCGTTCGGCCATGCCGATGTGGTCGGGCGAGTCGAGAGTGCCGTTGACCGCCAGCACGGGGACGCCGATATCGGCGATGCGCTCCCAGGTCCCGCGCACCGGGACGAGCCGGTCGGGTTCGCCGGCGGTGTGCTTGGACATGGTGTCCCTCGCCATCCGGCGCAGTCGGCTCACGACCTCGGGGCCGAGGTCGTCGAGGGTGCGGTGCGGGCCCGCGGCGAAGAGCATGAACCCCTCGATCGAGGCGTCGAGGTCGCCCGCGGCCATCGCCGCGTGCCACGCGGCCAGGGACCGGACGGTCCAGGGGTCGGTGAAGTACGGCTCGCTGGTCCCGGCGCCGCTGACCACCACGGCGCCGACCAGTTCCGGGTGCTCCAGCGCGGTGTCGACCGCGGTGCCCGCTCCCATGGACACTCCCACCAGGGTCGCGGGGCCGGTGTCCAGGTGGCGCAGGAGCGCGGCGAGGTCGTCGGTGAGCCGGTACGGCTCGGTGGCGTTGGCGGAGCGGCCGTGGCCGCGGGCGTCGGGGGCGATGACGCGGTACCGCGAGGCGAGGACGGGAATCTGGTCGTCCCACATGCCGTGGTCCGTGAAGCCGCCGTGCAGCAGGACGAGGGGGCGGCCGGTGCCGATGTCACGCCAGAACAGACCATTCATGACAACCAAGGTGTCATAAATGGCCGAAGATGACAACTTCGGTGTCATCATGATGGAGTGAAAGAGACGGACGACGGCCCGGAGCCCGGGGAACTGGCCGACCGGCTGACCGAGGTGTTCGACCTGGTGGGGCCGCTGTACCGGCGTGCCCAGCGCAAGGTGGAGCAGGACGCGCCCATCGAGGGGCTGTCCGTGGGGGTCCGGGCCGTGCTCAACCTGCTCCGCGAGCACGGACCCATGACCGTCCCCCAGATGGGGCGGGCCCAGGCGTTGAGCCGCCAGTTCGTCCAGCGCATGACCAACGACGCGGCCGCGCGGGGCCTGGTCGAGTTCGCCCCCAATCCGGCGCACCGGAGGTCCTCGCTCATCCGGCTGACAGCGGAGGGCCGGGCCGCCATCACCGCCGTGATCGACCGCGAGCACGCGGTGCTGCGCCAGATCGACGGCGACCTGACCGACGCCGAGGTCACCGCCTGCATCCGCGTCCTCTCGCGCCTCCTGCGGCTCCTCGACGACGTCGACGTGGACTGAGCCGGACCGCCGGGGACCGGCTCAGGCTCCATCGCCGGCCGGTCGGCACGCCCGGACCGGGAGGGGGTCGTCGCTCCGTGTGACGGTCTCCGGAAAATTTAATCAAGAATCTTGACGGTCACTAATCATGACTATATCGTCTGTACCAGTTGATCGTCACCGGCCCCGGAAGGACCCCGAGATGCGCAGGATCATCGCCTCCGTGTACAGCACCCTCGACGGCTTCATCGACAACCCGCACCTGTGGTCCCTGCAGCACAACAGCGAGGACGCGATGGCCTACGCCTTCGCCATGACCACCGGCTGCGACGCGCTGCTGCTGGGCCGCGTCACCTACGAGGGCATGGCGCAGGCCTGGCCGAACATGGGCGGCAACCCCTACGCCGACCACGTCAACGCCATGACCAAGTACGTCGTCGCCTCCCGGCCGGTCGACACCGGCGCCTGGAATCCCACCGTCGCCATCCCCGGGGACGACCTGGCCGCCCAGGTCGCCGAGCTCAAGGAGAAGGACGGCGAGGACATCCTGATCTGGGGCAGCGGCCGGCTCACCGACGACCTGGCCAGGCACGGCCTGCTGGACGAGTACCGCGTCTGGATCTACCCCGTCCTGAAGGGCGAGGGCGAGCCGCTGTTCCGCCCCGCCAGCGCCACCCCGATCGAACCGGCCGGCAGCACCGCCTTCGACTCCGGCGTCGTCGTCCTCACCTACCGGCCGGTCAGCGGCTGAACACCGCCCGGCCGTTTCCTGAACCGCTCCGGCCGGACGAGCCCGACCACGCCACGAGGACGACCGGAACATGAGGGTGCCCGCGGGAGAAGTCGTAGTCTGGCGGTCATGAGCGCGGGCAACGCCCACTACGTCGTCGTCGACCGCGGAGGGCACCGGGTCTGGTCGCGGCACGGCGGCGCCGCCACCTTCCACCGCGACCTGCTCCGGGGTCCGGAAGGCGCCCTCGCCTTCATCCGCCGGCAGCAGGGCGGCCACGCGGCCTTCTGGATGAACTCCGTGTGGTGGCGGGCCGTGGCCCTGCTCGACCTGCGCGAGCGGCGGCTCCTCGTCCACACCGAGCGCGAGATCGCCGGATACCGCCGCACCGGCCTGCGGGAGGTCCGCGCCTGGCTCAGGATCCTGGCCGCCCTGTGGCCCGGCTGGGCGGTGACATGGGTGCCGCGCGGCCTGTACCAGATCATGGAGTATCTCGGCCTGCCGTACGACACCGTGCTCTACCTGGACGAACCGCCGTCGCCGCTGGCGGGCCGGTGGGCTCAGGCCCCCACCGAGGAGGACGACCCGGCCCAGGTCGCCTCCGCTCTCATCGCCGTCCGCGACGGAAACGACCGCCTGTCCTTCCGAGGCTGCTGGGCGAGCGGACTGGCCGAGCCGCTGCTGGCCGGGCCCGCCGAGCTCGCATCCGAGCAGGAGGAGGCCACCGGGTTCGCGGTCCTGGAGTCGGTCCCCTGGAACGGGGCCTTCCTGGACGTCCCCGGCCGCCGCCTGGACTGGTGGGCGCTGGACTGCCTCCTCGACCCGGCGTGGGCGGCGCACCTCTGGCGTGGCTGGACGCTGACCGACCACGGAGACGCCTTCGAGGAGGTCGCCGCCCTCATCGGACCCGAACTGCTGCTGGACGCGGGCACGGACGACGACACCCTGCGGCGGGTCGCGGACTGGTTCGCCCGCGGCACCGCCGACCCCCGCGACCGCGAGCGCCTGCTCCGGATCCCCCTGACCGGCTGAGCGGACCCGCGGAGCGGCCCGCGCGCTTTAGCGGGCCCCAAGCCGCGCCCAAGTCCCTGCCTGCATGATTCCTGACGAGTTCACCCGCAGGAGGATCCATGAGAAGGCCGTCCCGCCTCACGCTGTCGATCGCGACCGCCGCCGTCGCACTGACCGCAAGCGCGCCGCCCGCCCAGGCGGCTCTCCGCCACAACGACTACTACGACGACTACCTCGTGCTGTACTTCGACGACGACTTCGGAGGTTTCCCGGCGGTCTACTGGAAGAGCGATCCCGCGATGATCCGCCATGACTCCGACAAGGCGAGCTCGGTGCGGAACAACACCGACGCGGCCTGGGTCCTCTACGACGACAAGAACTACAGGGACCGCGCCTTCTGTATCCCGCCCCACCATGAGGTGCGCGACCTGGGCTGGCCGGCGTACAAGTTCAACGACAAGGTCTCATCGGTCGAACGTCTGCCCTACACGGCGCCCTGCGGCGGCCGTCCCCGGATCGGGGACCCGATCCGGTGATCGACGACGGGGACGGCCCCCGCGGCGGGGCCGGCCCCGCCCGTTCCGGGCCCGGCGCGGTCACCGCGGCGGCCGCTCCGGGGAGCCCGCTCCGCGCAGGTAGGCCACCACCGTCTCCCCCACCATGCGGCGCAGCCTGGCGCGGTGCTCCGGCGCGGTCATGTCGCGGCCGAAGAGGGCGCCGAAGGTGTGCTGGTTGGACACGCGGAAGAAGCAGAACGAGCTGATCATCATGTGCACGTCGATGGCGTCGGCCTCCGTGGCGAAGTCGCCGCTCGCCGTGCCCGCGTCCAGGATGCGCCCGATCAGGTCGAGCACCGGGGTGCCGAGGTTGGCCAGCACCTCGGACTTGCGGATGTGCTCGGCCCGGTGGATGTTCTCGATCGCGACGAGCTTGATGAACTCGCGGTGCGCGTCGTGGTGGTCGAAGGTGAGCTCGGCCAGCGTGCGGATGGCCTCGACCGGGGCCAGGTGCTCCACGTCGACCAGCCGCTCGGCCTCCCGGACCTCGGTGTAGGCCTTCTCCAGGACCGCGATGTAGAGCCGCTCCTTGCTGCCGAAGTAGTAGTAGATCATGCGCTTGGTGGTGCGCATGAGCTCGGCGATCTCGTCCACGCGCGCCCCGGCGTACCCGCGCCGCGCGAACTCCCGCTGGGCGACCTCGAGGATCTCCGCCCTGGTGCGGTCGGCGTCACGCTGCCGTTCCGAGGCGACGGGAGGGGAGGTCATCCGTCCATCTTAGTGAGCGTGCGCGTGCTGTACGGCGAGCCGGACGGGCGCGTTGACGGCTCCGTAGCCGCGGTAGCCGCCCACCCGCTGGACGACCTCGAAGAAGACGCGCCCCACGGTGACCGTGTAGAGGTGCAGGAACTCGCCGTCCTCGTCCCTGTCGTACAGCACGCCCAGCTCGCGGAGCCCGCGGAGCCCGGGGCCGGCCTCGTGGCGGGCCTCCAGGTCGTCGTAGTAGTTGCCGGGGATCGGCAGCAGCAGGTCCGGGTGCTCGGCGCGGAGTCTGCGGGCGACCGCCAGGATGTCGTCGCAGGCCAGGGCGACATGCTGGGAGGGGGTCTGCCCGGCGCCCACCTGGGCGAGGTTGAGCACCATCCGCAGGCCGCCGTCCGGGCCGGTCATGGCCTTGCTGCGCAGCAGGCCGTACGGGTCGGGGAACTCGAGGCCCTCCTGCGGGGCGAGGCCCAGCACGCTGCGGTAGAACAGCTCGGCCTCGTCGAAGTAGTGCCAGGGCTGGGTGAGGGCGACGTGGTCGAGGTGGGTGATCTCACCCGCCGCCGGCTCACCCGGCGCGAAGTCCTCGCGCCAGCCGTACGGCTGCGCCGTGCGGCAGAAGAAGATCTGCGTGCCGTCGGGAGCGGCGATCGCGTCCAGCGGTGCGTCCCCCGGCGCGCGTTCGCGCGGCAGCACCGGCGCGAGCAGCGATCCGGCGCGCTTGACGGCGTCGGCGGGCTCGGGACTCTCCAGGCCGATCGCGGTCAGCGCGGTCGGCGCGGGTCCTCCGCCCGTGCGGTTCAGCAGCAGCCGCGCCCGGCCCTGCTCCCACAGCTCCACGGGTTTGCCGCCGTGGACGCCGGAGCGGGTGAACCCCAGGGCGGTGAGCATGACGCGCAGTCCGGCCGGGTCCTCCGCGGTGGCCAGCTCCGCGAAGGCGAAGCCGGTGGGCGCCTCGGCGGGGTGGGCGGAGCCCTCCAGGGCGATCAGCGAGCGCATCGCGTCCACGGCGATCCGTCGCGCGTCGGCCTGCCGGAAGTGGTCGTTGAACACCTCCAGGGACAACGGCCCGGTGTATCCGGCTTTCCGCACGTGGGTGAGGAGTCCCGCCACGTCGAAGTCCCCCTGGCCGGGGAAGCAGCGGTAGTGGCGGCTCCACTGCAGCACGTCCATGGCCAGGATCGGGGCGTCGGCCAGCTGGAGGAAGAAGATCTTCTCGCCGGGGACCGCCTCGATGCCGATCGGGTCGGAGCCGCGCGAGAGGATGTGGAAGCTGTCCAGGCAGACGCCGAGGTTCGGGTGGTCGGCCAGGCGCACGATCCGCCAGGAGTGCAGGTATTCGTTCACGTACCGCCCCCAGGCCAGCGCCTCGTAGGCGATGCGGATGCCGTGCCCCGCGGCCCGCTCGGCCAGGAGCCGGAGCTGCTCCGCGGCGAGTCCGTCGTCGGCGGCGGCGCGGGGGGAGACGTTGGAGCAGACCAGCAGCAGGTCGGCGCCGAGCCGCTCCATGATCTGGAACTTGCGCTCCGCCCGGCGCAGGTCCGGCTCCGGCATGGCCTCGAAGTCGCGCAGCGGCTGGTAGAGCTCGATCGAGAGGCCGAGGTCCGCGGCGCGCAGCCGTATCTCCTCGGGTGGCAGGGGGCAGGTCAGCAGGTCGTTCTCGAAGATCTCCACGCCGTCGAACCCGGCGGCGGCGATCGCCTCCAGTTTCTCGGTCAGCGTGCCGCTCACCGACACGGTGGCGATGGACTTGCGCATGATCCCTCCTCAGGTGGCGACCAGGTCGACCAGGTGATCGAGCATCCGCTCGGTGTCGGGCGCGCGCCCGGTGAACAGGCGGAAGGCGTGGGCGGCCTGGAAGACGGCCATGCCGCCGCCGTCCAGCGTCCGGCAGCCGAGCGCGCGGGCCCGCCTGAGCAGCTCGGTCTCCAGCGGCCGGTAGACGATGTCGGCCACCCAGAGGCCAGGGCGGAGCAGTCCGGCCGGGACCGGCAGGCCGGGGTGGTGCTCCATGCCGACGGGTGTGGCGTGGGCCAGGCCGTCCGCGTCCGCGAGCAACCGGGGCAGCTCGTTCCGGGCCGCGTGGCCCGCCCGCCCGGCCCCGAACCGTTCTCCCAGCTCGGCGGCGAGCCGGGCGGCGCGCTCCGGCTCGGTGTCGACCACGGTGAGCCGGTCGGCCCCCAGGGTGAGGAGTGCGTGGGCGACGGCCGCGCCCGCGCCTCCCGCGCCGAGCTGGACGACCCGGCGCGTCGGCGCGTCCGGCAGGCCGCGCGCGAAGGACTCCGCGAATCCCGTCCAGTCGGTGTTGTGGCCGACGACCCGGTCACCGTCGAAGACCACGGTGTTGACCGCGCCGAGCGTGGCCGCGTCGGCCGACAGCTCGTCCAGGTACGGGATGACGGCCTGCTTGCAGGGGTGGGTGACGTTCAGCCCGTCGTAGCCCATGCGGCGTGCCGTACGGACCAGCTCGCCCACGTCCTCGCCCAGCTCGTCGGTGTCGAGCAGCCGGTAGACGTAGGGCAGCCCGTGGTGGACGGCCTCGTTCTCGTGCAGGGCCGGGCTCAGCGACGTCGCTATGCCGGAACCGATCAGCCCGATCAGGTATGACTTCATCGGTTTCATCGGTCTTGCTCCTCCAGCGGGTGAGCCGGATGGCCGGTGGCGGGTCTCACCCTTAATGTACGAACCAGTGAGTTAGTTATAGGCCACGGAATCCGATCCGTGAAGGGCTCTTGACAGGTGATGCAGGCCACCGCACCATTGCAGCCACGTTAATTAACTATCTAGTTCGTAACATTGGTCCGGCTGGGGGCTGCCGGCTACCGACGCGGCTACTGTAAGGAGCCATCGTGACCGAGTCTGAGTCTCCCCGAGCCGTCCACCAGGCCACACCCCGGAAGGCGGCCGTCGCCGCCTGGATCGGCAGCGCGCTGGAGTACTACGACTTCTTCATCTACGGCAGCGCCGCCGCCCTGATCTTCTCCAAGGTCTTCTTCGACGCCTCCGACCCCGCCACCGCGACGCTCCAGTCCCTGGCCACCTTCGGGGTCGCCTACGCGGCCCGGCCGGTCGGCGCCTTCTTCCTCGGCCACGTCGGCGACCGGTTCGGCCGCAAGAAGATCATGGTGTTCACGCTGATCCTGATGGGCGTGTCGACGTTCCTCATCGGCTGCCTGCCCACCCGCGAGCAGGTCGGCGGCCTCGCCCCCGTGCTGCTGGTGCTGCTGCGCGTCATGCAGGGGCTGTCGGCCGCCGGCGAGCAGGCCAGCGCCAACTCCATGACCCTGGAGCACGCTCCGGAGAACCGCCGCGGCTACTACACCAGCTTCACCCTCAACGGCACGCAGTTCGGCCAGATCCTGGCCACCCTCGTCTTCATCCCCGTCGCCGCCCTCCCCGAGGAGCAGCTGCTGAGCTGGGGCTGGCGGGTGCCGTTCTGGCTCAGCGTCGCCGTCGCCGCGGCGGGCTGGATCATCCGTCGCAAGCTCAACGAGACCCCCGCCTTCGAGCGGGAGGTCGCCCGGGGCACCGTGCCGAAGCTCCCGCTGGCCGTGCTCTTCCGCGACCACTGGCGCAGTGTGCTCCGGGTGGTGTGCGCCGCCCTGATCGCCACGGTCAGCACCATCTTCACCGTCTGGGCGCTCAACTACGCCACCGGCGACGCCGTCGGCCTGGACAAGGCCACCATGCTCTGGGTCAGCACCGCGGCCAACGCCGTCGCCCTCCTGGCGCTGCCGCTCTGGGCGACCCTGTCGGACCGCATCGGCCGCAAGCCCGTCTTCCTGATCGGCGCCGTCGGCAGCCCGATCATGATCTTCTTCTACCTGGCGGCCATCAACTCCGGGAACTATCCCCTGATCTTCCTGACCGGCATCCTCACCCTCGGCGTCGTCTACAGCGCCTCCAACGGCATCTGGCCGTCGCTGTACGGCGAGATGTTCAGCACCCGGGTCCGGCTGTCCGGCATGGCGATCGGCACCCAGATCGGCTTCGCCATCGCCGGATTCGCGGTGGCCTCCGCCGCCGGGATCGTCACCCCGGAGGGCTGGCTGGGCCTGCAGGGCTGGACCGGCGTCGCGATCTTCACCGCGATCCTGTGCGCGATCAGCGCCGTCGCCGTCGCCACCGCCCGGGAGACCCACCGCGTCCCCACCGCCGACCTCGGCCTGCCCGCGGGCGGGGGCCGGCTTGAGCCGACTCCGCGGTAAGACGCACCGGAGGGGGAGCGGGCGGCGCCCTCACGGCACGCCCGCTCTCCCGGCGGCCGTACGGAGGGTCAGGCCTTGCGGGCGAAGACGTACAGGACCGGGAGGTCGAAGGCGCCCGGTTCGGCGAGCAGCGCCTCGGCCCGGCTGACGTACCTCGCCTCGAACGCGGCCCGCTCGTCCGCGCCCAGCGACGCGACCTCCGGATAGTGCGGGCTCACCGCGTGGCTCCGCCAGACGTCCGCCGCGCTCCCGTGCTGCAGGCGGACCGTGCCGGACACCGTCCGTTCGAGGGCGAACCCCGCCGCCGCCAGCGCCCGGCGGCTCTGCTCCTCCCCGCCCACCTCGGCCATCGGGTCGGTGAGGGCCAGCCCCGACTCCGCGGCGCACTCGCGGAACAGCCGGGCCACGAGCGGGAAGCCCGCCCGCATGGCCGAGAACCCCAGCAGCCCGCCCGGCCGCAGCACCCGGTGCCAGGCCGCCAGCGCCGGGCCCGCCGGCAGGTACAGCATCCCCGCGCAGCACAGCACGGCGTCGAACGACCCCGTCCCGAAACCGTCCAGCCGGGTCGCGTCGGCCTTCACGTAGGTCACATTGCTCAGCCCGGCCCCGTCCAGCAGCCGCTCCGCCTCGCGCAGCATCCCGGCCGAGATGTCCGCGCCGACCACCCGGCCCGCCGGGCCGACCGCCCGGGCTGCGGCCAGCGCCACCAGCCCGGTGCCCGCCGCCGCGTCCAGCACCCGCTCCCCCGGGGCGAGCCCGGCCAGCTCCACCAGCTCCCGGGCGTGACCGGCGTGCCAGTCCAGGCCCGCGTACCCGGAGGCCCGCCCGTCGAAGTACGCCTCCACCTCTTCACGATCCATGCGATCATCCTGCCGGACGCCGCGGCCCTGCCCGCAGGGCCGGAAGGACACCACCCGCCGTCAACCGGGGGCCGCGCCGACGGGCAGGGTGACGGTGAAGGCGGAGCCCTCGCCGAGGGTGCTGGTGGCCGTCAGGGTGCCGCCGTGGGCCTCGATGATGGACTTGGCGATGGTCAGCCCCAGCCCGGCGCCCTGGACGGCCCGGTCGGAGGCCATGCGGGTGCGGTAGAACCGGTCGAAGATCCGGGGCAGCTCCTCCGCGGTGATGCCGATGCCCACATCGGTGACGACGATCGAGACCGTCCCTCCGGTCACCGAGGCCCGCACCGTGATCGGCGCGCCCGGTTCGGAGAACTTGATCGCGTTGGAGAGCAGGGCCCGCAGCGCGCGGATGATGTGGTCGGTGTCGACGTTGACGGGCCCGGCGTCGGCGTCGGCGTGGACGTGGAGGATGTGGCCGCGGCCCCGGGCGATCTCCTCGACGGTCTGGACGGCCCGGTCGACGACCTCGCGGACCGGGATCCGGACGGGTTTCATGACCGGCTGGTTGAGACCCATCGTGTTGACGGTCAGCAGGTCCTCGACCAGGTCCTGCAGCCGCACGGTGTTGCGCGTCATCGTGCGCAGCATCCGGTCCTGGTGGTCGGGGACCGGTCCCGCGTCGCCGCCGGTCAGCACCTCCAGGTATCCGGCGATGGTGGTCAGCGGGGTGCGCAGTTCGTGCGAGACGGTGTCGATGAAGTCGTTCTTGGCCTGGTCGAGCTCCTGGAGGCGGGCGACGGTGCTCTGCTCCCGCTCGTAGGCGAGCCGCAGCGCCTCCTCGGCGTGGCGGCGGTCGGTGATGTCGTGCAGGAAGGCGTTGAACATCCAGTCGCCGTCGTCGTGGACGGGCCAGATCGCCAGCTCGACCGGGAACTCGCTGCCGTCGGACCGCCAGGCGGTGATCTCGAACCGCTGGTTGAGCACCTTCGGCTGCCCGGTGGAGAGGAAGCGGCCCAGACCCTCGCGGTGGGCGATGCGGTAGCGGGGCGGCACGATCGTCTCGGCCAGGGACCGCCCGAGCGCCTGCTCACGCGGGAGGCGGAACATGCGCTCGGCCGCGGCGTTCCAGCCGACGATGCGCCCGGCGGCGTCCATCGCCACGAACGCCTCCACCGAGGTCTCGATCATCTGCTCCAGCCGGAGCCGCCCGGCCTCCATGGCCCGCTCGGCCCGCTGCCGGTCGACCACCCGCCCGAGATGGTGGCCGAGACTCGCCATCACCCGCAGCAGCGGCGGGTCCGGCGGCGTCACCCGGCGCGAGAAGAACTCCAGCACCGCCGCCACCCCGTCGGCGGCCACGATCGGGAACGCGAACGCGGCCCCCACCCCGAGTTCGACTCCCTGCCGGGCCCGGACGAAGTCCGGGTCGCTGGTCACGTCGAGCGACCACACCGGCTCACCGGTGGCAACGACCCTGCCGACGATGCCCGTCCCGACCGCGAACCTGGTGCGGGCGGTCACCTCGCGCAGCACCGGGAACTCCTCGGTCTCGCCCACCCACACGCCGGAGGAGACGAACTCCTGCTCCGGGCCCGCCGGAACGCACAGATGTCCCAGCGGCCAGCCGGTCAGCTCGCATACCGCCGCCATCGTCGCCCGCGCCGCCGGCTCGAGGCTGTCCGCCGTGTTCGCCACCGCGGTGACGCTGTCGAGCAGCGCCACCAGGGCACCCTCACGATCCGCTCCCCGCAAGACCGCCTCCCCCGTCCGATCATCGTGCCCCGTCACCGCGCGGAACACCGGACCGGTCCACACTAACCGGTAGTGGCGGAAGCGTTACGCTCAGCACTCCGATTGCGCCGGCCGATATCCGGCCGCGGGTGGATCGCTTCTCCCCGCGCGCCCCTGCCCTGCCGCAGGCGCCCCGCCGTACGGGAAGTGCGCCGTGCGGGGCGTCGGTGCCTCCTGAGCGTTTCCGGACGAGGTGTGGCCCCTGGTGAGCCGGGTAGCGGACGGAGGGATGGGAGAAAGGAAGTGATGCCCCATGCCTCGTCCTGGCAGCCACTCGTATGACAAAGAGCGTGCCCGGCACCGCAAGGACCTGGAGAGGAAAGGGCTGAGCGAGCAGCAGCTCTCGGACCGCGTCGGCAAGGACGCCCGGTCCGACCCGGCGAAGCGCCCGCAGAAGACCGGTGGCGACCGCGCGGCGGGCCCCGCGTCCGAGCGCCCGGCCCGCGGGCGGAAGGGAGAGTGACATGACGCGGGGAACCGATCCGGAGCAGGTCCGCAACGCTCTGCTGGGCCTGGACCACCCGGCGCGGGCACGGCCCGGCGCGGTACGGCTCAGCCCCGGCGGTGCGACCCCGCGACCATGCGGGTCGTCACGCCGATCCGGTTCCACGCGTTGATCGTGGCGATCGCCACCACCAGCGCGGCCAGCGTCTCCTCGTCGTAGTGCAGGGCCGCCTCCTCCCACACCGGGTCGGGCACGGCCCCTCCCCGGTCGGCCAGGCGGGTCGCCTCCTCCGTCAGGGCCAGCGCCGCCCGCTCGGCGTCGGTGAAGTACGGCGCCTCCCGCCAGGCCGCCACCGAGAAGAGCCGCTCGTCGCTCTCCCCCGCCTTCTTCATGTCGTGGCTGTGCGAGTCCACGCAGAAACCGCAGCCGTTGATCTGGCTGGCCCGCAGCTTCACCAGCTCCAGCGTGGCGCGCGGCAGGCTGCTCCCGCGCAGGAACCGCTCCAGGCCCAGCATCGCCTCGTACGCCTCCGGCGCCACTCCCGCGATGTCGATCCGTGCCTTCATCCGACTCTCCTCAGTTTCTCGGGGTTCATCACGATGTCGATCCCGGTGATCCGGCCGTCGGCCACGGTCAGCCCCATCACGCCGACCAGCGCGCCCCTGTGGAAGCGCAGCAGCCCAGGCCGGCCGTTGACCGTCGAGGGCCGCAGGTCGTCGGCGGCGCCGAACCGTTCGGCCGTGCCGAGCCAGAAGCGGGCCACCTTGCCCGCGCCGAGGACCGGCCGGCGGGCGGCGCTCACGACCCCGCCGCCGTCGCCCCGCAGCACCACGTCCGGGTCGAGCAGCGCCAGCAGGGCGGGCAGATCGCGCCCTGCCGACGCCTCGGCGAAGGCCGCCACCACCCTGCGGTGCTCGGCCGCGTCCACGTCGAACCTGGGGGCGCGGGCCGAGACGTGCTTCCTCGCCCGGGCCGCGAGCTGGCGGCAGGCCGCGGGCGTGCGCCCGACCGCCCGCCCCACCTCGGCGAAGGAGAGGCCGAACACGTCGTGCAGGACGAACGCGGTGCGCTCGGCCGGGCTGAGCGACTCCAGAACGACCAGCATGGCCATGCTCATCGACTCGTCCAGCGTCACGTGCTCGGCCGGGTCGCCACCCGCCGCGCCCCCGCCCGCCACGACGGGCTCGGGCAGCCACGGCCCCACGTACTGCTCCCGGCGCACGCGCGCCGAGCGCAGCACGTCCAGGGCGAGCCGGGAGACCGTGACCACCAGCCACCCGGTGATGTCCTGGATCGACCCGCGGTCGGCCCGGACCAGGCGCAGCCACGCGTCCTGCACCACGTCGTCGGCCTCGTCCACGCTGCCGAGCAGCCCGTAGGCGACTCCGACGAGCCGGGACCGGATCGCGGCGAACTCCGCCGCGAGATCTTCGTCGCTGTTCACGTCAGGAGGACGAGGCAGCCCCCGATCGTGTGACATCCGGAGTTCCCCTCCCGGTACGGCGTCCGCCCGATGGTCGCACGCGCATGCCCGCCGTACCCGGCCGGGAGAGGCGGCAGCACCTCCGCGACTACGGCCGGGGACCCGCCCCGTCCAGAGCCGATCGCCGAGAGCGTCTCCGGCAACGGCAGCCGCCATGGCGTTTTCCACAGCCCGGCGCTCTTCACCGATGATCACTCCATGGATCGGGAAAGATACGGTACGTTATCCCTTTGGCCAGTGACACGTTTACCTATCTGGTAAATACTCAAGGGAGGCGTCGTTTTGGAGGTGTTCTATGCAGATATCCGCCTCCAAGCCATATGCGCCTCCGCCAGAGAGATGCGGAAACAGTTCGGCGAAGAGGGCGCCAAGAAGCTCCAGCTGCGTCTGCAGGCCCTCCGCGTGTCTGAGACTCTGGACGATCTCTTCCAGATGCCCGGCCGGTGCCATCCTCTCCGGGGCGACCGGGCAGGATGTCACGCCATGGATCTGCACCAGGGGCACCGCCTGGTGTTCCGGCTGATGAGTCTGGAGGAGAAGATCGAGCAGGGATTGTCCGAAGAGCAGGCGGCACTGGTCATTGAGATCGTCGACTACCACAGAGGGTGACCCGAGAGAAGGAAGGAGGCCCGAGATGACCTCGGATGCCACGTTGCACCGTGCCGGAGCCCCCGACTACGCCGTGCCTCCGGGCGAGACCATCAGGGAGCATCTCGACGGCCTCGGCATGACCCAGCGCGAGCTCGCCAAGCGCCTGGGGCTCAGCACCAAGCATCTCAACCAGCTCATCCAGGGGCTCGTCCCGCTGAGCGCGGAGATCGCACAGCGGCTGGAGCTGGTCACGGGCATGCCCGCCCGGCTCTGGAACCGGCTCGAAGCCGACTACCGGTCCGCCTTGCAGCGACTCCGGCAGACCGAGGAGCTCAAGGAGTGCGTTCCATGGCTGGGCAGGATGCCCGTCCGCCAGTTGATCAGAGCCGGAGCGCTTCCCCGCGAGCCCGTGGACGACATCTCCCGAGTGCTCCAGCTCCTGGCGTTCTTCGGCGTCGCCCATCTCTCGACCTGGCGCGAGCTCTACGAGCGGCCCGCCGCATCGTTCCGCCAGACCAAGGCGTTCACAGCGGAACCGGGAGCGGTCGCGGCGTGGCTGAGGCTCGGGGAGCTCGCCGCCCGCGACGTCAGGTGCGCTCCCTTCAGCAGGCGAGGGCTGCAGGACTCCCTCCCCGGACTACGCAGTCTGACGACCCAGCCTCTGGAGATCGCGGTCAGCCTGGCCCGTGACATCTGCGCCCGGCACGGGGTCGCCGTCGTCTTCGTCGAGGAGATCACCGGTACGCATGCCAGCGGCGCCACGAAATGGCTGACCCCTGACAAGGCCATGCTCCTGCTGAGCCTGCGCTACAAGCGGGACGACCATCTGTGGTTCACGTTCTTCCACGAGATAGGCCACATCCTGCTCCATGAGAAGAGCGATGTCTGGATCGAGGACGACGTGTCCGGAGCCGACCCCCGGGAGGAGCAGGCCGACCGGTTCGCGGCCGATCTACTGATCCCGGCCGACCACCTCCCCCGGCTCCACGAGCTCAGGTCGCTGGAGTCGGTGAAGGAGTTCGCCCACGAGCTGGGCATCGCTCCGGGAATCGTCGTCGGGCGGCTCCAGCACGAGGGGATCTGGCCGCACCGGCAGGGCAACGGCCTCAAGCGGAAGATCGAACTGACCGGAGCGCTCTGAGGCGGTCCATCGGGCCGGGTGACCGCGGCCCGACCGGCCCGAGACGATCGCGCTCCCGGGCCGGTGGCGCGGCGGTCACCCGGCCTGCTCCAGCAGCTTCTCGGTGGCGACCAGGAGCACGCACACGGCCAGGCCGGTGATGGCCTGCTCCAGCTCCTCCAGGCCGGGGTAGCTGGGCGCGATGCGGATGGTGCTGTCGCGGGGGTCGTCGCCGTAGGGGTGGGTGGCCCCGGCGGGGGTCAGGGCGATGCCCGCCTCGGCCGCCCGGCGCACCACCTCGCGGGCGCAGCCCTCCAGCACGTCGAGGCTGACGAAGTAGCCGCCCGCCGGGCTGGACCAGGAGGCCAGGCCGGTCCCGCCCAGCTCCTTGGCCAGGATCGCCTGCACCAGGTCGAACTTCGGCTGGAGCAGTTCGCGGTGGCGGCGCATGTGCTCCAGGACGCCGGCCTCGTCGCGGAGGAACTCCGCGTGGCGGAGCTGGTTGATCTTGTCGGGGCCGATGGTGCCCTTGGCCATGTGACCGAGCAGCCAGGCCGTGTTGGCCGGGGACGAGCCGAAGAACGCGACGCCGGCGCCGGCGAAGGTGATCTTCGAGGTGGAGCCGTACACGAAGGCCCGGTCGGGGTTGCCGCTCTCGGCGCAGAGCGCCAGCAGGTCGGCGATCTCCACCGGGGTGTCGGTCAGGTGGTGCACGGCGTACGCGTTGTCCCAGAAGATCCGGAAGTCCGGCGCGGCGGCGGTCATGCCCGCCAGGCGGCGCACGGTCTCGTCGCTGTAGCAGACGCCGTCCGGGTTGCTGTACTTCGGCACGCACCAGATGCCCTTGATCTGGGCGTCCTCGGCGACCAGGCGCTCCACGACGTCCATGTCGGGGCCGTCGGCGGTCATCGGCACCGGGATCAGCTCGATCCCGAACCGCTCGCACAGCGCGAAGTGCCGGTCGTAGCCGGGCACCGGGCACAGGAACGCGACCCGCGGCTCGTCCGCCCAGCGGCGGCCGGCGCCCGGGAGCGGGCTGAGCATCGCGTGCACGACGGAGTCGTGCATCAGGGCGAGGCTGGAGTTCCCGGCGGCGATCAGCTGGGCCGCCGGGACCTGGAGCGGGCCGCTGAAGATCTCGCGGAGCTCGGTGAGCCCCTGCAGGCCGCCGTAGTTGCGGGTGTCGGTCCCGTCGGCGGCGAGGTGGCCCCTGGCCGGCAGCGTCAGCAGCTCGGCGGCGAGGTCGAGCTGGCGCGGCGAGGGCTTGCCCCGCGTGAGGTCGAGGGAGAGGCCGCGCTCGACCAGCGCGGCGTAGTCGCCCAGCGCGCGGTCGCGCAGAGCGGTCAGCTCGGCGGCGCTGAGGGCCGGGGAGACGGACGGGGCCGAAGATGTCACGGGGGTTCCTTCGCCTGGCCGGATCACGGGTTCGACTAGGAAGGATAGAAGAGCCGCCCCCGCGCTCCAGGACCGCCCCCGCGTCCGGAACCCCGCGGGAGCACCGGCCCCGGCCGGCGCCCTCTCCGGAAGCGCCTTCCCGCCGCACGGCTCCCCGGCGCCGCCGCGTCAGCGGCACTGGGCGAGCATGGCCGACTTGTCCGCGCGGGTCACCGGGAGGCCGTACTTCAGCGCGACCTGGGCGAACCGGACGACGTAGGCGCAGCGGACCTTCCGCCGCGGCGGGAGCCAGCGGGCCGGGCCCAGCCCGCCCTTGGCCTCGTTGACGTCGCCGTCCACCGGCATGAGGTTGAGCGGGTCGTTGGCGATCCGCGCCCGCTTGGCCGCGGTCCAGCGCCGGGCGCCCATCCGCCACTCGTAGGACAGCGGGACGACGTGGTCGACCTGGACCTCGTCCGCGCGCTTCTTGCTCCAGCGGATGATCCTGCCGGTGTAGGGGTCCCGCAGGTCCATCGCGACCACGACGCAGCGCGACCCCTTGCGGTACCTGACGTGCTCGCCGTCCCTGGCGAGCAGGTCGTCGCGGGTGCGGCAGCCGTTGCGCGCGTACGGCACGCCGGAGACGGCGTCGGTCCAGTTCCTGCCGAAACGGGTCCGCGTGTAGCCCGCCTTCGATCCCATCCTGGCGACCCGGAGCCTGCCGATCAGCCGCACCGCCTCGGCCCGGTCCGCCCTGGCGGTGACGGGGGCCAGTCCCGGCCGCACCCCGGCGGGGTTGTCCAGCGGCGCCGCCCGGACCCGCGCCCCTCCCTTCACCGTCGCCCCGGTGTCCTCCCGGGTCGCCAGGGAGAACAGCACCAGGGCGCCCAGCAGGGCGGCGGCCACCCCCCGCGTGCTCACCGGCGCCCTCCACCACGGTCTGCTGGCCCAGGCTTTACTGATTCCCGGGTTTCTCCCGGTTGACACCGGCCCGGCCCTCCCGCGCCCTCCGTCCGGAGGACCGGGAGGCGGCCGTCAGAGCCAGTCACGCTTCTTGAAGGCGCGGTAGAGCAGGAGGCCGCCCGCGACGATCAGTCCCGTCGAGATCCAGAAGCCGACCGGCTCGCCGGAACCGGGGTAGGGCACGTTCTGCCCGTAGAAGCCGGTGATCAGGGTGGGGACCGCGATGATGGCGGCCCAGCTCGTGACCTTCTTCATGATCTCGTTGAGTTTGAAGCCCTGCTGGTTCTGGTGGGCCTCGCGGATGTTGCCCACCATCTCCCGGAGCGAGTCGGTCCACTCGGCGGCGCGCAGGGCGTGGTCGTAGACGTCCTGGTAGTAGGGGACCAGCACGGGGTCGATCACCTCTCCCCTGCGGAGCAGGCCTCCCACGATCTCGCGCATCGGCAGCGCCATCCGGCGGAAGCCGACCAGGCTCTTGCGCAGCTCGAAGGTCTGGCGGTTGCGCTCCCGCAGGTCGTCGGCCGTGCCGTCGAAGAGCTCGTCCTCCAGCGCCTCGATCCGGTCGTCCAGCGGCTGAAGCACCTCGAAGTAGCCGTCGACGATGTGGTCGAGCAGGCCGTGCAGCAGGTACGGCACGCCGTACCTGACCATGTCCGTGCCCGCGTCCCAGCGCCGGACCACCGCCTCGATGTCGAAGTCGGGACTCGCCCTCACCGTGACCAGCGCGTTCTTCGTCACGAAGATCGACAGCTCGGTGAGCTCGATCCGCCGGTCCGCGAGCCGGGCGGCGTAGGCGGTGATGAACAGGTGGCTGTCGTAGCTGTCCAGCTTGGGGCGCTGGCGGTCGTGCAGCGCGTCCTCGACGGCCAGCTCGTGCAGGCCGAGCTCCTCGCCGATCTTCGCCAGGTCCCCGTTGACGGGCGTGCAGATGTCGAACCACACGACGGCTCCGGGGTCGCCGACGCACTCCGACACGTCGTCGATCGGGAAGTTCTCCTTGACCAGGACGCCGTTGCGGTAGAGGCGGGTGCGGTCCATCACGTCAGCGTAGAGGGATCCGCCCCCGCCCGGAATGCCGTCCGGCCCGCCGCCGACCGGCCGGACGCCTCCCTCCGGCGGGCCGGCGGGAGGACCGGGGCGGCGGCGCCGCGGCGGAGAAGGACGCGTCCGTGAATAATCCGGCTCCCTCGGGGCAGCGGGGATTCCACGACATACACACCCGAGGTGAGTAACGATGATAGTGCTGGGACTTCTCCTGATCGTGCTTGCGGGCGCGGC
Organism: Thiemannella venezuelensis; assembly: GCF_014203605.1. Classification (GTDB taxonomy): domain Bacteria; phylum Actinomycetota; class Actinomycetes; order Streptosporangiales; family Streptosporangiaceae; genus Planomonospora_A; species Planomonospora_A venezuelensis. Next base: position 302,392 of record NZ_JACHJJ010000001.1, on the reverse strand, counting down.
CGTGATCGCGGTCTCCTGGGACGAGACCGCCGCATCCACCGCCACCGCGTCGTTCACGGTCTTCGACCGCACCTTCCAGTTCACCCAGCTGGAGTTCTTCTTCGCCGGGGTCGCCACCGGCGCGGTCTTCCTGCTCGGCCTGGCCATGCTGCTGGCGGGCATGCGCCGCTCCGCCGTCCACCGCAGGCGGCTGCGCGACTCCCGGCTGGAGGCGCGCGACCGCGTCAACCGGCTGGAGGAGGAGAAGCGCGAACTGGAGCGCAAGCTCGAATCCACTCCGGCTCCGGCTCCGGCTCCGGCTCCGGCTCCGGCCGCGAGCCGCGACCGGGACCACGACGGCGTCGACGACCGGGACGAGGACACCGGCCCCCACCCGCGGATCGACGTCCCCCGGCAGGGCAACGACCGGCTCGTGGCCGGCCGGCACCAGCGCACGATGGACGGCCGGTAACCGCACCCGCCCGCGGGCCGTCCGCGACGCGCACGGCTCCGCACGATCCCGCCTCCGCCGGTACGGACCGCGCCCCGTACCGGCGGAGTGCTGTGCGCGGACTCCGCGCAGGTCGCCGCCGCCCTCGTCCTCTCCGGTCAACGCCGGGTCCGGGCCGCCGCATGACCTCTGCTGCCTCCGCGGGAGCCGGGGCCGGGGTGGGCTCCCGGGCCGGGTCGGGGTTGTCCCCTAGGACGTCCCCTAGATCTCAGGTATGACCTCACCTACCCACACCGGGCGAGCCGCGGACGGTCTTCCCGGACGATGCCTCCCGCCCTTCCGGCCCCTAGCTTCATGAGTAAAAACGAGCAGGGAGCAGGGGAATGGCACGCCGGAGGAACATCGCCGCCGCGGTGGGCGGGTGGAGCGCGCGCCATCGCTGGGCCGCCTTACTGATCTGGGTGGGGTTCGTCGTCACGGCGACCCTCGCGGGCAACGCGGTCGGCACGAAGGGGATGGAGCCCTGGGAGGACGACAACGGGGAGTCCCGCAAGGCGGCGATCGTCCTGGACGCGGCGGGATTCCCCGACGTCGCCGGGGAGACGGTGCTGATCCGGGCCGAGGGCTCCACCGCCCCGGCGGACTTCCGGGCGGTGGCCGAGGACGTCAGGAAGGCGGTGCTGGCCACCGGCCTGGTGGAGAACGTGCGCACGCCGTACGACGCGCAGGAGCCCGCGCCGATCAGCCAGGACCGGCGGTCGGCGCTGGTGACCTTCGACATGAAGGGCGAGGGGAGGACCGCCAAGGAGCGGGTCCAGCCGGTGATCGACGCCGTGGCCGGGGTCCAGCGGGGGCACCCCGGCCTCCGGATCGGCCAGGCGGGAGAGGCGAGCTCCCGCCTGATGATCGGTGACGTGCTCGGGGACGACCTGGTCCGGGCCGAGCTGCTGTCCGTTCCCCTGACGTTCGGCATCCTGCTGGCCGCCTTCGGCGCGCTGCTGGCCGCCGTGGTCCCGCTGGTGGTGGCGTTCACCGCCTTCCTCGGCTCGATCGGCCTGCTCGCGCTGACCAGCCAGCTCCTGCACGTCGACTCGGCCACCACCAACCTCATGCTGCTGATCGGCCTGGCCGTCGGCGTCGACTACTCGCTGTTCTACATCCGCCGCGAGCGCGAGGAGCGGGCCAGGGGCCGGGGTAAGGAGCGGGCCCTGGAGATCGCGGCGGCGACCTCGGGACGGGCGGTGCTGATCTCCGGCATCACCGTGATCGTCGCCATGTCGGGCATGTTCCTGACCGGCAACGGCACCTTCATGGGCTTCGCCCAGGGCACGATCCTGGTGGTCCTGGTCGCGATGATCGGCTCGATGACCGTGCTGCCCGCCGTCCTGTCCCTGATCGGCGACAGGATCGACGCCCGGATCGTGCACGGCGCCGTCCGCAGGCTCACCGGGCGCACCTGGCGGCGGATGCTCGGCGGCCGCGAGGGCGGCGGCCGCGTGTGGAACACCGTCCTCACCGCGGTGCTGCGCCGCCCGGTCGTCTCGGTGCTGCTGGCCGGCGGTCTGCTGATCGGCCTGGCGGTCCCGGCCTTCGACCTGCGCACCGGCGAGCCCGGCACCGCCGACGTGCAGGGCAGCAACCCGGTCATGGACACCTTCCGCGGGATCGAGGAGGCGTTCCCCGGCAACAAGGCCCCCGCCGCCGTCGTGCTGAAGGCCGACGACGTGACCGCGCCGCACATCCGCAAGGAGGTCGAGCGCTTCCGGGAGCTCGCGCTCGGCACCGGCGAGATCGACCCCGCCTTCTTCGGCGTCAGGGTGAACCCGGACAAGACCGTGGCGGTCATCAACCTCGGCCTGAAGGGCAAGGGCCCCTCCGACGAGGTCTCCGAGCACGCCGTCCGCACGATCAGGGAACGGGTGGTCCCGCCGACCGTCGGGCTGGTCGCCGAGACCTACGTCTACGGCAGCGTGGCCGGGGTGATGGATTTCAACGCCCAGCTCGGCAGGTCCGTGCCGCTGGTCTTCACCTTCGTGCTGCTGCTGGCCTTCGTGCTGCTGCTGGCGTCGTTCCGCTCACTGGTGGTGGCGGTGACGGCGATCGTGCTGAACCTGCTCTCGGTGGCCGCGGCGTACGGCGTCCTGGTCATGGTCTTCCAGTACGGCTGGGGCGAGAACCTGCTGAACTTCGAGTCCACCGGCTCGATCGTGAGCTGGCTGCCGCTCTTCCTGTTCGTCATCCTCTTCGGCCTCTCGATGGACTACCACGTGTTCATCCTGAGCCGGATCCGCGAGGCGTTCGACCGGGGCATGCCCACCGAGCAGGCGGTGACCCACGGGATCAGGACGACGGCCGGGGTGGTCAGCAGCGCGGCGTTCATCATGGTCGGGGTGTTCGCGATCTTCGGCACGATGTCGATGCTCAGCTTCAAGGAGATGGGCATCGGCCTGGCCGCGGCCATCCTGATCGACGCCACGGTCGTGCGGGCGGTGCTGCTGCCCGCGGCGATGAAGCTGCTCGGCGAGGCCAACTGGTACCTGCCGCGCTGGCTCGGCTGGCTGCCGGTCCTGGAGCACGGGGCCGGCGACGACGACGAGGGCCCGGACGAGCCGGACGCCGTCCCCGGCGAGCGGGTGCCGGTCACCGTCGGCTGAGCCACCCGTGTCCCGGAAGGCGGCGCCGCCGCCTTCCGGGATCCCGTGCCGCCAGGGGATGCACAGACCGGTGGCGGCGCGGAGGAGCACGCCGCCGTCCGTGGCCGCCGTCCGTGGCCGCCGTCAGGACGGTCCCGTCCGCGTCGGGGACCAGGAGCGCGGAGGGCTTCCGGCCTCCCACGGATCGCCGGTGACGACCGGGCGTCCGAAACGGATCGCCCGGCGATGAGACCGGCAGGACCCGGGCCGCAAACCCCTGACTGGAATCAGCTATCTCCTATCAGGAAAATCCTGATTCTTTCCTCAGCAGAGACGGAGGCGGGTGCCCACAGGGAGGGCGCCAGATAGGCCTTCTACATGAGGATTGTAGTGCGTGATCCATGGAACGGTTGTGTTGTACCTATACGCAATACTCGCGAGCGTATCGCCCCGCTTGGTCGTGTAAAGGAGGCACTGGCTCGCAACGCCAGTCGTGGCCATCGCAGCCGGAGCGGCAGAGAGAGCCACTCCGGCTCCGACCATTGTGGCGACGAGCACACTTGTGAGTTTCATTCAGCCCCTTCTCTTTTGTCGATATACCACCGATTTGCGATCATCAAATTATTCCGAGGGGATTGTCGTGTCAACCCAGGCTCAACCAGAGGATTTCCGAGAACCGGCACCCTCATCGGAATCCTGTACAGGATCTTCCACCTCTGGCCAGGAGCGTTCCCACCCAGCCCCCGGAAGCGGCGCCCGCACCGGGCGGAGGCACCCCGGTACGAGGTGAGAGCGCGGCCGGACCGGGCCCGGCGGACAGGACCTTCCCGGCTCCGCCGAACAGCTCGGAGGGCGGGCCCGCCTCCTCTCCGGAGAGCCGCTCAGGCGACATGTACGGCCGGCCGCCGTACCGGTGCCCGGGATGCGCGCCGTACAGGACGGAGGACCCGGCGGACCGCCTCCGCCTCGCGGAGGAAGCGCTCATGAGACGGGATCACCGGCGACGCGGTCGTGCAGGATCCGGCTCAGTTCCGGGTCTCTTCCCGCTCCGGGTCCGGGTCCGGTACGGCCCGCGCGGACCTCCCCCTCCGGTGCAGGAGCGTCATCATCCCGCCCGCGACGAGCCCCCAGAAGGCCGCGCCCACCCCGAGCAGCGTCATCCCCGAGGCGGTGACCACGAAGGTGACCACCGCGGCCTCCCGGCCCTCGGGCTCGGCGACGGCCGCGGTGACCGCAGAGGCGAGCGCGCCGAGGAGGGCGAGCCCGGCGACGGCCTCGATGAGCACCGGCGGGGAGAGCAGCACGAGGGCCGTGGCCAGCCCGGCTCCGACGCCCAGGACGATCATCGAGATCCCGGCGGTGACGGAGGCGATCCACCGGCGGGCGGGATCGGGGCCGGCGTCGGGACCGGCGGCCAGGGCCGCGCTGATCGCGGCCAGGTTCACCGCGTGCCCGCCCAGGGGCGCGGCGGCGGCGGTGGCCAGGCCGGTGCCGAGGAGGACGCCGCGCAGCGGGGGGCGGTAGCCGTACCCGGCGAGGACCGCCATGCCCGGCACGTTCTGCGCGGCCATCGTGACCAGGAAGAGCGGGAGCGCGACGCTGATCATCGCGGGGAGGCTCCACGACGGCGCGGTCAGCGCGATCACCGGGCTCACGTCCACCGCGCCCAGCCCGGGACCGGTCAGCGCGATGGCCGCGACCGCGGCCAGCAGCGCCCCCGGCACCGCCCACGTGCGGGCGAACCTGCTGAGCAGCGCCCAGATCAGCACGACCGGGCCGGCGAGCTGCGGCACCTCGACCAGCGCCCGCACGGGCGCGACGCACAGGTCGAGCAGGACCCCGGCGAGCATCGCGCCGGCGACCGGGGCCGGGATGGCCGCGATCCAGCGGCCCAGGACGGGGAAGAGCCCGGCGACCGTGATGAGCAGCCCGCAGACGGCGAACGCGCCGACCGCGGCGGGGAATCCCCCCTCGACCGTGCCGGTGGAGACGAGCAGCGCCGCGCCGGGCGTGGACCAGGCGATGGCGACCGGCATCCGCGTCCGCAGGCCCAGCCAGATCGCCGTCCCGCCCACGGCCAGGCAGAGCGCGAGCAGCCCGGAGGCGGCCTGGCCGGAATCGGCGCCGACCGCGCGGAGCCCGGCGAGCACGACGGTGAAGGAGCTGGCGAAGCCGACGAGCGCGGTCACCACACCGGCCAGCACCGGCTGCAGCAGGCGGTCCATCCGTGATCCTCCGAATGCTCGGGGACGGCGCGGGACGACCCGCTCCGTCCGGCGCCCTTCTCCGGTCGTTCCGCCGAACGCCCCGCGGACGGCTCGGCCCGTCCGCCGTTCCACCGGGCGCCCTCCGGTCGTTCCGTAAACGGAACAGCCGTCTGTAGCACGATAGCTTCATGAAGCCCGGCGCACAAAACTCCCGTTCGGCCATGGATACCGACACCTCAGCCGTAGGGCGACGGATCCGCAGGCTAAGGGAGGAGCGTGGCATTTCACTGTCAGAACTCGCACGCCGGGCGGGGGTCGGCAAGGCCACGCTGTCGGGCCTGGAGAACGGCACCCGCAACCCGACGCTGGAGACCCTCTGGGCGGTCACCGCCCAGCTCGGGGTGGGCCTGGCCGCCGTCGTCGACACCGGCCCCGTGGTGCACGGCACCGCCGTCCAGGGCGTGCTGCTGCAGGCCTTCGAGGAGGAGGGCGCCACCTACGAGCTCTACCGCCTGGTCTTCCCCGCGGGATCCTCCCAGACCTCTCCCGCCCACCCCGAGGGCGTCACCGAGCACCTCACCGTCTTCGCCGGGACCCTGCGCGCGGGGCCGGCCGACGCCCCGCTGACGGCCGGGCCCGGGGAGTACGTCACCTGGCGCTCGGACGTCCCGCACACCTACGCCGCCCTCGGCGACCACGACGTCCACGCCGGCCTCCTGATCCGCTATCCCAGGCGGGGCGGGCGCCGCGGGACGCCGGACGGGCCGGCCGCGCGGACCCGGGACCCCGGCCCGCGCGGGGGCGGCGCTCCCTCCTGAGGGCGCGCCGCCCGCGCACCGCGGGTCAGCTCTCCAGGAGCTTCTTCAGGACGGTGACGCGCTCGCGCCAGTAGGCCTTCAGCTCGGCGGCCGCCGCCGCGTCGGGGATCTTGCCGTGCTGGATGCCGAGCTGGGTCTTCCGCTCCCCCTTGACGACCACGCCGACCGTGACGGCGGCCCGGCCCTCCCAGTTGGCGGTGACGGACCTGCCGGGGCGCGAGGTGCGGATCTCCAGGGGGGCGTCCGGGAGCCAGCGGGCGCGCAGGTCCTCGTCGGTGAAGGCCTCGATGACCCGCTCGGCGGGGGCGTCGACGGTCTTGCTCGCGCCGACCGAGAAGTCGCCGCCGCGCGACTGGCCAGCGGCCCGCAGGCCGCGCGCCCGCTCGTAGGAGACGGTGACGCTCTGCGCCCACCATCCCCCGACGCCGTGCTCCTCGACCAGCCAGCGGGCGATCTCCCCGTGCGGGCGGGCGGTCGCGCCCCAGCCGTCCAGGAGGGCGAACCACTCGTCGTGGGAGCGGCCCGTCCGCGCGACCACCACGTCGTCGGGGAGCATCGCGCCACGGGCGGCGACCGGCGGCTCGCCGGGCACGGGAGCGGCGGCTCCGCGCTCCTCCGGGACGGCCGCCCGCTCCCCGGCGGCGGGGGTACCGGGCACCGGGACCGGGCGGGAGTCCGCGGGCTCTCCGGCGGGAACGAGGTTGCGGCGGGCGGCGGCGTAGCTCTCGCCGGTCTTGGCCATGCGGGTGCGGACGCGGCTCTTGAAGGACTTGCTGCTGGTCATCCCATGCTCCTGACACGGCGTCGCGCCGGGACTCACGCTCCCGCCGCCCCGCCGGATCCAGGGCATGTGCAGCCGGCGTCCCGAGAACTCCAGGGTCCCCTTTACCCCCGCGAGCCGGTGGCGTGAGCACCGGTGAAGGGGGTCGGGCGCGGGACCGCGCCTGATTCAAAGCTACCTCCCGGCACCGACACAGGCCACCCCTCAGCACGTTCACAAAGTTCGCAAACGTAATATTCAGCTCATGACGCCACGGTCCAAAGCGATGATCTTCTGGGCCACGGGTGTCCTGGCCTACGTCATCGCCGTCTTCCACCGCCAGTCCCTCGGCGTCGCGAGCATCGAGGCCGCCGCCCGCCTCGGGGTGGGCCCGTCGGGGCTCTCGCTGCTGGCCATGCTCCAGCTGCTGTTCTACGCGGGCATGCAGGTGCCCGTCGGCGTGCTGGTCGACCGGCTCGGCTCCAAGCGCATGCTGGTCGTCGGAGCCGCCGTGATGGCCTGCGGCGAGCTGGTCTTCGCCTTCGCCGGCGGGCTGGCGGCCGGTGCGGCGGGCCGGGCGCTGATCGGGTGCGGCGACGCGATGACGTTCATCAGCGTGATCCGGCTGGTGAACCTGCACTTCCCCGCGCGCCGCAACCCGCTGCTGGTCCAGCTCACCGGCATCATCGGGCAGCTCGGCGCGCTCGTCTCGGCGGTCCCGCTGATCCACTCCCTGCGCTCGTACGGCTGGACGCCGACGTTCCTGGCCGCCGCGGTCCTCGGCGCGGTCGCCGTGGTCCTGCTCCTGGCGGTCCTGCGCGACTCCCGCCCGGCCCGGGACGGGCAGGAGCCGCCGGGGCTGAAGGCCGCCTGGGCCGAACCCGGCACCCGCCTGGGCATGTGGACCCACGTGGCCACCCAGTGCTCGGCGGCGGCGTTCCTGCTGCTGTGGGGATACCCGTTCCTGGTCCAGGCCCAGGGCCTCACCCCCGAGACGGCGGGCGTGCTGCTGTCCACGCTGACGCTGTGCGGCATGGCCTGCGGGCCGCTGCTCGGCTATCTCGCCGGGCGCTTCCCGTTCCACCGCTCGCGGCTGGTCCTCGGCGTGATCGGCACCACCGCCGGGGCGTGGACCGCCGTGCTCGCCTGGCCGGGCAGGGCTCCGCTCTGGCTGCTCGTGGTGCTCGTGGTGGTCCTGGCCGCCAACGGCCCCGGCTCGATGATCGGCTTCGACTACGCCAGGACCTTCAACCCCGCCGCCCGGATCGGCGCGGCGAGCGGCATCGTCAACGGCGGCGGCTTCGTGGCGTCGATGTCGGTCATCGCGCTGGTCGGCATCGCCCTGGACCTGGCCGGGGGAACCGGCCCGGAGGCCTTCCGCTGGGCGTTCGCCGTACAGTATCCCTTCTGGGTGCTCGGGGCGGTGCAGGTCCTGCGCTACCGGACCATCACCCGCCGCCTGCTCGCCGTCCAGCCGAGCGCCTGAGGCCGCCCGCGGCCGGGCGCCGGTCAGAGCAGGGCCTCCCTCCTTCACACGGTCAGGGTGCGAAGGGGGGAGGCCCGTACGGGACGCCTCCCCGCGCACGGTCAGGACGCGCGGGGAGGCGGCCGGGACGCGGGACCGCTACGGGATCAGGTCCGCGCCGGCGACGCCGGCGCCCGCGGCCGGCGGAGCGGAGGACGCGGAACCGGCCGAGTAGGCGTACGGCGGCGGCGGGACGCTGCCGTCGGCGCGCAGCCAGTCGCTCTGCGTCTTGCCGCTGTCCTGCGCCCGCGTGATCGTGGCCTCGTCGTAGACGTTGCTGCCCGTCCAGGTCAGCCTCGTGTCGCCGAAGTCCTCCGTGATGGTCTTCGCGCCCTTCACGTGGTTGCTCTCGGCGTAGACCTGGCCGCCCGCGCCCAGGCCGATGAAGTAGTCCTCGACGTCCACGTAGTTGGCGAACACGTGGGCGTAGCCGAAGCGCACCCGCGGGTGGCGGGTGTTCGACCCGTCGAACCAGTTGTGGTGGTAGGTGACGCGCAGGTAGCCCCTGTCCTGCGCGCCGTTGCCGTCACTGTGGCCCAGCAGCATCGACTTGTCCGTGGCGATGAACCGGTTGCGGGAGACCGTCACCAGGTCGGAGCCGCGCTTGACGTCCACCGAGCCGTCGTAGGAGGTGTGGAAGGTGTTGTGGTCGACCCACACGTGGTGCGAGTAGCACTGCACGTTGACCGAGTCGTCGGCGGAGTTCCGGAACGTCAGGTTCCTGATGATCACGTTCTGGACGCGCGTGAACCGGTCCTTCTCGGCGGGGTCGCAGAGGTCCCCGCCCCAGGCCACCTCGTCCGGGCCCCAGCCGTTGACGTCGAGCCCGAACCCGCTGATCGTCGCGGTCGTCCCGACACCGATGACGGTCTTGTTCGAGCCGACGTCCAGCATCTTGGCTCCGGTGCCGGTGATCGTGCCCGACACCCGGACGATCCGCGGCACGTCGTCGGAGACGGCCGCCGCGAGCTGCGCGTAGGTGCCGACGGTCACCGTCTCACCGCCGGCCCCGCCGTTCGTGCCGGTACGGCCGTGCCCGCTCAGGGTCGCGAAGCCCACCAGGCCGGCGGCGCTGCCCGGAGAGCCGGTCGGGGTGACCGTCGGGGTCGCCGTCGGGGTGACTGTGGGCGTCGCGGTCGGGGTCGCCGTGGGCGTCACCGTCGGGGTGGGCGTGGGGGTGCCGGAGCCCGCCGGGAGCAGTTTCCACTGCTTGGTCGCGGCCGAGTCGCAGGAGTTCTGCTGGACCGGCGCGCCGGAGGCGGTGGAGTTGTCCTTGATGTTGAGGCACTTGCCGCCGTTGGCGTTGACGACCTGCCAGTCGGCGCCGGAGGCGGTCGGCTTCCAGGTCTGGGAGGCGGCGCCGGTGCAGTTCTCCTGCTGGACGGCCTTGCCCGCGGAGGTGCTGGCGCCCGCGACGCCGGCGCACTTGCCGCTGTGGGCGGCCCCGAGCTGGAAACCGCCGCCGGAGGCGACCAGGTTCCAGGTCTGCTCGGAGGCGCCGTCGCAGGCGGACTGCGCGAGCTGCACGCCGGCGGACGCACTGGCGCCGGGGACCTCCAGGCACAGGCCGCTGCCCACGTTGACGAGCGTGTACGCGCCGGGTGCCGGGGCCGCGGCGGCGGACGCCGAGGCGGCGACCGCCCATCCGGAGGCGGCGACCGCGCCGGCGACGGCCGCGCCGGCCGCCCTCCTGCTGAATCTGCTCTTCACTGCCGAGCTCCTTGCTGGTCCAGCGGGTCTCACGACCCGCGCTCTGGATTCCCCCCAGCGAGTACTCACCGTTCACAGGAGTGAACACATGCGTGCAGGCATGCAGGGGACACCATAGGGAAAGCGTTTTCCCAGTGTCAATGGACCGTGAAATCCCCATGACAGAACCAGGTCGGAGTGACGGCCGGACGGGTGGAGGGCGTCAGGAGAGCCGGGTGAACGGCTCCGGGAAGTGGGCGGTGCCGATCAGGCCGCCCTCCGCTCTGACCCGGTCCAGCACCTCGATACGGGTCCTGGTGGCGAGCTCGGGATCGTCGTCGTAGAGGTAGGGCACCTTCGGGTCGGCGAGCTGGGAGGGATGGAGCAGCAGGTCACCGGTGAGGGCCAGCTCACCCACCCGGACGATCTGGTGGCCCGGCGTGTGGCCGGGGGCGTGGACCACCCCGATGCCGGAGAACATCTGCGCGTCCCCGTCGACCACCCGGACCCGCTCGCCCAGCGGGCGGACGATGCGGTCGAGGACCGCCCCGGAGGCCGCGTCGATCTCGGCCCGCTGCAGGACGTACTCGGCGTTCGGGAAGGCGGGCGCGCCGTCGGCCACGGCCCCGCCCGCGTGGTCGCTGTGCAGGTGGGTGATGACCACCGCCTCCACGTCCCCGGGAGCCGTCCCCACGCGCGCGAGCTCGGCCGCCAGCGTTCCCGGGACGGGGGCCCAGCTCGCGGCGGGCGAGTCCTCCGGTCCGATGCCGGTGTCCACCAGCACGGTCCGGCCCGCCGCGTCGCGCAGCAGGTAGCAGCGGAAGTGCAGGACCCAGTCACCGTCGTGGTGGCAGCCGCCGGGGAACATCTCCGGCAGCGGCCGCCGGATGCTCTCGCCCATCGGCCCCACGGCGTCCCTCAGCGGGAACACCTCGACACCCGCGACGGTCATGGGCTGGTACGGCATGCGATCTCCTTGCGGCGGTGGACGGGCATGTTACTGTGATAGCGGGTGTGACGCACTTCCGGCCAAGCCGCGTGCGAACGATCCGCCCCTTTTCTCCCACGACCGCGCCTGTCGCGGCACACGGTTTTCCACCCGCGCCTGTCATGGCAGACGGTTTTCCACCCGCACGCCCGGCGCGTCCACGTCCGACGCGATGCCCGGGACGGTCTCCGTCCCCGCACCCCGGTGTTCTCCGGACTCCCCGCATTCCGCGTTCCCCGAGCTCTTCGAGCTCCCTCCCGAAAGGTCGCACATGACCACGGAAACCATCGCCAAGAGGCCCCCGCGCTCCCGTAAGCGCGACGCCTCCGCCCTCATCCCCAGTCCCAGCCCCGCTCCCGCTCCCGCTCCCGCTCCCGCCGAGACCGTGTCGGGTCTCCTCGACGTCCGCGACAAGATCGCCCACCTCAGGACCGGCGGGTTCCTCCCCGGCCCCGATGACGTGAAGGTCCCGCTCGCCCAGGTCAGGCAGTACGGCCTGCGCCCCGGCGACCACGTCGCCGCCACCGCGCGCAGGCCGTACGACCGGCTGGTCGAGGTCCGGGCCGTGAACGGCGTCGGGACCGGCGCGGGACCCGGGACGCGCCCGCACTTCGCGGACATGACCCCGGTCCACCCCAGCGACCGGCTCCGGCTGGAGGACGAGTCGCTGACCGGCCGGATCGTCGACCTGTTCGCCCCGGTCGGCAAGGGCCAGCGCGGCCTGATCGTCGCCCCGCCCAGGGCGGGCAAGACCATGGTCCTGCGGGACCTGGCCGCCGCGGTCTCCCGCAACCACCCGGACGTCCACCTCATGGTCGTGCTCGTCGGCGAGCGGCCCGAGGAGGTGACCGAGCTGCGCGAGTCCGTCCGGGGCGAGGTCGCCGCCTCCACCTTCGACCGCGCCGACCGCGACCACACGGCCGTCGCCGAGCTCGCCGTCGAGCGGGCCAAGCGCCTGGCCGAGAGCGGCCGGGACGTGGTCGTGCTGCTGGACTCGCTGACCCGGCTGGCCCGCGCCTACAACAACCTCGCCCCGGGCGGCGGCCGCACCCTCTCCGGGGGCCTGGACGCCGCCGCGACGCTGCCCCCGCGCAGGTTCTTCGGCGCCGCCCGCAACCTCCGCGGCGGCGGCTCGCTGACCATCCTGGCCACCGTCCTCGTGGAGACCGGGTCCCGGCTGGACGACGCCCTCTTCGAGGAGTTCAAGGGCACCGGCAACATGGAGCTGCGCCTGCGCCGCGACCTCGCCGACCGGCGGCTCTACCCCGCCGTGGACCTGGACGCCTCCGGCACCCGCCGCGAGGAGATCCTCCTCGGCTCCGAGGAGCGGCGGCTCACCTGGCGGCTCCGCCGCACCCTCGGCGGTCTGGACAGGCAGCAGGCCCTGGAACTCCTCACCGACCGCCTCCGCGAGACGCCCTCCAACGCCGCCTTCCTCGACCAGATCCGCCAGAGCATCTGACGGTGTCTCGCACCGGCCCGCTACTCATCTCCTATTCGGGGGGTCCGGCCCGCCTCGTACCTGGACACGCTCGGCGGCCCGGACCGGCACGGCACACTGCTGCTCCTCGGCCCCCGGAGCATCGGCTCAGCTCTTCGGTGCGCCGAACCGCCGGATGTTCTTGATCGGGAGAACCAGATGGAGGGGATCCACCGGACTGACGTCGAACTCCGCCAGCCGCAGGTAGAAGTCCCGGGCCGAGTCGTCCTCGCAGTGAACCAGCAGAGCGCGCACGCCGATCTGGTCCGCCACCGATGTCACTCTGCGCATCGCATCCGTAACCAGTGCCCGACCGAGCCCTATGCCCTGCACCCGAAGATCAACGCCCAGCCGGGCCAGGAGCACCACGGGCTGGGCATGCAGTCCAGCGCCTTTCAGTAACCGCGCCGGGACCTCATCCGGCCTGATCTGCCCCGCCACCAGTGCGTAGTAGCCCACCACCTCGTCGGCGTCCACATCGCGCACCACGTAGACCCGCGACATCCCTCCGAACTGGGACTGCAACGCGTGACGCCGCAACCAGTCGTTCTGCGCCTGCGAACCGCAGTCGAACTCCTCCAGTCGGTGCTCCCGGTTGAGGAGTTCGACGGATGTGAGCTTCACTCGATCCCGTCGAGGATGGTCGGCGTGTTGAGCAGCTCACGGAGCTTGGGCATGTCGCGCGGTTCCCGGTTCATCATGGCGTCGAAGGCCGCCCACTGCTCCTCGTTCAGCCGGAAGACCGTACGGTCCGCCAGCGCGTGGTGGGCCGCCAGGGTCGCGGCATCCAAGATGAACGCCGACACAGAGGTACCCGCCGCCTCGCTCGCGGCCTCGAACAGCCTCTTCGTCTTGGTGTCCACTCGCAGGCTGATGCGCTCGTCCTTGGTCACGACGTCAGCGTACGTACATTGTGCGGTCACAGGAACCAGGATACACCGCGTTGACCTCAACGTGAATGTCGCATTACTTTCCGCTACCTCCCTCCTCTCGGCTGGCGGGAGCCGGTCCGGCTCACCGGGGCCAGTTGGCGACGGTGGAGGCCTTGATGGGGTCGGTGTAGCAGCTGAAGATGCCGTTGGTGCGGTAGCTGACCAGGCAGACCCGCACGTCCGCCCGGGTGACCTCGCCGTCGGAGGACAGCTTGAAGGACTTGCCCTTGGTGGAGCAGGTGTAGCGGACCTGCGACCAGCCGGTGCCGCCGCTCTTGTAGTGGAACCGCACCCGCATGTAGGCGCAGTGGCCGGAGTGGCCGTCGCGGTCGTACAGCTTGCCGGAGACGACGAACCGCTCGGAGCGGAAGTCGCTCAGCCACACGTCGGCCTTGGCGTAACCGCCGTGTCCGCTCTTGGACTGGACCGGGCCCCAGTGGTGCACGCGGTCCCCGGCGGCGGCCTGCGCCGTCCCGGTCAGTCCTCCCGCGAGCACGAGCGCCAGCAACCCGCTACCGATGACAGTTCTCTTCCTCATGAACACCATTTGTACCGGCAGCCACTTGAAAGTCGCTTGCGTCCTGCTTATCGCCTCTTACGGCCGCCGACGCCGTCCAGGGCGGCGGGCGGGCGCTGCCGGTGCGCTGGGGAAGCGGCCCGTAGGTCGATAGGCTGCGGCGGATGCGGCTGCCGAGTGCGATCTGAGCGATGAGGTGCGGATGATTCGGGTGCTCATCGCCGAGGACATGCGGATCCTGCGTGAGGCGCTGTGCGGCCTGCTGGGGCTGGAGAGCGACATGGTGGTCGTGGCCGCCGTCGAGTCCGGTGACCGCATCGTCCCCGCCGCCCTGGAGCACCGGCCGGACGTCGCCGTGATCGACATCGAGCTGCCCGGGATGGACGGCCTCCAGGCGGCGGCGGAGCTGCGCGACAGGCTCCCGGACTGCAGGACGTTGATCCTGACCGCGGTGGGACAGCCGGGGAACCTGCGCCGGGGGATCGCCGCGCAGGTGGCGGGCTTCATGGTGAAGGACTCCCGGCCGCAGGACCTGACCGACGCGATCCGCACCGTGGCCGCGGGCGGGCGGGTGGTCGACCCGCAGCTCGCCTACGCGGCGCTGGCCGTGGCGGGCAGCCCGCTGACCGCCCGGGAGGCCGACGTGCTGCGCCTGACCGCGTCCGGCGCGACACCGCGCGAGGTGTCCGCGCAGCTCCACCTGAGCTATGGCACCGTACGGAACTACCTCGCTTCGGCGGTGACCAAGCTGGGAGCGCGCAACCGGGTGGACGCGATCCGCATCGCTACTGCGGCAGGCTGGCTGTGAGCGTGAACGTGCTGTCGCGCCGACCGGCGTCCAGCCGCCCGCCCGCCCGGGTGATGCGCTCGGTGAGGCCGGCCAGCCCGGTCCCCCGGCGTTCCGGTGCGGTCACCGGCCCGGTTCCCGGGCATTCTGGTACGGCCGGCGCGAGGCCGTCGTTGGTGACGCGCAGCCGTACCCCGCCGGGGACCGAGACCACGGAGATGCGGCAGGTGCGCGCGGCGGAGTGGCGGATGACGTTGGTCACCGCCTCGCGGAGGGCGACGGCCAGGAGCGGGGCGTCGGGAGGCGGTCCGGACGTCGAGACGGTGACGTGCAGGCCCGCGGCCTCCAGGATCGAGCGGGCGGCCGCGAGCTCCTCCGGCAGGAAGAGCTCGGTGGTGAGGGAGCGGACCTCGTCGCGGGCGCGTTCGGCCAGGACGAGCAGTTCGGAGAGTTCGCGCCGGGCGCGATCGGGGTCCGTCGGCAGCAGGCGGGCGGCGAGTTCGGCCTTGAGGCTGATCCCCGACAGGCTCATGCCGAGCAGATCGTGGAGGTCGCGAGCCAGGCGCAGGCGTTCGGTGACGGCCGCGACACGGGCCACGTCGCCACTGGTCTCCTCGAGCTCGCGGGTCACTTCGGGGATGCGGCACAGGGCGTATACCTGGATGGTGATGACGATGACGCCCGCGCTCCAGTAGACGTAGTCGCCGGCACCGGTCCAGTGCCGGCCGGAGACGAGGGTCGGCATGAGGGCGAAGAGCGGGGGGATCGCCCATGCCCAGAGGCGGCGCAGCCGGACGACGGCGGCGCCGGCCACGGGGAGGAGCGGGGCCAGGATGGACTGCGG
This sequence comes from Thiemannella venezuelensis, assembly GCF_014203605.1. Lineage (GTDB taxonomy): Bacteria > Actinomycetota > Actinomycetes > Streptosporangiales > Streptosporangiaceae > Planomonospora_A > Planomonospora_A venezuelensis. The sequence goes on along the minus strand of NZ_JACHJJ010000001.1, from coordinate 286,782 downwards.
CGACCAGAACGGGATCGCCGCGGCGATGACCACGACGAGTCCGTGCAGGGTGAGGGTCCACGGCCAGGCCCGCGGCTCGGAGCCGGGCGCGCGGGGAGCCCCGTGATACAGCTGCAGCCCCACCGAGACCGCCGTCAACGAGCCGGCCAGCGCCCAGACGCCCGCCTCCGTCCGGGGCTCCAGGGCGAGGCTGATCACGGCGATGGCCGAGTGGTCGGCCAGCATGAGGACCAGGAACCACCAGGCGAGGCGGGGCCGGATCCGCGCCGTCCGGTCGGTGTCCGGCGCCGGCGGCACGGCCGGCACCACCACGCGCTGGGCGTCGACGATCGTGCGTGCGGTGGCCAGCGCCGTACGGCCGAGGTCGGCCACGCGGACCAGCCGCCCCGTGGTCGGCGCGGTCAGGCCGTCGTGGATCAGCTGGATGATCGTGGACAGTTCGGCTCCGAGCGTGCCGCGCAGGCGGGCCGCGCTCTCCAGCCGCTCGCGCTCAGCGGCGAGCGCGGCGAGTCGTTCACGTTGCCCGGTCGCCTGGTCGAGCCGTCTTGCCAGGTGGGTGACGGCGAACATGCCGAGACCGGTGTTGAGGACGACGATCGCGATGCCCGCCGCGGAGAGCGGATCGGAGCCGCGGTAGGCGCCGATGGCGGTGTCGGTGGCCGTGGTGAGCGCGAACAGCGGCCAGGACAGCGGGGCGGGCACGGTCAGCAGGACCGCCGCGCCCAGGAAGCCGGAGAGGGGGCCCCACGCCTTCCCGAGCGCGAGGTACGGCGCGAAGACCAGGAACGCCTGGGCCGCCAGCAGGAGCTGCGGCCGCCACGGCCGCATGACGATCACCACGTGGAGGACCGCGACCGCCGCGATGGCGGCGACACCGAGCGCGGTGTCCCGGGCGGGGAGGGGTTCGCGCAGGAAGTCTCCCACGCGGGCGACGGCGAGGGTGCACATCATGGCGAGGACGAGCGTCCAGCCGAACCTGCTCATCCGGCCCCCGATCACCCGCGGAATTCATGATTATGTGCATTTTGCACGTGGATGTCATGCGATGGGCAGATGGACCGGTGCACCAGGCACTGCCGCCATGCCTGCCCGAACCCGGATCGTGGAGGCATGGCAGAGGACATCAGGCCGTTCCGTATCGCGATCCCGGAAGCCGCCGTCAACGATCTACGCGACCGCCTGGACCGCACCCGCTGGACCGCTGGACCGCCGCCCGCGGAACCGGCCGACCGGCCGGCGTCCGGCCCCGTGCGGCCGGACCGGTGGTACGGCATGCCTCCGGCGTACGTGCGGGACCTCGCCGAGCGCTGGCGCGACTCCTTCGACTGGCGGGCGCAGGAGGCGAGACTGAACTCCTATCCGCAGTTCACGACCGTCATCGACGGCCAGACCGTCCACTTCGTGCACGTGCGCTCGGCCGACCCCGCGGCGACGCCGCTCATCCTCACGCACGGCTGGCCCAGCACCTTCGTGGAGTACCTGGACCTGGTCGAGCCGCTGTCACGCGATTTCCATCTGGTGATCCCGTCCATCCCCGGGTTCGGCTTCTCCGGGCGCACCCGCGGGAAGGGCTGGGACGCCGTGCGCGTCGCCCGGGCCTGGGCCGAGCTGATGCGGCGGCTCGGCTACGACCGGTACGGCGCGCACGGGAACGACGCGGGCTCGGTCATCTCGCCGGTGCTCGGCCGGATCGATCCCGAACACGTGATCGCCGTGCACGTCAACCAGATCTTCCCCTCCGGTGACCCCGCCGAGTCGCAGGGTCCTCCTCCGGAGGGCATGGGGTACCCGGACCTCCCGCACTCCTCCGTCGGCGCCGCCGTCCACGACGGGGCTCGGCAGGAGCGACCGCGGGTCCTCCGCCACGGGCCGACCGGCTCACCGGCCGGTCAGCTCGCCTGGATCTGCCGGTCGCTGGCCGGTGTGGACTTGGACGTGGTGCTGACCAACGCCTCGATCTACTGGTTCACCGGCACCGCGGCGTCCGCGGCCCGCTTCCACCACGAGAACGACCGCGCCTCGGCGTATCCGAACCCGACCACGTTCCCGATCGGCCTGGCGAGCTTCGCCCACGACTTCCGCCCGGTCCGGAGACTCGCCGAGCGGGACCACCGGTACATCGTGTCCTGGCACGAGTTCGACCGCGGCGGCCACTGGGCCGCGCACGACGCCCCGGACCTGCTCGGCGAGGACATCCGCCGCTTCTTCACCTGCCTGTCCGGATGACAGGGCGTTCGATCCCGGGGCTGTGCGTTCCCATGGACCGCCGGGAACAAGGCCGGGGGAAGACATGCCGCTGATCTTCCGCGGGTGGTGCGGCTGTCACCAGCCGGCACGTCATTCGTTTCGAAACGAGCCGCCAGCCGGATAAACCATGATCAAGAACTGCTCGACGGCGTCCTCCTCCCAGTTCGCCGCCGCCTTCCCGCTCCCGCGCACGTGGACGCGGACCCGGTAGTCGCCCCTGCCCGCGACGGTGAGGTTGACGAGCCTCCTGCCCCCGTAGAAGTCGACGAACGTCAGCTTCCCGCGGGTGCTCCGGTAGGGGATCTCCCTGACCAGGTCCCAGCCGCGCCGCTCCAGCGGGGGCCGCCGGTCGTAGGCCTCCGCCGTGACGCAGACGGTCGCGAACTCGTTGGCCACCGTCACCTGGAGGACCCCGGCCTCGGCCCCGGCGAGGCCCTCCACCCAGAGGGGGGCGGCCTCGATCATCTCGACGTCCTCGTCCTCAAGGGCGACGAGGGCGTTGTAGTCGGTGTGCACGGCGCCCGCCGCCCGCCGCACCGGCCGGATGCGCGGCCGGTGCGGCGGATACGCCGCGCACTTGGCCTCGAGCGCCTCCTGCCTGCGCTCCTCGGCCAGGCGCTCCTGCTCGGCCCTGGCCTTCTCCACGGCGACCACCTGCGGGCAGATCAGTTTGAGCGACTCGGCCAGCCCCACCTCGTACGTCAGCCCCAGCGACGCGTACGGCGCGCGATCGCGCGCGTCCCCGCCGGCCCGCACCACCGCGGCGCAGAGGTGGCGGCCGTAGGAGAGCACCTGCTCGTCGGGCATTCCGGCGAACTCCGGAACCCCTCCCTGCCCCCACGGGCCCTCGCGCGCCACGCAGACGAACCGCTTCTCGAGGTCCCCGTCCCCCGCGCCCCCGCCCTCCGCCGCGGCGTCCTCGGGGAATCCGAGGCCGGTGGAGAAGCACTCCTCACGACCGGACACCTTGCCCGGAACGGTGTCGGAGACCGGCAGGAAGGCCGGGAGCGGCAGCATGAGCAGGACCAGGGCGGCCCGGACCGCGTGGGAGCGGCGGGCGTGCGGCGGCCGTACGGCGCGCAGCATGAGCGCCACGGAGACGGAGGCGGTCAGCCCCGGCGCGACGCCGGTGAGGACGATGAAGGGACCGCCCCACACATCCAGGCACTCGGCGTTCAGCGCGATGTCCAGCCCCGTCGGCAGGAGGGGGAGCAGGGTGATCAGGCCGATCACGGCGGCGGCGAGGCGGGCGGCGGTCCGGCCGATCCGCGGCATGCCCTGCCGGTTCCCCGCCAGCCACGCCGCGAGGGCCCCCGCCATGAGCGGCGAGCCGCCGAACCCGAAGAAGGGCACCTCGTAGACGGCGCCGAGGATCCCGTAGCCGCGCTCCTCCATGAACGCGTGCCCCGGGCACCTCGGAGGCTCGCCGACCCAGCCGTAGCCGTAGCTGTAGGAGTCGGGGCCGATGAACGTCCAGTAGAAGGCCGGTGCGACCGCGACGGCGAAGGCGGCGGCCCACTGGAACCACGCCGCCCTCCGGGGCCGCAGACGCGCCGCCGTCCCGGCGGGGGGCACCGGGGGGCTCTCGGGCATGGCGGGTTCCTCTCCCGTCGGGACCGCCATGATCGGTTCATGGCGCGGCGAGCCATCGTAGAGGCGCGGGACGACGGTCCGGTCGCGCCCTCCGGAGACGGGATGATGAAGACATGCTGTCTGACATCGTCGAACACCTCGCCTGCCCGGTCTGCGGGGACGGACTGGAGACCGGGGAGCGGGCGCTGCGCTGCCCGCGGGGGCACGCGTTCGACGTCGCCCGCCAGGGTTACGTCAGCCTGCTGACCGGTTCCCAGGTCCCGGGGACGGCCGACAGCGCGGCCATGGTGGCCGCCCGGGACGGCTTCCTGGGGGCGGGGTACTTCGCCTCCCTCGCGGACGCGGTCGCCGACGCCTGCCGTACGGCCCTGCGGACGGCGGGCGGGAGATCGGCGGAGCGGGAGGGGCCCGGCGGCGGGGAAGACGGCGGCGCGGGGGGCGGCGGTACGACGGGCGGCGGCGCGGGGGGCGGTCCGGGGGAGATCGCGGGCGGACGGGACGCGGACCGCGCCGTGGTGATGGACGCGGGGGCGGGGACGGGTTACTACCTGGCCCGGGTGCTCGACCGCCTGCCGCAGGCCGCCGGGATCGCCCTGGACGTCTCCAAGCACGCGGCCAGGCGGGCCGCGCGGGCGCACGCCAGGCTGGGGGCGGTGGTGGCCGACGTGTGGCGGCCGCTCCCGGTCCGCGGCGGCTCCGTCGACGTCCTGATCAACGTTTTCGCCCCCCGCAACGGGGCGGAGTTCGCGCGCGTGCTGCGGCGCGGCGGCGCGCTCGTCGTCGTGACTCCCACGTCGCGGCATCTGGAGCCGCTGGTGGAGCGGCTGGGCCTGCTCTCGGTGGACGAGTCGAAGGAGCGCCGGATGGCCGAGAGCCTCAGCGGCCACTTCGCCGAGACCGGCCGGAGCACGCACGAGTTCCCGATGGCCCTGGACCGCGCCGCGGTCGAGGCCGTCGTGGGCATGGGGCCGAGCGCCTGGCACACGGAATCGAATGACATACGGAGGAAAATCACAGAATTAACCGAAAGTAGCGAAGTGACTGCTTCTTTCCGCCTGTCTACCTTTGAACGCCGTCCATGATCAAGCGGCTTCCTTGACAAGCACCTTCGTGACGCATGTTACTGAAGTGGCATTTAGTCCGAAATTCCTACATTCCCAGCGCAAATCACCTCTACGAACGACATACTGGACGGTAATCCGGCGGGCCGGCATCCGTCCGGCACGATCGACGCCTTGACGGAGGGACGCGCCATATGAAGGCGGAGGAACGCTGGCAGGCCAGGTTCCGTGCGCCGCGCGTGACGCTCCCCGTGTGGGCGCGGCAGGCCCCCACCCGCGCCGTGTACCGCGGCAACGCCTCCGGCGCCTGGGAGGTCTACGCCTGGGACCGGTCGGAGAACACCGCCCGCCAGGTCACCTCGCGCCCCAAGGGAACCTCCCACGGCACGATCGACCCCACCGGCCAGTGGATCTGGTGGTTCGCCGACACCGACGGCGACGAGTGGGGCCGCTGGATGCGCCAGCCCTTCACCGGCGGCCCGGACGAGCCCGTCGACCTCGAACCCGGCCACCCCGTCGGCATCGCGCTCGCCGCCACGGGCGACGCGGTGATCGGCATGGCCCGTCCCGGCAGGGGCTTCACCGTCTGCGTCGTACGGCCGGGCGCCCCCGCGAAGGTGGTCTACGAGCACGCCGAGGACGCCTCCGTCGCCGCCGTCTCCCTCGACGGCGCCCTGATCGCGATCAACCACAGCGAGCACGGCGACGCCCGGCACCCCTCGCTGAAGGTGGTACGGCAGTGCGGCGAGACGGTCGGCGAGCTGCGCGACGGCCCCGGCAGCGGCATCGTCGGCCTGCGCTTCGCCCCCGTCTTCGGCGACCGGCGGCTGCTCGCCCTGCACGAGCGCCGGGGCCGCCGCGAGCCGCTGGTCTGGGACCCGGTCAGCGACGAGCAGCGGGAGATCTGGCTGCCCGACCCCGGTGAGATCACCGCCGACTGGTACGGCGACGCCCGCTCCCTGCTGGTGGTCCGGGCCAACCGCGGCCGCACCCACCTGCACCGCTACGACCTGGCCGGAGGCGTGCTCACCCCGATCGAGACCAGGCACGGCATGATCGACGCGGCCGCGCCCCGCCCGGACGGCTCGGTGGAGTACTCCTGGTCCAGCGGCGCCCACCCGCCGGTGATCCGATCGAGCAACGGCCAGGTGGTGGTGAACCACGCGGGGTCGTCCGCACCGCCGTCCGTCCCGGCCGAGGACGTGGACGTGGACGGTCCCGGCGGGCGCATCCACGCCCTGGTCTCCCGGCCCGAGCGCGGCGCCGGGCCGTACCCCACGGTGTTCCTCCTGCACGGCGGGCCGTTCTCGCAGGACGACGACTCCTTCGTGCCGCAGGTGGCGGCCTGGGTGGACCACGGCTTCGCGGTCGTGCGGGTCAACTACCGGGGCTCCACCGGGTACGGCTCCGCCTGGCGGGACGCCCTGGCCGGCGAGGTCGGCCACATGGAGCTGGCCGACGTGGCCGCGGTCCGCGAGGCGATGGTCCGGCGGGGCCTGGCCGACCCGGAGCGGCTGGTGCTGGCCGGTGCCTCCTGGGGCGGCTACCTCACCCTGCTGGGCCTGGGCACGCAGCCGGAGGCGTGGGCCGCGGGCATCGCGGCGGTGCCGATCGCCGACCACCTGGTGGCGTACGAGGACGAGCCCGAGTCGTTGCGGGCCTACCACCGCGCGCTGTTCGGCGGGTCGCCCGCCGAACAGCCCGAGCGCTACGCGGACTGCTCGCCGATCGCCTACGTCGACCGGGTCGAGGCGCCGCTGCTGATCCTGGCCGGGGAGAACGACCCCCGCTGCTCGATCCGCCAGATCGAGAGCTACGTGGCCCGGCTCGCCGGACGCGGGCACGAGCACGAGGTCTACCGGTACGACGCCGGTCACGGCTCGCTCGTCGTCTCCGAGCGCATCGCCCAGATGGCGGCCCAGCTGGACTTCGCCCGCAGGCACCTGAAGCCGGCCGGCTGATCCCGGCGCCGCCCTGCCGGGCGCCGGCGCCGCGCGGGGACTCAGCGGGCGCGCAGCACCACGATCGCCATGTCGTCCGCGCTCGGCTCGGGGGCGAACTCCTGCACCGCCCGGCGGATCCGCGCGGCGACCGCCCCCGCCGACAGGCCCGCGCACTCGGCGAGCAGCTTGGCCAGCCCTCCGTCGTCGTCGAGCAGCCTGCTGCCCTGGCGCCGTTCGGTCACCCCGTCGGTCACCGCGAGCAGCACGTCGCCGTGGTCCAGGTGGACCAGGTCCGCCTCGAACGTCGCCTCGGGGAAGACGCCCAGCAGCGACTGGGAGGTCACCACGGGCTCCACCGCGCCGTTGGGCTTCAGCCGCAGCGCCTCCGGGTGCCCGGCCGAGACCAGCCGCAGCTCCAGGCCGGTGGACACGGGTGTGATCTCCCCGTGCAGCAGGGTGAGGAACCGCGCCCGGTCGCCCTCCTCCAGGATCGCCTGGTTGAGGCGGCCCAGGACCGCGGCCACGCCGTACCCCTCGCGGGCGAGCAGGCGCAGCGTGTGGCGGGCCAGCCCGGTGACCGCGGCCGCCACCGGCCCGGTCCCGCAGACGTCGCCGACCGCGAACCGCCAGCTGCCGTCCCCGGCCGCGAACAGGTCGTAGAAGTCGCCGCCGACCTCGTTGGTCTCGCCCGCCGGCTCGTAGACCACGGCGGAGTCGAGCCCCGGGATCTCGCGGGGCTCGTCGGGCGGGAGCAGGCTGCGCTGCAGCGCCCGGTTGGCCTCGGCCTGCTGGGCGTAGAGCAGGGCGTTGTCCATGGCGAGCGCGGCCCGGCGGCCGATGTCGCCGGCGTACTGGATGACGTCGTCGGTGAACCGGTCGGACCGGCCCAGGCACATCGCGCCGAGCGCCCGCCCGCGGGCGAGGAGCGGGACGACCAGCACGTGCGAGTCGCCGAGCTGCATCGAGCCCCCGGTCTCCGGGACCCGGACGCCGGCCAGCTCCTCGCGCAGCCCGTCGATGCGCGCCTCGTCGGTGTGCCACAGGTAGGCCGGGCGCTGCGGCCCGCCGCTCTCGGTCCACATGTAGACCGCGCACCAGGCGGCCAGCCGGGGGACGGCGATCTGCGCGATGATCGCGGGCACCATGTCCGGGTTGAGGGTGCCGGCGAGCAGGTCGCTGGCGTCGGCGAGGAAGCCCAGCCAGCCGATCGGCCCGCGGCGCTGCTCCTCCTCGGCCCACTCCGTGGTCACCTGCCCGAAGGCGCCGGGCAGCGCGAGCCGGGCCCAGTGCGTGCGGTGCTGCCCGGCGAAGGACACCCCCCACTCCTCGACCGCCACGCCGGGGCTGCCGGGCCCCGCCTCCTGGACGCTCTTCTGCCGCACCTCGACCTGCACGCCGTCGCCCAGGTGGTTCCAGACCACCTCGAACGGGCCGTCCACGGCCTGGGCGGAGAGCTCGGCCGCCAGCCGCTCGGCCGCGTCCAGCACGGACACGGCGGCCCAGGCGGTCATCACCTCCCTGGTGAACCGCCTGGCCGCGGGCACGGCCGTGTCTCCTGGGGCGAAGGTCGCGGCCAGGACGGCCCGGGGAACACTGGTCACTGTTCCCTGACTACCACACTCCGGGCTGACATGCGGTAAATCGATGTCGGGACTACGAGTTGCGCATCGTGACAGACTGGGCTTGCCCGCGGTTGCCCCCCACGGGAGTCAAGGAGGTCTAATGACCACGGCCGACGCGATGCCCGACGTCGAGGAGAGGCGCTACAGCGAATCAGACCTGCAGCCGATCCTCCAGACACTCATCACGTGGAGGGACGGAGACTTCCGCCGGCGGGTCCCGCACGCGCCTCCCGGGATCCTGAGCGAGATCCGGCTGCTCCTCAACGAGGTCGCCGACCGCCGTGAGCACCTGGCCAACGAACTCCACCGGGTCCGCCGCGAGGTGGTCCGGGAGGGCCGGTTCGGCGAACGCCTCTCCCCCGGCCCCGGCGTGGGCTCGTGGACCGAGAGCGTCGACTCGGTCAACTCCCTGATCGACGCCCTGGTGGGGCCCGTCACCGGAGCCGCGGACGTGATCGACGCGGTGGCCAAGGGAGACCTGTCCCGCCGCATCGACCTCGACCGGGGCTCGCGGGGCGAGGTGCGCCGCCTCGGCAAGGCGATCAACGGGATGGTCGACCAGCTCTCCCTGTTCACCTCGGAGGTGACGCGCGTGGCGCGCGAGGTCGGCACCGAGGGCCGGCTCGGCGGCCGGGCCAACGTGCGGGGCATGTCGGGCAGCTGGCGCGACCTCACCGAGGCCGTGAACACCATGTCGAGCCGCGTCTCGGCCCAGGTCCGCGACATCGCGCTGGTCACCACCGCGGTCGCGCGGGGCGACCTGAGCCGGAAGGTCACCGTCGACGCGGTCGGCGAGATGTTCGAGCTGAAGAACACCGTGAACACGATGGTCGACCAGCTCTCCGCCTTCGCCGAGGAGGTCACCCGCGTGGCCCGCGAGGTGGGCACCGAGGGCCAGCTCGGCGGCCAGGCGCAGGTGCGCGGCGTCTCGGGGGTCTGGAAGGACCTCACCGACAACGTCAACGTCATGGCGGGCAACCTGACCACCCAGGTCCGCGCCATCGCGGCGGTCTCCACCGCGGTCGCCCAGGGCGACCTGAGCAAGAAGATCACCGCCGACGCGCAGGGCGAGATCCTCCAGCTCAAGGACACCCTCAACACCATGGTCGACCAGCTGTCGATGTTCGCCGACGAGGTCACCCGCGTGGCCCGCGAGGTCGGCACCGAGGGCCAGCTCGGCGGCCAGGCCCGCGTGCGCGGCGTCTCGGGGGTCTGGAAGGACCTCACCGACAACGTCAACTTCATGGCCAACAACCTGACCTACCAGGTCCGCAACATCGCCGAGGTCACCACCGCGGTCGCCAACGGCGACCTGACCCGCAAGATCGACGTGGACGCGCAGGGCGAGATCCTCGCCCTGAAGACCACCATCAACACGATGGTCGACCAGCTCTCCTCGTTCGCCTCCGAGGTGAGCCGGGTGGCCCGCGAGGTCGGCTCGGAGGGCCAGCTCGGCGGCCAGGCGCAGGTGCGCGGCGTCTCGGGGGTCTGGAAGGACCTCACCGACAACGTCAACTTCATGGCCAACAACCTGACCACCCAGGTCCGCCAGATCGCGGCGGTCTCCACCGCGGTCGCCCAGGGCAACCTGAGCAAGAAGATCACCGCCGACGCGCAGGGCGAGATCCTCCAGCTCAAGGACACCCTCAACACCATGGTCGACCAGCTGTCGATGTTCGCCGACGAGGTCACCCGCGTGGCCCGCGAGGTCGGCACCGAGGGCCAGCTCGGCGGCCAGGCCCGCGTGCGCGGCGTCTCGGGGGTCTGGAAGGACCTCACCGACAACGTCAACGTCATGGCCAACAACCTGACCACCCAGGTCCGCAACATCGCCGAGGTCACCACCGCGGTCGCGAAGGGGAACCTGACCCGCAAGATCGACGTGAACGCGCAGGGCGAGATCCTGGAGCTGAAGACCACCATCAACACGATGGTCGACCAGCTCTCCTCGTTCGCCGCGGAGGTCACCCGCGTGGCCCGCGAGGTCGGCTCGGAGGGCCAGCTCGGCGGCCAGGCCCGGGTGGAGGGCGCCGAGGGCATCTGGAAGGGCCTCACCGAGAGCGTGAACGAGCTCGCCGGCCGCCTCACCACCCAGGTCCGCGCGATCGCCGAGGTCACCACCGCCGTCGCCCAGGGCGACCTGACCCGCTCGATCACCGTCGACGCGGGAGGGGAGATCGGCGAGCTCAAGGACAACATCAACACGATGGTGGCGGTGCTGCGCGACACCACGACCGCCAACCAGGAGCAGGACTGGCTCAAGTCCAACCTGGCCCGGATCTCCCGGCTCATGCAGGGTCACCGCGACCTGATGGAGGTCGCCAAGCTCATCATGAGCGAGCTGACCCCGCTGGTCTCCGCCCACTACGGCGCCTTCTACCTCGCCGAACCCGCCGGCGACCACGACCTGCACCTCATCGCCGGGTACGGCGCCCGCGCCGGGACCGGCCCCCGGCAGCGCTTCGCCACCGGCCAGGGGATCGTCGGGCAGGCCGCGATGGAGGGCAAGCGGATCATCCTGAGGAACGTCCCCGCCCGCTACCTCACCGTGGACACCGGCCTGAGCACCTCGGTCCCGGCGCAGATCGTCGTGCTGCCGGTCCTGTTCGAGGACCAGGTGCTGGGCGTGCTGGAGCTGGCCTCGTTCGAGGAGTTCAGCGAGGTCCACCACGACTTCCTGACCCAGCTCGTCGAGACCATCGGCGTCACGATGAACACGATCATCGCCAACTCCCGGACCGAGGACCTGCTCACCGAGTCGCAGCGCCTCACCACCGAGCTGCGGGAACGCTCCGAGGAGCTCCAGCGCCAGCAGGAGGAACTGCGCCGCTCCAACGCCGAGCTGGAGGACAAGGCCGCGCTGCTGGCCAAGCAGAACCGGGCCATCGAGATCCAGAACTTCCAGATCGAGCAGGCCCGCCGAACGCTGGAGGAGCGGGCCGAGCAGCTCGCGGTCTCCTCCCGCTACAAGTCCGAGTTCGTCGCCAACATGTCGCACGAGCTGCGCACGCCGCTCAACAGCCTGCTGGTCCTGGCCAAGCTGCTGACCGAGAACGCCGAGGGCAACCTCACCGCCCAGCAGGTCGAGTTCGCCCGGACCATCCACGGCGCCGGTTCCGCGCTGCTCCAGCTGATCAACGACATCCTGGACGTGTCCAAGGTCGAGGCCGGGCGGATGGACATCCACCCCCAGCAGGTCTCCCTGCCCAAGCTGGTCGACTACGTCGAGGCCACCTTCGCCCCGCTCGCCCGGGACAAGGGCCTGTCGTTCGCGGTCGAGGTGGACCCGTCGGTCCCGCAGGAGCTCCGCACCGACGAGCAGCGTCTCCAGCAGGTGCTGCGCAACCTGCTCTCCAACGCGATCAAGTTCACCCCCAAGGGCGAGGTACGGCTCCGCGTGATCCACTCCCAGCGGGACGCCCCGTTCATGGACGAGACCCTGCGCGGCTCCGACGGCATCCTGGCCTTCGAGGTGGTGGACACCGGCATCGGCATCGCGGCCGACAAACTGGACATCATCTTCGAGGCGTTCCGGCAGGCCGACGGGACCACCAGCCGCAAGTACGGCGGGACCGGCCTGGGCCTGTCCATCTGCCGCGAGATCGCCCGCCTGCTCGGCGGCGAGGTCCACGTGGTCAGCGAGGTCGGCCGGGGGAGCACGTTCACCCTCTACCTGCCGCCGTCCTACGGGGGGCCGCTGGCCTCCCGCGACGGCGGGGCCGCCATCCCGAACTCCGGGGCCGCCCGCGACCAGATCGTCATCGGCGCCCCGGGGGAGCTCCCCGAGCTGCCGCAGATCCCGTCGGCGCAGGAGACGGCCCTGCCGGTCCCGCACGCATCGGAGAACGGCGGCCAGAACTGGACGGGCGACGACCCCCTCGGCGGCGCCAAAATCCTGATCGTGGACGACGACATCCGCAACGTCTTCGCGCTGACCAGCGTGCTGGAGCGGCACGGCGCCACGGTGGTCTTCGCCGAGAACGGCCGGGAGGGCATCGAGCAGCTCGAACGCAACGAGGACGTCGCCCTGGTCCTGATGGACATCATGATGCCGGAGATGGACGGCTGGGCGACCACCTCGGCGATCCGCCAGATGCCGCAGTTCGCCGACTTGCCGATCATCGCGTTGACCGCCAAGGTGATGCAGGGTGACCGGGAGAAGAGCATCGCCTCCGGTGCCTCCGACTACGTCCCCAAGCCCGTCGACGTCGACCGTCTGCTCGAACGCCTGCGCGGCTGGCTCTCCCGGGGCCGGACGCCGGCCGCTGACTCCCGTGAAGGGGCGTGATCGATGCCCGACCGAGCCAAGATCCTCCTGGTCGACGACCGGGAGGAGAACCTGATCGCCCTCGAGGCCATCCTCAGTTCCCTCGATCTGGTCCCGGTCCGGGCGCGGTCCGGCGAAGAGGCGCTGAAAGCCCTGCTTAGCAGTGATTTCGCGCTGATCCTGCTGGACGTGCGGATGCCGGGCATGGACGGCTTCGAGACCGCCTCGCACATCAAGCGCCGCGAGCGGACCCGGAACATCCCGATCATCTTCCTGACCGTGGTCGACAGCGCTCCGGACTACGCCTTCCGCAGCTACGCGGCCGGTGCGGTCGACTACCTCACCAAGCCGTTCGACCCGTGGGTGCTGCGGGCCAAGGTCTCGGTCTTCGTCGAGCTGTACAACATGAACCGGCGCCTGTCCGAGCAGGCCTCCCTGCTCCGCGAGCGTCTCGCCGCCGAGCTCCCCCCGGGGAGATCCGGCGACCAGGCGGCCGTGCTCCCCGAGTTGTCCAGCCGCCTGACCGCCGTCGAGAACGAGCTCACCCGGGTCCGGGAGCTCGCCCGCAAGACCGGCGACCCCTCCATCACCGGCCCCCTGTCCGACCTCACCGACCGCGTCAACCACCTCCGCTCCGGCTTCGACGCGCTCACCTGAGGGGTGCGGGGGTTCCGCCGCCGCATTCCGGCGGCGGGAAGGAGCTCAGGGCCGGTCTCCTCCGGGGGGCGTCCGTCAGAGGGGCCAGGTTCTCAGGGTCCTGTCCTGGCTGCCGGAGACGAGGGTGGGGCGGCCCTGCCACTCGGTCACCAGGAGGGACACGACTCCGCCCGTGTGGCCGGTGAGAGGGGGGCCGAGCGGCTTGCCGGTGGCCGGGTCCCAGAGCCTGACGGTGTGGTCGTGGCCGCCGGAGACGACGATCGGGCGGCCGTCCAGCTCGGCCACCGCGACCGCCATGACCTCGCGGGTGTGGCCGGTGAGAGGGGGGCCGAGCGGCTTGCCGGTGGTCAGGTCCCAGAGCCTGACGGTGTGGTCGTGGCCGCCGGAGACGGCCACCGGGCGGCCGTCCAGCTCGGCCACCGCCACGGTGTGGATCTCGTGGCCGTGGCCGGCGAGGGGGGCGGCGGCCGGTCTGCCGGTGAGGAGGTCCCAGGTCCGGACCGTGTGGTCGCGGCTGCCCGCGACGACGACCTTGCGGCCCCGCAGCTCGGCCACCGCCACCGACTCGATCCCGCCGGGGTGGTCGATCGCCGTGCCGACCGGCTTGCGCGTGACCAGGTCCCATGCCAGGACGGCGCCCTTGTAACCGCCCGAGACGACGACGGGGTGACCGTTCAGCTCGGTCACCGCCACGGACTCGACCCAGCCCGTGTGGCCGGTGAGAGGGGGGCCGAGCTGTTCTCCGGTGGCCGGGTACCAGAGCCTGACGGTGCGGTCGTCTCCGCCGGAGACGACCACCGGGCGGCCGTCCAGCTCGGTCACCGCGACCGACGAGACGCCGTCGGTGTGGCCGGTGAGCGGTTCGCCGACCGGCTCGCCGGTGGCCGGGTCCCACACGCGCACCGCGCTGCCGTCGCCCGAGACGAGGACGGGGCCGCTCTCCAGGCGCGCCGCCGCCACCGTCCAGACCGGGGCGGAGTGCGCCGGCGGCAGCACGGAGGACGCCGGGTCTCCCCCGGGCGATGGCGTACCGCCTCCAGGGGAGGAGGTCCGGGCCGGAGGAGTCCCGGAAGGAGACGCCGCCTCCCCTGAGACGTCCGGTTCCTGGAGCCAGAAGGCCGCGACGAGCAGGAGGGCGGCGGCGGACACGGCGGCCGCGGCGGAGCGCACCCGCCGGGCGGATGTCTCCCGCCGGGGAAGGGGGCCTTCCCCGGCGGGCGGCCCCTGCTCGGTGAGGTCGGCGAGCAGGGCGGTGACCGCGGGCCGGGCGGCGGGGTCCTTGGCCAGGCAGGCGGCGAGCAGCGGACGCAGGTGGGCGGGGACGCCGGACAGGTCGGGCTCCCGGGTCAGGACGGCGTTCATCACCGCTGCCTGGATGTTTCCCGGGAAGGCCGGGTGGCCGGTGGCGGCGTAGACCATCGTTGCGGCCCAGCCGAACACGTCCGACGCCGGACCGGCGTCCTCCCCGCCGAGCTGCTCGGGCGACAGATAGGCGGGAGAGCCGACGAGCTCCGAGGTCGTGCCGGTGCGGTCGAGCACACGCGCGATGCCGAAGTCGATGACCACCGGGCCCTCCGGCCCCATGATCACATTTTTGGGCTTGAAGTCGCGGTGGACGATGCCGGCCCGGTGGATCGCGCCCAGCGCCGTCAGCGTGGTGACCGCGAGCCGGTCCAGGCCGCTGCCGGTCCGCGGCCCGTCGCCGGTGACCAGGGCGTGCAGGGACGGTCCGGGGATGTACTCGCTGACCAGGTAGGGCCGTCCTCCGGCGACGCCCGCGTCGAGGATCCTGGCGGTGCAGAAGGCCGCCACCCTGCGGCCGGCCTCCGCCTCCCGCAGGAAGCGCTCCCGGACCTTGGGGTCGGCCGCCGTCCGCGCGTGCAGCACCTTGATCGCCACCTGCCGGCCCGACGGCGACCGCCCGAGGTAGACGACTCCCTGGCCGCCCTCGCCCAGCACCCCGGCCAGCGGGTAACCGCCGATCCGCTCGGGATCGCCTGCGTCCAGCGGGCCGGGCACTGCGCACCTCTTCTCACCCGGTCGGCCGGGTCGTCCTTGATCAGAGAAACGACGGTGGACGCCATCCTGCCAGAGCGGCGGCCGGCGACGGCGGAGTCCACCACACCGAGGATCGGCTGGAACGATCCGTTGTTCCGTTAATGTAGCCATATGCCGAATGCAGCGACCAAGGGACCGGAGTGAACGAGTCGAATTTCGGAGAAACTCCGCGATCCGTCGGTCCCGAGGTGGCTCAGCGCTTGTCGGTCCTCCGCCAGAGCATCGACAATCTCGACGCGTCGCTCATCTTTCTCCTGGCAGAGCGCTTCAAGTGCACCCAGGAGGTGGGAAGGCTGAAAGCGGCGAACAACCTGCCGCCCGCCGACCCGGAAAGGGAGAGACAGCAGATCCGGCGATTGCGCCGCCTGGCGATGGAATCGCAACTGGATCCGCTCTTCGCGGAGAAGTTCCTCGCCTTCGTCATTCAGGAGGTCGTGCGGCATCACGCCATGATCGCCGCCGCCCGGAACGGGACGGCGGAAAACGGCGGCTGATGCCGCAAGCGCCTCGGCGACCTGAGGCCGGGCACGCTACGGCGCGGACGGCGGATCCCCGCCGAGCAGGGCGACGGCGGTCCTGAGCAGCTCGGCGTCCGTCTCGGCCGACGCCTCCGACGCGATGCCCGAGCGGAACAGCGCGGCGCCCTCGACCAGCATGACGAACGTCTCCGCCCGAGCCCGGCAGGCCTGCCGCGGCAGCCCGGGAGCCAGGCGGTGGACGAACTCCGCCACGTGTCCCGTGTAGTCCCGGTAGAAGGCCCGGACGGCGGTGGCGACGCCCTCGTCGTGAGCGGCCATCGCCCAGATCTCGGTGAACAGGCGGACGAGCCGACCGTCCTGGTGCTGCATGAGGAGAACCCGCACCGGCCGTACGGAATCACGGATGGGCCGGTCGTCTTCCTCCACGGGATCCTGCACCGGCCGTACGGGGTCGTGGCGACGCACGGGATCCCCCTCGGCCTCCGGGCCGGTGATCTCGGAGACCTGCCGGAGGGAGCGTTCGAGGACCCGGGCCAGCACGGCGTTGATCAGGTCGGCTCGCGACGGGAAGTAGTACTGCAGGTGGCCGAGACGCACCCCCGCCCCGGCCGCGACAGCGCGCAGGGACAGCTCGGCGTTCCCCCTGGTCACCAGGATGTCCTCGGTGACGTCGAGCAGCTTCTCCCGCCGGTCGCCGCCCTTGGCGGTCGGCGGGACCGGGCGGTCCTTCGACAGGCCCGGTCCGGGCGGCGTCATGCGGCCCGCCCGGTGGCCGTCTCCGTGTCCGTGACGGTCACCGTGACTCCCTGGGACTCCAGGAAGGCCGGGACGTCCTGCGGCCGCGGGGTCGCCTCCGGGAACGCGATCCCCGCCTGCGGGGCGGCGCCGTCGGCGCCCAGGATCCTGCGCAGCGCCATCAGGGCTCCGACCGCGGTCAGGCGGGCCTGCCCCCGGGGGTCGGTGACCGTCGCCGTGCGCGCCCCGCCGGGGCCGGTGACGTCCACGCGCACCTGCGCGGTCCCGCCCTCCCCCGGCGAGTACAGCAGGGCGCGGCGGGCCGCCGTCCAGCGGTCGCCGCGCCCCCACCGGAAGAACCCCGACCGCTTGACGGCCAGCAGCGCCGAGGTCATGGCGGGGGAGTCGAAGCCGATCCGGGTGACGGCCGTGCTCGCGCCGAGGGTGATCGGCAGGGTGAACTGCTCCGGTGTGTCGATGCGGGCCACGCGCGTGCGGGAGGCGCCGATCACGACGTGGCGGACGTCGCTGAGCGGGGCCACCAGGCGGAGCCGCCCGCCTTCGGTGATCTCGTAGTCCAGGCCGAGCCGGTCCATGAACTCCACCGAGTCCGCCCCCGCCCGGTCCTTCGCGTCCCAGCGCACGGCGATCTCGACGGTCTCGGCCCCGCCCAGCTCCGTGGCGAGCGCCGCGGCCACCAGGCTGCTCACCCCGCCCATCCAGCTCGACGAGAGCAGGACCGGTGCGGCCGGGCGTTCCACCGCGGCGACCGTCACCGCCCGCTGCAGGCGCGCGGTCCACCGGGTGACGTCGGCATAGGGGATCCCGGCCCGTACGGCGGCGCGCAGCACCCGGTCGCCGGGATCGTTCACGACGCCGACGACGGCACGCACGGCCGCCGCGAACGGGGCCGGGTCGGCCAGGTCCCAGCGGCGGAGCGACGCGCCGGTCTCCTCCGCCAGGGCCGCGCCGCGCTCCGGGGAGCGGCCGGTCAGCAGCAGGGGCCAGTACGGCGCGGCCAGCCTGGCCAGCTCTGCGCCGACCGTGCCGTATCCGCCCACCAACAGCACCGGGCCCTCAGGGTCGAACTGGAGATCATCGTTCATGGCCCCACTATAGGTCACTCGACCTATAAATGGGAGGGCGGTTCCCGTTGACGGAGCGGCGGGGCGCGGAGAAGTCGAGGTATGGACGATTGGCGGCACCCCGTTCCCCGAAGACCCGGCGATCACGGTCCGGCACGAGCGCGAAGGGACTCCGGGAAAAATCTTGGAAGGCCGCTGTAACAAACCCCGCGTCCCGCGCCTCTTATCTGACGAACCCACACCGAACAGATACGGGGAGCACGCAGATGAGCGCCGACTTCGACGTCACCACCACCGACTACTACGACACCGACGGCGACGGCGGCACCGACGCCCAGCTCATCGACACCGACGGCGACTACGTGGCCGACGAGGAGCGCTACGACGTCAACGGCGACGGCGTCACCGACGTCGTCTACCTCGACCACAACGGCGACGGCTACACCGACGAGGTCCGCGTCGACCTCAACGGCGACGGCGTCTCCGACTACACCGAGTACCAGGGCCCCTTCAGCGTCTGACCCCGCAGGTGAGGGCCGCACGGCCGCCCGCCCGTTCTCCGGGGGATGATGCGGGCACGGGGACCGTCCGCAGAGGGGGCGCCGCGAGCAGGCGGGTACCCCCGGTACGGGGGTGCTGGGGTACGGGGGTGCTGGGGTACGGGGGACCGCCCGCACCGGGGTGCTGCGGGCACGGGGGCACCGTCGCGGCACGGGGGTGCTGGGGGCGGGCGGGTACGGAGGCCGGCGTCAAAGGCGCGACCCCGCGCGCCCGCCAGCCGACAGGCCCGCCGTACGAGAGGCCCACTGCGACGAGCCGGCCGGAATACCCGCTCGCGGAGCGCGACCATGCGCAGGACAGCAGCCCCACAGAAACCCGACGACACCCGGCCGGACGACCCCCGCCGAAGCCACGGTCTCACCCAGCGGGAAGACCTCACCGGAGCCACGGCGACCACCGACCCACGCGGAACACGACCGCAAAAAGAAGAAGCGGCCGGCGCCGTACGGCCGGCCGCTCCTCGGATCACCACGGCCCGTGCGACCGGCCGTGGCCCGGTGCCTAGTTGTAGAACCTCGTCGTGGACCGGCCGATGCGGTCGCTGGACGAGATCAGGCTGGTGTAGTCGCGGACCGAGCCGCCGCCGAGCTCCACGGCGCGCCAGTAGTGGTCGGCGATGAGGCTGGAGTAGCCGCGCTGCCAGACCTTGAAGCTCATGTAGAACTTCTTCCAGTCCTCGGGGTTTTTGAGGATGCAGTAGATGTTGTAGTCGGAGCCGTCCCGCTCCACGCCGCAGCGGCCGCCCGGGGCCTTCCGGGTGATGCGGATCTTGCTGATGCCCTTCCGGTTCACCCGGGTGTACATGACGAGCTCGGAGCCCGCGAGCTGGTGGCTGTCGGTCACCCGCCAGTTGTAGGTGACCGGGTTGCCGTACCGGAGGCGCTTGTGCCAAGTGACCTTGGCATAGGGCCGGGCGGCGGATGCGGCCGCCGCGGCGGACGCCTTCGTGGAGGGTGCGGCCTCGGCCGGCGTGGCCGCGACGGTCAGGGCCGAGAAGGTCAGGGCCGTCGCCAGCGCGGACGCCGCGACCGGCCGGAAGTTGAATCGGGACACGAGCGACTCCATTCACGGATCAACACAAGGCGGTCCCGCCCAGGGTTCGTCGTGCATGCCCAAGACGTGTCACGGTCCCCCCGACCCCGCCCGTGGCTGAGCATCCTCCCATTTATTGAAATATCCCGCAAAAGGCCTGCTTAGAAGCCCATAAACACCTGAAATGATCCTTTATGCCCAGATTATGGCCATCCGGCCGCGAGAAGACCCGGAGAACCCGTCCCGGACGGTGACGCCCGCTCAGTGGCGCGCCTGCTCCAGGGCGTCCCAGAAACCGCGGCGCAGCGCGTGGCGGACCTCGTCGTGCAGCAGGAAGTCGATCGGCAGGGAGGACCCCTGCAGGAGGCGCGCCTCCAGGTCGGACGGCATCCGGGGCTTGCGGGCCAGCACCGCCTCCAGCCACAGCGCCGGAGCGTCCTTGGCGACGGACTCGCCGAAGTCGTGCCCCTCCTTGTGCGCGGCCTTCACCGCGTCCGAGAGCGTGGTCGCGCCGCCGGTGGGGGTGTGCTGGACGGGCACCGGGGCGGCCTGCGGGCCGGTGTAGGCGCCGATCGGCTGCGGGCCCGTGTAGGGGCCGACGGGCTGGTAGCTCGACATGCCGCCGGTGCCGCCCGAGGTGTACTGCGGGGTGGGACCGGTCGGGCCGTTGGGGCTCGCGGCGGGCGGGGCCGGCGCCGGGACGGGAGCGGAGGCCTGCGGGAGTGCCTGGGCGGGCGAGGTGCCCGGCGACTCCTGCGGGTAGCCGGGGTAGGCGGGCAGCGCGGGAGAGGACGGGTTGGAGCGGGAGGGCGGCGGGGACGCGGAGCCGCCCGGCGCGGCCCCGTTGCCCGAAGTGGTGGCGCCGCCCTGCGCGACGCCGTTGCCGGAGACCGCCTGGCCACCCGCGGAGACGCTCCCGTTCGACGCGCCGTAGCCTCCCGCCGGAGCGGCGCCGCCCGGCGCGGAGTGACCGCCCGCCGGGGAGCCGCCGCCCGGGGCGGCGTAGTTCCCGGCGGGGAGTCCGTTGCCGATCGGCACGGGGACGCCGCCCTGCACGGCGCCGCCGCCGGAGGAGGATCCGGCGCCCAGCGCCGGGAGCTCGGTGGTCCCGGTGGTGAGGGTGGCGTGCGGCCGCAGGTGGCCGCCGCCTATCTCGATCAGGTCGTCGCACTCCTGGCGGAGCGAGCGGGAGACCGCCCAGCCGCCGTCGGCCGCGATGTGCACGACGGTGATCCGGATGCCGAGGTCCTGGGCGTCGCAGACCACCTGGGCCAGGTCCTCGTCACCGCTGACCACGACCGCGTCGCAGATCGCGTTGTTGCGCGCGAGCGTCATCAGGTCGCGGTGGACCTGGGCGTCCACGCCCTCGCGGCGGCCGGGGCGGATGCGCGACAGGCGGAGCTTGAGCCCCGGGATGTCGGCCAGCGCGTCGTGCTCGGGGGTGTGCCGGCCCTCGACCGTCGCCTCGTACCAGTAGCAGCGCAGCAGCGGCAGCCCGGTGCGTTCCCTGGACAGGTCGGTGAGCAGTTGCAGCAGGCCCGCGTAGTCCCACGAGACCGCCTCACGGCGACGGGTCCCGTGCGCGGCCATGGCGCCGTCGGCCAGAAGGTAGCCAGCGTCCACGAACAGCGCGCAGCGATCCACGCGACACCGCCCTTCCTACGTGGGCCCGACCGTACGGCTCAGACAAGCCTGAAAGTGCCCCTGGGAGACCGGGCAGGCGGCCCTGTCCCAGGGTAATCAAGTAGCTGATCATCCGAAGGCGAATCCCGACGATTCCACCCTCGTCCGACCATCTGCCGGAGCGTTCACGCAGACCGTACCAGTTTGTCCCGTTCTTGAGGCCGTTCATTACGAACGGGCCTGCACGTTCACGACCGCCACCCCGAAGATCACGGAATCGCGCCGCGAGCTCACCCTCAGCACCGGCCTCCCGCCGAGGAGCGCGCGGAACCCGTCGACGTCCACCCCGAGGGTGGCGCCCGTCCCGAGCGCCCCCGTGGACGAGCCGTCGAAGGCGTCGCCCGCGTCCCGCCCGCCGCCCTCCGGCCGGAGCGCGCGGCGTCCCAGCGCCACCCGGTCGCCCCGGATCCCGGCCGCGCCGCCCCAGGCGACCAGGTCCACCCGGGCGGGCGCGGCGACGGGCGCCAGCCCGTCCAGCGGGACCCGCGCGGGGCTGCCCCGGTCCACCGCGGTGACGGTGTCCACGACGACGGCCCGGCTGTACGGCCGGCGCGGGTCCGCCGCGATGACCACCAGGCTCCATCCGGCGTGCCGGGCCGTGCCGTCCTCCCCCGGGCCGTCCCCCATCGGCACGTCGGCCACCCAGTACTGCCCGCGGAGCCGGCCCATCAGCCGGGTCACGTCGGCGAACGCCTGGTACACCCGGCCGGACGCCAGCGTTCCCTCCGCCGTCCGCGAGGCCCGCACCAGCCGGTAGCCCTCGTCGCCCGGCCCCTTGAACCGGACCGGACCGGCGGCGGGCGCGTTCCCCGACCAGTAGAGCCCGGCCCAGACGATCCTGCTCCGGGGCGGCAGCGCCAGCCGGGCCGCGCTCGAACTCCTCGTCGACGGGTCCCGGTCCCGGTCGAGGAGGCGCGGCCCCCCCGGGGCCCCCTGAGGCTGCGGTGCCCCCGGCGCCCCCGGCACCCCCGACGTTCCCGGCACCCCCGACGTTCCCGGCGCCTCCGGCACCCCCGACGTCCCCGGTGCTCCCTGCCTCCCCGGTGCTCCCTGCCTCCCCGGTGCTGCCGGTGCTCCACGGCTTCCCTCCGGCCGCGGGCCCCTCTCCACCACCTGCGCCACCCGGGCTCCCCGCACCTCCGGCCCGCCGCCGCTCCCCCGCCGGTCCCGCTCGCACCTGCGGCGGGCCGCAGGGGAGTCCGGCGCCAGGAGGGTGTTGCCGATCGCCGCGGTCACCACCCGGCCGTCGGTGGCGAAGCGCGCCGGGGCCCCGGTGTCCTGCACCCCGCCCGCCGAGGTGGCCGTCACCCTCGCGCCCGCTCCGCTGACCCGGACCGAGAGCGCCCTGCCCTCGGCGGCCCGGGGCGAGACCAGGACCCGCAGGAAGACAGAGGTGGACCGGCCGGGGGCCAGCGGGCCGCGGACGCAGCGCGCGCCGTTCTCCACGGCCCGGCAGGACCAGCCGTCGGTCGTGCCGGCGGGCCTCCCTCCTCCCGCGGTCCCCGCCGCGGCGACGGGCCCGCCGGCGGCGACCGCCCGTCCCCTGCGGGCGGCGGGCGGCAGCGTCACCCCGCGGGGCAGGCCGATCCGTGCGACGATCTCCGCGCTCTGGCCGGTGCCCGCGTTGCGCAGCCGTACCGCCACCATGCCGGACTCGGACCTGACCAGCGCGCCGAGCGTGTCGATGCTGGCGACCAGGCGGGGGACCAGCCGCCGCACCGGCCGGGGCGTCGCGCTCCGCCCGGGCGGCGGGGCCGCGACCGCCGGCCGGCTCGGTTCCGGCACGGGCGACGGATCTCGGGGGGAGCCGGACGGCGTGACGATCGGGGCGGGGAACGGGGTGGAGTACGGATCGGACCGGTCCCGGACCACCGGGTCCGCCACCACCATCACCACGAGCATCACCGCCGCGGCGAGCGCCACGAGGGCTCCGGCCGACGCGGCGAACCGCCCGCGCCGCGCCGGTTCCCGGCCCCAGCCGATCACCGTGCCGAGGAACCCCTCCGAGAGCCCGCCCCGGTGCAGCGCCGTGAGATACCCGTTCAGGGCGGGACCGGCGATCAGCGGGCCGACGATCACGCGCATGCCCTGGCTGACGTCGGTCAGCTCCATGAACACGACGCGGCAGTCGGTGCAGTCCGCCACGTGCCCGTCGACGAGCCGGCTCTCCCGCTTGGCCAGGCCGCCCCTGACGTAGGCGGCCATCTTGGCCAGCACGGAGCGGCAGTCCTGCTCGGGCTCCTCGTCGAGGTGCGTGCGGAGGCAGGCCTGGCGCAGCGCCTCCAGCGCCTGGTACGAGATCGCCTCCATGCTGTCGGCCGTCACGCCGATCAGCGTGGCGACCTGGGCGAAACCGGCTCTCTCGACCTCGACGTGCCAGAGCACGAGCTGCCACCGCTCGGACAGCGAGAGGAAGGCCCTGGCGACCAGCGAGCGCTCCAGGCCGGTCAGCGCGGGATCGACGAAGGGCACCCCGGGGTCGAACAGCTCGATCTCCGCCGTGCCGCCGCCCTCGCTCCGGCTGCGCTCGTGGACCGTGCGGCGGAGCGCGGTGAGCAGGTGGACGCGGAACGCCTCCCGGGGGCCGCCGTCCCGCCTGATCAGGTCGAGCATCTTGGTGAACGTCTCCGCCACGACGTCCTCGGCCTCGGCCGGGTCGTGGACGAGCCGCCTGGCCAGGGCCCGGGCCGCGGAGGCGTGCCGCTCGTAGAGGCCGACGTAGGCCGCCGCGTTCCCGTTCCGGATCGCGGCGAGCAGCCCGGCGTCGTCCTGGGACGCTTCCATACTCATTGTGACCTCACGATTACCGACCGTTGCCAAGCCGGTTCATTCCGCACTCCGTGCCATGGCTAAACCGCGAGGGCGCCTTTACTTCCCCCGGCCCGGACGGTCCCGCGGCCCCGGCGCCGTCCGGGCGGGCCGGATCGGCGCTGCTGCGCGGCGGTCCTAACCTTGGTCCCATGAGCGATCGCGAGAACCTGCTGACCCAGATCAAGAACAAGGGCGTCGTCCACGGCAAGGTCGTGCTCTCCTCCGGCAAGGAGGCGGACTTCTACGTCGACCTGCGCAGGGTGACCCTGGACGGGCAGGCCGCGCCGCTGGTGGGCCGGGTCATGCTGGACCTCACCGCGGAGCTCGACTACGACGCCGTGGGCGGGCTGACCCTGGGCGCCGACCCGGTGGCCACGGCCATGCTGCACGCGGCGGCGGCCCGGGGCCGCACCCTCGACGCGTTCGTGGTGCGCAAGGCGGCCAAGGCCCACGGCATGCAGCGCCGGATCGAGGGGCCGGACGTCGCCGGGCGCCGGGTGCTGGCGGTGGAGGACACCTCCACGACCGGGGGCTCCCCGCTGACCGCGGTGGAGGCCCTGCGCGAGGCGGGCGCCGAGGTCGTGGCGGTGGCCACGATCGTGGACCGGGGCGCCGCCGCCGCCGTCGCCGCGGCGGGCCTGCCGTACCTGACCGCCTACGACCTGGCCGACCTCGGTCTGGCCTGACCGCTCCCGGGCGCCCGTCCGGCCGCGGCCGGGCCCCGGGCCGCCGGGCGGGCCCGCCCGGCTACTCGCGGGTGACCGTGAACTCCTGCCGCTCCCCCGCACCGCCCGGGGGACGCGCGGCCCCGTTCTCCTGGACGCGGACGGCCGAGGCGTCGGTCAGCACCACGTCCACCTTCTCCTCCGCGGACTGGGCCACCTCCCCCCGGGCCATCTCCCGGTCGAACAGCACGTCTCCGCCCGCGACCTTCAGGAAGACCCTGGGGCAGTTCTCCTGCACGCACTCGACGCGCACCGTGGGGGTCGGCCCGCTCCCGGCGGAGGGACCGGGCGTGGCGGCGGAGGACTCCGAGGACCCGGCGGAGCCATCGGCGGCGGACCCCGCCGAGGACACGGCCGCGGGCGCGGAGGAGGAACCCGGCGCGGGCTCCGTGTCGAGCGCGCCGACCAGCGAGAGGATCCCGAACACGATCAGGGAGAGCAGCGCCAGCCCCGCCAGCGCGGCGAGCACGAGGCGTGCGATACCCATCGGATCAGACCTGTGGCGTCCCACACAGTGGAGGTTAGCGGTAGGTGAAGGAATTTCACGACCGCCTCGCTTTCTCACCGTGACGGAGCGGTGGCGAAGCTACCGGGGCGGGAGGGAACCAGGAATACTGGCCGCAGGGCCGTGCCCTGCCAGGCTCCGTCCGCCCTACTGACCCGCAACCAGCTGTCTTAAGGGAGATGACACCGATGCCCATCGCCACCCCAGAGGTCTACGCCGAGATGCTCGACCGAGCCAAGGCGGGCGGTTTCGCCTATCCGGCGATCAATGTGACCTCGTCCCAGACCCTGAACGCAGCGCTGCGCGGTTTCGCCGAGGCGGAGAGCGACGGCATCATCCAGGTTTCCACCGGCGGCGCCGAGTTCCTCTCGGGCACCACGGTGAAGGACATGGTGACCGGTTCCGTGGCACTGGCGGAGTACGCCCGCATCGTCGCGGCGAAGTACCCCGTGACGGTCGCGCTGCACACCGACCACTGTCCCAAGGACAAGCTCGACGGTTTCATGCGGCCCCTGATCGACGTCTCCCTGGAGCGGGTGGCGAACGGCCGGGACCCGCTCTTCCAGTCCCACATGTGGGACGGCTCCGCCGTACCGCTGGAGGAGAACCTGGAGATCGCCAAGGACCTCCTGGAGAAGTGCGCGCGCGCCAACATCGTCATGGAGATGGAGATCGGCGTCGTCGGCGGCGAGGAGGACGGCGTCGTCGGGGAGATCAACGAGAAGCTCTACACCACCGCCGAGGACGCCATCGCGACCGCCGAGGCCGTGGGCGTCGGCGAGCAGGGCCGCTACATGCTCGCCGCGACCTTCGGCAACGTGCACGGCGTCTACAAGCCGGGGCACGTCAAGCTCCGCCCGAGCGTGCTCAAGGAGATCCAGGACGCCGTCGGCGCCAAGTACGGCAAGGACAAGCCGTTCGACCTGGTCTTCCACGGCGGCTCCGGCTCGCTGCTGGAGGAGATCCACGAGGCGATCTCCTACGGCGTGGTCAAGATGAACATCGACACCGACACGCAGTACGCCTTCACCCGCCCGATCGCCGCGCACATGTTCGCCAACTACGACGGCGTGCTCAAGGTGGACGGCGAGGTCGGCAACAAGAAGGCCTACGACCCGCGCTCGTACGGCAAGGCCGCCGAGGCCTCCATGGCGGCCCGGATCGTCGAGGCCTGCCAGAACCTGAAGTCCGCGGGCACCAGGCTCTCCTGAGCCGCACCTCCCCGGGGGGGGGGGGCCCCCCCCGGGGGGGGGCCCCCCCGGCCCCCGGGGCGCCCGTGCCCGATCTCGGCCTGACCCAGGCGCATCAGATAGGACATCCCACATGGATTCGCACGAGAACCTGCTCGCCGGACCGCCGCCCACCCTGCTGCCGGACATGACCGAGGCCAGGGAGGCGATGGAGGCCGGCGCCCAGGCCTCCGACGTCGCCGCGCGCTTCCCCGCCCACCCCGCGGCGTGGGCCGCGCTCGCGGACGAGTACTTCGCCGCCGGGCACGCCGTGACCTCCTACGCGTTCGCCCGCACCGGCTACCACCGGGGGCTGGACCAGCTGCGCCGCGCCGGGTGGAAGGGGCACGGCCCGATCCCCTGGGACCACGAGCCCAACCGCGGGTTCCTGCGCTGCCTGTTCGCGCTCTCCCGGGCCGCCCAGGCGATCGGCGAAAAAGACGAGGCCGAGCGCTGCCTGCAGTTCCTGCGCGACTCCAGCGCCGAGGCCGCGGCCGCGCTGACCGGCCGCTGACACCGGCGGGTGTCTCCCTCCGCGAGGGGGGAGATCCCCGTTCCGGACCCGGTCGGGTATTCTCTCCTCGCAAGAGCCCCTGTCGCGATTGCGCCAGGGGTTTTCGTTTTTGCAGTGGGAGAATAACGATGCCGGCTGTCGTTCTCTTCGGCGCCCAGTGGGGCGACGAGGGCAAGGGTAAGGCCACCGACCTGCTCGGCGACCAGGTTGACTACGTCGTCAGGTACCAGGGCGGCAACAACGCGGGCCACACGGTCGTCATCGGCGACCAGAAGTACGCCCTTCACCTCCTGCCGACGGGAGTGCTGTCGCCGAACGTCGTCCCGGTCATCGGCAACGGCGTCGTCGTCGACCCCGGCGTGCTGCTGAGCGAGATCGAGGGCCTCCAGGCCCGCGGGGTCTCCTCCGAGCGGCTGCTGATCTCCGCCAACGCGCACCTGATCATGCCCCACCACAAGGCCATCGACAAGGTCAGCGAGCGCTACCTCGGCAAGGCCAAGATCGGTACGACCGGCCGGGGCATCGGCCCGGCCTACGGCGACAAGATCTACCGGATGGGCGTGCGGGTCCAGGACCTGCTCGACCCGGGCATCCTGCAGAAGAAGATCGAGATCGCCCTCGGCGAGAAGAACCAGATCCTCACCAAGATCTACAACCGGCGCGGGCTCGACCCGGCCCAGGTTCTGGAGGAGTACCTCGGCTACGCCGAGCGCCTCAAGCCGCACATCGCCGACACCTCGCTGATCCTGAACCGGGCGCTGGACGAGGGCAAGGTCGTGCTGCTGGAGGGCGGCCAGGGCAACCTGCTCGACATCGACCACGGGACCTACCCGTTCGTCACCTCCTCCTCGCCCACCTCGGGCGGGGCCTGCTCCGGCGCGGGCATCCCGCCGACCCGCCTCACCCGCGTGATCGGCATCCTCAAGGCGTACACCACCCGTGTCGGCTCGGGCCCGTTCCCGACCGAGCTCACCGACGAGACGGGCGACTGGCTGCGCACCACCGGCGGCGAGTACGGCGTGACCACCGGCCGCAACCGCCGCTGCGGCTGGTTCGACGCGGTGATCGCCCGCTACGCCACCCGGATCAACGGCGTCACCGACTTCTTCCTCACCAAGCTGGACGTGCTCTCCGGCCTGGAGAGGATCCCGGTCTGCGTCGCCTACGAGGTCGACGGGGTGCGCCACGACGAGATCCCGATGACCCAGACGGACTTCCACCACGCCAAGCCGGTCTACGAGGAGCTCCCCGGCTGGCAGGAGGACATCTCCGGCGCCAAGTCCTTCGAGGACCTGCCCGCCAACGCCCAGGCCTACGTCAAGGCCCTGGAGGAGATGAGCGGCGCCCCGATCTCCGCCATCGGCGTCGGCCCCGGCCGCACCGAGACGCTCCAGCTCCGCCCGCTGATCTGACCCGCCGCCCCGGTACGGCTCGCACCCTCGGCGGACGCCGCGCGAGCCGTACCGGGGGATCGGCGCCCCGGGTCGGTATGGTCCCTGTGTGCACACCGAGATTCACGGTCCCGAGATTCACGGTCACCGGGGAGCCCGCGGGCTCCGCCCGGAGAACACGCTGCCCGGTCTCACCCACGCGCTCGAACTGGGCGTCGACGCGCTGGAGTTCGACGTCGCGATGACGGCCGACCGGCGCCTGGTGCTCACCCACGACCTCACCGTCTCCGCGTTGACCAGCGCCGACACCCGTCCGGCCTTCCCCGGCGACCCCCTCTACCCCTATGTGGGCCTGCCCGTCCGCGAGCTCGCCCTGGCCCAGCTCCGCACCCTGGAATGCGGCGTACGGCTCCCGCAGCACCCCGACGACCGCTTCGCCGCGACCCAGGTCCCGGTCCCGGAGACCCGGATGCCGACGCTGGGCGCCGTGCTCGGCCTGGTGGACGCCTACGGGGCCGACGGCGTGCGGCTGCACGTGGAGCTCAAGTCCGACCCGACCCGGCCGGACCTCTCCTCCGACCCGCGCGAGCTCACCGAGATGGTGGTCGCCGAGCTCGACCTGCACGACCGGCTCGGCGGCGCGGCGATCCTCAGCTTCGACTGGCGCATCCTGCGGATCGCCCGGGAGCTGGCCCCGCAGACGCAGCGCTACGCCCTGATCGAGCAGGACACCATGGAGAGCGTCTGGCTGGACGGCCTCCACCTGGAGGACTTCGGCGGCGACGTCCCGGCCGCCGCCGCGGCGGCCGGGGGCACCACGGTCTCACCCGAGCACGTGCTGGTGGACGGGGAGTTCATGCGGCGGGCCGGCGCCGCCGGGCTGCCGGTGGCCGCCTGGACGGTCAACGAACCCGGCAGGGCGGCGGAGCTGCTGGACCTGGGCGTGGCCGGGATCGTCACCGACTACCCCGACCGCATGCGCGCCCTGTGGTCCGAGCGCGGCCTGGCCCTGCCCGCCCCGGTCAGGGCCCGCCGCCCCGCCCGCGTCTGAGCCGCCCCGCCGGCGTCCGCCCGCCCCTGCGCCTCTCCTCCCCCGGCTGTGAAGCGGCTGCGAAGCGGCGGCACCCGCCTCTCCGCCCCGGCCCCCTCTGCAGGATTCCCCGACCTTAATATGGGCTTTTTATGTAAATAAGAATGCATTTCGGATAAGCCGATAATCATTCACCTGGCGTTCAAGTGGATCACAAGTGGTCTGCAAGGACGCCCGGCGAATGTCAGGGCTCAGTCAGCGAGATCCGC
Organism: Thiemannella venezuelensis; assembly: GCF_014203605.1. GTDB lineage: Bacteria > Actinomycetota > Actinomycetes > Streptosporangiales > Streptosporangiaceae > Planomonospora_A > Planomonospora_A venezuelensis. The sequence goes on along the minus strand of NZ_JACHJJ010000001.1, from coordinate 257,285 downwards.
CGGACACCCCCGGACGGAGCTCGTCCGCTCTTCATCGCCCGCGCGGCACAACCGCGCCGACCGAGAGTGAGCCCAGGTGAAAGCGCGTCCGCAGGATCCCGCCGTCCTCCGCGACATCGTGACCGCCGAACTCGGCCGCACGGGCACCCGGGCCTGGTCGGTCACCGAGGACGGCTTCTGGTGCAAGGTCACCCCGGAGGCGTACCCGCTGCCCGACCAGGGCTGGAAGCTGCATGTGTCGGCGACCATGCTCTCCGCCCCCGTGGTGCTCTCCCGGGTCTCGCACGTGCTGATCGCAGCCGGCTGCGCCTTCAAGTTCCCCGCCCGGCTGGACGACTACTGGGCGCTCCTCGAACCGCACTGCAGCCGGGCCCAGGCCGGGAAGTTCGTCACCGCCTACCCGCGCGACGACGCCGAGTCGGTGCGCCTGGCCGCGCTTCTGGACGAGGCGACACCGGGGCTTCCCGGGCCCGTGATCCTCTCCGACCGCCCCTACCGCCCGGGTGGGATCGTGCACTACCGCTACGGCGCCTTCAGCGGGCACCGGGTGCTCGGCAACGACGGGTTCTACGAGGTCCGGCTCCGGTCACCGCAGGGCGCGCTCGTCCTCGACGGGCGGCAGCCGCGCTTCTCCCCGCCGCCGTTCGCGGTCTGCCCGTTCGAGGCCCCGGTGAAGAACCGCCGCGCCGGAGCGGCCGCGGTCATGCTGAACGACCGGTTCGTCGTGCGGGAGGCCGTACGGCACGCCAACCGCGGCGGAGTGTATCTCGCCGAGGACACCAGGACCGGCCGGCAGGTGGTCGTCAAGGAGGGCCGCCCGCACGCGTGCGCCGATCTGAGCGGCGCGGACGCGCGGGACCGGATCGCGGCGGAGCGCTCCTGCCTGGACGGGCTCGCCGGCACCGGGGCCGCGCCGGTCGTGGTGGACTTCTTCGAGCAGGGCGGGCACGCCTTCCTCGTCGAGGAGTTCGTGCCGGGGATCACGCTGCAGCGGTGGTCGGACCGGAACGCCGGACCGCTGGGCGAGAGCGGGTTCGGCAACGGAGCGGCGGCGGTCCTGCCCGTCGTCGAGCGGCTGGTCGGGCTCTTGAAGGCGGTGCACGGACGGGGATACGTGTTCCGCGACCTCTCGCCCAACAACGTGATGCTGCTGCCCGGCGGCGAGCTCCGTCTCATCGACCTGGAGCACGCGACCGTGCCGGACGGCACGGTCATGGTCGGCGGCACCAAGGGCTACCTGGCACCGGAACTGGCCGGGCGCATCGGGGAGTTCCGGCCCGCACCGGGACCGGAGGCCGACCTCTACAGTCTCGGCGCGATGGTGTACTTCCTGGCGACCGGTGCCCACCTGGATCCGCCGGGCCCCGCCGGGGTGCCGGCGGTGGTGGCGGCGGTCTCCGCGGCCAACCCCACACTCGCCCTGCTGCGGCCGCTCGCCGAGGGCCTGCTCGCGACGGAGTCGGAGCGGCGCTGGCCGCTGGAGAGGTGCGAGCGGCTCCTCGCCGGCCTGTCCCCGGATCGGGCCGTCCCCGAGGGCGCGGCCCCGCCCCCGCGCCGGATCGACCGGCTGATCGGCGACGGGATCGCCCATCTGACGGCGGCGGTGGACCGGCGCGACGGCGGCTCGTCGCCCTGGTCCGATCCCGCCGACGGGATCGAGGTGGATCCCTGCTCGGTGAACGGCGGCGCGGCGGGCTTCCTCGCCGTCCTGACACAGGCCCTGCCGGCGGCCGCCGACGGCGTGAAGACCGCCGCCGCGATCACCGCCCTCTCCGGATGGCTGCGGCGGCGGCTGGAGGAGGAGGACGTCTGGCGGCCCGGCCTTCACTTCGGGCGATCCGGAGCGGTCTGGGCTCTGTACGACGCGGCGACGGCCCTGGGCGACGCCGACACCGCCCGGTTCGCGGTGCGGGCGGCGGGCCTGTTGCCGACGGACCATCCCAGCCCCGACGTCACGCACGGGCTGGCCGGATGCGGCATGGCGGTCCTGCGGATCGCGCTGCGGTCGGGGGACCCGGCGCTCCGGGAGCGCGCCGCCGAGACGTTCCGCAACCTGCACGACGCCCGGTCCTCCCTGGACGGGCACCCGCGGTGGCAGACGCCGGAGACGTTCGACTCCGGTCTCGCCGGAGCCGATCACATCGGCTTCGCGCACGGCATCGCCGGGATCGGGACCGCGCTGCTGCAGGCGAGCCGGGAGTTCGACCGGCCGGACTGGGCCGCGACCGCGGACGAGACCGCCCGCGCCCTGTACGCGTACGCGGAGCAGGACGGGGACACCGCCTGGTGGCCGACCCTGCGCGGCGACCCGGAGACGGTGCGCCCGCGCAGACCGCACTGGTGCAGCGGATCGTCCGGAGTCGGCTCCTTCCTCGTGCGCTACTGGAACGCCACCGGTGACCCGCGCGCCCTGGACCTCGCGCGCCGGGCGGCGACGGCGGTGCACCGCACCCGCTGGCAGTCCGGGACGGTCCCGTGCCACGGGCTCTCCGGCGACGGCGAGTTCCTGCTCGACATGGCCGCCTTCACCGGTGAGGACCGCTACCTCCGGTGGGCGCGGGACCTGGCGGGCTGCCTGGAGCTCCGGGCAGCCGACCGTTCCGGCCTGCTGCTCGTCCCCGGGCTCGACGACCGCTTCTCCCCCACCTTCCTCGGAGGTACGGCGGGCACCCTCGCCTTCCTCCTCCGGCTGCGTCACCGGTACCCCCGGCTGTGGATGCCGGACGACGCCCCCAGACTCGCCGCTCCCGTCCGGGACGGCGACGGCGACGGGAGCCGCACGAGGCGGCCCCCGGCATCTCACCAGGAGGTGAACGACCATGTCCTTCGACGTTGAGGACCTGCAGGCGCTCCAGGAGCTCGAGCCCGCGGTCAACGAGGCGCTTCGGCTCTCCCACTGCATCAAGCACTTCGGCTGCACCGACAACTGATCGACGGCCCCGCCCGTCCGTTCTCCGGGCGGGCGGGGCCCTCTCCCGTCACCAGACAAGGACAGGCCCGGCCGTGCGCGATCGCCCCCGCTCCGCTCCGGAGTCCCCCTCCGCCCCCGGGACCCGGCGCAGGATCGTGCGGCTCTTCCTGCCGTACAGATCGGCCGTCTGCGTCATCACCGCGCTCATCGTGGCCTACTCGGCCCTGAACGCCGCGGTCCCGCTGCTGACGCAGGCGGTCTTCGATCGGGCGCTCTTCGGTCCGGACGGCCCGGACCTGCCGCTGCTGGCCCTGATAGCCGCGTCGGCGGCGGCGCTGGCCTGCGCGGTGGGCGCCGTCGACCTCGGGCAGACCTGGGTGTCGTCCCGGGTCGCGCAGCGGGTGGTGCACTCGCTGCGGGTGGAGATGTTCACTCTCCTCCAGCGCATGCCGCTGACCTTCTTCGCCACCGAACGGGGCGGCGAGATCCAGTCGCGTCTCGCGGGTGACACCGCGCAGATCGAGAACGCGGTCAAGGACACCCTGCCCGGCGTGCTCGCCGGCGTGTTCGGATTCGTGGCCGCGGCCGCCATGATGGTGGCTCTGTCCCCGGTGCTCGCGGGCGTCGCCCTGGTGTTCTCGCCCCTCGTCCTCCTGGTCGCCTCCCGGTCGGGGCGGGCGCTGGAGAAGCTGTCGGCCGCCGGCCAGCGCGTCCGGGCCGAGCTGGCCTCGATCGTCGCCGAGCGGTTGTCCCTGGGCGGCGTCACCATGGCCAGGGTGCACGGCAGGCGCGACGACGAGGTCGCCGGGTTCGGCGCGGAGAGCGAGCGGCTGGCGGCGTTGGGGGTGCGCTCCGGGCTGGTGGCCCAGGGGGTGCTGAGCGCGGGGCACCTCTTCTTCGTGCTGACCCCCTACCTGGTGTTCCTGGCGGCAGGACTGGCGGACGGCACGACCCCCGGCACGCTGGCCGCCTTCACCGTGCTGCAGGCGCGGATCCATCAGCCCCTGTGGCAGATCCTGAACGTCTCCACCGAGATCCGGTCCGTCCTGGGCGCCTTCACCCGGGTCTTCGAGTACCTCGATCTCCGGCCGGAGGGCGAGCCGCGGCGGGACACCGGCCGAGGGCCCGGCGCGCTCACCGTCCGCCGGGCCGCCTTCCGCTATCCGGGCACGGACGCGAAGGAGCGGCCGGCCCTGCGCGAGGTGGACGTCGACATCCCGGCCGGCTCCGCCACGCTGGTCATCGGCCCGAGCGGGTCCGGCAAGACGACGCTCGGCCACCTGCTCGCCGGGCTGCATCCACCGGCCGAGGGCTCCGTCGAGGTGGACGGATCGGAGGTCCGGGCGCCCATGCCCGCAAGGATCTGCATCGCCGTACAGGAACCCTTCCTCTTCCAGGGGTCGATCTCCGACAACCTCAGATACGCCGCCCCCTCGGCCACCGCGGACGAACTGGTCCGTGTCTGCGAGATCACCCGCATCCACGACCGGATCGCCGAGCTCCCCGACGGCTACGACTCGCTGGTGGGAGAGCGGGGGGCGATGCTGTCCGGCGGCGAACGGCAGCGCATCGCCCTCGCCCGCGCGCTCCTGGCCGACACACCCGTGCTCGTGCTCGACGAGGCGACCTCTGCGCTCGATCCGCTGACCGAGCAGGCGGTCGTCGAGGCGGTCCTGGCCGAGCGGAGGGGGCGCACGACCGTGATGATCACTCACAGGTTCGGCGTGGTCGACTGCTTCGACGCCGTCATCGCCCTGGAGGGAGGCCGGGTCGTGGAGCAGGGCACCCGCCCGGACCTGCTCCGTGACCGGGACGGGCTGTACACGCGGATGGTCCGCGCCCAGACCGGGAACGGCCGCTACAGCCAGCCGTTGCGGCGGAAGCCGCGGTAGAGCAGCGAGCAGGCGACCACCATGACGCCGATCACGACGGGGTAGCCGTAGACGGAGTCGAGTTCCGGCATGTGCTCGAAGTTCATGCCGTAGATGCCGGCGATCATCGTGGGGACGGCCATGATGGCGACCCACGAGGAGATCTTCCGCATGTCCTCGTTGGCGAGGGCGTTGGAGCGGGCGAGCGCCGCCTGCAGCACGGAGTTGCAGAGCTCGTTGGAGGACTCCACCTGCTCGCAGACGCGGGCGAGGTGGTCGACGACGTCGCGGAAGTACTCGCGCATCTCGGAGGGGATCATCCGGCGCTGGGCGAGGGTGGACATCGGGGACTGGAGCGGGGTCACGGACCGCTTCATCTCGATCATCTCGCGCTTGAGGTTGTAGATGCGGCCGATGTCGCGGGCGCTGACGTCGGCGAAGACCATGGCCTCCACCTCCTCCAGCTCGGCCTGCATCTCGTCGGCCACGTGCAGGTACTTGTCCACGACGTGGTCGGCGATGGCGTGCAGCACGCCGGTCGGGCCGCGGTTGAGCAGCTTGGGCTTGTCCTCCAGGCGCTCGCGCACCTCCGAGAGCGGGCAGTACTTGCCGTGCCGCACGGTGACCACGAAGTCGGGGCCGACGAACGCCATGATCTCGCCGGTGCCGATGATCTCGCTGGTCGCGGTCAGCTCGGGGTGCTCCAGGTAGGCGACGGTCTTCAGGACCACGAAGAGCGAGTCGTCGTAGCGCTCCACCTTGGGCCGCTGGTGAGCCTTGACGGCGTCCTCGACGGCGAGCGGGTGCAGGTCGAAGACCTCGGCCAGCCACTCGACCTCGGGGGCGTCGGGCTCGTGCAGGCCGACCCAGACGAAGCCGTCGGCCTTCTCGCGGGTCGCGTTGTGCGCCCGGACGAGCTCCAGGGCGTCGGGGATGCCCAGCGCCTCGATCCTCTTGCCGCCGATGTAGGCGGCGTACTCGACGAGGGAGTCGCTCGGCGCGACGCAGGTGCCGTTCAGCCGGTCGCGGACCGGAACAGAGGGGGCGTGCGGGGCGCGGACAGCACGTGCGTGCTTGATACGGGGAAAAAGAAGCGAGGAGCGCATGTCATGCCTTCCCGCCCGATCCGGCCTTTCCCACGCGCGACGCGATGTCACCTCAGTTCGAACAGGAAAGCGCGCAGGGCCGATCGGGCACCGATATGGAGAAGTGGTCGAGAGTGCGCACGAGCAGGGTGCGCGAGCACGTACTGCTGGGATCGCCAGAGGACATCCCGAACCACCTCCAATCAGCAGGAGACACGCAAAGTCATCCGAACCTACCACACAGGAAACGGAGACGACTCCAAGCGTACTCCCAGGGTCCGGCCGGCGCGCCGGGCCCCGCGCACCGGCGGACGGCCGTTCCCGGCTCCCGGAGGGCGGACGGTTTTCCACAGCCTGTGGACGAGTCCGGCGGCGCCGAGGCGGATAGGCTCTCCCGCGTGCGCGTTCTTGTGATTGGATCCGGCGGGCGTGAGCATGCCCTGTGCCGGTCGCTGGCAGCAGACCCCCAGGTCACCGAGGTCCACTGTGCTCCCGGAAACGCCGGGATCGCGCAGGTCGCGACCCTGCACCGGGTGACCTCGACCGATCCGGCGGCGGTCGCCGCCCTGGCCGTGGAGCTGGAGGCGGACCTGGTCGTGGTCGGCCCCGAGGCACCGCTGGTGGCCGGGGTCGCCGACGCGGTCAGGCGGGCGGGCGTGCCCTGCTTCGGGCCGTCCGCGCAGGCCGCGCGGCTCGAAGGCTCCAAGGCCTTCGCCAAGGACGTCATGGCCGCCGCGGGCGTGCCCACCGCGCGCTCCCGCACCTGCGCCACGCCGGAGGAGGCGGCCGCCGCGCTCGACGAGTTCGGCGCGCCGTACGTGGTCAAGGACGACGGGCTGGCCGCCGGCAAGGGCGTCGTGGTCACCGGCGACCGCGACGAGGCGCTCCGGCACGCCGCCGCCTGCGACCGGGTCGTCATCGAGGAGTTCCTCGACGGCCCCGAGGTCTCGCTGTTCGCGCTCTGCGACGGGACCACCGCCGTCCCGCTCCAGCCCGCCCAGGACCACAAGCGCGCCTACGACGGCGACGAGGGCCCCAACACCGGCGGCATGGGCGCCTACACCCCGCTGCCCTGGGCTCCGGAGGGCCTGACCGAGCAGGTCATGTCCGAGACGGTCTTCCCGACCGTGACGGAGCTGGCCCGGCGCGGCACGCCGTACACCGGGGTGCTCTACGTCGGCCTGGCCCTGACCTCCAAGGGCCCGAAGGTGATCGAGTTCAACGCCCGGTTCGGCGACCCGGAGACCCAGGTCGTGCTGGACCGCCTGGCGACCCCGCTGGCCGGCCTCCTGCTCGCCTGCGCGACCGGGACGCTGGACGCGTTCGGGCCGATCTCCTACCGCGGCGGCGCGGCGGTGACCGTCGTGGTCGCCGCCGAGAACTACCCGGCCGACCCGGTCAAGGGCGACGTGATCGAGGGCCTGTCCGACGAGGTCGAGGGCGCCTACGTGCTGCACGCCGGGACGGCCTCCGACGGCGACCGGGTGGTCTCCAGCGGCGGACGGGTGCTCAGTGTGGTCGGCACCGGCCCCGACGTGGCCGCGGCCCGCGCCGCCGCCTACGAGCTGACCGGCCGGATCCGGCTGCGCGGCTCCCACCACCGCACCGACATCGCCGCCCAGGCCCTGTAGCACTGTGGCCGGACCGGCAACCGATCTCTCGTGAGCCGGTTCCGGCCTCGATGTCCGGGTAAGCGCCGTCGCTTGCCCGGACCCGTCATCCGCTTCGCCGATCGGCGCACAGGCGCTCTCCCACCCAGCCGCCGTGTAATCGTTCCCATCGGTCGAAGGCCGGATCGGACAAGCGTCGCCGCTTACGATTGATCCGACAGACGGGAGGCTCGGGCGTGGCGACTCGGCCGAGGGTGGAGCAGACGAGACCATCCGAGCTCGTGGCGTGGGCATTGGCCGGCCGCATCCGCATTCCGACCTTCCAGCGCTCCTACTCCTGGGGACGCGAGGATGTTCTGAACCTCTTCGAGAGCATCATCCAGGGCTACCCCGTCGGAACTCTGATCGTTTCGCAACGATCCGCGGACGCGGCGACCCTGCACATCGGCCCCTTGACGGTCGCCGCAGAAGCCAGGCCGGACGCGTTCTGGGTGATCGACGGCCAGCAACGCGTCACCAGCCTGGTCGGCGCTCTGGCGGCTCCGCCGGAGACGAACGATCCACGGTTCGAGATCTTCTTCGATCTGCGATCGAACGCCTTCGCCTCTCCGGACCCCGCATCCCCCGAACGGCGCGGGCCGGTGCCCGAACACTGGTTTCCGATGTCGGCGGCGCTGAGCAACACCGCGATGCTGGAGTGGCAGCGCAATCGCCCATGGCTGACCGATACCGAACTTGCACGATGCGACACGGTGGTGACCGCCGTGCGCGACTTCCCCATCGCCATGTACGTGCTCGAAGGTGACGACTTCGCCTTCTCCCGCCAAGCGGAGGTCTTCCAGAGAATCAACAGCTCCGCCATCCCGCTCCGGCACGACGAGATCGGCTGGGCTCACCGCGCCGTACACACGCAGGCAGCCATGTCGGACCTCGGCGTGCTGGCTTCGACTGTGAGGAGCGCGGGCTTCGGCGTAGTCCCGGAAGAGCTGGTTCTCCTCTCGGTGTTCGCCGCCCAGGGGATCCGCCCCGACCTGGACCTCCTCCTCAAGCCGCGCAGGAAGGACGAGTGGCGTGCAGCCCTCCACAGCACGGAAAGGGCACTGGGAGACGTCGTCCGTTTCTTGCGGCACGAAGCAGGAATCCCTCACTTCCAACTACTGCCATATTCGGACGCTTTGCCCGCTTTGACACGCTTTACCATTCTGTTTGGTTTTCCTGGGGGACGCGCGGCAGAGCTCCTCCGCCGTTGGATCTGGCGGGGCTCGGTGCTAGGCACCTCCCCGAACCCCATCGACGTTCACACCATCCTCCGCGATGATCCCGTGGCCAGTGCAGACCGTCTGCTTCGGCTGCTTCCACCCTCCGAGACCTGGGCCCCCGACTTGTCCGCCGTCCGTCTTCACCAGCCTCAGACGAAGGTCAACCTCCTGGGGATGTTGTCCCGCCGCCCTCGCGTTCTCGCCCAGCGCGGCGAAGCCGACCATCTCCTCGGCACGGTCGTGGACATCCAGGGCGTCATGGAAGATGACAAGGGACCGCTGGTCACAATCGTGCCCGGTAGCGAAGAACTTCATGGCACGATGGCCAATCATCTGGTTCATCCGCACGATGTGCCGTCCGAGGACATACGGCGGAGGCTGACCGCCGGGGATCTCGATCCGGACGTCCTGGAAAGCCATCTCATCGACGAGCAAGGTCTGAAGCTGCTGGCAGCCGGAAGGCGGCACGAGTTCATCGCGCATCGAGCCGAGCTCGTCCAGGCGGCCATCGCCGAGCACGTCCAGGAGAACGCCCTGTTCGGCTTTCCCGACGGGCCCGACCCCACAAGCCTGATCACTCCGGGGAGCGACCTGTGAACGGCCGGACAACCGCCGAGGTTGTGCTCGGTGACCGCGTTGTTGGCGAGCTCGAGCAGCGGGCGGGAAGAGTCTCCTTCCGCTACATGGACCGAGCGCCGGACCGGCCTGTGCTGGGCCTGCACTACGAGTACAACCCGCGCGCGGTCGACAAGGCGCCGGGCGGCCAGTTGCCGCCGTGGTTCGCCAACCTGCTCCCGGAGCGGGAGTCCGGGCTGCGCCGCCTGTTCACCGCCCAGCTCGGGCTCAAGTCCGTCAGCGACTTCACGCTGCTCACCCATCTCGGACAGGACCTTCCGGGAGCCGTACGGGTGATCGGGGAGGACACCCCGTCCGAAGCCCCCGCCGAGGACGACACGCCGCACCCCGGTACGCAGAAGATGAGCTTCTCCCTCGCCGGAATGCAGGTGAAGCTCTCCATGGTCCGCACACCCACCGGCTTCCGGTACGTCGGGGTGGGCGGCGACTGGATCGTGAAGTTCCCCAGCCGGAGCCACGACCACCTGCCTGAGAACGAGCACGCCATGATGGCCTGGGCGGCGCTGGCGGGGATCGAGGTGCCGGAGCACACGCTGGTCCCCATCGACGCCCTGGAGAACGTCCCGGCCGAGCTGACCACCCTCACCGGGACGGCCTTCGCCATCCGGCGTTTCGACCGGGACAGCGGCCTGCGCGTCCATCAGGAGGACTTCGCGCAGATCTTCGGGCTGCTGCCGTACGAGAAGGACCGGGGGCAGGCCGAGCATGTCGGCCTGATCATCCAGCGGGAGTGCCCGGAGGACCTCGGCGAGTACATCAGGCGACTGGCGGCGTGCGTGGTGATGGGCAACACCGACGAGCATCTGAAGAACTGGTCGCTCCGGTATCCGGACGGTCGGCGGAGACGGCTCTCGCCCGCCTACGACTTCGTCTCCGTCATGTCCTACGACGCCTTCCAGAAGGACGTCCTGACACTCCCACCGGCCGGGCAGCCCGACACCCGCCACATCACGCTGGACCACTTCCGGAGCCTCGCCCAGACGATCGGGGCCGATCCCGACATGGTGACGGAGACCGTACGGCATGCCGTCACCGCGATGGCCGGCTCGTGGCCCCAGATCGAACAGGACTGTCCCGTGCCCGGTTTCGTCGCCGCGCACATCGGCGAACGGCTGCGGAGCCTTCCCCTCATCAGGGAGGTCTAGGCCACCTGTCACACTTGTGCGTGTGAAGCACCTGCACTCCGGCAAGGTCCGTGACCTGTACCAGACCGACGACGGCCTGCTGCTGATGGTCGCCTCGGACCGCATCTCGGCCTTCGACCACGTCCTGACCCCCGACATCCCGGACAAGGGCACGATCCTCACCCAGATGTCGCTGTGGTGGTTCGAGCAGCTCGCCGACGTGGTCCCCAACCACGTGGCGGGGCCGGGGCCCGACGGGCGGAGCGTGCTGTGCAGGCCGCTGCGGATGGTCCCGGTGGAGTGCGTCGCGCGGGGCTACCTGACCGGGTCCGGCCTGATCGACTACCGCCGCGACGGCGAGGTCTCGGGCGTACGGCTGGCGCCCGGCCTGGTGGACGGGTCCCGGCTGCCCGAGCCGGTCTTCACCCCCTCGACCAAGGCCGCCGTCGGCGAGCACGACGAGCCGATCAGCTTCGAGCGGGTCGTCTCCGAGGTCGGCGCCGACGTGGCCGAGGAACTGCGCCGGATCACGCTGGCGGTCTACCGGCGCGGCGCGGAGATCGCCCTGGAGCGGGGCATCATCCTGGCCGACACCAAGATCGAGCTGGGCTGGGACGCCGACGGCGTGCTGACCCTCGGCGACGAGGTGCTGACCCCCGACTCCTCCCGCTTCTGGCCCCTCGACCGGTGGGAACCAGGCCGCCAGCAGCCCTCCTTCGACAAGCAGTACGTCCGCGACTGGCTCACCTCCCCCGCCTCCGGCTGGGACCGCGCCTCCGGCGAGGCCCCGCCGCCCCTCCCCGACGACGTGGTCGAACGCACCCGGGATCGCTATGTGGAGGCCTATGAGAAGCTGACTGGTCAGTCGTTCACGGGGTAGTCGCTCCCCGAAGTGCCCGGTTCGAAAGGTGCGTAACGGCTACTGTTGGCCCGACGCTCCGGCCGCCGTCCCCGGCGCACGAGTCACAACCTCTCCATTTCCAAGGAGCATGACGCATGGTCCGTTACCGCGTACGCGGTGGCAACGCACTGCGTGGAACCGCCTTCATCCAGGGCGCGAAGAACGCCGTGCTGCCGATGATCGGCGCGGCGCTGCTCGCCGCCAAGGGCCGCACGGTGCTGCGCAACGTTCCCATCATCGAGGACGTCCGGCGCGCGGTGGAACTGGCCGAGGCCATCGGCGCCAGGGTCGAGCTCCACGAGAAGGAGCGCACGCTGGTCATCGACGCCTCCGGCCTGAACAGCCCGATCCTGCCCGCGGAGATCGCCCGCCGCTTCCGCGGCTCCGTGCTGTTCGTCCCCGCGCTGCTGCACCGCCTCGGCGAGGCGATCATCGAGGGCGTGGGCGGCTGCAACCTGGGCAGCCGCAACCTGGACTTCCACTACCTGGGCTACAAGCGCCTGGGCGCCGTGGTGAACGAGGGCGACGCCGTCATCCACGTCAAGGCCGCCGGGTTCACCGGCGCCACGCTGTACCTCGACACCCCCTCGCACACCGGCACCGAGAACCTGATCATGGCCGCCGCCCTGGCACGCGGCACCACCGTGATCGAGAACGCGGCGCTGGAGCCCGAGGTCCTCGACGTCATCGAGATGCTCACCCGGATGGGCGCGAAGATCAGCGGCGGCGGCACCGGGTTCATCACCGTGGAGGGCGTGGAGGAGCTGCACGCCGTCGAGCACACCGTGATGCCCGACCGGCTCGACGCGGGCGTGTTCGCCATGGCCGCGGCCATGACCGGCGGCGAGGTCAACCTGGTCGGCGCCGACCTGGACCACCTCGGCGTGGTCCGCTACAAGCTGGAGCAGATGGGGGTGGAGTTCGCCGACCACGGCGCGGTGCTCCACGTGCGGCGGGACCGCCCGCTCCGTCCGATCAACGTGATCACCGACACCTACCCCGGCTTCGCCACCGACCTGCAGTCGCCGATCATGGCGGTCGCCTGCCTCGCCGACGGCGCCAGCTACATCCACGAGCGCATCTTCGACGGCCGGTTCGCGCTGGCCTCGGAGCTCAACAAGATGGGCGCCGACATCGAGGTCAAGGAGAACAGCGCGGTCGTGCGGGGGGCCACCCCGCTGCTGGGCACCGAGGTGACCGCGCACGACCTGCGCTCCGGAATCGCACTGGTGCTCGCCGCCCTCGCCGCCGAGGGGGAAACGGTGATCGAGTCGGGTTATCTCATCGACCGCGGCCACTCATATCTCGCCGAGCGCATGCAGTCTCTGGGCGCGGATGTGACACAGGAGATTTCATCGTCATAATGAACCGGTTTCAACCCACCGGTAACTGCCTCGACCTGTGTAAACAGCGGAGTTAGGGGTTAACCGCCGGAAGTTGGCCGCGGATTGACATCAAATCGGGCGTGACATTATGGCCCCAACGAGCGATCGTTCCAAAAGAGAGCCGAAATCAACGGACGGCAGGATGGGAACGAACATTGGTCGAGCGGGCAGAGGAAGCTCCACGAGTGTCACGCCCGGGTGCCATGACACCGGACCTCACTATCGGTGTGGTGGGCCCCCATGACCTCGTCGAGCGAGTGATGCTGATGGGTCACACGGCGGCGCCCCTGCCCTGCCGCCTCGTGGCCGCCGCCTACCGGGACGAGCAGGAGGCCTCGGACAAGGTCACCCGGCTGGGGTCGGGCGTGGACGCCTGCCTGTTCGCCAGCCCGGTCCCCTACGACCTCGCCCGGAGGTCGGGGGTGCTGACGATGCCGGCGACCTACGTCCAGCTCGGCGGGGCCGCGCTGATCGCCGCACTGGCCAGGGCCGCGCTGGACGAGCGGATCGACCCGCGCCGGGTCAGCGTCGACGTGCTGAGCCGGGCGGACGTCGAGGAGGCCTACACCGATCTGGGCCTGCCGGTGGAGAACGTGCACAGCCGCGACGAGCCGGGCGCCACGGGCACGATCGCCGCCTTCCACGAGCGCCTCGCCCGCCAGGGCGGCACCACCGGGGCGCTCACCTGCCTCCCGGCGGTCGCCGACCGCCTGCGTGCCGCGGAGGTCCCGGTGATCAGGGTCCGCCCGACCTCCGCCGCGGTCCGTACGGCACTGCACACCGCCGCCCTGCTCGGCGCGCACCACCGGCTGGAGGAGTCGCAGCTCACCGTGGTCCTGGTGGAGGTGCCCACGCTGCGCGAGCCGGTCCGCCGGGCCGCGCCGCGGCACTGGCGCGACGAGCTCCGGCTCTCGCTGCACCGGCTGCTGGTCCAGGAGGCCAACCGGATCAACGCGACGGTGACCGCGATCGACGACCACAGCTACATGGTCACCGCGACCCGCGGCTCGGTGGCCTCGGCCACCGAGGGCTTCCGGGTCCTCCCGTTCGCCGCCCGGGTCCGCGACGAGCTCGGCCTGGCGGTGGAGGTCGGCGTCGGCATGGGCCGTACCACCCACGACGCCGAGGCGCACGCCCGGGCGGCGCTGGCCAGGACCCAGGCGGGCAAGCAGGCGCAGGGCTTCGCCGTGGACCGCGAGGGCAGGGCGCTGATCCCCGCGCCCAGGATGCCTCCGCACGGCACGGGGCCGATGAAGCCCAAGGGCGTGGAGGTGCTGGCCCGGCTGGCGGCCAAGCTGGAGAGCGGGGACACGGTGGTGGACGCGGAGAGCGCCGGCAAGATGCTCGGCGTCACCTCGCGTACGGCACGGCGGCTGCTGCGCACGCTGGTGGACGAGGGACTCGCGTGGCCGCTCCCGCCGAACCGGACCCCCCAGCCGGGCCGCCCCCGGCAGCTCTACCGGCTGATCGTGGAGAAGCTCGGCAGCCGCTGACCCGCCCGTGGGCCCATGGGAGCGCGTGGGGCCGCCCCCATGGGCCCGGCGGGGGGCGCGGAGCCGCGGTGACGGCGCCCGCGCACCCCCGGGCCTCACGGGTCCCTCTCCGGCGTTCTCACGGACCGTCCCAGAGGGTGGATACCTCACACGGAATGTCCGACTCGGCCGGTATTGTCATGGGCTATGAGTCCGGACACTGCTGACAGGCGCACATCACTCCTCGTCTGGGGAGCTCTGTCGATCGTCTACGTGGTGTGGGGCTCCACGTACCTCGGCATCATGATCACAATCGAGACGATCCCGCCGCTGTCCAGCGGGGCCATGCGCTTCTCCGTGGCCGCGCTGCTCCTGGCCGCCGCGGTCCTCCTGATCCGGGGCCGGGCGGCCTTCCGGATGACGTGGCGGGAGTTCTGCGGGGCCGCGCTGGTCGGGCTGCTCCTGCTGACCGCGGGCAACGGCATGGTCGCGGTCGCCGAGCAGCACATCTCCAGCGGGCTGGCCGCGCTGCTGGTGGCCTCGGTGCCGCTCTGGCTGGTGGTCTTCCGGATCGTCACGCGGGACCGGCCCCGGGTGCTCACGCTGACCGGCGTGCTCGTCGGCTTCGGCGGTGTCGCCGCGCTCTCGCTGAGCGGCGGGAGCGGCGCCGGGACCACCGCGGGCATCGTGACCATCCTGCTGGCGTCGCTGTCGTGGTCGGTCGGGTCGTTCCTGTCCTCGCGGATCCCGATGCCCGCCGACCCCTTCGCCGCGAGCGCGGTGGAGATGGTGGCGGGCGCCGCCGGGCTGGCGGCGACGGCCACCGTGATCGGCGAGCGGCTGGACCTCGCCGCCGTCTCGGGCCGGTCCTGGGCCGCGCTGGTCTACCTGGTCCTGATCGGCTCGCTGGTCGGTTTCACGTCCTACGTGTGGCTGCTGGGCAACGCGCCGATCTCGCTCGTGTCCACCTACGCCTACGTGAACCCGGTCGTGGCGGTCGTCCTGGGCGCGCTGATCCTGAGCGAGCCGGTCACCGGCTCGATGGTCGCCGCCGGCCTGGTGATCGTCGTCGGCGTCGCGCTGGTGGTCTCCACCGAGCGGCGCAGACGGGCCGTGCCGGAGGAGGAGCGGGAGCCCGCGGTCGCCGAGGCCGCCGGCTCCGCCTGAGAGCGGGACGACAGGTCGGGAGGGTCCGCCTCCGGGTGAGGGGCGACAGGGGCTCCGTGCCCCCGCCGCCCCACCGGCTCCGGTCTCCCGGGGCCTCAGGCTTCCCTGAAGGCCGCGGCGGCGGCCAGGAAGGTGTCGTTGGCCTCCGGGCTCCCGATGGAGATCCGGGCGCCCTCCCCGGCGAAGGGGCGCACCGCGACGCCCTCGACCGCGCACGCCGCGGCGAAGTCGAGCGTGCGCCCGCCCAGCCGGAGCCAGACGAAGTTGGCCTCGGTGGCGGGCACCGTCCACCCCTGGGCGATCAGCGCCTCGCGGACCCGGGTGCGCTCCTTGACCACGGCCTCGACCCGCTCCAGCAGCTCGTCCTCGGCGGCGAGCGAGGCGACCGCGGCGGCCTGGGCGAGGCTGTTGACCGCGAAGGGCACCATCGTCTTGCGTACGGCGGAGGCCACCGGCTCGTTCGCGACCAGGTAGCCGACCCGGAGCCCGGCCAGGCCGTACGCCTTGGAGAACGTCCGCAGCACCGCCACGTTCGGCCGGTCGCGGTAGACCGCCAGGCCGTCGGTGACGTCGGCGTCCCGGACGTACTCCCGGTAGGCCTCGTCGAGCACGACCAGCACGTCCTCCGGGACCCGGTTCAGGAAGGACTCCAGCTCGGCCGCGTGCACGACCGTGCCGGTGGGGTTGTTCGGGTTGCAGACGAAGACCATCCGGGTCTGCGGGGTGATCGCCTCCGCCATCGCCTCCAGGTGGTGGGTCTCCTCCGCCAGCGGGACCCGGACCGAGGTCGCCCCGGCCAGGTCGGCCAGGAGCGGGTAGGCCTCGAACGACCGCCAGGCGTAGACCACCTCGGCGCCCGGCTCGCTCACGGTCTCGAAGAGCTGCTGGGCCACGGTGACCGAGCCCGCGCCGAGCGCGACGTGCTCGGCCGGCACGCCGTACCGCTCGGCGAGGGCCTCGGTGAGCGCGGTCGCCGCCGGGTCCGGATAGCGGTGGATCTCCGTCGCCGCCTTCGCGACCGCCTCGACGACCGAGGGCAGCGGGTCGTAGGGGGATTCGTTGGAGGACAGCTTGTAGGACCGGCCGTCGGCGGAGACCACGGCCTTGCCCGGCCGGTAAGCAGGCATTGTGTCCAGGATCGCACGGAAACGAGGCATGGCCTTACCTTATGAGGAGCGGGCGGATGGGGCATCATCCTGGGACACTGGAGGTGAGAGCATGCCCGACCGGGAGGACGACATGAGCGCTGCGCCGCTGTCCGAGACCGAGCCGCTCCGTTCTGAGCCGTCGGTGTGGGATCCCCTGCCGGACTGGGTCTTCCCGCCGGAGCGCGGCTTCACCGCCGACGACCTCGACAGACTTCATGGGATCCCCCCGCACACCGAGTTGATCGATGGCACTCTCGTCTTCGTGAGCCCCCAGACCAACTTCCACATGTCGATGCTCTTCCTCCTGGAGAGCGAGCTGCGGCGGACGGTTCCCGGAGGGCTGACCGTCCGCCGCGAGATGACCGTGACACTGGGAAGGCGGCAGCGGCCGGAGCCCGACATCATGGTGGTCCGTGCCGATGCCGTACAAGGGCCGCGGCAGACGACCTACCGGCCGCAGGACGTCGTGCTCGCCGTCGAGGTGGTCTCCCCCGAGTCGGAGATACGCGACCGCGAGCGCAAGCCCCGCCTCTACGCCGAAAGCGGCATCACTCACTTCTGGCTGGTGGAGAACACGGACGGTGAACCCTCGGTCCACGTGTACGAGCTGGACCGGGCCACCACCTCCTATGTCCCCACCGGGATACACCGGGGCAGACTCAAGCTCGACGTGCCCTTCGCGATCGATATCGACCTGTCACAGATCACCCGGATCTGATCACCGGTGACCGGGCCCCGGGACGGTCAGTCCTTGAGGGAGCGGAGCATCGGGGGGTGCAGCAGCTCCGCCGGGCCGCGGCGGTAGAGCTTGGCGGGGCGGCCCCCGTCGCGGGTGGTGGTCCGGCCGGTGGGGATCAGGAAGCCCTCGGCGTTGGTGACCTTGCGGTGGAAGTTGCGCGGGTCCAGCGGGCGGCCCCAGACGATCTCGTAGACCCGGCGCAGGTCGGCGACGGTGAACTCGGGCGGGCAGAAGGCCGCCCCCAGCGAGCTGTACTCCAGTTTCGCGCGGGCCCGCTCGATCCCGTCGACCATGATCCGGCGGTGGTCGAAGGCCATGGACGTGAGCGCCGTGACCGGCTGCCAGCTCATGTGGGCCTCGGTCGAGGCGGGCAGGTCGGGGGCGAGACCCAGGTAGGCGACGCTGAGGACCCGCTGCCGGGGGTCGCGGTCGGGGTAGCCGTAGGTCTGCAGCTGCTCCAGGTGGACCGGGGCGCCGGGCAGCCCGGCCCGCTCGGCGAGGACCCGGGCCGCGGCGGCCGGCAGGTCCTCGTCGAGCTGGATGAACCCGCCCGACAGCGCCCAGTGCCCCTCGTAGGGCGGCCTGTCCCGCAGCCAGACGAGCGCGCTCAGCGCCTGGGCCCGCACGGTGAGGACGACCAGGTCCACGCTGACGGGGATGCGCGGAACCGGAGAAGTCACGGCAGGCACGTTACACCGATCAGGAGGGGATGCGGACGTGCAACGGCTCGGCCGCGCTCCGCCCGTCGGCCGCGGCGACCTCGACGCGCACCCAGGTCTCCGGGGGCACCCGGGTCCAGTCGAACGGCACCCAGGCCGTCCCCATCCCGGTCGGCGTGTCGGGCGGCGGCGGCGCGAGGTCCACCCCGGCGATCGCGACGCTCCCGGGCGCGTCCTGCCCCTCCCAGGTGATCGTCACCTTGCCGCCCGCGGCGAGGTTGTAGCCGCGGATCTCGATGCCGTCCTGGATGTCGCGCGGGAGCCGTACGGCGTCCACCGGGATCGGCCGGTCGTGGTCGCCGGCGATCTCCTCGGACAGGGACGGGCGGCCGCAGGTGAAGAAGTCGCTCCACATGTAGGAGACGACCTTGGAGACATACCGGCCGACCTGGGTGACGGCCCGGTCGAGCCGCTCCTTGGAGGTGCGGCCCCTGGTCCCCGTACGGCTCCCGCACGACTCCGCCCCGGAGGGCTCGAACGCCTCCACGTTGGCCCAGAGCTGCACGTCGTGGCCCTGCTCCACCATCCGGGTGCGGGCTCCGGCCATCTCCCGGTAGTAGTCGCGGGTCGAGCCGTGGTAGGCGTCGCCGTTGCTGACGCCCTCCCCGACCACCGGGCGGAGCAGGTCGTCCACCGGCTCGTCGCGCTCGTCCGGCCAGAACAGCCCGACCTTGCCGGTGCCCCGGCTGTCCTGCGGCGCGATGATCCCGACCCCGGTCCTGGCCAGCGCCTCGAAGCCCGCCGCCGCCTGCCTGGGCGTGGCGCTGAACGCCTTCTTCTTGCGCGCCTCCAGGTAGGGACTGACCAGGACGGGTTTGTCCGGCATCACCTGCTCGACGATCTCGTGCTGCGAGGCGTAGACCTTGAGCGTCGGATGGTCGCCGGCCGCGGTCTCGGCGTCGTCCGAGCCGGTGTAGACCATGTCGCGCATCTGCAGCTCGAACGCCTGGTAGAAGCCGCCGAGCGAGGCCCGCCCCCGGAAGCGGGCGCCGTAGTCCTGCAGGATGCGCCGGGTGAGCGTGGTGAGGGTGTCGATGCCCCGCTCCGAGGCGCGGGTCATCTGGGCCGGGTCGCGCGGGGCCAGCGGCAGCGCGGGGAAGACCTTCATGCCGAACCGGTCGCCGAGGTCGAGCAGCTCGGTGAGGCTGTCGGTCTCCGCCGCGGCGACCAGGATCATGTGGTACTCGCGTCCGCCGGAGCTGAGGTTCTCGCAGGTGGCGTCGTCGCTGCCGTCGGCCGGGGCGATGATCCGGTAGAAGACCGCCCGGCCTGTGTGGATCTTCTTCTCCACGGAGGGGCAGCGGAAGATGTCCGGGCCGAACGCCTCGTCGGTCCGGTAGACGAACGTCCACCTGATCCGGTTGCCGGGGTTCAGCGCCTTCAGGTCGCGCTCGGCCGCCGCCATGCAGGACAGGCCGTCGTCCTGGCAGGGCTCGTACCGGGAGTCGATCCCGCCCTCGGAGTCGAGGATCCGGCCCTCGCCGTCGACCTCGCGGGCCTGCAGGCCCCAGCCGATCCGGATCACGGTGTCGCCGCCGACCTCGTGGATGGCGCGGAACTGCCGCCGCCAGGTGCAGTGGTCGGCGGTCGGGATGAGCCAGTAGCCGGTGACCGCGTACGGTGTGCTCGTCTCCGTGTCGAACGTTCCACACGGATCGGTGAACTCGCTCGGCCGGGGGGCGGGCGAGGCGGAGGAGGAGGACGCGACCGGCGGAGCCCCACCGGACGGGGCGGAGCCGTCGGAGGGCAGGACCAGCACGACGGCCGCCACCGCGGCGAGGATCGCCACACCGAGGACAGCGGTGAACCAGCGCACGTTCAGGACACTACCGTTCCGGTGATCAGGCAGGCGTAAGGAGGACCGGCGTGCGGGTCGCGCACGGGCTCAGCCCTTGACACCCGCCCACGCCTCCAGCTGGGCGACGAAGCGGCGGGCCGAGTTGGGCCAGTGGTGGTTCGCACGGGCGGCCGCATACCCGCGGGCGCCCTGGGCATGCCGCTCCCGGACGTCGTCGCGGAGGGTGAGCACGGCCTGCGCCACGGCCTTGGGGTCCCGCCAGGGCACGACCACGCCGCTGCCGTAGCGCTCGACCAGCTCCACCGCGCGCGGCGACGGAGTCGTGATCACCGGGATCCCGTGGGCCATGTACTCCACGATCTTCGTGGGCATGGAGTGGCGGTAGTTGGGCTCGTCGTGCAGGAGCGACAGGCCCGCCAGCGCGCCGTCGAGCCGCTTGAGCGCCTCGTCGTTGGGCATGAAGTCGCGCCACTCCAGCAGGCCCTCGGTCACCGCCTCGTTCAGCAGCGGCCGCGACTGCGGGTCGGCGTAGCCGATCAGCTCCACCGCCACCCGGTACGGCTGGAGCAGGCGGGCCACCTCGATGGCCTCGTGCACGCCGCGGGCCTCCGAGAGCCAGCCGAGGTAGACGATCCGGTCGTCGCCCGGCTCGGTGACGCCGTCGGGCACCCACGTCTCGTTCGGCACCACCAGGTGGGCGTCGCGGAACCGCCCGGCGTAGGCGGTCTCGGCCAGCAGCAGGTGCAGGTGGCGCTCGGCCGTGCCCTCCAGCAGACGGGCCAGGAAGCGCACCGGCGGCCGGAGGAAGGCGGGCAGCCAGGGCTTGAGCGAGAGCGTCGCCGGGGTGTCCTCGTGCACGTCCCAGACCACCGGGGGGCGCCTGCGCACGCCCGCCACCGCGAGCAGCAGCTCGGGGTCGTGGATGACCACCAGGTCGACCTGGTCCCGCATGCTCTTGAACACCTTGCGGGCGGCGCGCACGGCGGCGAACCGCCTGCGCTCCGCCGCGCGGGGCAGGTCGACCCCGTTCACCCAGGATCGCGCCATGACGCCCCGCGCGGTGTACGGCGCGGCATACGTGACCTCATGACCGGCATCCACGAGCGCGCGGATCTGCCGGTGCAGGATCCGGGCGTCCTCGGGGTGATGCACCACCGTCATGACGAGCACGTGCACTGCGCGCAGCCCCTTCGTCGCTAGAGCCGCTCGACGCGTTCACCCTCGGCGAGCACGCCTCGGGTGTCGAGCACGAGCCTGCCGTGGTCCTCGACGGTCGACAGGTCGAAGGCGGCGTGCTGCTGGAGCAGCAGTGTGATGTCCGCTTCGGCGACCGCCTTGGCGAGGTTCTCCTCGCGTGGCACCCGGGTGCCGTCCACCTGCCATTCCTTGACGTAGGGGTCGGCGAAGACCAGGTCGGCGCCGAGCTCCAGCAGGGCCCGCGCCACCGGCAGGGCCGGGGTCTCGCGCTCGTCGGCGATGTCGGGTTTGTAGGTGACTCCCAGCAGCAGCACCCGGGAGCCGTTGACGGCCTTCCGGTGCCGGTTGAGCAGCCGCTGCACGCGGGCCACCACGTAGGACGGCATCCGCTCGTTGATCTCCTGGGCCAGCTCCACGAACCGGAACGGGTAGCCCAGCTTGCGCACGGTGTAGGACAGGTAGGACGGGTCGACCGGGATGCAGTGGCCGCCCACGCCCGGGCCGGGCAGGAACTTCTGGAAGCCGAACGGCTTGGTGGCCGCGGCCTCGATGGACTCCCAGAGGTTGATGCCGAGCTCGTCGCAGAAGATCGCCATCTCGTTGACGAGGGCGATGTTGACGTGCCGGTAGGTGTTCTCCAGGAGCTTGGCCATCTCGGCCTCGCGGGTGCCGCTCACCGGGACGACCTGCTCGATGAACTGGGCGTAGAACGCGGCGGCGATGTCGCGGCAGGCCGCGGTGTAGCCGCCGACGACCTTGGGCGTGTTGCGCAGGCCGAACTTGGGGTTGCCCGGGTCGATGCGCTCGGGCGAGAAGGCGAGGTGGAAGTCCTTGCCCGCGGTGAGCCCCGAGGACTCCAGCAGGGGACGGGCGACCTCGTCGGTGGTGCCGGGCCATGTGGTGGACTCGAGGACCACCAGCGAGCCGGCCGAGAGGTTGCGTGCGACGGTGGCCGTGGCGCCCTCCACCGCGGACAGGTCGGGCCGGTGGTCCTCGTCCAGCGGGGTGGGGACGCAGATGACGATGGTGCGGCTTTCGGCCAGCACCTTCTCGTCCAGCGTCGCGGTGAAGCCGCTGGCCAGCATGTGCTCGAGGTCGGCGTCGGTCAGGTCGTCGATGTAGGAGCGCCCGGCGTTGAGGGCGTCCACCTTGCGGGGGTCGACCTCGAAACCGACGACGCGCAGCCCTGCCGCGGTGGCCTCCTTGGCCAGCGGCATGCCGACGTAGCCCAGACCGATCACGGCCAGGTCGTAGCCGGTCGCTGGGCCGGTCACTGGGAGACCCTGGGGAGCCGGAAACAACACTTCATGGTCGCAAAGGTTATCTCAACTCGGCACAAGCCACGCCTGATGCAACTAAACGCATCACAAACATGAAGGATGTCCGTGATTGTCACCCCGTCATCAACCGGCGATCGACCGGTAGAGCTCACGATACGTCTCCGCGACCCGGCTCCACGTGCGTTTCGCGGCGACCTCGGCCCTTCCCGCCTCGCCCATCAGGGCCCGCCGCTCCGGGTCGTCGCGGAGTCCGGCGACCGCCTCGGCCAGGGCCTCCGGGTCTCCGGGGGCGACCAGCAGCCCGGCGCCTTCGGAGCCCACGAGCTCCGACAGGGCGGGCAGATCGCTGAGCACGACGGGCTTTCCGAGCGCCATCGCCTCGACGGGTTTCAATGGCGTAACAAGTCGGCAAACCCGCAGGTCCTCGCGGGGGCAGACGAAGATGTCGATCGCCGACTGGGCCTGCAGGGCCTCGTCGGGCCCGACCCTTCCAGGCAGGATCGCGATGTCCTGCAGGCCGAGCGCCTCGACCTGCTCCAGCAGGGCCGGCCGCTCGGCGCCGTCGCCGACGAGCAGCACCCTGACCGGGGTCCCCCGGTCGCGCAGGAGGGCGGCCGCGCTGATCATCGTCGCGAAACCCTCGTAGGCCACGATGCTGGAGACCGAGCCCATGACCATCTCGTCGTCCGCGATGCCGTACGCCGCGCGGAACGCCGCGCCGTCGTAGGAGGCGGTCAGCAGCGAGTCGTCCACCGCGTTGGGCGCGAGGTAGATCTTTTCGCGGGGCACTCCCCGCTCGACGATCTCGGCGGCCATGGTCTCGGCGAGGGTGACCACGGCGTCGGCCGAGCGCATGATGAACGCCTCGCGGTCGCGCTGCAGCACGTGCCGCTGGCTGCCGACCCGCTTGGGGTCGCGGGAGGCCCAGGTCTCCTCCAAAAAGCCCCGCACCTCGTAGACCATGGGCGTGCCGGTCCGCTCCCGCACGGCCAGCGCCACCGAGCCGTTGCGGTGGTCGGTCGCGGCGTGGACCACCTGCGGCCGGAGCGTCCTGACCAGCTCGGTCACCTCGCCGGCGCCGCGGATCATCCGCCCCTGACTCTCGAACGGCACCTCGCCGCTGGGCAGCAGCCGGTGGTAGGGGATGCCGTCGAGCTCCTCGTACGGCGTGGCGTCGGCGTGGCCCTGCATCATCGGCCAGCCCCAGCTGGTGACGACGTGCGGGTCCAGGCCGGCGGCCTTCTGCGCCGTGACGATCCGGTGCGTGCGCACGGTGTAGCCGGCCTGGGTGTACGGCAGCGCGTTGGTGACGCAGTGCAGCACCCGGCCCTCGACCCGCTCGCCCACGATCACCTTGGACTTGGGCGGGATCGGGTTGGGCTGGATCGCGGCCAGCTCGCCGGCGTAGTAGGCGGCCCTGCGCTTGATGAACGGGTACTTGGAGTGCGTCCTGAGCACCTCGGCGGCCTCGGTCATCCGGCCGGCGTCGAAGTGCTCCTTGGCCTCGTTCCACGGCCCCTGGACCATGCGCATGCCCAGCTTGCGCACGGTGATCCTGAGACGGCGCGCGACGGGCCAGGCGACGCTGCCCACGACGGGGCGCAGCCGCGGCGGAAGCGCCTCCGCGGCGGCCTGCGCGACGCGCACGGGGTCGCTCTTGACCTTGGTCGCGACGACCCGGGAAACAATGATCGGATGCTGGGCGAACCCCTTGAGGAGGCCGCGCAGACCGGCACGCGCCGACTTCGCGGAAACCGTCGAGGGTGCTGAGGACTCCGGCCGACTGGCGTCAGGTACCACGGTCGTGACCGTACCATAGGCAACGTTTGCCCCACTCCCCCATGAAAGGCGAGGTCAATGAGGGACTCAGCCCCGTCGCAGGCGGCTCCGGCCCCCGAGAAGGCCCCCGAGAACCCCCTCGTCCTGCACGTGCTGGGCGCCCGCCCCAACTTCGTGAAGGCCGCCCCCGTCGTGCGCGGCCTCACCGACCTGGGGGTGCGGCAGGGCATCGTCCACACCGGCCAGCACTACGACGCGCTGATGTCGGACGTCTTCTTCGCCGACCTCGGGCTCCCCGACCCGGTCGCCAACCTGGGCGTCGGCTCCGGTTCGCACGCCCGCCAGACCGCGGCCCTGCTGACCGGCCTGGAGGAGGTCGTGCTGGAGCACGGCCCGGCGCTGGTCGTCGTCTACGGCGACGTGAACTCGACGCTGGCGGCGATCCTGGTCTGCGCCAAGCTCGGCGTCCCGACCGCGCACGTCGAGGCGGGCCTGCGCTCCTTCGACCGGGGCATGCCCGAGGAGGTCAACCGCGTCGTCACCGACGCCCTGTCCGACATCCTCTTCGCCACCTCGCCGGACGCCCTGTCACACCTGTCGAACGAGGGCGTGGACCCGGCGCGCGTCCACCTCGTCGGCAATCCGATGATCGACAGCCTCTTCTCCGCGCTCGACCGCCTCGACCCGGCGCCGGTGCGCGAGCGGCTGAGCCTGCCCGAGCGGTACGGCGTGGCCACCCTGCACCGCCCGGCCAACGTCGACGACCCGGCCGCCGCCAAGGAGCTGGTGGACGCCGTCCTGCAGGTGGGCGAGCGCCTGCCGATCGTGGTCCCGATCCACCCGCGCGGGCGCGAGCGCCTGGCCGCGGCCGGGCTGGTGACCGGCGGGAACCTGCTGATCGTCGACCCGCTGGGCTACGTGGACTTCCTCTCCCTGGTCCGGGGCGCGACCCTGGTCGTCACCGACTCCGGCGGCGTGCAGGAGGAGACGACCATGCTCGGCGTGCCCTGCCTGACCGTCCGGCCCAACACCGAGCGGCCGGTCACCGTGACCCACGGCACCAACCGCCTGGTCACCCCGGCCCTGCTCCCGGCCGCCGCCGACAAGGCCCTGGCCGACGGCGCGGCGACGCCTTCGGGCGAGCTGCCCCCGCTCTGGGACGGCAAGGCCGGGCCCCGGATCGCACGGGTGATCGCGTCCTGGCTGGCGGGGGAGAACCTCTCTCCGGCTTCGCAGGCCGTACCGCCCAAATCCCTGTAAAACACCTTTTTCCGTACGGCGCACGCCGTACGCTGGCACGACCCGGACGAAGGCGATTCCCATGACTTCCCCCGCGAGCGAAGAGACCCCCGAGGAGCCGGCGTTCCAGCGTCTCGGGCCGGTCAACTGGCTGCCCGAGGACCGCAAGGTCATCGAGCGCTTCGAGGAGCGCGTCCGGGACCTGGAGCGGCGCCTGGCGATCGCCGAGGCCCGGGCGGACTACGCGCAGTGGAAGCTGGAGTCCACCAAGGTCCAGCGCCCGTACCGGGTGGCCGAGGCGCTGACGGGGTCGAAGGGGGCGCCGGGACTGGTCCGGCTGCCCCGGAAGCTGAAGGCCGCGATGCGGCCCCGCAAGGGGCCCGCGGCGCCGCGGCCGGTGGCGGAGGTCGCCAGGGAGCTCGACGACCGGGGACCGGCCGTGGACGTGCCCCAGGTGAAGTGGCCGGCCGGGCCGATCGTGCGGCCGGACATGAAGGTCGCGGTCATCCTGGACGACTTCTCCCGGATGGCGTTCAGGTACGAGTGGGACCAGATCGAGTTCGGGCTGCGCGACTGGCCGGAGGTCTTCGCCGAGCGCCGGCCCGAGCTGCTGTTCGTGGAGTCGGCCTGGCACGGCAACCAGGGCCGCTGGCGCTACCAGATGACCGGGACCAACGCGCCCAAGCCCGAGCTGCGCGCGCTGATCGACTGGTGCCGCCAGGAGGGGATCCCGACGGTCTTCTGGAACAAGGAGGACCCGCCGAACTTCGACTTCTTCATCGACACGGCCAAGCTGTTCGACTACGTGTTCACGTGTGACGGCGACATGGTGCCGAAATATCGTGAAATTCTGGGGCACGACCGGATCGACGTCCTGCAGTTCGCGGCCCAGCCCCGGGTGCACAACCCCATCCAGGAGAAGCAGGGCCGCCTGCACGACGTGGTCTTCGCGGGCATGTACTTCCGGGACAAGCACCCCGAGCGCCGCGAGCAGATGGAGACCGTCCTCAACCCGATCCGCGAGCTCGGCCTGCACATCTTCGCCCGCAACGGCACGGTCGACGAGAAGTACGCCTGGCCCGCCAAGTACGTCCCGCACATCGTGGGCGAGCTGCCGTACGACCGGATGCTGGCCGCGTACAAGATGTACAAGGTCTTCCTCAACGTGAACTCGGTGCTCGACTCGCCGACCATGTGCGCCCGCCGGGTCTTCGAGCTCTCGGCCTGCGCGACCCCGGTCGTCTCCGGCTGGTCCCGGGCCGTCGAGGAGACGTTCGGCGAGCTGGTCCCGATCGCCCGCGACGAGCTGGAGTCGTACAACCAGGTCCTGCATCTGGTCAACAGCCCCGAGCTCCGCGCCCGACAGGGCCACCTGGCCATGCGCGAGGTCTTCGACAAGCACCTGTTCTCGCACCGCGTGGACCAGATCCTCCAGCTCCTCGGCAAGCCCGTCGCACCGCGGACCCGCTCGGTGTCCGTGGTGCTGCCCACCAACCGGCCCGCCCAGATCGAGCACGCCATCTCCTCCGTGGCCCGGCAGATCCACCGGCCGCTGCAGCTCGTGATGGTCCTGCACGGCATGGACATCGACCCGGTGGTCGTCGCCGACAAGGCCCGCATGGCCGGGATCTCCGACGTCGTGGTGCTCCCCGCCGACCCGTCGATGTCGCTCGGCGCGTGCATGAACACGGGCATCGCCGCGGCCGAGGGCGAGCTGATCGCCAAGATGGACGACGACAACCTGTACGGCGCGCACTACCTGTCGGACCTGGTCCGCGCGTTCGACTACTCCGAGGCCGAGCTGGTCGGCAAGGGCGCGCACTACGCCTACTTCGAGAGCCGCAACACCACGATGCTGCGCATGCCCGGCCTGGAGCACCGCTACGCCTGGCTGGTCCAGGGCGGCACGTTCCTCGGCAAGGCCGACATGTTCCGGCACTACGGCTTCGAGGACGTCACCCGGGGCGAGGACACCCGCCTGGTCCGCCGGTTGAAGGAGGACAAGGTCAAGATCTACTCGGCCGACCGGTTCAACTTCGTCTACTGGCGCAGCGGCGACCCGGCGATGCACACCTGGCAGCCCGACGACCACAAGCTCACCCGCGGCGCGCAGTTCTCCTTCGTCGGCCGCCCCGAGGCCCACGTGATGATCTGACCGCCTCCCCGGCGGCCGGGGCGTTTTGCGGCATGCCCGTACGGAAGCGTATGGTCCGACCTGACCATACGCTTCCGTACGGAGATGAGATGCAGAACATCCAGCACCGGCTGATCGACGCGCCGGCGGACGGCCTGGGTGCGCTCCTGGACCGGGTGGCCACCGGCGACGACCCGCTCTGGCCCGCGCCCGCCTGGCCGCCGCTCATCCTCGACGCCGGACTGGCTCCCGGCTCGCGCGGCGGCCACGGCCCGATCCGCTACAGCGTCACCGAGTACGAGTACGGCCGTCGCGTCCGGTTCTCCTTCGACCGGGAAACGGGAATCGACGGGTACCACGAGTTCCTCGTCACCGCCGAGGGACCCGGCCGCTGCCGCCTCACCCACACGATCGACGGCGCCCCGCGGGGGCGCATGCGGCTGCTGTGGCCGCTGGCGATCCGCTGGCTGCACGAGGCCCTGGTCCACGACCTCTTCGACAACGCCGAACGTGCCGCGACCGGCCGGCTGGGCGGGCGCCCCGCGCGCTGGTCGCCGTGGGTGCGCCTGCTGCGGCGGACGCTGGGCGCCCGGCCGCGGAGAGGGCGGGACACGAGCCTCAGACGGCCTTGAGGAACCCTCCGTCGACCACGAACTCCGCGCCGGTCGTGCTGCCCGAGCGCGGGGAGGCCAGCAGGGCCACCACATCGGCGATCTCCTGCGGGTCCACGAGGCGTCCCGTGGTCAGGCCCATCATCTCGGGAGCCACGCTCTTCAGCACGCTCTCGCGGTCCGTCCCCGCCTGGCCCGCGATGATGTCGGCCGCGCCGCCCTCCTCGGTCCACCACGCCGTGAGGACCGGCCCCGGGGAGACCGTGTTCACCCGGACGCCCTGGGGACCGAACTCCTCCGACAGCGCCTTGGTGAGGTTGTTCATACCCGCCTTGGCCGCCCCGTAGTCGACGTTCATGGGGGCGGGCTGCCGGGCGCTGCCCGAGGAGATGTTGACGATCGCCCCGCCGCCCCGCCGGAGCATCTGCGGGATGGCGGCCCGGATCGCGCGGACGGCCGAGAAGAGGTTGAACTCGAACATCTCCCGCCAGTCGTCGTCGGTGGGCGCCATGAACGAGAAACGCGGCAGCTTCACTCCGGGCGGCGGGCCTCCGGCGTTGTTGACCAGGACGTCCACCCCGCCGAACTCCTCGACCGCCCGCGCCACGACCCGGCCGGGGGCCTCCGGGTCCATCAGGTCGACCGGGACGTGCACCAGGCTCCCGCCGGCCAGCGCGTCCAGCCCGGCGCTCCTCCCGCGGGAGGCGGCCACCACGCGCATGCCCTCCGCCAGCAGCGTGCCCGCCACGGCCAGCCCGATGCCCTTGGACGCCCCGGTGACGACGGCGACGCGGCCGGACAGTTGCAGATCCATGAGTCCTTCTCCCTGCTCATTACCGGGTTCCCGCCCGTACGGCGGGCCATGGACTCGAAGGTAGTTCGATCACCGGACCGCGTCCGGCGGCCACCGGACGTGCAACTCCGGCGGGATTCGGACCTCGCACCGGTCCGGTGCCGCATCCTTGACATCCTCCTAACGCGATATGAGAATCCTAACTGTGTTAGGAGAAGCGATGCGCGATAGGAAATCCGAACGGCATGCGCGGACCAGGGCGGAGATCCTCGACGCGGCGTGGGAGACCGCCCGCGCCGAAGGTCTGGCCGGCCTGACGTTGCGGGACGTGGCCCGCCGGGTAGGAATGCAACCTCCGTCGCTGTACTCGTACTTCGCCTCCAAGGACGCCGTCTACGACGCGATGTTCGCCCAGGGGTGCCGGGAGTTCCTGGAGGGGCAGGCGCGGACGGCGCTGACGGGGGACGCGCTGGCCGACCTGAAGGCCGTCGCCCGCTACTTCATCGGCTTCTGCACCGAGAATCCGACCCGCTACCAGCTGCTGTTCCAGCGGACCGTCCCGGGGTTCGAGCCGTCCGCCGAGTCCTTCGCCGTCTCCGAGGAGGGGCTGAAGGCACTGCGGGGGATGCTGGCCGGCATCGGAGTCACCGACCCGGAGGCGCTGGACCTGCTGACCGCGCTCGGCACCGGCCTGGCCGACCAGCAGATCTCCAACGACCCGGGCGGGGACCGGTGGATCCGGCTGATCGACGAGGCCATGGAGATGTACTTCGCCCACATCTCGAAACGCATGAAAGCAGGTGACGCACCATGACCGTCACACAAGCCCCGCAGATCGAGCACCGGCAGGCGGCGGCCCTGACCGCCGCCGAGAACGAGCGCTTCGTCGGCCTCGTCCGCTCGCTGGGTCCCGGCGACTGGTCCGAACCGACCGACTGCCCCGCGTGGGACGTCCGCGCGATGACCGGCCACGTGCTCGGGATGATGGAGTTCACCTGCTCGGTGCGGGAGTTCGTGCACGTCATCCGCGCCGGGGAGAAGGCCGCCGGCGAGCGGCCCGCCATCGACGGCATGACCGAGGTGCAGGTCGCCGAGCGCGCCCACCTGACCCGCGAGCAGCTCCTCGCCCGGCTGGCGGAGGCGGCGCCCCGCACCTCGCGGATCCGCCGCATGCTGCCCGCCCCGCTCCGGTGGATCCCGATGCCGCAGGAGAACGAGGGGGTCACGGAGCACTGGCGGCTGGGCTACCTGTTCGACGTGATCCTCACCCGCGACACCTGGATGCACCGCGTCGACATCTCCCGCGCGACCGGCCGGGAGATGGTGCTCACCGCCGACCACGACGGCCTCCTGGTGGCCGACGCGGTCGCCGAGTGGGCGCGCCGCCACGGCAGGCCGTACGTCCTCACCCTGCACGGCCCGGCGGGCGGCACGTTCCGCGACGGAGACGGCGGCGAGGAGATCGCCCTCGACGCCGTCGAGTTCTGCCGGATCCTGTCCGGCCGCGGCACCGGGTCCGGACTGCTCGGCCAGCCGGTGCCTTTCTGACACGACCACCCAAGGAGGGCGGACCCGTGGAGATCCACCGCCTCACATCCGACATCAGCGTCCTGAGCGACCCGCTCCCCGTGCCCGGGATCGGGTTCCTGACCGTGAACTGCTTCGTCCTGCACGCCTCCGAGCCCGTCGTCGTCGACACCGGCCTCAGCCTGCCCGACCGGAACCTCCTCGACGCGCTCGGCTCCGTCGTCGATCCCGAGGACGTACGCTGGATCTGGCTGACCCACCCCGACCGGGACCACACCGGCGGCCTGTTCGACCTGCTCCGCGCGGCTCCGCAGGCGAAGGTGGTGACCACCTTCATGAGCATGGGGATCATGACGACCGAGCGGCCGATCCCCCCGGACCGCGTCCACCTGCTCAACCCCGGCCAGCCCTTCGACGCGGGCGACCGCATGCTGACCGCGTTCCGGCCGCCGCTGTACGACAGCCCGGCCACCATCGGCTTCTTCGACCACGCGTCGCGGGCCTGCTTCAGCTCGGACTGCTTCGGCGCCCCCCTGCCCTCGGCGGAGCTCGCCGCGAGCGACGACGCCGGGGACGTCCCCGCCGACGAACTGCGCGCCGCCCAGTTGCTCTGGGCCGCGGTCGACAGCCCCTGGGTGCACCTGGTCGACCGACCGGCCTACCTCGCCACCCTCCGGCCCCTGCACGCCGCCGACCCCGACGTCATCCTCAGCACCCATCTGCCGCCCGCGGCGGGGCGCACGTCGCAGTTCCTGGACACGCTCGCGGCGGCGCCGGCCGCCGAGCCGTTCGTCGGCCCCGACCAGCAGGCGCTGGAGCAGATGCTCGCCGAGTTCGAACCCGCGGGTTGAGCCGTCGCGGCCCGGCGGTGGGCAGGTCGGGTTCTCTGCGATCTCCTGGCTGGGGTCGCGGCTGCGGTGGGGTCGTCTGTTGGGTTCTCGGTGGGGTCGTCTGTTGGGTGCATGGTCGCGCTCCGCGGGTGGTTGTTCCGGCCGGTTCGTCGCAGCGGGCCTCTGGTACGGCCGGGCGGCGGCCTGCCGGGCGCGCGGGGTTGCGCCTTGGACACCGGCCGGAACAACCACCCGCTCCGCACTCCTCGCCCGCCGCCGCACCGGGTGCGGGCCGTATGGATGCGGCCCTTTCCCGGACGAGCACGGTGCCCGCCGAGGCTGAAGCGATCCGCGCGGGTCCGGCGCATGGTCGCTCGCCGTCGCCTGGCGGCCACCCGTGGCGGGAAGGAGCTCACGGCGGGCCGCCGCAGGGAGTCACCACCCGCCCGCACCCCCGTGCGGGCAGCACCCCCGTGTCCGCACCGCCGTGCGGACGACACCCCGTGCCCGCACCCCCGTACCTGCACTTCCCGTGCCCGCACCCCCGTACCTGCACTTCCCGTGCCCGCACCGCCGTGTCCGCGCCCCCGTGCGAGCGGCACCCCCGTACCTGCACTCCCGTGCCTGCACCCCGTGCGGGCGGGCGGTGTGTGGGCGGGTGATGTGCGGCCCTCAGCTGCGGGGTCAGACGCTGAAGGGGCCCTGGTACTCGGTGTAGTCGGAGACGCCGTCGCCGTTGAGGTCGACGCGGACCTCGTCGGTGTAGCCGTCGCCGTTGTGGTCGAGGTAGACGACGTCGGTGACGCCGTCGCCGTTGACGTCGTAGCGCTCCTCGTCGGCCACGTAGTCGCCGTCGGTGTCGATGAGCTGGGCGTCGGTGCCGCCGTCGCCGTCGGTGTCGTAGTAGTCGGTGGTGGTGACGTCGAAGTCGGCGCTCATCTGCGTGCTCCCCGTATCTGCTCGGTGTGGGTACGTCAGATAAGAGGCGCGATCGGAAGGGTTTGTTACAGCGGACTTCCAAGATTTTCCGGGGGTCCGCCATCGATCATGACGGCGTGGTGGAATCCCGCCGCCGGATTACACCACGCCGTCATGATCGATGGGCGGCGGCACGTCGGAGGATGCGGGCGATCTCCTGGACGATCAGTTCGGGGGCGCCGTACATCGCCTGCTTGGTGTAGCGGCGGAGCTGCCAGCCTTCCCGGAAGATCTCGTTCTGGCGCAGCACGTCCTTCATCCACCGCTTGTCGTGGTTGTCGCCGTCGTATTCGATCGCGAGTTTCGCCGTGGGGTAGGCAAGATCCACCCGCGCCAGGAGCAGACCGGTCTCCTCGCAGATCTCGAACTGGGAGACCGGCTGCGGCAGGCCCGAGCGCACCAGGAGCAACCGTAGCCGGGTCTCCATGGGGGACTCGGCCAGCGGATCGCTCAGCGCCACGATCTCAGGAAGTCGCCGCACCCCGCGCCGCCCTGGGTGCCGGGCGGCGAGGGCCGCCAGCGCCGCGGGTGTGAAGTGGCGCCGGATCCTGGTCCTGGCCAGTGCATCGACGATCACGACCGCCTCCGTCAGGTCGGGTTCGGCCCTGGCCAGGTCGAAGGCGATGCGAAGGGGAGTCAGGACAGGGACGCCGCGGACGCGGGTGATCTCCTCGGGGTACGGCTCGGCGTGCCGTACGGTGATCCCGGCACGCGAACGCATGGCCGCGTCCGGTGGGATGACCACCTCGATCGGCATCGCCGTACCGCTCCCACCGGCCGACACGCCACCCGGCAGAAGGTCCACGCCGTGCAACCACGCGCCCGCTCGCCCGCCGATCGCGCCCCCGGGAGGAAGGAGCAGCGCGACGGCGGCCGCACGGACTTCCAGAGTGACCTCAACGCTGCGATGCACATAGATATCGGTGAATATCCGGGTCCAGCAGGGATTGCGCAGCTCGTTCCGGGTCAGAAGTCCTGCCCTCATGGCCCGCGAACCCCGGAACGGGCTCTCCCGGAGTTCGTCGGGTACTCGCAGGCGGCGCGGCACTCGGAGAGTTTCCCAGCTGGGAAGCCACCCCGCCCCGGATTCGAGACTTCCGGCAGCCGATCATGAGGGTGCGGCCGGCTCCTGCCGGCCAGGGGCCCGTATCGGAACAACTCGTCGATCGGGGGATTTCCTCACCGAGGATCGATCGCCCGCTCCGGCGGAACAGGCATCCGGCCTGGCTCGATCGGCCGCATTTCGGCCATGGCGGCTTCCGGAGGCAAGGCCGGCACTCGGCCGCCGCCGTGAACCGGCCACCCTCGCGGATAATCTCGATCATGACGATCCCCCGGATGATCGCGACCGACCTCGACGGCACTCTCCTGCGCAGCGACGGGACGGTCTCGGGCCGGACCCGCCGGGCACTTCTCGCCGCCCGTGACGCGGGAGCCGAGGTGGTGTTCGTGACGGCCCGGCCGCCCCGGTACGTGGACGCCATCGCGGAGATGGTGGGTTGCGTCGGGACCGCCGTCTGCAGCAACGGGGCGATCGTCTACGACGTCGCAGGCCGACGTATCATCGGCACGAACGCCCTCAGCCTGGACGTGACAGAGAAACTGGTCGCCTCCCTGAAGACCGCCCTGGCCGATGTCACCTTCGCGGTAGAGACAGGGCATCGCGTTGTCTGCGAGCTCTCCTACAACGACGGCCGGGACGTGCACGGTGAGACCCCGTTCAGGCTGCCGACGCTGGAGCGCGTGCTGCGGGAGGCGGATCCCATCGTCAAACTGCTGGCCTGGTCGGCGTCCCAGGAGGCCGACGCGATGTGCGAGATCGCCCGTCAGGCGGTCCGGAGACAGGCGGAGATCACATACTCGGGCGGTAAAGGGCTACTGGAGGTGAGCGCTCCCGGCGTCACGAAAGCCGGAACGCTCGCGGGACTCTGCGAGCGCATGGGCATCACCCCCGCCGAAGTCTGGGCCTTCGGGGACATGCCCAACGACCTTCCGCTCCTCGCCTGGGCAGGGGTCCCCCACGCGATGGGCAACAGCCACCCGGCCGTCCTCGCCGCCGTAAGCCACCGCACGGCGTCCAACGACGAAGACGGGGTGGCCCAGGCGCTTGAAGCACTGTTCGGCATTCGGGGGCGTTGAAGAACCCGCAGGACCTTCTGGAGCGCGCCCCGGCGAAAAGCCGTCACCGCAGAGTGGACCGCGCCGCCGACAGCCGCCCGATATCTCTCGTTGGGAGCCCAGGGCGGGGCGCCGTAGCCCAGCGGTCATCGTGCGGGCCGATTCAGAGGCGGCCTCCGCAGGGAGGCCGGGCGAGCCGGCGGCCAGAAGAACCCGGCCCGGTGGTGCGGACGGCAAGGCCGCCCGGAGAGGTCGGGCGGCCGGGGCTCTTCGGGGACCGGGCGGTCAGGAGGAGCCGCCCGCAGAAGGCAGGCGGTGCGGGGCCCCTACGGGCGTCAGACGCTGAAGGGGCCCTGGTACTCGGTGTAGTCGGAGACGCCGTCGCCGTTGAGGTCGACGCGGACCTCGTCGGTGTAGCCGTCGCCGTTGTGGTCGAGGTAGACGACGTCGGTGACGCCGTCGCCGTCGGTGTCGTAGCGCTCCTCGTCGGCCACGTAGTCGCCGTCGGTGTCGATGAGCTGGGCGTCGGTGCCGCCGTCGCCGTCGGTGTCGTAGTAGTCGGTGGTGGTGACGTCGAAGTCGGCGCTCATCTGCGTGCTCCCCGTATCTGCTCGGTGTGGGTACGTCAGATAAGAGGCGCGATCGGAAGGGTTTGTTACAGCGGCCTTCCAAGATTTTCCGGGGGTCTGCCATCGATCATGACGGCGTGGTGGAATCCGGCGGTGGGATTCCACCACGCCGTCATGATCGATGGGCGGCGGCACGTCGGAGGATGCGGGCGATCTCCTGGATGATCAGTTCGGGGGCGCGGATCGGGCCTGGCCGCCGGTGGCGCAGCCCTCCCTGCGGCGGCCCGCCGTGAGCTCCTTCCCGCCACGGGTGGCCGCCAGGCGACGGCGAGCGACCATGCGCCGGACCCGCGCGGATCGCTTCAGCCTCGGCGGGCACCGTGCTCGTCCGGGAAAGGGCCGCATCCATACGGCCCGCACCCGGTGCGGCGGCGGGCGAGGAGCGCGGAGCGGGTGGTTGTTCCGGCCGGTGTCCAAGGCGCAACCCCGCGCGCCCGGCAGGCCGCCGCCCGGCCGTACCAGAGGCCCGCTGCGACGAACCGGCCGGAACAACCACCCGCGGAGCGCGACCATGCACCCCCGAGACGCCCCCACCGCAGCCACGGTGACACTCCCACGCGAAAAGGCCCCGCCGGAGCGCAGGGCGGGACCCCCGCAGGAGCGCGAGGACGGCTGCTCCGGGCATACGGAGGCCCCGGCCACCACGGGGCGCGAGGCGGCCGGGGCCTCCGAGGAGGTCAGGACGCGGTGTCCACGCCCTTCTGGGTGACCTCCGGTGCGGAACCGTTCGGCGTCGGAACGGCGGCGGGGGTGCCGCCGTTCAGGAGGGAGCGGGCGAGGCCGAGGCCGGTGCCGCCGAGGGTCAGGGCCTTGGCGAGCATCTCCTCGATGCCCTGGGCGCCGTTCAGCACGACCATGTGGTCCACGTTCCCGAACGCCTTGGAGCCGGCCTCCACGATCCTGGGCCAGTTCTCGGCGAGCTGCTGGGCGATGACGGCCTCCTGGTTCTCGGCCAGGGCCTCGGAGCGGGCGCGGATCGCCTCGGCCTCGGCCAGGCCCTTCGCCTTGGCCGCCTCGGCCTCCGCGAGACCCTGCGCCCTGGCCGCCTCGGCGGCGGCCAGGCCGCGGGCCTTCGCGGCCTCCGCCTCGCCGAGACCGGTCGCCTTGGTCGCCGCCGCGGAGGCCTCACCGCGGAGCCGTACCGACTCCGCCTCGGCCGCGGCGGCCTGCTTGACCTGGGACGCCTGGGCGACGGCGCGCAGCTCGGTCTCGCGGGCCTCGGCCTCGGCCTGGGCGATGCGGGCGTCGCGCTCGGCCTGGGAGAGGGTCACGGTCTCGTAGGCCTTGGCGTCGGCGGGCTTGCGGACCTGGGCCTGGAGCCGCTGCTCGGCCAGCGCCGCCTCCAGTTCGGCGGCGCGGGTCTCCTGGACCACGACCTCCTGGCGGGCCGAGGCCTCCGAGAGCGGGCCGGCCTGGCGGGAGCGGGCCTGGGCCTGGTCGATCTCGGCCTGGTAGGAGGCCTGCTTGATCTGGGCGTCGCGCCAGGCCGCGGCCTTGTTCGCGGCGGCGATCTGCTCGGCCTCGGTGGCCTCCTGGTCGCGCTGGGCCTCGGCGATGCGGGCGGCGGCGGCGATCTTGGCGGCGTGCGGCTTGCCGAGGTTGGTGATGTAACCGGTCTCGTCGTCGATCTCCTGGATCTGCAGGGAGTCGACGATCAGACCGAGCTTGATCATCTCGTCGGCGGCCGAGGCGCGGGTCTCGCCGGTCAGGCGCTCGCGGTTGAGGATGAGGTCCTCGACGGTCAGGTTGCCGATGATGGAGCGCAGGTGGCCGGTGAACAGCTCGTGGATCGCGCCGTTCATCGAGTCCTGCTGGTCGAGGAAGCGGCGGGCGGCGTTGGCGATGGAGTGCAGGTCGTCGCCGACCTTGTAGATCACCACGCCCCGCACGACCACCGGGATGCCCTGCTGGGTGACGCAGGAGACCTGGAGGTTGGCGGCACGGCTGTCGAGGCGGAGCCGGCGGGCGGTCTGGAAGCCGGGCAGCACCGCCGTGCCCTTACCGGTGACGATCTTGAAGCCCAGGCTGTCGGCCAGTTCGGACTTCCCCCGGGCGCCCAGGCCGGAGATGATCAGCGCCTCGTTGGGCTCGGCCACCCGCCAGATGGCCTTGAACAGCAGGATGAGGACGAGGACGGCGGCGACGGCCACCCCGCCGATGACGAGGAATTCCGTAGGCATCGTGACCTCCACGGTGCGGGAGAGGGGGAGTCAGGCGAGCGCGCGGGCGACGTAGACGGTCCGGGGCGGGAAGTACTCCACGACGATGACGATCGAGCCCACGGAGATCTCCTCGTCGGGGATGGTGGGATGCGCGTAGAACGCCTCGACGCCCCCGCGGATCTGCACCATCACCTCGCCGACCAGACCAGGGCCGATCCTGCCGGTGACCCTGCCCTGCTTACCGACCACCCGACGCTCCCCGTCATGTAACCGACCAGAATCCCGAACCGGACGCTACTCCGACATGCCCGGCTCCACCACCCACCGTGCCCCCGGAGCAGGAGAAGCCCGGGCCCGCCGGCCCCGTTCTCGCCTGTGCCCCGACAACGACCGGACCCCGTCCCGCGTTCCTGACCGTCCGGTCGTCTTCCTCCCGCGCCTCAGCCGGGACGCCGGAGGCGGGTGAAGGCCCAGCTCATCCGGGGCTCGACGGCCCAGCGGGCCACCCGCCGCACCGGCGGCGTGCACAGCAGCGCGGCGAGCCCGACCCCGGCGGCCGCGACGGCGGCCACCCCCGGCACGGTCTCGGCCCAGTCGCCGTAGAACCGCTCGGCGACCTTCACGACGAACCCGTGGAGCAGGTAGGCGTACATGGTCGCCGCGCCGAGACCGGAGTACCAGGTCCGGCGGGACGGGGTCACGGCCAGGAACGCGGCGACCAGGACCACTCCGGCGGCCAGCATGCCGAGCCGGATCAGGCTCCCGGTGAGGTCGTCCACCCCGATCGCCGCGTTCGTGTGCCGCCAGCGGATCCACTCGGTCCTCACCCCGTCGTGGACGGCCGGCGCCGCCGCGGCCCCGGCCGCCAGCGTCACCGCTCCCGCGATCCGCACCGCCCGCAGCCGGAGCCGGGCGAAGTGCTCGGGCCTGAGCATCAGGCCGAGCACGTAGAACGGGAGCAGCCCGAGTGTGCGGTTCATCGACAGCTCGTCGGGCAGCGCGCTCGTCCCCGACAGCAGCGAGAGCCCCACCGCGACCGCCAGCGGCCACCTGAGCTGCTGCCAGACCGGCGTGGACAGCCGCCACAGGAACAGCGACATGAGGAACCAGGTCAGGTAGTACGGGTCGAGGAGACTGATGTCGAGCCTGCCGTACATGATCAGGCGGGGCAGGGCGTAGGCCAGCTCGAAGATCACGTACGGCACGGCGAGCGTGCTGATCAGCTTGCGCGCCTTGCCGGACGAGAAGGTGAAATTTCGCGACAGATAACCGCTGAGCACGATGAACAGCGGCATATGGAAGACGTACACGTAGAAGTACGCCGCGTGCGCCACCCCCACGTCCCGCAGGTCCTCGATCAGGTGCCCGGCGACCACCAGCGTGATCGCCAGGAACTTGGCGTTGTCGAAGAACGGGTCTCGGGCGGCCTCCCGCGGGAAGGCCATCCGGACGGGGCTGGCGACGCTCACAGCCCCCGGACCCTAGCGAGGCCGCCCCGAACCTCCGGCCAACGCCGGGTGAATCCCCGGGGAACTCCGCCCCGGGGCGAGCGCACCCGGCGGCAGGCCCGCTGCCAGGGAGAACGCAGGATGTGCCGATCCTCCACTGCGCCGAAACCTTAATCGGTGCTAGTCTCCTGTCCGATCTTCCGGAGGCGCATTTCATCCCCGAACCGCGCAAGCCTCCACACACTCAGAGGTTGGGACGAGTGGGCATGGGCTCTGGAAACCGCTCGATTCGGTTCAAGATCTCTTTGCTGCTGCTCCTGCCCCTGCTCTCCCTGAGCGCCCTGTGGGGCTTCGTGCTCAACCTCACCGCCGGCGACGGCGCCGCCCTGCTCCGGGCCGACGCCCTCTACGAGACGGTCGGCGTGGCCTCCACCGAGCTGGGCGCCCAGCTCCAGGCCGAGCGCTCCCAGTCGTCCGTGGCGATCACCTCGCGCATCCTCACCAGCGGGATCGGCGAGCAGCGCACCCGCACCGACCGGGCCGCCGACCGGTTCCGGGAGGCCGTGCGGACGTACGAGCCGGGCACCGCCGAACTCCGCGTCTCCCTGAGCGAGACGCTCAGCAAACTCGACGGGCTCCGGGAGATCCGCGACGGGATCGACGACGGGCAGAGCACCCGGCTGAGCGTGCTGTCGGGCTACAACCAGATCCTGGACTCCGTCTTCCTCCTGTACGGCCAGCTCGTCGCGGTCCCCGACCTGGTCGTCTTCCAGCAGGCCACGGCGGTGCAGGTGATGGGCAACGCCCGGGAGATGATGGCCAGGGAGAGCGCGCTGATCAGCGGTGCGCTGATCGACTCCCGGCTCTCCCCCGAGGAGCGCACCGCCTTCGCCGAGTACGCCGCCACCCGGGAGTTCCTGCACGCGCGCGGCCTGTCCGCGCTGGACGTCACGCTCGGCAGGCCGTACCGGGAGACCCTCAACTCCACCGCCTTCGAGAAGTTCACCGCGATGGAGCGGGCCATCGTCTCGGCGACCGGCGACCGGCTGCCCGCCGAGGCCGAGCGCTGGCTGGAGATCGCGAACCCGCTGACGAACTGGCTCGACCGGCTCGGCGCCGCCGCCGGGACCACGCTGGCCGACCAGTCGGGCTCACTGGCCACCGGCATCGTGATCCGGATCTCCGTCGCGGGCGGCGCCGGCCTGATCGCGGTCGTCGCCTCGATCGTCATCTCGGTCC
This sequence comes from Thiemannella venezuelensis, assembly GCF_014203605.1. Classification (GTDB taxonomy): domain Bacteria; phylum Actinomycetota; class Actinomycetes; order Streptosporangiales; family Streptosporangiaceae; genus Planomonospora_A; species Planomonospora_A venezuelensis. Next base: position 217,496 of record NZ_JACHJJ010000001.1, on the reverse strand, counting down.
GCTTCGGCCGCCGCCTCGCGGGCGAGCTCGCCGACCTCCGCTCCACCGCGCTCGACCTGGCGGACGTACGGCTCCCCCGCCTGGTGACGCGGCTCCGGCACGGCGAGGAGGTGGACGTGGAGGCCGAGGCTCCGATCATCGAGGCGAAGGGCTCCGCCGAGATCCGCGACGTGGCCCGGGCCTTCGGATCGGTGCAGCGCACCGCGGTCGAGGCCGCGGTCGACCAGGCCCGGCTGCGCCACGGCGTCAGCCAGGTCTTCGTCAACCTGGCCCGCCGCAAGCAGGGCCTGCTCCACCGCCAGCTCACCCTGCTGGACGGCATGCAGCGCCGGGCGACCGATCCCGACAGCCTCGACGACCTGTTCCGCCTGGACCACCTGACCACGCGCATGCGCCGCCATGCGGAGGGCCTGATCATCCTGTCCGGCGCGGCGCCCGGCCGGGCGTGGCGCAGGCCGGTGCCGGCGATCGACGCCGTCCGGGCGGCCATCGCCGAGGTGGAGGACTACAAGCGGGTCAACGTGGCGCCGCTGCCCGAGGTCCTGCTCGACGGGGAGGCCGTCGCCGACATCGCCCACCTGCTCGCCGAGCTCGTCGAGAACGCCACGGTCTACTCGCCGCCGCAGACCGTGGTCACCGTGCGCGGCGAGATGGTGGCCAACGGGTTCGCCGTCGAGGTCGAGGACCGCGGCCTGGGACTGGGCCCGGTGGAGTACGCCGAGATCAACGCGCGGCTGGCCGACCCGCCGGAGTTCGACCTGGCCGACAGCGACCGGCTGGGCCTGTTCGTCGTGGGCCGGCTCGCCACCCGGCACGGGATCCAGATCGTCCTGCGCGCGTCGTCGTTCGGCGGCACCACGGCCATCGTGCTCATCCCCCGCGGGCTGATCGCCGAGGACTCCCCGGCGATCTCCATCACCGCCGAGCGGGTCGCCGGACGTCCCGCCGGGCTCTCCGAGACGGCCGCCGCGGCGGCGCTGGCCCCGGCCCCCTCCGGCACCGGCCTGCCCCGCCGTACCAGGACGGTCCCGCGCACCCCGGCACCGGCCTCCCCGCCCCTCGCCGCGCCGACGCTCACCGTGGTGGCCGACACCGACGCACCCGGCGCGGCCGCCGGCACCGGCGCGCCGGTCCGCGAGGCCACCGGCCCCGGGAACCTGCCCCGCCGCGTACGGCAGGCGAACCTCGCCCCCCAGCTCCGCCAGGACGCCCCGGCCGCTCCCGCGGAGAGGCCGCAGGAACCCGTGGAACCCGGGCAGGAGCCGCCGGCCGGGCGCTGCCCGGAGGAGGCCCGCGCGCTGTTCTCCGCCTTCCAGGCGGGCACCCGGCGCGGGCGCGAGGACCACGGAGACGACTTCGCACCCCATAAGAGCGGCGAGAGGGAGGACACGTGACCGGGCGGAGCGAAGGCGCCGGACACGGCATCATGGTCACAAGTCCTACGGAGGAGGTCACATGGCCGGAAACCTGAGCAAAACCGGCGAGCTCAACTGGCTCCTCGACGACCTGATCAGCAGGGTGGGCGCGGTACGGCAGGCGGTGATCCTGTCCACCGACGGGCTCGCCGTCGGTTTCTCCCAGGGCCTCAGCCGGGAGGACGCCGAGCATCTCTCCGCCGTCGCCGCCGGCTTCCAGAGCCTGGCGCGCGGGGCGGGGCGCCACTTCGGCGGCGGCGACGTCCGCCAGACCATCGTGGAGATGGAATCGGCCTTCCTGTTCGTCACGGCCGCCGGGCAGGGAACCTGCCTCGCCGTGCTGAGCAGTTCCGACGCCGACGTCGGCCACATCGCCTACGAGATGGCGATGCTGGTCAAGCGAGTCGGACAGCACATATCTGCCAATCCACGCCAAGGCCTGTCATGACCCGCTGGATGGATGAGGAGGCCGGGCCGGTGGTCCGGCCCTACGCGCTCGTCGGAGGCCGTACCCGGTCCTCCGGCGACGCGCTGGACCTGGTCGCCCTGGTCACCGCGACCGGGACCACTCCGTCCGGCGGGTTCGTCCCCGGACCGGAGCAGGAACGCATCCTCGCCCTGGTCACCACCGCGACCTCGGTGGCCGACGTCGCCTCGGAGATCGGCCTGCCGCTCGGCGTGGTCCGGGTCCTCCTGGGCGACCTGCAGGACCACGGCCTCATATCCATCGGACGCGCCTCGGCGAGTGAGCGCATTCTCAAGGAAGTGATCAATGGACTTCGAGCCCTCTGACGAACCCGTCGCGCTCAAGATCCTCATCGCGGGCGGCTTCGGTGTGGGCAAGACCACGCTCGTCGGCGCGATCAGCGAGATCCGCCCCCTCCGCACCGAGGAGGTGCTCTCCGACCGCGGCATCGGCATCGACGACACCGACGGCGTGGAGGGCAAGACCACGACGACGGTGGCGATGGACTTCGGCCGCATCACGATCAGGGAGGGGCTGGTCGTCTACCTGTTCGGCACGCCCGGCCAGGAGCGGTTCTGGTTCATGTGGGACGAGCTGTCCTACGGCGCGCTGGGCGCGGTCGTGCTGGCCGACACCCGGCGGCTGACCGACTGCTTCCCCTCGATCGACTACTTCGAGCAGCGCGGCACGCCGTTCATCGTCGCGGTCAACTGCTTCGACGACGCCGACCGCTACGACGCCGAGGACGTGCGCTCCGCGCTGGACCTGGACCCCGACGTCCCGGTGCTCATGTGCGACGTACGGCGCCGCGCGTCGGCCAAGAACGTGCTGATCACGCTCGTCGAGCACTCTCTGAAGGTGCTGACCGCGAGCCAGTCCTAGTCCCGCACGGGCGTACGCCGCGGGGCTCCCCTCCGTCTTCCCGGAGGGGAGCCCCGCGGCGTACGCATGCCCGTCAGCGATCCCTCACAGGGCCCGCAGGCCGTTGATCACTTCCTGCAGGAGGCTCTGCGCGGGCGAGGCGGCCGCGGGCATCGGCTGCCGGACCAGGATCAGGCCCTGGTCGAGGAGGTCGCCCAGCAGCACCCTGATCACTCCGATCGGCAGCTCCACGTCCGAGGCGATCTCCGCGATCGGCCGGGCCCGGCCGACGAGGCCGAGCAGCTTCCGGTGCTGCGAGCCGAGGTGCGCCCGGGGCGAGACGGCCGCGCCGGTCGCCACCACCATCGAGAGCAGGTCGAACGCGGTCGAGGACGGCTTGGTCCGGCCGCCGGTCATGGCGTAGGGGCGGACGACCGGTCCCGCCTCCTCGTCGATCCACTCGATCTCGCCGCTCATTGCCCCGCCGCCCGGGGGCCGGTGGCGAGGTGCTGCCCGACCCGGCCGACCAGCCGGGCCATCTCGTAGGCGATCAGGCCGACGTCCGCGGCGCCCGTCGTCATGACGCACAGGCAGCTTCCCTGCCCGGCCGAGGTGACGAACAGGAACGCGGAGTCCATCTCCACCATCGTCTGCCGTACGGCTCCACCGCCGAACTGCAGGCTCGTTCCCTTGGCCAGGCTCTGGAAGCCAGAGGCCACCGCCGACAGGTGGTCGGCGTCCTCCTTGCTCAGTCCTCTCGACGAGGCCACCATCAGCCCGTCGTTGGACAGGATCAGCGCATGCGAGACGTCCGCCACGCTCGTGACGAAGTCGTCCAGCAGCCAATACAGCTCACCCGGCACGTGGTCAAGCCCCTTCCCCGCCATTGTGTTCGCTCTCGGACCGCCCGCGCCGCCACCCCGACTGCAACGAGCTCAGTAACGCTCTCGCCTCCTCCGGCGATCTCTCCTCGTTCCCCGAGGCGGTCCCGGCGACCCCGGGACGGACCTCGGACACGGCCGTGAGCTCCGCTCCGGCCTCCGTTCCGGCCGCCGGGACCGCCTCGGGTCCCTGCCGCAGCCGCGGTGACATGTTCGCCTGGCGCACCCGGCGGGGCAGCCCGCCGCCGCGCCGCTGCGGCGTCCGCCACACGTCCGTGGCGGAGTGCGCCCGCGCGGGGATCTGCCCGGCGGGCTGGACGAGCTCGGCGGCGTCGTCGGGCACGGTCACGCCCGCGAGCTCGGCCGGCGCGCCGCCCGGACGCGACGGGGGCACCGGGTCCGGCTCGCCCAGCAGCGTCTCGGGGATCAGGATGACCACCCCGGTCCCGCCGTACGGCGAGGGCCGCAGCACCACGTTGACCCCGTACCGCGCGGCCAGGATGCCGACCACCGCGAAGCCCAGCCGGTCGGTCTCCGCCGGGTCGAACTCCGGCGGGCTGGCCAGGCGCGCGTTGATCGCGCTGCGCTTGTCCGGGTCCAGGCCGAGTCCCCGGTCCTCGATCTCGACCGCGAAGCCCCGGCCCACGAGCTCGCCCCGGACCGAGACCTCGGCGCCGGGCGGGGAGAAGACCGTCGCGTTCTCGATGACCTCGGCGAACAGGTGCATCATGTCCGCCACCGCGCCGCCGGTCAGCGTGCTGCCCGGCATCGGGTAGATCCGCACCCGGCCGTACTCCTCGACCTGGGCGGCCGCGCCGCGCAGCACGTCCTCCATCGGGACCGCCGAGCGCCACCTGCGTCCGGCCGCGCCGCCGGACAGGATCACCAGGCCCTCGGCGTGGCGGCGCATGCGGGTGGTGAGGTGGTCGAGCTTGAAGAGGGCCTCCAGCGTCTCGGGGTCCTCGGTCTGCTTCTGCATCCCGTCGAGCAGCTTGAGCTGGCGCTGGAGCAGGCCCTGCTTGCGGCGGGCGAGGCTGCGGAAGGACTGGGCGACGCCCTCGCGGAGCCTGGCCTGCTCCACCGCGGCGTCCAGGGCGCGGTGCTGGACGCTGTCGAACGCCGCGGCGACGGCGTGGACCTCGGCGGTGCTGCCCAGCGGTTCCAGCGCGGGCGCCTCCGCCGCCACGTCCACCTCCTGGCCCCGGCGCAGCCTCTCCATGACCCGGGGCAGCCGGACCTCGGCCATCTCCGCGGCGGCCCGGCGCAGGCCGCCCAGCTCCCGGGTGAGGCCGCGGCCCAGCCGGTAGGAGACGGCCAGCGAGGCGATGACCGCGACGAGCCCGAGGACGCCGGCGACACCGGCCCTGACGAAGATCGGGACGGCCTTGTCGCGCGCCCGCTCGGTCATGAAGGCGGTGGCCGCGCCGATCTGGATCTGGAAGTCGTCGTCCAGCTGGTCGGTGACGGACCGCCAGTCGTTGTACGGCACGGTCGTGCCGGCCAGCAGGTCCTCCACCATCGCCGTGAAGCGGTCGTGCACCGGCGAGGCCGCCACCTTGGCGAAGGGGGCGCGCAGTTCCTCGGTGTAGAGGTCCGCCAGACCCTGCTTCATGAGGAAGCCGTGCATGGTGGTGAACCGGGAGAACAGCCTCGCCTCCTCGGGCGTGAGCGGCCGCTCCGCCGCCAGGGCTCCGGCGGCGACGGCACGCTGGCGGGTGAGGAAGTCCTTGGAGTGGGCCAGCGTGATCACGGCGCGTGCCTCGACGGCGTTGCCGATCGTCACGTTGACGGTGATCCGCTGGAACACGTCGGGCATCAGCCCGAACTCCTCGGTGAGCTCGACGATCCCGATCCGGCCCTCGTCGATCTTGGCGCGGACCGCGTCGAGCTGCCCGACGTGGGTCATCATCCTGTCGAAGAGGACCTTCGTCTGCGGGGTCAGGAGCGACTGCACGGACTCGTCCGCCGACTCCTCGCGGAGCCGGTCCCGGGCCTGGTCGGTCACCGTGCGCTGGCCGAGGAGCGCGAAGCGGTCCGTCTCCGAGCGGGTGGCCAGATACTCGGCCGACAGGAGGTGCTCACGCTGGAGGTTGTTCAGCAGGACGTTGCCGGGCTTGATGATTCCGTCGCTCAGCGTGCCCACGTTGAGCCGCGTGATCACTTCATCCGAGGTCGTGGCGGCGGCGAAGCCCCACAGCGCCACCAGGGAGACGAGGGGAATCGCCAGGAGCACGGAGACCTTGAACCGGATGGACCTGCTCGATGCCATTTCACCTCGACGGTTCGCTCCGGGGGCGCCAGAGGAGAGGACCCCTCCGGGCGATCGCTAGACCGGCGACGAGGATAGCACTGACTGGTCCAGATATCTGTGTCCTATTTGTGACATGTCATGAAATAGTCATGAGAAGCGACAAGTCCGGCCCAGTGTGACCGTTGAGGTACAGAGGTAACGGCCTCACATGAACGCCACGGCGCTGCGGGGTGAGCCCGCCGTGAACATCGGAGGACGTCCCGGGGCCGCCAGGACGTCCTGAGGACGTCCTGAGGATCGGGGAGACGCCTGGGGAGCGGGGGACGTCCCGGGGACGGGTCCTCAGCCCAGGGCGACCCGCGAGCGCCGCGAGCCCGCCGCTCCCCGCACGGCCCGGGCGCCCCAGGGCAGGCGGACGGCCCGCGGCCAGGTGAGCTGGGCGAGCCGTACGGCCAGCACGCCCACCAGCGCGACCTCGGTGCCCAGCAGCGCCCGCTCGACCAGGCCGATCAGCACCCGGTCCCCCGGCAGCGCCACGTAGGTGATCGCCAGCAGCCCGAACCCCCCGGCCAGCGCCAGCCACTCCAGCGGCCTGGCCACCGGCCGCCACCGCTCGTCCCGGCCGAACCGCGCCGCCATCAGCGCCCCCGCCACCGGCATCACCGCGAACGCGGCGACCGACACGTACCGGTGCACCTGGGCGCCCGCGCCCAGGGCCAGCCCCGGCGCGGCGGCGGGCACGATCGCGATGAGCAGCAGCGCCCCGCCCCACACCAGCATCAGCCGCTCCGCCAGGGCCCCCACCGGCGCCTGAGCCGCCCGCAGGCCGGCCACCAGCGCGAGCGACCCGACGCCCAGCGCCATCATGGCGAGCCCGGTCGCCCCGCCCCGGTCCAGCACGGCGTACTCGCTGACCGTCAGGTCGAGCGGGTCGAGGTACGGGTCGGGGTCGATCTGCCCGACCACGGCCGCGACGGCCGCCAGCAGGATTCCCGCGCAGGCGATCAGGGGGAGGAACGTCTTCAAGCGGAGCATGTCTCCACACTGTCCCCGGAACGCCTCTCCGAACATCCGGATCGACCCCTGACCCGACCCTGATCCATCCCTGATCCCGGCCGGCCGTGCCGGCGGCCTCCCGGCCCATCCCGCGCCGGTCCCCGTGCCGGCCTCGCGCCGGTACGGCGGGGGCGGGCGGCGGGAACCGGCGCGGAGCGGGGTGATCAGCCCCGGTCGCGGGCCTCGGCGTAGCGGGCCCTGACGCCGGGGACGGCGTCGGCCTCGTAGCGTCCGGCCGGGCTCGTCTCCCAGGCGGGCGGTTCGCCGCCCCCGGCCAGCAGCCAGGCGGCCTGCCGGGCCGCGCCGTCGGCGACGTACTCCCCGGGCTCGGGCACCAGCACCGGCCGCCCGAAGACCGCCGGGGCGATCCGCCGTACCGCCTGCGATCTGGCCCCGCCGCCGACGAGCAGCACCCGGGCCGGGTCCAGCCCCAGGGCGTCGAAGGCGTCGGCCAGGTGGCAGAGCATGCCCTCCACCGCCGCCCTGGCCAGGTGGGCCGGGGTCGAGGTGGCCAGGGTCAGCCCGTGCAGCGACCCGGTGGCGTCGGGCAGGTTCGGGGTGCGCTCCCCTTCCAGGTAGGGCACGCAGACCAGTCCCCCGGCCCCCGCCGGGGCCGAGAGCGCCAGCTCGTCCAGGCGGTCCGGGCCCACGCCCAGCAGCCGGGCGGCGGCGTCGAGCACCCGGGCCGCGTTGAGCGTGCACACCAGCGGCAGGAACCTGCCGGTGGCGTCGGCGAACCCGGCCACGGCCCCGGACGGGTCCGCGCTCGGGCCCTCCGCCACCGCGAAGGCCGTCCCCGACGTCCCGATCGAGACCACCACGTCCCCGGGCCGGGCCCCGACCCCGAGGGCCGCGGCCATGTTGTCCCCGGTCCCGGGCGCGAGCCGTACCCCGTCCGGGACGCGGACGGTTCCGGCAGAGCCCGGACCCGGGGCGGTTCCGGCAGAGCCCGGACCCGGGGCGGTTCCGGCAGAGCCCGGGACCGGGGAGCGGGCGAGGCGGACCTCGCCCGCGCCGTCCCGGGGGCCCAGCACCCGGGGGAGCTGCGGGACGGAGCCGAAGGCGGTCTGGAGCAGGTCCTCGCGGTAGGAGCCGGTCGCGGGGGACCAGTAGCCGGTCCCGGAGGCGTCGCCCCGGTCGGTGACGAACTCCCCGCCCAGCCGCCAGGTCAGCCAGTCGTGCGGCAGGCAGACCGAGGCCGTACGGCGGGCGCTCTCCGGCTCGTGCTCGGCCAGCCAGCGCAGCTTGCTCACCGTGAACGAGGCGACCGGCACGCTGCCGACGGCCTCGGCCCACTTCGCCGGTCCGCCCAGCTCCTCCACCAGGTCGGCGGCGGCCCGCGCCGACCTGGTGTCGTTCCAGAGCAGCGCCTTGCGCACGACGTCCCCGGACTCGTCGAGGCAGACCATGCCGTGCTGCTGCGCCGCCACGCTGAGCGCCGCGACGTCGTCCAGCCCGCCGGCCCGGTCGATCGCCTCGCCCAGTGCCGACCACCAGGCCCCGGGGTCGACCTCGGTGCCCTCCGGATGGGCCGCCCGGCCCTGCCGGACCAGGGCGCCCGTCTCCGCGTCCCTGATCACCACCTTGCAGCTCTGGGTGGAGGAGTCCACCCCGGCCACGAGCGTCATCCGCGCACTCCGAGCAGGTGCTCCAGGGCGAGCTGGTTCAGCCGGGTGAAGTGGAAGCCGCGCATCGAGGCGGCGTCCGGGTCGAAGTCGTCGCGGGCCAGGTCGTCGAGGGTCTCACCGGGGGCCAGCGTGGGCTCGGCGAGCTCGCCGACCCGGCTGGCGGCCAGCGCCTCCTGCACCTCGGGGTCGGCGCGGAACGCCGCGGACTTCTCCTTGAGGATCAGGTAGGTCCGCATGTTGGCCGCGGCCGACTCCCAGACGTCGGCGGCGTCGTCGGTGCGCAGCGGCTTGTAGTCGAAGTGCCGGGGGCCGTCGTAGCCGCCGTTCTCCAGCAGGTCGACCAGGAAGAACGCGCTCTTCACGTCGCCGTGGCCGAAGATCAGGTCCTGGTCGTACTTGGGCCCGTGCTGGCCGTTGAGGTCGATGTGGAAGAGCTTGCCGTGCCAGAGGGCCTGGGCGATGCCGTGCACGAAGTTCAGCCCGGCCATCTGCTCGTGGCCCACCTCGGGGTTGAGGCCGACCCGCTCGGGGTGCTCCAGCTCGTTGATGAAGGCCAGCGCGTGGCCGACGGTCGGGAGCAGGATGTCGCCGCGGGGCTCGTTCGGCTTGGGCTCCAGGGCGAACCGGATGTCGTAGCCCTTGTCGATCACGTAGGAGGTCAGCAGGTCCAGGCCCTCCTTGTAGCGGTCGAGCGCGGCCTTGACGTCCTTGGCCGCGTCGGACTCGGCCCCCTCCCGGCCGCCCCAGCAGACGTAGGTGGTCGCGCCCAGCTCGGCGGCCAGGTCGATGTTGCGGATCACCTTGCGCAGCGCGTACCGCCGGACGTCGCGGTCGTTGCTGGTGAACGCGCCGTCCTTGAAGACCGGGTGGGTGAAGAGGTTGGTGGTGGCCATCGGGACCTTCAGCCCGGTCTCGGCCAGCGCGCCCTTGAAGCGCTCGATCGCCTTGTCCCGGTCGGGCTCGACGGCGAGCAGGTCGTCGTCGTGGAAGGTCACGCCGTACGCGCCGAGCCCGGCCAGCCGGTGGACGGTCTCCACCGGGTCGAGCGCGGCCCGGGTGGCGTCGCCGAACGGGTCGCGGGCCTGCCAGCCGACGGTCCACAGGCCGAAGGTGAAGCGGTCCTGCGGGGTGGGCGTGTAGGCGCTCATGGACGGTCCTCCTATTTAATCCACGTTATGGACTTAATATGGATCCGGAGGGTGCGGACGTCAAGGGCCGGGTGCCGGATGGCAAGATGCCGGACGGCGCGCCGCCCGCCCGGCGCGAGGCGCCACGACCGGAGTTCCACGACGACGCGGGGTCCCATGACGCAGGCCGTACGGCATGACGCGATGCGCGCGCGCAACCTCGGGGTGGTCCTCACCGAGGTCCGCCGGAGCGGCCCGGTCACCCGGGCCGCGCTGGCCGACGCCACCGGGCTGACCAAGACCACCGTCTCCAAGCTGGTGGGCGACCTGATCGCGGCGGGCATGGTGACCGAGACGGGGACGCTCCGGGACGGCGAGCGCGGCCGGCCGGGCACGACGCTCGCGCTGAGCGGCGGGCGGGTGGCCGCCCTCGGCCTGGAGATCAACGTCGACTACCTCTCCGCGTGCGTGGTGGACCTCACTCTCGCCGTACGGCTGCGTTATACACAGCCTGTGGACAACAGCTCCCACACCCCTGTGGAAACCCTCTCCCACCTGGGAAAAATTATCCACAGGGCTGTGGACGAAGCGCGTGCGGCGGGCCTGGTGATCGGCGGGGCCACCCTCGCCGTCCCCGGCCCGGTGGAGGGCGGCCTGCTGCACAGCGCCCCGAACCTCGGCTGGCGGGACGTCGACGTCGGCGGCCTCCTCGGCACGGCGCCCTCCACCGGGGCCGCCCCGGAAGCCCCCCGCCCACCGGCCGCCGCGGGATGGGGGTTCCCCGTCGAGGTGGACAACGAGGCCAACCTCGCCGCGCTGGGCGAGCTCTGGTTCGGCTCGGGCCGCGGCGACTTCCTCCACGTCTCCGGGGAGATCGGCATCGGAGCCGGACTCGTGATCGGGGGTGCGCTCTTCCGGGGCGCGCGTGGCCTCGCCGGGGAGCTCGGCCACGTGGTCGTCTTCCCCGGCGGCCCCGCCTGCCGCTGCGGCGGCCGGGGCTGCCTGGAGCAGTACGCCGGCCAGGAGGCCCTGCTCCGCGCCGCGGGCCTGGACGACCCGGACGAGCTGGTCCGCCGCCTGCGCGACGGCGACGGGCGGGCGCTGCGGGCGTGCGAGCGCGCCGGGCACGCCCTCGGCGTCGCCCTCACCTCGGCCACCAACCTCCTCGACCCCGGCACGATCGTGCTGGGCGGCGTCTTCGCCCCGCTCTTCCCGTGGATCTCCGGAGCCGCCGCCGCGACCATGGCCGACCGGCTGGCGGCGATGCGCCGCGCCGTACCCGAACTCGCCGTCTCACGGCTCGGCGGGGACGCCGCGACGCTCGGCGCGGCCGGGAAGGTGATCCAGCGGATCATCGCCGATCCCGTCTCCCACCTGGCGGCGGCCGGGGCGGTCCCCGGTCCGCCGGCCGGCCGGTCTCCGGCGGGGACGGTCCGGTAGACCGCGCTCCCGTGTGCGCCGCGCCGTTCCGCGGGGAATTTCCCTTGTGCACTGGGAGTTAAGTAGTTAAATATTCAATATTCCCCGGGAGGAAGAAATGCCGGTCCAGCGGCTCAACCACGCCGTCCTGTTCGTGCGCGACGTCGAGCGCAGTGTCGCCTTCTACCGGGAGGCCCTGGGCTTCAGGGTCGTCATGGGCATGCCGGGCGCGGCGTTCCTGCAGGCCTCCGGGTCCAGCAACGACCACGACCTCGGCCTGTTCGAGATCGGCGCCCAGGCGGGCCCGTCCGGGGCCGGCCGCGCCACCGTCGGCCTCTACCACCTGGCCTGGGAGGTGGACACCCTGGAGGAGCTGGAGCGGATCGCCGCCAAGCTGGGCGAGCTCGGCGCGCTGGCCGGCGCCTCCGACCACTCCACCACCAAGGCGCTGTACGCCAAGGACCCCGACGGCCTGGAGTTCGAGGTCTCCTGGATCGTCCCCGCGCACCTCCTCACCGAGGAGGTGCTCGCCGGGCGCACCAGCATCAAGCCGCTCGACCTCGCCGGGGAGAAGGAGCGGTACGGCGCGCGGACCCGGGGCGGTCTTGGGGTTTCGATTCCCGTCTGATAACTCCGTGCAACGGGACATTCACACAGAGTCATGGATAATGGAGGGATGGTCGAGGCCGAATTCCTGGAACGACTCCGCGCCCATCTCGCCGAACGGGGGGTCCCCGCCGACCTGCGCGGGGAGGCCCTGGTCGTCCACCCGCACCAGTCGCACCTGCCCGTCTGGGTGTTCGTCGGCTACGGAGGCCGGTTCTTCTCCTGGCAGCACGCCGAGCGGCGCCACCCCGTGGCCGACGTCCCCGGCGCCGCCGACGCCCTGGCCGCCTACGTCTCCTTCCCGGCCTCCCTGTTCAGCGGACCGGGGAGGCCGTAACCTGGGACCACAGGAGATCGCGGGGGAGGCGCCGTGGAGCAGGACGACCCGGAGCGCTGGCGCAGCCTCCCCGAGCGGATCGCGTTCGACCGGATGGTCACGACGCAGCCTGTCGCCCCGGTGCGCGACCCCGAGGTGGGACGCGACATCGACCACGAGTTCATGATCCGCTACGGAGCGGGCTGAGACCGGGACGGGTGCGCACCGCACGGACCGGCTGACGCCGGAGCGGGTGCGCGGAGCCGGCCGGTCCGGCGGCGGTACGCCCGCCGTACCGCCTCTCACCCCGCCGGCACGGGCCGGGGCTCCTCCTCGGCGCGCAGGTCGTAGGCGTCCCGGGCCGTCAGGATCTCGCCCACGTGCTCCTCGGACCAGCGCTTGATGCCCTCCATCAGCCCGACCACGCTCCGCCCCAGCGGGCTGAGCTCGTACTCCACCCGCGGCGGGATCGTCGGATAGACGGTGCGGACCACCATCCCGTCGCGCTCCATGGCCCGCAGCGTCTGGGTGAGGCTCTTCTGGGTGATCCCGTCGAGCTTGCGGCGCAGCGCGCCGAACCGGACCGGGCCGTACTGCAGGGCGTCCACGAGCAGGCAGGTCCACTTGTTGGCGATCGCCTCCAGGACCGTCCGCGAGGCGCAGTCCTTCAGGTACGCGTTGATGTCGAACCGCTGCACGTCACAACTGGTATCCATAAGGTACCTATATATCCGAAAGGTGCCTTCTTTCCTAGAGGTACCGGCTTCCTGAACGATTGATCTCCGAAAGCCCCTATCAAGGAGATCACGATGCGTTCCGTCACCCAGTCCGCCTTCGGCGACCCGTCCGTGCTCGAGATCGCCGAGGTGGAGCGCCCGGTCCCCGGCTACGGCGAGGTGCTGGTCAAGGTCGGCGCGGCCGGTGTCAACCCGGTCGACGTGGCCGTCCGGGCCGGCCACTACCCGCTGCTCGGCGAGCCGCCGTTCACACTCGGCTGGGACCTCGCGGGCACGGTCGAGGCCACGGGGCCGGGGATCTCGGCGTTCGCCCCCGGCGACGAGGTGCTGGGCATGCCCGCCTTCCCCGCCGAGGCCAAGGTCCACGCCGACTACGTCCTGGTCTCGCCGAACGAGATCGTCCACCGCCCCGCCGGGCTGACCGTGGAGGAGGCGGGCGCGCTCCCGCTGGCGGGCCTGACCGCGTGGCAGGCGCTCGTCGGCATCGCGCGCCTTGAGGAGGGCCGGAGCGTGCTCGTCCACCGCGCCGCCGGCGGCGTCGGCCACCTGGCCGTGCAGATCGCCAAGGCCCGCGGCGCCCACGTCATCGGCACCGCCCGGGCCGCCAACCACGCCTTCCTCCGCGACCTCGGCGCGGACCGGCTGATCGACTACACCGCCGCGGACTTCGTGGCGGAGGCCGGCCCGGTGGACGTGGTCTTCGACCTGGTCGGCGGCGAGTACGGCGAGCGCTCCGCGGCCGCGCTCAGGCCCGGCGGCCTGCTGGTCGGCGCGCTCGGCGGCCCGATGGGGGGAATCACCCCGGAGCGCGCGGCCGAGCTGGGGATCCGGCTGGAGGTGGTGTCCGTACGGCCCTCGGTCGCCGACCTGGGCCGGCTGGTCGAACTGGCGGAGTCCGGCCGGCTGAAGGTCCACGTGGACCAGGTGCTGCCGCTGGCGGAGGCGGCCAAGGCGCACGAGCTCGTGGCGGGCGGCCACACGAAGGGCAAGATCGTCCTGGTCCCGTGACGCCCGCCGGGGGCCGGAGCCCCCTCCCGTGCCCGGGGGCCCGGCCCGCCCCCGGGCGCCGTGGAGCGGACCGGGTCAGACCGCCCGGTGGTACTGGTCGGGCCAGCGGCCCCCGGCCCCGAGCTCGCGTGCGGCGAGGTTCGGCCAGTACGGGTTGCGCAGCAGCTCCCGGCCGAGGAGCACCGCGTCGGCCTGCCCCGAGGCGACGATCTCCTCCGCCTGCCGGGGTTCGGTGATCAGTCCGACGGCGCCCACCGGCAGGTCCGTCTCCTCCTTCACCCGGGCCGCGAACGGGATCTGGTAGCCGGGGGCGGCGGGGATCCGCGCCCCCGCCGCGACGCCGCCCGTGGAGGTGTCCAGCAGGTCGACGCCGTGCGCGAGCAGGTCCTTGGCGAAGCGCACCGTGTCGTCGGAGGTCCAGCCCTCGCGGCCGTCCTCGGGGTTCTCGGTCAGCCAGTCGGTGGCCGAGATGCGGAAGAAGACCGGCAGCTCCTCCGGCCAGACCGCGCGGACCGCGTCCACGACCTCCAGCGCGAACCGGGTGCGGTTCTCGTACGAACCGCCGTAGGCGTCGGTGCGGCGGTTGGCGTGCGGCGAGAGGAACTCGTTGATCAGGTAGCCGTGCGCGCCGTGCACCTCGGCCACCTGGAAGCCCGCGGCCAGCGCCCGCCGCGCCGCGGCGCCGAACGCCTCGACGAGCCGGTGGATCTCCTCGACGCCCAGCTCGTCCGGGACGGGGTAGCCGTCGGTGAAGGGGACCGGGCTCGGGGCGACCGGCTGCCAGCCGTGCCGGTCGGGGCCGACGGGGGCGCCGCCCCGCCAGGTGCGGTCCGTGGAGGCCTTGCGCCCCGCGTGCGCGAGCTGGATGCCGGGCACCGCGCCGTACTCCTTGAGGAAGGCGGTGATCCGGGCGAACCCCTCCTGCTGGCGGTCGTTCCAGATGCCGAGGTCGGCCGGGCTGATGCGGCCCTCGGGGACCACCGCGGTGGCCTCGGTGATGATCAGCCCGGCCCCGCCCACCGCCCTGGCGCCCAGGTGGGACAGGTGCCAGTCGGTGGGGACCCCCTGGTCCGGACCCTCGACCGCCGCGCAGTACTGGCACATCGGGGCCATCCAGACCCGGTTGGGAATGGTCAGGTCCCGCAGTGTCAGGGACTCGAACAACGCGCTCACGGCCGTGCTCCTTCGTCTGGTCGCGGATGCCGGGGGTGCATCCGCCGTCACCTAATACGATAAACACCGTAGTACGGCAGATGTCAAACTACGATGATCGTCGTACAATTGGACGGTGCAACGGGAGGGAACCGCCGTGTCGACCGCATCCACCAGAGTCCTGGACCATCCGGAGCGCGAGGAGATCCGCCTGGAGGCCGTGCTCCACGCCCTGTCCGACCCGATGCGCCTGCAGGTGGTGCGCTTCCTCGCCGGGCTGAGCGGGGAGGAGGGGGCCTCCTGCTCGGCGATCGAGCTGGCGGTCAGCAAGTCGACCACCACCCACCACTTCCGGGTGCTGCGCGAGGCCGGTGTGATCAGCCAGGTCTACCGGGGCACCGCGAAGATGAACGTGCTGCGCCGCGGCGACCTCGACGCGCTCTTCCCCGGCCTGCTCGACGGCGTGCTGGCGGCCGACACCGCGCAGCGGCGGCGCGGCGGCTGACCCGTGCCCGGCGCACCGGCGGCCGCCCGCCGGGCACGGGACGTGCCCGGACGACACCCGCGGCGGGAAACTATGGCGTCCGGCCACATGGCCCGCCGGGATCCTCCTGCCAGGATTCCGTACATGAAACTCACCGCGCGTGGCCTCCGGCACAGCCTGCTGGTCCGCGGGCCGGTCGACGGCCCGCCCGTGCTGCTCGTCCACGGCAACTGCTCCTCCGGCGCGTTCTGGGAGCCGCTGGTACGGCACCTGCCCGCGCACTGGCGCATCGTCGCGCCCGACCTGCGCGGCTACGGCGAGACCGACACGGCCGCCGTCGACGCCACCCGCGGGCTGCGCGACTTCGCCGACGACCTGGCCGCGCTGCTGGACGCGGAGGAGGTCTTCCCGGCGGGCGCGCGCCCGGTGGTGGTCGGGCACTCGATGGGCGGCGGCGTGGCGATGCAGCTGCTGATCGACGCACCGGACCGGATCGCCGGGCTGGTGCTGGAGGCTCCGCTCTCGCCGCACGGCTTCGGCCTGGGCGGTGCGGGGGCGGCCAACCCCGAGTTCGTGGAGCGCCTGGCCGCCGGCGACCGCGGCGCCGACTCCCCGGCCTCGCCCCGGACGATCCTGCGGACGTACTACGTCGCCGACCCGGCGAGTCTCGGCGCGGACGAGGAGATGCTGCTCGACACCGTGCTGTCCACCGCGATCGCCGAGGGCAACTACCCGGGCGACGCGGCCGCCGCCGAGGACTGGCCGGGCGTGGCCGCCGGGAAGCACGGCGTGCTCAACGCCATGTCCCCGCGCTGGTTCGACATCGCCGACGACCTGGTCGCGGTCCCCCGCAAGCCGAAGGTGACCTGGGTGCGCGGCGACGGCGACCAGATCGTCTCGGACGCGTCGCTGTTCGACCTGGCCAACCTCGGCAGCCTCGGAGTGGTCCCCGGCTGGCCCGGCGAGGAGCTCTGCCCGCCCCAGCCGATGGTCGCCCAGACCAGGGCCGTGCTCGAACGGTACGCCGCGGCGGGCGGCTCCTACGAGGAGGTCGTCTACACCGGGGTGGGCCACAGCCCGCACATCGAACGCGCCGAAGAGTTCGCCCGGCTCCTGCGCGGCGTGGTGGACGGCACAGCGGACGGTACGGCGGACGGCGCGGAGAGCGGCCCCGGGGCGGCCCGGTGAGCGGACGGCCCGGCGGGGCGGCGAGCGGTGTCTGACCGCCGCCCGGCGCCCGGCCGCGGCCCGGAGCCGGCCTACCGGCGGGAAGGGGTCCCCGTCCGGGGCGGTGAGCTCCGGGTCGGGGTGTGGGGGGACCGGGGACCGCTGGTCGTGGCCGCCCACGGCATCACCTCCTCGCACATGGCGTGGACGCTGGTCGGCCCGGAGCTGGGGCGCGACCACCGGTTCGTCGCGGTGGACCTGCGCGGGCGGGGCGGCAGCCGGGACCTGCCCGCGCCGTACGGCATGGCCGCCCACGCCGACGACCTCGCCGCGGTGATCGCCCGTTACGGGGGCGGGCCCGCCGTGCTGGCCGGGCACTCGATGGGCGGGTTCGTCGTGGCCGAGACCGCCCGGCGCCACCCGCACCTGGTCGACCGGCTCGTCCTGGTGGACGGCGGCGCGCCGCTCCCGCTGCCGCCCGGCGCCGGTGACGTGCCGGAGGCGATCGAACGCACGGTGGGGCCGGTGCTGGCCCGGCTGAGGCGGACGTTCGGCAGCCGCGCGGAGTACCGCGACCTGTGGCGCGCGCACCCGGCGTTCGCCGACTGGACCGGGGCGTGCGCCGCCTACGCGGACTACGACCTGGTGGATGCGGAGACCGGCCTCCCGCCGCGTCGCGACCCGGCGGGCGCGCAGGGCCGGTTCACGGCCGCGTGCCGGATCGGCGCCGCACTCGCCGACGCCCCCGAGGTCTACGCGCTGCCGGGCGTCCGCCCCCGGCCCCTGCCGGTGCCCGCCGTGTTCCTCCGCGCGGCCCGGGGCATGCTGGACGAGCCCGACGCGCCGCTGTACTCCCCGGGCAGGGCCGCCGCGTGGCTGCCCGGGACCGCCGAGTCCACCGTGGACGGGGTCAACCACTACACGATCACGCTCGGCCCCCGGGGGAGCGCGGCGGTCGCCGGAGCCGTCCGGACGTCGCTTCCGCGCGCCGTGCCACCGTCCTTGACGGGGAAGTAGATCGAACATAGATTCGAATCACGTCATCGCCCCGGCACGGAAGCGAGCCGCCCATGAACGACGCACCGCTCTTCGCGATCTACGGTGCCAACGGCCACACCGGCCGCCTGGTGGCCGCCGAACTGCTCTCCCGGGACCAGAGCATCGTGCTGGCCGGGCGCGACGCCGCGGCGCTGGAGGCGACGGCCGGCGAACTCGGCTCCCCCGGGCGGGTGCGGACCCTGGTCGCCCCCCTGGACGACCCGGCGGCACTGCGCGAGCTCGCCGAGAGCGCGACCGTGCTCGTCCACTGCGCCGGGCCGTACGCCCGGACCGGCGAGCCGGTCGCCGCGGCCGCCGCGGCGGCGGGCTGCCACTACGTCGACCACGCCGTGGAGCCGCACCACGTGCGATACATGTTCGCGTCCCTGCAGGCCGAGGCGGAGCGCACCGGCGCCGTCATGATCCCCCAGATGAGCTTCTACGGCGGGCTCGCCGACCTGCTGGCCGCCGCCGTGACCGAGGGGATGGCCGGCGTCGACCGGGTGACGGTGGGCTACGCGGTGACCGGCTGGCGCATGACGCCGGGCGCGTTGCGGACCGCGGAGCTGCTGATCGGCGAGATCGACCGGGTGACCTTCGCCGACGGCGCCCAGCACGTGGGCCCGGTGGAGATCCGCAACACGGTCTTCCCCTTCCCCCCGCCGGTCGGCCCCCGCACGATGATCGCACCCTTCCCCTCGGGAGAGGTCGTCACCATCCCGCGTCACGTGCCCGCCCGCGCCGTCGAGTCCCAGCTCACCGCCTCCACCTTCGAGGAGGAGCAGGTGTTCACCAGCCAGGACGCCGACGCCGCGGCCCGCGCGCGGACGGAGTTCACCGTGGCGGTCCAGGCCACCGCGCCCGGCGGCGGCGGCCGTACCGGGCACGTGCGGGGGCGGGACATCTGGTGGGTCGGCGCGCTGGCCTCGGTGGAGGCGGCGGTACGGCTGGCCGCCGGCGAGGGGCCGGCCAAACCCGGCGTGCTCGGCGCCGCCGAAGCCTTCCCCGCCACCCCCTTCCTCCGCCTCCTGGAAGGGCTCGGCGCGTTCACCCTCACGGTCTGACGCGCGCCCGGCACGGGAGCCGGGACCGCGGGCGCCCCGGCGGCCGCCTCAGCGGGCCCCGGCGGCGGTGTCGGCCTCCAGCATGCGCTTCAGGAGATCCCGGAGCTGGATCCGCTCGGCCTCGGTCAGCGCGGCCAGCGGGGCCGCCGCGAACCCGAGGGAGTGACGGAGCTCCCGCACGACCTGCCGGCCCTCCGGGGTGAGTGTGACGTTCTTCACCCTGCGGTCGGCGGGATCCGGCTCGCGCCGGACGAAGCCCCGCGCCTCCAGGCGGTCCACGATGCCGGTGACGTTGGACGGGTCGCAGTTGAACAGGCGCGCCATCCGCCGCATGGGCAGCGGCTCCGCGGCCACCAGCACCAGCGCCTTGGCCTGCAGGGCGGTGAGCTGGTGGCGGGTGGCCGCCTCCTCGTATCCCCTGTTGAAGCGGACCGCGATCTCTCCCATGAGGGACACCACTTCACCCGTCACATTCATACCGATGAGTATATTTGAGGCACATCAACGTTTGAGGAGCCTCATCGTGTCTCGGCAGATCAACCTCGCCTCGCGTCCCTCCGGCTGGCCCACCGCCGACAACTTCGACCTGGTGGAGGCGGCTCCGCAGACCCCGCAGGACGGCCAGGTGCTGGTCCGCAACCTGTTCATGTCGGTCGATCCGTACATGCGGGGGCGCATGAACGACGTGAAGTCGTACGTGCCGCCGTTCCGGCTCGGCGAGCCGCTGGACGGCGGGGCGGTCGGCGAGGTCGTCGAGTCGCGCGCGCCCGGCCTCGCCGAGGGCGACCTCGTCCTGCACGGCCTGGGCTGGCGGGAGCAGGCCGTGCTGGACGCCTCCAGGGCGCGCAAGGTCGAGCGGATCGAGGGCGTCTCCCCCTCCGCCCACCTCGGTGTGCTCGGCATGCCGGGCCTCACGGCCTACGCCGGCCTGCTCGACGTGGCCTCGTTCAAGGAAGGCGACGCGGTCTTCGTCTCGGGCGCCGCCGGGGCGGTGGGCAGCCTCGTGGGCCAGATCGCCAAGCTGAAGGGCGCCTCCCTGGTCGTCGGCAGCGCGGGCTCCGACGAGAAGGTCGCCCACCTGCGCGAGCTCGGTTTCGACGCGGCCTTCAACTACCGCAGCGGCCCGGTCGCCGAGCAGTTGCGGAAGGCCGCCCCCGGCGGCATCGACGTCTACTTCGACAACGTCGGCGCGGACCACCTGGAGGCCGCGATCGGCTCGCTCAACAACGGCGGCCGGGTCGCCATGTGCGGCGCGATCGCGGTCTACAACGCCACCGAGCCCGCGCCCGCCCCGCGCAACCTCT
The DNA here is from genome assembly GCF_014203605.1 of Thiemannella venezuelensis. Lineage (GTDB taxonomy): Bacteria > Actinomycetota > Actinomycetes > Streptosporangiales > Streptosporangiaceae > Planomonospora_A > Planomonospora_A venezuelensis. The sequence continues at coordinate 197,516 of NZ_JACHJJ010000001.1, read as the reverse complement.
CCCTCGCCGTCGGCAAGCGGCTCACCCTGCGCGGCTTCATCGTCGGCGACCACTCCGCCCGGATGCCCGACATGATCGCCGAAGTCGGCGGCTGGCTCCGGGAGGGCCGGATCACCGCGAGCGAGACCGTGGTCGACGGCCTGGAGAACGCCCCGGCCGCGTTCCTCGGCCTGCTCCGCGGCGAGAACACGGGAAAGATGATCGTGCGCCTGTGACGCCGGGCCCGGCGGGCGCCCGTGGGACCGCCCGTCCGGCGGCTGCGGCCGGGAGCGCGGCCGCAGCCGCCGGGCGCCCGTCAGGCGTCGCGCCGGCGCATCACCAGGTAGCCGCCGATCAGGGCGGCGGCGGTCCAGAGCACGAGGATGCCCATCCCGGTCCAGGGACCGTAGTCGCGGCCGAAGCGCGGATCCCCCGGCAGGGTGAGATGCATGATCACCATGCCCGCCTGGTCCGGCAGGTACTGCAGGACGGGCTTCAGCTGCGGAAGGTTGCCGACCCCCTGCGAGCCGAGGAAGAGGATCGGGAGCAGGATCGCGAGCGAGCCCGCCGAACTGCGCAGCATCGTCGCGGCCCCCGTGGCGAACAGGCAGATGAGGGTCAGGTAGAGGCAGGCGCCGACGACCGCCGTCGGCGCCCCGTCCGCGCCGAGGGAGATCCGGTACGGCCCCAGCCCCGCCTGCGCGGCGTGGAAGGTCGCCAGTACGGTGACCGCCGAGACGGCGAGGACGAGCGGCGCCGCCGCGAGCACCTTGCCCCCGTAGAACAGGCCGCGCCTCGGCACCGCCGCCAGCGAGGCCCGGATCGTCCCCGAACCGTACTCGCCCCCCACCAGGAGCACCCCGAACACCACCAGGGGGAGCTGGCCGAGGGTGAGGCCGTAGAAGGTGGGGAAGAGCGGGTCGAAGTTCTCCTGCTGGCCGGGCGGAAGGTCGTGGAAGGAGGTGCTGAAGGTGCGCCCGATCAGGTAGCCCAGGCCGGTGCTGAGGGCGACGGTGAGCAGCAGGGCCCAGACCGTCGAGCGCAGGCTCCAGATCTTCGTCCACTCGGCGGCGACGACTCCCCGTACGGCGGCCGTCGTGCCCCCAGCCGGCCCCGCCTCCGCACCCGCCACCGGGGTCGCCTCCGGGCCCGTCACCGCCGTCCTCCCGCCCGGTACTCCGCCGTGTTCCCGGCGACGCGCATGAACGCCTCCTCCAGCGAGGCCGACCCGCCGACGAACTCCCGCACGGTGGTGTCGGCGAGCAGCCGGCCGGCGCCGATCACGACGAGGTGCTCCGCGGTGAGCGCCATCTCGCTCATCAGGTGGCTGGAGACGAAGACCGTGCGCCCCTCCGCGGCCAGCCCCTTCATCAGGTTCCTGATCCACAGGACGCCCTCGGGGTCGAGCCCGTTGACCGGCTCGTCGAGGACCAGCACCGGCGGGTCGCCGAGCAGCGCCGCGGCGATGCCCAGCCGCTGGACCATGCCGAGCGAGAAGCCCCTGGTCCGCTTGGCGGCCGTGCTTTCCAGCCCGACCAGCTCCAGCACCTCCCGGACCCGCCTCGCGGGGATCCGGTTGCTCCGCGCCAGCCAGAGCAGATGGTGGTAGGCGCTGCGCCCGCCGTGCACGGCCCCGGCCTCCAGCAGGGCTCCCACCCGCCGCAGCGGTTCGGGCAGCCGCCGGTAGTGCGCACCGCCGATGAGGACCTCCCCCGCCGTGGGGCGGTCGAGGCCCAGCATCGTCCGCATCGTGGTGGACTTCCCCGCGCCGTTCGGCCCCAGGAAGCCGGTCACCAGGCCGGGCCGCACCGTGAAGGAGAGCCCGTCGACCGCGACCGTGCTCCCGTACCTCTTGCTGAGACTCCGTACTTCGATCACCCGGTCCACGCTAGGAACGGGGCGGGCCGCGGGCAGTCCCCGAAAGTCGCCGGCTCCGCCGACCAAAGTCGACCCTGCGGGCGGGCGGGCAGGGGAATTCCACAGGCCGCCGCCACACTCCGGGACATCGCGCCGGCCGGGGCCAGAATGTAAGGATGCGGAACCTGGGCCGATACCTCCTCCCCACCGTCGCGGTTCTGGTGGACACCATGCTGCTGGCGGCCGCCCGCGACGGCCTGCCCGGCTGGGCCGCGCCGCTGTACGCGCTGGCGCTCGTGCTGGTGGTCGTGGCGAGCCGCCGGAGACCGGAGGCCGCGTTCGCGGCCGTGCTGGCGTCGGCCGCGCTGACCGGCGGCGCCCACCTGATGATGCTCTGGACCTCCTACCGGGCCGGGCGCGCGGTCGTGTCCCGGCGGGGGACGGCCGTGGTCGCCGGTGCGGCGCTCGGCGGGCTCGCCCTGCAGCTCGCGGCCCGGCCGACGGAGCCGCGGATGATCCCCAACGTCGTCTTCGCCTATCTGGTGCTCGTGGCGCTGCCCCTGCTGGCCGGACGATACCTCGCGCAGCACGAGCGGCTGGTGGCGGCGCTCGACCGGCACAACCGGGAGCTCCGCTGGAAGCGGGAGCTCCTCGCCGAGCAGGAGCGGCTGGGCGAGCGGCTGCGGATCGCCAGGGACATGCACGACTCGCTCGGCCGGCGGCTCAGCCTGGTCACGGTCCAGGCGGCCGCGCTGGAGGTCTCGCCGCTCCCGGCCGCGCAGCGGGAGGCCGTGCGGCGGCTGGCGGGGGCGGCGCGCGACGCGGTGGACGAGCTGCACGAGCTGGTCGGGACGCTCTGCGGGGCGGGCGGGACCGCCCATGGAGCGGACGGGACGCCGGGGTGCCCGCCCGGAGCCGAGGCGATCGGCGAGGTGGTGGCGGAGTTCCGGGCCGCCGGGGTGCCGGTGGCCGTACGGCTGCGCGGGGAGCCCCTGCCGCTGTCCGCGGCGGCGGGGCAGGCGGCGTACCGGGTGGTCGAGGAGGGGCTGACCAACGCGGCCAAGCACGCCCCCGGGCTGCCGGTCACGGTGGGCCTCGAATGGGAGGCGGACGCGCTGCTCCTCTCCGTCGCCAACCCTCTCCCGGCCTCCCCCGGCGCAGGAGTCCCGGCCGCTGCCGTGGGCGCCGGGGATGCCGCAGACGCCACCGACACCGGGCACGGCCTGTCCGGCCACGGCCTGTCCGGGCTGGGTGAACGGGTACGGCCCGCCGGCGGGCTGCTGCACCACGGCCCGTCCGGCGGGGAGTTCCGGCTCTTCGCGATGCTGCCCGCCGATGCCGGCGCCGTCTCCGGCGAGACCGCGTGGGACGGCGGCCCGCCGCCGATCACGCGCGTCCGCACGGCCGCGCTCGGGCTCGCCACCGCGGTCATGATGTTCGGGCTCCTTCCCGCGAGCGTGCTGGTGGGGGTGGCGTGAGATGACGACCGCGGAGGCGGACCGGCGGGCGGGCGAGGCGGTGACCGGTGCGTAGGGCCGAGGTGATCAGGGTGCTGGTCGCCGACGACGAGCCGCTGATCGCGGCGGGCATCCGCGCCGTGCTGGAGTCGGCGGCCGGCATCGAGGTCGTGGCCCAGGCGGAGGACGGCCGGGCGGCGGTGGACGCGGCGATCGCGCACCGCGCCGACGTGGCGCTGATCGACATCAGCATGCCGGTGATGGACGGGCTGAGCGCGATCGAGGAGCTGCACCGGCGGCTGCCCGGGCTGCGGACCGTGGTGCTCACCTCCTTCGGCGCGGAGCCGAACGTGCTGCGCGCCCTGCAGAGCAGCGTGGCCGGGTTCGTGCTCAAGAACTGCTCGCCCGACGAGCTGATCGCCGCGGTCCGGGCCGTGCACCGCGGTGACGCCTACCTCTCCCCGGCGGTGACCCGGCTGGTGCTGGGCATGGTCGCGCCCGCGGAGACCGCCCGGCGGCGGGAGGCCGCCGGGCGGCTGGCGGCGCTGGCGCCCCGCGAGGCGGAGGTCCTGCGCCTGGTGGCCGAGGGCCTGTCCAACGCGGAGATCGGCCGGCGGCTGAGCATGAGCGAGCCGACCATCAAGACCTACGTGAGCCGGATCCTGACCAAGCTCGGCTGCGCGAACCGCGTCCAGGCGGCCCTGCTGGTCCGCGACGCCGGTCCCGCGTAGACCTCTCCGTCCCGGCACCGGTGGGGGCCGGGGCCCGGCTCAGGTCCAGACGCGGTCGAGGAAGCCGGCGACGAGCGGGGCGATCTGCGGCAGGTGGTCCTCCAGGGCGAAGTGGCCGGTCCCGAACAGGTGGAGCTCGGCGCCGGGCAGGTCGCGCAGGTAGGCGCGGGCGCCGGGTTCGGGGAAGAAGGGGTCGTCGGCGCCCCAGACGATGAGCGCGGGCGGGGTGTGCTCGCGGAGCCAGGCCTGCCACCGGTCGTACCGTTCGAGGTTGGAGCGGTAGTCGAAGGCCAGCGCGACCTGGGCCTCCTTGCGGCCGGGCAGGTCGAGGAAGTGCTGGTCGAGCGTCCAGCCGTCGGGGGCGATCAGCTCGGGGTCGCCGGCGCCGTCCTCGTACTGGCCGCGTGTGCCGGGCAGGGTCAGCAGGTCGCGGACGGCCTCCTCCGCTCCTTCGGTCCCGGGCCGCAGCGCGATGAAGTCCCGGGCGGCGGGCGACAGGCCCTCGGTGTAGGCGTTGCCGTTCTGCACGATCAGGCCGGTGATCCACTCGGGACGCCGCTCCGCGATCCGGAATCCCACCGGCGCGCCGAAGTCGAAGACGTACATGACGAACCGTGACAGGCCCAGCCGCCGCACGAAGGCCTCGGTGACGTCGGCGAGCCGGTCGAAGCCGTAGGCGAAGCCGTCCGGCACCCGGGTGTGCCCGAACCCGGGGTAGTCGGGGGCGACGAGCCGGTAGCGGGTTCCGAGGACGTCGATGAGCCGGCGGAACTGGTGCGAGGCCGACGGGAAGCCGTGCAGCAGCAGCAGGACGGGCGCGTCGGGCCGGTCCGGGACGGACTCGCGGTAGAAGACCTCCACCCCGTCGACGTCGAGATGGCGGTGCAGGACGCGGGAGACAGCCGGAAAGCTCATTTTCACATGCATCCTTCGCTAGAAGATGCATTAGTTATAGAAGGCCGGGTTCTAATGCGTCAACACGGTGACTTACCATTAGAAATGTGAGTGATCGTGTTCCGCTGACCGGTGAGCCGCTGGCCCTGGACCTGGTCAACACCCGCCCCTCCACCGGCGACCTGCTCGCCACCCCCGCCGACCTGCGGGCGTGGCTGGCGCTGCAGGCCGACCGGCTTCCCGGCGAGACGCACGAGACGGCGGAGCTCACCGCGACGGACCTGGCCGCGGTGCGCGCCGTCCGCGAGCACACGGCCGCCGCGATCGCCTGCGCGCGGCGGGGTGAACGGCCGCCCGCGTCCGCGCTGGACGGCCTCAACCGGGCGCAGCACGCCGCGCCCGCCGTCAAGGAGCTGTCCTGGAACGGCACCACGACGGTGGCCGTCCGGCGGCGCACCGGCCCGGCCGGTGTCCGGCTGGCCGCCTGGCTCGCCGAGGCCGCCGCCGACCTGCTGGCCGACCCGGCGATCGGCAGGGTCCGCCGGTGCGAGGCCGAGGACTGCGTGATGCTGTTCCTGCCCGCCCACCCGCGCCGCCGCTGGTGCGCGGCCGACCGCTGCGGCAACCGCGCCCGCGTCGCGCGCTACTACAGGCGGCACAAGACCGGGTGACCGGCCTCCCGGTCCTCCCGGTCCTCCCGGTCCTCCCGGTCCTCCCGAATCCCCGGCGCCGGGGACGCGTACGCGGATCCGCGTACGGCGGAGCCTCCGCTGAGCGGACGACCGCGCCGGGCCGTACGGACAGACTCGGACCATGCCGACCCTGCTCATCCGCGCCTTCCGCGCGCCCGACCTCCGGAAGAAGATCCTCTTCACGCTGGGGGTGATCGGGCTGTTCCGGTTCGGGCAGATCCTGCCCGCGCCCGGCGTGAACGTGGTCGCGGTGCGGGAGTGCCTGCGCGGGACCGGCGGCGGGTTCGCCGACATGCTGCAGCTGTTCAGCGGCGGGGCGATGCTGAAGCTCTCGGTGTTCGCCCTCGGGATCATCCCGTACATCACCGCGAGCATCCTGGTCCAGCTCCTCACCGTGATGGTCCCGCGCCTGGCGGCGCTCCGGAAGGAGGGGTCGCGGGGGCAGGCGAGGATCACCCAGTACACGAGGTACCTGACGGTGGCGCTGGCCGTGCTCCAGGCCACCACGGTCGTCGCGATGGCCCGCACCGGCGGGATCTTCCCCACCTGCCGCCGGGAGGTGCTGTACGACGCGGGCCCGGCGGCGTCCGCGGTGGTCGTGGTCACCATGGTGGCCGGGACGTGCGTGGTCATGCGGCTGGGCGAGCTGATCACCGACCGGGGGGTCGGGAACGGCATGTCCATGCTGATCTTCGTGCAGGTGGTCGCCGTGTTCCCCTCCTACGTCTCGACCGTCTTCGTGCTCAGCCCGTTCGCGCTGGCCGCGATGCTGCTGTCGGGCGTCGTCCTGGTGGCGGCGGTGGTGGCCATGGAGCAGGCGCAGCGGCGGATCCCCGTGCAGTACGCCAAGCGGACGGCCGGGCGCAGGATGTACGGCGGGACCTCGACCTACCTGCCGCTCAAGGTCAACCAGGCCGGGATCGTCCCCGTCATCTTCGCCTCGTCCCTGATCTCCCTCCCCCAGCTGGCGACGCAGGCGGCGGGCGGCACGGGGCCGGTCGCGGAGTGGGTCGCGTACCACCTCGCCTCGGGCTCCCACCCGGTCTACGTGGCGGCGTACCTCTCCCTGATCACGGCCTTCACCTACTTCTACGTGTCGATCACCTTCGACCCGGTGGAGGTGGCCGAGAACATGAAGCGGTACGGCGGGTTCGTGCCCGGCATCCGGCCCGGGCGGCCCACCGCCGAGTACCTGCGGTTCACGCTCTCCCGGCTGACCGCGCCGGGCGCCGCCTACCTCGCCGCGCTCTCGCTGATCCCGATCATCGCGTTCGTGATCCTGCGCGACCCGGCGACCCAGCAGAACTTCCCCTTCGGGGGGACGACCGTCCTCATCATGGTGGGGGTGGGCCTGGAGACGGTGAAGCAGGTCGAGGCGCAACTGGAGCAGCGCGCCTACACGGGCTTCCTCAGGGGATCGCCAGCCCGGACCTGACCGCGAAGACGACCAGCTGGGCGCGGTCGCGGGCGCGCAGCTTGACCATGGCGCGGCTGACGTGGGTGCGGACCGTGTCGGGGCTGATGACCAGCTCCGCGGCGATCTCGTCGTTCGACCGGCCGGTGGCGACCCAGGCGATCATCTCGCGCTCCCGGGGGGTGAGGGTGTCGAGGCCCTCGACCGGGGCGGCGTCGTGGCGGCCGAACAGGCCGATGACCTTCCTGGTGACGGAGGGGGAGAGCAGGGCCTCCCCCGAGGCGACGACCCGGATCGCGCGGGCGAGCTCCTCGGGGGCGCTGTCCTTCAGGACGAACCCGCTGGCCCCGGCCTGGAGCGCGGCGAAGACGTACCGGTCGACCTCGAAGGTGGTGACGACGACCACCCGGGTCGTGTTGAGCGCGGGGTCGGCGGCGATGGCCCGCAGCGTGTCGATGCCGTCCATGCCGGGCATGCGGATGTCGAGCAGGAGGACGTCGGGCCGGGTCTCGGCCAGCAGCCGGAGGGCGGCGGCGCCGTCGGCAGCCTCGCCGGCGAACTCCAGGTCGGGCTCGCGGTCGACGAGCGCCCTGAGCCCCATCCGCACGACGGCCTGGTCGTCGGCGAGCGCCACCCGGATCGGGCCCGGCGGAGGGCTCATGCGGCGCTCCGGCCGGCGGGCCCGCAGGCCGTACGGCGCCCGCGGGTCATGCCGTCCCCGCGGGCCGTACGGCGCCGGCGGGGAAGCGGGCCACCACCTGGAAGCCCCCGCCCTCCCGGGGGCCCGCGCTGAACGTGCCGCCGGTCTCCGCCACCCGGGCCCGCATCCCGGCCAGTCCCCGGCCCTCGGGCGCGCCGGACGGGCCGCTCCCCCGGTCGGCGACCTCCAGGACGAGCTCGCGCGGGTCGCCGGTGACGCGGACCAGCGCCCTGGTCGGACCGGCGTGCCGCAGGACGTTGGTCAGCGACTCGCGCACGACCCGGTAGACGGCGCCTTCGAGGTGGGCGGGGACGTCCGGCTCGGCGGGCTCCACGTCCACGGGCAGCCCCGCCGCGCGCACCCCGCCGATCAGCCGGGACAGGTCGTGGTCCGCGGCCCCGGAACCGTCGATGAGGTCGAGCGCGGAGCGGAGCCGGCCGAGCGCCTGCGTGCTGGTCGAGCGGATCGCCTCCAGCGACTCGCGGGCCCGGTCGGGCCGCTCGTCGAGCATGAGCAGGGCGATCCCGGCCTGCATGGCGATGGCGGCGAAGCCGTGCCCGGCGACGTCGTGCACCTCATCGGCGATGCGCGCCCGCTCCGCGGCGATCAGGTCGTCCAGCCCCGCCCGATCCGGGAGGCCCGGCTCCCGCACGTCCGCCCGTCCCGGAGCGGCCGTTTCCCGCGCGGCCGGAGGCGGGATCCGCCCGGCCGGAGCGTCCGCGCCGAGTGCCGGATCCGCCGAGGCGCCCGTGCTCAGGGACTGACCGGTCGCGTCGCGGGCCTGGGCGAGAGCGCCGGACGGCCACGGGACGGCCAGCCACCCCACCCACACCAGCATCAGGATGACCGGCAGGTCGCGCAGGCGCCCCAGGCGGGACAGCGCCGTCCCGGCCACCGCGAGGGAACTGCGCGGGCGGCCCTCCGGGCGCGGGTGCTCGGTCACCGTCCTCCATCGGAACCAGGGCTCGTGTGCCCCGATCCTAGCCAGTGCCGGGCGGCTCCGGCCGGTGCGCCCGCCGGCGACGGGATCCGCGGGGCGCGGCCGCCCGTCATCGGCCGGGCCGGTCCCGCAGGAAGACCGCGAAGCTCTCGGCCATGAGCCGGTACGGCTCCTCACCGAGGCCCAGCTTGGCGAAACCCCCCCGCGCGGACAGGACGGCGAGGCCGTGGATGGTCGCCCAGACCGTCCGGGCCGTGATCGGGGCCGGCTGACCGGAGGGCAGCGCGCCGGCCTCCTGCGCCTGCTCCACCGCGGTGACCAGGATCTGGAAGGCCGGAGGACCGGCCGCCGACTGCGGGCCCGGCCGCTCCCTGAACATGATGTCGAAGACGGCGGGGTTCTCCTCGGCGAACCGCAGGTAGGCCACGCCCAGCCGGATCACGCGCTCGCCGGGGTCAGGAGCGGTGCGGGCCGCCTCGTCCAGACCGGCGCCCAGAGCGACGTAGCCCTCGTCCGCCAGGGCGTCGAGCAGCGCCTCGCGGTCGGCGAAGTGGCGGTAGGGCGCGGCGGCGCTCACCCCCACGCGACGGGCCAGCTCGCTGAGGCTGAAGGCGGCGGCGCCCCGCTCGGCGAGCAGGCCGCGGGCGGCACCGAGCAGCGCCTCCCGGAGCGCGCCGTGGTGGTACGAGGTGCGGGTGCGGTCGCCGGCTGCCATGTTGACGACTTTAACATTGCCCCTTATGTTTAAGACGTTTACATTGTGAATGCCTTAAACATTGGTGGGAGAGCCATGCCCGGCAGTACCGCGGCGAAGGAATCGACGGCACGACGGCCCCACCCGCGGTCGCGGATCGGCTGGACCTGGGTCGTCCTGTCCTCGCTCCTCATCGCCGCCTACTCGCTCACCTCCTACGCGCAGGGCAGCCTCCGCACGCTGGCCGCCGACGACGTGGGGCTGGCGGGCGCCTACGCGGACGCCCCGGCGGCGGTGCAGGCGCTCTTCTACGCGCACGTCGTCAGCGCCTCGCTCGCTCTCGCCCTGGGAGGATGGCAGTTCTCCCACCGGCTGCGGAGGCGGTTCCCCGCCGCACACCGCAACGCCGGCCGCCTCTATCTGGGCGCGGTCGCGCTGGGCTCCGTCTCGTCGCTGGGCATGCTGCCGTTCAACTCGGCCGGGATGGTCGGCTTCTTCGGGTTCGGCGCGCTGGCCGTACTCTGGGCCTACAGCGCCCTGCGCGCCTACCGGGCGATCCGCGGCGGCGACGTGGCCCACCACCGGGCGTGGATGATCCGCAACTACGCGTTAACCTACGCCGGAACGACCCTGCGCGCCTGGACGAACGTCCTCATCATGGTGCAGGAACCGTTCGCGGGGGCGGGGGCCGACTTCGGCGCGCTGTTCGCCAACGCCTACAACGCGGCACCGTTCCTGTGCTGGCTGCCCAACCTCGTCGTCGCCGAGTGGCTGATCAGGCGCCGGGGGCTGCCGTCGTACCGGCTCACGCCCGCGGCCCCGGTCGCGGCGGCCGCGTGACCCGGCGGCCCGCCCGCGCGGGTGCCTTCCGGGCGCCCGCGCGGGCGGGTCAGCCTGCGCGGAGCAGGGGGAGGAGGACCTCGTCCACGGTGCGGGCGACGAACCCGTCGTCGAGCGGCTCGCCGGTCAGCAGCAGCCGGTGCCAGAGCAGGGCCTTGGTGACCTCGACGAGCGCCGTCAGATCGGGCTCGCGGTCGAGCTCGCCCCGCGCCCGGGCGCGGTCCAGCAGTTCCACGACCTCGTCCGCGCCGGACTTCAGCATGTGCCGGTGGAGCAGCCGCCCGAGCGCCGGGTCGCTGCGGATGGCCGGGAGCAGGCCGAGCACGATGGCGTGCTTGCGCTCGTAGATCCGGCAGAACATCGAGAGCCCGGCGGCCAGGTCGCCGCGCAGGGTGCCGGTGTCGGGCATCGGCTGGTGCTCCACCGCCAGGCCGTGCATGGCGGCGGCGACCATCTCGGCCTTCCCCGCCCAGCGGCGGTAGATGGTCGCCTTGCTGGCCCGGGCCAGGCGGGCCACCTGGTCGATGGACATCCGGTCGTAGCCCACCTCCGCCAGGAGCTCCAGGACCGCGTCCAGGATCGCCCGCTCCCGCTCGGGGTTGAGGTTCCGTGCGGCGCCCGGGCCGTCCGGCGTCCGGCCCGCGCCCTGTGCCGTCATCCCGGGTCCTTCCGCTTCTGTCCCGTCCGAGCCCCTGCGGGCGGGAGGTCAGGGGCGCACCTCGCCCCGATCGAACGCAGAGAAGCGTACTCCGGTCAGCTCCTCGGACGTCTCCCACAGCCGCCGGGCCGCGACCCGGTCGTACGCCTGGGCGGCCGGGCGGATGCGGGTGGGGTGCCCGCGCCGCTCGGCGAACCCGTCCGGGCCGAAGGCCTCTCCGCCGAGGACCCCGGCAGCGGTGGCGGCGTACAGCGAGGGCAGCGCACCGGCGGCGGCCGACTGCGCCGGGAGCTTGGCGAGGGTGACCAGCAGTCCCTGCATCGGGTTGCCGGTGCGGGCCAGGTTGGTGCGGGCGACCCCGGGATGGGCGACGGCGCTGACGAGGTCCGCGCCCGCGCCCGTGACGCGCCGGTGGAGCTCCAGCGCGAAGAGCACGTTCGCCAGCTTCGACTGGGTGTACGCGCGCAGCCGGCCGTAGCGGCGCTCCCCCATGAGGTCGTCGAAGTCCATCCGCCCCGAGCGGTGCAGGCCGCTGGTCACGGTCACCACCCGGGCGCCGGGCCGGGCGAGCAGCACCGGCAGCAGCAGCCCGGTGAGCGCGAAGTGCCCCAGGTGGTTGACGCCGAACTGGCGCTCGAACCCGTCGGCGGTCAGCCCCCGGGGCAGCGCCATCACACCGGCGTTGTTGACGAGCAGGTCGAGCCCGTCGTGCGCGGCGGAGAACCCCGTCGCGAACCGCTCGACCGAGGAGAGGTCGCCCAGGTCGAGCGGGAGCCACTCGACGGAGCCCCCTCCCTTACCGCCGGTCTCGGCGCGGATCCGCGCCGCCGCGGCCTCGCCCTTCCCCCGGTCCCGGCTCGCGATCACGACGCGGGCGCCGTACCGGACCAGTTCGAGGGCGGTGTGGAGGCCCACTCCCTCGCCCGCCCCGGTGACCACCGCGTTCCGGCCGCCCAGGCCGGGGATCTCCCTCGCAGTCCAGCGTGCCATCGTCCGCCTCCGCTCCAAGTGTACGAAACGGTTCCGTACACTTGGTGACGGTACAGACCCGCGTCCGCCCGGGCAAGCCCCGCAGGCCATCGGGACCGATCCCGCGCGGCCGCGACCCCCGAGCCGCACGAGGCCGTACGGCACGGCGGTCGACGGCATTCCCGGCGTTGGGCACACCGAGACGCGAACGCGACGAACAGTTTGTTACCGGAAAACTACTGTGGGCGACATAACGTTCACGTCCCGTCACGGAAAGAGCCCGCCGCGATGTCCTCCACCGCCGATCCCGCTCCCGAACCCGGCACGGCGCGGACCGGCCGCGTCACCTCGGCGCGGCGGTTCGCCCGCTTCGCCCTGGCCGTGTCCGTCGTGGGCATCCTGCTGCAGCTCGTCCTCAACACCTACTACCTCAGCGTCGGGCACGCACCCGCCCCGCACGACCTGCCCGTCGGCATCGTCGGCGCCCCCGGCCAGCGGCAGGCGCTGACCGCGCGGCTGGAGGAGGGCGGCGCGTTCGCCGTCACCGCCTACGCCTCACGGCAGCGGCTCACCGACGCGATCCGCGGCAAGGAGGTCTACGGCGGCGTGGACCTCACCGCCGAGCGGCCCACCCTGTATCTGGCCTCGGCCGCCGGCCCGGCCGCGGCGAACCTGCTGCGCACCACCTTCACCACCGCGACCGCCGAGCAGACCGGCGAGCAGGTCCAGGCCCTCGTCGACCGGGGCCAGGCGGTCCCCGCCGCCACCGTCGCGGCGCTGACCGCCCCGCCCGCCGTCTCCGACGTCGTCCCGCTGCCCGCCGCCGACCGCAACGGCGCCGCCCTCGGATTCCTGGTCCAGGCCCTGGCCCTGGGCGGCACCATCGCCTCCACCGGCCTGGGCCGCCTCATCCCCCTGACTCCCCGCTCCTACCGGCGCGGCCTGGGGCACGTGGCCACGCTGCTCGTCTACGCCCTGGGCTCGGCCGCGGTGGTGCTGTGGACGATGAGCTGGTTCGACATCGGCGCCGGCGCCGACAGGGGGCGGCTGCTGGCCGAGTTCACGCTGATCTCCCTGGCGATCACCGCCTCCACCGCCGGAGCCGTCGCACTCGTCGGCCCGGCCGGCGCGATCCTGGGGCTGGGCTACTTCACCGTCGGGACCGTCATCTCCGGCGCCGGCATCCTGCCCGAGTTCCTGCCCGGCCCCGCCCGCGCCATCGGCCAGGCGCTGCCGCCCGGCGCCGGCACCAGCGCCGTGCGCGACAGCCTGTACTTCCCGGCGGCCGATACCGGCGGCCCCCTTCTGGTGCTGGGCCTGTACGCCGGGATCGGCTGCCTCGTCGTCCTGGTCACCAACACCCTGCCCAACCGCTCCCGCAACCACTCCGAGGTCGACCTGCACCTCGTCGAGCGCCTGGAGGGCCCCTCCCTGACGCCTGCCGGAGCCGCCGGCGCGCGGTGACCGGTCAGGCGGGCGCGGTCGTCCGCGGCGCGCCGGGCGGAATCCGGCGCGCGTTCACCGCTCCCACCGCACGGGAAGCCCTCCCGACCGGCCCCGGCACGGAGAGCCCTCGCGCCTTGCAGCGATCTCCAGTCGGATCCAACCGATCTCCAAGCCCCCGTTGGTGGACTGTGCCGCGGTTCCGAAGAACGAGAGTGGAGCAACCGATGTCACGATTCTCCAAGACGGGCAAGCGCATCGCCACCGTGCTGTTCGGCGCGGTCGCCGCTGCCCTGATCAGCGCCACCGCCGCCGCTCCCGCCCACGCGATGCCCCCGTGGTGGTCGTACCAGGACGAGTACGGAGACGCCGGCCTGTACCAGGTCCACTACGAGGACGGGCGCCCCTACACGGTGGAGCTCTGCTGGAGCTACGAAGGCGGCCAGTACCCCTGCGGCCGGTACTTCTGACCGATCGGCCGGGCCCCCGCGCGGGGGCCCGGTCCGTCTCAGGTCACCGGAGCCCGTCCCCTGACGGCCCGGCGCCGCGGGACGCCTCCGGGAGCGCGGTACCGCCCGCGATCATCCGTCCGGCGGTTCCCGGCGCCGCCGCTTGATCCTTACGAGGGGGTTCGGCAGTGTGGGCGGCATGTCTCGTAACGCGTCGGACTGCCTTGAGGTTCGCGTCACCGCCGGCAGCCGTGAGGAGGCCGACCGGATCTGCGCGGCGGTGGTGGCCGAGCGCATGTCCGCGGACGCGCAGAAGATCTGGCCGATCACGTCCACCTACTGGTGGGACGGTGAGATCCGGCAGGCCGAGGAGTGGCTGCTGCTGCTGAAGACCACCGCGGAGCGCTTCGGAGAGCTCTCCCTGCTGGTGCGGGACCTGCATTCGTACGAGGTGCCGCAGATCGTCGCGGTTCCGCTGGCGGCCGGCACGGACGACTACCTCGGCTGGATCAGGCGGGAGACGAGCCTGGAGCCCCGCGCGTAGCGGCGGGGCCGCCGGCCCGTGCGGTCGCGACGGCCCCGCCTACCGAGCGGGTCCGGCCGCGTCGGCCGAGCCGGCCCGCCCGCCGCCGAACACCTCCCCGACGAGCCTCTGCGTCGCCTTCTGGAACGCCTCTCCCAGGGACAGCGCGGCGTCGTCCACGTAGTTCAGCGAGGCGGTCAGGGTCCTACCGCCGTCGGGCGTGCTGTACATCAGCGCCGCGTGGCCCGCGATGCCGCCGTTGTGGGAGATGACGGTGCCGCCGTCCGGGCCCGCGTCCTGCACGAACACTCCCAGGCCGTAGCCGGCCTTGGGATGCGGCGTGCACATCTCGGCCAGCAGCGGGGCCGGCAGGAGCCTGCCGCCCATCAGCGCGGAGACGAACGTGTGGAGATCCCGGGTGGTGGAGATCATGTCGCCGCCGGTGGAGATCCAGGAGGGGTTGTGGCGGGTGACGTCGACCGTCTCCTCCCGGCCCGCGTCCTGGTAGCGGTAGTAGGCGTGCGCGTGCGGCTCGGGGACGTCCGGCCAGGTGGTCGGCGCCGCGGTGCCCGACAGGCCGAGCGGCCCCAGGACGAGCCGCTGCAGCTCCTCGGCGTAGGTGTGGCCGGTGGCCTTCTCGATCAGCAGCCGGGCCAGCACGTAGTTGGTGTTGGAGTAGCTCCAGTCCGTGCCCGGCTCGAACCGCGCCGGCTTGGACAGCGCCAGCTCCACCAGCTCCTGCGGCCGGTAGGTCGTGAACCGGTTCTCCACCCACTCCCTGCCCGCGGTGGTGGCGGCGATCCCCGGCACGTACGTCCCGTCGGGGTCGTAGTCGCCGGTGAAGTTGAACACCCCGCTGGTGTGCTGCAGCAGCATCCGCACCGTGATCCGCTCGTCCAGACCGGACTCGGGCAGGTGGTCGGCCACCGGGGCGTCCAGCTCGAGCCCGCCCTCGGCCACGAGTCGCAGCACCAGGGCCGCGGTGAAGGTCTTGGTGGTGCTGCCGATCCTGACGTGCCCGTCGACCGGCGGCTCGGCTGTCCCGCCCAGCACGGCCGCCCCGGCGCTGCCGACCCACTCGCCCCGCTCGTCGTTCACCCGCAGCGTCATCCCGACGAAACCGGAATCGACGATCTCCTCGATGATCTTCTGCAGCTCCGGGCGGTCCGGCCCGGTCCGCGGGGTGGGCTCGTTCTGGCCGGCCTGGGTGATGGACATGGTCGTGTGCTCCTTCGGAAGTGGCGGTGCGGGTCGGTGTACGTCAGGCGGCGTCGAGGGCCGCGGTGATCTTGCGGGCCATCTCGGCCACGGCGGGACCGGGCTCACCCTGCTCGGCGCGGGCGGCTGCTTCGACGGCGACGACGACCGTCCTGCGGAAGTCGTCGGCCTCCGCCGGAGCCTGCTCCCTGAGCAGGATCATGGCCGCCGTCAGGGCCGGCAGCACCTGGTCGGCGAGTTCGGCCACGGTCCTGCCGTACTTCACGCCCCTGGGCGCCTTGGCGAGCACGTGCCCGACCTGGCCGGTCGCGGAGGTCAGGGCGATGGAGCCGTGGGTGGCGACCTTGTGGGCCGAACCGGCGGCACCGGCGGCGGACATCAGCGAGACGGCGCCCCAGGCGGCGGTGCGCAGGGTGAGCTTGTTCTGGTCGGTAAGGGTGACGGACATGGTGGTGCGCTCCTTCGGAACTGATCTCGGAAGTGGTACGGAAGTGAGCCGAACGGACGGATGGCGGAATGCGGTCCTGCCGGAACCGGGGGCGTCCGGACCGCCGGAGGCGGGGCCGGGGCCGGTGTCAGTCGTCGATCGCCTGGTAGAGCGTGGTCCAGAAGTCGTGGATGAGCCGCGCCGGATCCGGGACGGACATCCCGACCTGGGTGAGCAGGATGCCGGTGAGCTGCTTGTCCGGGTCGGCGTAGGTCGAGGTGCCGCTCCCCCCGTCCCAGCCGAACTGGCCGACGGACGCGTAGTCGCCGCGGTAGGTGCGAACCGCCATCCCGAAGCCCCAGCCGCCGTGCTGGCCTTGGCCGAACGACAGATGGACGTTGTCGGCGGCCATGGCGTGCCGGGCGGCCTGCTGCTCGGGAGTGAGGCGGTTGGTGGTCATCAGCTCGACGGCGGGCCGGGACAGGATCCGCTCACTCCCGTGCATCCCGCCGTTGAGCAGCATCCGGAAGTAGGCGTGGTAGTCGTCGGCGGTGGAGACCAGTCCGCCACCGCCGCCCTGGAACGCCGGGGGGCTGCTCCAGCGTCCGCCCTCGGCCTCGTCCCACACGGTGAACTCCCCGGTCCGCGGGTCGGGGGCGTAGAGGGCCGGCAGCCGGTCGATCCTGTCGGCGGGCACGTGGAAGGCGGTGTCCTTCATGCCCAGCGGGTCGAAGATGCGTTCGCGCAGGAACGTCTCGAACGACTGGCCGGTGACCCTGGCCACCAGCACACTGAGCACGTCGTGGCTGATCTGGTACTGCCAGCGCTCGCCGGGCTGGTGCATCAGCGGAAGCGTGCCCAGGCGGCGCATCCACTCGTCCGGCCCGGGCATCGGCTCCGGCAGGTCGGGGGTGAGCCCCCGCTCGAAGATCGCGCCCATGATCGGCGAGCCCAGCGCCGTCATGTCCATGCCGAGCCCGAACGTGGAGGTCAGCAGATCCCGCACGGTGATCGGCCGCCGCGCCGGCACGGTGTCGTCCAGCGGCCCGTCGGCCTGCTTCAGCACCCGGCGGTCGGCGAGCTCCGGCAGCCACGGCTCCACCGGGTCGTCCAGCCGCAACCGGCACTCGTCCAGCAGGACCATCGCCGCCGCCATCGCGACCGGCTTGGACGTCGAGGCCATCCGGAAGATCGTGTCCCGGCGCATCGGCGCGCCACCTCCGTGGCGCATCGTCCCGATCGCTTCGACGTGCGCCTCCCCTCCCCGGCCGACCAGGGCGACGAGCCCGGGGATCCTGCCGGACTCGACATGCCGTGCCAGCACGTCGCGCAGTCTGCGCAGTCCCGCTGCGGAGAAGCCGCCGTTACCGGTTTCCATCATGAATCTCCTTACGCACAGTGTTCGGTCTGCGGGACCGGCCCCGGCGCGGCGGCCATGGCCTCCGCGAGCCGGGTCCGGTGGACCGGGCCGCGGAAGCGCGACCGCCGAACCGTTCATGGCGTCCACCATCGCCGCCCGCGCTGATACCGGGACGTCACCGTCCTGACGCGGCCGCTGACACGGCACCGCGCGACCGGCGCCGTACCTGCGCCACTCCCCGGAGCGGGGGAGCGGCACCCCTCCCGCGGGGGAGCACACCGGCCCGCGGCCCGGAGAGGCTGGCACCATGAGCACCGCACCCATGGCCCGCCCCCCTGCATCGGCCGCGCCCCCGAGCCGGTTCACCGTCTGGGCCGGCCGAACCATGATCTTGATCGCCGTGGCGCACACCATCGTGTTCGCCCGCCTCGCCCCCTGGTCCGGCTGGCTCGCCGGGGACCTCCGCAACCGTGCCGCGGACAGCGACTCGGTGGCGACGTTCTGGGCGCTGCCGGGTGGGTTCGCCGTGGTGCTGATGCTGCTGGGGCTACTGGTGGCACGGGCGGGGGGGCAGGGACAACGCGTTCCCGGGTACGTCGGCTGGGTGCTCCTCGCCTGGGCGGCGCTGGCCGTCAGCCTGATCGGACCGAGCGGTTTCCTTCTCGCGGTCGTCCCCGCCGGGCTGCTCATCGCGGCGGACATCACCGCCGGACGACGCCCCGCGGCCGGTCCTGGGCGCGTCCCGCCGTCCCGACCGGTTCGACCCGGGCCGACGGGCGCGGCCGGTCCGCCTGGGACGGCGGGGAAGCGCACCACGGACGAGGGGCGTCAGTCCCCGTAGTCCTCGAACTCCCATCCCCCGGTCCGGCCGGTCCTCGCAGCGAGCTCACCCCGCGTCGGGGCCTCGAGTACGGCGATGCGGCCGCTCGGCCAGCGGGTCACCCCGGCAGAGCGCGGTTCGCGGACGAGCTCCCCTTGGACGTATCGGTTTAAGTGATCTGCAAGTGGCACATCGCAGACTCTCCTCATCCGCACGACACTGCCGTCCGCTCGGACGACACGAAGGGGAAACACCATGCAGTTAGGCAAGAAGCTCACCGCCATCGCCGCCTGCGCCTTCATGGCGAGCGGGGCGCTGGCCGCGGCGTTCCCCGCAGCAGCTACTGCCTCTACGACGGGGGAAAGTGCAGCACGTTACTATTACGGCGCCATCGCCGTATCGCGGGACGGCGATATCGGCAGGTCTTGGGACTACGGAACAGAGGCTACCGCCAAGCGGCGGGCACTGAGGGAGTGCGGCCACTCCAGCTGCAAAGTCCTCACCACCTTCGTCAACGGTTGCGGTGCCGTCGCCTACAACTCCAAGAGAAACGTCTACTGGGGTGGCCGGGGGAGCACACCCGCCAGAGCCAAGAGGAACGCCATCGCCAACGCCGGCGGCGGGCGCTGGATCGCATACCAGTGCACCAAGCGATAACGCTGACCGGATGCGTGAACGCCTGACGGGGTGAGTACGCCGGCCGGAACGCGATCGCGTTCGCCGAGCACCTCGCCGGGTGGGCGGAGGGGCACGCCGTCGAGGCCGAGCCGCCCACCCTCAACGGCCACCGGGTGACGATCTCTGCCGTGTGCCCCGGATCGGCAGGCCGCGGTTTCAGGCCCTGCGGTCGGCGACCTCGCCAAGGTCCGTCGGGAGCCGCTGACCGGCGGAGGACGGAACGGCGGCGCCCTCTCCTCACAACACGGTCGAGACAACACAGTCGAGCACGTTCACGCGGTGCTCCGGAAGGCTCTCGGGGACGCGGTCACCGTCGGCGAGAGCCTTCCGGACGATCCGGCGGCGCGGCGCGCCGCCGCTTGGTGGAGGGCGACAAGCGGGCGGCGACGGCGGCAATCTCGGGGCTCTCGGGGCTCTGCCGGGGCGGCAGACGCCGGTGGCTCCCGAAGGCGGGGAAGAGACCGGGTGAGCACCGAAAGCAAGAAGGCCCTGAGCGGCGTAATGCCTGCTCAAGGGCCTTCTTCGTGTGGCGCGGCCGAGAGGACTCGGACCCCTAACCTTCTGATCCGCAGGAAGGGCGCGTTCCAGGTCGGCGGACTCGCGCCCTGGTCGGGCGGTAGATGCGGGTCGGTGGTGTGTGATCGTGTAAGGCGGTGTTGCTGTACGGCGTTGCTATACCGCTCCCACCCTGCTCAAGTCCTTCGTGTCACCATGCCGGGGTGCGAACCATGGAAGAGCTCATCACCGTTGACGACCCGGCGTGGCCGACACTCCTGGAGGTGATCATCACCTCCAGCGAGGTGATCACAAGGATGTTGCCAGCGGACGCCAGACAAGGCCGTAGGTGCCTGCATCGGTTACAGGTGTCGGCGCGATCGTGGCTGGGAGCCATGGCCCTGCACTCCGGCGGCCTGCTGGTCGATCATGGCTGGGTGCGCGTGCTCGGCGGTTCCTCGGGCCTGCCCGGTATGCCGGACCTGCTGCGGGCGAGTGCCTTGCCCACGATCGCTTCCGCGCACCCAGCGCCGTCTCGGCTGATCATCGCCTATGACGTGCTTGGTGGCGTCTTCGCGATCAAAGGCGGTGTCGCCCCTGCCGGTGCACTACCGGGCAAGCCCGGTGAGGTGCTCTATTTCGCTCCGGACTGTCTGGAGTGGGAGTCCTTGGAGCTCAGCTATGAGAACTGGCTGCGTTGGCTGTTGTCTGGCCGGCTGGCGGGCTTTTATGAGAGCTTCCGCTGGTCGGGCTGGCAGCAGGAAACGAGAACGCTGGCTCTCGATCAGGGTGTTTCGTTCACACCGCCCCTGTGGTCAGCTGAAGCCCAGAACGACATCGACGCCACCGATCGGCACCCCGTTCCGCTGGCGGAGTTGCTGGGGCTGCATAGCGAGTTCTCCCGGCGGTTCGGCCTCCCCGACCCTGGCCTTTCTTGACCTACGACGTCTTTATTACGAGTTAGAACACGATCGTCCAGGACCGTCCACAGCCGTCTTCCGGCCCAGGTCGGACGGCATCCATGAGGTCCCTCAGTCCATGGTCGTCCAGAGCCGTCCAGACCTGTTGTTAGCACCTGCGTTAGCAAGATCAACGCTTGCATCTCCCCTCCGGATCGGTCACCGAACCGCGCGTAGGATCTCCATTGCCTGAAGCACGTCTGTGACGACATGGTCCGCCTCGTGCTCCTGGTCCGGCCACGTCCCTCTGTCGATCCAGACGGTCCGCAGGCCAGCGGCCCGTCCTCCGCCGATGTCGGCGACCAGGTGGTCACCAACCATCCATCCCCCACTGGCAAGGGTCATGCCGCACCGCTTGGCCGCGATCTCGAATAGGCCGGCATCGGGCTTGCGGATGCCTTCGAGCCCGGAGAGCGCGTAGGCGTCGACGGCCTGGGCCAGTCCCGTCCGCTGGATCTTCCCGAGCTGGTTGTCCGCGGTGCCGTTGGTGACGATGGCCACCTTCCACCCGGCCGCACGCAGCCGCGCCAGTCCGTCTATCACCTCGAGCCGGCAGCGCACGAGGTACGGCATGCGCCTGCGGTAGCGGCCCCACAGCTCCTCGACCGATTCGGCGAGGGCGAAGTGCTCGCGGACCTTGCCGAAGAAGACCTCCCGATGCGGGTAACCCGCCTGGTCGAGAGCGATCAGCCAGTCAACCGCCTCGCGGTCGAGGCCGTACCCGCCGGCGAACTCCGTGGCCCACGTCCGGAACGCCTCGTCCAGGTTCACGAGCGTGTTGTCCAAGTCGAAGAGCGCGAGCCGTTGCACGATCATCACCCTGCGGGCCGACCGTCTTCTCAACCGGCGGCCGATGGGTACCGGGCTGCCGCGAGGTCGTCGGCGAGGTCCTTCATCGTGAGGTCGGCGTTCAGCGCGGTGACCGCCGTCTGCGTCAGCGGGCACAGGGCGTAGACGTGCCGCACCGCATCGAGGTCCACGGGGACCTCGTAGTAGTCCTCGGCGAACCGCTGGAACGCCTCCGCAGACGGGTCGGCCAGCAGCGCGAACAGGTGCGCCGCGCCGTCGGGGTCGCTCGCACCGTCCGGGTAGTCGATCTCACCGACCCGCCAGCGGTCGTCGCCGCTCTCGCGCCACAGGCAGGCGGTCACGACCGGTATGCCGTCCTCGTCGCAGAACGCGGGCTCGGTCACGCAGTGGCGGAAGACCTCGGGGACGGAGTCGAGCACCCCCGGCCACGGTCCGTCGTCGCCGTACGGGCTCATCACCGCCTCGTGGTCGAAGCCGCGGATGTAGGCACCCGCTCCCGAGAAGACGATGGAGTACTCGTCTCCGGAGCCGTTGCGCATGGAGGCCATCTCCTCCCCGGGGCTCCAGGTCGCGTCGAAGGAGTGGTAGCGGCTCTCCCAGTCCGGGCTGAGGATGGCCTCCAGCACCGCCATGGACCGGCACAGGTCGCGAAGCCTCGGGATATCAGGCAGCAGCCGGGCCACCTCATGAGCAGTCATGAACCTCATTCAACCGGACGCCGGCGACATCCTCCCGATATGTCCTCATCCTGGATGTAGGGGACTACCAGCACTTCAGCAAGGGCGGCGGCTGAGACCGGGGCCGATCACGGGGTGACCCCTGACCTGCGGTTCAGCATCTCATCGGTTCCCGGCGTTTCCTGTGGCAGCGCGGCATCACCCCGCGCATCGCCCGCCGCGGCGTCGAGTCCAGTCAGCGCCTGGGCCGTCATCGGTGGGTGATCGAGCGCACGATCGCCTGGCTGGTCGGATGCCGTCGGCTGCATCGCCGCTACGAGCGCCGCGCGGACCACTTCGCGTCCTTCGTCGCGCTGGCTGCCGCTCTCATTTGCTACCGCCGACTCACCAAATGAGTCGCCCTCTAAGGCCCTTTGGGATCACCCAAAGGGCCTTACGTAAGTATGCAAGAGTTTGATTTGTAACCGAGAAGACATGCTCACCTAGCGATCGCGAGAATTTTGATAATCAATTTTTGTGATTTAAAGGAATGGTACTTGGGGTAAGTCGTTCAGTTCACTTTCGCGCCGGCGCAACGGAGGGCGAATGACGCATCCAGCGAGTTGCGGGCGTGCCAAAGGGCATCACTGCGCATGTTCCGTATGCGGTGGGACACAGCATGGTTGGACCTATGGCCTCATGCTGGCTCGCGACCCTTCTCCCGTTGCCCGCCAAGAGGCGAGAGACCGCAGCGATTCCGACTGGGCTGAAACCCGCCCTCCCGTAGGCCGACGAGGGCCGTCCAAGCGCAGGCAGGAAGCCGCCACCGATAGCGCCACCGTCGATCTCGTTGACTGGCTATCCGAGAACCCGAGAACCATCGAACACATCCAGGAAGTCGGCGATGTCCTTTCCGGCCCTGTAATCAGAGAGCTGGATAAGAGGTTCGGCGGCAGCACGCCGCGAGAGACCAGAAGACATCTCACCAATCACTTCTGGTGCGATCTCCTTGTCGCCCTGGCGGAGGCCGTCGAGAAGTTCTCGAAAGCCATGGACCGGATACCGGAGTACGTGACGATGGCCATCACGCAGTCCAGAAAGGCCGAGCGTCGCGGCGTTCTCCTTGAAGGGTTGGTGGCTCTGGCCGTACGGACAGCGTGGGAGCCCGTCAAGAGCATGCTCCATACGACTGGGATCGAGGAGCTTCAACGGACGTGCCGGATCCTCGCCGTCCTGATCTGTCCGGCACCCGAGAATCACAAGGCGGTCCAAGACGGCGCTCTTCTTCCCTTGGCAAAGGAAGGGATGCTGGAGACCAGCAGAGAGCGGCTTGAGCAGGTCTTCCCGGCAGAGTGGGTCCGCCGCCTCCGAGAGGGCCTCGGCGGCGCCTGAGCAAGACCGCCGGAGTCTGACCCTGGAGGCTGGGCGCGAGCCCGCTGATGCCGTCAGATCCCGTTGCTGTATCCCACTGCTGTACGGAGATCAAAAAGGCCCATTCCGATGATCGGAATGGGCCTTTGAGCTGCTGCGCGGCCGAGAGGACTCGAACCCCTAACCTTCTGATCCGTAGTCAGATGCTCTATCCATTGAGCTACGGCCGCTTGCCTGCCGCCGGGCACTTGACGTGATCGGCGACAGAGAGAACTCTACCAGACCCGACACGGGTGCTTGAGCCAACGAGACGATGCCCGCCCCACGACCACCCCGTGACTCACGACCGGAGAGAAGGCTCGGCCCGAGAATCCTCGCTGACCTTCTTGGGGAACAGGGTGTAGCTCACCGGCCAAATGGCGCTGATCATCACGATCTTGTCCAGGACCCCCGTGAACCCGGTCAGCGCCTCCGTCCTGGACGGGTCGTCCACCAGCCAGACCAACCCGTGCAGCAGGCCGTACGTGATTCCGCACGCCACGACGATCCGCAGCCACATGACCCACTCGTAGCGGGCCCTGGCCATGCCGCCCGCGGGGGGCTTCCACGGCTCGGGGCCGCCGGCGAAGCGGTGGGCGAACCGCGCGTCGGCCCACTTCATCGTCCGGTGGCCGAAGACGACGGAGTAGGCGAGGTACGCGGCGGCCAGACCGTGGTGCCAGCCGGCCTCGGCGCCGCCGCGCATGTCGATCACGGCGGCGGCCAGGAGGACGACGTCGAGCAGCGGCACCGCGATCAGCAGCACGGTGCTGAGCCGCTTCTTCCTCCACAGGTAGCGGGCGGCCAGGCCGAGTCCGAGCAGGACCCAGAACCCGATCTCGCAGGCGACGATTATCCCCAGAACCATGGATTCATGATTGCGGAGCACCCCTCGCGATTCACCGTTCATCGTGATGAACCGGTGTACATCCTTGTGTGTACGGAGGACAGGACCCGGGCCGGACGAGCGGTGCCGTCCGAGGTGGTGAGATGGGACCCATGAGACGGGACGACGTGCTGTGGGCGGTGGCGTGCTTCGCCGGCGGCCTCGTCCTGCTCTCCGCGGGGGCCCACGTCGACCGGCCGACGCCCGTCCACCTCCTCGCCGCCCCGCTGCTGGTCACCTGCCTGGGGGTCGCGGTACGGCGGAGCAGGCCGCTGCTCTGCCTCCCGCTGGGGATCGCGGCGCTCCTCGGCGACCTCGCGCTGGGCCCGTCCCTGGGCACCATCCTGATCCTCACCGACAACCTCTACGCGGTGGTCCTGTACGGCCCGCGCCCGCTGGGCCGGTGGATACTCGGCGTCACCTCGTCGATCGCCGTCGTCGGCGGCTCGGTGGCCGCGTTCATCTTCCGGGACTTCGCGGCCTTCGCCATCGTCCTGGTCCAGATGGCCCTGGTCGGCGTCATGCCCGTCATCACCGCGCTGTTCATGGCGCAGTTCCGGGACCAGGCGGATGCCGAGCGGGCCAGGGCCGAGCAGGTGGCGCGCCTGGCGGAGCTGGACCGCAGGACCGCGGTCCAGGCCGAGCGCGCCCGGATGGCCCGGGAACTGCACGACGTGATCGCCAACCACTTCAGTGCGATCGCCATCCAGTCCACGGCGGTGCTCTCGCGCAAGGACCTGGACGCCGGGGTCGTGCGGAAGGTGCTGGAGTCCGTCCGGGAGAACAGCGTCCAGGGGATGGCCGAGCTGCGTTCCATGATCGGGCTGCTCCGGCAGGAGGGCGAGGAGCCCGAGATGTCCGAGGCGGTCCGGCTCCGGCTGGCCGACGCGGACGAGCTGGTGGAGCGGGCGCGCGAGGCGGGCCTGACCGTACGGCTCCGCGTGGACGGCACGGCCGGGGAACTGCCCGCCTCCGTGGACCTGGCCGGCTACCGGATCCTCCAGGAGTCGCTCACCAACGCGCTCAAGCACGGCGGCGGGACGGCCGAGGTGAAGATCGGCTACCGGGCGGCCGAGGTCGTGCTGACCGTGGACAGCCCGGCGGGCGGAGCCGCTCCGGGGCTCCCCGGCGCGAGGGCGGGTCTCGTCGGCATGCGGGAGCGGGCCGCGCTCGTCGGCGGGGCGGTCGAGGCCGGGCCGCGGGACGGCGGCTGGCGCGTGCGGGCCGTACTCCCCACCGCTCACCCGCCCGCCGCCCATCCGCCCGCCGCACGCCCCGCGACCGCCGCGCACCCGACCGGTGCCGCGACCCGGCCGGCCGGGTCGCCGTGAACATCCGGGAGACCCCGTGACGATCCGTGTTCTGGTCGCCGACGATCATGCGGCGGTCCGCGCCGGGATCGTCCTCATCCTGGACGGCCACGACGACATCGAGGTCGTCGGCGAGGCCTCGGACGGGGAGCAGGCCGTCGAGATGGCGGCGCGCGAGCGGCCCGACGTGGTGCTGATGGACATCCGGATGCCGAGGCTGGACGGGATCTCGGCCACCCGCGAGCTGAGCGGGATCGCCGACGTGCTGATCCTGACCACCTTCGACCTCGACGAGTACGTCTTCGGGGCGCTGCGCGCGGGGGCGGCCGGGTTCCTGCTCAAGAACACCGACGCCGACGCGCTGGTCGACGCCGTCCGGGTGGTGGCCCGGGGCGACGGGCTCATCTCGCCCTCGGTCACCCGGCGGCTGATCTCGGCGTTCGGCGAGGCCGTACCCCGGCGGACGCCGCACGACGTCGGGAGCCTGACCCCGCGCGAGCGCGAGGTGCTGGCGTGCGTCGGCCGGGGCCTGTCGAACGCGGAGATCGCCCGCGAGCTGGACATGGCGGAGGCGACCACGAAGACGCACGTCAGCCGGGTGCTGAACAAGCTGGGCCTGCGCAGCCGGGTCCAGGCCGCGATCCTCGCCCAGGAGCTCTCCCGCGACTCCTCGTAGGGCGCCGGTGCCGGTACGCCGCCGGTCCCGCGGCGTACCGGCACGCCCGGCGGCCCCGTCAGGTCGCGGGGACGTAGAGGGAGAGGGTGTCCGCGACGCAGGCGGGCTTGTCCCGGCCCTCGACCTCGACGGTCATCCGCATCTTCGACAGGTATCCCGCCGGCGTGCCCTTCAGGTCCACCAGCTCCGCCCCCGCCCGGACCCGAGCGCCGACCGGGACCGGGGAGGGGAAGCGGACCTTGTCGAGCCCGTAGTTGATGCCCATGGCCAGGCCGTCCACCCGCAGCAGCTCCATCATGAACGAGGGCAGCAGCGACAGACTCAGGTAGCCGTGGGCGATGGTCCCGCCGAACGGCCCCTTGGCCGCGGCCTCGACGTCGACGTGGATCCACTGGTGGTCGCCGGTTGCGTCGGCGAACAGGCCGACCTGCTCCTGGGTCACGGTCCGCCACTCGGTGCGGCCGAGGTGCTCGCCGACGGCGGCCTTGAGTTCCTGGACGTTCGCGAAAATCCTCATGTCCGGAACTTTATTCCGTTCTTGGGACCGCGAGAAGGTTCACGACCGTGAGTTCCTTCCCGCCGCCCTCCGGGATCGTCTCGCAGTGCCTGGTCTTGCCGGTGGGAGAAGGGAAGCCCGACGGCCGGGGGATCTTCTCGGCCTCGACCATCCTGCACCTCTCCACGTTCCTCAGGTCCTCGTCCCAGTAGACGATCGAGCTGGGCGAGGAGGAGGTACCGCGCCCGTAGCTCCCACCGCCCCTCCCGTCGGACCTGCCGACCCCGGCCAGGGTCCCGGTCACCGGGTCGTACACCGCTGCCACGGGAACGGAGTGGTCCTCGATCTCCTCGCCCCGCTCGTCCCTGCCCACCACGCCGGAGACGCTGAACATCCCGAAGTCCCGGGCCAGTACGAAGTCCCGGCCCATGGCGTGCAGGCCGGGCACGGTTCTGCGCTGCGAGCCGTCCGTCCGCCCCGCGACGATCCTGTTCTCCTCGCTCTCCCCCGCCCCGAAGCACCACTCCAGGCCGCAGCCGAAGGCCTTCATCCCCTCCGGAACGCTCACCTCGGTCGTCTGCATCGTCTCCAGGTCGACCAGCCTGGTCTGCGGCTTCTCCCAGTCCCGCTCGCCGACGTCGGTCGCCCACGGCCACGACAGCAGGTGCAGCCCGTCGGTGCCCTCGATCCGCTCCGGGGTCCCGCCGCCCAGCGGCATGCGGTAGACCCCGCCGCCGGACACCGACCAGACGACGGAGTCCGCGGTGGTGCCGAGCGCCTCCACCTCGGCCTGCTCCCCGGTCACCACGCCGACCTGCCGCGCCGTACCGCCCGTGCGGGGCACCACCCAGAAGTCGGCCCACCGGTCGCCGCCGTCGGGCGTCGTGCCGTACCACGCGACGTACTCGGCTCCCACGTCGACGCTCTGCGCGAAGTACCCCTTCACCCCCTCGGGGGCGGGCATCTCGGCGAGCACGGTACGGCTCCCGCGCGCGGTGTCGTAGACCTCCAGCCGGCCGGACCTCTCGAACGACGACTCGGCCGCAAGCAGCAGCTCCGTGGCGCTCAGCGCGGTGATCGGACGGTACCTCCACCCGTCCGGCGCCTTGGCCGGGATCGTCGACACCGCGGCCGGCCAGACCTCGGCGGCCGGGCGGATCCGCGGGGCCTTCCCGGCCTGCGTCGGCCGCTGCGGCGAGGGCGCCGGCGTCGTCATCACCGCCGTCGCCGTGGCGTCGGCGAGGATCGGGCCTTCCCCGCCCCTGTGGGAGAAGACCCCCCTCGCGACCGCCGTACCGCCGCCGACCACCGCGACCACCGCGGCGACCGCGAGGACCGACTGCACCCGTCTCCGCGTCCGCCTGGCCCGCCGCGCCCCGATCGCGCCGAGCAGGTCCCCCGGCGGCTCGGGCGCGGCGTCCGCCGCCCCGGACAGCGTGCGGACGAGCTCCTCCTCGTACCTGTCGTTCATCGAACCCGCCCCGTTTCAAGATCGGAAACCCGTACCCTGAGCTTGTCCAGCGCCCTGGCCGCCTGGCTGCGCACCGTGCCCCGCGAGATGCCGAGCAGCTCGGCGATCTCCTGGTCCGGCAGCCCCTCGTAGTAGCGCAGGACCAGGACCGCCCGCTGCTTGGGCGGCAGCCCCTTCAGCTCGTCCCACAGTCCGGCGTCGCCGTCGAAGCCGGCCTCGGTGTAGGGCTTCTCCGGCACCTCCGCGACCAGCCGCTCGCGGCGCAGCCGCCGCCAGGCGCTGATGTGCAGCCGGGCCATGGTCGTGCGGACGTACCCCTCCGGGTCGTCTCGCCTGCGCACCCTCGCCCACGAGTCCCCCAGGCGCATCAGCGCCTCCTGCGCCAGGTCGGCCGCGTCCTCGGCGTTGCCGGTGAGGACGTAGCCGTACCGGTACAGCGCGCTTCCCCGTGCGGCGACGAACTCTGCGAACTCCACGAAGACAGGGACGTGCGGACGCCGCATTCTGTTGCACGGCGTCCGTCCCCGGTTCGCGGGAAGCCGCCCGGCGCCCCCGCCGCACGGCTCGCGGGCGGGCGTCCGGCGTTCCGTCGTACGACATTCGGGTACGGCTTGCGGGCGGACATCCGGCGTTACTCCGCACGTCATCCACGACTCCTACGGTGCCCGGCATGAGACGACGCGTTGCGACCACGTTCTGCACGGCCGTACTGGCCCTCTCCCTCGCCGCCCCGGCGGCCGCCGACCCCGGAGCCGGGTCCCGCGGGCACGGCGGCGGGGACTTCGGGCGGGCCGCGCTGACCGGGTTCGCCTCCCTGCCCGCGCTGACGTTCGTGCCGGGCAGCGAGCCCTCGGGCAGGTCGCTCGGCACGGCCCCGGTCAACGGCGTGACCCCGCCCTTCGCCGGCCAGCCGGTCCAGGGCTTCAGCGGCATCGTGCGGCGGCACGACGGCACCTTCGAGGTGCTGTCCGACAACGGCTACGGCGGCAAGGACAACAGCTCCGACTTCCTGCTGCGCGTGCACCGGATCAGGCCCGACTTCCGGCGCGGCACGGTCGAGGTGCTGGGCGGGTTCGACCTCGGCGACCCCGCCGGTCACGTGACCTGGCCGCTGACCCGGGCCGACCGCACGCTCACCGGCGCCGACTTCGACGTGGAGTCGATCGTGCGGGCCGGGGACGGGACCTACTGGATCGGTGACGAGTTCGGCCCGTTCCTGCTGCACTTCTCCTCCTCCGGCGAGCTCCTGGAGGCTCCGGTCCCGCTGCCCAGCGTGATGGCGCCGGAGAACCCGCTGCGCGGCGGCGACCCGGCCAACCTGGGCCGGAGCAAGGGCTTCGAGGGGATGGCCCGCTCGGTCGACGGGCGCAGGCTGTACCCGCTGCTGGAGGGCACCGTGCAGGGCGACGAGGCGGGGACCCTGCGGATGATGGAGTTCGACCTGCGCAGGCGGGCCTACACGGGCAGGCGCTGGGCCTACCGGATGGACGGCCCGGAGCACGCGATCGGCGACATGGTCGCGGTGGACCGGCACCGCTTCCTGGTCATCGAGCGCGACAACCTCCAGGGCGACGCGGCGAGGACGAAGAAGGTCTATCTCGTGGACACCCGGGGCGAGAGCCTGCGCAAGACCCTCGTCGCCGACCTGCTCGACCTGGCGAACCCCCGCGGCCTGGGCGGTTTCGGGGAGACCTTCCGCTTCCCGTTCCAGACGATCGAGGACGTCGTGATCCTCGACGACCGCACCCTGGGGATCCTGGACGACAACAACTTCCCGTTCTCCGCGGGCCGTACGGCGGGCAGGCCCGACGACAACGAATTCATCAAGGTGCGGCTCTCGCGCCCGCTGCAGGCCGACCCGCGCGTGTATCGCTGAGCATTCTGGGAAGTTTCACCGGATTTTTCCGGAAACAACAGGCTTCAGGGGCCGATGGTGGCCGCAGGACGGTTCCGGTAACGAGACCGTCCTGATGCCATGAGAGCTTATCCTCAAGGAACGCTCCAGAAACTGACAAAGGGAACGGTTACGTCCATGTGGCCTCCATCATCTCCCCAGGACCCTCAAGGCCAGCAGCCCCCCGGTGGGCCTGGACAGCCCCCCGCAGGTCCCTGGCAGTCCCCCCAGCAGCCTCCGTACGGCCAGCAGCTGCCGCCCTTCCAGCAGTCGCAGCCGCAGCCGACCATCCCGTACCGCCCCCAGGACCAGCCCTACAACCCGGGCCAGCAGCCGTACAACCCGGGTCAGCAGCCCTACAACCCGCAGGGCCAGCAGCAGGGTCCGGGCGGCCCCTGGTACCCCCAGGGCGGACCGCCCAAGCGCAAGCCCGTCTGGCCCTGGGTCGTCGGCGTGGCCGTCGCGGTCGTCGTCGCCCTCGTGGTCGTCTTCGTCGTCGTGCTCCCGGGTGACTCCGGGAAGCCCACCGCGGGATCGAGCACGGCCCCGACCGCGGCGGCCTCGTCCCCGGCCGACCCCAGCGGCGAGCCCACCGCGGCCCAGACCGAGCAGTCCTCGCCGCCCGCGGTCCCGGACGGCCGGACCGTCACCTCCACCGACGGCAAGAGCCAGCTCACCATCCCCGCCGACTGGGAGACCCTCTCCCTGCTCAACGAGGCCGACGTCCAGGTGGGCAACCAGGCCAAAGAGCAGTACCTGATGGTCATCACGGAGGACAAGGCCAGCTTCGACCTCGACCTGGCCGGCTACGGCAAGCTGGTCATCGAGCAGATGCAGACGAAGCTGACCAACACCTCCGCCGGCGAGCCCCAGCAGCTGACGATCAACGGTGCCCCCGCGATCCAGTACGAGCTCCACGGCACCGCCCAGGGCGTGCGGATCACCTACTGGGTGACCCTCGTGCAGGGCGCGGCGGACTTCCACCAGGTCCTCACCTGGACGCTGGAGACCAAGGGGGAGGAGCACGGCCCGCTGCTCCGCGACGTCACCGCGACCTTCAAGGACCTCGGCGCGTAGAGGCCTTGGCCCGAAGGTCATTAAGTGGTTAACTAATGCAGGACATGGAGAACGGCTACTCGCTGCTGGACAGCACGATGTACGCACTGATCATGCGTCTCGGCTCCCACAAGCGCCGGCTCGCGGCCGGCCTGGAAAGGCTGGGGCTGCACCTGGGCCAGGAGGTCTACCTGGCCCAGCTCTGGCGTGAGGACGGGCTGTGCCAGGGGCATCTGGCCGGATGCGCCAAGGTGTCCGCCGCCAACGTCACCCAGGTGCTGCGCGGCCTGGAGAGGCAGGGCCTGGTGGTCCGCCGCCGCGACGAGGCGGACGGCCGGATCCAGCGGATCTGGCTGACCGACGCCGGCAGGGCGCTGGAGAGGCCGGTGGGCGAGCTCTGGCGCGAGGCCGAGGACGCCTGGCTGTCCGGCCTCACGCCGGACCAGCGCAAGGTGCTCGACCACCTGACGTGAACGACCCGCACCCCTTTTCCGGGGGTGCGGTCCGACCAGTTAGTTAACCACTTAAGGAGTAGCGATGGACCTGGGGCTGAAGGGCCGCACCGTGATCGTGACGGGCGCCACCGGCGGGATCGGGCGGGAGATCGCCCGCGGCTACGCCGCCGAGGGAGCCGACGTGGTCCTCACCTACCGGAGCACCCCCGACGAGGCCGGGGAACTGGCCGGGGAGGTCGGCGGCGTGGCGCTGCCGTACGAGCTGGGCGACCCCGCCTCGGCCGCCGCGCTGGTGGCCGGGACGCTGGAGCGGACCGGCAGGATCGACGTGCTGGTCAACAACGCGGTCCGCTGGGGCGGTCCCGCGCCGAGGCCGGACGCGTCCTTCGAGGACGTGGCCGACGGGGAGTGGCTGGAGATGCTCCGGCACAACATCGAGGGCGCTCTGCGGCTCAGCCGCCTGGTCGCCCCCGCCATGCGCGAACGCCGCTTCGGCCGGCTCGTCCACGTCTCCTCCAGCATCGCCACCGAGGGCATGGCCGGCGGCGAGTACTACGGGGCGGCCAAGGGCGCGCTGCACGGCTTCAGCCGCTCGGCCGCCTTCAGCCTCGGCCGCGACGGCGACATCCTGTCCAACGTGGTCATGCCGGGCTTCACCAGGACCGCCCGCAACGGCGAGATGGTCGAGGCCGTGGGCCGTCTGGAGAGCGACCGGGCCCCGATCGGCCGCCTGCTGGACGCCGCCGAGGTGGCCAACGCGGTCGTCTACCTGGGGTCGGCCGCCAACACCGGCATCACCGGCCAGGTCATCGCGGTGAACGGCGGCGTCTGACCGCGGCCCGCACCGGCGGCCCCGCGCCGTACCGCCGCGGGGACGTGCGCCCGGCCGCGGGACGCGCGCGTACGGCAGGCGGTCGCGGGCGGCGGCCGTGAACACCCTTTGCGCGCTCCCCGCGAGCACCGCGAGGATACGGTGATGATCCGCTACACCGATGCCGCCGGCACGATCCGCGCCGAGCAGTTGCAGGGCTTCTTCGTCGGCTGGCCCAAGGCCGCCTCCCCCGAGCAGCACCTGGCGGTGCTCCGCGGCAGCCACCGCGCGGTCATGGCGGTCGACGACGAGACGGACCGCGTCGTCGGTTTCGTCAACATGATCAGCGACGGGGTGCTGACCGCCTACATCCCCTGGCTGGAGGTCCTGCCCGCCTACCAGGACCGGGGGATCGGCTCGGAGCTGATGCGCCGGATCCTCGACGGCACCGGGCACCTCTACTCGGTCGACCTGCTCTGCGAGCCCTCGCTCCAGCACTACTACGAGCGCTTCGGCATGCGCCCCGTCCCCGGAATGAGCCGCCTCGACCGCTCCGCGCTCCACGGCTGACCCGGTGGCCGGCGCACCGCGTGGACGGTGCACGAACAGGTCGGGCATGCTGATCGCATTTACGAGGAGGATCAATGGATTTCGTAGGATTTTCCGCCTTTACAGTCGTCCTCTGGGCGTTCGGCATTCTGGTGCAGTTCTTCGTCATCTACTTCGCCGTGCGGATGGCGTTGAAGCACGACCGTGAGCGCTCCGGTCCTCGCGGCCCGCAATTCTGACGTACCGCCCTCTCCTGCCGTCGCCGGGAGGCGGGGGCGCCCGAAAGGCGGCCGGACGCGCCCTCCCCAGGGGCGCGTCCGGCCGAAGCACGTGCGGCCGCGGACTCACGGCCCGCCGAAGCCCGCACGGCCGCGGACTCACCGCCTGCCGACGGACTCGCAGTTCACCGGCGCGTCGGCCGCGTCGGCGGTCGCGGTGTCGGCGCCGGCGCCGCAGTCGATCGTGGTGTCCTTCGTGCCCTGGCTGTCGCGGGCGTCGATGGTGTCGTTGCCGCCGTTGCCGCGCAGGATGTCCGCCCCGTTCCCGCCGATGAGCGTGTCGGCGCCGGTGCCGCCGACGAGCGTGTCGGTACGGCCGGTGCCCCTGATGACCTCCACGTCGACGGAGACGTTGTCCCGGTCGACGGAGGCCCGGCCGTCGAGCTGCGCGCCGACGCCCTTGGTCACGACCACCCCCGTGCTGCTGGAGCTGTAGTCGACCGTGTCGCGCCCGAGACCGCCCCGGTAGGTGAGGCCGGTCCCGCGCGGGCTCCGCCCGGCGGAGAAGGAGTCGTCGCCGGAGCCGCCGTCGACGGTCC
Source organism: Thiemannella venezuelensis (assembly GCF_014203605.1). Classification (GTDB taxonomy): domain Bacteria; phylum Actinomycetota; class Actinomycetes; order Streptosporangiales; family Streptosporangiaceae; genus Planomonospora_A; species Planomonospora_A venezuelensis. The sequence continues at coordinate 164,022 of NZ_JACHJJ010000001.1, read as the reverse complement.
CGTTGATCTCGACGAGGGACGAGAAGCGGTCGTTGCCGCTCCCGAGGTCGGCGGAGATCCCGGTGACGCCGTTGCCGCAGTCGACCTCACCGGCCGAGACCTGGGTGCAGCCGCCGCCCTGCACGGCGCGGATCCCCGAGCCGAACACGTGGATCCGCCCGCTGACCGCCTGCACGGTGATGTTGTCGTTGCGGGTCACGGTCCCCGCCGTGACGGTCATCGTCGCGCCGGACTTGGCGATCTGGAGTTCGCCGACGGCGGCGTTGCCCGCGGTCGGGGCCGCGGCCAGGATGCCGGCGGCCACGCTGCCGATCAGGGACAGCCGGAGCGCTCCGCGCTTGAGGTCGTTCATCGTTCTTCCCCCTGTGGAGTTCGGCGGGCACGCTTGAGGCCCGCTCGTGTTCGGCTCCATATTTGGGCAGGGCATTGCTCTCTTCCGTGGAGAAGTGCACACAGGAAAGGCTGATCACGGAGGAAAAGTACGCACTGTGATCATGACCACAATCCGGTCCCCAACTGGAGGCGCTCCCTCGTGCGGTGTTGAATGTCCGGGTGCCGCCCGCGCAGGAAGTCTTCCGATCGATGCTCCGCGACGAGATCGCGCCGCCCCTCCGGGAGCTCGGCTTCGTCGGATCCGGGCAGGTCTACCGGCTCCCCGACGACCGCCACTGGGCGCTGCTGGGATTCCAGAGGTCGACGGGCAGCACGTGGGAGCTGCTCCGTTTCACGGTCAATCTCAGCGTGGTGCCCAAGGAGCTGTGGGAGCAGCGCAGGTCCGCCGGACGGCTGCCGCCGCGTCCCGCCCCGTCGACCTACTACGGTCCGTGGACGTGGTGGAGCCGGATCGGGAAGCTGCTTCCGGACGGCGGCGACCACTGGTGGGACGTGGGACCGGCACCGGATCCCGCGGTCGCGTCCGACGTTCTGGCCGGGGTCCGGGACTTCGCCCTCCCCGCCCTGGAGCGGCGGCTCGGCCGCCGCTGAGGCCGGCCCGGCTCACGCGGTGCTCGCACCGCGCTCGTCGGCGGCACCCGGCCGGGAGACGGGCTGGCGGGGCACCCGGCACGGGCCGTACGGCGGGACGTCAGGGGTGAGGGGGCATGTCGATGAAACGGCCGTAGTGGCCCTGGAAGGCGACGGTGACCGTACCCGTGGGACCGCCTCGGTGCTTGGCCACGATCAGGTCGGCCTCACCGGCCCGGGGGCTTTCCTGCTCGTAGGCGTCTTCCCGGTGCAGCATGATCACCGTGTCCGCCGCGGCCGCCACGGCGTCGGAGTCGCGCAGGTCGGTGCCGAGGTTCGGCCGCCGGTCGGTGCGCGGCTGCGGGCCGCGGTCGAGCTGGGCCGCGGCCACGACCGCGATGCCCAGGCGCGTCGCCAGGTCCCTGAGCGTGTACGCGGCCTCGGTGACCTCCCGCTCGCGGAAGTCTCCGCGGGTGAGAGGGCACATGTGGTTGAGGTCGTCGACGGCGACCAGACGAACGCCGTGCTCGGCGCAGGCGTGTTCGACCTGCGCGGCCAGCGTCGGCGTCGGCCAGTCCACGGGAGCGGCGACCCGCAGCGGCGATCCGGCCAGGCGCGGCCGCGCCTGGGCCAGTGACGTCCAGCCGGCGTCGTGCACCGTGCCCGAGCGCATGGTGTACAGCGTCACCCGCGCCTCGGCCGCCAGGATGCGCAGCTCGATGTCTCGGCGGGGGGACTGGTAGCTCACGAGCAGCGCCGGGACGCCGCAGGCGATCGCGGCGCTGCGGCACATGTCGGTGAGCAGGGTGGAGGCTCCGGCCGAGGGGCGGGCGGCCACCACGGTGAGGGTGCCCGGCCGCAGTCCCCCGCCGAGCAGGAGGTCCAGGTCGGCCAGGCCGACGGGGATCGGTCCGGGCCGGTCGTGGCCGCCGGGGCCGGCGTCCCTCAGGTCGTCGATCAGCGCCGGGAGGGTCTCGCCGAGCAGAACGGGTTCGCCGACAGGGCGGGTGGGGAGGGCGGTGTCTGTCTGCATGGCGTCCATGGTGGCATCCGCGCGGCGGGCGGTACCGGAGATCTCAGCCGGCGCCGAGCGCGGCCAGCAGCGCCGCGGCGGCCGCCGCCCGCGCCGCCGCCTTGCTCGCCCCCATGCCGGTCGCGGAGGCGAGCCGGTCGCCGCCGGCCGGGCGGGTGGCCACCGTGGCGGTGAAGGCCGGCGCGTGCGACGGGCCCGTCGAGACCACGTCCCACTCCATCGCGGTGATGCGGCCCTGCTGGACCCACTCGTTGAGGACGCTCACCGGGTGGTGCTCACCGGTCGGCCGCTCCCCGGCCCGTGCCGCCGCGGCGGCCACCGCGCCCCGGGCCGCCTCCCGTTCACCGGCGGCCTGCTCGATGCGGATCCCCGCCTCACGCAACCACGTCTTGAGCGTGAACGTCGGTACGGCCAGCTGCTCGGCGGCCTGGCGGATGCTCATCCCGCCGGCCAGGAGCGTCTGGGCGACGTCGACGACCCGCCGGCGTTCCCGGCGCCGCTCCTCTTCACTCGGCAGGTCCGTCCACCGGGCGTGCACGGCCGCACCCTCCTCCAGCATCTCCCCCGCCCGCACCAGGCAGGCGACACTGCAGTACAGGCCGAGCCGGATGTGCCGCCCCTTGCCACCGGGCGTACGCTCCAGCAGGTACCAGCCGGCCGGCACCCACAGGCCGCGCTCGCAGCGCTGGCAGACGCGGCAGAAGAACGACCGCTCCGATGCCTGGTGGCCCGAGCGGGTCGTGGCCAGGCCGCCGCGCCGCCGCGACGCCGGAACCTGCGCGGCCCGCGGGTGCTGCTCGTCGATGCTCACAGCCCTCCACCCTGCCAGGCGGGCGGCGGCACGGACGTGGAGACGGCGAAGGTCGTTCGTCCCCGGCACACCGACAGGCGCGAGAACTCCGGGAGGTTCCGGGACGAGACGGTCCGATCTCCCCGGTGGCCGATCGGATCCGCCCGCGCTCCGCGCCCACCGGATGCCCCGCTCCCCCGGGCAGGCCTCGCCTCCCGGCCGGCTGCTCAGTGCTGCGACATCGAGGCGTCGATGCCGGCGACGCGGTCGTACCGGTCGAACTCCACGACCGCCTCGAAACCCGGTCCCGACAGGGCGAGCTTCGCGAAGTCGGGGCTGAACACAGGGTTGAGCCGCCGCCGCAGGCCGTAGCTGTGCAGCGCGCGCCGGTGGTCCGTCACCCACATGTCGGTGAGCGCCTGTGTCATGACGCGCACCGTGCGGGACGGATCGGGCGGCGGCAGCCGGAAGTCCGGATGCTCGATGAGGAAGGCGGCGCGGGTGCCGCCTCCGGCGTCGCCGTTGTAGGAGGTCCAGTGGCCCGTCACAGCCTTGGCGGCGTCCATGAGAAGCCCGACGGCCGCGGCCGGCTCGGCGGGTGAGCCGGGCAGCACGTCGAACGGGACCTCCGCGGAGGCGAGTTCGGCGATGCCGTGCCGTTCCCCGAAGTCGCGCAGGGCCGCGGACGCGGCTACCAGCGGCTCGGGAAACCCGGACGGGTTCGCCCACGCCCACAGCCACGACCGCGGACCGGGGGCGGCGGTGCCGAGCAGTTGGAAGCCGGCGCAGGTGGTCGCGCGGGGGCCGATGAAGTCGAATCGCTGCTGGTGCATGTCGACGTTCCAGCTGTGGTCACCGAGCAGTTCCAGAAGGTGGAGCTGGTGTTCGAGCGAGAGGATCGCCGCGTCGTCGAGAAGGTTCAGCAGGGTGATCGTTTCCGGCACGCGGGCAGCCTAACAGTCCTTCGGCCGGCCACGGCCCCGGCTTCTCAGCCGCCCTGCCCTCCCGGCCGGTTCGGAGTCGGACTGCTCCCACGGTGTCGCCTGGTACAGCCGCGCCCTCGGCTCCACCCTGCTCACAACCATGACGCAGACCTCCACACCGCTGATCGAGATCCTCGCCGAAGGCATCAAGACCGTCGCGTCCCTGCACGACTTCACCTGCGACCTGACCCACGCGGGCTCGCCCTCGGCCACCGTGGTCATGCTGCGCCACAGCGCCGACACCCTGGACTGGCTGATCCTGGCCGACTCCGTCCTCGTCCTGGACGTAGCCGACACGGTGGAACCCATGGTCATCTGCGATGACAGGGAAACCCTCGTCGGTGCTGCCCACCGCACGGCCATGGACGCCCTGCCCTCCGGCAGCCCCGAACACGTCGCCGCCCACCGAGCGTATGTGGAGACCCTGCGGGGCCACCGCAACCGCGACGGCGGCTTCTGGGTCGCCTCCGCCGACCCCCTCGCCGCCGACCAAGCCCTCACCGGCACCGGCCCCGCCCACCAGATACGCGCCGCCGCACTGCTCAGCGACGGCGCCTCCCGCCTCGTCGACCGCTTCACCCTGACCACCTGGCGGCAGGCCCTCGACCTCCTCGACCAGGACGGCCCGGCCGAACTGATCCGCCAGATCCGCGAAGCCGAGCACTCCGACCCGCACGACGAACGCTGGCCACGAGGCAAGACGTTCGATGACGCCACAGCCGTCCACTGCCGTATCTGACCTATTCCACCCACCACCACCCGTCGCCCAGGTCGCGCACGGGGATGCCGATGTCCCCCGAGGCGGTCTGGACGATCGTCTCCGAGGTCGGTGAACCCGGCAGATGAGCGATGCCCCTACCGGTCTCGGCACGCCAGGAGTCCTCGAACACCGGCAGGTAGAGCACCGACCCCTGCTGCCGTATCTGACCGTCGATCGACAGGTACTCCATCCACCACGGCGCGGTGAGCCGCCGACCCTTCTCGTTCGCCTCGACGAGGGCGGCGAACTCGTCCCGATGCAACCAGAACTGGCTGTCGATGTAGACCGTCTCCCAGTCGGTCGTCCAGATGACCGCGCCCACGGTTACCGAGGCCAACAGGACGGTGAGGGAACGGCCGTACGTCTTGAGCGACAGGTAAGACATCACCGCGGTGAAGGACCACAGGGCGGCCCATATCCAGAACACCATGATCACGAGCTTGCCGAACCATCAGATCTTCTGGAATATCGGCAGGTCCAGATACGACGCCACGGCCAGAAGGAGCCACCCGAGCGACGCCATAACGAGTGGCCATCTGGCCCAGCGGGCTGTCTTCATCACGGGAGGCACAGGCGCAGTCTTCTGGTACCTGTAAGGCATTTCCAGGCCTCTAGGCGTACTTTCACACCTTTTGCACGGCTTCTTCACATACGGACCTACACCCAATCCCACTAGCGCAACAAAGAGTGCCGCCGTTCGTTTACCGGCTCATCTCGATCGGGGGTGTAGTTGCGGTCTGAACCCGCCGGTCTCCAGCAGCGATCCGGCGATGGGGTTGGTCAGACTCCGGAAGCCGAGCACCGAGCCGCGTAGGTGTTCCAGCCGTCCGTTGATCGCCTTCGTCGAGCCGTTGGACGTGCCGGGTCGGTCGAAGTAGGCGAGCACGTCGGCGGCCCGCTTCTTCAATGTCCGGCCGAGCGTGACCAGCTCGGTCAGCGCGCGAGGAACACTGCTGCTGAACGAGGTGATCAGTTGCTGCATAAGCTTGCGGCCGGCGCTGCGGTCGGGTTCGCGGTAGGCGGTGATCATCCGCTGGTAGATGCCCCAGGTGACTTCGACCTACAGGTGGTCCTCGTTGGCGAAGAACAGCTCCTCGAGGCGGGTCTTCTGTTTGTCGGTGAGCAGGTCGGCGCCGATGTGCAGCGTGTGTCGGGACTTGTAGAGCGGGTGGCGAGCTCGATCCGGCGTCGACAGCGGTTCAGTGCGTCGCAAGCGAGGCGGACGACGTGGAACGGGCCATGCCCGCGACCGCGTCTGGCAGTTCCTCGATGATGGTCTTGAAGCCGGTGAAGCCGTCCACGACCGCCTCGACCGCGTCCCGGAACGCCGGGTCGCGGTCGGCCAGCCGGGTCTTGAACGCCTGCTTGGACCGGCCGCCGATCATGTCCAACAACCGAGAAGGGCCTGTGCCGTCACACATCGCGGTCAGCTCGATGATGACGGTCACGTACTTGTCGCCCTTGCGGGCATACCGCCAGACGTGCTCATCGATCCCAATGACCTTCACGCCGTCGAACCGGGCCGGGTCGTTGATCAGCACCCGCTTGCCCTCGGCCAACACGGCGTCGTTCGCGGTGCTCCACGCGACCGCCACCACCTCGGCGATCCGGGCCACGGTCAGGTGCTGCACCACGATCGCCTCCAGTGCCCACCGCAACTCGCGACGGGACAGCTTCGCCCTCGGCTCGGCCGAGGTGGAACCCCTGGCCATCTGGCCGCGTAAGGGCCGGAGCAAGCTCACTCTCCAGTGTCCGCCCGAATTGCTCGCGCTCCTCAAGGAGCACCGGAAGGCACAAGCCGTGGAGCGCCTCGGGGTCGGGGATCGCGGAGAGGACCACGACCTCGTGCTCACGATCCGGCACGGCAGCCCGATCGAGCGGACCGAGGGTTGGAGGGTGTGGAAAACGATCCTCAAGCAAGCCGAGGTGCGGGACGGACGAGTCCACAACGCCCGGCACACCGCCGCGGCGCTCCTCATCGAGCAGGGTGTGAACATCCGCGTGGTTCAGGAGGTCCTCGGCCACACGCGGGTGACGACCACCGAGCGGTACACCCACGTGGCCGGCGCCCAGATGCAGCACGCGAGCGAGCGCATGGCGTCGGCTCTCTGGGGCGACGGGTGACGAGCGGTGGGCAGCGAACGGGCGGCAACTGCAACCCGAACTGCAACCCGGAGCCCTCCGGATATCGCAAAAGGCCCCCTCCCGGATTCGGGAGAGGGTCTTTCACCTGCGGAGGCTCGGGGATTTGAACCCCGGATGGTGTTGCCACCAAACCGCATTAGCAGCTCGGATCCGGCCCGTCCCGATCGGTTCAACCTGGACCAACGGACGTGGCCGGTCCGTCTGGAACGGCATGGGACAGCGCTGGATTGCAACTAGAACTGCAACTAAGGAGCAGCCGCCACGGGCGGCATGACCTCGATGACGCGGGCCATTCCGACGGGCGGTCGCATCTCGTGCATGATGATCACATCACCCGGCTTGAGATGCCGCCAGTGCTCGGAAGCCAGGGGAAGGAGCCTCACCGGCGCGCACCCGCCCGGTTCCAGCGGAGTACGACCCTCCAGCCAGAGGAAGGCGATACTGACCGAAAGCTCGCCCTCAGGTGTGCGCTGTCCGATATCCCACATGGGTCGGAGCACTTCACCGGGAAGTACCGGCACCTTGCGGCCTCCCTCCCCGGCAGGCAAGAGGCAGAGTTCAGCCCGGAGAGCGCCGTTCCGGGCCTCGCTGCGCCGCCACTCGTACCAGCCGACCTCCTGCTGAAGCCATAGCAGGCGCGCAGCATCGGCCAGCAGACCCCAGAACTCCGGCGACTGCGGACAATCGTCGCCAAGATCTTCGAGAAGGACGAGGGCCGCCTCCCAGTCGTCGTCTTTCAGGCGTTCCATGACCTCGGCAGCCCTGGCGGTGGCCTCCTCGGTGCGGGTGCCGACGAGACAGAGCCGGACCGCCTTGTGAAGCGGAGAGTCCTGGGAATCCACGTCCTGATCATGACAGGCACCCGAGTCCAGAACCTTCGGGTTAGAAGTGGAGGGCTCTTGTTGACTTTTACAGCCCTTCGACCTGGTGCTTTGGGGATCGTCTCGGCCCCGCCCAGGGCGGGCGTTCCGCGCATAGTCCGGATCTTGATGACGCTCCTGGGGGAAGGCTCCGCGACCAACCCCGCGGGAACACCATTCGACGCCTCTAGCACAGGGCGGCAGAGGTACGCGAGCCCAGCCAACGTGACATGCGCATAGCCGTGGAGTGAACACTAGCTCTCTGTTGATATTTGGATGCTTTGAGTAGTGTCCTGACGTGGCTAAAAGGAAATCGGGATCCCTCGGGAAGTACTGGGGCTACCTCCTCTTTGTAGTTGTGATCACAGGCTGGCTGACCCAATCAGTCGGCCCTGCGGGCTTGCTGGCTCTGTCTGGGTTGACCACGGTGTTCTTCCTCTTTCGCGTGCCTGTGTGGTGCGGCGCCCTCACACGTGAGGAAAAATTCTGCCGAAAAAACGCTAACGGCATCCTGATGGGGTGCTCACTTCAGCATCACAAGTGGCAGAAGCTGAAGTTCGCTGTAGTGCCGCCGAAGTGGCGCGAACTTAACCAAGGACTATGGGTGGCGCCAGAGAAGCGGGTGGCCACCACAGCTGCCTTCTGCGGCATGATCTCGGCCGTCATTGCCACGATTGATCTCATTTTCAAATAAGGCGATCACACCTCCTTAGGGAAGAGCCCATGACCGGCGCGGCGAGCTGCCGACAGCTATGTCCTGGCTGCAACTGCTGAGCGCGGAAAGGGCCGTACCTTCCCATTCGCTGAGCCGTGCTGAGGAACGAAGCACGGATCGTCGATCGCCCCCAGCCATTTACGATGGCTAGCCATGCAGTGGCGATCGTAGGGCTATATCAGTGCGGCGGCGCGGCAACTCCGGTCGGAGCGTTCGGTCAGTACGGCGGGGCGGCGTGCGGTGCCCGGCCCGGTGTCCCGCCGCCGTCCGGGACCGGCCCCCAGGCCGCACGCCCGGACGGCGGGCGGGCGGAGGGCCGGGGGTACGGCGGCGCGCCGCGCCGCCGCTTGATCCATACAAGAACAATTCGGCAACGCGGCTGCGTTTAGCGAGAAGTCCCGCCTCATGAGCTTGAGCAAGACGACGGGTCACCGAGGGACCAACGCGCGACCAAAATCACTGATCAAGAGGTGCCCTGTTGGTCGGCTCGCCCCCTTGATGCTTCGGGGCAGTGCGTGGCGGTGTTGAGGTCGGCTTGCACGATGCGGCCGATCGCGACATGAGAGCGGCGAGCGTGCCGATTGGCTTTCTGCAGGAAATCGACCATCCGCCTCATCCGCTCCTGGACCTCGGTCAACCTCGCTTCCGGATCGAGGTCACCAGTGGTGTCTCGCAAGACGTACCGCTTCGACAGAGTTGCCGTCTCGGTTTCCATGCGGACGGCCAGGGCAGCAGCGGCTTGGATCACCTCGCTCAATACCGCGCCGATCTCATGCAGTTCGGCCAGTTCCAAGGGGCGCAGCTCGGCTGCGGCCTGGACGAGCTCATCGAAGCGGGTCAGTCCAGGAGTATCCATCGGCGGGCCTTTCAGGGCAGGGGTGGTTGGACGGCGTTCAAACTTCTTCGGCATCGAGCGGATGCCAGATCGTGCCGTCCCTCCTCTCCACCAAACGCAGCGGCGTTGAACAATTCGGCAGTGCTATGCGCCTGCTTCGGCGAGGACGCCGATGACCTGGGCGAGGACGGCCGGGGCGGCTGCGATGGTGGCGTGGGATCGCATGGTGTGGGGGCGGCCGGTGGCGTCGGTGACGAGGGCTCCGGCTTCGCGGGCGATGACGACGCCGGCGGCGGTGTCCCAGGGGTTGTTGGACAGCATGATGCAGGCGTCGGTCTTGCCTTCGGCAACCCACGCCAGGTCGATGGCGGCTGAGCCGTACATGCGCACCCGCTGGACGCGGCTGGCGAGCTGGTGGTTCAGCGGGATGCGGACGCGGTTCTTGTGGTCGGCGTCGGCGCCGACGGCGTAGTCACCGACGGAGACGATGGCCGCGTCGAGTTCGTCGGCCTTGCTGGTGGTGATGGCGTCCCCGTTGCAGGTGGCTCCGTTGCCTTCGGAGGCGGCGTACAGCATGTCCAGGAACGGCAAGTCGATCACGCCGAGGATGGAGCGGTCGTCTTGGATCAGGCCCAGGGAGATGCCTGACAGCGGGATGCCGTGCATGAAGTTGGCGGTGCCGTCGATGGGGTCCAGTGCCCACAGCAGGCCGCTGCCGTCGCGGATGACGGGTCCTTCCTCTTCGCCGAGGAATCCGATGTCGGGGGTCTCCTGGGAGAGGAAGTCCCGTACGGCGTGCTCGACGGCCACATCTACCTCGGTGACCATGTCGCGGTGGCCTTTGAAGGAGATCGTCTTGGGAACCCGTGTGCGCACGATCTCGTGAGCGATGGCCACGGCTCGCTGGGCGATGGGCAGCAGGCTCTTGGCGTCGGTGGTCATACGGGTCGGCTCCGCTCCCAAAGTGAGGTGAAGATCTGGTCGAAGACGGGGAACAGGCCTTCGGCTGCGGTGTTGTCAGTGATCACGAAGGTCGGGGAGTCGACGCCTCGGGCCTGCGGAAGGTAGGGCTGGACCACGCATGTCGCGCGGTCCATGATCAGGATATTGAACCTGATCGTTTCGTCGTAGACGGCGATCTCCAGGCGCTTGGCCGCCTGCGGGTCCAGGCGGCCCTTCAGCCGAGTCAGGATGCTGATGTTGAGAGCGGTCAGCGTGCTGAGCGTTGAGTCGGTGTAGCGTTCCTCGGCTTCGCGCTCTTTGATGGCCGTACCGTGCGGATCGAGGAACAGGCACCGGATGTGGGTGCCTCCTTCGAGGAGGCGTTTGAGCTGGTGGTCGGGATAGCTCTGGCAGAGCAGGTTGAGGGACAGGCCGGCGGCGCTGATCTCCTTGGCGTTGTCGAACAGGGCTGAGGGCGGGTAGGCGGCTGCGAATGCCGACCGGCTGCTGAAGACGGCGGTCACGTCCGCGAACTGCCCTCCGATGTCCGGAGCAGGCGATGACGGCGCCTGTCTGGGTGCCGGCACTTCGGCGGTGACCGGCGCGAACAGTTCCTCTGCGGTCTTGCCGGGGAACATCGCCTCCAGCACCCGGCAGTGGTCGGAGTACGGCAGGCCCTTCAGGTCGCCGGACAACCAGCGGTGCAGTTGGGTACGGCTGGGCCACTTTCCCATCAGGCAGGGATCAACCTGCTTGGCAGCTTTGTCGTATTCCCTACAGAAAGTGCCGTATGTCTGCCAGTGATGCTGGCGAAGCAGCACTTTCAGGAGAATCGGCTGATCAACCACGGTCTGTGTCTGCGCTTGTCCGGCCATTGATTCCAGAGTAAACGCCAGGACGGCACAGGGAAGAAACAAAGAGGAACAGCACGGGTGTAGATGGTCCGCTCGCGCGGTCGAGACGTGACACCTCTCGGCCTGATTCTCACGTCATGGCTGAAAAGTGCAGACATTGCGCAGGTCGGGGATGGAAGTACGTGACTCCCCGACGTGATGTCGTCGCCGACGGGCCGGCTGACAACGCTCCCGGGGATCGGGTGAAGAGCAGGTGCCTGCACTGCCGTGGCACCGGCCGGGCCGGAGAGGCGGCCTGCGATGCGGCCTGAGACGGCGTCGTCGGCATCCGGGGCGGCGGAGCTCCTCTGGGATGAGCTGGCACGGCATGGCGTGGACGCCGATGTGCACATCGGGTACGGCATGGCGCTGGTGTCGGTCTGGGCGGAACTCCTCGTCTGGACGAACGGCTACTGGTTCCGCTGGGCGTGCGGCAGGAGCAGGGCGGGGAACGGACGACGCCTCTACGCGTTCGCCCCAGCCGACGACGTGGCGACCGCTGCCCGCCGGGTCGTTCGCCGTCGGGAGGAGCTTCGGCAACGCCGGCCGTACTCACCGCACCCGGAGGACCGGTCGGCGTGAGTGATCGGTGTTGTCGCATCAGTCCCCATATCCCGCATGCGCAGGGCGACTGCCGCAGGATCGAGTGGACTTCCCCTCAGTCGACGGGCCGTGAGCTCGTTCTCGCCTGGACGTGTGCCTGCCGGGCGAGGTTCTTCGAGTTGATCCAGTCAGGCGGGGTCTGCTTCATCCGGCGCACCACGCAGAAGACACCGGCCGCGGAGGTGGAGGAGAGTTACCGGATGTCGGCGCGGAAAGCCCGGAAGTTGTGGGATGCGCTGCTGACGGGGGAAGCGCGGTGATGCTGTCCAGCGGATCGCAAAGGGGAGACATCATAACGGAAGACGGCTAGTCTTAACGACAAGTCGAGTTGTTATGAGGTCGTCATGTCGCCTGAAGAGTTCACACCGCCGAAGTATGCCCAGATAGTCCAGGCGATCAAGCGGAAGATCGACGACGGCACATACCCTCCCGGCGCGTTGCTGCCGTCGGAGACCCAGCTTGTGCGCGAGTTCAACGTCTCCCGGCCCACCGTGGTACGCGCCTTGCAGGTCTTGCAACTCCGGGGGGTCATCGAGCGGGAGCACGGTAAGGGCTCCTACGTCAAGGCCGCTCCACCGGTGCCGGAGGAGGGCTCACGGCCGAGCCGGGCCGTGCTGGACCGCGTGGAAACCGACGAGAGAGGCACAGTGATCGAGGCCGGCGAGAGGGCGGCCCCCGCTGTCATCGCCGACCTGCTGGGCATTCCCGCCGCGTCCGCGGTAATGATGCGCCGCGTGCTGTTCAGCGACGGCGAGCGCCCCAGCGACCTGGTCACCCTCTGGTCGCCGCTGGACGTGGCGGAAGGTACCGATCTCGGCCGGAACGAGCCGTTGACCGTAGGTGTCCGCCATCACGTGCAGACGGTGAAAGGGCTGCGGCTCGCCAACGTCGTCGAACGCCTGGGGGCACGGCACCCGGAGACCGATGAGGCCAAGCTGCTGGGCCTGGGCAAATCCGCTCCCGTCATCAGTGTCATGGCCAACGTCTTCGACTCCTCGGCCCGCCCCGTCGTGGTCGTCGATCTGGTCATGCCTGGCGATCTTCACGAGTTGGAAGACGCCTACGCATTGTGATGTGACTCACGTCACATAGCGTCTCGCAAACTCGACTTGTCAAGTTGCCGGATCGCCGGTTATCGTCATAGCAACTCAACAATACGAGTTGTCGAGAAAGCGAGAGAGAAGAAGATCATGGCTATCCAAGGACCCATCCCCATCAACTTCGACCAGGTCTTCCCGCACGGCTGCTACATCGTCGGCGAGGTCGAACAGGTCAAGGACTTCGACGCCTCCACCAACGGCCGCACCGTCTTCGCCAAGGACAAGACCACCGGCGAACTCGTCTGGCAGGTCGCCGTCATGGACGCCGACCCGGCCGTGAAGGCCGGCCAGAAGACGGTGGCGGTCAAGATCCTGTCCCCGGTGCAGCCGGTTCCCCCGCCGTCACTGCCAGGCCTGCCGTTCACGCCGGTCAAGTTCGACGGCATGAGCGTCACCCCGTACGTCTCCCAGGCCGGACGGCTGGCCTACTCGATCCGGGCCACCCTGATGCGCTCCCCCCGCGCCGCTGCCCCCGCCAAGTCCGCAACCGGCAAGGACATCGCGGCCTGACACGTAAGCGGGGCCGCCAGAAGCGGCAACTTCCGGCGGCCCCTCGATCTCTCCCCAGATGCGAATCACAGAGAGGCACCCAGCCTAATGTTCAAGAAACTGCCCGGCGACGAGGCACAGAACCTCGTCTCCACCACTCCAGACACCGCCGTGGTCTTCCGCCCGGCCGTGGTGCGCACTCCCGCGTTCGTCACCCTCGTCATCCTCACCTGGCGGCTGGTCGCTGGCCTGGTCCGCCTGATCTGGCGGCACCCCATCGCCTCGGCCGTCGTCGCCATACCGGGCGCGGTGTGCTGGTTGTACGGCTGGCGCTGGGGCCTGGGCCTCACCGCCGGGACCGTAGCCGCTCTGGTCGCCTGGTGCTTCCTCCACCGGCCGTCGTTCCTGCGCATCGTGGGCTGGCGGCTGCTGGCCTGGTGGCGCTTCGTCTGGATCTACCGGCGGCACTGGCAACCCGTGATGATCGTCTCCGGTCTCGGGCGGCACCTGCGCGGCCGGGACTACCTCCCGCACCTGGTCACGGTCACCTGCACCTCGTGGGCCGACGTGGTCACCGTGAAGATGCTGCACGGTCAGGCGGTCAAGGACTGGAGCGACCGCATCGAGCACCTGGCGCATGGCTTCGGCGCCCGTTCCTGCCGGGTGTCGATCGCACGGGCGGGCCGGTTGCAGCTGGTCTTCCCCCGGCGTGACCCGCTCGCCGTTCCGTTGCCGGCCGTCCCCGTCCCTGATGAGGTGTCGGTGGGGCCGGTGCGGGTCGGCATCCGTGAGGACGGCTCACCGTGGCTACTGAAGATGCACGGCACCCATGTCCTGATCGCGGGCGCGACCGGCGCGGGCAAGGGCTCGGTGCTGTGGTCGGCCATCCGCGGCCTGCTCCCGGCCGTGCGGGCGGGCCTGGTCGAGGTGTGGGCGCTGGATCCCAAGCGCATGGAGCTGTCCTTCGGCCGGGAGCTGTTCGGCACGCGGTACGCCGCGACTCCCGCCGAGTGCGCCGAACTGCTGGAAGCGGCGGTGGAGGTCATGCAGGAGCGGGCCGACCGCTTCGCCGGCCTGCGCCGTGATCACGTCCCCACCGTGGAGGATCCGTTCGTCCTGGTGGTGGTCGATGAGGTGGCGTTCCTGACCGCCTACCAGTCCGACAAGGGCCTGAAGCTGCGCATCTCCGCGGCTCTCGCGACCCTGACCACACAGGGCCGGGCGGTCGGCGTCGGGGTCATGGCGGCCTTGCAGGACCCGCGCAAGGAGGTCATGAACGTCCGCAACCTGTTCCCCGACAAGATCGCTCTCCGGTTGGACGAGTCCGAACAGGTGGACATGGTGCTCGGCGATGGTGCCCGGAATCGCGGCGCGCTGGCCGATCACATCTCGCCGATCCCGGAGCAGGGCGCGGGCGTCGGCTACGTGCGGCTGGAGGCCTCGCCCGATCCGATCCGGGTGCGCGCGGCCTACGTCTCCGACACAGACATCCGGGCCATGGCCGCGGAGGTGGCGGCATGAGGGTCTGCTTCTACGGCACCGACGAGGAGATCACCCGGATCTGCGAGCGGCCCATCCTGGCCCTGCTCGGGCCGCACCGCACCCAGCGCGTGGTGGCCTTCGAACTGCTGCACGTCTCCGTCAGCGCCGACCCCTACGCCGGCGTGTACCGGCTGCGGGCGGACCTGGCCGAGGTGCACCGGCAGGAGGTGAACGAATGACCGTCCCGAACTCACGAGCCGAGCGGCAGAGGATGCCGGTGGCGCTGGATGTCGCGGTGGAGATCGCCAAGCACAACGGGGTGTGCATCCGGCCGATCGTGCTGCGGCGGCTGGATGTCCGCACCGGCCACAGCGAGGACATCAACGTCCCCTGCGGCGCCACCCGGGAGGCCAAGTGCCCGCCGTGCGCCAAGCGCAACCGCTACCTGCGCATGACCCAGTGCCGGGAGGGCTGGCACCTGGAGGCCGAGCCGGTCGCCGAACCGGACCCCTCCACCGAGGACCAGCGCTGGCTGATCGGGTTCCGGGCCGACGTGCAGGCGCACCGGGACCGGGCCGAACGCGACGGCACGCCTGCGGAGGTCGCTGACTGGGATGCGGCGATCACCGAGATCGACGCCGAGATCAGCGCGGCCGGGATGCGGGGCACCCTGTCCGGCCGTACGGCTGCCAAGCGCTCCCGCTCCACCCGGCGACGCCAAGATGCCCCGGACCTGCCTAAGCGGGCCATGAGTCCCACCACGCTCGGCCGGGCCTTCCCCGGCACCGACGGCAAGGTCTACCGGCCGTCGATGTTCATCACGCTCACCCTGCCCTCGTACGGCCGCATCCGGGCCGGTCAGGGCGTGCCGGTCGACCCGAGTACGTACGACTATGCGCGGGCCGCGCGGGACGCGTTGCACTTCTCCAAGCTGGTGGACCGGTTCGTGCAGAACCTTCGCCGTGTAGCGGGCTATGACGTGCAGTACTTCGCGTCCGTGGAGCCGCAGAAGCGGCTCGCGCCGCATCTGCACATGGCGATCCGCGGCACCCTGCCGCGTGCGGAGATCAAGGCCATTGCGGCGGCCACCTACCACCAGGTGTGGTGGCCGGCGGTCGATGAGGTCCGCTTCCAAGGCAATCACCTGCCGGTGTGGACTCCCCGGGCCGACTTGCCGGGCGGCGTGGCCTACCCGGACGGCCAAACAGGGGATTACCTCGACCCCGCCACGGGGGAGTTGTTGCCGACCTGGGATGAGGCGCTCGACCGGCTCGACGCCGATGAGGACGCCGAACCCCTGCACGTGCTCCGCTTCGGCGACCAGGTCGACGTCCAAGGCGTGCTCGCCGGGACCCCGGACGCCGACCAGTGCATCCGCTACCTGTCCAAGTACCTGACTAAGTCCCTCGGCGAGAGCCTGAATACCGACGATGCGGCCCGGCGAGAGCACGCGGCCCGGCTCATCGCGGCACTCCGCTACGAACCCTGCTCACCGGCCTGCCCGAACTGGCTGCGCTACGGCGTGCAACCCAAGGGCGCCAAGCCGGGCATGATGCCGGGCCGCTGCCGGGGCAAGGCCCACAAGCCCGAACACCTCGGCTACGCCGGTCGCCGGGTCCTGGTCTCGCGCAAGTGGTCCAACAAGACCCTGGCCGAACACAAGCGCGACCGCCGTACCTGGGTCCTGGAAGCCCTCGGCCTGGCCGATGAACCGACCGACCCGCACCGCTACCTCTGGAAGCCCGTCCCGGCCGGAGACGGTGACGTTCCCTCGCTCACCCTGCGGCTGCTGCGCATGGTCGCCGAACGCCAACGCTGGCGCGCGGCCATGGACGAACTGAAGGCCAGAGCGGACGGACGACCCACCCAAGATCTCTCGGCAACTTCGGCGATCGGAAAGGCGGCCTGACATGAACCTCACGCTCTACCGGTCCGACAAGCTGTTCTACCGGCCGAAGGAAGCGGCGATCGTGCTGGGCATGAGCCGTACCGCCGTATTCCGGTTGATCAAGACGGGTGAGCTCCAGTCGGTCAAGCGCGACGGCTACCGGCTCATCCATGTCGAGGCACTCCAGGAGTTCGCCCGTGCCCTGGTCGAGGCGTCCGAGAGTTCACCGGAGAGGGCGGCGTGATGGCGAAGAAGCCGAACGGCCGCTCCTCGATCTATCTCGGCAAGGACGGTTACTGGCACGGCTGGGTGACCGTGGGCATCAAGCCGGACGGCTCTCCCGACCGCCGTCACCGCATGGGCAAGACCGAGGCCGAGGTGACCCGGAAGGTCAGCGAACTGGAGGGCAACCGGGAGTCGGGTCAGGTCACCAAGCCCGGCCGTGTGCCCACCGTCGCCGAGTGGATGACCGAGTACCTCGACGTGATCTGTGAGCGACTCGTGGTCTCGGGCAAGATGGCTCCGCGCACGCTGGTGGACTACCGGTCCAAGACCCGTCACTGGGTCATTCCGCTGCTCGGCCGGCACCGGCTCAACCGGCTGGCTCCCGAGCACCTCGACACCGCGTACACCGCGATGCTGGAGAAGGGCCTGTCGACAAGCACGGTCCTCAAGGTCCACCGCATCCTGTCGCGGGCGCTGACCATCGCCGTACGGCGCGGCAAGCTCACGCGGAACGTCGCGACCCTGGTCGAAGCCCCTTCGGCCGCCTCGACCGAGATCGAGCCGCTGACCCGTGAGGAGGCCCGGCGCATCCTCGACGTGGCCGGCACCCGACGGAACGGCGCCCGCTGGTCGGTCGCCCTGGCCCTCGGCATCCGCCAGGGTGAGGCTCTCGGGCTCCGCTGGCAGTACGTCGACCTGGAGACCGGCGTGATCCGGGCGTGGTTCCAGATCCAGCGCACCGAGTGGCGGCACGGCTGCGCCGATCCACACGCATGCGGCGAGAAGTGGCACCGATGGCCCTGCAAGAAGAACTGCAAGGAACACGGGCATGTGCCCGGTTGCAAGCCGGACTGTGCGAAGCAGGGGCACACCTGCTACAAGCGGCCCTGTCTCAAGGACTGCACCGGTCATGCCGACAGGTGCCCGAAGCGCACAGGCGGCGGGATCGTCTTCCGGCAGCGTAAGGGCCGGAGCAAGCTCACTCTCCAGTGTCCGCCCGAATTGCTCGCGCTCCTC
Source organism: Thiemannella venezuelensis (assembly GCF_014203605.1). Classification (GTDB taxonomy): domain Bacteria; phylum Actinomycetota; class Actinomycetes; order Streptosporangiales; family Streptosporangiaceae; genus Planomonospora_A; species Planomonospora_A venezuelensis. Next base: position 146,299 of record NZ_JACHJJ010000001.1, on the reverse strand, counting down.
AAGGAGCACCGGAAGGCCCAGGCCGTGGAGCGCCTCAGGGCCGGGGATCGCTGGGAGGATCACGACCTCGTGTTCGCGACCCGGCACGGTAGCCCGATCGAGCGGACCGAGGATTGGAAGGTGTGGAAAACAATCCTCAAGCAAGCCGGGGTGCGGGACGTCCGGGTCCACGACGCCCGCCACACGGCCGCGACGCTCCTGATCGAGCAGGGCGTGAACATCCGGGTCGTTCAGGAGGTGCTCGGCCACACGCGGGTCACCACGACCGAGCGGTACGCCCACGTGTCCACGCCGCTCATGCGCGACGCCGGGGAGCGACTGGCCTCGGCCCTGTGGGGAAAGTCGTGAGCCGTTGCAACTAGGACTGCAACTATGAGCCCTTCAGAGATCGGAAAAGGCCCCCTCCCGGATTCGGGAGAGGGCCTTTCACCTGCGGAGGCTCGGGGATTTGAACCCCGGATGGTGTTGCCACCAAACCGCATTAGCAGTGCGGCGCCATAGACCTGACTAGGCGAAGCCTCCTGGTAGCCGTGCGGCTCAGCACAGAGTACCGGCCTGCGGGCAAGGCGGCAAAGTGATTGCCGGGCGCGTCGTCCAGAGGCCCGGCGGCCAGGTTGTCCACCGCTGTGGATAACTTCGTCCACACCTGTGGACAGACCTGAGGATTACCTGTTGAAGCCGGTGAAGAGCCTGTGGATTCTCGATATGCAAGACACTCGATCTCAATTCACGGACACACCTGAGCCCCTCCCCCGGGGAGAGCGGTTGGGGAAGGGGCTCGGCGGATCGCAGGGTCAGGCGCGGTTGGCCTCGCCCTCGATCTCGATCTTGACCTTCTTGCCGACGAGGACGCCGCCGGCCTCCAGGGCCTGGTTCCAGGTCAGACCGAACTCCTCGCGGTCGATCTCGGTCGTGATGGAGAAGCCCCAGACCTCCTGCCCCCAGGGGTTGGTGCCGGCGCCGCCGTACTCGACGGTGAGCTCGACCTGCTTGGTGACATCACGGATAGTGAGGTCGCCGACGAGGGTGAACTCGTCACCGGAGTGGCCGGCGACGCGGGTGCTGCGGAAGGTCAGCTCGGGGAACTTGTCGGCCGCGAGGAAGTCGTCGCTGCGGAGGTGGCCGTCGCGGTCGGCGGCCCCGGTCGTGATGCTCTCGGCCTTGATCGTGAGCTCGGCGGAGGACTCCAGCGGGTTCTCGGCGATCGTGACCGTGCCGGAGAAGTCCGCGAAGTTGCCGCGGACCTTGCTCACCATCATGTGCTTGACGACGAAGCCGATCCGGGTGTGGGCCACGTCGAGGGTGAAGGTGCCGGGGGTGGGGATCTGGAGGTTCTCCCAGGCGCGGACGGTCATGGCTGCTCCCGTGTCTACGTTTGCCGTGAGGATGTTTGCGTCAACACATTCTTACCTGAGGAATATTTCTCACGTCAACTATCGTCGCATACAGTGTGAGCGTGCTTCCCTTTGACGACCCCCGGCTGACCGCGATGGGCCTCCTCGCGGAGGTCTCCAGCGGCCTGTCGGCGAAGACCATGCCCGCCCTCCTGGCGGGAGGCATCTCGGAGGTCGACTTCGAGACCCTGATCCGGCTGGCGCGCTCACCGGGGCAGCGGCTGCGCATGAGCGACCTGGCCGCACAGACCAACCTGTCCACCAGCGGGGTGACCCGCGTCGTGGACCGGCTGGAGCGCGAGGGCCTGGTCGTACGGCAGGCGTGCGCCACCGACCGCCGGGCCTCCTACGCCGCGATCACCCAGGCGGGCACGGACAGGCTCGCCGCCGTGCTCCCGCAGCATCTGCAGGACATCGAGACCTGGTTCACCGGGCTGCTCCCCCCCGAGCGGCTCTCGGCCTTCCTCGACACGCTCAGGATTCTCCGCGACGCCGTACGGCCGTGCGCCACCGCGGGCTCGCACCTCGCTCCTGCCGAGTGACGCCGGTCGCGGGCCGCCGGGCCCGCGATCCTCAGGGCTGCGGTTCGAGGTGCCGCCGCTCCGGGATGGCGAGGGCGCCGCGGAGCTTGGCCATCCCCCGCGAGACCGTGCTCTTGACCGTGCCGACGCTGATGCCCAGGGCCTTGGCGATCTCCGGCTCCGTCATGTCCTCGTAGTACCGCAGCACGATCGCCGCCCGCATCCTGTCGGGCAGGCACTCCAGCGCCCGCTCCACCTGCTCGGGCAGTTCCGCGCGGCGTCCGGGCAGGCCGTCGTGGGCGGCCGCGGGGACCGGCTCGGGGATCTCATCCGACGGGTACTCGTCCAGCCTGCGCCGCCGCCACCAGGAGATGTTGATGTTGACCATCGTCCGGCGCACGTAGCCGTCGAGGGCCGCGCGGTCCTCGATCCGCTCCCAGGCGAGGTAGGTCTTGACCAGCGCGGCCTGGAGCAGGTCCTCCGCGTCGTTGGGATTGCCGGTGACCTGGTGGGCGGCGCGTAGCAGCGCCGGTCCGCGAGCAACGACGTACTCACGGAACTCGTCGTGGGTCCCGTCGGTCACCGCGATCACCGGCCTGTGGTCAAGGGGCGTCTCGTCGTCAGAATCGCAGCCGGAGGCTCTGATCCGGCTGAACCGGAATCCAGATTTCGTCCTGTCGAATGCAAAGATCGGTTCAGTTGGCAGACGGCCGGTGAAGGGCGGTAAGTACGGGTCTGCGGTGACCCGGGCAACAAGGCGTTCTACCAGGGATGTGAATTTTGCTACCCGGTAGGGCCCCTGTCTGAATTATTTGCGGTTGTGGAACATGAGACCCCGTCGAACATGTGACGCTGACCAGAACACCCCGCCGAGAACAGGAGACCGCCGATGCCCCAATGGAGCGTTGACCGTCGCCGCGTCCTGGCCGCGGCCGCGCTTGGCCGGAACCTCCAGGACCCCGGCCCGGTCTCCGACGAAGGCGAACTGCTGCGTGCCGTCAGCGGCGAGATCCTGGACGTCAGCCCACATCTGATCATCATCGGGACACCGGACGGAAGGGAGGAGCGGCTCGTGATCGCGCCGTGGGCGACCGCCTGGCGCGGCGACACCGTCGCCCCGGCCGACCTCCCGATGGGCGCGCAGGTGGTCGTCAGAACGCTGCAGGCCGGCCGGGTCGCCGAGCGGATCTGGGCGGACACCGTCCGGGTCACGGGCGTGATCGAGAAGATCCGCGGCAGGTCGGGGGACCGCACGATGGAGCTCTACTGCGGGCCGCACCGGGGCCACCGCACCGTCGTCATCCCCTACGCGGCCTCGGGCAGGCTCCAGGTCCGGCACCCGAAACTCGAACCCGGCTACCTGTTCGACGCCATCGGCGTCCGCGAGGACGGCGTCGCCCGGGCCCGGCTGCCCGCGACCTCGCAGCCGCCCTACCGCTGGACGGCGGTGCCCGAGCCGCCGCCGGCGTACGGCGGCGCACAGGAGCAGATCTCGGCCACCGTGACCTGGTCGGACGCGTTCGATCCGGACGAACGGGGTGCGGCCTACCCGATGCTGGAGTCCGCCGACTCCGGCTGCGACGAGGCCGGGGTCTCCTGCACCGGGCTGCCCTACCTCGCGCTGGGCTCGACCCTCGAGGTGCGCAACGTGTGCGCCGAACGCACCTCGATCGTGCCGATCGTGACGTGCGGCTGTCTCGCCGGTCGGTTCTGCGACCGGTGCCTGGAGTGCGGGACCTCCCCGCGCGGCCGGATCGCGGAGCTGTCGCCCTCCTCCTTCGTGGAACTGGGCGGGGACCTCACCAAGGGCTGCTTCAACGCCCGGGTCGGATTGGGATGACACAGATGACGCAGGTGGCGCAGGTGGCGCAGGTGGCGCAGACGCAGGTGTGGACGGCGGTCGCGGGCGCGCAGCTCCCGGTTCTGGGCCTGCTCCTGGCCCTGGGTGCGCTGGCGAAGGTCAAGACCGTCGCGAGCGGTTCACAGCCCGGCGCGTTGAGCGGGTTCGGCCCGGCGGTGCTGCTGGCCGAACGGTGGCAGGCCCCCGCCATGCTCGGCTGCGCGGCGGCGGAGGCGGTCCTGGCGGGCGGGCTGACGGCCACCGGGCACCCGTTCTTCCGCTGGGGCACGATCGCCTTCTTCGCGGTCTCCACCTACGTCCTGTGGGAGCTGCGGCGCCGGCGGCCGGACATGGGCTGCGGCTGCTTCGGCGACGTCAGCGCGATCCCGGTGGGGGTGCGCTCGCTCGTCCGCACCGTGGCGCTGACCGCCATGGCGGTGGGAACGCTGCGGGCCGGGCCGGTCACGGGGTGGTCGGTGCTGGCCGGGATCTCCTGGATCGAGGGCCTGGCCGTGGCCGGCGGGCTGCTGCTGGTCGTCGCGCTCTCGCCGGAGGTCGATGAGGCCGCCGCCAGGCTGCGCCACCGCGCGCCGTGCGAGCGGCGCCCGGCCGGCCCGGCGACAGCCGCCGCCAGGCTGCGCGCCAGCTCGGTCTGGCGGTCGAACCAGGACCTGCTGTCGAGCACGGAGCCGGTCGACAGCTGGCGGGAGCTCTGCTGGCGGTTCTTCGTCTATCCGGGGCGGAGCCGCGCGGGCGAGCCGGTGGACGTGGTCTTCGCGGTCCACCTCAGCGGGCGCCGCCCGGCGGTGCGGGTCGCCCTGGTCGGCGCCGACGGCCGGACGGTCGAGGCCGCGCCGCGGCCGGAGGCCGTCCCCGTGGCGGCCGGTCGCTAGGGTCTCCGGACCAGGACATGATTCAGCTCTATACGGCTCTCTAGCTTCCCCACTAGAGAGCCGTATAGAGGGCTAGGGGCCCGCCTCCAGTATATCGAACACACGTTCAGATCGGCTGGGAACGGAGGAACTTTCCGAAGTGCGGGACGGTGAACGCGATCAGCCCGCGCTCGGCGCTGTAGATCAGCCCCTTCTTGATGAGGCTGTCCCGGGCCGGGGAGAGGCTGGACGGCTTGCGGCCGAGGATCTCGGCCACCTCCGCGGTGGCCACCGGCTCGTCTCCGATCGAGGCGATGGCGTGCATGTAGTCGCGCTCGGCCGGCGTGGCCCGCTCGTAGCGGCTGCCGAAGAAGCCGACCGCGAGCTCCTCCTCGGCCTCCGGCGCCGACACCCTGACGTCCTCGCCGGTGATCGGGCTGTGCAGCGCGAGGTCCCAGGCGACCTTGCCGTACGCCTGGACGAAGTAGGGGTAGCCGTCGGCCGCCTCGTAGAGCGCGTCGAGGGCCTCCTGGGTGAACTCCACGCCCTCGCCCTCGGCGGGGGCGATGAGCGCCAGGTCGGCCGCCTCCCGGTCGAGCCGGTCGATCCTGGCGTAGCGGAACAGGCGCTCGGAGTAGCTCTTGCTGGCCGACAGCACGCTCGGCAGGTGCGGCAGCCCCGCGCCGACCACGATCAGCGGGCCGCCGCTCTGGGAGAGCTCGTGGCAGGCCGCGCAGAGCGCCGAGACGTCCTGGACCTGCACGTCCTGCATCTCGTCGATGAACAGGGCGATCCCGACGCCCAGGTCGGTGGCGACCGCCGCGGCGTCGACGAACAGCTCGGTGAGGTCGATCTCCAGGTCACCGGAGTCGGCCCGGCCGCGCGCCGCCGGCACGTCGATCCCGGGCGACCAGTGGGAGGTGCCCTTGGCCGCGGAGGCGTCGCGCATCGCGAAGGCCTTCAGCACGCCGAGGAACTCCTCGATGCGCTCGGGCGCACGGTGCCGGGGGGAGAGCTCGCGGATCGCCATGTGCAGGGCCGCGGCCACCGGCCGCCGGATCGACCGGTCGGGGCGGGCCTCGATCTTCCCGGTGCCCCAGAGCCGCTGCATGGCCATCGACTTGAAGGTGTTGAGCAGGACGGTCTTTCCCACGCCGCGCAGGCCGGTGACGACCATGCTGCGCTCGGGGCGGCCCCTGGCCACCCGCTCCAGCACGACCTCGAACTGCTGCAGCTCGCGGTCGCGGCCGGCGAGCTCCGGGGGGCGCTGCCCCGCACCGGGGGCATAGGGGTTGCGCACGGGGTCCACGGTCTCGGACTTTATGACGGGATATAGCGGCCGTCCTAGATTTCCGTAGAAAGCGCTACGGCGTGTCGCACGCCGCCGGACGAGGCCTCGCGGCCCGGGGAGGCGCGGAGCGGGACCGGACGGGGAGGGGGCGGGCGTGAAGGGGGCGGAGGACGGCGCGAGCATCGCCATGGCACACCCCTCACCTGGGCGGATGGCACCGGTGACGGCGCCCGAACCCGTGTTCGATCCGGTGTCTACGACTGTAGCGCGGCCTCGAACACAATGACGAGAGTTTTCGGAAAAAGCTCTCCCCGCGGCCGCCAACCGGAATGCCAAGAGCGCCGGCTAGCCGGCGAACCCCCGCACCAGGGCGGCGAGTGCGGCGGCGGCGATGAGCGCGAGATACCCGAGCACGAGCCGGGTGTCGCGCAGCAGGCACCTGCTCCGGGCCAGCCCGGCCCGGCGCGCCCGCAGGTATCCCGCGAACCCCAGGACCGCGAAGCCGAGCACCACCCACGCCCCGCCCAGCCACGCCAGCAGCGCGACGGTCGCGTAGACGCACAACCGGAGCGGATCGTACGGCTCCGCGCCCGCGCCCCCTCCGACCCGGGCCGGGCCGCCCGCCGGGCCCGTCCCCGTCCGCCCCGCGGGGACGGCGCCCTCCGGTCCCGTCACCGGACGTCCACCAGCCCTTCCGGCCCCGTCACGTCCACCAGCGGGAGCCGTACTCCGGGGTCGGCCGAGGCGACGGCGGAGAGCCGCTGCCGGGAGAGGGCGGGCCAGGCCTGGACCGCGCAGAACGGGGCGCACTGGTCCTGGTCCGACCGGGTGCCCACGTGCACGCAGCACTGCACGAGCCGCTCCTCCAGCATCGTCGCCATGTCCATGAACGGCTTCACCGTGATGCGGACCACCCGCTCGCCGAGCATCCGGCGGAGCCTGCGCCGCCGCCCCGGCAGCGCCGAGGAGGCCAGCGCCAGCAGGGTGGAGACGCCCAGGTCGCAGTTCTCGCAGATGTCGCGCCACAGGTCGCCGATCTGCGGGTGCGACAGCGACGACTGCTCCGACAGCAGGCCGAGCAGCGACTCCTGTACGGCCAGCCGCAGCTCGCGCGGGATCTCGCTGTCGGCGATCCGGTTGGAGACCAGGCCCAGGTTCTCCTTGAGCCGGTCGTGGCCGATCAGCGCGGTCAGCGACCGCCACCGGCCGGAGTCGTCGCGGATCATGTAGCCGACCGAGCAGCAGTGCGGGTGCGAGCAGGGCAGCGCGGTCAGGTCGCGCCAGGTGACGACCCCACCGGTCTGCGGGCCGAGGCGCCGCAACACCCCGGTGTGGGTCAGCCGCTCCATCGGGTCGATCGCCCCCGACCGGCCGGAGCCGAACTGCGGCTGCAGCGACACCCCGCCCACGTAGGGCGTGTCGAGCGCCAGCCGTACGACCTCGCCGATCTCCGCGTCGTTGACGCCGAGCGCGGCCGTCATGACCAGCGTCGTGAAGATCTCCCGCTCCGACAGGCGCCGTACGGCGTCCGCCTTGAACCGCCGCAGGTCCCCGCCCCGGTGGTGGCGGGAGGCCTCGGCGGAGGTCCCGTCGTACTGCAGGTAGACCTCGACCCGGTCGCGGTGCCCGGTGAGCAGGTCGAGGAGGGCGTCGTCGCGGGCGAGGAGGATCCCGTTCGTGTTGACCAGGATGCGGGTGATCGGCCGGGCGGTCAGCTCGGCCAGGAGGAGGCCCAGCTCCGGGTGGATGGTGGGCTCGCCGCCGCTCAGCATGAGCACGTCGAGGCGGCCGTTCTCCCTGGCCAGGCGCTGGTCGACGTTGGCCAGCACGTCGGCGACCGGGACCACCCCGCCCAGGTCGGGCGCGGAGCCGGCGAAGCAGGTGGGGCAGCGCAGGTTGCAGGTCTCGGCGATGTCCTCCAGCAGGATGCAGGTGTGCTGGGTCTGCGTCTCGGGGAGCCCCCGCAGGTAGGCGGAGGGGACCGGGTCGAAGTTCCCCGGCGTGTCGGGCAGGTGGGCCTTGGTGGGCGCGGTCCACTCCTCCAGGTAGGAGAGGATCTCCGGGTCCTCGTCGTACAGCGTGCGCACCAGGCCGTGCCTGCGGCAGCCGCGCTCCAGGTAGACCCGGCCGTCGCGCTCGGCGAGGTACCCGGTCAGGCGCGGCACGTCGTGCAGCGGACGCTCGGGGTCCTCGTCGTGGCAGCGCGGGCAGAACGCGTTGACGTAGCGGAGGATGCGGTCGCCCCGCAGCGCCATTCCCGGCCCGGTCACTGGTACAGCCCCGGGTTGACGCCGGTGCAGAACCCGGCCGACAGGACCGTGACCAGGCCCCAGCCGATCATCAGCCCGACGCCCATCCCCCTGGCCAGGGGTGTGCCGCTCTTGACCAGGACGACCCCGCTGCCGAAGGTGAGCAGCGCCAGGAGCGCCGCGACCACGGCGAAGCCGGTCGTCGAGCCGGTTCCGAGCGCGATGAAGCCGAACAGGACGTTGACCACGACGTAGACGACCACCCCGAGGAGCGCCATCCCCACGCTCGCGCCCGACGGGCCGCCGGGCGGGGGAGGCGGTCCGCCGCCGGGCGGCGGCCCCGGGGTGCCGGAACCCCCTCCGGGCGGCCGCTCCCCCGGCCGGGGGTCCTGGGAGGGCGGATCCTGCGGCGGGTCTCCCGGCGTGGTCATGCGCGCATCTCCTTCTTGCGGACGAGCGGGTCGTAGAAGCCCCGGCGGTAGCCGTACCCCAATCTCGCGGCGACCAGCAGCAGGCCGGGGACGAGGAACCACTGCGGGCGGGTGAGGTCCAGCCAGACCGTCTCGTTGGCCCGGGTGAACTCCACCAGGAAGCGGAAGGCGGCGTAGGCGGCGACGTAGAGGGTGAACAGCTCGCCGGGCCGGGTGATCCGGCTCCGCAGCCACCACAGGGCCGCGAACGCCGCCAGATGGAAGGCGATCTCGTAGAGGAACGACGGGTGCATGGCCTGCCCGGCCAGGCAGCCGGGGCAGCCCGGCGTGGTCGCGGGGGCGTGCACGCCCCACGGCAGGCCGGTCGGGCGGCCGGGGGCCTCGGTGAGGTGGCAGCCGATCCGGCCGACCGCCATGCCGAGCGCGACCGCGGGCGCGAACAGGTCGCCGGTCCTCTCCCGGTAGCCGATCAGCCGCTTGGCCACGAGCACGCCGGCGTAGGCGCCGGTGAGGCCTCCCAGGACGCTGCGGGAGCCGAACATCCAGGCTTCGAGCAGGGACGGGTTGAGGTCCGGGTCGAGGTGCTCGGCCCAGCCGGACAGGCGCATGCCGATCGCCCCGCCCACCAGCGCGCCCGCCACGGCCACCAGCGACTGCTCCGCCGGCGCCCCCCGGCGGCGGGCCTCGGCCACGAAGACCACGGCGGCGACCGCGACTCCCAGTCCGACGAAGAGGCCGTGCGTCGGCACGGTCCACCATCCGACCACGACGACCGGCTCCATCCGGCTCACAGTAGGGGACGGAAACTGGTTTCAGAGTCAACGACCCCCGGTCTCCGGCGACCCCCCGGGGCCGTGCGGCCGGGGCTCCCCTGACGCACGGGGCCGGGACGCGCCTTCGGCGGCCGGAGCCCGCAGGCGGAGCGGCGGCGCGAGCCGTTCTCACTCCCGGAATGCGAACGACTACGCTGAGAGGTGTCGCGTTCATCCGCCGGGGGTGACGAACAGGTGAGAAGCTCTGATTCCATGACGCGTGTCCGGATGGGCTCGGTGACACGTGTCCGGGCGGCCCTCGCGTTGACGGCCTGCCTGGCGGTGGCCGCCTGCGGCGGTTCCGGGCCCGCCACGACGCCCGCGCCGGACCCCGTGCCGCCCACGGTGTCCCCGGCGCCCTCGAAGGCCGCGACCCCGCCCTCCTCGCCTTCTCCCTCGGCCTCCGCCTCGCTCCTCCACCCGGTCTCGCCGACCCCCGCCCCGGCCTCCCCGTCCGAGGCCCCGCCGGCCGTCCCGTCCGCGGCACCGGCCCCGGCGCCGTCCGCCACCGGGCCGCCGGAGTTCTCCGCGAAGGTCACCCGGATCGCCCGCGAGCGGCTCGAGCACTCCTGGCGCTCGGGCTGCCCGGTGCCGGTGCGCGACCTGAGGCTGGTCACGATGACCTACTGGGGCTTCGACGGCAGGCCGCACCTCGGCGAGCTGGTCGTGCACGAGGACGTCACGGGCGACGTGGTCACGGTCTTCCGGCGGCTGTACGGCTGGCGCTGGCCGATCTACCGGATGGAGCTCGTCGACGTCTACGGGGGCGACGACTTCGACTCGATCGACGCCGGCAACACCTCGGCGTTCAACTGCCGCCCGGCGACCGGGTCGAGCAGCTGGTCCCAGCACGCGTACGGCAGGGCCATCGACCTCAACCCCCGGGAGAACCCCTACGTCTCCTCCGACGGATCGGTGGCGCACCGCAACGCCCGGAAGTTCGCCAGGCGCCCGGTGGACGCCCCCGGCGTGATCAACCCCGGAGACCGGGTGGTCAGGGCCTTCGAACGGCTCGGCTGGGAGTGGGGCGGCTACTGGTCCGGCATCAAGGACTACCAGCACTTCAGCAAGGGCGGCGGCTGAGGCCTGGACCGGCATCGCCAGTGGGCGGCCGGCCTGCGGTCCGGCCTCTCATCGGTTCCCGGTGCCTGCCGTCCTCTCACACCCTCGTGCGCCCTGCCCTCGCAGATCGCCCCGGCCGATCGCGGTCATCGCCGAAGTGGGCGACCGTCACGGCCGTCACCGCGGCGACACCGGCAACGAGCTTCGATGATCTCTGGTCGGGATCGTCCCTGCCGGATCCGGCTCACCATGGACAGGGAAAGCCTCCGGACCGAGGTGCGGGGTAGCCGTCCTGCGCGACGAAGCAGAACCGCAGTTCGCCGTCCTCGATCCAGAAGAAGTAGTCGAGGGCCTTGATCTCGAGAAGGGAGTGGGCGACGACGCGAGTGCCCGCCGACAGCGGCATGATGATCTCTTCGGCGATGCCGAACCGACTGCCACCGGGAGCGACGAGAAGTGTCCGGTCCCGATGGCCGCGGAAAAATCTTGAAAAGAATCCGGGAGCCGTGTCGATTCCGCGTCCGGCCGTACGACGCCTGGTCGGAGAACGAAAACGATCCAGCACCGGAGAGGACGCCTCATGACCGCCATCCAGACCCCCGCCGCCCCCGCCGCTTCCGCCCGCCGTACCCTGCGCAGGGTCCTGTGGGCCTTCCAGATCCTCATCGGCCTGTTCCTGGTCGTCGCCTCGGCGCTGCCGAAGTTCGCCGGGGAGACGAACGCGGTGACCACCTTCGAGCTCATCGGCTGGGGCCAGTGGTTCCGGTACGTGACCGGGGCCGTCGAGCTCGCCGGCGGGATCGGCCTGCTGGTCCCCCGGCTGGCCGGGGCCGCGGCGACCGGGCTCATCGGCCTGATGGCCGGCGCCGCGCTGACCCAGGTCCTGGTCCTGGAGCCGGCCTGGGCGCTGCTGCCGGTCGCCTTCGCCGCGGTGTTCGCCCTGGTCGCCTGGGACCGCCGGGAGCAGACCCGGGACCTGGTCCGCTCGCTGATCCGCTGACCCCCGCCCCGCTCCGCGGACAGACGACCCGTGCCCTCCTGACGAGGGTCACAGGTCGTCCGCGTTCCCGGCGGGTGCGGGTTCAGCCGCCCGGGCGGCGCCCGCCGTCCGCGTACCCGGCCTCACGGGGCAGGACAGCTAGCCCCGGGTCGCGGCCGGCCAGCCATGGCCCCAGCCCCCTTGGACCATGGTCTGGAACGCCCACCCGTCCGCGGTGCGCACCAGGAGGTCGGCATAGCGCATCGACTGCCGCTCCCCCTCCACCGTGACCGTGGCCTCCGTCTCGACCAGCACGAGGTTGGGCGTGAGGAAGCGCGGAGTCCGGACGGACGTCGTCTCCGTGCCCGCCGTACCGCCGCCCATGACCTCGGTCATCACCCGCACGAACTCCTCCCGGTCCCACTGGCGGACGGCGCCGAACCCGCCGGGCACGTCGGTGGCCAGGTTGAGCGGGAAGACCGCCAGGCCGGCGATCTCCTCGACGGCGCCCCGCGCGGCCAGGGCGTCGTACTCGGCGAACCAGGCCTCGACTCCGGCGAGATCTTCGGCGCTCGGCGTGAACAGCCCGTTCCGCACGTCGTCCTGCTGCATCGCGACTCCTTCTCATCGTTTTCCGTACACTGTACCGTACATCGTACGGAAAGTGGGGGAGCGGAGGCCGTCTTCCGGAGCGGCGCCTGCGGGACGGCCTGTCCCCACGCCGGGGGGCCCGGTACTGTTGCCGATCATGAAAGGAGGATCGGGGCGAGCGGCCTCGCACGAGAGCGCCGTGCCCTGACTGCCGATGGAACACCGCCACCTCGGGCAGAGCGGCCTCATGGTCAGCGAGGTCACCTACGGGAACTGGCTCACCCACGGCGAACTGGTGGACCGGGACCAGGCCGTGGCCTGCATCCGGGCGGCGCTCGACGCGGGCGTCACCACGTTCGACACAGCCGACGTCTACGCGCGGGGAGCGGCCGAGGAACTGCTGGGCACCGCGCTCGGCGGCGTGCGGCGGTCGTCCCTGGTCATCGCCTCGAAGGTCTGCCTGCCCACCGGCGACGGCCCGAACGACCGCGGGCTGAGCCGCAAGCACATCATGGAGTCCTGCGAGGCGTCCCTGCGCCGGCTGCGCACCGACTACCTCGACCTCTACCAGGCGCACCGTTTCGACGAGACGACTCCGCTGGAGGAGACCCTGGTCGCCTTCGACGACCTGGTACGGCAGGGCAAGGTGCTCTACCTCGGTGTCTCGGAGTGGACGGCCACGCAGATCGAGTCGGCCCTGACCGTCATCCGCGAGCTCGGCCTGCGCAGCCGCATCGTCTCCAACCAGCCGCAGTACAACATGCTGTGGCGGGTCATCGAGCCGGAGGTCGTCCCGCTCTGCCTGCGCGAGGGCATCGGCCAGCTGGCCTTCCAGCCGCTCGCGCAGGGAGTGCTGACCGGGAAGTACCGGCCCGGGCAGGAGCCGCCGGACGGGTCGAGGGGGAAGGCCGGCGGGCGGGCTCCCGCGTTCATCGGAAGGGTGCTCGGCCCGCGGCTTCTCGAACAAGTGCAGGACCTGCTCCCCGTCGCCGCGGAGTGCGGCCTCTCCGCCGCCCAGCTCGCGATCGCCTGGGTGCTCCGGCAGCCGGGGGTCTCCTCGGTGGTCGCCGGCGCCACCAGGCCCGAGCAGGTGACCGAGAACGCCTCGGCGTCCGGCAGGACGATCGACGAGGCCGTCCTGAAGCGGGTGGACGAGATCCTCGGGGATCTCGTCGACCGGGACCCCGCCAAGACGGCCCGGATGATGGCGGTCAAGCCGGACTGGGCGAGGTCCGCGTCCGCGAGCGGTTGACCGCTTCCGGCCACCGGTTCGAACGGCTGCGGTCCGCGCCGAACGACCCGGCGCCCGGTTCCGGGACGGGGCCGGGGACGGGCGGTGATCGGTACGCTCGCGGCGGGGAAAGGGGATTTCCATGCTTTTCGCCGTCGCGGCCGTTTTCGGGCTGACATGGTGGCTCGGGCTCTACGTGATCGTGCGGGATCCGGGGGAGCGCGGGCCGCGGCGGGCCGGGCTGGGACTGCTGGCCTACGGGCTCGCGCTGGCGGCCGGGCGGCTGCGCGCCGCCGCCGGGGATTCCGAGGTGCTGGCCGCGGCCGAGACGGTGCTGGCGCATCTGCCGGTGCTGCTGTGGACCGGTGCCGTGCTGACACTGGTCCCCGGGAGTGAGCGGCTGGACAGGGCCTGGTCGAGAGGGCTCGTCCCGATCACGGCCGCCGCGCTCGCGTGGTTGACGATCACCGGCTGGGACTCGGAGGCGGGGGCCGGGGAGGCGGCGGTCGCGGGGGCGGGCGTCGCGGTGCGGGCGGTGACCGGCGTGCTTCTGCTGGTTCCGCTGGCCGGGGTCCTGGCGCTGCTGGTTCGGGCCAGGCCGCCGCGGGTCGGCGGGCTGGTGACGGTCGCCACGCTGTTCTTCGGGCTGGGCGCGGCGCTGCTGGTGTTCCCGCTGCTCGACCCGGCCGGCCCGGTCGGCACGCTCGCCGTACTGGCCATCGACGTGGACATGGCCCTGCTGGGCGTGGCCATCGCGATGTCCAGCGCGTTCCAGGCGGGTGAGGCGCTCTGGCGCGACATGCTGCGCTCCCTGCTGGGGGCGGTGGTCGTGATGGCCGCCTCCGGCGGGCAGGTGGCGCTGGCCATCGTGCTCGGCGGGACCTCCCCCGCCCTGGCGGCACTGCTGTTCGGCGTGGTCGCCGTGGCCGTCGCCGTGCAGACGCTGGCCGGTCCGGTGCACCGGGCCCTGGACCGGATCGCCTTCCCCGGCGACCGGGAGCTGCGCCGGGAGCGGGCCGAGCTGCGCGACTCCGCCGAGGCGCTGCCCCGCCGCGAGCAGGGTCCGCCGCCGCTGGACGAGGCCGAGTTCACCCGCCTGACGCGGCGGGCCCTGGCGGGCTACGGCGACCTGGGCAAGCTCGCCAGCAGCCCGCTCGCCAACCTGCCGGTGATCGACAAGCGGGTCACCGGCGACAGTCCCCTGGAGCGGGCGGCCGAGCTGCGCACCCTCCTGCTGGAGAGCATCCGGCGGCTCAAGCCCCGGGACGGGGAGTTCGGCACGAGCGAGGAGTGGCGGTTCTACAACGTGCTCTACTTCCCGTACGTCCGGGGCCTGCGGCCGTACCGGCGCGGGGCCGGGCGCGGCGGGCTCGGCCCCGAGGATCGGCAGGCGTTCGACTGGTTCCTCCGCGAGGTTCCCGAACGCACGCTCTACAACTGGCAGAACGCGGCGGCCAAACTCGTCGCCGACGATCTCCGTACGGAGAACCGGCAGTGAATGGCAGTGCCATGTCTGCAGATGGCAGCGGGTGAGGCGGTGTGCTGAGGACGTCGGAAGCCGACGCACTCGCAAAGCCGAACCACAGAGGAGAGACCGATGACCGCGACCGCCACCGCGACCCGCCGCACCCCCCTGCTCACCCGCGCGCTGCAGGCCGACACCGTCCTCACCGGAGGGTTCGCCGTCATCCTTGCCGCCGCCGCGACCCCGCTCGCCGGTCTGCTCGACCTCCCCGAGCCGCTGCTGCGCTGGGCCGGGATCGTCCTGCTGCCGTTCACCGGCTACCTCGCCTACCTGGCGACCCGTCCGGCCCCTCCCCGGCGGGGCGTGCAGGCGGTGATCGCCGTCAACGTGCTGTGGACCGTCGACAGCATCGCGCTGCTGTTCACCGGCTGGGTCGACCCCAACCCGCTGGGCGTCGCCTTCGTCATCGCGCAGGCCCTCGCGGTCGCCGGCTTCGCCGAGCTCCACTACACGGGGCTGCGCCGGAGCTGACGCCCCGCCCGGATCCCGGGGCCCTGCCGCGCGGGCGTCCCCCGCGCGGCGGGGCCCTCCCGCACGAGCGGGCCCGTCCGCTCCCCCGGGAGCACGGGAAAACGCCGAAGAGGGATCCCCCTGCGAGGAAATCGCTAAGCATAATGGACGCTATGGCGGCCGGTGATGGGGACGGTTGGGCCCACTGCGCGCGAGGGCACCGGCACTGGGGGGTGCACGGTGCCTCCGGGCTGCTCGCGGTGCACCACGATGCCGGTGGCACGCCGCACATCCTGATGCAGAAGCGCTCCTTCTGGAGCCACCACGGCGGTACCTGGGGCCTGCCCGGCGGGGCCAGGGACAGCCACGAGGACGCGATCTCCAGCGCGCTGCGCGAGGCCCGCGAGGAGGCCGCGCTGTACGGCGACGGCCTGCGCGTGCAGGGCGTGTACCTGGACGACCACGGCGGCTGGTCCTTCGAGACCGTCATCGCCGAGGCCGACGGACTGCTGCCCGCCGCCCCGGCCAACAGCGAGAGCGCCGACCTGCGCTGGCTCCCCCTCGACCAGGTCGCCGCCAGGAGGCTCCATCCCGGCTTCGCCGAGACCTGGCCCGCGGTCAGCCGGGCCCTCCGCCCCCTGGTGATCGTCCTGGACGCCGCCAACATCGTCGGGGCCAGGGCCGAGCACGGCTGGTGGAGGGACCGAGCCGGGGCCACCGCCCGGCTGGCGACCGAGGTCAGCGCCCTCGTCGGCAGCGGGCTGCGTGCCGTGCCCGAGCGCTTCCCCGCCCTGGCCCGCTGGTTCCCCCGGATCGTGATGGTGGTGGAGGGCGCCGCCCGCGGGGTGGCCCCGCTGCCCGGCGTCACCGTCATGGCCGCCCCGGGCAGCGGCGACGACACCATCGTGCGCGCCGTACAGGACGCCCCTTCCTGGGAGGACGTCCTCGTGGTCACCGCCGACCGGGCCCTGCGCGAGCGGGTCACCGAGCGCGGCGCCGAGGTCACCGGCCCCCGGTGGCTCCTCGCCCAGCTCTCGGCCGCCGGCTCCTGAGAGCCGGGGACGCCACCGCCCGGTCCCGGGTGCGGAGGACGGCGGGAGCGGGAGAGCGCCCCTCCCCGCCGCGGGCGGCCCCGCCCGGTGAACATCCGGGGTTTCACGTGGAACATGTCCACAGGCGCGGGTCCGGACCCCGCGGAATCTGAGACGATGCGGGCCATGTCCTCTCTCCGCGCAGACTCGGACCGGCCGTGGGCCGCTGAGGACGGGTCGATCCCGCCGGCCTCCTGGGGGAGGCGCGACGCCTCACCGGGGCGGGCTCTGCCGTGGGGGTTCGTGCTCGTCGTCGTGCTCCTCGTCGCGGGGCGTTTCGTGCTCGCGCCGTACCTGACCTCGGCGGCGCTGCAGACCTGGGCCACGGTCTTCGTGGCGATCTGCGTGCAGGCGCTGCCGTTCCTGGTCTTCGGGGTCGCCCTGTCCGCCGCGATCACCGCGTTCGTCCCCGCCTCGTCCTGGACCCGGGCCCTGCCCCGGCACCCGGCGGCGGCCGTGCCCGTCGCGGGGATGGCCGGGGCCGTGCTGCCGGGCTGCGAGTGCGCGTCCGTCCCGGTCGCGTCGGGGCTCATGGCACGGGGGGTGACCCCGGCCGCGGCGCTGGCCTTCCTGCTCGCCTCCCCGGCGATCAACCCGATCGTGCTGGTCGCGACCGCCGTGGCCTTCCCCGGCCAGCCGCTGATGGTCGCGGCCAGGTTCGGCGCCTCACTGGTCGTGGCGGTGCTGGCGGGCTGGCTGTGGCTCCGGTTCGGCAGGAGCGAGTGGCTGCGGATCCCGTCCCGCCCGCACGGCGAGGGCTCGAAGCTGGCAGCGTTCGCCGAGGCCATGCGGCACGACCTGCTGCACGCGGGCGGGTTCCTCATCGTCGGCGGACTGGCCGCGGCCACGATCAACGTGCTGGTCCCCCGCGAGTGGCTGACCGCGGTGGCGCAGATCCCGTGGCTGGCGGTGCTGGTCATGGCGCTGCTCGCCGTGCTGCTCTCGATCTGCTCGGAGGCGGACGCGTTCGTGGCCGCCTCGATGAGCGCGTTCTCGCCGATCGCCAAGCTGGCCTTCATGGTCGTCGGACCGATGGTCGACCTCAAGCTGATCGCGCTGCAGACCGGCACGTTCGGCCGGGCCTTCACGGTCAGGTTCGTCCCGCTGACCTTCGGGCTCGCCGTGTCGGCGAGCGCCCTGTTCGGATGGCTGCTGCTGTGAACCGTGTGACCCAGAACCTGATCCTGGCCCTGCTCGGCGGGGCCGTGCTGCGGATCTCGGCGTTCTCCACGACCTATCTGAACTACGTGAAGCCCGGTTTCCGGCCGTTCCTGATCGGGGCCGGGGTGGTGCTGGTGCTCCTCGGCCTCGCCGGTCTGCTCCAGTCGCTGCGGCCGGAGAAGGAGGCCGCCGGCCGCGGCGGGGACGGTCACGCGGACGGGCACGACGGCGGGCACGGTCACGCAGGCGGGCACAGCGGCGGGCACGGTCACGCGCACGGCGCCGGGCCGCGGATCGCGTGGCTGATGTGCCTGCCGGTGTTCGCGATCTTCCTGATCGCGCCGCCCGCCCTGGGCTCGTTCGCCGCCGCCCGGGACGACACGCCCCCGCCCCGCTCGCAGGCGCTCAGCGCCTTCACCCCGCTGGCCGGCGACGGCCCGGTGGACATGAAGATCGGCGAGTTCATCGGCAGGGCCTGGGACGACGAGAAGAAGTCCCTCACCGGCCGCCCGGTGAGGCTGACCGGGTTCGTCGTGCCGTCGAAGAAGAAAGGCCAGTGGTACGTCACCCGCATGCAGCTGGCCTGCTGCGCCGCCGACGCGTTCCCCCTCAAGGTCGCGGTCAAGGGGGTCGCCGCGCCCCCGGCCGACACCTGGGTCGAGGTCACCGGCACCTGGATCCCCCGCACGCTCGACGAGCTGCCGGCCGGGGTCGTCCATCCCGAGCTCGCCGCCACGGACCTCGTGGAGATCGACGCTCCCGCGGAGCCGTACGAGGGCTGACGATCATGGTCAGCCCGGTGTCCCGGGCGTTACGATCACAGGCATCCGTTCCGACCGGCCCCGGAGACCGAACGTGGGCTACCCGCCGCAGCACGGCCCGCCGCCGAAGGGCGAGACGGGCCGAGGGCTGGCCGTGATCGCCCTCACCGCCGCCGGCCTGCTCATCGGGGCGGTCGTGATCGTCCTCACGGTGCTGAACCCGCCGCCCGCCGCACCGAACTCCCCGCCGGCCTCCTCCGCCTCGGGCGCGCCCCGGACGGAGGAGTCGGTACGGCAGGCCGCCCGGACGGCGTTCGACGCCTACGCGAGCGGGGCCTCCGGCGAGTTCTGGGACCTGTGGAGCCCGCAGTCCCAGACGCTGATCACGCGTGACGAGTACGTGCGCCTGTTCCAGCTCTGCCCGCCGCTCTTCCCCGGCGCGGCGTTCACCGTCACCGACGTCTCGATCACCGGAGAGACCGCCCTGGTCACGGCCACCCGTGCCGGCGACCCGGCCGCCTACGACTACGACTTCACCCGCGAGGGCGGTTCCTGGCGGTACGTCCTGCCCCCGCAGGAGGAGGCGGAGTACCGGTCCAAGGGCGTCGACGAGATCGTCCTGGCCCGCCGGGCCGCCGGCACCTGCGGCACGTCCACGGCGTCCCCGTCACCCGGCGCGGCACCCCCGCTGCCCGGCGCCACGCCCCCGACGCCCGGCGCCACGCCCCCGACGCCCGGGATGACGTCTCCGGCGCCGGCCCCGACGCCCGTCGCGACCCCGCCCGGCTGATCCGGCGGCACCGCGCCCCGCCTCCCCGCCGGGCCCGTCCCGGTCCCCGCCCGCGCGTGGGACGGGGGCGACGGTGATCGACGCCTGCCGTGGCCCCGGGCCGGGAAGCGTCAGAGGCGGCCGAGCACGCCGGATTCGAGCACGATGACGGCCCCGATCACGATGAAGACGACCGGCACGAGCCAGTGGCCGGACCGTTCGACGGCGGCGACGACCCTCCGGTGCGAGCCGAGCCACGATCCGGCCGCGCACCAGACGGCGACCAGGACCGCGAAGACGGCCACGGTGACCAGGCTCGCGGCGAGCCCGGTGGTGCGGAACACCGGGGTGTACACCGAGATGTTGTCCGCACCGTTGGCGACGGTGACGCCGGCCACCGTCAGGAGCCCGGTGGCGATCACGGGAGAACCGTCCCCGTCTCCGCCGCCCGGCCGTACGGCCCCGCGCAGGCCCCACAGGCCGAGACCGAGCGGGAGCAGGCCGAGCAGGCCGACCCACGCGTCGGGGACGACGGTGAGGCCGAGCGCCGCGACGGCCGAGATCGCGACCAGGACGGCGATCCCGGCGTACTGGCCGCCGACGATCTGCCAGGGCCGCGGCCTGCCACCGGCCCGCGAGGACAGGAACAGGACCGTCAGGACGATGAGGTCGTCGACGTTGGTCCCCGCGAAGACGGCGGCGGCCGTACCGATCGTCCCCGGCAGGTCGTCCATGGACGATCACCCTAGACGGTGCCCGGCGCCGCGGCGACCCGCGGCGGAGCGGCCCGTCCGGGCGGGTCAGGGGGCGTCGAACAGGGCGCTGACCGACTCGCCGTCGTGGATGCGGCGCATGGCCTCGGCGAGCGCGGGGGCGATCGACAGGACGCGGAGTTTGGAGCCGGGCTTGGCGTCGGGGACGGGCACGGTGTTGGTGCAGACGATCTCCTCGACGTCGGGCCGGTCGCCGAGCCGGTCGACGGCCCCGTCCGCGAAGAGGCCGTGGGTGCAGGCGACGCGCACCGATTTGACCCCCCGCTCGCGGAGGCGGTCGAGGAGCTCCATGACGGTCGTGCCCTTGGCGATCTCGTCGTCCAGGATGATGACGTCCTTGCCCTCGACGTCGCCGATCACCGAGCCGATGACGACGCGGTCGTCGCTGATGCGCTGCTTGGCGCCCATGGCGACCCCGGCCCCCAGGATGCGGGCGAAGGCCGCGGCCTCCTTGGCGTTGCCCAGGTCGGGGGAGACGACGACGGTGTTGGACAGGTCGTACCGCCGGAAGTGCTCGGCCAGCTCGCGCAGGGCGTGCAGGTGGTCGACCGGGACGCTGAAGAAGCCGTGCACCTGGGGCGAGTGCAGGGTCATGGTCAGCACCCGGCTCGCTCCGGCGGCCACCAGGAGGTCGGCCACCAGGCGGGCTCCGATGGAGATGCGCGGGGCGTCCTTCTTGTCGGAGCGGGCGTAGGAGTAGTGCGGCATCACCACGGTCGTCCTGGCGGCCGAGGCCCCCCTGGCGGCGTCCAGCATGAGGAGCAGCTCGACGAGGTTCTCCTGCACCGGGGCGACGAGCGGCTGGATGAGGAACACGTCGCGCTCCCGGCAGTTGGCCTGCAGCTGCACTTCCAGGCAGTCGTTGGCGAAGCGCTTGACCCGGACCGGGTGGAGCGGCGTTCCCAGGTGCGAGCAGATCTCGGCGGCCAGCTCGGGGTGGGCGCTGCCGCTGAACACGGTGATGTCTCGCACGAGGCGCTCCTTGCGTGGGGACCGGAGACGTGTGAGCCCTGCGGCCGGTGAGCCGGGCCGGGCCGGCCGAGCGGCATGCTACAGGCGGGCGCGCACCGGGCTCGCGGGTGGTACGGGTATCGGGGCGGGGACGCCGGAGGTGCGCCCCGCCGGCCGGAGGGAAACGGGGCCGGGAACCGGCGAGGGGGCCGGGCCGGTGGCGGACCCCCGGCCCGGCCGATGCTCCTGTCCTGCGTATCCCCGACACGGCGGGCGTAGTGTGGAGCGGCGGCCGTACGGCGGCCGCCGGAGCCGACCGGGGGCACCATGGACCGCGAGAAGATCACTCTCACCGGCGCCCGGGAGACCCTGCTCGCCACGCTGTACGGCAGGGCGCTGGACAGCCGCTCGCCCGACCCCGTCCTGGGCGACACCGAGGCCGAGCGGGCGGTGCGGCGCATCGACTACGACTTCCGCAGGACCGGGATCACGGCCACGACCGCGGCCGGCGTCGCGCTCCGCGCCAGGCAGCTCGATGATTGGACCGCCGAGTTCCTGGCCGCCCGCCCCGATGCCACCGTCCTGCACCTGGCCTGCGGCCTGGACACCCGGGTCCACCGGCTGGAGCGTCCGCCCTCGGTCCGCTGGTTCGACGTCGACTATCCGGAGGTCGTCGAGCTGCGCGAGCGGCTGCTCCCCGTCCCGGAGGGCGACTACCGGATGATCGGCTCCTCGGTGACCGGCGACGGCTGGCTCGCCGAGGTGCCCGGCGACCGCCCCGTCGTGGCCGTCTTCGAGGGCCTGACGATGTACCTGCGCAAGGAGGAGGGCAGGCGGCTCATCCAGCGGATCACCGGGCACTTCCCCGGCGGGCAGCTGCTCTTCGACTGCTACGGCACGATGGGCATCCGGATGCAGAAGCTGGTGCCCGCCGTGCGCAACGCCGGGGCGACCCTGCACTGGGGCGTCGACGACCCGTCCGAGATCGAGGGCTGGCACGAGGGGCTGGAGTGCCTCGACGCGCTGCGCAGCGTCGACATGCCCGGCTTGGACAGGCTGCCCGCCGCGGGCCGGGTGCAGATGTGGATCGTGGCCCGCATCCCGGGCCTGCGGGACATCGGCCGCATCCTGCGCTACCGCTTCTGAGGATCCTGCGCTACCGCTTCTGAGGCGCCGGGAACCCCGGCTTCAGGACGGTCCGTCCGAGGCCGTCACGCACCGCGCGGCCGTCCTGGCGCCGTCGGTGCGCACCTCGGCGGCGACGGCCCGCGCCCGGGCCGCCACGCCGGGCCGGAGGACCTGGCCGAGAGCCGCGGCCAGCGAGCCGGCGGTCGGTACGGCGGGCGGGTGCGCGGCTCCGATCCCGAGCCGGTGGACTCGTTGCGCCCAGTAGTGCTGGTCGTAGACCTGGGGGACGACGACCTGGGGCGTCCCGGCCCGCGCGGCCGCGGTCGTGGTGCCCGCCCCGCCGTGGTGGACCACGGCCGCGACCCGGGGGAAGAGCGCCTGCTGGTTGACCTCGCCGACGGACAGGCAGTCGGGCCCGCCGTCCGCCGGTGACAGGCCGGCCCATCCGCGGGACACGATCGCACGGCGCCCGAGCGCGCGGGCCGACGTGACCATCTCCTGGGCGAGGTCCTGCGGATCACTCATGAGGCTGCTGCCGAAACCGAAGTAGACGGGTGGTTCGCCCGCGTCGAGGAACGCCTCCAGTTCGGGAGGGAGCGGACGCTCATCCGGCAGGATCCAGGCGCCGGTCTGCATGACGCCGGGGTCCGCGGGCTCGGGCCAGGGCGCCAGCACCGGGTCGGCGGCCAGCCAGGGGCGGTCGGTGAAGATGTGGCCGCGTACGCCGGCGACCGGGGCCAGGCCGAGCGACGCCCGGTGGGAGTCGAGCGCGGCGCCGAACAGGTGGTCGAAGCGCTCCGCGTCCCGGGCCCAGAGCCCGCGGTGGTCAGCCGCCTCGGGTGCCTGCCCCGGCATCGGCGGCGGCGCGTGGTGCGGCGAGGGCAGGACCGCCGGGCAGTAGGCGGCGAAGACGTAGGGGATCCCCATCCCCTCCGCCACCGAGCGGGCGGCCAGTTGCAGGGCCGTGGCGGCCACGATGACGTCGCAGCCCCGGGCCGCCTCCGCGACCGTTTCGAACTGGGCGGCGACCGTGGCCTCCGCCAGCCGGCGCATGCGCTCGGGTGACGGCGGCGCCGACGCGGCCGGCGGGCCGGCGGCGGCCGTACGCAGCTCGGGACCGATGGGCACGACGGGGATTCCGAGGCCGTCGATCCAGTCCCGGAAGTCGGGCGGCACGCACATGCGGACCTCCTGCCCGAGACCCCTCAGCTCCGACGCCAGCGCCACCAGCGGCTGGACGTCGCCACGCGACCCGATGGTGGACAGCAGCACGCGCATCAGAACTCCCCTGTGACGGCTCCGGCCGCGACCGGCCGGCCGCGGCGTGAACGTGAGCCCCGCGCATCCACCCGGCGCCTCCCCGGGCCGGTCCGGCTCACGGCCACCGATTCTGCGCCCGCACCGGGGCCTTGCCGCAAGCCCCCGCCCCCGCTATACGTTGAAGTGGGAGGAGAACGCCTCGCCGCTGGACTCCGCTCCACCCCTCCGGTCGCGTCCGGCGAGGACGACGACGGCGGCAGAGCCGGAACGATCGGGATAGAACACACCTCCTGTGAGAGATATCGTCCGGTGCGTCCAGATATGGGTGAGGACCCGCCGGACGTCTCCCGAGACGACCGGCCGCCAGGCAACTTCGATCACACCCGCCGTCGGTGGGAGCGGATGAGGCGACAGCCCCGCAGCCGGAGCCATCTCCCTCGTCACGCCGGAGTCGGCCGTCGTGGTCTCCGGGTTCGACTGCCTGACGGTGGCCGTCGCTACTCCTCCCCGGCGGCCAACTGCTCGCGTAGGCCGTCCGCGGTGGGGGCGTGCAATGTGCGCCTGCACCCGCATCCGGACTGCGAGCAGGGGCCGGTGGCGTACCAGATGCCGGCGTTCCACCAGATCGTCCACGCGGGAAACGCGCGGGCGATGCGGTCGGCGAGCGCGGCCTGCCGCTCCTCAGCGAGCACGAGGGACCGCTGAGGGCATTCCCGGTCCATGGTCATCAGGGACATGGCACCTCCCCCGAGATGCCGGCCACGCTCGTCGTTCTCGCGCCCCGAGGACGGTGCGGGGCTGGACGGCCAGACGCTCCCCGAGCACCGGCAGCTCGTCGGCGCACCCGGCCCGCGCCCGTCGCAAGGCCGGTCCCGCCTGCTCCGGCTCGGCGTTGCGGCCCTCGTGCCGTCACCTGGGGGAGAGCTTCCGGGGAGGGCTCCTGTCTGCGGCGGGCCATGATGCGGGCCTGTCGGATGACGAGGGGTTCACGAGCGAGCGCAAGCCGTACGGCACGGGCCTCGGGCGGCTCCGCCGGGCGAGGCGCGGGCATCGGGTCTGAGAGAGCGACAGACCGGTGCCCGACCGGCTGGACAGGCAGGTGGTACGGCTCCGCGCCCTCGGCCGGACGGGGCTCGGGCACGAGCGGGAGCGCCTCGACGGGCTGCTGGTCGGCGGTCGCCGGAGCGGTGGTCTCGGTCCCGGCCACCGTGACGGGCGCCGGGGCACACTCGGTGGGCCGTACCCAGTTCCAGGCGGGCATCCTCAGCTCGCCCAGGCGGGCCGCGCGGATCAGATCCCAGCGGGCGGCCACCTGGACATCGGAGGGCGCCTGGTAGTCGTGCGCGTCGAGGTGCAGGCAACCGTGGTCGTACGGCGGATGCCTGCACACCGCGCAGCCCATCGGAAGCGGCGGCCGACCGGTGGAGAAGCACGGCTCACCGGCAGGCTCGTTCGCGGCGTTCGGGGGTCTAGTGTGTGTCACGGGTCAGGACCTCTATTCCTGATCAAGGGCCCGGTACGGCGTTGGAGCGCCTGCCGGGCCCGAGCTTTTCAGCCACCACGGCCTACTTGCATACCCAAGCTGGACTCTAGGTCAGCACACTTGGTCATGCAAGCGAACTGTCAGGTCCAGCTTGATTGAATGCCCGCATGGACAGAGCAGACGCGAGACAGCGGTTCGCCTCGGCGCGGGTCGCCAGACTGGGCACCGCAGATCGTGACGGCATCCCTCATCTGGTGCCCGTCACCTTCGCCGTCGATGCGGACGTCATCGTGTTCGCCATCGACCACAAACCCAAGAGCACCATGAACCTCCGCAGGCTACGCAACATCGTCGAAAACGATCAGGTTTGTCTTCTGACGGACCACTACGACGACGACTGGTCCCAGCTGTGGTGGGCACGTGCGGACGGTCGAGCAGCGATAACGAATGATCCGGATATCCGTGCCCGCGCACTCACACAGCTGAGCGCCCGGTACGGCCAGTACCGGGACCGGCCTCCCGAGGGCCCGGTCGTCTCCGTCACGGTCGAGTCGTGGAGCGGCTGGTCCTACAACCCGCAACACTGAGAGGAGGACGACACGGGAAGGACGCCCATGAGTACGGCGCTGTTCAGCCGTATCGCAAACGATCTACGAGACGACATCGTCACCGGCCGGTTCACGTCCGGGGAGCAGTTGCCGTCGGAGAACGAACTGACGACTCGGTACAACACCACACGGGCGACCGTGCGGAAGGCCCTGGCCGTCCTGCGCTCCGAAGGCCACATCGTCAGCTCGCAGGGCAGCGGCTCCTACGTCAGGCCGCGTTCGAAGATCCTCGTGCAGTCCACAGGAGCGGTCTGGCGCGACAGGCGCAGCACCGGGCTGTCCAACTTCAACGCGGAGATGACGGCCAACGGGCTGGACGTCGAGCAGCAACTGCTGGAGGTCACCACGCTCCCGGCGTCGGCCGAAGTAGCCGAACGCCTCCAGATCGCAGAGAACGAGCCCGTGATCCTCCGACGTCGGCTCTTCATGGTCGACGGCGAGCCCGTTCAACGAAGCGACGGCTACTACCCCGCCGTCATGTTCGCCTCCACGCCGATCGCCGAACATCACAGAATCCGGGGCGGTGTGGCGTCCTACATCGAGGACGTGATGGGCCGGCGAATCGCTCGGTTCATCGAACAGTTGGGCATCCGAATGCCGCTTCCCGACGAGAGCGCGACCCTGAAGATCGGCCCCGGTGTGCCGGTCGCCCGAGTTCGACGCCTCGCAGTCGACGTGACCGGCCTGCCGGTGGAACTGCTCGACTCGATCGCCGTCGGCGATCGCCATGTCTTCGAATACGTGATCGATGTCATGCCACCCGACGACTGACGGCCTCTTGTAGTCGGCGAACTGCCACCGGTACCGCCGATGAGACGGAAGGCGCGATAAGCCGCGCAACGGATCATGAGGCGCTGAACCCAGAGATACCCTCCCGAGCATCCACCGACCGGGATTTCCCGGCGGCCGCGTGCAGAATCGCCTCATGCAAGTCGATCAGTATGTCTATTTCGCGCTCAAGAGCGAGCGCATGTCTGCGGCGGAGATGACGGTACGGCTCGGCCTCGAACCCGACGAGATCACGATTCGAGGCAGCAGGCGGCTGGAACCGCCGCGTCCGGGCGTTCACATCTGGCAGGTCAACGGCCCCAGGTCATCGGCGATGCCGGTGGACGACATGATCCTGCTCCTGCTCGACCGGCTGGAGCCGTACGCCGAGGTGATCGGCGGGCTGGCCGGAGACCTGGACCGGCACGAACCCGGGCACACCGCCGTCCTGCAGGTCGTCCGCCACTTCGGCGACGAGGACACGGAAACCGCGTCAGGTCATCGGGAACCTTCCGGCGCCCCCGTCCGGCATCGGCCGCTGGGCTGGCGTATCGATCGGCGCATTCTCGACTTTCTGCAGGTCACGCGGGCTGAACTCGATGTCGACGAGTACGGGGACACCCTTTAGCCGGTCCGGTCCGGGCACGCGCCCGCATCCGTCCCGAACGATCTCCAGGGTGACATCACCGTCCCCGCAGTGGGCGGGGGTCTTCCAATAGTGTGTGGCACACAGTATTGTGTCAGTCATGCTGGACGATGAGCTGCTCTCGACGCACCTGCAGGAACTGCGGCGAGGGACCGTCGTCCTCGCCTGCCTGCTCGTCCTGAAGCAGCCGAACTACGGATACGCCCTGCTCGACCTGCTCGACAGGTCGGGCTTCGCCGTCGACGCCAACACCCTCTACCCGCTCCTGCGCCGCCTCGAGAAGCAGAGGCTGCTGACCAGCGACTGGAACACCGAGGAGTCCAGGCCGCGCAAGTTCTACCGCACCAGCGACCTGGGCGCCGCGCTCGCCGACGCCCTGAGCCGCGACTGGGACGAGCTCGACACCGCACTGCGCACCCTGAAAGGGGGGTCATGACCACCACGCGCACCCTCACCGACCGCTACGTCGAGGCGGCCCTGAGCCGCCTGCCCGGCAGGCAGCGCCCCGACATCGAGAAGGAACTACGCGCTTCGATCGCGGACGCCGTCGACGACCGCATCGACGCCGGGGACGATCCCGCCGCAGCGGAGCTCGCGGTCCTCACCGAGCTCGGCGACCCGGTACGGCTCGCCGCCGGCTACGCGGACCGCCCGATCCAGCTCATCGGCCCCGCCCTCTACCTCGACTACACGCGGCTGCTGACGGCCCTGCTCACGACGGTCGTGCCCGCCGTCGCCGCGGCCGTCGGGCTCGTGGGCGCCCTCCAGGGCGCCCCCGCCCTCCGCGTGGCCGGTGACACGCTCAGTGCGGCGCTCACGACCGGCGTGCACATCGCCGTCTGGACCACCCTGCTCTTCGCGATCATCGAACGCGCCGCCGCCCCGCACCGGACACCGCCCCGGCCGTGGACTCCCTCCGCCCTCCCGGAGCCGCCCAGCCGCCGCCTGCGGTACGCCGAGCTGATCACGGAGTCCGTCGCGCTGGTCCTGGGCACCGCGTTCGTGCTGCTCTCACCGCTGGTGAGCACCCGGACCGATGCGGACGGCGCACCCATCGGCGTGTTCTCGCCCTGGCTGTGGGAGACCGGCGTCGTGTACGCGTTCATCGTCCTGCTGGTCGCGAGCCTCGGCTTCTCCTACGCCAAGTACTACCTGCGCTGGAGCGTCCCCCTCGCCGTCACCGGGTCGCTCGTCGACATCGCCTGCCCGGTCACGTCGATCTGGCTCGCCGCCAACGGAAAGGTGCTCAACCCGGCCTTCGTCCAGGCGGCCGGCTGGCCGGCGAGCGTCCCCCGGTGGATCACCATCGGGATCATCGCGGTCTCCGCCCTCACGATCGTCCACACCGTCGCCGAAGGGATCCGCCGGGCGCGTCACCGCTGAGCAGCCCCCGGTCCCCGTCCCCGACCCGACCCCCACGCCGGACGAACCCCCCGGCGCGATGCCCCCTGCCCGGAAACCCCTCCCACCCGCCACCGGAACGAGGAACCCCCATGAAAGCGATCATCCACAACGCGTACGGCTCGGCCGAGGTCCTGCACCACGCCGACGTCGACAAGCCCGTCCCCGGCGACGACCAGGTGCTCGTAAGGGTCCGCGCCGCCTCCGTCAACTACGGCGACCGGGTCGACATGCACGGTTCCCCCGCCATCGCCCGCCTGGCGCTCGGGCTCCGGCGCCCCAGGCAGCCCGTCCTCGGCCGCGCCGTCGCCGGGACGGTGGAGGCGGTCGGAGCGAAGGTGACAGGCCTGCGGGTCGGCGACGAGGTGCTCGGCCAGACGAACAAACAGGGTTTCGCCGAGTACGTGGCGGTGGCGGAAACGCGCCTGGCCGTCAAGCCCCCGGAGGTGACCTTCGCCCAGGCCGCCACCCTGCCGATCGCGGCGACGACCGCGCTGCAGGGGATGCGCCTCGCCGAGGCCGGCCCCGGCCGGACGGTGCTCGTCAACGGGGCCTCCGGAGCGCTCGGCACCTTCGCCGTGCAGCTCGCCGGACTGCTCGGCGCGGAGGTGACCGGCGTCTGCAGCACCCGCAACGCGGAACTGGTGCGCTCCATCGGCGCCCACCACGTGATCGACTACACCCGCGAGGACCTCACCCGCGGCGCGCGGCGATTCGACGCCGTCTTCGACCTCCTGGGCAACCACCCGCTCTCCGGGTTCCGCCGGGTGCTCAACCCCAAGGGCGTCTACATCGCCTCCCACGGCAACATGGGCACCCTGCTCGGGCCCCTGCCGCGGCTGGTCGCCACCGTCGCGACCTCGCCGTTCGTGAGCCAGCGGCTCCGCGTCCTGATCGAGAAACCCGACGTCGAGGGTCTCGCCTTCCTCGCCGGGCTCGTGGCGGCGGGGAAGCTCGCCCCGGTCATCCAGCGGACCTATCCCCTGAGCGAGACCGCCGACGCCATCCACCACCTCGAGACGGAGCACGCCCGCGGCAAGATCGTCCTCACGGTGTGAGCACGGGCCTCCCCCGATCCGCGGCAGGGCCGGGCGGACCGCGGGTTCCGCG
This sequence comes from Thiemannella venezuelensis, assembly GCF_014203605.1. Classification (GTDB taxonomy): domain Bacteria; phylum Actinomycetota; class Actinomycetes; order Streptosporangiales; family Streptosporangiaceae; genus Planomonospora_A; species Planomonospora_A venezuelensis. The sequence goes on along the minus strand of NZ_JACHJJ010000001.1, from coordinate 117,141 downwards.
GGCCGCCCGGGGTCGCCGCGCGGAGACCGCCGGACGGTCAGGCGACCACCGCGGCGCGGGTCACGTCGTAAGGGTCCCAGTCGAGGTTCCAGAAGGCCTCGACGCCGTTGTCCTGGATGAAGCGGCGTTCGCTGGAGTGGATGGGGTAGCAGCCGGTGATGTCGACGGGAAGGCCGTCGCCGACGTCGATGCCCGCGAAGTCCTCCCGGGCGAGTCCGAGGGGGGCGGAGAGCACGAAGGCGTCCATGTCGCTCTCCTTGGAGACGCGTTCCCCGAATCCGATGGTGTCCCCGTACGCGAAGTGGCAGTCCCCGCCGCGGAGCCGCTCGGCGAGGTAGGCGATCGCCCAGCCCCAGGCATCGTCGGTGGAGTGCACGCTGATGCACAGCTCCGGGGTGCTGCGGGTCCAGGAGGGGTCGCCGGACAGCGACAGCCCGTAGGTCAGACCGGTGGTGATCCCCGGTTCCGGGAGATCGCGGTAGACGATCGCGGTGACGCCGCGCATCCCCGGCCTGGTCGAACGGAAAGGGGTGAACTTCGGCTCCCGCCCGCCGGAGAGGCGGTCGAGGTGCGCCAGGTAGCGCTCAACACGGGTCTGCATGTGCCGATTCTGCCGTGAGATCACCGTTTCGGATGATCGCTCATGCCCGTCCGGGGCAGGCCCGGAGGAACATGGCTCCGGAGGGCTCCGTACCTGACGAAAGTCAGGGGGAGGTCCGTCCGATCGTCCGCTGTGCGCCCCTCCCGCCCGCTTCTAGCGTTCGTTCCACGTGAACGGACACCTCGGAGGGGCACTCGATGAGAGTACGGAAGGTCGCAGCGATCGCCGGGCTGACCGCCATGCTGCTCGGGACGGGAGCGGCGGGAGCGGGCGCCTCGGTGGAAGCGCCCGAGGCCGGCGCGCTGGCGGCCTCGGTCGACCGCCACGTGCGCGACTACATCGAGCGGACCCGGCTGCCGGGCGCCGTGGTCACCGTCACCAGGAACGACCAGGTCGTGCACACCGCAGGATACGGCCGCACGGCCGGCGGCGAGGCGATCACCGAAGACACTCCGATGCCGCTCGCCTCGCTGTCGAAGTCGTTCACGGCACTGGCGGTGCTGCGCCTCGCCGACCAGGGCAGGATCCACCTGGACGACCCCGTCCGGAAACACCTGCCCGAGTTCGCCATGGCCGACCCCCGCGCCGAGAGGATCACGGTGCGGCAGCTGCTCCAGCAGACCTCCGGGATGAGCGACCGGACCTTCCCGGAGCTGACGCTCCCCGCGCCGGACACCCTCGAGGACGCCGTCGCGATGCTGCGGACCGCCCCGCTGGCCGCCGACCCGGGCACCAGGATGGCCTACCACAACCCCAACTACGCCGTCGCGGCACGGCTGGCCGAGGCGGTGGCCGGGATGCCGTTCGCCGACCACATGGCCGCCGCCGTGTTCCGCCCGCTCGGCATGGCGTCCACCATGACGGTGGACACCACCGCGGACCTCCCCCACGCCGGCGAGGGCCACGTCCGCATCCACGACCGAATCATCAGGCGCTCCCACCCGAAGTGGTTCGTCAACGGCTCCTACGGCGTCGTCAGCACCGCCGATGACCTGGCCAGGTGGCTGATCGCGCAGAGCGGCGCCGGCGGCGTCCTCCCCGAGGAGACCGTCAGGACCGCCCAGACCGCGTCCGGCACGGGCGGCAGCGACTACGGCATGGGATGGGTGACGGGAAGGACCGCCGGAGGAGCGCCCAGGCTCCGGCACACCGGCTGGCTGCTCACCCACAACTCCGCGCAGACGCTCCTGCCCGCGAGCGGGTACGGCATCGCCGTCGTCACCAACACCGGGATGGTCTCCGGTGACGACGCGCTCATCATCACCGACGGCCTGATCGACCTCCTCGAAGGGCGGCCCGACGCGGGCGCCGTCCCCCTCGCCATGACCGCGGACCTCTGGCTGGGCGGCCTGGCGCTGCTCAACCTCGTGCTCGGCTCCATCGGGGTCCGCCGTGCCCGCGCCTGGGCCCGCCGCCGCGCAGGCCGCGCCGTGTGGCGCCCGGCCGTACGGCTGATCCCCCACGCGCTGCCGGTCGTTCTCTTCCTCGGCCTCGCCGATGCGATCGGCTTCCTGATGCGCCGCGAGGGCACGCTGGACCAGGTCTCCTACATCTGGCCCGCGCTGTACATCTGGGCGGGCACCGGGGCACTGGCCGCCACCGCCGTCATCGTCTCCCGCCTCGTCCACACCGCCCTCGCCCGCCGCTCAACCGCTCCCGCCGTCGCGGACGGACCGGCTGCGGCGCAGGCCGTACCCTCTCCCGCGGGCTAGCGCGCCCGCCCGTCGACGGCAGGCGGGGCGGCCAGGCTCTACCTCCTGGGCCGGAGGTCCGCCTGCTCCCGGCGGAGCGCATCGCGTTCGGTGATCAGCAGTCACAGGTCGGGGTCCAGCTCCTGGCGGCGGCTCCGCAGGAAGGCGCGCTCGGCCGCGTTCTGCGTGCGGGCCATCGCCGCCTCGTAGGCCCGCGCGGCCTCGGCTCCGCGGCCCAGGCGGCGCAGCAGGTCGGCGCGGACGGCGTGGTACAGGTGGTAGCGGTTCAGCGACCGGTTCCGTGCCAGGGCGTCGACCAGGGGAAGCGCCGCCTGCGGCCCGTCGACCTCGGCGACGGCGACGGCGCGGTTGAGCGCCACGACCGGACTCGGGTCCAGGGTCAGGAGCAGGTCGTACAGCCGCAGGATCTGCCGCCAGTCGGTGCCGGCGGCGTCCGGCGCGTCGCTGTGCACGGCGTTGATCGCCGCCTGGACCTGGTACGGGCCGGGGCGGCCGCGCCGCAGGCACGCCCGCACCAGCTCCTGGCCCTCGGCGATCAGGTCGTGGTCCCAGCGGGTGCGGTCCTGGTCGGCCAGGAGGACCAGCCCGCCGTCCGGGCCGGTACGGGCGACCCGCCGGGACTCGGTGAGCAGCAGGAGCGCCAGCAACCCCAGGACCTCCGGCTCGTCGGGCATGAGCTCGGCCAGCAGACGTGCCAGGCGGATCGCCTCGGCGCACAGGTCGTCGCGGCCCAGCCGCTCGCCCGAGCCGGCCGTATGGCCCTCTGTGAAGATCAGGTAGACCACGGCCAGCACCGCGCGCAGGCGGTCCGGCAGATCGGCCTCGCGCGGGACCCGGTAGGGGATCCGGGCGTCGCGGATCTTGTTCTTGGTCCGGACCAGCCGCTGGGCCATCGTCGGCTCGGGCACCAGGAACGCACGCGCTATCTGCGCCGTGGTGAGCCCGCCCAGCAACCGCAGCGTCAGCGCGACCTGGGCGGCGGGAGCCAGCGCCGGATGGCAGCAGGTGAACAGCAGGCGTAACCGGTCGTCGCGCACGGGCCCCTCCTCGGCCGGTTCGTCGCGGGTGTTCAGCAGGACGGCCTGCGCGTATCGGTGCTCCCGCGAGGACTCCCGCCGATGGCGGTCTACGGCCCGGTTGACGGCCGCGGTGATGATCCAGCCCGCCGGGCTGGGCGGCAGGCCTTCGGACGGCCAGCGCCGCAGCGCCGCGGCGAACGCCTCCTGGACCGCCTCCTCGGCGGCGTCGATGTCACCGAAGCGGCGGACCAGGACGGCGACGGCTCGGCCGTACTCCTCGCGGAAGACCCGCTCGATCTCCGCGGTGGACAGGTACATGCGACCCCTACGCCAGGTGATCACCCGGTTCGCCCTGGAACGGGCGCACCTCCACCGGGAGCGTGGTCGCCCGGGCGAGTTTGCGTCCCCACTCCAGCGCGGCGTCCAGATCGGGCGCCGCGACGATGGATATGCCGCCGACGTGCTCCTTGCCCTCGGTGTACGGGCCGTCGGTGATGAGCACCTCCTCGTCGCGGACCCGCACCACGGTGGCCGTGCCGGGGTCGTGCAGCCCGCCGGCGAAGACCCACGCGCCCGCGGCCCGCAGTTCGTCGTTGAATGCGTTCACTTCCCGCATGATCGGCTCCAGGACCTCGGGGGCGGCGGCGCCGCCGTCGGGCTGCTGGATGCTGAGCAGGTAGTGCTTCATCGTCCCTGGTCTCCCTGATGAGTCGGATGTCGCGGCCGGCGTTCCCGGCCTCTCACCACCTACACGAACGGCCTCCCGCCGGATCGACACAGTACGCCGAAAAAATCCGTGGTCCGTGATCGAGCGCGGGCACCGCGTGTCCCGGCGGTCGCCGGTGACCATCCTGCGGGAGCGTCCCGACGGGCCCGGCGTTCACGGACGAACGGCCGTTCCGGATTCCGCGCGGCGCCGGCAGGACTCACGCCGCCCGGCGAGCCATGATGGGGTCCGCGATGATGCGAACCGGCAGGCACAGCGTCTGGCCATGCGCCTGGAACAAGGCATCACGGGAGCTGAAATACCCCAGATCGGTCAGGACGTGGCCGGACAGGTCACATGACGAGCAGGTCGTACCGTCCCAGTCCACGGCGGTGCGGGCCACCGCGTCGAAGAGCGTCTCACCGCCGGTGTTGGTGAACCCGCCTCCCTCCTGCAACGTGCCCAGATCACCGTAGAGCTCGGAGACGGCCACCCACTGGCCGCCGAGCATGAACTCCGGCCAGGCGAGCACCACCTGATGCGGGACCAACGCCCGCAGCCGGGGAAATCGCGAATGCCAGAAACGCCCGTCCACCAGCAGCCCTCTGACCCGGCCGGCGATCCCGCCGGCCCGCCCCACCGCTTCCAGCACCGCCAGCCGCTGGCTGCATGATCCACGCTCCAGGAGAAGCGTCCTGGAGACCGGTTGCGTGTCGTTCATGGCATATACCGGACGTACCCGTGCGGCGATGAGCCGGTGGGCTGCGATCAGAAAACCCCGGTCCGTCCCGGTGTTCTCACGCCGGGCATCGCTCACCAACCTCGACACCCGGGGATGTCCCCAGTCCAGGATGGGCGTCGCCGCCAGCCCGCCTTCGACCGCTGCCTGGTGGAGGGCGGCAGCACGATGACGTCGCAAAGGCGAGAAAACCGACTTCATCGTACGATCACGACGTATCGAGCGGACGCCGGCGTCGAGGATCGCGGATGCGCCGGCCGCGTGAGCCGGCGGGTCACGGCGAGAGGGCCTCGGGCGCTCTCCGCGGCCCGGAGATGCCGTCACCACCGTCGGCGCACGGTCGCCTTGCCACCGGTCACCAGGCTCGCCGGCGGAACGTCGTCGGCCACGACGGCGCCGGCGGCGACCACGGCATCACGGCCGATGCTGACGCCGGGCAGGATCGTGGCACCGGCGCCGATCCACACGTTCTCCGCCACGTCGATGGGTGCACCGCTCAGCCACTCCCGCCGCTCCTCGGGATCGACCGGGTGACCGACGGTGATGAACGCGGCCTTCGGCCCGACCATCACACGATCGCCGAGCCGGATGCCGGCGTAGTCCAGGAACGTGCAGTTCTGGTTGATGAACACGCGCTCCGCGAGGTCCAGGCGAAGGCCGTGGTCCGTGTAGAAGGGCGGATAGATCGTGACTCCCGCCGGCAGCGGCTTGCCGAGGATCCGTTCGAACAGTTCCGCCCTGCCTGATCCGTCCTCGAAGGGCAGGACGTTCAGGCGCGAGGTGAGCTCGGTGACCCGCAGGACCCTGTCGGCCATGGCCTGGAACTCGGCGCTGTGGATGCGTATGAGACGGTCGTCGGACATGCCACGGTCCTTTCTGGTGGAGCGGTGACCGGGTAAGACTCGCCGGACGCCGGTGGGGGCTGCTGTCAGCGGCCACCCGGGCCGCCTTCGTCAGGGGTGGGCCGTGCGGGCATTCGCGGTGTCGCCGCGCCGCGGCGTCGTCGCCCAGGACGGGAGCCAGACCGCCCCGGGGAGCCTCGGCAGGCTTCCGAGGTGGGTGATGACGCCACGGAGTCCCGGATGCGGATTCCTGCTGGGAAGGATGAGCGAGAGCGGGTACGCGAGGGTCGGATTCACGATGGGGATGCGGCGTAGGTCGTGGTCCGCCGGCCAGACGTACCGGTCGCGCGCCCCGACGAGGGTGGCCACGTCCGCGGAGTCCGCGAGGGTGTCCAGAAGTACCTGGTCTCCGAAGTGCGGGCCTGCCGCGTCGATGCGCAGGTCGAAGTCGGTGGCGAGCTGATCGTAGAACTCCGCCCACTCGCTTCGGGGCGCGATACCCGGCACCCATATCCGGTGCTTGCGCAGCTGCGGCGGCGTCAGTCTCCGCGCGGAGGCGAGCGGATGCCCCGGGCCGACGAGAAGTTCCAGCGGGGAGTCGAACGCGTGGACCATCTGCACGTCGGGCGGAAGCACGGCCGGGTCGGTGACGGAACGGAACGAGGCGTCGACATCGCCTGCTTCGACGGCGGCGACCACCACGCTCGGGTCGTCGACCCGGAGGGTCACCACGTCGAGGTCGGTTCCGGGACGCGACCGCCAGTAGTCGTGCAGGACGACGGCCTGCGCGCTCCGCAGACCGAGGACGTCGATCCGAAGGGCCCGGGAGCCCGGCCTGACCGCGGTGACGGCGCGCTCGACACCCGCGACGATGCTCCGCGCGTGGGGGAGAAACGCCTGACCGTCGAGCGTCAGCTCAACCCCTCGGGCGGTACGTGTGAACAGACGGACTCCCAGCTCGCGCTCCAGGGCGGCGATCCGCTTGGAGACCGCCTGCTGCGTCACGCCCAGCTCATCGGCCGCATGCCGCAGCCGTCCGACCTCGGCCGCCCGGACGAACGATCGCAATGCCTCGGTGTCCACCGGTTCACCCTAGGCGTGCACAACCGATCGTTGCGGCTCGCCGGGAACCGGTTGTCCGATCACTCCCAGCGCGGCTGGTGCGCTTCAAGCATCCACTGGAAAGCGGACGGTTCGGAGGACCCCACCGTCTCGATCCGGGTGGGGACGACCGGCGAGTCGAGGCTGCACCGGTGGCGTGAGCGAACGGAGACGCGAAGGGACCCAGGGTGTCACCGGGGTCTCTTCGCTCTTTCCGATGTGACGGTCGTTCACCGGAGGCCGGCCCATCACGATGATCTTCGGGAAGGGGGGGCGTGGGACACCATGGTCCTGTGGAATCGATCATCATGCGGCGCTTCGCCGGCAGTGACTCGGCGGAAGAGCTCACCACGCTCCTGCACCGCGCGTATGCGGATCACGCGGCCGCCGGGCTCGTCTTCTTCGCCTCGTACCAGTCTCCTGAGGACACACTGAGCCGCCTGGACAGAGGTGAGTGCTGGATCGCCCTGGAGCAGGAGACGATCATCGGAAGCGTCACGGTGACAGGGGCGTACGGCACTCCACCCGGATATCCGTCATCCGCCGACGCGGGATCCTTCTGGCAACTCGCAGTGGACCCGGCCCGACGGGGAACAGGCCTGGGACACCGTCTCCTGACCTTGGCTGAGACGCGCATCGCCGCTCTGGGCGCGTCGAGGGTGGTGATCGACACTTCCTCGCAGGCCACCGATCTCCTCGCCTGGTACAGCCGCCGCGGCTACGCATCGATCGGGACGTGGAGGTGGGACGTCACCAACTACGACAGCGTCGTTCTGGCCAAGAACCTCGCTGTTTGAACCCGCCTCTTGCCCGACAAGGTCTCAAAACACCTCCCGGGGATGGCCGCCCGGGGAAACGCGACCAGCATCATTTCGCGCATATTCCGTGAACACCGGATCAGAACCGCTCACGACGGCGTACGACTGCACACGACTGCGCACCCCGGAAACGATCAATAGCGCCCCAATCGGTCGGAATTCCCGGCCAGGAGCCGTTTCGCGTGATCGGCGAAGGGCGTGGGATTCGAGCCCAGGAGGACCGTCACCGGCCCCATCGGTTTTTCAAAAGGACTGCGTTCCGGACGGACGGGACCTTCCAGCAGTCCTTGCACCGGGGCGACGGCTCTCCCCCCGCACCCCGCACGGCAGAGAGCGCCCTGCAGATATCCCGCGCCGGCCGGTCACGGCGAAGGCCCGGAGACCGGAAAGACAACGCCTAAGGACTATGCCCATTGCTCTCGATATGCCAGTGTACGGATCAACATTCTTGATCGATAAGTATGCACGAGAGGCACTCGGCATGATTCGGATAGACAGGCTGACGAAGCGTTTCGGTGACAGAACCGCCGTGGACGGCTTGACGTTCACCGTTGAGCCTGGCCGGGTCACCGGATTCCTCGGCCCGAACGGAGCAGGCAAGTCGACGACCATGAGAATGGTCCTCGGCCTCGACAAACCGAACTCCGGAAGCGTGACGATCAACGGCCGCGACTACGTGGGCATGACCCGGCCCATGCGTGAAGTGGGCGCGTTACTCAATGCCCATGCGGTGCACGACAGGCGCACAGCGCGCAACCATCTGCTCTGCCTCGCCCAGACCAACGGTATCCCGGGCAGGCGGGTGGACGAGGTACTGGAACTGGTCGGGTTGGAGTCCGTGGCGCACAAGCGGGCCGGCAGCTTCTCGTTGGGGATGGGCCAGCGGCTCGGGATCGCGGCGGCGCTCCTCGGCGACCCGCAGGTCCTGCTGTTCGACGAACCGGTCAACGGCCTGGACCCCGAAGGTATCAAGTGGATCCGCGAGCTGATGCGCGGGCTGGCCGGCGAGAACCGCACTCTCCTGGTCTCCAGTCACCTGATGAGCGAGATGGCGCAAACCGCCGACCACCTCGTCATCATCGGCAAGGGGAAGCTGATCGCGGACATCGGCATCGGCGAGTTCCTCCGGCAGGGCTCCAATGTGCTGGTGCGGGCAGACGACCAGGACCGGCTCGTTCCCCGTCTGGTCGAGGCAGGCGGCTCCATCCAGCAGGGGACCGACGGCTCATTCATCGTCACCGGGCTGGACACCCGGCAGATCGGAAAGATCGCGCTGGACGTCGGCGTCGTGCTGACGGAGCTGACACCACAACGCTCACTGGAGCAGGCCTACATGGGCCTGACCCGCGACAGCGTCGAGTTCCAGGCGGGCGCGGCATGAGCGCCGCCATCGCGGACACGATGCGGTCGGAGTGGACCAAGTTCCGCTCGATCCCCTCCAACCTGCCCATCCTGCTGGCAACGGTCACGGTCATGGTAGGCGCGAGCGCACTGACCACCAGCAGGGCGAGCGAGAACCACCAGGCGGTGGGAGCGGCGTTCGACCCCACGTACATCAGCATGTACGGCGGGTTCCTCTTCGCCCAGATCAGCGTGGGCGCACTCGGCGTGCTGGTGGTGACATCCGAATACGCCACGGGAATGATCCGCACGAGCCTGACCGTGGTCCCGCGGCGGGGACGGTTGCTGGCCGCCAAGGTCTGGACGTTCGGTCTGATCGCCTTGGTAACGGGGGAAGTCGCCGCCTTCTGCTCTTTTCTCCTCGGCCAGATCATGATCGGAGCGGGCGGCGCTTCGCCTGCAACGCTCGACCAGCCCGGTGTCCTGCGCGCCGTCGTCGGTATGGGGCTGGTCTGGGTCCTGGTGGGTCTCATCGGCGTGGCACTCGGCTGCCTGCTACGGAACACGATGGCCGCCACGACCATGGTGACGGCTGTGAACTTCATCATCCCCATCATCGGACCCCGGCTCATGCCCGCAGCCGTCGGAGAGTGGGTGACCACCTACTGGCCGATCTCAGCCGGACTTCAGGTCATCACCACTGCCCACCATCCGGAGCGGCTCGCCCCCTGGACGGGGTTCGGCCTGATGACCGCTTGCACAGCCGCCCTGCTCATGGCGGCCTTCGCGGTGTTTCGCCTACGGGACGTCTGACAGCATCGGATGTTCATCAAGGCGGATGGACCACGTCCTCGGATCGGCGTAAAAACCTCGACGAGGCAGGTGCCGCGGATGGATCTTGAAGTCGACACCCCGAAGACCAAGACCGGGAACCGGGTTGTCTCCCTCGACGAGGACAGGGCAAAGCCGCTGAAGGCCCCCCACACGGTTCAGCAGCCGGAGAGCCCGCTGGAGGCGAGCTCATGCCACCGTGTTCCCCCGGAGGGTTCCGACGATCACCACCGGAACCGGCTCGCGATGTCTCTGCAGGTCAGAGGGTGTCTGAAAAGCTGACGTCCGCGTCGCTGTTCAGCTGCCTGCTGGTATGCGCTGCTGGGTGCGGGAGGTCCTCATGCCCGTACATCGATGCCCCTACCCGACCGATCTGACCGATGCCGAATGGGCACTGCTGGAACCGCTGGTCCCACCTCCGAAACGCGGTGGTCGTCCGGTGCGGCACTCGCGCCGGGAGATCGTGAACGCGATCGCCTACTGGCTGCGGGCTGGCTGCGCCTGGCGGCTTCCGCCGCATGATTCGCCGCCCTGGCAGACGGTCTACCACTACCGGCGGCACGGGAACATCGACGGTCCACGGGAGCAGGCGCTGGCGGTGCTGCGCGAGCGCGAGCGCACCCGGCAGGGCCGCGATCCCACCCCGAACGCCATCATCGACAGCCAGAGCGTACGTGGCACCGAACACGGCGGCCTGCACGGCTACGACGGCGCCAAGAAGGTCCTGGGCGTCAAACGCCACCTGCTGGTCGACACCCTGGGCCTGGTACCGGGCGCCTGCGTCAGCCCTGCCGACACCGGGGATCGCGGCGGGGCGCTGGTGCTGCTGTCGCGGTCAATCGACCGCTTTCCTCGAATGGTGCATCTATGGACCGATCAGGGCTATCGCGGAGAACGCTTCATCGGCTGGGCCCGCGAGGCGCTCGGGGGAGCGTGCAGATCGTGGTGCGCCGAGGCGGACGTCGTGACGGCGCTCACCCCGCCACCGGACGGCACGACCCCGGACCTCAACGGCGCCGTCCCGCAGCCGCTGTGGGGGTTGGGCACGAGGTACTGGCCGGACGAGGCACCCGTCACCCTGGAGACCGAAGCGGCCATCGACCGGATCATCGCAACGGTCCACCGCGTCCAAGACAAGAAACGGCGGGCGCCATGACCCGCCGCCGCTTCTTCGCCGGCGCGTCCCGCCCGGCAGGTCCCGTCTGGGGCACCGGCCTCGGGCTCGCCCCAGGAGCCCGGCACGGTGAGCAGCGTGTCCGGCGGGCCTTACCACGTGGCCGAGGACCGTGCCGCCTTCTCGGGTGTGGCCCGCAGCTCGTCCTCCAGCTCCTCGACGATCCGCTGGGTGAGCGTCCGCAGCCGTGCTCTGTGCCCGGTCAACTCCCCGGTGAAGTCCCGCGCCGCCGGGCCCACCCAGACCGCCTTGCCGGTGAACGCCGCATGCGCCGGGTCCAAGGCCGTTTCCAGCCGAGCCGCGTGCATGCGTACCTTCGCCAGCGCTCGCAGCAATTCCTCTCTGCGGGGATTGAGGGCCATATCCTGCGGTTCGGGGGCCAAACGCTTCCCCTTTCTCCTTGGAACGGCTTGCGCGGTCTCCCGGACGATATGAGATGGTGCGCTCAGACGGCCAGCTCTTTGGAGGATATCCAATGCCCCGTTCCAGCCGAAGGCTTCCCGTACGGCTCGGCGCGACGCTCCTGGTGGTGGCTCTGGCCGCGGTCGGCTGCGGTGAGAAGGAGCCGACGGCTGCCGAGGCGGGTGCGACCCTCAAGAACCACATCCTGAAGCTTCTCGACGAGGTGAGTGCCCAGAATGTCCAGGTCACCGACCCCGGCAAGGACATACCTTGCGGCGACGGCAAGGCCAAACGTACCTTCGCTGCCACCGGCTTGGACATCGCTGGGCAGACGAAGCCCAGAATGCTCAACATCCAAATGCTCGGCGCATTAAGCGGGTTCGCCGATTACAAAATGACCGGACCGGGTGGTGAAAAATTCAGTGTTACCAGTGAAGCAACGAAGACCTCGCTTCACATGGACTCATCGGCGGACGGGCAGTACACGGTCCGGGGGGAGACAGAATGCCTCAATCGGTCATGAGCTTGTCCGTATAGAGACGGGCTCTCTCGAAGGCAGGCTGCTTCGCGCCCTCGAAGTACTGTGTCTCGCGACGACTCAACTGCCCGAACGCGAACTTATCCCCTCTGCCCATGCCGTTGTCGACAAACCACTGATCAAGAGCTTGCAGACCTGCTTTCCCCTGCTTGACGATCTCATTGAAAGGACGGAGCGCACCGTCCGGGCCGACGATAGAGCCCGACGGGTCCACCTTTGGCGTGAACCCCTGCGTCATGAGAAGCCGAGCTGCTTCATACTGGCGAGCCAAAGTTTCCGCCCCGTCCAGCTTCTGGATCTCCTCTACTTGCATCTTCGGGTCGCGCCCGTAGGTGTAGTAAGCGGAGACTCCAGTGGAGAGCGCAGTCCAAGCCCTGGGGATGGTGGAGAAGGGGTTGATCAGTCCAAGAACTCCCAGAGTGCCACCCGCGAGGAAGCTCTCGGCGTCTTCGGCATCCTCGACGCCATCGTCGTTGGGCTTGAGAACTCTCACGGCAGCAGCCAACTCGAAGCCTCGCACATTGCCCAAGGCCGCGAACAAGTTGTCCAGCGCGGTGACATCCCCACTACTTCTCGCCATCTCAGAAGCGTGCGGAAGCATGCGATGGAGAAGATTGTCCATGCCGTCGTCGAAGGGACTGCGGGTCTCAGAGGTCCCAGCGAAGGTGGTCATGAAGCGGAAGGTGTCCTCCGGGCTCAACCGGAAGGCACCGCGCAACCCAGGAGGCGGTGTCCACTCGAACAGGCCGGGAGTGGTCTGCATGGCACTGCCCTTGGCCACGTCAGAATCACCGAGATCTGCGCCCAGGGTGATCTCCGTGGCGTACGAGCCTGCGATCTCCGCCAGGTGGATCCGGGTCGCGTCGTTCAGCGACCACCCGTCCGCCGCGGTCATCACGGTGTAGGCGAAGAGCGCCGCTTCCTGGCTGTGTTCGCCGTCCTGCTCGTCATAGGCGCCGGAGGCCGCGGCCAGGAGCCGCCCGAAGGCGTCCGATCCCTCCGCTGATCTCCCCGCCCGCTCATTGAGCCCTTTCAGGAACGCGGCCAGTTCGGGCCGGCTATCCCACTTCTCGGGGGACGGGGAAAGTGGCCCGAAGGGGAGCGCAAGAGTCGGGGAGGCCGGGTTGGCGCCGAACTCGGCTGCCGAGCCGATCGCGAGGCGGGCCGCGGCGGGGTTGTTCCCCAGCGCGTTGAGCAGCCCCGCCAGGGTCGGGCCGCTGATCCGGCTGCCGGGTCTCAGCGCGGGCGCGACGAGTCCGGCCAGCCACACGTCCGGATAGTCTCCATGGCTCAGCAGGGTGGCGACCGCCTCCATGTCCTCGGCGCCCTCGGCCTTCGCCTTCTCCACGGCCTTCAGCACCGCGGCGAACCCGGGAACCTTCGCCCCGCCGCTGATCGCGGTGGCGAAGGCCGTACCGGCCGCACGGAGCGCATCGGGCCGCTTCTCGCCGGGCAGCCGGCGCAGAGCGGCCGCCACCTGGCGGACCCCGGCCGGGCCGAGGGCGGCGAAGAACGCCGCGGTGAAGACGGCATCGTGCTGGTGCGCCTTCAGCTCCCTGAGCACCGCGGCGATTCTGTCGGAGGCGTACGGCCCGGTGAGTCGGAACTCGTCCGGGTCGATGGCGGCGAACCGCTTGCCCAGGTCGGTGCCCTGCCGCTGCGCCTCGGCGGGGGAGAGCAACGACGCCTCCCGGTACGGCCGCAGCCCCACGCTGGACATCCCGGGGAGCTCGGGCATGGGAGCGGTGATGGTCGCCACCCGCTGCCGCAGCCGGGGAAGCTGCTGCTCGGTCCAGCCACCGATCTCCCGGATCGGAGCGAGCCCCGCGGCGGGCAGGTCGACCGCGGTCAGCTCACGGCGGATGTTCTCTGCCTGCTCGGCGATCACCTGCCCGGCCTGTTCCAACTCGGCGATGAAGCCGTTCATCAGCGCCGGGTCGATCCCGGAGAACTCCGGTGCGAGCGGCCCGGTCCCCGGTGGTACAGAGGGGGTCTCTGTCATGCCGTCCATCATCGGCGACAGGGGATCGGGACGCGAGGGTTCGGGAACAGATCTCCAGTCGGCCTGGAGCCTTCGTGTCTCCGGCTGTACGGCACCATCCCTATCCCACGGCCGGCGGCATGCGGCGGCTCAGAGCGGCACACGGCTGCATGCCCCGGAAACGATCAACGGCGCCTCACCGGGGCAGAACCCCTGGTCAGACGCCGTTTCGCGTGCTCGGCGGAGAGCGTGGGATTCGAACCCACGAGGACCGTCACCGGCCCTAGCGGTTTTCAAGACACCTGAAAGATCGTTTGCTGCCGTCGGGTGGCGTTGGGCAACCACAAACCAGCAGCTCAAGCGCCTTCTCCATGGGTGGCTGGCGTTGGCTGATCACGACTGTATTCGGACCTGTTGTTCCCATCGTGTTCCCATCTGGGCACGCGGTCCGCCGTCCTCTCACCAGGCATGACGTCAAGCGAAAACGGCCCCAAGCGGGTGCGCGAACACCTGCTCAGGGCCTTGATCCATCACCCTGACGTAACCAGGAGAGGACCCATGCACAACCGTATCTCCGGGACCGTACTGACGCCCGGTGACGACCGGACGCCCGTGATCGGCGCCCCGGCTTCCACCGAGCCGCCCCGCTCCCTGACCTCCGGCGAGTACGCGACCGTTGCCGCCGTCGGTGCGGTGGTCTTCGCGCTCGGCCTGATCGGCTTCGTCAACAGCTTCGCCAAGGTCACCGAGGCCGCGCAGCCGTTCTTCGGCGCCCTGGCGTGGACCGTACCGCTCGGCATCGACCTCGGCATCCTCGCCTTCTCGGCCCTGGACATCGTGCTTGCCCGGCTGGACATGCGGGTCAAGATCCTGCGGTTCGTTCCGTGGGCGCTGACTGCTGCGACCATCTACCTCAACGTGGCCGGGGAGTACGACCCGTTCGCCGTCGTCGCTCACGCCATGCTGCCCATGCTCTGGGTCATCGCCGTGGAGGTCGCGGCCCACGTCTTCCGGCGGTTCGCTGGACTGTCGTCCGAGACCCACATGGACAGCATCCGCAAGTCGCGGTGGCTGCTGGCGCCCATGACGACGTTCTCCCTGTGGCGCCGGATGGTCCTGTGGGAGATCCGGTCCTACCCGCTGGCGCTGGGCCGGGAGCGTGACCGCGTCTTGGCCAAGACCGATCTCCAGGACCGGTACGGGCGGCTGTGGCGCTGGAAGGCCACCCGCCGAGAGCGTGCCCTGTACAAGCTCGGGGAGCTCGTCCCGGCCGATCTGGTCCCGACCGGCAAGGTCTTGGCGGAGGAAGCCGACGAGGAGACCGTCCTCGTGGACGAGGGGGTCGAGCTGGCGGACGACGGCCGCTCGGTGGACACGGACGAGGCCGGGGATAAGGACGACCGTCCCGAGCCGGTCCGCCCCGCGCTCCGCGCCATCGACGGGGACTGTCCCCGCAAGCCGGGCCGGACGAGGTCTTCGTCTTCGGACGTGGCCGACCTGCTCCCTGTGGGGACGAGGGTCGTCGAGAAGCTGGCCGAGCAGGACCGTCCCCTTACTCGCGACAACCTCGTTGCTGGCCTGCGGGACCTCGGTCAGCCGATTTCGACCGGGCGGGCCTCAAAGCTGCTCGCCCTGCTCAAGCAGGGGACAGCGGGCGAGACACTGACCGCTTCGGCCGCCAGCCGGTAACCGGCGCCGGGGACGGTCCTGTCCTCGGGCGGGGCCGCCACGGGCCGCTCGGATAGCCGGTCCGTCCCCGGTGCTGGGGAGCCGTCCCGATCTCGTCCCCGTGAGCGCTGGGGGCCGTGCCTTACCGCCGTCCCCGTTCTTGTCCGCCTGACGGTCTGCGGGCTCGTCCCCGCTTCCGTCCCCAACAAGCAAGCGACCCCGGCCGGTGCGCCAACACCGGGTCCGGGGCCTGAGTCCACTTCCTGCTGTAACCAGGAGAGACCTGTGTCCCACCGTAGCGCCGGATTCCGGCGTGCCGAACTCCCTGCCGACAACTTCACGATGCTCAGCAATCGGTGGATCCGCGACAAGCGCCTGACGTGGAAGAGCCGGGGCATCCTCGCCTGGCTGGCCTCCCACGCGGTCGGCTTCCGAGTGTCGGAGAAGGCCATCATCGGCGCGGCCCCGGACGGCCGCGACTCCGTACGCGCGGGAATCCGCGAGCTGGAGACGACCGGATATCTGCGCCGTGAGCGCAAGCGGGACGCCAGCGGCAAGCTCAGCGTCGTCGAGTACGTCCTGTCCGACCCGTGGACCACTTCGGCGACGTCTGCCCAGGTCGGAACCAACGACGGATTTTCCGTCCCTGGCGGTGACGACCGGCCCGCACCTACGACGGAAAATCCGGCGGAGGCCGCAACCAGCGACAACACCCCTGATGCCCAGATCACACCTACGACGGAAAATCCGTCAGAGGTCGTGACCAGCGAGAACGGTGCATCGCCGCAGGTCGGAACCAACGACGGAAAATCCGTCCCCTTAAGAAGAACAGAGGACCAGAAGAAGACCAAGAAGAAGACCACCGATCCTCTTCGCGCCGTAGGCGCGCTCACGGTCCGTACCGCGCGAGACGCCGCCACGACGCCTTCGGCGAGTCAGGAAGAGATTTCCTGGCTTGCTGGCGAGGTCCTGGGCCAGATGCCCGACCACTACCGCAAGGCCCCTGCCTGGCTGCGGACGCGACTGCTGGCCCGCATCGCCGAGGCCCTGACCGAGCACGCGCCCCTGGCCCTGGCCGAGTACTGCCACAAGTTCGCCGATGACCCGAATTTCGGCGACTACGAGCACCTGCGCCGCTTCTCCGACGTGGTCCGGAAGCTGGCCGCCGACGTCGCTGACGGCACCTGCTGCGCCGGATGCGGGCGCGACCCCCGACACCCCTTCTGTGACGCTGGCATCGCTGGAGGCACCCGATGACCGCCGCCGAGATCGAGATCACTCCGGGCAGCCCCCAGGGCGTCGTAGAGGAGCTCGTAGACGATCACGAGACCGTCCCGACCGCCCCGGAGGCCGAGACCGTCAGCGACGACCTGAGCGCTTCGCCGGTCGTGCTCGTCGACCAGCCGAGCCCGGCGGATCACGACTGGCTGACCGAGATCGAGGAGCGCACGAAGAACCGGCTGCCGATCGTCCCGGTGTGGCTGCGGTCCAAGGCCGAGGCCCTGGCCGTCATGGGCTGGCTGGTCAACCACTACGCCTACGTGGGCGCCTACCACCTGACCCGGTCCCCGAAGTACCTCGGCCGTCTGGCGGCCCGCTCTCCGCGCGGCGCCGGGAAGGCCGTCAAGGCGGTCGTGTCGTGGACCTTCGACACCGAGGGCAGGCCGGTGCGGAAGCTGGCCGCCGCAGGTCGGGACGCCGAGCAGTACCTGAAGCTGTCCAAGGCCCACGACGTGCGGGTCCGTAACCGGCTGATCGTGTCCGTGTCGGCCGCCGTGGTCCTGGCCCTCGGGGCGGTTCTGGCGATGGAAACGGCCCCCACCTACAGCCAGTGGGCGGCGCTCGCCGGACTGGTCTCGCTGCTCGGGGCTGTGGGCACTCCTGCCGACAAGCGGGTGTTCGACCGGGCCGTGATCCCGACCCAGGCCCAGAAGCTGACCAGCGACCTCGTCCTTCGCGCCCTGGGCGCCCTGGGGATCGCCGAGCTGAACAAGGCCGTCGGCAAGGGCGGCGACGGGATCAACTTCCCGGCCCCCATCACCCGCGACGGTCCCGGCTGGCGGGCCGACGTCGACCTTCCGTTCGGGGTCACGGCCACCGACGTCATGGACAAGCGGGCGCGGCTCGCCTCGGCTCTGCGTCGTCCTCTCGGGTGCGTGTGGCCCGAGCCGGCAGCCCACATCCACCCCGGGCGGCTCGTGCTGTGGGTCGGGGACCAGGACATGAACAAGGCACGTCAGCCGCTGTGGCCGATGACCAGGACCGGTCAGGTGGACCTGTTCCAGCCGATTCCGTTCGGCACCGATCAGCGGGGCCGGATGGTCTCTGTGCCGTTGATGTACCGCAACCTGCTCATCGGCGCGATGCCCGGCTTCGGAAAGACCTTCGCCCTGCGGGTGCTGCTCCTGGGCGCCGCGCTGGACCCGTCGGCCGAGCTGCGGGTGTTCGAGCTGAAGGGCACCGGGGATCTGAAGCCACTGGCCAAGGTCTCACACCACTACGCCAGCGGGGCCAAGGACTCGACGATCGAGGCGTGCGTGGTCTCGCTGCGCGAGGTCTACCGGGATCTGGAGCGGCGGGCCGACGTCATCGACGGCCTGCCCGAGGACGTCTGCCCGGAGAACAAGGTCACGCCGGAGTTGGCGGCCCAGAAGGCGCTGGGCCTTCACCCGCTGGTCTTCGCCGCAGATGAAGTGCAGGAACTGTTCTCCCACGAGGAGTTCGGCGAGGAGGCCGCCAAGCTGTGTACGGCCATCATCAAGCGGGGCCGCGCCCTGGGCGTGATCCTGCTGCTGGCCACCCAGCGGCCGGACAAGGACTCGATGCCGACCGGTGTGTCCGCCAACGTCCTGGTGCGCTTCTGCCTGAAGGTCGCCGGGCAGGTCGAAAACGACATGGTCCTCGGGACCAGCGCCTACAGGAACGGGATCCGGGCCACGACGTTCACGGACCAGGACCTCGGCATCGGCTACCTGCTCGGGGTCAGCACCGAGGCCAGGATCGTCCGCTCGTACTACCTGGACAACCCGACGTCGGGCCGAATCGCTGACCGTGCCCGTGCTCTGAGAGAGGCCGCGGGGACCTTGTCCGGCTACGCGGTCGGGCAGGTTCCGGTCGAGCCTGTCTCCTACGACCTGCTGGCCGACATCCTCACCGTGGTCCCGGCCGGGGAGGACAAGGTCTGGAACAGCGTGGTCGTCGACCGGCTGGCCGAGCTGCGGCCGGAGGTCTACGGCCCGTGGGCCGACCAGGCGGACGAGGCCAAGACTGCGCACCTGACGGCGGTGCTCAAGCCGTACGGCGTCAAGGTCGGGCAGGTCTACCGGACGGTCGACGGCCGGGGCGTGAATCGGCGCGGCATCACTCGCGGCGACGTGGTCGAGGCAGTGCCGAAGAAGATCCGGCGGGTGAGGTAGTCCTATCAGCGGCAGGGGCATCGAAGCCCGGGAACGGCCCGGTTTCAGGCCCCCTGCGCGTGGGCCGCTAGATGGATAGGCCCCAGGTCACGGACTGGATCGGGCGCTATCGCGGGTGCTATGCCTATCGAGGGCACGCGCTTGGCCAGAGGTCATGTTTGAGGTTTTGTCCCCCGATCTGGACGGCTAGGATCCGCGCCATGCACCCCCACGGGTACGACCCTTACTGCAACTGCTGCAATTCCTACGCTCACGACCCCTACATGCGCGAAGCCGCGCTCGAAGCGGCTGAAACCCCGATGTGGCAGCAGGCGATCGGCCCGGACGGGCAGCCGGTTTTCCACGCGGACGGCACCCCAATGATGTTCCCCGTGCCGATGGAGCAGAAAATGGCACCTGTCATTCGTGCTGCTGCCGAGGCTGACGACCACGCCGAGAACGTACGCGCAGCTGTCTTATTTTTCATGGCCCTGGTCGGCGGCGTTGTGATGACCGTTCAGTCCTGGGAGAAATATCTGGACAGCACCGACGGAAGTCCCGGCTTGGCGATCTTTGTGAGCTGTGGCACTTGCGTTGTCGCCGTCTTCTTCATCGCCATGGTCAGGGCGATCTTCCACCGCGAGTGATGACGCAACCTCTGTCGTTCAGCACTTGACAGTCGTTCTGTTCGCGCGGAGCATCCAGTCCAGCGGCAATTTCCGGCAACCTGGAGGCGGTCATGCGCGTCACGTTCCTCGGCAAGGACCCTGGCTCGGAGAAGGACGAGTGTCCGAGCCTCTACGACACTGACCGGGGCACCTACCTCGTTCAGGGCTGGAAGGTTTCCGATCCCGCCGTTCTCGCTCAGCTCGATCTCGCATTCGGGGAAACCTGCGTGGAGGTGCCCCGGCCGTTGATGTCGCGTCTGGCCAACAGCGTCCAGCTCGACGCGCCCGACGACGGTCAGGCCGCGCCGGTGATCCTGCGCACCGACCGGGACACCTACATCGTCAAGGGCCAGGCCGTCAGCGACGCCGAGGCGCTCGCGCACATGGACATCCCCGACCATGAGACCGTGGTCGAGGTGCCCAGGGCACTCCGGACGGTCATGAAGGAGGAGTATGCGGTGGCTGGCCGCTGACGAGTGGCGCGAGCTGTTCGACGGCTTCCACAAGGACGCCTTCCACCTGGAACTGCGCGACTCCTACGGGGTCGCTGGAGAGGCCACCCGGTTCGGCCGGTGGCTGGCCGGGGAGCGCCAGCCGTACGAGGAGGTCGCGGCCTGGTTCAGCGACTGGACCGACAAGGTCCGCGCGGCCACCCAGGCGGGCAAGACGATCCGTCGCCTACGAGTGGTGACCGAGCCGATCAGTGACTACATCGCCTTCGAGTGGCACGACACCCCGCACAACGTCGGCGCGGGCGAGGACGTCCGGTGGCTATCCCGCCACCGGCTCCCGGCCGATCTCACCTTCCCCATCGAGGGCAACGACTTCTGGCTCCTCGACGACGCACAGGTGGTCGTCAACCACTTCCACGACGACGGCCGATCCCGGGGCAAGGAACTGATCACCGACCCGGATGTCGTGGCCGCGTGCGCCCGAGTTCGGGACCTGCTGTGGGAGTTGGCGACCCCGCACGCCGAGTACGAACCGGTCACGGCCTGATCGGTGTCCAGCCAGATCCAGCAGGCCAAGGAGGCATTCGGCGCCCGTCTCCGGGAGATCCGCAAGGACGCGAACCTCACCGGGCGGGCGCTGGCCGCACTCGTCGGCTGGCAGCCCTCGAAGGTCACCCGGATTGAACGGGGCGTGCGCAACGCCTCTGAAGACGACGTGCGGGCCTGGTGCCTGCACTGCAACGCCGAGGGCCAGGTCCCGGATCTGATCGCCACGCTGCGCGGCATCGAGTCGGCCTACATCGAGTGGAAGCGCCAGCTCCGCACTGGCCTGCGACGGCGCCAGGAGGCGTCGGTCCCGCTGTACGAGCAGGCCCACCTCTTCCGGATCTACCACCCGTTCCTGATCCCGGGCCTGTTCCAGACCGCCGACTACGCCGCCGCCATCCTGCGGAAGGTCCGTGCCTTCCTCGACCTCCCCGATGACGTGGACCAGGCGGTCGAGGCGCGCATGGACCGCCAGCGGGTGCTCTACAGCGGCGACCGCCGCTTCCTGGTTGTCATCGAAGAGCAGGCCTTGCGGACGCGGGTGGGGGACCGGGAGGTCATGGCGGGCCAGTTCGACCGGTTGCTGGCCACGATGAGCCTGCAACGGGTCAGCCTCGGTATCGTCCCGGCAGGCGCGGTCCGACAGGTCTGGCCCGCCGAGGGGTTCTTGATGTTCGACGACATGACGGTTCGGGTGGAGACCGTCAGCGCCCAGTTGACCATCACGCAGCCCCGTGAGATCGCTCTGTACGGCCGGACGTTCGAGCAGATGCAGCACGCAGCCGTCTACGGGGCACCCGCCCGGGAGCTGATCGCGGCAGCACTCACGGCAATTTGAGGCAACTTCGTTGAGAGCGACGACCAGCCGTTTCTACCGTCCTGGTCATGGACGGTGACGAGTCCTTCGGGATCTACGAGTACGACGTGAGCGAAGACGGCAACGGCTTCCAGGCCCGGCTGCGCCACCCGCTCAACACCGAGGCGCTCGCGGCTGGGTGCAAGCAGGTCCTGTCCTCCGAGTCGTTCGAGGACCTGGAACTGTTGGCCATCGCGAACCGGATCAAGGCGTCGTGGTATCGGTGACGGTCAGCCCGATCAGGCCGACCAGGCCGACCAGGCCGATGGATAGTCAGGACAGCGCCGTGCTCTGGCCCTGTCCGGGGATCTCCCCGCATCCCATCACGCCCCGGCCCGGGGCCAGGCAACTGCGGTGGAATGCGACCGCGCCCGGTGATGTGCGGCGCGTCCTAGAACACACCTGCCCGTGCCGATCCACGACATACGAGCTGTGCGCCTTGGGCGGCCATCGGGTGATCCGGCGCACCGTCCGGCACCTGGACGCCATCCACTACGCGGGTCCGTGGCCGCAGCGAGAGACCGAAGTGTGGTGGATCAGCCTGCTCATGGGCCAGGCTCGGTAGACCGCGCGGCGGGCATCGGCGTCACCCGGTGCCCGCCGCGCTCAGCGTGATTCACGGCCTGCGGAAGCCGAAACAGTTACTGTCGCCTCCAGTGAGAGTCCGACCGGCGGGGGTGAGCCGGCGACTTGCCTGGGCAGAGAATCCGCAGGTCACAGGCATGCATGGCGGTGTGTTGCGTCGTATCAGCAGGCGCCGGGGCCTGGGTCGCGAGTTGGGATCCTGTTCCGCGTTCCACGCACTTGGGTCCCAACTCGAATCGGCGAGATTGCCGCGAAACAGCCGGAAGCCAATTTGGCGACATAGTAAGTGGATGTTGACAACAGGCTCCCGGTTGCTTCATACGGCGGGGCCGTCCGGCCTCTGGACGACGTGCTCCGACTCACGGAGGAGCTGGTCCAGCAACCTGGCGTCCAGGAGGCGGCTCAGGTCGACGATGAACCGCTTGAGGTCCTCGGCTTGGGCGAAGGTCAGCCGGTACCTCACGATCTCGTCGGCCGCGTCCTCCCGGCCCTCGATGATGTGCGCCAAGGCGTCGAGGGACCGGGACGTGAACGACCGCCGGATGAGGGCGTTGCCCATATCGCCCAGGAGCAGGCCGAGCCGCTCCAGGGTCGGCCGATTCCTCACGACGGCCGTGCCAGCGGCATACGGGCGGACGCTGCGGACACGGTGTGGCTGAGGGCCGCACCCGTGAACGTGGTGTGAGTGGCCCCGGCCGAGGCGGTCGGCCCCGTGCGAGGCTGGCCCGACGCCGTGGGCCGGGACTGGAACTGGTGGCGGATGATCGTGTCCTCATGCGCCATCTGGGCGCGGTGATAGTCGTACGCCTCGTCGATCTGGTTCTGAAGGTGCCCGCCGATGCCGTCGACGACGGTGTTGTACATGTTCCAGAATCGGCCGGTGCGGTCCATCTGGTCGTGGTAGACGGCGTTCAGGTTGTCGAAGTCGATCACGAGGTCTCCACGAGGGTGAGCGGCCTGGAGGCCGGGGAGGGCAGGAGAGGCGCCAGGAGCTGGCCGACATGGTCCGCCGAGCGCCGCGCGGCGACCTTGGCCGCGTACCGTGCGCGGCTGTAGGCCGCCTGGCAGGTGGAGCAGCGGCGCTGGCCGCGACTGTCCCTTCGGTCGTACGGGTGGCCCTTGGAGCAGACCGTTTTCCGGGCGTTGTGGGCGCTCGGGCTGTTGCCGCGCAGAACGTTCTCCCGCTGGGTCACCGGCTTGACGTGGTGCGGGTTGACGCACAGGGGACCGATGCAGCCGTCCTGCGGGTGCCGGAAGTGGTCGAGGACGAGGCCCTCGGGCACCGGGCCGTTGATGGCCTCCCAGACCCAGCGGTGGGCGACCCAGGGCTTGCCGTTGTGGCTGAACCGACCGTAGCCGTTGTTCGTGTTGTCGTCTGCGGTCCAGCGCCAGCAGCCGTTTTCGACGAGGTCGATTTTCTCGGCGAACCGGGTAATTGCCTTGCCGTCCACCGTTCCGAGGAGGATCCTCTCGCGGAGGTACTGGGAGACGGTTCGAGCATCCTTACTGGGGGATACCCTGTTGTCGTTGTTCACTTGATTTTCTCCTAGCCGGAAAGGACCAGGAGGAAAGGTCGAGCGTTCAGGAGTTTTCGATCCTGGACGCTTTTTGTGTTCGAGTAAGCTCCGTAGGACCGTTCCTTCTGG
This sequence comes from Thiemannella venezuelensis, assembly GCF_014203605.1. Lineage (GTDB taxonomy): Bacteria > Actinomycetota > Actinomycetes > Streptosporangiales > Streptosporangiaceae > Planomonospora_A > Planomonospora_A venezuelensis. The sequence goes on along the minus strand of NZ_JACHJJ010000001.1, from coordinate 93,520 downwards.
AAGGGGTTATCGGGTCAGACCTGCTGGATGCCGCGCAGGCGGGCGCAGGCGTTCAGGAAGTGTTCGCGCTGGTCATCGTCGACAAGCAGGGAGGCCACGGCCTCCTCGCCGAAGACCGGAACGAGGCGCTGGAGGAAAAGTGTGCTGGTTGTGAAACGGCCGCTGTCGATCCGCCACATCTGCGCTGAGCTGCTACCGATCATCCGAGCCAGGGCGTATGCGCTGACGCCCTTTTCTACTCTGATCTGCTTGAACCGCTCGGGGGATACCTTGATGTTCTTCATGCTTATACATTAATGAAGTACATCGCTTGAATGGTAATGTGTGACCGCCTACACAATGGCACTGGTCCCGGCTTCGGGAATTTCAGGCCACTGTCTCGACCATGAGGGCGTGACCTACCTGAGAAACCAGGCGGGGGGCCTTTCGAGAAGGCCGTTTAAGGGTGGGGGGGTCAACGCCACGAGGTGCGGCACCGGGTCCGCCAGTCGACGGCCGATGGCCCGGGGTGACGTGCTCGCCGTGGTCGGGTCGCCGAGCAGGGGCCACCGACGGCGGGGCCGTGGTCGTGGCGAGGCTGTGGGCAGTCGGGGACGCACCAGGCCGCGTGCTCGGCGCTGTCGCCGTGCGGGCTGGACTGGGGTGGCTGGCTGACGGCGGGAGCGTTCACCTACGAGGCGATGCCCTGGTGAAGACGCGGCGTGGATGGGCGGGGCGTCTCGCGGAGGATCCGGAACGGGGCGGTACGGGGGCCGACCGGTGGCGGGGGCGCATGAGGAGAGAGAACGAGAGGGGCAGATATCACGGCGGGTTCGTGGGCCGGGCCGATCCTTGGAGACCGGTCGTCATCGTCGCCTGACCGTGACCAAACATGATCTCATCTCGTCTGGCTCTTGATAATCTTTCTTCTCAAGAGCCAGAACCGATCGACCGGAGCCCCCATGACCGAGCTCGTCCCCGCCCCCCTCACTCCCTCGGCCGTCGTCGTCCCAGCCGTCGACGCGCGGGTGACCCACTCGGCCGCCGATCTCACTCTGAGCCCGTTCACCCGTGTGGCCGTCATCGCGGGCGTCCCGGGGTCGACCCGACGCGCGTACGCCTCGGACTGGGAGACGTTCTCGGTGTGGTGCGAGTCGGTCGGTCGCGTGGCGCTTCCGGCTACGGCCCAGACCGTGACCGAGTACGTCGCCCACCTGACCGTGACCCCCTCGGCCAAGACCGGCCGTCCGCTGGCCCCCTCCAGCATCGAGCGGTCCCTCGCCGCGATCCGCACGAGGCACAACGCGGCCGACGTCGAGCCGCCCCAGACCAAGGCCGCGCGGAAGGTGCTGTCCGGCTACCGCGAGCGGCTGGCCCTGACCAAGGACCCGGCCGCCAAGACCCGCAAGGCCGATGCGGCTGAGCCCGACGCCCTGCGCACGATGCTGGAGACCTTGGACCGGACGACCCTGGCCGGGAAGCGGGACGCCGTGGCGCTCCTGCTCGGTTACGCCTGCGCAGCGCGCATCTCCGAGCTGGTGGCTCTGGACATCGTCGATGTTCGGGAGACGGCCGACGGGCTCTTGGTCACGGTGTACCGGCGGAAGATCAAGAAGTTCACCGAGGTTGCCATTCCGTACGGCCGGATTCCGGCCACCTGCCCCGTGCGCGCCGTGCGCGCTCTCCTGGGCGCCATGGGCGAGGCTGGCCGTACATCGGGGCCGCTCCTGGTCCGCATCGACCGGCACGGCCGCATCGCCCCGCCGATGACCCGGAAGGGCAAGGTGATCGGCGACCCCCAGGGCCGCATGACGGCCGAGGCCGTCGCGGAGATCGTCGGCCGCATCGCCGCATCCGCTGGCCTCGAAGGCCGCTGGACCGGTCACTCCCTGCGGCGCGGGTTCGCCACGGCCGCCCGGCGCGCGGGCGCCACCCTGGAGAGAATCGGCCGCCACGGCGGATGGGCCGACGGCTCCACGGCCCTGCTCGGCTACCTGGAAGAGGGCGACCGCTGGACTGACAACCCGGTGACCGGCCTGTAGTCCTGCCTGACCGCCTGGAGCGTCCGCCCTCGTGGGGTGGGCGCTCTCGTCGTCTCTGACTACACGACGGCCAGGGCCTCGGGGGCGAGCTGCTCGACGAGCGGAGACCCCATGACCTCCAACCAGGACGGCGAGAACGGGACCTGAGAGCCGGTGGGCGTAGTCCTGCTCCCTGCGCGGTCGTCCGTGCCTCTGTCCTTGGTCCGACAAGATGTCCAGACCCGCGCCGATTTTCTCCGCCAGGGGTCCGCAGATTTTTGACCTGCGGAAACGCGGGAAAATCCGCCTACGGAGCAGAGGCCGGCGACTGGGCAATCCGTCCCGGGCCTGGGAGTCGATCAGCCTGCGACAGCTCGGAGAACTCCAGGGGGCGCGGCTCGGTCGCGTCACGCCTCCGGCCGAGAGCCGAGTACGTCACCAGTTTCACGTACGGGTGACGTACGGGAGGACGTCAGCTCCGACCGTCGGAAACGAAGGCCATGAACGACACCAAGATGCTCTGCCGACGGGGAGAAGTCGGCTGGCGGCGAAGATGGAGATCGGCGGTCTCTGTCTGCTCCGATCGACTCATCTCGGTGACAGAGGCATGCCGAACAACGGTCGACGTTCTCATGGGGGGACCGCCCTGTCAGCGACATTCGCGGCTCTCTCGTCATCGTGGCCCTGGTACTGCACCGAACTGTCCGCCGTTCAGCAGCTACTCGGCGACGAAGTCCATGAGAACCCTCCTCCAGCAGGTCGTTCACCCTCTACGGCCGGAAGTTCTAGCCGTCGACCTGCACGGTGCGGAGGTTGCCATTTTCCCGGAACCGGCATGGCAGCCCGTTCGAGCACAAGAAGTAACGCCTGATCCCGGAGGGAAAACGAGTCTCGGCGCTCTCGATTCCGTTTGTACGCGGCTGCCCACCCGTATGGTTTCCCTCGGGCATCGAGAAGTCCGGCCCCTCGGCCAAAGGGACCGGGCCTCCCCTAGGTGTCCAGCCGAGCCAGAGGCTCAGCTACGCACCTGTTCTTCGCACGCTCAGGGTAGCGAGCAGAATCCGACTCCTCGGACAGGCCCGGCACATCCGTAATCATGTCGATCCGCCGAGGAGGCGCCCATGAGCAACTTCACCCTCTGCGTCCAGATCCCCGGTGAGTGGGGTCAGTACCTCCGGACCACCGTCGTCATCGTCGTGGTCCTGGTCCTGTCCGCCCTCGGGATGGAGGTCCAGTTCCCGTAGCCGGACGCGCCGATAGGTCGCAGAGCTCGAAGGCCGCTGAGAGCGCTCGTCCCTCGTGGGGTGGGCGCTCTCGTCGTCTCCGGCTCCGGCGACGAGCTCGGCGCGGAGCGCCATCCGGCCACTGCCCCAAGTCCTTGGGCGCTCGTCTGCCCCCATGCCCTGACCTACGGGGTACCGGGTGTCCGGCGTAGTTGGTGCGAGGGACCAGGCGGCCGCGTAGGCGCTGGCACCAGGTGCCGACGGCCGAGACCAGGAGGCCGGAACGGCATGCGGATGGTCTGCGGTCAGGATGTCTTCGTGGTCCCGGTCCTCATGTAGGTAGAGGAGAGTGCTCCGAGCGGCGCCGATTTTTCGGCTGGTCCCGGTAACCGCCTACGCTGGGAATCGGGGACAGGGCGCGGACAACTCATCCATATCTTGGCAGCTTCGATATAACCGAGCCCATGACGCGCCATAAGACGAGCTACTCGGTCAACCCGAAGGCACTGGAGTTGGCCTCGGCCCGTGCCAAGAATGAGCTGGACCTTCCGCTGTCGCGGGTGGTCAGCATCATGGTGCGGCAGATGCTGGCCAAGGGGATCACGCTGGATAGTCAGGCGCTCCAGCTCTTCGGTCCCCGGTCTCAACAGTTGTCGATGAGCTACAGCGATGACGATTGGAAGGATGCCGAGGGTCGCTTCTATCCAGGCTACGCCGAGCCGAAAAATCGGGCTCCGGTGTTTTCGATGCTGGTCAACTTGTACGCGGCGGGCCAAGCTCACGTGAGATTCGATGTGGTGCTTTCGGCCGGTGGAGATCAGGGTCTGACGTAGGTGTAGAGCCAGGGGATCCGGAGGGCCGCCAAATAATCCGCCGATTTTTTGACCTGCGGAAACGCAGCCCGCGGGCTCCAGTCGGCGACTGGGGTCCGGGTGAGCTGTGGGCCATGTTCCGACCTTGGATCCGAGGGGCGTTCCGTCGGGCGCCGATTTTTCCGCCCCGTCTCCACGGGGGCCGCATTTCGTGGAGGGACGCGTCCGTGATCGTATCCAACGCTGGTGTGGTCTGTGCGTGCTCGCGGCGGTGACCACATGCCGGGCCGACTTTCCGGCCGCTAGAGCGTCGAGGCGCTGGGAGCGGCAACCGGTCTCCTGGGCCGTGACCGGGATCCGGCCGGGGATCGCATCGGCAGGCCGTTTCCGTCCGAGCGGGATTCGGGGCCGGTGATCAAATAAAGCCCTCAGATCGCTTCTGAGGGCCGACGGGACCCCGGCTGCGGAATCCCCACCGAATCGAGGTGATCAGCCCGGAGAATGGCATTCAGGGCCGCGCAGGGATATTCGGGCCGGAGGTCTGCAGCGGGAAATCTGACCGGAGACCAAGCATCGGGCCGGGAGCATGCAGTTGCTGGCCATGGTCCATGGCTTCCGGACTCCTGGAGTTTGGAGTTTCCGCCGCGACCGAAGGTCGCGGCGTAGAGAGACGAAGTCTCTCCCTAATATCTCTCAAATCTTGAAAATCTCTATTAGCCCAGTCGCGGTGACACCTCACGGTCGCAGTAACGCAGTCATGGTGACATCCCTCAGTCGTGGTGACACCCCACGGGCGACGGTCCTCTGGCCCCAATATCCCAACTAGATGCGGCCGCTCGGGCTCGGCACGCTCTTTCAAGGTGACCGCCGTGTGATTACCCAGTCGGGCCACCCGCCCTACCCGACCGATGGGCCGTCGACTGGGTGTCACACGGCGTCCATGATGCGCAATTCTTTCCACGGTGGTGAGTAAAACCCAACTCGCGAGAACTTCCAAGTTGGGATATGCCTTCCGAATTAGGCAGGTGGCTGTGTCGTCCTCTACCGTGAACGACGGAAGGCCCGGCTCCTTGAGGGAGGAACCGGGCCGGAAGATGAAGTAGATCCAAGCGAAAGGACTTCATCCTATGGGTAGTCTACCCCCAGGCTCTGCCAAGATGCCATTCGGCAAGGTGCCGTTGACGGTCGCCATTTCTGACCATCTGGACGATATCGATGTGACCGTCTGGGCCTACGTCTGTACGTATTTCGGCGCCCTGGATGGCGGCACGTCGCCGATTCTGCTTCGGACGATTTACGAGGACCTCGGGATCGCCAAGCGGACCCTCCAGCGCTCGATGCGCCGACAGGAGCAGTCCGGTTTCATGTCGGTCCGGCATGCTGGCCGGAAGGGAGTGGTGTTCCATCTGTACCGGGAATCCCAGAACCTGGAGGACACATACCACGGCTACTCGCATCTGCATCGTCTGGATGTGGGGCGATGGACCAAGGTCACCCGAGACATCTTGACGCACGGTCCTCGCCCCCGCGTTTTTCGGGAGTGGATCATCCTGGATCGGATCAAGGGGCAGAATCAGAACGATGCTGAGCGGTTCGGATGGGCCTATACCTCGCGCAAGGATCTCGGGAAGCTGATCAGCACCGGTCCCAAGGACGTCCACCCAAACACCGTCAGCGACGACCTGAAAGAGATGAAGAGTTACGGACTCATCGAGATCGACGGCAACGCCTGGGGCCGCCTGAACAGATACAAGCCGCTCGATAAGCTGACGAATCCCGTGGCCAAGCGGAAGCTCTCTGAAGCTGAGAGGAAGGCCGCCGCCGAGGCCGCCACGAAGGCCGCACAGAAGGTAGAGAGGCGGGCCGCGAAGAAACGGGAGATGGAGGCCGCCAGGAAGCGGGAGGAGTACGCCGCTAAGAAGGCCAAGAAACTTTTAAATGACGCCAAACTCACCACTCGGGAATGGCTTGCGGCCACCGTCGGGGAAAACTGGCATGACTGGATGGAGGAAAATGAGGAAAACAAGAATTTGGCGTACGCCATCGTCGCAGAATTAGTCGACTTCATCAAAGATTTCGGTCTCCAGTCTGCCAAGGATCTCCTCCGCGGCTCCGTTGACTCATGCCGACATACCGATCGATATATCGAAAGCCAATACAGAACCAAGTTGGAGCCGAGCCCGGCATATATGCTCGACCAGATTCATGAGTACCGTGAAAAGCGTGATGAGATTGACGGCGGCTTCGACGATATGATGGAAACTGAGCTTTCGGCCGATCTCCCGGACCATGCATGGAATTCCGCTCTGCTCACCCGCCACTGGTTCATGTCGGTTGCTCCCGAGAAGTGGGTCGTGGAATGCCGGGACAAGATTCGAAACGTGAAGGAATTCGTCGATAATACGATGATCGCCCGGGGCGACCATTACGGCCGGGTGGTATTCGAGATCATCAATGACTTCCTTGCCGCGAATTCCGACCGCCCGGTCTACGTCAGCGAGATTTACGGCCTGTTCCAGGTCAAGAATGACACCCCGGCCGACAATATCGTCCCGCTCAGGGCTAGGACGTCGGACGCGATCGACGACTCGGACCCCCAGGCCCGTCCGGCGCCCTACCTCAACCGCCAGTCCGGCTAGGACGGTCAGGCCCCCACACAGCGTGGGGGCCGATTCCGCGCCGGATAACTCTGACCCTCCGCTTCAGGCGGCGCTGCCGTTCCGTGCCTTCTCCTGCTCCCAACGGATCAGGTCCGACTCGCGGTAGAGCACTCGCCGGCCGAACTTCTCTCCCACGGGTCCGTAGCCCACATGACGCCAGTAGCGGACGGTGCTGGGGTTGGTGCGGTAGCGCTGCGCGACCTCATCGGTGGTCAGGAAGCGGTCCCCATCGAAGGGCCGATCCAGGCCATGACGAGCAACCGGAGCAGTCATTGCTTCTCCCATATGTGAAATGAACCCAACTTATAATGAACGAACATCACGTTTGTTCTTCTTGATACACTCTAGTTGCATTGAAATTCACTTTCGGCCTAGAGTTGGGATGTGATCCCTGATGACCCGGTGCAGGTCGTGAGCCGCCGCGTGCGCGAGCTCCGCCGACGCAAGGGGTGGACAGCCGCCCAGCTCGGAGATGCGCTCACCCGCCAGGGGGTGCGGTGGGACCGCTTCACGGTGTCGAACCTGGAGAACGGCAAGCGCCAGAACGTCACCCTGACAGAGCTCTTGGCGCTCGGCGCGGTGCTGGACGTCGGCCTGGTGCATCTGTTCGTCCCGCTGAGCGACGGGCCGGTGAAGGTCACCCCAGAGCGAGTCGAGGACGCCGACACCGTCCGGGCGTGGGTACGCGGGGAGGAGCCGCTGCCGGGGATGGACGAGCGGATCTTCATGACCGAGGTCGCCACCGCTGATCTCGTCGCCGCGCGCCAGGCGCGCAGATCGGAGTAGGCGGCAGAAGATGAAGGCGTCCTACTCCAAGCGCTGCGGCTGCAAGGATCCCGAGACGGGCAAGCCACTCGACTCCAAGTGCCCGGAGCTCACCAAGCGCCGACACGGCACGCACGGCTTCACGACCCGCCTCGACACGACCGACCGGGCCGCGCGCCAGCTCAAGCGGTTCGGCTTCGCGACGCAGACCGCCGCAGAGCAGGCGTTCGGCCGCGTACGGGATCTAGTGCAGCTCGCCCGGGACGACGACACGGCCCGCCGAAAGATCGGCGACCTGATCTTCGCGACCAAGCACGGCCAGGAACTGCCCGACGTGGAGGAGGTCCGGCGCAAGCTGAAGCTCGGGCTCGACCTGACCGCTTCCGTCGGCACCGTCGCCGATCTGCTGGAGGACTGGTACGCCTCCAAGCGAGCGAAGAAGGAGTCGACCAGGCGCGGCTGGCGGCAGCACCTGGACCACTACCTCATCCCCCAGCTCGGCGACATCTCCCGTGACCGCCTCCGGGCCGCCCACATCGACGGGATGTTCGACACGATCGAGGAGTGGAACGCCGAGATCCGCACGGCCGCCGCCGAGAAGCGTGTCCCGAACCTGGCCGGGGACGTGCGCGAGCGCCACAAGGTCACCGGGGTCGCGACCCAGCACCGGATCTTCGCCACGCTGCGCAACGCCTACAACTGGGCCGTGAAACGGCGGATGGTCGAGTCCAACCCGTGCATGGGCGTGGAGCTCCCGGCGGAGGAGCGTGATCCGGCCCGGGTCTGGTCGCCCGAGCAGGTCGGGATGTTCCTGGAGGCCGCCGAACACGACCCGCTCGGACTGCTGTACCGCATCGTCCTGCTCCGAGGGCTGCGGCGCGGTGAGGCGTGCGGCCTGCGGTGGAGCGACCTCGACATGGACACCGGACACGCCCGGATCACTCAGACGGTGCTGCAGCTCGGCGGGCGGATCGTCATCGACACCCCGAAGACCAGGGCCGGGCACCGGGTCGTGTCCCTGGACACAGATACGGTGTCGCTGCTGAAGGCGCACCACTCGGTCCAGCGCCGGGAGCGGTTCGCGGCCGGTGACCGCTACGAGGACAACGACCTCGTCTTCCCCCGTCCCGATGGTCGGCCTCTGCCGCCGGACCGGGTGACGGAGCGGTTCAAGCAGATCGCGCGGGACACCGGGCTTCCGGTCATCAAGCTGCACGAGGCGCGGCACACGGCGGCCTCACTCGGTCTGGAGGCCGGACTGGACGTGAAGATCGTCTCCGCGCAGCTCGGGCATTCCACGACCACGATCACGCGGGATCTCTACCAGCACGTCCGCCAGGCCGTTCTGGACGACGCGGCGGAGAAGGTCGTGGCGCTCCTGCCGGGGCGGAAGGGCGCTCAGGAGGCGAGCTCGTGACGCCGTGTTCCCATTTTGTTCCCATCGGGGGGTCCCGGCGATGGCCGCCGGAACCGACTCCGACTGTTTCCCCTGGTCAGCGGAGAGCGTGGGATTCGAACCCACGAGGCCGGTCACCCGGCCTAGCGGTTTTCAAGACCGCCGCCATCGTCCACTAGGCGAGCTCTCCTGGTGACGCGCCCGCGGGACGCGTCAGATTGCACCCTAGTCTCTCACGACCCGTACCGCGTGGCGCCTCGTCCGGATCTCCCGGACGAGGCGCCACGCCGTACCCGGACTCAGGCGGACACGGGCGCGAACCCGTCGCCCACCGACGCGGCCAGGCGGAGGTAGGACTCGCGGGTGGCGGGCTGCAGCCTCTCCAGGTCGATCTCTGCGCCCTCCTCCAGGTGCGGGTCGTACGGCACGCGGATGACCGCGCGGCAGCGGGCGGCGAAGTGGGCCTCCAGCCGGTCGAGGTCGACGGTGGACTTCGACCGGGGACGGACGCTGCACAGCACCACCGTGGCGGAGCGGACGAGGTGCTCGTAGTGGTGGGCCTCCAGCCAGTCGAGCGTGGCCGAGGCGGCCCTGGCGCCGTCCACGGACGGGGAGCTGACCAGGACGAGCTGGTCGGCCAGGCCGAGGACGCCGGACATGGCCGAGTGGAGCAGCCCGGTGCCGCAGTCGGTGATGCAGATCGAGTAGAAGTTCTCCAGGACCTGGGCCACCGACTGGTAGTCGGACGCGCTGAAGGCCTCGGACACCGACGGGTCTCTGTCGGAGGCGAGGATCTCCAGGCGGGACGGGGCCTGCGAGGTGAAGGCCCGGATGTCGACGTAGCGCTTGATCTGGCCGCGCTCGTTCAGCAGGTCGCGGACGGTCGCGGCGGTCTCCAGCTCGACCTTGTCCGACAGGGTGCCCCGGTCGGGGTTGGCGTCGACGGCGATCACCCGGTCGCCGCGGAGCTGGGCGAGGGTGGCGCCGAGGCCGACCGTGGTGGTGGTCTTGCCCACCCCGCCCTTGAGGCTGAGCACGGCGACGCGGTGGTGACCGGTGGCCACCGGGGTCCGGGCGCGGGTGAGCAGCTCCCCGCGGCGGCGGACCTCGGGGGACTCGCCGGGCTTGATCAGGCCCGCCGAGGCCTTGAAGATCAGCTTGCGCCAGCCGCCGGAGGGCCCGTTGCGGCGGCCCTTGAGCAGCGACTCGGGGTCCAGGCTGTCGGCCGACGGCCGGGGGGTGCCCGGGTCCTGCCGGCGGGGCGGGGCGCCGAAGGCGGGCGCCGGAGGCTGCTGGCGGCGGCGCGCCTGGTACGGCTCCCGCACGGGCTCGGCCGCGTCCGGGTACGGCTCCCGCACCGGCTCGGCCGCGCCCTGGTCATCGGCGGCGGGAGGGGCGTTCCGGGCCGTGCCGAAGGCCGCCGCCCGGACGGCTCCGATCGTGTCGTTGCGATCGGGCTCGGAGATCCCGCCGCGACCAGGTTCGGCGGCCGTGTCCCCGCCGCGGGGGAAGACCTTGGCGGTCTCGGAGAGGTCGGGGGCGAACGCGCCGGGAGCGGAGTGCTCCTGCGGCGCGGCCGGGCCCTGCCGGTCCGTCCCGAAGGAGCCGGGCACCTGGAAGGAGCCGGAGGTCTCGGTGCCGCCGGCCGTGAACCGGTCGTATCCGGGATCGGTGTCACCCGGGCCGAACCGGTTGTATCCGGGGTCGGTGTCACCCGGGCCGAAGCGGACGGCGTCCGGTTCCGCGCCGGGCGTGAAGCGGCCGGCGGCGGGCTCGGTCCCGCCGGGGCCGGACGGCTCCGGGCCCGGAGCGGGCAGGCCGGCGGAGGGGAGCGTGAAGGACTCGCCCGCTCCCTCGCCGCGCCTGGGCTCCTCGAACAGCCCCCGGGCCGGCTCCGGCCCGGCGGAGGAGCCCGGCGCGTACTCGCCGGTCGTCCCGGAGCCGAAGCCCGTGCCGGAGCCGCCGGGGTCCGGGGAACCGGACTCCTGGCGGGGCAGCGGCTTGAGCGGGGCCAGGAAGGCGTCGTTGTCCTCCGGGGAGGGCATGGCGGGCAGCGTGAAGGAACTCGCCGCCTCCGCGGCCTCCGTCCACTCGGCCGCGTCCGCCGCGTCGGCGGCCTCCGTCTCCCGGTCCGCCGGCGGGTCCGCGACGGTCACGGACGTGCCCGCGGCGGCGTGCTCGGAGTCGGCGGCCGTGCGGAACAGCGACGACGAGGCGGTGTCGGGCTCCGTGGGCACCAGGCTCCACGGGTCCTGCGGATATGGCGATGCGACGGCGTCGTCCGTCGCCGCGGCTGCGGCGACGGTCACCGCGACGGGTGCCTCCTCCTGCTCCTTGATGGCGTCGAGCCAGGCGAGCTGTTCCTCGAGAGATTCCTCACGATCGTGTCTTGCCACCGTGTTCCCCCTCGGGATGGGCTAAAGGGGCAGCAAACACATTGAAGATTAACGCCCCGTGTTCTCTTCGATGCAGGCAACCACCGAGTTGGGTTCCCCGATAGCGTGAACCGCATGCACGCCATCATGATTGACAGGCCCGGCGGGCCCGAGGTCCTCTCCTGGCGGGAGGTTCCCGACCCCCGTCCCGGACGGGGAGAAATCATCATCGATGTGACGGCCTCCGCGGTCAACCGGGCCGACCTCCTGCAGCGCCAGGGCCTCTACGACCCGCCCCCCGGCGCCCCGCCGTACCTCGGGCTGGAGTGCTCCGGGGTCGTCGGCGAGGTCGGCGCGGACGTCGAGGGGTTCGCGCCGGGCGACCGGGTGTGCGCGCTGCTGGCCGGCGGCGGTTACGCGCAGCGCGTCGCCGTCCCCTGGCAGCAGGTCATGCGCGTCCCGGACCGGGTGGACCCGGTCGAGGCGGCGGGCCTGCCCGAGGTGGCGTGCACGGTCTGGTCCAACGTGTTCATGACCGCGAGGCTGCGCAAGGGCGAGACGCTGCTCGTCCACGGCGGCGCCAGCGGGATCGGCACGCTCGCCGTGCAACTGGCGAAGGCGTTCGGCTCGCGCGTCGTCGTCACCGCGGGATCGGCCGAGAAGATCGCCCGCTGCCTGGAGCTCGGCGCGGACGAGGGGATCGACTACCGCGAGGAGGACTTCGCGGAGAAGGTCCGGGCCGACGTGATCCTCGACATCATCGGCGGCAGGTACCTCGCGCAGAACGTGAAGGCCCTCAAGACCGGCGGCAGGCTCGTGGTGATCGGGATGCAGGGCGGCACGAGGGGCGAGCTGGACCTGGGGGCGCTGCTCGTCAAGCGCGCCTCGGTGCACGGCACCACGCTGCGCTCGCGTCCGGTCGACGAGAAGGGCGCCATCGTGCGCAGTGTCGTGGACGACGTCTGGCCGCTGTTCGACGCCGGTGCGATCCGCCCGGTGGTGCACGCGCGGGTGCCCATGAGCGAGGCGGCGCGGGCGCACCGGATCGTGGAGGCCGGCGAGCACGTCGGGAAGGTCCTGCTGACGAACGACTTGTGATCACGGGGGTCGTGTCCGCGCTCTGGACCGCCCCACCACCGGGCGGCAGTTAGTAGGTTGATTCCATGAACGCTGAGGAGAGCACCCCGCACATCGTGGTCGTGGGCCCCCAGGGCATGCAGCCCGAGGAGGAAGGCGACGGGCGGTCGATCACCGACCTGGTCGAGCAGCCCGCCAAGGTGATGCGCATCGGCAGCATGATCCGCCAGCTCCTCGAGGAGGTGCGCGCGGCTCCGCTGGACGACGCCAGCCGCAAGCGGCTCAAGGAGATCCACCAGAGTTCCATCAAGGAGCTGGAGGACGGCCTGGCGCCCGAGCTGGTGGAGGAGCTGGAGCGCCTGTCGCTCCCCTTCACCGAGGAGAACGGCGCCCCGCCGAGCGACGCGGAGCTGCGGATCGCCCACGCCCAGCTGGTCGGCTGGCTGGAGGGGCTGTTCCACGGGATCCAGACCACGCTGTTCGCGCAGCAGATGGCCGCCCGCGCCCAGTTGGAGAACATGCGGCGGGCGCTGCCCGGCGGCGCCTCCCTCCACCAGGAGGGCCACCAGCAGGGGAGCTCCGGGCCCTACCTCTGAGCACGGCCCGGCGCCCGGGCTCAGAAGATCTCTTCGAGGACCCGGGCGACCCCGTCGTCGTCGTTGGCCGCGGTCACGTGGTGCACCGCGGCCAGCACCTCGGGGTGGGCGTTGGCGACCGCGTAGGCGGTCCCCGCCCACCGCAGCATCGGCAGGTCGTTCGGCATGTCCCCGAAGGCGACCACCTCGGCCGGTGCGACCCCCTGCGCCTCGGCGAGCTCGGCCAGGGCCGAGGCCTTCGTCACGCCGTGGGCGCTCATCTCGATCAGCGCCCGGCCGCTGGAGTGGGTGGGCGTGACCAGGTCTCCGACCACCCCGCACACCGCCGCGTGGAGGATGTCGGGATCCATCCGGGGGTGCAGGGCCAGGAGCTTGGCGCAGGGGCGCGAGGTGAGGGTGGCCGTGCCGACGCGGAGCCCGGCGACGGCCTTGCTGTCCCAGCCGCCCAGCCGAAAGTCCGATTCGTGTGCAAATCCGCCCTCGTATTCCACTGAGAAGGAAAGTTCTGGAACTTTCTCCCGAAGCCTCCTGACCACCTCTTCGAGCACCTCGGGCTCGATCAGGTGGGATTTCACGATCTGCTCGGTGTGCAGGTCGTACACGAGGGCGCCGTTGGCGCATATGGCCAGCCCCCGGTGGTGTACGGCTCCCGCGACGGTGTGCATCCACCGCGGCGGGCGGCCGGTCACGAAGACCAGCGCGGCCCCGGCGCTCTCGACCTGGGCGAACGCGGCGGCGGTACGGGGTGAGACAGTGCCGTCCGAACGCAGGGCGGTACCATCGAGGTCTGTGGCGACAAGGCGGGGACTTCCCATAACAGGTCCCAGTCTGCACTGTGATGCCTGCCGCGCCAGTCCCGGGATCGCTTGGAGAGGAATCTTCCCGATGGCGGGAACACGCGGAGGCGGGATAGTGTTAGATGTGATGGCGTTGTATTAGCTGATCCCGTAGTGCATGACCAGAGCTAGATCTGAGCCACCCGGGGCCCCGCTGTACGACACACGGGGGTTCACGAGGTGTGAATCCCATAGTTTCAAATCCTGAGGGAGAGCTTTAATGGCTCAGGGAACCGTCAAGTGGTTCAACGCTGAAAAGGGCTTCGGCTTCATCGCACCGGACGGCGGTGCGCCGGACGTGTTCGTGCACTTCTCCGAGATCGTCGGCAACGGCTACCGTAGCCTCGAGGACGGCCAGCGGGTCGAATTCGAGATCACGCAGGGTCAGAAGGGCCCGCAGGCCTCGCAGGTCCGTGGCATCTGACGCATAGACCACTAGGTCACAGAGGCGGGGTTCGCTTTGCGCGAACCCCGCCTTCGTGCTTTCCGACCCCTCCGGCGGGGCTCACACCCTCCGGCGGGGCTCAGACCGCCCCCGGCGAGGCTCAGACCCGGTAGACCAGCCCCGAGAGCCGCCGGGCCAGGGTGCGGCGGAAGGCCGGGATCCGCGCCAGGGTCCGCAGGGCCAGGTTGCGGGCCGGGCGGGCGTGCCGGTTCATGGTGGCGAGGGCGGTCAGGCGGCCGGCGAACGCCACCACCTGCCCGGCCACCGGGCGCCTGGCCGCCTCGTAGGTGTCCAGGGCCTCCTCCGCGCCCTTCAGGGCGGCGCTGAGCGCCTCCCCCAGGACTGCGGCGTCCTGGATACCGGTGTTCATCCCCTGGCCTCCTGCGGGGCTGTGGACGTGCGCGGCGTCCCCGGCGAGGACGATCCGTCCCGCCCGGTAGGCGTCGGCCACCCGGTGGTGGACCCGGAACCGCGAGCCCCAGACGACCTCGTGCACCACCGCCCGCTCCCGCTCCGGTCCCCGGGCGTCCAGGAGCGCCTGGACGAAGGCCCCGTCGGGCGCGGCGGGCGCCTCGTCCGCGGTGGCCACGATCCGGTGGATCCCGCCGGGCAGCGGGGCGACCACGACCAGCCCGGCGGGCGAGAAGTAGAGGACCACTTCCCCGGCGGGCACCCCGCCGGTGAGCCGGACGTCGGCCAGGCTGAACGACTCGGCGTACCGCCCGCCGGTGAAGCCGATGCCCGCCTGCTCCCGGACCGTGCTGTGCATGCCGTCCGCGCCGACCGCGTACTTCGCCCGCACGGTGCTCCCGTCGGCCATGACCGCGGTGGCCTCCTCGCCGTCCTGGGTGAGCCTCTCCAGCCGGTACGGCCTGGCGACCCGGCCGCCCAGCTCGGCGAGGCGCTCCAGGAGGATCCGCTCGGTCTCGGCCTGGGAGATCATCAGCGTGTAGGGGTAGGCGGTCGGGAGGCCTCCGAACTCGACCGGGACGAGCACCCGGTCGCGGTCCCTGATCGTGAACCGGGGAGCCCGGATGCCCCGGGCGACCAGCCGGGCGGAGACGCCGAGCGGTTCCAGCACCTCCAGCGTCCTGGCGTGCACCACCGCGGCCCGGGAGGTGTTGCCGCCGGCGGCCTGGTCGTCGACGACGGTCACGTCGTGGCCCTGCGCGGCCAGGGAGACCGCGACGGTGAGCCCGGTGGGCCCGGCGCCGACGACGAGGACGTCCGTACGGGTGGGGAGCATCTCGGCCTCCGATGATTTATGCCAACGCTTGTTGGTCAACGTCTGTTGGCATAACTCTGCGCCTCGCGGGCGGCGAAGTCAACAGTTGTTGGCCTACAATCGTTGGCATGAGGAGATCCTCGGAGGACACCAAGGCGCTGATCCTGGCCGCGGCCCGCGAGCGCTTCGCGGCCGACGGGTACGAACGGGCGACCATCCGCGCCATCGCCGCGGACGCCGCGATCGACCCGTCGATGGTCATGCGCTACTTCGGCAGCAAGGAGAAGCTCTTCGCCGCCGCGGCCGACGTCGACCTGCGCCTCCCGGACCTGGCCGGGCTCCCGCGCGAGACCGTGGGGACGGCCCTCATCTCCCACTTCCTCGACCGGTGGGAGGACGACGAGGGCATGATGATCCTGCTCCGCACCGGCGTCACCAACGAGGCCGTCGCCGAGCGCATGCGCGGGATCTTCGCGGACCAGCTCGGCCCGCTGGTCGCAGGGCTGCACGACGACCCGGCCCAGGTCCCCCTCCGGTCCGGGCTCGCCGCCGCCCAGGTGCTCGGCATGGCCCTGTGCCGCTACGTGCTCCGCCTGCCCCCCGTCGCCGCCATGTCGCGCGAGGAGATCGTGCACTGGCTGGGCCCGACCCTCCAGCGCTACCTCGTCGGGTGACCGTGACCCCGCTCCGAGCGGGCCGTACGGCGGGCCGGGTCGGCGGGACGGCGGGGACCCGGCCTGAGCGGCCGGGTCCCCGCCTCGGGGCCTACTTGACCGGCTCCAGGACGTCGAGGCCGACGTAGGGGCGCAGGGCCTCGGGGACGACGACCGAGCCGTCGGCCTGCTGGTGGTTCTCCAGGATGGCGACGATCCACCGGGTCGTGGCCAGCGTGCCGTTCAGCGTGGCGGCGTGCTGCGGCTTGCCCCCGGCGTCGCGGAAGCGCACGGCCAGGCGGCGGGCCTGGAAGTCGGTGCAGTTGGAGGTCGAGGTGAGCTCGCGGTAGCGGCCCTGGGTGGGGATCCACGCCTCGCAGTCGAACTTGCGCGCGGCGGAGGTGCCGAGGTCGCCCGCCGCCGTGTCGATGATCCGGTAGGGGACCTCGATCTTGGCGAGCATCTCCTTCTCCCACGCGAGCAGGCGCAGGTGCTCCTCGTGCGCGTCCTCGGGACGGCAGTAGGAGAACATCTCGACCTTGTCGAACTGGTGGACGCGGATGATGCCCCGGGTGTCCTTGCCGTACGAGCCCGCCTCGCGGCGGAAGCAGGACGACCAGCCCGCGTAGCGCAGCGGGAGCGCGGCGGCGTCGAGGATCTCGTCGGCGTGGTAGGCCGCGAGCGGCACCTCGGAGGTGCCGACCAGGTAGAGGTCGTCCTCGGCCAGGCGGTAGATCTCCTTGTCGTGGGCCACGTGGAAGCCGGTGCCCTGCATCGCCTCGGGCTTCACCAGGACCGGGGTGATCATCGGTGTGAACCCGGCCGCGACCGCCTGCTGCATGGCCATGTTGAGCAGGCCGAGCTGGAGCCGGGCGCCGGCGCCCTTGAGGAAGAAGAACCGCGCGCCCGAGACCTTGGCCCCGCGCTCCATGTCGATGGCGCCGAGCAGCTCGCCCAGCTCCAGGTGGTCCCGGGGCTCGAAGTCGAAGGCCCGTTTCTCGCCGACCTCCTCCAGGACGACGTAGTCGTCCTCGCCGCCGTGCGGGGCGTCCTCCTCGACGATGTTGGGCACCGTCTGCAGGACCGCGTCGAGCTCGGCCGCCAGCTTCTCCGCCTCGGCCTCCCGCTCCTTGACCTGGGCGGCGAGATCCTTGGCGCGGTCGAGCAGCGCCGCCTTCTCCTCGCCCGAAGCCTTCGAGACGGACTTGCCCATGGTCTTCTGCTCGGCGCGCAGGGACTCGAACGAGCTCAGCGCGGAGCGGCGGCGCTCGTCCAGGTCGAGCAGCGTCTCGACGACGGAGTCGTCTGCACCGCGGGCACGCTGCGACGCCCGTAGCCGGTCGGGATCCTCACGAAGGGTACGCAGGTCGATCACAGAGACAGGGTACCGACGTACGGCTCCCGCCCGCGCGGATATACCGCCTACCGGAGCGTCCCCGGCTCGGGGGCCCCGCCCGCCACCGCAGCGCCTTCAGGCCCGCGACCCGGTGGGCGCCGGTCTCGCCGTCCGTCCGGCCCGCCCTCGCCCGGCCGGGCATCCACGGCGCCTCCCTCATCAGGTTGGACGCGCCACGGATGCCTTGCGTTCAGGCTCTCTGATGATTTCCCGGATTCCCGGCGATCAGACCAGCCCGGTCCTGATCCTGGCCAGCCAGTCGCCGGCCTCGGCGAAGTCGGCGTCGGCCGTGCCCCGCTTGACCTGAGGAGGCACGCCGTCGGCACGCGGATAGCTGCCGAGGAAGCGGACCTCGGAGCAGACCCGGTGGAGCCCGGAGATCGCCTCGCCGACGCGGGCCTCGGCGACGTGGCCCTCGAAGTCGAAGTGGAAGAAGTAGCGGCCGATGCCGTCGCCGGTGGGCCGCGACTCGATGCGGGTCAGGTTGACCCCGCGCACCGAGAACTCGGTCAGCATCTCCAGCAGGGCGCCCGGGTGGTCGTCGGAGAGGAAGACCACCAGGGAGGTCCGGTCCGCTCCGGTGGGCTCGGGCAGGGGCGCGGGCCGGATCACGTGGACGAACCGGGTCATCGTGTCGGAGCGGTCGCCGATCCGCGCGGCCAG
Source organism: Thiemannella venezuelensis (assembly GCF_014203605.1). Lineage (GTDB taxonomy): Bacteria > Actinomycetota > Actinomycetes > Streptosporangiales > Streptosporangiaceae > Planomonospora_A > Planomonospora_A venezuelensis. Next base: position 75,398 of record NZ_JACHJJ010000001.1, on the reverse strand, counting down.
CTCGACGAGGCCGTAGTGCTCCCCGGCGATGCGCGCGCCGATGGCCGCGTCGTACGGCGAGGCGGGCAGGGACACCTCCTGGGCCGCCCCGGCGGTCGACGGGGCGGCGATGGTCACCGCGTCCGGCAGCTCGCGGGCGATGAAGCCGCGGCACTGGGTGAGGGCCGCAGGGTGGGAGAAGACCCGCTTGATCTGCCCGATCTCGGTGCCCGGGCGGGCCAGCAGCGAGAACTCGACCGGCAGCAGCACCTCGGCGGTGATCAGCAGCGGGTCGCCCCAGGCGAGCTCGTCCAGGGTGGTGGCGATGCCGCCCTCCAGCGAGTTCTCCAGCGGGACGACGGCGCCGTCGGCCTCGCCCCGCCGGGCGGCGTCGAGTGCCGCGCTGACGTTCGCGCTCGGCAGGCGCTCGGCTTCCGGCGCCAGGATCCGCAGGGCCTCCTCGGCGAAGGTCCCCTCCGGTCCCAGATAGGCGAGTTTCGGCATACCACCAGGTTATCCGGCGGGTGTCCGGAAGTGCGCGCAGAACGGCACACTCGGCGCCCGGAAAATTCCCCCGCGGAAGGGACGACCCGCAGACGCCTCCCGGGAGCCCGCAGGTCAGGACGGCACGGCCCGCAGGGCCTCCTCGCGGAAGGCCTCGCGCCGTCTCGGCAGCCAGACTCCGAGCAGCCAGACCAGCCCCAGGGCGCCGAGCCCGAACGCGTTCTGCACGATCTTGCCCAGCACCGGGCTGACGACCGGGATCTCCGCCGCCCTGATCGCCACTCCCCACCAGGGGATCGGCACCACGTAGTAGAGCCACACCCCGGCCGCCACCCGGACCCGCACCGGGTCCCGCCCGTCGCCCGCGATCGCGCCGAGCACCACGACCACCCAGGCCAGATGGTGGATCCAGGCCACCGGGGAGAGCAGCACGGCCATCAGCCCGACCAGGGCGAAGGCGGTCGGCGCGTCCCCGCCGAGCAGCGCCCGGCGGGCGTGGAGGAAGCCGTACCGGCCGACGACCGCCACCAGGGCGACCCAGATCAGGCCGGTCAGCGTGTCGGGCAGGTAGAGCCGGATGAGCATGCCGCGCATCGACTGGTTGGTGGTCGCGGCGTTGGACCCGAGCCGCTCGGGGTCGAGCAGCGCGCGGAACCAGAAGTCGGCGGCGTCGGCCGGGATCACCAGGAACGGCAGCAGGGTCAGCAGCGCGGCGGTGAAGGCGGCCATGAAGAAGGTCCTGCGCTGCTCCTCCCGCGCCCCGGGGCCGAACCCGGTGACGAGGAGGTAGATCAGGAAGACGCCGGGGGTGAGCTTGACCGCCGTGGCCAGCCCGATCAGCATGCCGCGCGGCCACACCGGCCGCCGCGCCGCGCAGTCGGCCAGGCAGAGCGCGACCAGCAGGATGTCCACCTGTCCGAAGCGGACCTGGTCCCTGATCGGCATCAGGTAGGTGCACGCGACCGTCAGGAACGCGAACGCCAGCGGCATCCAGACCGGCCGCGGCACCCGCGGGACCGGTCCGCCGCGCTCCGGCCCGCCCGCGGCCGTGCCGGGGCGGCCGATGCGGGCGAGCGCCTCGCGGAAGCCGTACCCGACGGTGACCACCAGGGTGGCGAAGATCCCCGCCGTCCACACCCACTGCGCCGCCGGCCAGGACATCGCCGCCAGCGGCGCGGCCAGCAGCGCCGCGATCGGCGGGTAGGTGAAGGGCAGCAACTGCGGCGCGGGCGTGAAGAAGTCGTACACCGGCCGCCCGGAGAGGACCATCTCCCCGCCGGTACGGTAGACGTCCAGGTCGACCAGGCGCTGGTCGTCGGGGTTGCCGAGCCAGTGGAGCACCAGGGGCGCCGCGGCCGCCGCGACGATCAGCAGCGCGAGCGGCCACACCCACACCGGCCGTCCGCCCGCCACCCGCCCGCCCGCCGGCCGGTCGCCCACGCTCACCTCGCCACTCGTCACGACGAGGCAGGCTACCGTGAACGACCGGAAAGACCGGCGGGAACGGATACGGGGGATCGGATGAGCTCAGCACGCGGGAACCACCGGCCGTCCGGTACGGCTCCGGCCCGGCCGCTCCCCGCGTCACCCGGCACCGCCCCGGCCCGGCCGCTCTCCGCGTCACCCGGCACCGCCCCGGCCCGGCCGCTCTCCGCGTCACCCGGCACCGCCCCGGTGCCCCTGCGGCCCTGCGTGCTCTCCGCGGTCACGGATCGGCCACCGTCTCGGACGGTCCCACCGGGGCCCGCGAGCCGAGTCCCGCCTCTTCCTGGAGGACTGTCTTCCCGGAGGGGATTGCTGAGCGCGATATTCATTGCGCTCAGCAATCCCCTCCGGAGAGCAGCCGTCCTGCTGCTGCCCGCCGCCGTGCTCCTGGTCCTGTCCGGTCCGGGTACGGCCGCCGCCTCCGCCACGCCGCCCGCCGCACCGTCCTCCACGGGCCCGTCCTCCGCGGACCACCTCGCCCGTCCGTCCGCCCCGGCGCCCGCCGGGGGGCCCGGGCGGCGCGGTGCCGCCAGAGTGGTGGTCCTCGGGGTGCCGGGGTTGCTCTGGAGCGACCTGGACCGGGCGCGGACGCCGAACCTGTGGAGGCTCGTGGAGGCCGGGGGGTCGGCGTCGATGTCCACCCGGGCGGCGCCGCCGCAGGGGCGGGGGTTCATCTGCCCGGTGGAGGGCTGGCTGACCGTCTCGGCCGGGCAGCGGGCGGGGACCCCCGGCATGGCCTGCGCCCTTCCCTCGCCCCCGCCGGTCTCCGGCGCGGGGGTGAGCGTGCCGGGCTGGGCCGAGCTGGCGGCCTTCAACACCGGGACCGGTTACAACCCGGTGCTGGGTCAGCTGGGGCGGCTCGTGACGACGGCCGGGGGACAGGTCGCCGCGGTCGGGCCGGGCGCCGTCCTGGGTGCAGCCGACACATCGGGAAAAGTCGGGAGATACGCGGAGAGCGTGGAGCAACTCGGCGACCTGGCGCCGTACCGGCTCGTCGTGGTCGAGGCCGGGGACCTGGCCCGGGCGTGGATCGGCGCCGGGACCGGCGAAGGCGGCGAGCACGCCTCCCTGACCGGACAGGCCAGGCGGGAGGCGGTGGCCTCGGCCGACCGGCAGGTGGGCGCGGTCCTCGACCGGCTCCCGCCGGACACGGCGCTCCTGGTCGGCGGGGTGTCCGACACCGCCTCCGCGGCCCACCTGCACGTGGCGATCGCCTACGGCCCGTCCCCCGGCGGCGGGCCGTACCCGCGCGGCCGCCTCACCGCGGCCTCGACCCGCCAGGACGGCCTGGTCACCCTCACCGACCTGACCGCCACCGCGCTCGCCCTGCTCGGACTGGACGCGCCCACCTCCGTCGTCGGCCGGGCCTGGACCGCGGGCTCCCCGGCCGGCGGACCGGCCTCCGCCCTCGTGGCGGACCTGGCCGACGAGGACCTGGCCAGCCAGGTCCTGCGCCAGGTGCGCGGGCCGTTCTTCACCGCCTTCGTCACCGTGCAGATCCTCTTCTACCTGCTGGCCGCCGCGGCGATCCGCCGGGGCTGGGGCGGCGCCCGGGCGCTGACCGCCGTCCGGGCGGTCGCCACGGTCAGCGGCTCGATCGCGGTCGCCACCTTCCTGGCCCAGCTCGTGCCGTGGTGGACGTTCCCGGTCCCGATGGCCGGGGTGGTCCTGACCATCCTCGGCATCGCCTGCGCGGTCGCCGGGCTCGCCCTCGCCGGGCCGTGGCGGGCGCACGTGCTCGGCCCGCTGACCGCGGTCGCCGGGATCACCTCGCTGGCCCTGCTGCTCGACGTGATGACCGGCTCGACGCTCCAGGTGAACGCCGTCACCGGCTACGAGCCGGTGACCGGCGGGCGCTTCTACGGCTTCGGCAACATCGCCTTCGCCGTCTACTCGGCCGGCACGATCCTCGCCCTGGCCGGGATCGCCCAGTGGCTGACCGGCCGCGGGCGGCGCGGGCTCGCCGTGGCGGTCTGCGTGCTGTACGGCGGGCTGGCGGTCTTCGCGGACGGCTGGCCGGCGTGGGGAGCGGACTTCGGCGGGGTCCCGGCGTTCCTGGCCGGGGTGGCCGTCTTCGTGACGCTGCTGACCGGCCGCCGGGTCTCGGTGGCCGGGCTCGGCCTGGTCGGCCTGGCCGGGGCCGTGCTGATCGGCGCGATCGCGGTCGCCGACTGGTCGCGCCCCGCCGGGCGGCGCACCCATCTGGGCGCGTTCGTCCAGCAGGTGCTGGACGGCGAGGCGTGGACGGTGGTCTCCCGGAAGTTCGGCGCGATGGTCGGCGTCACGGTCGGGAACTGGTCGCTGACCCTGCTCTCGCTGGTCGCACTGGCCTTCCTGTTCCTGGTGCTGAACCGGCCCTCCCGCTGGGGAGCCGCCGCGCTGGGCCGCGCCTACGCGTCGGCCCCCGCCCTGCGCGCCGGCCTGATCGGTGCGCTGACCTGCGCGCTCGTCGGCTTCCTGATGAACGACTCGGGCATCGCGATCCCGGCGATGGCGCTCACGGTCGCGGTGCCGCTGACGCTGGCCGCCTGCGTGCGCGCGCTCCGGCTCTCGCCGCCCACCATCCCAGAGCGACCGTCAGAGCCAGCAGGGACCACGGCACCACCTCCTGCCTGACCACGGTCTTCAGCCAGAGCAGGTCGTCGGGGCGGAGCGCCTCGCGGGCCGGGAGGTATCCCAGGGAGAGGATCGTCACCCTGGCGACCATGAACAGCTCCAGCGCGGGCCAGGAGGCCAGCGCCAGCAGCGCGAAGGCCAGCCCGTCGTACCACGGCAGGGCGTACGGCGCGGCGAACAGCCAGGCCGCCACGACCACCGCGGCCACCGCCGGAGCCGGAGCCCCCGCCGCACCCCGCAGGCCGGACCCGTCGCCCTCCGGGGCCGGTCCGGTGGCCCCCGGGGCCGGTCCGGTGGCCCCCGCGGCCCCGGGGACCCGGCCGGCGGGGAGGGCGCGCAGCAGCAGCCAGGCCAGGACGGCGAGCAGGGTCATGGAGCCGAGCTGGATCCAGACCGTGTAGGCGCCGCTCCCGAACAGCTCCTGCAGCCCGCGCTTGACCAGCTGCCACGGCGTGCCGAGGGAGACCTTCCTGCTGGCCTCGCCAACCTGGTCCAGCACGTGCGGCCCGGCGAGGCCGTAGACGACCGCCACCGTGGCGGTCGCCGTTCCCGCGACGACGGCGAGCCGGGCGGGCGAGCGCCGCAGCTCCCAGGCGGGCCCGAGCGCGACGAGCCCGGCGTTGAGCTTCACCCCGATCCCGGCGCCCAGCAGCAGCCCGGTGGCGGCCAGGGACCGCCACCGGCCGCCCGCCCGCCAGGCGACCAGGGCCGCGACCATGCAGAAGACGGCCAGGGTGTCGACGTGCATCCCGGCGGAGAGGTGGTAGATCATCAGCGGGTTGGCCGCCCAGAGCAGCGCCGCCCGGCGCTGGAGGGCCTCGTCCCCGGCGGTGAACCGGTGGACCAGCAGGGCGGTCCCGACGAACGCGGCGGCGTTGAACAGCGCCATGCCGAAGACGGTCAGCCTGACCGAGTCACCGGCCGCCAGGCTCGCCAGCGCCTGCACGGCGGTGGCCACCGGCCCGTAGACGCTCGTCACCCCGGCCCACTCCTCGACGGCTCCGGCCACCGGGTCGGCGGGGACCTCGGCGGGCGTGACGGCGTAGGGGTCGTGCCCGAGGGCGGCGAGCCGGCCGTAGGCGGCGTAGTTGAGGTGATCGGCCGAGCCCGAGGGCGGCAGGAAGGCCAGGACCGCGGCCGCGGCGGACCCCGCCGCCAGCAGCCATCGCGGGTCCGGTCGCCACCGGGAGTGCAGCGCCGCCCCCAGCCCGGCCCCGCCCAGCAGGATCGCGGCGGCCGCCAGCGCGATCACCAGGCGGGCGTCCGGCCCGGCGCCCAGCGAGTAGGGGGGTTCCCAGGACGGCCCGGCCAGCGCGGGGACCATGGCGGACGGCCCCAGCGCACCGATCAGGAGCGTCAGGACGACCGACGCGCCCATGGCCGCGGGTGCGAGGACGCCCAGGCCGTCACGCGGGTCACGCGTCGTGTTCTTCGGGGCCGCCGCCGCATCCAGGGTCACCCGCAAATTCCAGCACATCCGGGGGACGGCCCGGCCCGGCCCGGTCGCAGGTCCCGGTGATCGGCGGCCTCCGCCGGCGGCCCTGTCAGCGGCCCTGTCAGCGGCTCTGCCGGGGGCCCTGTCAGCGGCGCAGGGCCTTGCGCGCCAGCAGGGCGCGGCCGACGTCGCGGAACTGCCGCGCCCGGTGGATCTGGGCCCTCCAGTCGGTGCCGGTGGCCCGATGGGCCATCTCCACCTCGACCTCGCGGACCCGGAACCCCCTGCGGATCAGGTCGATCGTGAGGCCCGTCTCCACCCCGAAGCCGCGGGCCAGCGGCCGGGCCGCCTCGAAGGCGGCTCTGGTCAGGCAGCGCTGGCCGTTGAGGGGCTGGGCGGGAGCCCAGCCGGTGGCGCGCTCGATGCCCTCGCGGGCGAGCCGCACCACGAACCCGTGACCGCCCAGCTTGACCCGGGTGACGAAGACCGCGATGGTCATGTCCGCCTCGCCTGCCCGGACCGGCTCGATCAGGGGCGCGGCCGTGTGCGCGGTCTCGCCCAGGTCCGCGTCCAGGAACAGCAGATGGCGCGGGTCCTCACCCTCGCCGTCCAGCAGGCGCGCGACCTCCGCGCCGCTCTCCATCGCGGCGGCCTTGCCCCGGTTGTGGCTGTGCCGTACGACGCGGGCCCCCGCGGCCCTGGCCACCTGGCCCGTCCGGTCAGCCGAGCCGTCGTCCACGACCACGACGAGGTCCACCCCGGAGAGCGCCAGGGCCGCCGTCACGGTGGCCCCGATCCGGTCGGCCTCGTCCTTCGCCGGGATGATCACTGCTGTGCCGGTCACGGCCTCCGCCCCCGGCCCGCGCGAAGACCGTCGTGCATGCGGCGTCCACCCCCCGGACCCGCGTCATGGAGGCGGCTCACCCCTGGGATTCCACCGCGAGCAGCTCTTCCGGGACCGTCTCGTGCACGGTGAACACCGAGTCGAGGCCGGTGACCTGAAGGATCTTGCGGACGGCGGGCCTGGGCCCGGCCACCTCCAGCGCGCCTCCGCGCTCGCGCAGCCGCTTGAGCGCGGAGAGCAGCACGTTCATCCCGGTGGAATCGCAGAACTCCACGCCGGACATGTCGATGACCACGAGGGTCGTGGCGCTCTCCTCAAGCAGCCGAGTGAACTCGGCCTGCAGGCGAGGTGCGGTATATAGGTCGATTTCTCCGACAATGGCCATGACGGTGTGCCCGCCATGAGATCGAGTTGAGACTTTTAGCTCCACAGCGGGCACACTAGCGGCGCGAAGCCCTCCGGTCACGTTTCTCTCGTCTAGAGGGTGTCCCCCTCACGGCCGGAGGCGCCGCCGGGCGCCCGCCGATCCGACTCACCCGTTCTTTGTCCCCGTTCTCCCTTCACGGGAACCCTCGGTGCGCAAAGCTTGACACTGTGCAACGCCGGCTAGGCCGGAAAGGGGGAGGCCCGGAACCTCCCGACCGCCGCTGCACGGACGGGCGACGGACGTCGAGTGAGAAACGGGCCTGACAGAATCCATGAACATCGATCTTCCTGAGGACCTCCCGCGACAGCGGCTCCGAGAGCGACTGGAGTCGGCCATCACCCGCGCGGAGCGATCCACGCCGTGGCGGGACGCCACCGCCTTGCTCCGCGGCCTGGTGAGCCGCGAGGGGACCGTCCCGATCAGGGCCCGCCTGACCGGCGACGACCTCGACTTCCTGGAAACGGCCAGGGAGGAGCTGCTGGACTTCGCCACTCTCGGGGTCCGGCTCCTCGACCTCCACCAGCCCCGTGACGCGGGCGGCATCACCAGCGACACCGCGCATCCGATCCTGCGTTGCCGGAGCTGCATGTGGCGCTGGCCGTGCCCGACCTTCCGCGCGATGTCGGAGACCTTCGGCACCGCGCGGGAGCCCCGCGGCGGGGAAGACGCCCCCGCCCGCCCCGCCGGTGACGCCCGTCACCCCGTCGAGCCCGACGACTCCGGGCCGGGCGGCGGGGAGGCCGGCGGAGAACCCGGCCGGGCCCAGGTGAGCGTCATGATCCCGGCCCAGCCGGAGAGCGGGGGCTCGGCGCTAGGGGAAGGCGGATCTCGAAGCGGCAGCCGGGGCCTTCGTTGACGACGCCGATGGCGCCCTCGTGGGCCTCCACGATGCCGCGGGCGATCGCCAGACCGAGCCCGGCGCCCGCCCCGTCGGGGCGCGGGCTCCGGGCCGCCTCGCCGCGGAAGGCCACGTCGAACACGCGGGGCAGGTCCTCCGGGGGGATGCCGCCGCAGCAGTCGGCCACCGACAGGCACGCCCGGTCGCCCTCCACCGCCGCGCGGACCACGACCGCGCCGTCGCCCGGCGTGTGCCTGATCGCGTTGACCACCAGGTTGCGCAGGGCCCGGGAGAGCTCCCCCGCGTCCGCGTGGACGGGCACCGCAGGCTCCACCTCGCCCGCCAGCCGCACCCCCTTGGCCCGGGCCAGCGGCTCCACCCCGGCCAGCGCGTCGGCGACCAGGTCGCCGAGGCCGATCCGGCCGCGGGACAGGCGCAGCGTCCCCGCGTGGATCCTGGACAGCTCGAACAGGTCGTCCACCATGCCGGAGAGGCGGTCCACCTCCAGCCGGATCTGGGTGTGGTAGCGCTTCACGGTCTCCGGGTCGGCGGCCACGCCGTCCTCCAGGGCCTCCGCCATGGCCCGCATCCCGGCCAGCGGGGTGCGCAGGTCGTGGCTGACCCAGGCCACGAGTTCGCGGCGGGCGCCCTCCAGCGTCCGCTCGCGCTCGTGGCCGAGGCGGATGCGCCGGTAGGCCTCGTCCAGCGCGGCGGCGATCGTGCCGAGCTCGGCGGGCAGCCCGTCCGGCGGGGTGAACTCGCCGGACGGGGGGACCTCGTGCACGGCGGCGACGAGCCTGCGGCTGGCGGCCACGACCCGCCGGGCGAGCACGGCCGCCACCCCCAGCCCGACCAGGCCGCCGACGGCGACCACGCTGAGCACGATGTCCCTGGGCCTGCCCTCGATGATCATTTTCAGGGTGATCGCCACCACGCCCGCCACCGTCACCGCGACGGGGACGGCCGCGACCACGGCGAGCATCACCCCGATCGACCGCTCCCGCAGCAGGCGCATCGCGCCCAGCCCGGTCAGCGCCACCAGCAGGCCGAGCCCCGCGGTGACCGCCGCGATCTCCACGATCTCCGGGATCACGGCAGGGCCAGGGGCTCGTAGCGGTAGCCGACGCCCCACACCGTGACGATGCGCCGGGGGACGGTCGGATCGGGTTCGATCTTCTCCCGGAGGCGGCGGACGTGGACGGTCACCGTGGAGGAGTCGCCGAAGGACCAGCCCCAGACCTGGTCGAGCAGGTCGGAGCGGCTGAAGGCCTGGCGGGGGTTGCGCATGAGGTGGGCCAGGAGGTCGAACTCGCGGGCGGTCAGCATGATCTCCTCCTCGCCGAGCCGTACCTCGTGGGCGCCCACGTCGACCACCAGCTCGCCGTCCCGCAGCACACCCGTGCCCGCCGGGACCGAGGCGCCGCGCGCCCGCCGCAGCACCGACTGCACCCGCAGGGCCAGCTCGCGGGGGCTGAACGGCTTGGTGACGTAGTCGTCGGCGCCGGTCTCCAGGCCGACGACCCGGTCGATCTCCTCGCCGAGCGCGGTCAGCATGATCACTGGGACCGGCCAGCGCTCCCTGAGCTTCCGGCAGACCTGCAGGCCGTCCATCTTGGGCAGCATCAGGTCGAGCACGAGCAGGTCGGGAGGGCTGGACAGGGCGCGCCTGAGCGCTTCGGCGCCGTCGCCGACGCACTCGACGGTGTGCCCGTCGCGTTCGAGGTAGCGGGCCACGACCTCGGCCACCGTCGGGTCGTCGTCGACCACCAGAATCCGCGCGCTCATGCTTCCCACGGTAGGCGGGACACGACCGGTCGCCGAATCCCGTCACCGGTCCGTAAGACCTGATCGTTATGCGTCCCGCCGCGTCCCGGACCGGCCTGCGGCGTACGGTGGACCCATGGGTCGTACCGTGATGGCAGTCCTGGGCGGCGTTCTCGCGCTCTACGTGGTGTTCGGGCTCGTGCTGCCCGCCCTGTTCGGGCTCTTCAAGTTCCTGTTCGTGCTGGCCGCCGTGGCGTTCCTGGTCGTCGCCGGGGTCACCGTCGCGGCCAGGTTCTCCAAGTGACGCGGTTCTCCAGGTGACGCGGTTCTCCAGGTGACGCACGGCTGAGCCGCCCGGCCGCGGAGGACCGGCCTCGTCCTGCGGGCCACCGCGGCGGCGGCCCGCAGGAAGGCTCAGATGTGCTCCGGCAGGGCGGCCTCGGCGACGGGACGGTGGCCGTTCCCCTGGTGGCCGTTGCCCAGGTGGCCGTTCCCGGCGTAGCGCCCGCCGATCCGGCCCCCGAGCTCCTGGCCGTTGGCCTTGTGGTTGAGAGTCGTCACGATCGCCCAGACCGTGGTGATCTCGCCCTCGTGCCTGACCCCCCATCGGTCGGCCAGGTATTCGACGATGCCCAGACCCCGTCCCCCCAACGAGGAGAGCGGAGCCCTCCCGGCCCGTGGTTCGGTGGCGGCGCCCCCGTCACTCACCGCTACCTCGACATGTCCATCGGTCCAGCGCCATGCCACTTTGATCTGCCCGGACGGCAGGGGGTGCGCGTGCCGGAGAGCGTTGCTCAGCAGCTCGCTCACCACCAGCACGGCGTCGTCTATCGCACTCTCGTAGACGCCCCATTCCTGCAGGTCAGAGCTGAGGCATTGGCGTGCGACGGCGACGCTGGACGGTGCGTACGGCAACAACACGACGCTCGACGGACTCACCTCCCCGTATCTCTGTTCCCCCTGAGGAACACACCCCAGATACGACCGAAATGCCCCGTTCTCCTCCCATGGAAACCGTGCCCCGATCACAGCTTGTGCACATTGGACGATAGATCATCCCTCCCGTTGCCGCCTCGTTACCGCGCTGGCGTGTCGGAGCCGGTAAGGGCGTCCGGCGTGTCGGCTCTGCGCAGGACCAATCGCATCCGGGTCCCCCCGCCCGGCCGGGGATAGGCGGACACGTCGCCGCCCTGGGCGCGGGCGAGGCTGCGCACGATGTAGAGGCCGAGGCCGACCCCGCCGAACCGGCGGCGGTTCCCGCTCTCCACCTGGACGAAGCGCTCGAAGACCCGCTCCCGGTCGGCCGGGGCGATGCCCACGCCCTCGTCGTCGACGACGAGGACCACCCGGTCGCCCTCCGGCCACGTCTCGACCCTGATCAGACCTCCGTCCGGCGAGTACTTGAACGCGTTCTCCAGGAGCTGGCCCAGCACGATGTCGGTGGCCAGCGCGTCCCCGGAGACCTCCGGCAGCCCGTCGGGGACGACCACCTCGACCCGGTGCACCTCGGACAGGACCGGCAGGCCCAGCGTGGCGGCCCGGATCAGCGCACCGAGGTCGAAGCCCTCGATCTTGAGGGTGAGCTCGCCCGCCCCGGCGCGCGAGCCCAGCATCAGGTGGTCCATGAGCTGCCCGAGGGAGCGCGCCCGCTCGGCGATGGTGTGGACCGCCGAGCGGCGCTCGGCGTCGCTCAGGCCGTCCCAGCGCGTGTCGAGCATGGCGGCGAAGCCGCGGACCACGGTGATCGGGGTGCGCAGCTCGTGGCTGGTGGTGGCCAGGAACAGGTCCTTGGCCTCCTCCAGCTCCTTGGCCCGGGTGATGTCGCGGAAGTCGACCACGGTCTCCCCGGTCTCCACGATCTCCGCGCGGAGCACGTCCAGCCAGATGCCCGAGGGCAGCTGGTAGGTGAGCTTGTCCCCCGGGTCGGGCAGCGGGAACGGCGGCGGCTCGCCGATCATCTCGGCGGCGTGGAAGCCGGTCAGCTCGGCGGCGGCCGGGTTCCACTGGATGACGCGGCCCATGCCGTCGAGGACCGCGATGCCGTCGGCGCTGGCGTCGAACACCGCGCGCTCGTGGGCGCGCTGCCGTACGGCCTCCTGGTAGGCCATGGCGTTGTCCACGGCGATCCCGGCATGCCCGGCGAGGAGCTCCAGCAGCTCCAGCTCGACATGGCCGGCCCGGCCGTTGGCGAACAGGGCGTAGAGCGCGCCGTACGGCCGGCCGCCCACCGCCGCCACGCCGAGCGCGATGGTGTGCAGGCCGGGCAGCCACGACCAGGCCGGCTCGTCGGAGCGGGCCTGGTCGGCGGTCTCCATCATCACGGTCCGGCCGGCCCGCAGGAGCCTGCCCACCAGGCTGGCGCGCAGGTCGGCGGTGGTGCCGCGGAGCACGTCGGGGAGCCGGTGGCAGGCCACCAGGCGGAGCCGGTCGCCCTCGATGAGCACGATCCCGCCCGCGTCGGCGCCGGTCAGCTCGGTGAGGCTGGCGGCGATCCGGTCGAGCACCGTGGGCAGCTCCAGCTCGGCGTTGATGTCGGCGACCACGTCGGTCAGCCTCCGGACGAGCTGCGCGCGGCGGAGGATCTTCTCGCTGGCGGTCTCGTCGTCCTGGGCCGGGTGGTAGACGCTGACGTAGCCGAGCAGGGTCCCGGCCTCCGAGCAGAGCGCTCCGGTGTCCACCCGGACGTCGAGCAGCCTGCCGTCCCGGCGGAACCGCCGGGTGCGCAGCGAGACCCGGCCGCCGGTGCGGACCCGTTCCAGAACCGCGTTGTGCTCGGCGGTGAGCTCCTCGGGGACCATCGGGAGCCGGCGTCCGACGGCCTCCCCCGCCGGCCAGCCGAACAGGCGCTCGGCCGCGGGGTTCCAGTTGATGATCATCTGGTCCCGGTCGAGCGCGACGATCGCGTTGGGGGAGCTTCCGACGATCATCCCGCCGACGGCTTCGTCACTGATCGCGCTCATGTCATCACGCACATGCCCCATCTTGCCGCCCGGAGCGGATGGATCTTGGCACTTTCGTCCTGCATGTGCCGGCGCTCTCCGATGCGATCCGTCCGATACGCTGCGGTCACCACACACCTGAACGGGAAAGGGTGGGGCCATGTCATCCGGGTCGTCCGGCGACCTCGACGCACTGCTGCGAGCGACCTCGCCCACCTACGTCGGGGACAGGCATCCCGACGTCGCGTTCGGCACCCACGACGGGCCGGTGGGCCGCATGGTGCTCGCGGTGACCGGGCGGGGGGTGGTCGCCTGCGGCTACGAGGACGAGAGCGTCGTCTTCGAGCGCATCGCCAGGGGCGTCAGCACGTTCATCGGGGCCGACCCCCGGCGGATCGACCCGGTCCGCCGGGAGCTGGACGCCTACTTCTCCGGCCGCCTGCGCACGTTCACCGCCCCGGTCGACCTCCGGCTGGCCACCCCGTTCGCCAGGACCGTGCTGCAGATGATGCTCGCGGTGCCGTACGGGACGGTGACCACCTACCGCCAGATCGCCGAGCGGATCGGCAGGCCGCGGGCGCTGCGGGCGGTCGGCAACGCGCTCGGCGGCAACCCGGTGTGCGTGGTCGTGCCCTGCCACCGGGTGGTGGAGAGCGAGTCCGTCCTCGGCGGCTACGCGGGGGGAACGGCCGTCAAGGAGCGGCTCCTGCGGATCGAGGGGCTCCGCTGACCCACGTGTCCCGCGGCCCTCGCACGGGCTCGCGGGCGGTCCGGGCCCCGCGGGCGGGCGGTGGTCCCGTACGGCCCGCCCGCGGAGCCGCGCCTTCCGGGCGCCGCTACCGGCGGCGCAGCGCGCCCAGGCCGAGGGTGACCAGGCCGGAGACGAGGAACGCGCCGAGGGCCGCGCTCATCCACGGCTGCGGGGCGAACCCGACCAGGTCGCGGGCGCCGGTCCAGAAGCGCGTCCACCAGCCCAGCTCCTGCGCGGTCGGCAGCGCGGCCAGCATCCACCAGGCCGCGAAGCCGAGCACCCACGGGACGACCATCAGCCAGCGCGAGGGCGCGTCCTCCGAGGTGTCCCAGCGGCTCCCGCCGCCGAGCAGGAAGTAGTCCACCGCCAGGACGGCGAACATCGGGACGAAGACCGCGCCGATCAGGCCGAGGAAGGCGGTGTAGGTGTCGGCGCCGACGAAGATCGCCAGCAGGGTGACCAGTACGCCGGTGCCGGCGGAGATGACCCTGCGGTCCAGCCGGGGCAGCAGGTTCTGCAGGGACATCGCGGTGGAGTAGACGTTCACGAACGGCTGGTCGGTCTCGCGCAGCACGAGGATGCCGAAGAACAGCCAGCCGAGCGAGGCCGCCACGAACGGGTCCCACACCCTGCCCGGGTCGTTGCCGACCAGCGCGAGCGCGGCGATGCCCAGTGTCAGGCAGGCCACCTGGGCGATCGTGTAGCCGCCGACCACGCCGGTGAACGCGGCCCGGCCGGAGCGGGAGAACCGGGCGAAGTCCGCCGCGACCGGCACCCACGAGACCGACAGGGCGATCACGTAGTCGACGGAGGGGGCGAACGCCTCCCAGGTGCCCGTGCCGATCGACGGACCGCGGCCGAACAGCTCGACGGTGAACCAGATCATCGAGATGATCACACCGGCGGTGACGTAGCGGCGGAGCAGGCGGACCGCGCCCAGCGGGCGGACGGTCAGCGCGGTGGTGATCACCCCGCCGAGGACCACCCAGACGGCGTAGGGCACCTCGACCCCGAAGGACCCGGCGATGGCCTGCGCGCCCTGGGCGATGACCCAGAGCTCGAACGCCCCCCAGCCGAGCATCTGGACGATGTTGAGGACGGTCGGGACGTACGAGAGCCGGGCCCCGAACAGCCCGCGCAGCAGCACCATCGCCGGGGCGCCGGTCTGCTGGCCGGGGATCGCGGCCAGGGCCACCATCGCGGTGCCGACGAGGCTGCCGACGACCGCGGCGGTGACCGCGGCCAGGAAGCTCAGGGGCCGGTCGCCCAGCGGGTCGATCAGCGCGATCGCTCCGGAGAACCCGAGCAGGCTGACTCCGAGGTTGGCCCAGAGGGCGCCCTGGTCGAGCACGCCGAGGGCCTTGGGCGGCGCCTCGTCGAGGGTGAGGGGGGCCTCGGCATGCTTGACCGGGGCATGGTCGGGCTCGGCGACGTCGGACGCCATCACACTCTCCCTACGCCGGCATTACCCGGACAGGTTCATGCGGTCGGCGGCGCGCCGGAGGGCCGTTCTCGGCCCTCTGCGTGGTTCCGCCCTCTCAGCCCGGTTGCGCCCGAGCTCCCGCGGTAAATGTTTTCGTCCAGAAGTATGCCATCCGCCCTCTTTCTGACAAGCATCAGGTCAGGCGACGAACGGCTCCTGGCCGGTCTCGCTCACCATGGCACGGCCGGCGAAGGCCCAGGACTGCATGCCTCCGCCGACGTTGACCGCGTCGTAGCCGACGTGGTTGAGCCAGGCCGCGGCGTGCGCGGACCGGCCGCCGACCCGGCAGACCACGTAGACGGTCGCGTCCTTGGGGATCTCCTCCACCCGGGTCTGCAGTTCACCGAGCGGTATGTGGACGGCCGCCGGCGCGTGCCCGGCGTGCCACTCGTCGTCTTCTCTCACGTCCAGCAGGAACCCGTCACCGGGTACGGCGTGCACTTCCACCTCAGGAACGTTCATGCTTCCCATTGTCCCAAGCCCGTCACCAGATGGGGCGCAGAACCGCGCGCCCCCCCGCGACCTCGTCCACGTAGGCCCGCAGGTCCTCGTGGATGCGGTCCAGCCGCTCGGCCCCGATCACCTCGCCCCACCGGTCCTCGATGTCGGCCCACATGTCGTCGGCGTGCCGTACGTAGGCGCGGCCCTTGTCCGTGAGGGCCAGCACGCGGGCGCGGCCGTCGGTGGCGTGCGGGCGGCGTTCGACGTAGCCCCAGTCCTCCAGCTCGGCCACGATCTTGGAGGCGGCCTGCTTGGTGACGCCCAGGTGCTCGGCGAGCTCGACCGAGGTGGCGCCCCCGCGGTCCAGCAGCAGCCGGAAGGTGTAGCCGTGCGCGGGGCGCAGCGGCTCGCGCCCCTCCGCCGCGATCCGTTCGTGGAGCGCCTCCGTCATCGCCCGGTACGTCATGGCCAGCAGAAACGGGATCTCCCCTCGCCTGCGCGTCATGCCGCCGCTCCCTCCGCCCGTTGACGATGTAGTCAACCTGGTTTACCTTTTCAATGCAGTCAACCGCGTTGACCATTTTAGGAGGACAGCATGACCACCGCGAACCTGGCCGACGCCCCCGTGTTCGAGCTCGACGGCGTCACCTTCCACTCACTCGCCGTCCCGTCGCGCGGCTCCTCGGAGCTGGCCGTCTGGTCGATCGAGATGGCGCCAGGCTCCTCCGGCAAGGAGCACACCGTCGACCGCGAGGAGGTGTTCGTCGCCCGCTCGGGACGGATCGTGGGCGTCATCGGCGGCGTGGAGCACGTGATCGAGGCCGGCGACGCCATGATCCTGCCGCCGCACACCCCGTTCTCGATCCGCAACGCCTCGGCCACCGAGCCGGCCGCCGCCACCGTCTGCACCTCGGCCGGGATCAAGGCCACCCTCGGCGACCAGACCATCCTGCCGCCGTGGGCCCAGTGACGGCCTGAGGAGCAGGCGGGGAGGCCCTCCGGGCGGGGCTCGCCCCGGGTCGGCCGGCCTCCGGCGGGGAGCCTCCCGCCGGAGGCCGGAGCACGCTCCGGAGGGTCAGGGCACGTCCCAGAAGGCCAGCTCGTGGGCCATGCCCTCGGTGAACAGCTCCTTCGCCCGCTCAGGGGCGATCTCCACCTCGTCGAGCATCGCCGCGACGCGCTCGGTCAGCGCGGTGAAGCCGGGGTGGGCGTAGGTGTCCACCCAGGCGCGGTAGCGCGGCTCCGCCGGGGGGTCCTCGGCCAGGATGCGGCCGAGCATGGAGTAGCCCCACATGCAGGGGTACAGCGCCGCCAGCCCCTCGGCGTAGTCCGCCGCCGCCCGGAGCAGGAACGAGGTGTAGGCGGCGCACGCCGGGCCCTTCACCGCGCCGTCGAGGTCGGCGCCGAACTCCGCCGACATGGACCGGTGCAGCTTCAGCTCCTCGTGGAAGGTGGAGTGCGCCAGGTCCACCAGGTCGCCGAGGTGCCCGTCGGGGGCCTGCCAGGCCAGGCGGGAGAAGACGCGGACGTAGTCCAGGAGGTACAGGTAGTCCTGCTCCAGCCACGACCGGAACACCGGCTCGGCCAGGTCGCCCCTGGCGATCCCCGCCACCGTGGGGTGGGCGAGCTGGGCGTCGAGCAGGGGGCGGCCGATGACGTGGAGTTCCTCAGAGATGCTCACAAGCCGGAGATTGTCGCAGGCCCCCGTACGGCGGAGCACTTCCGGCCCCGGCCGCGCGACGTCACCGCCCCGGTTCCGCGGCATAGGATCCGGAATGTGACGATCATCGCCGAAGAGGTCCTCCTCCTCGCCCACGAGGAGACCGAGGGCAAGCAACTGGTCAGCTCCGCCTACCTGGACTCCGCGCTCGGCGGCGCGATCCTGGCCGAGCTCGCCGTCAGCGGCCGGATCGCCCTGGACGGCAAGAAGGTCGTGGTCGAGGACGCCGCCCCGCTCGGGAACGAGGAGCTCGACGCGGCCCTCGCCCGGATCGCCGGAGACTCCAAGGAGCGCAAGCCCGAGTCGTGGGTCTACAGGCTCCAGTCCGGCAAGCTGCGCAAGCGCCTGCTCGCCGGGCTGGCCGAACGGGGCGTGCTGAGCGAGGACCACCGCAGGATCCTGGGGATCTTCCCCAGCTCCCGCTACCCGGAGCGTGACGCGAGCGTCGAGCAGGAGATCCGCGAGCGCGTCCGGAGCGCGCTGGCCGGGGCCGTCCCCGACGAGCGGACGGCCGCGCTGATCGCCGTCCTGCGCGCCGCCAAGATCGACCGCAAGGCCTTCCCCGGCCTCGACAGGCAGCGGGTCAAGGAGATCACCGAAGACGTGTGGGTCGGCAAGGCCGTGGCCAAGCACATCGCCTCGATGAACGCGGCCGCCGCCGGGAGCGTGGCCGCCGCCGCCTCCTGACCCCACCGGGCGGGGCGGGCGCGGGCCACCCGCGGAGAAGGGCCGTCCGGACGGGAGCGGCTCCCGCCCGGAGACCCGGCGGAGACCCGGAGACCCGGAGACCCGGGCGGGCGCCCGGCCGAGGACCTCCGGGGCTCAGGCCAGCGCCGCGGCGCCGAAGGAGACGCTGAAGCGCTTGCACCAGATGGTGACGGTCTTCAGGGAGTCCAGGTCGGCCCCGGCCGGGACGGCGTAGTTGGCGTCGCCCTTGTTCCCCTTGAGCTCGCCCAGCTCCAGGTGCTCGCCGTCGTCGAGGTTGAACCACCCCGCGCGGCCCTCCTTGACGGGCTGGTCGCTCAACCAGACCCGCAGGTCGGGCCCGTCGGAGGTGTCCAGGTCCTCGATCCTGAGCACCCGGCTGCCGTCGGCCAGCTCCAGGAGCCTGGCCGTACCGGCCGTGTCGTGCTCGTGGGAGACGAAGGCGCCGGTGGCCAGCTCCCTGGGCCCGCCCGCGGGCCGCCCGCCCGTGGCGGCCGGGCTCGCGCCGGGCGCCTGCGAGGCCGCGACCGCCGCGGGCGGGGCCTCGTTCACCTCGACCGTGGTGAACAGCCGCCACGGCTGGAACAGGTAGAGGGCCACGCCGAACGCGACGGCCCCGATCCCCAGGACCACCCACGTGACGGGGTGGCGGAGCAGCTTCCTGATTCTCATGGTCCCCTCCAGGCTCGGAGCCCGGGGCGCAACCTCCGCCGCCGCACGGCGGGCGGGTCCCGCGACCGGCTCTCAGCCCGAAGGTATCCCCGGCGGCCCGTCCCGGCGCTTACGTGATGCTTACGGCCTCAGGTCACTTCTCCAGGAGGTCCTTGGGGACCTGCTTGTCCTGGGCCAGGGCCTCGAACATGCGCAGGGCCTTCTCCCGGTCCCACTTCACCACGGACTGGCCGTTGATCGTGGGCAGGGAGCCGATCGGGACCACCGTGGTGACCGGGTTGCCGCCCATGGCCAGGCCGAGGGAGAGCAGGGAGAAGGCGCCGCTCTCCTCACCAACGGACACCGAGTCGGCGGCGCTGAACGCGAGCGGGACCGACGTGAACGGGTTGAGCAGGACGCCCGGGCTGGCGGCCTTCTTCACCACCGCGGAGAAGAACTGGCGCTGGCGCTGCGTCCGGTCGAAGTCGGGGATGGTCCCCGTGGCGCGGGTGCGGACGTAGCCGAGGGCGGTGGCGCCGTCCAGCGTCTGCACGCCCTTCTTCAGGTCGATCCCGGCCTTGGGGTCCTTGATGTTCTGCTTGACGTCGATCTCGACGCCGCCGATGGCGTCCACGATGCCGACGAAGCCGCCGAAGCCGATCTCCATGTAGTTGTCGATGCGGAGCCCGGTGACCTGCTCCACCGTCCTGGCGAGCAGGTGGGGACCGCCGTCCTGGAAGGCGTAGGCGGCGTTGAGCTTGTCGCTGCCGTGGCCGTCGATGGGCACGTAGGAGTCGCGCGGCAGGCTGACCAGGGTGGGACGGCCGTCGTTGTCCGGGATGTGCAGGAGCATCATCGTGTCGGTGCGGCGGCCGACGGAGCTGCCGGTGGCGAGTTTCTTCCGCTCGGCCTTGCTCAGCCCCGCCCGGCTGTCGGAGCCGACCAGCAGCCAGTTCGTGCCGGGTGTGTCGGCGGGTCGCCCCTCGTAGTCGCGGAGCGCGTCGATCCGCTTCAGACGCCCGTCGATGGTGAAGTATCCCCCGACGGCGAGCACCAGGAGCAGGACGATCAGGCCGGCGAGGATCCGCGCGGCCGTCCTGCCCGGCCGCCTGGGCTTCCTGGGTCCTCCCGGGCGCTTCGCGCCCCAGGCCGGGTTCGGCATGCCGGGACCGCCTCTCCCTCCCGAGGGCCCGCCGGAGGGGCCGTCGCCGGAGCCCTTCAACGGCCGGACCGGGCTCCTGCCCGACCGCGCCTTGCCGTACACCGGCGAGACCGCGCGGGGCACGGTGTCGTCCCGTACGGCCCTGCCGGAGGAGGCGGACTCCGGGGAGGCCGCGGAGGGCAGCCGCCCGTCACCCGGCGGCGGCACCGGGCCGCCCGCGCCGCCGGGCGGGGTGCCCCGTCCCGGCACGGGATGGGCGGGCTGGCCCGCGGACCGGGGCTGCGCGGGCTCGGGCGACCGGAGCGCACGCGTGCGATCGTCGTCTTGCTGCCAGTCACCCACGTCGCATCTCCGCCACTTCTGGAAACCGCCCACCAACCAATGGTGAAGTCGTCACCATTGACGCTACTTCGTGGCTCACACCCGCGCAGACACGTCCTCAAGGTTTTCCTGGGTAAAAGTACCGGGAAGGGTGGCAGGTCACCAACAACACGGTCATCACCCGATCCGGAAACATCGGGCGCCACTGCGGTCGTTAGCTTTGGAGGACGACAACCGCTCGAAAGGAAGACCGTGTCCACTCCGGACCCGTGGAGTACCTACCCGTGCGAGCGCACGGGGCCCACTGCTGAACCGACCGGGAGAGCCGCCCGGTGAACACGGCTCTCGGCCTGCTGGCCGTACTGCTCCTCACTCTCGCCACCGGCTACTTCGTCGCGCAGGAGTTCGCCTTCGTGGCCGCCGACCGCGGCGTGCTGCGCGAACAGGCCGACGCCGGCGACGCCGCCGCGAAACGGGCCCTGGAGGTGACGGGGCGGCTGTCCTTCATGCTCTCGGGCGCCCAGCTCGGCATCACCGTCACGGCCCTGCTGGTCGGCTTCATCGCCGAGCCCGCCATCGCCACCGTGATCCGGCCCTGGCTGGAGGCGGCGGGGGTGCCCTCCGGCGCCGTCGGAGGCATCGCGGTCGCCCTGGCCGTGGCGGTCGCGACGGTCGTCCAGATGGTCCTCGGCGAGCTGGCGCCCAAGAACCTCGGCATCGCCCGGCCGGAGCCGGTGGCCAAGTTCCTCTCCCGATCGACCCTGGTCTACCTCAAGGTCGCCGGGCCGGTCATCCGGCTGTTCGACTCCGCCGCCACCGGCCTGCTGCGCAGGGTCGGCGTGGAGCCGGTCGAGGAGATCGAGCACGGCGCGAGCCCCGAGGAGCTGTCCAGGATCATCGCCGAGTCGGGCGCGGCCGGCGACCTCCCGCCGCGCCTGTCGGAGCTGCTGGAGCGCGCGCTGGAGTTCGGCGACCGCACCGCGGAGGACGTCATGGTGCCGCGCCCCCGCGTGGTGCTGCTCCGCGACGACCGGCCGATCTCCGATCTGGTCGACGCCATCGGCGAGCACGGCCACTCCCGCTACCCGGTGCTCTGCACCGGCGGCGGCGAGGACGTGGTGGGCGTCACCGGCGTGCGCGAGCTGCTCCGCTCCGGCCTGGCGGACGGCCCGCTGAAGAAGATCACCCGTCCGGCCCTGCTGGTCCCGGACTCGCTGCCGCTGCCGGCCGTGCTGGAACGCATGCGCGCCGCCCGCGACGACCTGGCCTGCGTCATCGACGAGTTCGGCGGGCTCGCCGGGGTGGTCACCGTCGAGGACCTCGCCGAGGAGCTCGTCGGCGAGCTGATGGACGAGAACGACCCTGAACCGGCGGGCGTCGTCGCCAACGGCGACGGCACCTGGAACGTACCGGGCACGCTCCGCGTCGACGAGGTCGAGCGGGCGACCGGGCTCGCGCTCCCGGAGAGCGACGACTACGACACCGTCGCCGGCCTGGTCCTCGCCGCCATCGGCCGGATGGCCGAGCCCGGCGACGTGGCCACCGTCACGCTGACCCCGGAGAGCGACCCGCTGGAGGACGAGCCTGAGGAGACCGACGCGGTCCTGACCGTGCTCTCGGTGCACCGCAGGGTCCCCGAGTGGGTACGGCTGGCGCCGGAGGGCGACGACGCGGCGCCCGTCCGCCGGGACGGGGCGGCCGCACCCGACGCGGCCGAGCACGACCACCGGAGCCCGGCACTCGGGCGGGGCCGGGTGAGCGGCCGGTGAACACCGTCTCCGCCCTGCTGCTCGGCGTGGTCCTGCTGGCGGGCAACGCCTTCTTCGTCGCCGCGGAGTTCGCGGTCATCTCGGCCCGCAGGCACCGGCTGGAGGAACTCGCGGGCAGGGGCGGCCGCCTCACCCGGATCACCGCCCGCGCCGCCGTGCGCGGCGGCAGGGAGCTCTCCCTGATGCTGGCCGGGGCCCAGCTCGGCATCACGCTGTGCTCGCTCGGCCTGGGCATGGTGACCGAGCCCGCCATCGAGCACCTCCTGGAGCCGGTCTTCGGCGCCGCCGGAGTGCCCCAGTCGCTCCGGGTCCCGATCTCGCTGGTGATCGCGCTGGCCCTGGTCACCTTCCTGCACATGGTGGTCGGCGAGATGGCGCCCAAGTCGTGGGCGCTGACCCACCCGGAGACCGCGGCGATGGCCCTGGCCCTGCCGTTCCGCGGCTTCACCTGGACGGTCCGGCCGGTGCTGGCCTCGCTCAACGGCCTCACCAACGCGCTGCTGCGGCTGTTCGGCGTGCACGCGCGGGACGAGCTGGCCACCAGCAGGACCCCGGTCCAGCTCGCCATGCTGGTCGGCGAGTCGGGCCGGATGGGCATGCTCGACCGGGACGAGCACGACCTGCTGACCCGGGCCCTGCGGATCCACCAGCAGCCGGTCGAGCGCCTGATGCTGCCCATCGCGGAGGCGGCCTGCGTGGGCTCCGGCGCGACCGGCGACGACGTGCGGCGGACCGCGGCGGAGAGCGGCCACCTGCGCCTGCTGGTCAACGCCGGCAGGCCCGGCGACGTCCTGGGCGTGCTGCACGTCAGGGACGTCCTGGTACGGCCGGCGGCGAGCCCCGCCGAGCTCGCCCGCCCGGTGCCCCGCCTGCCGAGGTCCACGACCGTCCCGGAGGCGGTCGCCGCCCTCCAGGACGCCCGCGCCCATGTGGGACTGGTCACCGACGCCGACGAGGTGGTCGGCATGGTCAGCCTCACCGACCTGCTGGGCGAGCTCCTGGACGTCAAGATCATGACCGCCCGCTGACCGGACGGCAGCCTGCCCGGAGGGCCGGGGAGTCCTCTCCCCGGCCTTCCCGGTCCGCCGCCTGCCTGCTCACTCGCCGATTTCGCTGTCAGCGTAATCGCGACCACATGTGGACATCCAATGCAAGTCCTCCGAAAGTGACAAGCAAGTGGGCAGGATTACAAAGGGTGCAGGCACCTGCCGTACGACCCGAAACACGGAGGCCCGGACCATCTCCGGGCCTTCTCCATGAGAGAACCACCGACTACTTTGATCACGACCGCCCACCCCGACCCCACCGGACGGCCCTCATGAACCATGACCTGTGGACCCGCGCAACCGTGGGCGCAGCCGGGGGGCGTGGGGAGCAGGGCCCCCGCATCGGGGGTTCCAGGGGGTCGCCCCCCCTGGACGGCACAACGAAGAAGCCCCGGTGGAAGCGGACTACGTCCGCGACCAGCCGAGGCCGATTCGAGTGGGCGAGGAGGGATTTGAACCCTCACGTCCTTTCGGACACACGGACCTGAACCGTGCGCGTCTGCCGTTCCGCCACCCGCCCTTGTTGGGTGCGGTCGAAACATTAGCACGGATCAGCCGGTACCTACGAACCCGGATACGATCCATCTAGATGCGGAGCGGAGGGCCGGGAGCGAAAGCGCCGGAAACGGGCCAACGAACACCCGAGCAGCCGCGACCATATGTACGGGAGGAAGGGAGGTAGCCGGTGGGAGTCCTTCAGCGCTTCGAGCGGAGGCTCGAAGGCTTGGTTGAGGGGGCCTTTGCGCGGGCGTTCAAGTCCGACCTTCAGCCGGTCGAGGTCGCCAGCGCGGTCCAGCGGGAGATGGACGAGCGCGCCGCGATCGTCGCCCAGGGGCGGACGCTCGTCCCGAACGACTTCGTGGTCGAGCTGTCCACCACCGACAGCGAGCGTCTGGAGGTCTACGCCGACAGCATCAGCCACGAGCTGGCCAACCTCGCCAGAGAGTACGCCAAGGAGCAGGGCTACTCCTTCGTGGGACCGGTCCGGGTGCGCTTCGAGACCGCCGACGACCTGGCGGTCGGCCTGTTCCGCATCCGCTCCGGAGTGATCCGCGGCGCGACGGTCGAGCAGGACGAGATCCGCCAGCCCGTCACCGACGTGCCCCAGGGCCGCCCGCAGGCCTTCGGGGGCCGGCCACGGCTGCTGGTCTCCACCCAGGACGACCCGCAGGGCCAGCGGTCCTACGATCTGACCACCCCGGTGACCCTGCTCGGCAGGGGCACCGACTGCGATCTCCGGCTGGTGGACCCGGGCGTGTCCCGCCACCACGCCGAGCTGCGCGTGGAGGGCCCCCAGGTCGTGCTGGTCGACCTCGGCTCCACGAACGGCACCTTCGTCAACGGCCAGCCGGTGCGCCGGGTCGAGCTCCAGAACGGCACTCGTGTGACGCTGGGGCGGACGACTCTGGTTTTCCGGCGCGATTAAAGGTAAACAGACGGTCCATGTCCGAGCTCACGCTGCTGCTGATCCGGCTCGCGTTCCTCGCGGTGCTGTGGTTCTTCGTGATTGCCGCGGTCGGTGTGATCCGGACAGACTTGTTCGGATCCCGTACGGCCGCCGCCGCCCCCGCCCGCAAGGCGCCCAAGCCCGTCAAGGCCCCGGCCAAACCCAAGAAGGGGAAGGGGGAGCCCCGGCAGATGGTGGTCACCGGTGGCCCCCTGCAGGGCACCACCATTACCCTCTCGGAAACGCCCATCACCATCGGCCGGGCGAACGACGCCACGCTGGTGGTCAGCGACGACTACGCCTCCAGCCGGCACGCCCGGCTCTTCCCCCAGGACGGTCAGTGGATCGTGGAAGATCTCGGTTCGACCAACGGCACGTACCTCGACCGCTCCAAAGTCACCCGTCCGACCCCGGTGCCGCTCGGTGTTCCGATCCGCATCGGTAAGACCGTCATCGAATTGCGCAAATGACCATCGCACTCCGTTACGCCGCCCGCTCCGACGTCGGCCTCCTCCGCGAAGGTAACGAGGACTCGGCGTACGCCAGCGGCCGCCTGCTCGCCGTCGCCGACGGCATGGGCGGGCACGCACACGGCGAGGTGGCCAGCTCGGTCGCCATCGCCGCCATGTCGTCCCTCGACGAGGACGCGTTCGGGGGTGACCTGCTCAGCGCCATCGAGGCCGCGGTCCGCGACGCCAACCGCAGGCTCCACGAGATGGTGGGGCGGGATCCCAGCCTCAAGGGCATGGGCACCACGCTGACCGCCATGTTGTGGTCCGGCACGAGGGTCGCCCTGGTCCACGTCGGCGACTCCCGCGCCTACCTGCTGCGGTCCGGGGAGCTCTACCAGATCACGCACGACCACACCCTCGTGCAGTCGCTGGTGGACGACGGCCGGATCACCCAGGAGGAGGCCGCCACCCACCCCCAGCGGTCGATCCTGCTGCGCGCGCTGGACGGAAGCGGCGAGGTCGATCCCGACCTGTCGCTGCGCGAGGCCCAGCTCGGCGACCGCTACCTGCTCTGCTCCGACGGCCTGTCCGGCGTCGTGAGCGCGGAGACGCTGCACCACACGCTCTCCACGATCGACGACCCCGAGACGGTCGTCCGCACGCTCGTCGACCTGGCCAACCGCGGCGGCGGCCCGGACAACATCACCTGCGTGCTCGCCGACGTCCTGGAACTGGACGAGGGCTTCCCGCCCGCCACCGAGGTGGCCGTGGTGGGGGCCGCGGGCTCCACGCTCGGCCGCGCCGCGCAGGCACCGGAGGCCCCGGGCGGCCACGCGAACCCGGCGACCATGCCCCAGCCCGTCGTCACCGACGACGACCTGGACGCCCAGGAGCCGCGCGCCAGAGCCGCCGCCCGGCCGGCCAGGCGGCGCCGGCTCTGGCCGCTGCTGGCCGCCGTGGGCGGCGTCGCCCTCGTCGGGGGCGGCCTAGGCTGGTATTTCGGGAACCAGTGGCTCGACGACCAGTACTTCGTGGGACTGCGGGGGGAGGAGATCGTGGTCTACCAGGGGGTGAACACCACGCTGGGCCCCTTCGAGCTCTTCGATCCGGTCCACCACTCCACCGTGTCCGTCGCCGCGCTGGGCCCCGCCGAGCAGAAGCAGGTCCGCAACGGCATCCCCGTCGCCGACCAGGCCGCCGGCGTCAAGAAGGTCGAGGAGCTCAAGGCCTCGTCCGAGGAGGGCGCGGACGGCGGCAAGCCCGCCGCGACCCCCTCGCCGACCCCCGCCGCGACCCCGAGGTCCGGCGGCACCGCGACCCCGAGGCCGACGAACACATGAGTGCCCCCAGCGTCGAACCCGTCCCCCTGCCGGCCAAGCGGCGGGTGGCGCAGCTGGCGATGCTCGCCTTCGCGGTCCTGATCGTGATGGCCGCCTACGCCGCCGTGGGCATGGGCATCGATCAGAAGATCCCCTCGGGCATGCTCACCTACGGCCTCGGCCTGGGCGGTTTCATGCTCGCCGCCTACCTGGTGCTGGCCCGGTTCGCGCCCTGGGCGGACCCGCTGATCCTGCCCCTGGTGACGCTGATCAACGGCCTCGGTCTGGTGATGATCTACCGCCTGGAGGTGGGTGCGGGCGGCAGGGGCGGCGCCTCCGCCACCACCCAGCTGCTCTGGACCGCCGTCGGAGTGGTCGTCTTCGCGGTGACGCTGATCGTGCTGCGCGACCACCGCGCACTGCAGCGCCTGACCTACACCGCCGGGGCCGCCGGACTCCTGCTGCTGGTCTCGCCGCTGCTGCCGATCATCGGTGAGGACATCAACGGCGCCCGGATCTGGATCAAGATCGGCGGGTTCACCCTCCAGCCGGCCGAGCTCGCCAAGCTCGCCCTGATCGTCTTCTTCGCCGGCTACCTGGTCGCCAAGCGCGACGTGCTGGCGCTGGCCGGCCGGCGGCTGCTCTTCATCGACCTGCCCCGCGCCCGCGACCTCGGCCCGATCCTCATCACCTGGGGCTTCAGCCTCGGCGTGCTGATCCTGCAGAAGGACCTCGGCTCCTCGCTGCTGATCTTCGGCACGTTCATCGCGATGCTCTACATCGCCACCCAGCGCACCTCCTGGGTGCTGATCGGCATCCTGCTCTTCGTCGGCGGCGCGGTCCTGGCCGGCCTGGCCTTCGACCACGTCGCGGCCCGTTTCGAGGTCTTCCTCAACCCCGAGTCCAACGAGCTGTTCTACCGCGAGCTGGGCGGCAGCGCGCAGCTCATGGAGGGCCTGTTCGGCATGAGCCAGGGCGGCATCCTCGGCACCGGGCTCGGCCAGGGCCACCCCGGGCTGATCCCGCTGGCCTTCTCCGACTTCATCTTCGCCGCCATCGGCGAGGAGCTGGGCCTGACCGGTCTGATGGCGCTGCTGATGATCTACGGGCTGCTGGTCGAGCGGGGCCTGCGCACCGCGCTCGCGGCCCGCGACCCGTTCTCCAAGCTGCTGGCGGGCGGCCTGTCGTTCATCCTCGCCTGGCAGGTCTTCATCATCGTCGGCGGCGTCACCAACCTGATCCCGCTCACCGGTCTGGTCACACCGTTCATGTCGCAGGGCGGCTCGGCGCTGCTGGCCAACTGGATCCTTATCGCGCTGCTGGTACGGATGTCGGATGCGGCCAGGAAGCCGCCGCCCCAGGCCATCCAGGACGAAGGAATGACGCAGGTGTTCCAGCGATGAACGGCACCCTCAAGCGCGCCGCCCTGGCCTGCATGATCATGTTCGGCCTGCTCATGCTCAACATCAACTACCTGCAGGCCGTACGGGCCGAGGACCTGAAGCAGGACGCCCGCGACCGGCGCAACTTCTACGCCCGCTACGAGGTCGAGCGCGGCCTGATCACCGCGGGCAAGACGGTGCTCGCCGAGTCGGTCCCGAGCGGCGACACGGACACCCCGTTCAAGCGCCGCTACCCCGGGGGCGAGGTCTACGCGCCGGTCACCGGGTTCTTCGCGCCGGAGAGCACCCGCGACATCGAGCGGGCCAAGAACGACCTGCTCGACGGCTCCAGCGCCGACCTGGTCATCCGGCGCGGCATCGACCTGTTCACCGGCAAGACGACCAAGGGCGCCAACGTCGAGCTGACGATCAACCCCAAGGCGCAGGAGGCGGCCTACAAGGCGCTCAGCGCGAGCGGCAAGAAGGGCGCGCTGGTCGCGATCGAGCCGAAGACCGGGGCCATCCTGGCGATGGTCTCCGTGCCCAGCTACGACCCCAACCTGCTTGCCCCCGCCGACAAGGCGAAGGTCAACGAGGCCTACAACAAGCTGGACAAGGACGAGGACAAGCCGCTGGTCAACCGGGCGATCGAGCGCACCTACCCGCCGGGCTCGACCTTCAAGGTCGTCACCATGGCCGCCTACCTGAAGAGCGACGACTCCCTCGGCCCGCAGTCCCAGGTGGACGCGCCGCAGCGGCTCGACCTGCCCAACACCACCGCGGACCTGCCCAACTACGGCGGCGCGGCGTGCGGCGCCGGACGGGTGACGCTCTCGTTCGCCCTGGAGAAGTCCTGCAACACGCCGTTCGGCAAGATCGGCATGGACCTCGGCTACGAGGCGATGAAGGAGCAGGCGACCGATTTCGGCATCGGGGGAGACCCGCTGGAGATCCCCATACCGGTCGCCGCCAGCAGCATCGGCCCGGAGGAGGACCAGGCCGCGCTCGCCCAGGCCTCGATCGGGCAGCGCAACAACCAGATGACGCCGCTGCAGATGGCCATGGTCGCCGCCGGGATCGCCAACGACGGCGTGGTCATGAAGCCGTACCTGGTGAAGAAGGTCGCCGACGCCGAGGGCACCGAGATCGAGACCGCCGACCAGGACGAGCTCTCCACCGCGATGAGCCCGGAGAACGCGGCCAAGCTCAGGGAGATGATGGTCAACGTCGTCAACCTCGGCACGGCCAGCGCGGCGCAGATCCCGGGCGTGACGGTCGGCGGCAAGACCGGCACCGCGGAGACCGCCGAGGGCCGCGACCCGCACGCCTGGTTCATCTCCTTCGCCCCGGCCGAGAACCCGGAGATCGCGGTCGCGCTCATCGTCGAGTCCGGCAGCGCCGGGAGCGACGCCTCCGGCGGCCAGACCGCGGCGCCCATCGCCAAGAGCGTGATGGAAGCGGTGCTGGGTAGATGACGTCGTTGCTCGGTGGCCGATACCGCCCGCTGGGGCGGATCGCCGCCGGCGGCATGGGCGAGGTCTGGCGGGCCAGGGACGACCTGCTCGCCCGCGAGGTGGCCGTGAAGCTGCTCCGCACGCACGTGGCGGCCGACCCGCACTTCCGCGAGCGCTTCCGCACCGAGGCGAGGATCGCGGCCGGGCTGGCCGACCCCGGCATCGCCCAGGTCTACGACTACGGCGAGGACGGGGGCGTCGCCTATCTCGTGATGGAGCTGGTCCCCGGGGAGTCGCTGGCGAACATCCTGGCCCGCAACGGCACGCTGGGCGCGGAGGTCACGCTCGACGTGGTCTCCCAGACCGCCAGGGCCCTGCACGCCGCGCACCGCTCGGGCATCATCCACCGGGACATCAAGCCCGGGAACCTGCTGGTCACCGAGGGCGGCACGGTGAAGATCACCGACTTCGGGATCGCCAGGGCGCTGGAGGCCGCGCCGGTGACCCAGACCGGGACCGTGCTCGGCACCGCCCAGTACGTCAGCCCGGAGCAGGCCTCCGGGACCGTGCTGACGCCCGCCACCGACCTCTACTCGCTGGGCGTCGTGGCCTACGAGTGCCTGGCCGGCCGCCCGCCGTTCACCGCCGACAACCAGGTGGCGATCGCGCTGATGCACCTCAACGATCCGCCGCCCCCGCTGCCGGCGAGCGTTCCCGCCGCCGTACGCGACCTGGTGGCGGCCTGCCTCGCCAAGGACCCGGCCCGCAGGCCGGCCGGCGCCAAGGAGCTGGCCGACCGGGCCTACGTGCTGCGCGAGGCGCTCGCCACGGCGGGCGCGGTGGAGCTGGGCATGCTCACCGACCCCGCCGGATGGCGGGCGGAGCCGGGCCCCGTGCGGCCGGAGACGCCGGGCGCGGGGTGGCCGGAGGGGGCCGTCGCGGCCGGCACGGCCGCGGACCACCGCGGGCCCGTGCCCGGCGGTCCCGACGACGTGCGGACCGCCGTCGCGCCCGGTTCCCGTACGGCGGGCGCCCCCCGGGCGGCCCCGGGACGGAGCGGGCTGCGGCGGGCGAGCGCGATCGTCGCGGTGACGGCCGGATGCGCCGCCGCCGTGGGGCTGGGCACGCTGGTGGTCCAGGACCTGGCCGGCCGGCAGGACGACGGGGGGTCGGCGGAGCCGTTCACGCCTCCGACCCCGGTGACCGGGTCGCCCACGGCGAAGCCCGGCAGGAGCAAGCCGGCGACGACCCGTCCCGCGGTCTCTCCTGCCAAGTCGCCCCGGCCGTCGCCGTCGCCGTCGGCTACGGTAAGTACGTCGGTCACGTCCACTCCCCGGCCGACGAAGAAGTCTCCGACCCCGAGCCCCACCCCGACCACTCCGACCCCGCCACCCACCACCCCGACGGTGACACCGAGCCTGACACCGAGCGACACTCCCGGACCCGGGGACACAACCCCGCCGAACGGGGAGACGTGATGCGTCACGGGGTCGATGATGGACACCGGTGGCCCGAGAGCCCACCGGCACCCAAGATGAACGGTAAGGGACAGTGCAGGAAATGACTCAGCCCCGACGCCTCGGCGATCGCTACGAGCTTGACGGCGTCGTCGGCCGTGGCGGCATGGCCGAGGTCTATCGCGCCCGGGACATCCGGCTGGACCGGGTCGTCGCGATCAAGACCCTCCGCGCGGATCTGGCCAGGGACCACACCTTCCAGGCCCGTTTCCGCCGGGAGGCGCAGTCCGCCGCGTCACTGAACCACCCGTCCATCGTCGCGGTCTACGACACGGGCGAGGACGTCTCGGAGGGGGCGCCCGTCCCCTACATCGTGATGGAGTACGTCGACGGCAGCACCCTGCGCGACCTGCTCAGGGCCGACCGGCGGCTGCTGCCCGAGCGCGCGGCCGAGCTGGTCGACGGGATCCTCCGGGCGCTGGACTACAGCCACCGCGGCGGCATCGTGCACCGGGACATCAAGCCGGCGAACATCATGATCACCCGCAACGGCGACGTCAAGGTCATGGACTTCGGCATCGCCCGCGCGATGGCCGACTCGGCCGCGACCATGACCCAGACCGCCCAGGTCATCGGCACCGCCCAGTACCTCTCGCCGGAGCAGGCCAGGGGCGAGCGGGTCGACGCCCGCAGCGACATCTACTCCACCGGCTGCGTGCTGTACGAGCTGCTGACCGGGCAGCCGCCGTTCACCGGCGACTCCCCCGTGGCCATCGCCTACCAGCACGTGCGCGAGGACCCGATCCCGCCGTCGCAGATCGACCCGGAGATCCCCAAGTGGGCCGACGCCATCGTGCTCAAGTCGATGGCGAAGGACCCGGCGCACCGCTACCAGAACGCCGGGGAGATGCGGGCCGACATCCAGCGGGCCATGTCGGGCATGCCGACGGACGCCCAGACGATGGCGATGACCGCCGGCGGCTACAGTGGGGCCACCCGGACCATGCAGCAGCAGCCGCCGGCCGGCGGCCCGGCCACGCAGCGCACCACCGCCGTCCCGCCGTACGAGTACGGCCCCGAGGAGGGCGGGCGCGGCGAGCGCGGCCGCCGCCGCCAGCAGAGCCAGGGCAACACCGCGGTCAAGACCGCCGCCTGGATCCTGATCCCGCTCCTGATCATCGGAGCGTTCATCGGCGCCGGCTACATGTTCCTGAGCTCTCCCGGCGACTCCGCCGAGGGGGGGAAGGTGACGATCCCGTCGCTGGCCTCCCAGACGGAGGCCGCGGCGACCAAGACCCTGGAGGGCCTGGGGCTGAAGGTCAAGAAGACCGAGGAGTTCCACGACGACCAGCCGAAGGGCGCGGTCATCGAGACCGATCCCGCGTCCGGCACCGACGTCCCGAAGGGCAGCGAGGTCACCCTCGTCGTCTCCAAGGGCGTGGAGAAGGTCGAGGTGCCGGACCTGGTCGGCAAGTCCGTGGACGAGGCGACGCAGTTGCTGGAGGATCTGGGCCTCAAGGCCACCCTGCAGACCAAGCCGTCCGCCCGCAAGCAGGGCATCGTCTTCGAGAGCAACCCCCCGGCGGGCAAGAAGGTCAACAAGGGCAGCTCGGTCCGGATCGTCGTCCCCGCGGAGGCGCAGGAGCTCCCCGCCGTCCTCGGCTACAACGTCGACGAGGCGAAGACGATGCTCGAGGAGCTGGGCTTCCGGGTCAAGGTCGTCGAGCAGGCGAGCGACCAGGCCGAGGGGACCGTGCTGAACCAGACGCCCGAGGCCGGATCCAAGCTCCAGCCGAACACCACGATCACGCTGACCGTCTCCACCGGAGAGCCGCCGACCCCGACGGAGAACCCGTTCCCGACCGAGGACCCGACGACCCCGACCGAGGACCCGTTCCCGACCGAGGACCCGACGGAGCCGACGGAGGACCCGTTCGTCGACGAGCCTCCGGCCGACAACGGCTGATCCACGCAGCACGGACCGGGCAGGGCCCCCGCCGCACGGCGGGGGCCCTGCCCCGTGCAGCGGCCCCTGATCCGTACGGCCGCGCCGTACGGATGCCACGGCGCATGTGGAGAGCCCCTCCGCCACTCGGGGGCAATGGCGGAAGGGCTCACTGGTTAGTCGCTCGGGGCGCTCCCGGCGTTACACGATTCCGTCGAGCCAGTTTCCGAGCAGCCGGTGCCCGTGCTCGGAGATCACCGACTCGGGGTGGAACTGCACGCCCTCCACCGGGGCCGTGCGGTGCCGCAGACCCATGATCACCCCGTCGGCGGTGGCCGCGGTGACCTCCAGGATCTCCGGGACCGTCTCGGGCCGTACGGCCAGCGAGTGGTAGCGCGTCATGACGACCGGGGACGGCAGCCCGGCGAAGACGCCGCTCCCGTCGTGGGAGATCTCGCTCGTCCGGCCGTGCATCAGCTCGGGCGCCCGCGCCACGGTCGCGCCGTGCGCCACCGCGATCGCCTGGTGACCGAGGCAGACGCCGAGCAGCGGCAGGCCGCGCTCCTCGCAGTAGCCGACGAGCGGGACGCTCACCCCCGCCTCCTCGGGGGTGCCGGGCCCGGGGCTGATCAGGACCCCGTCGAAGCCGGCCGCGTCCCCGACCGCGACGTGGTCGCGGGGCCGCACGTCGCAGTCGGCGCCGAGCTCGCGGAGGTACTGGACGATGGTGTGGACGAAGCTGTCGTGGTTGTCCACGACGAGGACGCGGGTCACCGGCCTGCGACCGCGCGGCCGGGGAGAACGCACTGTTCGTACCAGGAGAGCACGACACACCAGCGTACGGCCGCCGCCGGGACACCGGGGACGCGACACCCGGTGGACCGGGATGCCGCCCGCCGGAGAACGGGCCGCCCGCGGGATCGCCATGTCCCGCATGCGCCGACTATCCTTACTCCGGTCGTCGCCCACCAGCGATTACGCTAGCTGACAGAACCTGCGCACAATCCGGATCGCGCAGGGTTGACGCAGGAGAACCCCAGTGCCCAAGTCCAAGGCTCGCAAGAAGGCGGTCTACACCCCGCCGCAGACGTCCCAGCAGGTCAAGGTGAGCCCGCGCTGGCTGGCCCCGGTCATGGTGGCCTCGTGGATCATCGGCATCCTGTGGATCGCCGTCTACTACGTGGCGCCCACCGCTCCCTTCCTGGGCGACCTCCGGGACTGGAACCTGCTGATCGGGTTTGCTTTCATCATCTTCGGTGTGGTGCTCTCCACCCGCTGGCGTTAGAAGTTTCCACAGACATATCCACACCCTGGGGACGCATCAGGGTGTGGATCAGCCTCCGGACGTCATCCACGCGTCGAAGGCGAACGGCGGCAGCAGCAGGACCACGGCGACCAGCGCCAGCAGGACCGCGGCGCACCCGCCCCACTGCACCGCGTTCCGGCTCCTGGCCGGGGCGTAGGCGAGGATCGCGCTGACCAGGGCGCCGGTGACGAGGCCGCCGAGATGGCCCTGCCAGCTGATCCCGGGCACCGCGAAAGTGATCACGACGTTGATGCCGATCAGCCAGATCACGCCCCGGGCGTCGTAGCCGAGCCGCCGGGAGACCACGAACAGCGCGCCGAACATGCCGTAGATCGCGCCCGAGGCGCCCACCGCGACGAGGCCGAACAGGTAGATCGCGACCGAGCCGCCGATCGCGGAGAGCAGGTAGAGCGCCAGGAACCGGACGGAGCCGAGCCGCCGTTCCAGCTCGGGGCCGAGAGCGTAGAGCGCCCACATGTTGAACAGGATGTGGGTGAGCGCGAAGCCTCCGGAGCCCAGCGGCATGTGCAGGAACGCCCCGGTGACCAGGCGCCACCACTCGCCCCTGTAGGCGACGTCTCCCGCGCTCATCGCGAAGTCGTTCAGCACCCGGTCGGTGGCGACCGTCTCGGCGAGGTAGGCCAGGACGTTGACGGCCAGCAGCGCCCAGGTGACCCGGGGGACGGTCACCGCCCGGCCGCCGAAGACCGCCTTCGTCTGCCGCACCGTCCGGCCGCCCTGCGCCACGCACTCGGGGCACTGGAAGCCGACCGAGGCGTCGCGCATGCAGTCGGGGCAGATGGGCCGCTCGCAGCGCTGGCAGCGCACATAGGTCTCGCGGTCCGGATGGCGGTAGCAGGTGGGTACGGCCTGCGTGCCGGACTCGCCGGGAGGCTGGGTGGTCATGGCGTCTGGGTGGCCCTTTCGACCGTGCGTTCTTCCCCGCCCACCCTACGCAGAGTCCGGGGTCCGTGCGGCCGCCGCCGATGGTGGTCGCCGGCGGCCGCCGCACGGATGGGTCAGCCCTGGACGCGGTCGACGGTGACCGACTCCAGCACGACGTCGTCGACCGGACGGTCGCCGCGGGCCGTGGGGGTCTTGGCGATGGCGTCGACGACGTCCTGGCCCTCCACGACCTCGCCGAAGATGGTGTGCTTGCCGTTCAGGTGCGGCGTGGGCACCACGGTGATGAAGAACTGCGAGCCGTTGGTGCCCCGGCCCATCTGGATGCCGGCGTTGGCCATGGCGAGCAGGTAGGGGCGGTTGAAGTAGAGGTCCGGGTGGATCTCGTCGTCGAACTTGTAGCCCGGGCCGCCGACGCCCTGGCCCAGCGGGTCGCCGCCCTGGATCATGAAACCGTCGATGACCCGGTGGAAGATGGTGCCGTCGTAGAGCTTGGCGTTGGTCTTCTCGCCGGTCTCGGGGTGCGTCCACTCCCGGGTGCCCTCGGCCAGCTCGACGAAGTTGCGCACGGTCTTGGGCGCGTGGTCCGGGAAGAGCTGGACCTTCACGGTGCCGCGGTTGGTGTTCAGGGTCGCGATCAGCTTCTCAGCCACGATCGGACTGCCCCCTTCGGATCGTCTGGCAAAGCCTGTAAAGGCGCTGCATTTGTGGTGTTTTGATAACTACGGCCGTCACCGGCCCAACCAGCATCCTCCCACGGCTGGTCATGATTGAGCCGCTTTCGAGCGGGAAGGGGTGCCTGCGGGGCCCCAACGACAGGGGAGGAGTTGCTGTGCCTCTTGCACTATTTGGAAGTCGCCGCACCACCATGGTGATGCCGGAAGCACGTATGCGCCTGGCGAAGAACCAGCTCATGCGAGCCGCCGAGCGGGTCGGCCCGATGGCCGCCCACGCCCGCGAGACGGCCCGCCACGCGGCCGCCGAGAAGATCATCGATGCCCGCGGGTGGGCTGCACCAAGACTAGACGCCGCCGCCCACTCTTTCGAGGACCAACTCGCGCCGCGCATCACCGCGATGTTGTCCCAGGCCGCGACGAAGATCGACCCCGCGCCGCGGACCAGGACCCGCTGGCCGATGCTCCTGCTGATCACCGGTGTCGCCGTCGGCGCCGCCGGCTTCGCGATGTACCGCAGGAACACCGAGCAGTGGGCCGACTCGATGAAGGGCAGCGCGGCCGACGCGTCCCACTGGGTGAGCGACAAGGCCCGGACCGCGGCGGACAAGGTCTCCAGCGCGGCCGGAGGGGTGCGGAACCGGGCCGAGGAGTTCGGCCACAAGGCGGACCCCTCGTCGGACGAGTTCGGTAACAAGATCAGCACCGAATCGTCCTCGGCCTCCGCCACCAAGCTGCCCTGACCCGGCAGAGTTCCACCGGTACGGCCCGCACCGCGAGGTGCGGGCCGTACTCTTTCCGCGAACCGGCGCCTCCCCCCGGAGCGGCGCCCCCTCCGCGCGCCCGGGGCCTCTCCCGTACCCCGCCCGGCCTCCGGGGCCTTCCCGCCGGGACGCGGTGTTGACGGCTCCACCAAGCGCTTGTTAGATCGTGTTCCCCAGGCACGGAGGAGCACGTATGACGCTGTCCCCGCTCGACGACTACCCCGTCCACCAGTCACCCGAGGTGATGCGGCACGTCACGACCTCGGACCGCAACTTCTACGACCGGTACTACTTCAACTGCCACACCGGGTCCGACGAGCTGATGCTGATCATCGGGGTCGGCCAGTACCCGAACCTCGGCGTCACCGACGCCTTCGCCTGCGTGCGCCACCGGGACCTGCACCGGGTGGTCCGGGCCTCCCGGGAGCTGGGCGACGACCGGATGAACACCGAGGTCGGCCCGTTCCGGGTCGAGGTGCTGGAGGGCCTGCGCCGGCTCCGGGTCGTGCTCGATCCCACCGAGCACGGCCTCTCCTACGACCTGACCTGGGAGGGCACGATCCCGGCGACCCTGGAACCGCGCCACTTCGTGCGCTGGCAGGAGCGCGTCGTGTTCGACTCCTCGCGGATGGCCCAGACGGGGCGCTGGACCGGGCACATCATGGTCGGCGACGAGCGGATCGAGGTCACCCCCGACCGCTGGCAGGGCACCCGCGACCGCTCCTGGGGCGTCCGCCCGGTGGGCGAGCCGGAACCGCCGGGCATCCAGGCGAAGAACGCCGGGACCTTCTACTGGCTCTACGCGCCCATGCAGTTCGACGACCACGCCATCCTCTGCATCGTCCAGGAGGACGAGAAGGGCCGCCGGGTGCTGGAGGAGGCGGTCCGGGTGTGGGGCTTCGGCTCCGGCAGGGAGGGCGAGCAGGAGTATCTCGGACGCCCCGAGTACCGCCCGGTCTACGCGGCGGGCACCCGGGACGTGCGGGAGGCGGTGATCTCCTTCTCCCCGCCGGGCGGGAAACCCTTCGACGTGCACTGCACTCCGGTCCTCCCGGTGCACCTGATGGTGGGCACCGGGTATGGCCTGGAACCGGACTGGAAGCACGGTATGTACCAGGGGCCCGGCCCGGTGGTGCAGGGGGTCACGTACGCCCTGCCCGGGGACGCCGCCCGCATGTGGGGCATGGTCGACGCGGTCGGCCGCTTCGAGTACGACGACCCGTCGGGGGCCGCGCGGGGCCCGCAGGTCGGCCACGGCCTGTACGAGTACTGGGCGCTGGGCCCGCACCCGTCCTTCCCGGAGGGCTGAGCCCGCCCCGCGGGCCCGCGCCGCACGCGCGGGCCCGCGGCCCGGACCGGCCGGTCTCCTCCCCGGACCCGGCCGCACGCCGGGACCGGCGGCGGGAGCCGTACCGGTCCCCGTCAGGTACGGCTGCGCCGGGCGCCGCCCGGACCGCCCGCGGTGCTCCGCCTCAGGGCGGGAACGCGTCCGGGCGCAGGAACGTCGGGCGCAGGAACGTCGGGCGGGGGTGCGTCGGGCGGGGGTGCGTCGGGCGGGGGTGCGTCAGTCCTTCCCGCCGCAGGCGGCGATCGCGCCCTCGGGGGCCGGGACGGCCTCCACCACGAGCTCCGGCTTCCCGGCCTCCCCGGGACCGTCCGAAGCCTTCAGGGTCACCTTCACTCCCTCCGGGCTGCCCTCCAGCCGCGTCACCGTGCCGTCCGGCCCGGTGACCACCAGATGGCCGGGCTCGGACGTCCCCGACGCGTCGCCCGGCCGGGCGGGGACGGCGGGCACCGCTTCGACGCGCACCGTCTCCGCCGGTCCGCCCCCGGCCTCCAGTTCCTTCATCTCCTCCTCGGTGAGCGCGGGCGACGTGAAGCGGGGCCCGTCCACGCCCTTCTCGCAGACGACCGTGAGGCCCTTCTCCGCGGGAGGCGGAGGAGTGGGGGTGTCGGCGCTGGCCGCGCCGCTCAGGGTCGCCATCAGGGCTCCCGCCGTCACCACGGCGGCGGCGAGGATGCGGATCCGCATGCTCGGTCCTCCTTGTTCGATCGGGTTCGTCGGCGGCCGGGACCGCCGGTCACACACTCCCGCCCGGCACCTGAAGCGGGCCTGAAGGCTCCCGAAACCGTCTTCAGGTCGGCTTTAGGTCCCGTGCGCCAGGCTGAGGGCATGCGCGTGCTGCTGGTCGAAGACGAGAAGCGCCTGGCCGACCTGCTGAAGAGCGGGCTGACCGGCGAGGGGTTCGCGGTGGACGTCGCCCACGACGGGCGCGACGGGCTCTGGATGGCGACCGAGAACACCTACGACGTGATCATTCTCGACGTCATGCTGCCCCGGATGAACGGCTGCACCGTCTGCGCCAGGCTCCGCGACGCGGAGGACTGGACCCCCATCCTGATGCTCACCGCCAAGGACGGGGTGCACGACGAGGCCGAGGCCCTGGACACCGGGGCCGACGACTTCCTGTCCAAGCCGTTCTCCTACGTGGTGCTGCTGGCCCGGTTGCGCGCGCTGGTCCGCCGGGGCGGCACGGCCCGGCCGGTCTCCCTCACGGTCGGCGACCTCGTCGTCGACCCGGCGGGGCTGCGCTGCCGCCGGGGCGCCACGGAGATCTCCCTCACCCCGAAGGAGTTCGCGGTCCTGCACGGCCTGGCCCGCAGGCAGGGCGAGGTGGTCTCCAAGAGCGAGCTGCTCGCCCAGGCCTGGGACTTCTCCTACGACGGCGACCCGAACATCGTCGAGGTCTACGTCAGCGCGCTCCGCAGGAAGATCGACGCCCCCTTCGGCCGGTCCTCGCTGGTGACCGTGCGCGGTGCCGGATACCGACTGGAGGCCTGAGATGTCACGGATGTCGGTTCAGGTCAGGGCGACCCTCGCGGCGACCGCGATCGTCGCGGTCGCGCTGGGGGCCGCCGCGGCCGTGCTGGCCGGGGTGCTCGGCGGGAACCTGGCCAGGAGCGCCGTCACCGAGGCCGGGCGGCGCGCCGACGTCACGGCCGGCATGCTCTCCTCGCTGACGGTCTCCGCCGAGCGGGCCGTCGGGGTCGTGGACCCCGACGTCCAGATCCTCAGGGGGAGCGAGGAGACGCTCGCGGACGGGCGGACGACGGTCATGCTGTGGTCCGGCACGCCGGATCCCGGCCTCACCGCCGCGCCCGGCGCGGAGACCACCCGCCCCGGCGCGGAGACCGCCTCCCCCGCGGGGCGGGCCGCCGCCGCGCCCGGCGGGGAGGGCCCTTCCGTCACCGCCGTACCGGCCGGGACGTGGGCCCCCGAGGGGGCCTACGTCACCGCGACGGCGCCGGTCGCCACCGCCGAGGGCCCGCTGCTCGTCCAGGCCAGGGCCTCCCTGGAACCGGCGCGGGCCGCGCTGGAGACGCTGAAGAGCGTGCTCGTCCCCGGCATCCCCGCCTTCCTCCTGCTGGTCGCCGCCCTCACCTGGCTCGCGGTCGGCCGGGCGCTCGCCCCGGTCTCCGCGATCCGCGCCGAGATGGCCGACATCACCGCCAGCGACCTGCACCGCCGGGTCCCGGTGCCCGGGTCCCGCGACGAGATCGCCCGCCTGGCCGAGACCATGAACCGCACGCTCGACCGCCTGGAGTCGGCCGTCAGCCGGCACAAGCGCTTCGTCGCCGACGCCGCCCACGAGCTGCGCAGCCCGCTGGCGGTCCTCCGCACCCGGCTGGAGCTGGCCCCGCCCGGGCCGTCGGCCGCCGAGGCGCTGACGGACGTGGAGCGGATCCAGTCGCTCACCTCCGACCTGCTGCTCCTGGCCCGCCTGGACGCCGGCGAGCCGGACCGGCACGAGGAGGTGGACCTGGGCCAGGTCGCCGCCGAGGAGGCCACCCGCGCCCGGCCCCGGCCCGAGGTCCGGGTCGGCCTGGAGGTCGCCGCCGACGTGGTCGTCCGCGGCTCGGCCGGGCAGCTCCGCCGCCTGGTGGCCAACCTGGTGGACAACGCCGTACGGCATGCGGGCTCCGCCGTCACCGTCCGCCTGGCCGCGGAGGGGGGCGAGGCCGTACTGGAGGTGTGCGACGACGGGCCGGGCATCCCCGCCGAGCACCACGAGGCGGTCTTCGACCGGTTCACCCGGCTGGACGAGGCCAGGGACCGGGACGCCGGCGGCTCCGGGCTGGGGCTGGCGATCGCCAGGGACATCGCGCTGCGGCACGGCGGCACCCTGGCGGTCGTCCCGGGGCCGCCGCCGGGCGCCTGCCTTCGGGCCCGGTTCCCCGTGCAATGAGCGGGAGCGGTTCGCCGGACGGGCTCCCGCCGCGGTCCCGGTAGGAGGAAGCCCTCGTCCGCCGGGTCAGCCGAGCGGGAGGGAGTAGGTGGTGTGACGGTGCTCGATCTCGAACCCGGCGCGGGTGTAGATGCCGAGCGCGCCGGTCGGGTTGTCGGCGTCCACCCCCAGCCCGGCGCTGCCGTACCCCTGGGCGCGGAACTCGGCGAGAGCGTGCGCGATCAGCGCGCTCGCCACGCCCCGGCCCCGCCACTCGCGCAGGGTGCCGATGATCTGGATCCACGCCTCGCGGACCCCCGTGGCCTGGGTGTCGGCCTCGTAGTACTGGGTGAGCAGCACGCCCGCGCAGCCGCCGGAGTCGTCCACCGCGACGAAGGAGCTCTCCGGGCGGAAGGTCCGCGTGCCGACGAGGGAGGCCCGCCAGGACTCCGGGGTCTGCGGCACGCTGCCCCAGTGGTCGGCGAAAGCGGCGTTGCGCACCTCGCGGACGGCGTCCTCCAGGTCCTCCCGGTAGGGGACGATCTTCAGCCCGTCGGGGAGCGGCGCCTCAGGAAGCTCGCGGGCCAGGTCGCGGTCCATGTCGTAGAACCACCGGGCCGGGGCCATGCCCGCCCCGGTGGCCAGCGTCCTGGCGCCCTCGTTGCGGTCGTCGGTGTACAGGTGCAGCTCGAGCGGCTGCCCGGGGAACCGGCGCTCGTGGAGCACCGGGGCGGTCCCGGCGGCCCAGTCGAGCAGGTGCCGGCCCAGGCCCCGGCGGCGGCGGGCCGGGTGCACCCCGCCCCACATGATCATCTGATGGACCGGCTCGGCCGCGGGGCGGGACAGGAGCACGACGAAGGCGACCGGCCTGCCGTCCTCCCGGCCGATCAGCGTGCCCTCCGCCAGGTCGACCATCGGATTGGCGAGCTCGTCGGCGAGATCGTCCGCGTCGTGGTTCTCACCGGTCCTGTCCTCGGCCTCGATCGCGGCCATCAGCCCGGCCAGCTCGGCCGTGTCGTCCATGGACAGCGGAGCCCATTCAACCGTCATGGTTCCGGAGCATATGGACCGTCCCTTCCGGAACGCGACCGGTTTTCCCACCGCACGGGCCCGTCAACGGCGGCTCAGGAGAGGTTCCCAGGCGCCGGGTCTCTGGCTGTGCTCCTGGAACCCGGTGAGCGGGACGAGCGACGTCCCGTCCCGGCCGATCACGACCAGCCGGCTGCGGAACTCGCTGCCCGCGCAGCCGGCCGCCCCGTTCAGCTCGCAGGCCCAGGCGATCAGGTGGTCGTCGTCCGCCCAGGCGACGAGCCGCTCGACCAGGTGCCCGGCCACGCCTCTCTGCAGGGGGGTCGACCGGCTGCCCTGCGTGTCCGTGATGGCCAGGCTCGCGTAGTCGTCGGCCAGCCACCGCCCGCTCGGCGACAGGCCCGCCTCCTGGCTGCTGCCGTGTCTCTCCCGCTCGGGCACCGGCTGCGCCTTCCCTACCAGGTCGTAGAACTTCTTCGGCTCCGCCGCGCTGTGACCGCGTTCCCAGACCAGCGTCCCGTCCGTGCTCCACCGGAAGTCCATACCTCGCTCCCTGGGCATGCCCGCCCACGCCACCTCGCGGAACGCGGCCCGGCCGCTGTCCACGTCCACCACGGTGAACCCGGTCCGGCTGTTCGGCGGCGTCCGCTCGCTGCCGCCGGAGTCGATGATCCCCACCACCGTCGGGTCGCCGTCGTAGTTGGTGAGCAGCAGCCGCCTGCCGTCGGGCGACCAGGACACCCCGCCGGCCGGCTGGTCCAGGTCGATCCACCGGACGTCCCCGCCGCCGA
The DNA here is from genome assembly GCF_014203605.1 of Thiemannella venezuelensis. GTDB lineage: Bacteria > Actinomycetota > Actinomycetes > Streptosporangiales > Streptosporangiaceae > Planomonospora_A > Planomonospora_A venezuelensis. The sequence goes on along the minus strand of NZ_JACHJJ010000001.1, from coordinate 33,369 downwards.
CGCCGAGCACCCCGACCCGGCGGGCGGGCAGCTTCTCCAGGACCGCGGCGGTCCTCCCGCCCGGCGCGACGTCCAGCGCCGCCCACCGGGTCCTCTCGTACCCGCCCGACCTCTCGTCGTAGAGGAACCAGGTCCGCCGCAGGACCCGCACATCGTCGGAGAGCATCTCGTGCCGCCAGGTGGAGTAGGCGTAGACGGCCAGATCGTAGGCGGCGACCAGGTGCTCCGGCGGGCTGGACTCCGGGTCGGCCCGCACGTCCCGGGCCGGGCCCGGGCCGGTCAGGACGGTGGCGGACCGATCGCCGTCCACCTGCACGATCTGCGGGTTCTGCTTGTACGCGATGAGGGCCACCGCCACAGCCGCCGCGCTCACGATCGCCCCCGCGGCCACCGCGAACGCCCTGAACCCGGCCCGCCTGCGCCTGCCCAGCGCCCGGTCCGCGAGCCCTCCGGGGACCCGGGCCTCCCCCGACCAGTCGCGGAGGGTCTGCCTGACGAGCTCGTCGATGGTCATGCCCTCGCCTCCCCGAAGATCGTGTACGGCTCCCGCAGCTCGGGCGCGTGCGCGCGGAGCTTCGCCAGGGAGCGGTGGGCCGTGCTGCGGACCGTCCCGACCGAGCAGCCGAGGATGGCCGCCACCTCCGCCTCCGGCAGGTCCTCGTAGTAGCGCAGGACGAGGACGGCCCGCTGCCGGGCCGTCAGCCGGGCCAGCGCCCGGCGCATCACGATCCGCAGCTCGACGCCGGAGGTGCCGTCGTCCCCGGCCCGCTCCGGCGGCTCGGCGAACGTCGGCTCCCTGCGCCGCCGCCACCAGGAGACCTGCTGGCGGTAGATCGCCCGCCGGACGTAGGCCTCCGGCTCCTCGACCGTCCGCCACCGGGCGGCGGTCCCGGCCAGCGCTGCCTGGAGCAGGTCCTCGGCCGCGTGCTGGTCTCCCCCGGTCAGCAGGTACGCCAGGCGCATCAAGGCCGGCGAGCGCGCCGACACGAAGTCGCGGAACCGTCGCTCCTCTGCGGCGTCCACGATCACCTCCACTGTGCGGGTACGCCCCTAAGACGCTCCGGGGCGGGACCCGCTATGCCTCCGTACGGAGACTTCCGAGGCGTGCGACGATCTCCGCCACCGTCTCCTCCGGGAACGGGATCCGGGCGGGATCGCCGCCGGTGGTGAGAATCTCGGCGGCGGTGACGTGGTCGGCGTGCTGGCGCCGTACGAAGTCGCGGTCCACGACGGCGCCGTGGCCGGGCACGACCGTCTCGCCGGGCAGGCCGAGCAGGCGGGCGAGGGTGCCCGGCCACTCCAGCGGGAAGGCGTCCCCGAACTGCGGCGGCGCGCCCTCCTCGACCAGGTCCCCCGCGAAGACCACCCCCGCGTCGGGGACCTCGGCCACGATGTCGTTGTCGGTGTGCCCGCGGCCGAGGTACCGGAGCCGGACCTCGCGGCCGCCGAGGCCGAGGGTGACGGTGTCGGTGAACGTACGGCCCGGCGGCGTGATCTCCACCTCGGCCAGCTCCTGCGGGCCCTCGTGCAGCCACTTGCGGCGCTGCGCCTCGCCGGTGGCCGCGGCCGCCTCGGCGCACCTGACGTGGCCCCAGATGTCGGCGGGCAGGAAGACCGCGTTGCCGAAGAAGTGGTCGAAGTGGGCGTGCGTGTTGACCACGGTCCAGGGCAGGGCGGTGACCGTGCGGACCGCCTCGGCCAGCTCCCGGCCCTGGCGGTGGGACATGCGGGTGTCGACGACCAGGCAGCCCTCGTTGCCGACGACCAGCCCGGCGTTCAGGTCGAACGACTCGTGCCGCCGGACGTAGACCCGGTCACCGACTTCCCGCCACCGTTCAGTCATGCGTCAGAGCGTGCCAGATCGCGGGGGCGGGTTCACCGCGCCTTCGCGGTCAGGGTCAGGTTCACCGTACCGACCGTGACCTTCAGGCCCCTCGTCTTCGCCGCCGTCCTGGCGGGCCTGGTGACGATGGTCAGCTTCGTCTTCGCCCCGGGCGCCAGCCTGGCGATCGTGCACCGCACCGCCGTACCGCTGAACGTGCAGCCCTTGCCGGCCCTGGCGATGTTCTGCCCGCCGAACGTGCGGCCGGAGACCTTGACCGCCGTGACCGTTGTGCCGGTGGTGTTGGCGACCGTCACGGTGTAGGTGTTCCCGGAGACCCGGCCCGCCGCCTTGACCGCCGAGCGCGGCTTGGCGAGGAGCTTGAGCTGGGAGAGCGTGCCGTTGAAGGAGTTCTGCCCGCCGGGCAGGCCCCGCCCCTTGTCGGCCGACTGCCAGAAGGTGTGCCGGGTCCAGCTCGCCGGGAGCTCTCCCGGCTCGGCGCCCCACCGGGCCAGCCAGAGCGGGTTGCGGCCGAAGCCGGGGGAGTCGCCGGTGCAGGTCCGCCACCAGCTGGTGGTGGTGTAGATGATCGCGTCGCGTCCGGTCCGCTGCCGGTAGCGCCGGGTGAAGTCGCCGATCCAGGCGGTCATCTTCTGCTTGCTCAGGCCGTAGCAGTTGTTGAGGCCGTTGCGGTTGTTGTACGGGTTGTCCTCCACGTCCAGCACGCCCGGCAGGGTCCTGCCGTCGGGGGTCCAGCCGCCGCCGTTGTCGATGAAGAAGTCGGCCTGCTCGGCGCCGCCGGACTCGTGCGGCTGGGCGAAGTGGTAGGCCCCCCGGAGCAGCCCCGCCTCGGCGGCGCCGCCGTACTGGGCCTCGAAGTGCTCGTTGGTGTAGTCCAGACCCTCGGAGGCGTACACGAACGCGAAGGCGACCCCGCCCTCGGCGACGCCGACCCAGTCGATCTCGCCGGTCCAGTTGCTGACGTCCACGCCGGGAACGGCCGGTCCGCTCAGCGTCCGGACGGCTCCCGGAACCGCGTGCCCGGCCGCCGCGGAGGTGTCCGCATGAGCGGTTCCGGTCCCTGAGAGCAGTGCCGCCGCGGCGACGGCGACGGCCATAGGACGATGTTTCACGTGAATCCCCCGCTCTCCGCGTAACAACGGGGAAGATCCTGGCGGATCCGTCGCAGAGGCCGCAAGAGTGATGCATGATTCCCCCATGACGCGCGATCTCGTCGAGTTGCACGTCCGGGCCGGAGAACTGGCCGGTTCCGGCTCCTGGGTCTACCTCTGGCTGCTCGGCCCCCGAGTGATCTACGTCGGCACGACGGGCCTGCCTCCCGAGGTCAGGACCTGGCTCCATCTGCACGACCCCGACCCCGCCGTCGGCCGCCTGCGGGCCCGCCACCCCGGGATCGCCGCCGACGACCTCGACGTCCTCGCCTTCCGGCTGCCGGACGGGACGGACCGCCCCCGGGCCAAGGCCGCGGCGGTCGCCGGCCTCTCCGCCGCCGGGTGGTTCTCCGAGCACTACGTGGGCGACCCCCCGTCCGCAGGGGACCCCTCGTTCGCTTCCCTGCTGGACCGGATCACCACGGCGCTCGGGGAGAGGCACGGGGCGCCCGCCGTACGACGACAGCCCTGAGGTCCGCCCGGGACTCGGCCCTTTTCGGGGTTGCGACTCGACTCCACGTCGGCCGCGTGAGCTTTCCTGTCATCGACGGATCACATCAAAACGGCAATACGGTCATTGATCCCTCGTTAGCCTCGGCTCATGCGATTGCGGCGCAGCACGCTCCTCGTCTCGGTGGTATCGGGAATCACCGTCTCGGCATCCGCGTGGACCGGCCAGTCGACGGCCGCCACGGCTCCGCCGTACACGGGCCCCGCACCGTACGCAGGCTCCGCGCGGGCCGGGACGCCGCAGGGACCGTCCGGCCCGGGGAGCCCCGGCGGGCGTGTGCCCGTCCCGGCGGCGGCCCGGGCGGCCGACACCTCGCGCCCGACGCGGGTCATCGGCGACGGCACCCCCGCGAGCTGCACGTCGCAGGCCGTGGTGAAGGCGGTGGCCGCGGGCGGCGTCATCACCTTCTCCTGCGGCCCCAAGCCCGTGACCATCAAGCTGACCGCCACCGCGAAGGTCCGCAACACGAGTTCGAGGGTCGTCATCGACGGCGGCGGGAAGGTGACGCTCAGCGGTGCGGGCAGGCGGCGGATCCTCTACATGAACACCTGCGACAAGGCCCAGGTGTGGACCACGTCCCACTGCGACGACCAGAAGACCCCGCAGCTCACCGTCCAGAACCTGACGTTCGCGGACGGCGACGCCACCGGGGAGCGGCTCGAAGGAGGCGGGGGCGGCGCCATCTTCGTGCGCGGCGGCCGGCTCAAGGTGGTCGACTCCCGGTTCGTCCGCAACCGCTGCGACCCCACCGGCCCCGACGTGGGAGGGGCCGCCATCCGGGTCCTCGACCAGTGGCGTGATCTGCCGGTCTACGTCGTCGGCAGCACGTTCGGCGGGGCTCCCGGCCTGGGCGGGGTCTGCTCGAACGGCGGCGCGCTGAGCAGCATCGGGGTGTCGTGGGAGGTGCTCAACAGCGTCTTCACCCACAACAGGGCCGTCGGGCGGGGCGCCAACCCGGCGAAGGCCGGCACCCCGGGTGGCGGCAGCGGCGGGGCCGTCTACGCCGACGGGAACCGGTTCACCGTACGGATCGCCGGCTCGGTCGTCCAGGACAACCACGCCCGCGAGGGCGGCGGGGCCGTCTTCTTCGTCAGCAACGACCGCACCGGCACCCTGCGCATCGAGCGTTCGGCGCTGCGCCGCAACCGCAGCGCCGGGTTCGAGACCCCGGGCTTCCCCGGTGTCTTCTACCTCGGCGCCGGCGGTAAGCCGGTGGTGGCCTCCTCCACGATCAGGTGAGTCACGGGCCGGTGCGGAAGGCGGCGGGCGGCGGGCGACGGTTCTGCCGGTTCTGCCCCATCGGCCCCCTGTGCCTGGAGTAGCGTTGCCCGCCGTGACCGACTTCATCTCCTTCCCCTTCTACGACCTGTTCCAGGAGAACGGGCACGTGCCGCAGATCCGCGAGAAGCTGCCCCCGCTCCTCACCGGGGTACGGCGCAGCATCCTGGAGATCGGTGCGGGAACCGGTCTGATCACCACGTCGCTGGCCGACTGGACACCCGCCGAGATCTTCGCACTGGAGCCCTCGGCCGGTATGCGCGCCGTACTGCTGTCCCGGCTGAGCGCGCGCCCGGAGCTGCTCGATCGCGTCACCGTGCTCTCCTGCGACGCGCTGAGCGTGGACCTGGACGAGCCGGTCGAGGCCATGGTGATGATCAATGTGATGTACGCCCTGGAGCCGGACTACCGCAGGCGGCTCTGGCCGGTGCTGGCGGACCGGCTGGAGCCCGGCGGCCTGCTGGTCTTCACCTGGCGCGCCGGCGGTCCCCCCGCGCCGCGTCCGCTCCAGGAGCTGGAGTCGCGCCGGGTGGGCCGGCACACCTACACGGTCCTGTCGGAGGTCCTCGGATCGGACGGGGAGGCGTTCGAGGCCCGCTACCTCTACCGGATCACCGAGAACGGCAAGGTGATCGACGAGGAGGAGATCGTCGGCCACGCCTACCGCCCCGTGTGGGAAAAGCTCGAACCGGAGCTGACCGGGGCGGGTTTCGTCCGGGCCGACGCGCCCGAGGGACTCCTGGCCTGGCGGCTCGCCTGAGGCCGGGCGGACACAGCTCCTCCGCCCGCCGCGGACCACCGGGCCTGACGCGGCCGGCGGCCTAGAAGAGGCCCTCCTCGATGTTGGAGTCGTCGCTGATGGTCCCGCCGTCGCCGTCGATGAACTTCGCGGTGATGTAGACCTCGTCGCCCTTGTTGGCGAAGCCGTCGTCCTCGTTGAGGAACGACCCCTGGGGCACCTCCCAGCTGTACTCCAGCCGGATGCCGTCCGGTCCCGCCGTCAGGCCGTGGTCCCCCCTGTACCAGGTGATCGGACCGTGGAGGAACTGGTCGGTGCCCGGGTCGCTGCCGTAGAAGCGCACCTGGATCCTGCCGCCGTGGATCAGGTAGCCGTTCGCGTCGTACTCGTTCATCGGCACGTGGACGCTCAGCGTGATGGTGCGGGCGGCGGGAACGCCGGTGTTGAAGCCGATCTCGAGATTGGCGGTGATCTCGGTCGCCGCCTGGGCGGGCGTCGTGACCAGTCCGACGACGCCGACGGCGGCTACCAGCGCGGCGGCCAGCCTGGTGAGGATTCTGTTCATGAGATGTCTCTCCGGTTGTGGTCGCCGGGCTCGCGGCCGGGCGATCGAGGGTCGTGGGACGCGACCGGTCGCACTCCCGGGGAGACCGGAGCGCGACCGGTTCATACGTACGGCGTTCCATCCCGTTCCACCGGGTTCCAGATGCCGTATCCGTACTGCCGCCGGCTCCCGGCACACCGCAGCCCGCGGAAGAGGATCCGGACCGGCCCGAAAATGCTCAGAGCGTATTTCCGCCCATGGTGAAGAACGGTACGCGGACCGAAAGAGGAAAACCGAGGAAAACCCCTGCCGACCGAGGAGAACACCTGCCGGCCTCCGCGTCCCCCGGTCCGGCGCTCCGGGAAGAACACCTCGTCCGGATGATGCATACGGTCCGGGTGCCGTCGGCGCGCCCTTCGGAAGTGCGGGCGATTCTCGATGGGTGGAAACAGATGAATCGTGATAGACGTCTCCTATGCATTCCCCATCCCCTCCTGGACCCGGAAACTCCGGCAACAGGTTGATGGTGCTCCTGCTCGCCGTCGGTTTGGTCGCCGTCTTCGCCGGCGCCGTTGCCGCGACCCTCGTGCTGGTGACGCCCGGACCGGACCGGACCGGCCCCGGCCCCGGCCCCGGCCGTGAAGGACTGCGGGACGCCCTGTCGTCCCCGGCGCCGGCCGCCTCGGGTGAGGCTTCCTCCGCCGCCCCGGCGGAGGAAGCCGAAGAGGAAGAGATCTACGACGAGGAGGAGGAGCGCCTTCCGGAGGGCGCCGCGGTTCCGCTCGGGATCACCCGCAGAGAGCGCGACGAGCTGGCCGCCGCCGCGAGCACCGCCGCCGACGGCTCGGGCGGCCCCGGCAGGGCCGGGCGAATCACCGGCAGCGGCACCATCTGGTACGGAAAGGTGTACGGCGCGACGCCGGACGATGACAGGTACTACGTGGTCGCCTCCCTCGACAGCCTGTACTTCTGGACGTCGCAGGGTGACGGGCCCTGGAGGTACGAGGGCGTGTTCGACGGCGGAAAGTGCGGACCGCCGGTTCCCCGCGCCCTTGTCCGAGCGTGGGGCACAGGCGGTTTCGGCAAACGCTGCTGAGCGTCTCCGGGCGGACCGGGAAGCACCGGCGAGAAGGCGGCCGTACGGCTCCGTCCCATTTCGGTCCAGGCTCCGGAAACGGCATCCGGAATGAGCCCGAACGCCGCCGCGAGCCGAATCCTCCGGATGCTTTCACCGTGCCTTTCCCTGTAACCGCTCATGGCGGTACGCGATCGTCTTACACGGTCCGTCCGTACTCCGGCCGAAGCAGAACGAGAGCCGAAGCAGAACGAGAGCCGAAGCAGGACGAGGCCCGCACCGTCGCTCCGGCCCCCGGCGAGGGCATATCAAGGAGAGGATGGGATATCTTGCCCGCGGTGCCTCGGACCGCGTGACCGGAGGAGTCGATGCTGGGATGACGGCAGGGCGACCGATGCCCACACAGGACGACGTGCTCGGGTACTTCGACACGCTGTCGAACTGGGGACGGTGGGGCGACGACGACGAGCTCGGCACTCTGAACCACATCACCGACGACGTCCGGCTGGCGGCGGCGCGGGCCGTGCGCCACGGCAGGAGCGTGTCGTGCGCGTGGGAGGTCGCCGTACCGGAAGAGATGGAGCGGTCGACGACGACGTGCCCGTGCGCCGCCGACATGCCGGGGGCCGAGAACATGCCGGTGCCCGGGTTCCGCAACGACCGGCGCTGGGGTTTTTCGTCCGAGCGGCTCGGCGTCGCGTTCCACGGCAACACCCTCACCCACATCGACTCGCCGTGCCACATCTTCTGGGACGGCACGATGTACAACGGGCGGTCGCACGCGCTGGTCGACGCCGCGACGGGATCGGCGTGGGCGGCCGTCACGGCGGCGGCGAACGGGATCATCACGCGCGGTGTCCTGCTGGACATCGCGAGCGTGCGGGAGGTGCCGTGGCTGGAGCCGGGCCAGGGTGTGTTTCCCGGCGATCTGGAGGAGGCCGAGCGTCGCCAGGGGGTGCGGGTGCGATCCGGCGACGCGGTCCTCCTGCGGACCGGCTACGGTCGCGCCCGGCACGAGGCCGGTGCGACCGGCGGTTTCACGCAGGCCGGGTGGCACGCGTCCTGCCTGCCGTGGCTGCATGAACGGCAGGTCGCGCTGATCGGCGCCGACACCCCCCAGGACGTTCAGCCGTCGGGGTACGAGGACGTGTTGATGCCGGTCCACGCCGTGAGCCTCGTCGCGATGGGTCTGTGGATGCTCGACAACTGCGACCTGGAGGCGTGCGCGGCGACGGCTGCCGAGCTCGGCCAGTGGGACTTCCACCTCGCGGTCGCGCCGGTCCGCTTCGCCGGTACGTCCGGCAGCCCGGTCAACCCGATCGCCACGTTCTGACCGCGGTTCACGGGCTCGCCCTCCTCCTTCCCCCCGGAGCGGTCGTCGCCCGGGGAGTCCGCGGCCGAGGAGAGCCGGGTCTCCCGGAGCCGCAGGGCGACCTCACCCGTCAGGTGTTCAGCGATCTCCGGACGGCGGCGTCCACCAGCTCGTGGATCTCCTGATCGGTGAAGATGTCGGGCAGGGTCAGCCGCTCCACGATGAGCCAGTTCAGAGCGAGGTAGAGGAGCACCACCGAGGTCGAGTCGCCGGGAAGGCCCGAAGCGGCGTGGTGGCCGATGTTGGCGTCGATGTCCTCGCGGATGCGCTTGGTCAGCACCGCGCGCAGCTCAGGGCGCCGGGTGGACTCCAGCCGGAGTTCGAGCAGGGCCAGGTAGCCGGAGTTGAAGGCGGAGACCCGGTCCACCAGTTCGTGCATGAGCTCGGCGTAGCGGGTTTCGTCCTGCACGCCCTCCCGGCTCCGGGCCATCGCGGCCTCGTCGGGCAGCAACCGCTCGTAGATGCGTCCGCCGACCTGGGTGAACAGGTCGTCGCGGTTGGCGAAGTAGTTGGAGGCCGTACCCGGGGGCACGGCCGCCTCCGCATCGACGGCCCGGAAGGTCAGCCCCCGCGCGCCCTCCCTGGCCAGCACCTCGATGGCCGCGTCGATCAGCGCCTGCCGCCGCTCGGGATTTCTCCGCACTTGACACCACTCCATTTGTAGTACTACGTTTTTACCACTCCAAACAGAGTACTACATCGGGAGTTGATCGATATGCGAAAGCTCGTCTACTACGTCGCCGTCTCACTCGACGGCTACATCGCGGGCCCCGACGCCGAGTTCGACTTCTACCCCGTGTCGGACCAGATGGCCGCCTGGATCAACGACCGCTATCCCGAGACGCTCCCCACCCACGTCCGCAGGCTTGCCGGTCTCGACGGCGTGCCCAACAAGGTCTTCGACACCCTGGTGATGGGCCGCGGCACCTACGAGCCGGCCCTGGACGTCCCCACCACCAGCCCGTACTCCCACCTGCGCCAGTACGTCGTCTCCCGCACGCTGACGATCGACGACCCCGCGGTGCAGGTGGAGGCCGGCGACCCGATCGGGCTCGTCCGGCGGCTGAAGGCCGAGGACACCGGCATGGACATCTACCTCTGCGGCGGCGGCAGGCTCGCCGCCTCCCTTCTGCCGGAGATCGACGAACTCATCGTCAAGAGCTACCCCGTGGTGGCGGGAGCGGGCATCCCCGTGTTCTCCGGGCAGTTCCGCCCCACCCTGTTCACCCCCGCCCGGCGCGAGTCCTTCGACAACGGCGCCCAGGTCACCTGGTTCACCAGGGCGTAGAAACACAAGGAGGAAGCATGCGAATCAAACTCCCCGCCTCGATCGGCCCGGCCAGGCCAGACCAACAGGCCCGATCACCCCGCCGGCACGACCACCCGGCGCGCGACCTCAAGCCCACGGGCCGGACCGATCTCCTCCGCCGTCCGACCGCCGCCCCCCGCCGCAGCGGGTACTGAGCGGTCCGGCACGGCGCCGGACACCCTGAGGGACCCCCGGCGGCGCTATGCGCCCGCTCCGGCGAGGATGCCGATGACCTGGGAGAGGACGGCCGGCCGGTGGGTGAGCGGGACGCGGACCCGGTTCTCCCGGTCGGCGCCGGCGCCGACGGCGTAGTCGCCGACGGGATCCGCGGCGGCGGACGCCGCGGGGCCGGTCAGGCCGTCTCCGCGCTGAGGGTCCGTGCCACGGACCGGCGGGACGCCAGGTAGGCGGGCAGGGCGGTGAGTGCCGCCGTCGCCAGGAGGGTCGCGAGTGCGGCGCCGAGCAGCAAGGAAGGAGGAGGTGCCGCCGCGTTCCTGGCGGCGAAGAACGAGAGCAGGCCGACGCCCAGAGGAACGCCGGCGATGGCGCCCGGCAGGCTGGGCAGGAGCTGGGCGGTGGACAGCCCCGCGGAGACCTGCCCGGGGGTGGCGCCGAGCGCACGTGCGACGGCCGTGTTCGTCCTGGCCTCCATGGCGGTGGTCCAGGTGAACGTGATGGTGTTCACGACGGCGAGTGCGATCAGCAGGATGGTGACGGCGAGTATCAGCCGGCGGTCGTGTTCGCCGCGCAGGTTGGGCAGGACGGAGGAGCCGTCCAGGCCGTAACCCCGCTCCCGCTGGACGTGGGCGGTCAGCAGGGCGACGATCGCGATCACCGTGGTGGCGGTGGAGCACGCCTGCAGCACGGCGCGGCCCGGCCGGCGGGCGGTCAGCCGCAGCCCGAGCAGCAGCGGCGTGGGCAGCAGCGCGGACAGCGGGGTGAGCCAGGGCCGGTGACGGGGCCGGTGCGCGGTGGCGGTCAGCGCCGTGACGGTCGCCGTACGCATGGCCCGCAGCGTGGGACGCAGCGTGGACAGCACCGCCACCGCCACGGCGAGGGCGGTCGCCGTGGCGACGGCCGCGCCGGTCAGCCCGGCCGCGTCGCTGATCCGGCTGGCGGTGGGGGCGGCGACGGCGGGCACGGCCAGCCGGGCGATCACCAGCCCGAGTGCGTCGCCGGCCAGTGCCAGCGCCAGGTACTCGGCGAACAGCGCGGCGGCGATCAGACCCGGGGTGGCGCCGACGGCCTTGAGCAGCCCGGCCCGGCGCGTCTGCTCGACGGCGCGTCCCGCGGCCAGCGCCGCCACTCCGGTGATGGCCAGGAAGCAGAGCAGCCAGCTGCCGACGACCAGGATCGGCCGGCTGTTCCTGAGGATGACCGTGTCCTGCTCGGCTCTGAACTGCCAGGAGTGGAAGGTGATCCTGATGGCGAGGTCGGGGTGGGCGTCACGGAAGGCGTCGGTGGCGGCGGGGTCGCGCAGTTTGAGGTCCAGGGCCGTGGTCACCGGGAGGTCTTGGGACGACGCCAGCGCCCGGGCGTCCGATCGGGTCATCCAGGCCAGGCCGGAGTAGTCGACGGGGCCGCCGTACGGACCGATCTGCGCCGCCCCGGGGTAGACGGAGGTGGCGGCGGTGACGGCGGTCCCGACGACGGGGTACGACCGGCCGGCGATGGTGACGCGGTCGCCGACGCCGACGCCCAGCGCGGCGGCGAAGCCCCGTTCGAGGACCGTCCCGCCAGGCCGTACCCACCGGCCCGAGGTCACCAGCGGCCGGTTGACCGTGCCGGGCGTCTCGGCGAAGCCGTGTACCACCACCGACGACGCGGCGTCGCGCGTGGTGAGGTCGGCGTAGACGATGCGATAGGGGCCGTGGTGGGCGACCACCTCGGGAGCGTCCGCCAGCGAGGCCAGGGCCGAGGTCACGGCGGGACCCGCGTCGCCGGAGAGCGCCACCACGTCCGGCCCGGCGGTGGCCGCGCGGGTCTGCTCGTACAGCGCCCCGCTCGCGCCGCGCAGGGACAGACCCAGCGCCATCGTGGCGGTGGCCGCGGCCACCGCGAGCAGGAGCACCACGGCCTGGACCCTGTGCCGGCGGATGTCGGCCATGACCAGGCGCGCGACGAGCACGTTGGAACCCACGGCGGTCAGTCCTCCAGCCCGATCAGCCCGCCGAGCCCGCGCGGGTGGGAGCCGGCCAGCCGGGTGTCGTCGACGAACATCCCGTCACGCATCGAGACCAGCCGGTCCGCGGTGGCCGCCACCCGCTCGTCATGCGTGACGATCACCAGGGTCTGCCCCGCGGAACGCAGCCCTTCGAAGATCCTCAGCATGTCGAGGGTCGCCGCGGTGTCGAGGTTGCCGGTCGGCTCGTCGGCCAGGACGACCGTCGGGTCGTTGGCCAGCGCGCGAGCGACGGCGACCCGCTGACGCTGCCCGCCCGACAGTTGCGAGGGCAGGTGCCGGGCGCGATCGGCGAGCCCGAACCGTTCCAGCAGCAGGCTCGCGCGCCGCCTGGCCTGGCGGAGCGAGTGCCCGGCCAGCAGCGCGGGCAGTTCCACGTTCTCGGCCGCCGACAACTCCTCCACCAGGTGGAAGGCCTGGAAGACGAACCCCACCGACCGGCGCCGCATGCGCGCCAGCGCCCGCTCGCCGAGGGTGTCGATGCGCCGCCCGGCCAGCCACACCTCTCCGTCGGTGGGCCGCTCCAGACCGCCCAGCAGGTGAAGCAGAGTGGATTTCCCGCAGCCGCTGGGTCCCATCACCGCCAGCGTCTGCCCCCGGGGCACCACCAGGTCGACCTCGTCCACCGCGCGGACCCGGCTCTGCCCCTGGCCATGCGTCTTCACCAGTCCGCAGGCCCGGACCGCGACGCTCGACATGTTCATCCGCCCCCGACTTCGTCATCGACCGCGGACCAGGCCCGCTCACAGGCGTCCAGCCAGCGCAGATCCGCCTGCAACCGCAGCGCGACCCCTTCCAGCAGCAGGCCGGCGCCCGATCCCGCCGACTCGGCCAGCGCCGTCTGCTGCGCCTCGCGCAAGCGGCGCAGCAGCTCACGGCGCTGCGCCGCCACCAGCTCCACCGGGTCGGCCAGCCGGGCCGCGGCGGCCGCGGCGAGCTTGAGATGGAACTCCGCCAGGTCCGGTTTCGGCCAGCCCACCTCGGACAGCCAGGCGGCCACCCGTCGCTGCCCGGCCGGCGTCAGGGCGTAGACCTTGCGCTCCGGCCGTTCGGGCAGGCCGTCCGCCCGCTCGCAGACGACGAGCCCCGCTCGCTCCAACCGGGCCAACGTCACATAGATCTGACCGCGGTTCATCGACTCGCCCAGCGGGCCGAGGCTGCGCCGCAGCCGAGCGTGCAAGTCGTACCCGTGCGACGGCTCCTTGGCGAGCATCGCCAGCACCGCGTCCTGCACTCCATCCCCCTAACGGTTGGCCAATAGATAGCGGTTATCTATAAAAAATGTCAACCGCTTGTCCCGCTGGATCACGTGACGGCCGCCGGGCGGGAGTACGGCAAGCGGCGGCCGCCGTACTCCCGCCCGGCGAGGACCGGCTAACGGGCGGCGGGTACGGTCCGGGGTCCGACCTGCACGGGCGGGCTCAGGCAACGGTCTATCAGGCGCGGCACGTCACCGTCCGGCCGAGCGGGCAACGGCGCCGTTCTCGGACGGAAGACCTCAAAGATCCTGGCCCGGAAACAGGCATCCGGCCGGCCCGGCCAACCGGGCCGGGAAACGTGTCCGCGACCGTCATCGGGAACGGAAGCCGCGTGGCAGCCCGAAGAGCACCACGTTATGGCGGAGGCGCGGGCCATGCGTTGTGCTGCACGTACAGAAGCCGCTCGAATCGGGATATCGTCCTCGCCATGAATGCCCGGTACGCATGGTCTGAACGCTTCCCTGCACGGCATTCGGTGACCGAGAATTCTGATCACCCGGTGGTCGGTCCACTCGGCGATCTGTATCCCCCGGCTACCGGAGCAGGGCTCCGCGCGCTTGAAGAGCGGCTGGGTGTGGAGCTACCGCCGAGTTACCGGCAGTTCCTCCTGTTCGCCAACGGGTGGGGCAGCGACGATGACTGCCGCCTGCTGCGTGTCGAAGAAGCCGGCTGGCTCCGTGATGTCGATCCCTCGGTCGCCGAGAGCTGGTCAGAACCCAAGCCCGAGAACTCCTGGAGCGTGCCCGACGAGCTCTACTTCGTCTACGGACAGGAGCAGGACTCCATCCGTTACAGAGGGGAGTACGTGCCCGACACCCTTCTGATCGGCTACTGGGATGACGGAGTGGCCCTCCTCAATCCCCACGTCAGGACCTCTGAAGGTGAGTGGGAAGCCTGGTATCTCGCGCCATGGAAACCGGGCGCCAACCGTTACAAGTCCTTCTGGGACCTCGCAATGGACGAGCTGTGAATGCGCTACGCACGTTGATGTCCCTGATTTCCTGCGATCATTAACGATCACACGAGGAGGCAGCCCTGGCGTGGATCACGCGGGCGGTTGGATCCGGGGCTTCCGGGTTCCGGAGGCGATCGGTAACGAGGAACCCTGGCAGCTCCCAGTTCGTCGCGTGCTCTTGCTCGGTCAGCAGGAAGGTCCCGCCTCGGGTTCCGGAGTCCCAGCCGAGTGCCAGACCATGGTCGATGATCGCTCGGATATCGGCGGGAGTGGGGTAGGCGTCGTCGCTCGCGCACGCCCCCCATGGGGCCGGCCAGCCCTTCGAGAGCAGATCGACTTGCAGGGCGCGGTGTTCTTGCCTGCACCCCACACGCGCACCCGGATGCACCGGTGGCAATCACCTGAGCCGGGGGCACACCGGATCTCGGCCTTCCACACGAACTCGTGCCCGTTGACATGCAGTTTCCGCAGCCTTGTTCTCACGCCCTCGACCTCGATCCGTCACCTTGATGAGTCCCATGCGCAGGGCTGAAACCTACCTGCGGCTCGGGCCTCGGGGTCGGTGAGTCGGGAGGACTCGGAAGCGGTTGAGAAGCACTTCACGTCGCAGCAGCCTCATCGGGCGGGGCGACGACGGAGCCTTTGCCGGACTTGGCCATGATCGGTCCTTGCTCCCGCGGGGCCTTCACGGTCTTGCGGGCGGCGACGCGGGCGATGCCGATCTCCCCTGGAGCTTCACCTCGGAGATCAACGCCAGGGGCGGGCAGGTGCCGTCCTTGATGTGCTCGGTGACCAGCCGTATCCGTTGCCGTATTCCATCGCTGTACGGCCCCCGCGTTCCTCCCGACGCAAGAAAGCCCAGACCCCCGGGCTTGGGGCGGGCCCGTGGGAAGAGCGTGCTCATCCATCGGGCGATGGCGACCGGATCACGCCGCGGCGGCCGGTAGGCCAGACGCTGCGGCCGGTAGGCCCAGTCCGTGCAGCAGCCGTCCGGCCGCCGCCACCGGGCTCCCGGTGCCGAACCAGGTGGCGATCACCATCGCCGCCGACACTCGCATCCACAGCACCACGGCCGTCGTGCACATCCCCCTTGCGGCTCTCGACGCGAATGCTGGATCTCGGCTTCGAACGCCTACCGCCACTACGGTTCGGGTCACGTGCTCCGAATGACCGCTCTCTCACCACTCCCCGTAGCCGCTCACCGGTTCGAGTCCGAACTACACATGGGATCCGCCTGGAGAATCACCAGGAGCCCCCGACTCCTCTTCCCGCAGACGTTTGAAGATGTCCGGGTAGGAACGCTGCAGCAGCTCTCGAACCTGCCGCTCCAGTTCGGGAACGTTCATTGCCGCGACATTGTGAACGATCTTCCAGTCCACGCTGAAGTATCGCTGGACGACATTGTTGCGCAGTCCTCTGATCAGCTTCCATGGGATCTCCGGAACAGCGGCGCGCGTCTCTTCGGATATTCCTCCCACGGCGTCACCGATGATGGAGAGCTGCCAGATGACCGCGTCACGGCGCATCGAATCAGCAGCCCACGACTCAGGCGAGACACCGTCGAGCCAGGAAGCGATCTTCTTGACGGCTTCCACGATGCTGTCACGTCCGCCGCACGATCGCATGGTTCGGCTCTCTCCCGAGGAGGTACGGTGCCGCCTCCGCCAAGGAGGCGGAGCAGGCTCCCACCCGGCTCGGATCGGCGGGCGTATGGGTGGTGGCTACGCTGACCACGGTGCATCCCGGCGACTCCATCCAACTCAGGACAGATCAGCGACTCCACCAAACTCGGGATAATTCAGCAGGTCGCGTCCGAGATGCGGTGTAAAAGAGAACGAGCGTAGGTTGCCGTGCTGAACCGACCAAAGTTCGCACTACGCAAGGACCTACGCTCGTGGCACGCACACTACCGCCCGTCCAGGCCATCCGCACCGAGATCGACGCCCTGTTCACCGCCGACCGCGATCTGATCGAGGTCCTCGAAGACGTCGCCCGCCTCGGTGCCCGCTTGATCATCCAGACCGCCGTGGAGGCCGAGGTGGATGCCTTCCTCGGCCGCGCCCGCTACCAGCGCACCGCCGCCGCCAGCGGTGAGCAGGCCGTACGGCCCGGCCACCGCAACGGGCACTGCCCCACCACCATCAAGACCACCAGCGGGCCGATCACCATCGCCCGCCCTAAGCTGCGCGGCACCACCGAAGCCTTCGCCTCCCGCCTGTTCGGCACCGGGGTGACCCGCACCCACGCGCTGGAGAGCCTGGTCATCGCCTCCTTCGTGCGCGGCCTGTCGGTGCGCGACGTCGAGGGCGCGCTGGCCGATGCGCTCGGCCCCGAAGCGGCGCTGTCGAAGTCCACGGTCTCAGCGATCTGCCAGGCCATCGTCACCGAGTACGACGCCTGGTGCCGGCGCGACCTGTCCGGCATCGAGCTGGACTACCTGTTCTTGGACGCCAGCCACTTCAAGATGCACGACGGGCAGCGCGCCGAGCCGGTGCTGGCCGCCTGGGGCATCACCACCGGCGGCAAGCCCGTCTTCGTCGGCCTGGCCCCGGCCGGATCCGAATCCACCGCCGCCCGCACCCGCGACACAATCGGCACCCACCCGCAACTCGCGCTCGGCCTGGTCATCGACACCCCGCACCGGCGCGTCGGCCCGGCCGCGATCACCGCTCTGGACGCCGTCGCCTCGCTCGGCCTGCCCACCGGCACGCTCGCCGTCGACCGCGCCTACACCGACCAGGCCGCCGACCACTTCGCGCGCCCCGCCCGCGCCCACGGCTACCGGCTTGCCCTGGACTACAAAGTCGAGCAGCGCGGCCTGCAAGGCTCGGTGCACGGCGCGCTGCTGGTCGACGGCACCCTGGCCTGCCCCCTGATGCCCGCCCCGCTCGTTCACGCCACGACCGGCCTCGACGACGCCGCCGTCCGCGCTCCCGACGACGAGCTCACCGCGTTGATCCACGCGCGCCGGCCGTACTTGCTGAAGGTCAAACAGACCCCCGACGCCGAGGGGAGGCTGCGCCTGCAGTGCCCGGCCGCCGGGACCGCCCCGTCGGTGAACTGCCCGCGTTTCAACCAGACCAGAGCGACGGCCCGCGGTCCGCGGACCCGCATCGACCTCACCGACGCACGGCAGCGGGCCGCGCACACCGCCGCCAAGCCCACCGTCCTGCTGCCCCAGACCAGCACCAACGACGGGTGCCTGCCGACGATCTGCACCCAGCAGACCATCACCCTGCACCCGGGCGATCTGGGCCACAAGGACAAGCTCCGCCAGGACCTGCCCTACCTGAGCCCGGCGTGGAAAGGTGCATTCAAGATCATCCGGGCCAATACCGAAGGGATCAACGGCAGATTGAAGGGCCAGGTCATCAATCTGGCCGACCCGACCAACCGGCTCGCCCACGGCCGCGTCGCCCAGACCCTGCTGGTCGCTCTCATGGTCTGCGTCGCCAACCAGAAGATCCTGCTGTCCTGGCGGCAGGTCCACGACCACGAAGCCCGGCCGTCGTCCACCACCGGGAACGACCTCCCGGCCGAGCCGGACATCGATGACACCACCGGCAACAGCGGAAGACCCCCACCCGGCCTGCCCTGAACAGATCGCTACTCCGGCCGGCCCCCGCAGCACACCACCAGCTGGCGCGAGCATGCCCGCCAGCCGGTTCGTCCTGCCCTCGACGCGACCGGACACCACCCGAGCCCTCCGCCACAACCACCGCACCGGCCACCAGCCGCCCGGCGATCACGGTTACGAGCCCGGAAACGAAGAGAGCCCGCCCGATCCACACGATCAGACGAGCACTCGTGACACATGATCAGGCCATCTCAAGAACAGCCCCTGGTGGAGCCTAGGAGATTCGAACTCCTGACATCCTGCTTGCAAAGCAGGCGCTCTGCCAACTGAGCTAAGGCCCCGAGATCCACGCCGGCGGTCGAGGAAGATCTCCGGTACGGCGTGCTTCAGTCGTACACCGTAGCAACAGCCCGGGCGTTCCCGCCACTCGGCTCGGCGTCGCCGTCCCGGCGGGTCAGCGGACGGAGACGGAGATCGGGGAACCCGCCTGGTCGCTGCCGAGGACGAGGGCGGGGAAGTCCGCGATGGACTCCAGGATGTGGGTGGCGCCGCCGTTGAGCAGGCGGTCGCGGCTGTGTACGCCGGTCAGGATCCCGGCCACCACGGAGGCTCCGGCGCGGCGGCCGCAGAGCATGTCGCTCTCCGAGTCGCCGGCGACCGCGACCTGGCGGACGTCCTCGACTCCCAGGCGCAGGACCGCGGTGAGGATCATGTCCGGCATGGGCCGGCCCCGGCCGGCGTCCTCCGGGCAGAGCGCGAGGTCGATCTTGTCGGCCCAGCTCAGATCGGCCAGCACCCGGCCGAGGGTGGCCCGGCTGAAGCCGGTGACGAGGCAGACCTTCACGTCGGCGCCGCGGAGCTTGTCCAGCGCCTCCACGGTGCCGGGCAGCGGGAGCAGGCCGGACCGCTCGATCACTCCCTCGTAGGAGCGCTCGAAGGTCAGGTTGGCCGCCTGGGCCTGGGCCTCGTTGTCGGGGAAGATGCCCCGGAAGACGTCGATCGTGGGACAGCCCCGGGACCGGTGCACGTGCACCATGGCACGCGCGTACGCACCGGTCCCGGGCACGATGCCCTGCGTGGCGATCGCCTCGGCGAACGCGCGTTCGACCATGGCGACGTCACCGATCGTGGTGCCTGCCAGATCCAGGCAGACAAGCTTGACGGGTGTCATTCCCCAACCTTGCTAGGGACCACGCGGGCATCTGCAACGGCAGCCCCGCGTCGGTCAGTTCTCGCTGCCGGTCGCCTCGGTCCAGAGATCGAGCTCGGCGCGGTCGGCCTGGACCTTGCGCCAGACCAGCAGCCCCCCAAGAGCGACAAGCGCCAGAACGAGCAGCTTCTTCACGGTGTGACCCCACTTCTCGACGGTCTCACCTGCCGGGGTGAGACAACGCCCGGTTCCAACGGTTCCTTGCAGCCTAGCAAGGGATCGGACGATGGCCCGGTATGCGCATAATCCGAGAGCGGCGAATCCGAGTTTACCCCGTGATTTTCCTCACTGCTCCATACGGCCCGCGCCCACATGATCACGATCAGCCACGGGTTCGGCCTCGGGCCCGTCCTCGCGGCGGGTCGCGTGGCGGGCCTCCCCTCCGGCGTGCGGGTGCCGGTCGGCGGACCTCGGGCCGGCCGCGCTCCGGAGCCGCCGCGGCCTGCTCATGGCGGCCGCCCGGTTCCACGGCGCCCTCCCCGGGGTACGGCCCCGCGGCACGCGCGCCTCCCGCCGGGCGGGACTACGGGGAGCGGTCCTGCGCGCGGCGGCCCGGCCGTGCGGGGCGGGCCAGGGCGTTCCGCCCGCGTTCCAGGGTGATCGCGACGGTCTTCAGGTCGCCGTGGTCCCGCGCGGCCGCCAGGAGTTCCTTCGCCCTGTCGTAGCAGTCGAGCGCCCTGGCCCAGTCGGCGTTCCCGCCGCCCTTCTCGTCGAGGCGGTCGATCTCCTCGCCGAAACGGGTCACGTCCTCCTCCAGGGTCGTCCTGAACTCGGCGAACCGGACGGCGGACTCGGCGGCGCTCCGCCTGCCCTCCCGCCACCGCCGCAGTCTCCGCGAGGCGATCTTCCAGAGGATCCACGCCGCGACGAGGCCGAGCAGGCCGAGGAAGACCGCCCATCCGACGGGCATCCGGCCGGAGGAGCCCGACAGGTCGGCGCCCTCGGCGAACTTCGTGTCGACGCCGGTGACGTCGGCGTCCTCGAAGGTTGCGCCGTGCAGCCTGGCGAAGTGGACCTCGGCGTCGACCAGCGACGCCTCACGGAAGACCGCGTCGTAGAACGTCCCGTGGGACAGGTCCGCCCGGTCCAGCCGGGCGCGGGTGAAGTCCGCCCGGTCGGCCCTGACGCTGTTCAGTTCGGCGTCGTCGAGGATGGCGCCGGCCAGCCTGGCGCCCTGGAGGTCGGCGTTGGTGAGCTCCGCCCGGGACAGGTCGGCGCCGCCGAAGTCCGCGCCGCCGGTGTCCGCGTTGGCCAGCCGTGCGCCGGCCAGCCTGGCTCCCCGCAGGTCCGCCCCTCTGAACCGCCGGAGCGCGGCTCCCCGGAGGGAGGCGTTGCGCAGGATCGCGCGGTCGAGCCGTACCGCGCTCAGGTCGACTCCGTCCGCTCTGGCCCCGGTGAGGTCGGCGCAGCTCAGGTCGGCGGGGAGGTCCGCCATCGCGGCCAGGTCGCGGCCCGCCAGGTTCTGACCGCTGCCGGGTTCGCATCCGGACCCGGCCGAGGCCGGGGAGGCCGCCGCCAGGCCCGCCAGGATCGCCGCGGCGACCAGAGCCGGAAGCCGGGGGAGCGCGGACATCTTTTCCTCACCATCTCCCCCGAGACCTCCCGGATCTCCCCCGAGACCTCCCGGATTCTACCGGTGCCCGGCCGGCCCGTTCATGCGCCGCCGAGCAGGTCGGCGTAGTCGGGGTGGCGCTCGATCCAGGTCCTCACGAACGAGCAGCGGGGGACCACCTTCACCCCTTCGGCCCGTGCCGCGTCCAGGGCCGCGCGGACGAGTGCGCCGCCCACGCCCTTTCCCTCGAACGGGCCGTCCACCTCGGTGTGGGTGTAGACGATCGCACCGTCCCTGCGGGTGTACTCGATCTGGCCCGCGTGCTCGCCGTCCACCTCGGCCTCGAAGAGGTTCTTCTCGGGCACGGCCGTGACCCTGACGGTCATCGTGTTCTCCTTCTGCCGCCGGCTGTCCGGATCAGCCGATCTTCGGCGCCGTCCATTCCCGGACCGGCACGTCCAACACGCAAATCGGCCCGAATCATCTCAGATCAGCTCAAACCCGCCCGGCCTGGAGCTCGGCGAACAGGTTCTCCCACAGCGGCATCACCCGCTCCGGGGCGTACTCCCGCACGGTCGCCAGGGCCGCGGCGCCCATCCGCCCGCGCAGCTCCCGGTCGGCGACGAGGCGGCCGAGGGCCCCGGCGAACGCGTCGACGTCGCCGGGCGGGACGAGCAGCCCGTCCACCTCGTGGGTCAGCACCTCGCCCGGGCCCGTCGGGCAGTCGAAGGCCACGACCGGCAGCGCGTGGGACATGGCCTCGATCATCACCATGGGCAGCCCCTCGAAGCGCGAGCTGAGCGCGTACAGCGAGGCCTCCGCCAGTTCCTCGCCCAGCCGGTCGCTCTGGCCCATCAGCGTGACGCTCTCCCGCAACCCGTGCTCCTCGATGAGCGCGTGCAGTTCGTCCTGCTTCTGGCCGGTTCCGTAGATGCGCAGCCGCCAGTCCGGATGATCCCGCACGACCTGCCCGAACGCCGGGACGAGCAGGTCGAACCCCTTCTGCGCGACCAGGCGGCCCGCCGCGGCCACGACCCGGTTCTCGTGGCGGGACAGGCGCCTGCCGAGGATGTCGACCGCGTTGGGGATCCGCACCACCGGGACGTCCGGCAGCACCCGCTGGTAGTCGGCGCGGTCGGTGCCGGTGAGCACGACGATCGCGTCCAGCTTCCCGTAGTGGCGGATGATCTGCCTCCGGACGGGCTCCCGGTGGGCGGCCAGGTTCATGTGCTCCTGGGCGATGCGGACCACGCTCCGCGGGGTACGGCGGGCGGAGATGAGGTTCAGCGCCGGACGCGTGGTCACCAGGATCCCGTCGTCCAGCGAGGAGACGTAGTCGATGACGGCCTTCTCCACCCGTTCGGTGAAATATCCGGCGGCGAACTCCCCGCGGGGGACGACACGCCCGCGCACCTTGCGCCACGCCCTGCGCGCCACCGAGTCCGGCGCCACCCCCCTGCGCTGGTCCACCAGGGTGGTGAGCGTGACACGCGGGTCGACGGCGAACCTCGGCTCCCTGCGGCGCCGTACCACGCTGACGACCTCGACGTCGTGCCCCGCCTCCGCCATCGCCCCGGCCTGGTTGATCACCGTGCGGATCGTCCCGCCCATGCCGTAGGCGTGCAGGATCATGTAACGGATCTTCATGAGCCACCCGCCGGGTAGCCCCAGCTCCGGCAGATCGCCCTCAGCGGCTCGGGGACCTCGTCCGCCCCGGGAAGGTCGCGGCCCTGCTGGACGGTGCCCGAGCGGATCTTGTCCTTCCAGTCCCCCAGCCCTTTCCTGATCACCGCCTGCTCGCCGTACGAGAGCATGCCGGGCTCCCAGGGGACGGCCAGGAACTCGCAGATCCGGCGGGTCTGCGCCTCGGGGTCGGCGGTCAGGTCCTCGTAGCGGACGGTCAGGCCGGGCAGCGCCGTACGGGCCCGCTGGACCGCCTTCATGTACCGCAGGGCGTCCGCCGCCGCCTCCTCCGGTGTGCGTTTCTCCGGGCTGGCCTCGTGCCAGGAGGCGGCGATGGACGCCGGGTGGCGCAGCAGGAAGACGAAGCGCGCGTCGGGCCAGCAGGTGGCGATGCGCTGGAAGGCGAAGGCGTTGGCCGGGGTCTTGTCCACGATGAAGGACTTGCCGCTGCGCACCAGCTCCCGGTGGAGCACCCGGTCCCAGAGCAGGTGCTCCAGGTCGGCCTGGTTGTGGCCGAGCGCCTCCATCGCCTGGCGCGACAGGGAGGTGTCGAATCCCACGGTCAGCCGGCGTACGTGCAGCTCGTGCGGGGCGTGCAGCATGGAGTGCGCGCCCAGCACCGCCCGGAGCAGGGTGGAGCCCGACCTGACCGGCGAGAGGATGAAGACCGGCGCGGTCAGCAGCCGGTCCGCCTCCGGGTCGGCCGGCGGCCGGACGAGATCACGGCCGGCGGTCTCCGGGGCGACGGCGGGAACCGCGCCCGCCCGTACCGTGTCCGCCCTGCTGATCCTGAACCCGGTGAACTTGACCAGGGCCTCGTTCACTGTGCGCTGCCAGTTCATGCCGAGGCACGCTACCCCGCTTTCCTGGCAGTTCACTGGGTATCCGCACCGACATGCTCACAGGAAACTCCCGGGTACGGTCCCGGCCCGGAACGGCATGGGACGCGACCGCCCCTCAGCGGGTCGTGACCTCCTCGGCGGGCTCCGGGGCCCGCAGCCGGCGCACGCCGGGGGAGAGCAGCGCGGCCAGGCAGGAGAGCGTGACGATCGCGGCACACCCGACCAGCGCGGGCTTCGGGCCGACCGCGATGGCGATCGGCCCCGCCAGCAGCAGCCCGATCGGGCCGAACATCAGCGAGCCCAGCGCGTCGTAGGAGCTGACCCGGGACAGGGCCTCGGCCGGGACCTCCCGCTGCATCGTGGTGCTCCACAGGATGCCGAAGATGTCGAAGCAGACGCCGAGCACGAACGCCCCGGCGACGACCGTCCACAGCGGGGCGCCCACCCCGAGCAGCAGGTACGGCAGGGCCGAGGGGATCAGCACGAGCGTGGCGACGAGGATGGGCCGCCGGGGCCGCAGCCGCAGCGCGACGACGACACCGGCGATCATGCCGACCGCCTCGCCCGCGAGGATCGCCGTCCAGGCCCCCGCCCCGCCCAGGTTCTCCTTGGCCACCAGCGGCCCGAACACGCCGTGCGAGGCCTGAACCGCCATCACCAGAACGGAGAACTGGGCGACGATCACCCAGAGCCACTGCCGGGAGCTGAACTCGCGCCAGCCCTCCCGCAGGTCGGCCAGGACCGAGTGGCCGCCCTCCACGCCCTCGGCCTGCACCGGGCGCCCCGCGGAGGCCAGGCGCATCGCCGCCACGAGGATCCCCGCCACGGTGAACATGGCGCCGCTGGCCGCCAGGGCCCAGCCGCCGCCGATCAGGACCACGGTGGCGCCGCCCGCGACGAGTCCCATGACGCGTGAGAAGTTCTCGCCCAGCCGGAGCAGGGAGTTGGCCGTCTGGAGCCGGTCGGCGGGGACGACGTCGGGGATGATGCCGGTCATCGTGGGATAGAGGACGGCTATCGCCACGCCGCTGGCCGCCGCGGCGGTCACCAGGGCGGGCAGCGGGGTCCACCCGGTGAGCAGCATCGCGGCGAGGGAGAAGAACGCCACCGCGTTGAGCACCTCACTGGCCATCATCACCCGGTTCCTGGGCAGCCGGTCCGCGATGACCCCGCCCACGAGCATGAACGCCACCGTCGGCAGCGCCTCCGCCGCCAGGACCACCGAGAGCGTCGTGGCCGTCGCCCCCGGCAGCCCGAGCACGCCGAAGGCGAGGGCCACCGGGGCGAAGGAGGCGCCCAGCGTCGAGACGGTCCTGGCGGCGAGCAGCAGGGCGAAGCTCCGGTCCCGGAGCAGGACGAGATCGCTGCGGTGGTTCTGCACCGGAACTCCTTCAGAAAATCCGCAAAGAGCTCCATTTTCCCCGCTCTCCGGGCGTGTTGTCGCTTCGATTAACCGCGCCCGGCACCGGGGTGAAACCCTCATGACCGCCCGCCGCCCGTCGATGGACCTACGACGGGTCACCGAGCATGAAGGAGTGAGACATGGCAGGAGGTCGGGCGTCGTCCGCCGGGTCGCCCTGCGACGCCTCCGTCCGGTCCTCGGCGTGGCCGGTGTTCGTGATCGGTGTGGTCACCGCGTTCAGCACACTGTGGTTCGCCGTCGGCCTCACGCACACCATCGCCCCGGTCGTCGGCTGGATCCCCCTGCCGGTCTGCCTCGCGCTCGCCGCCCACGCCTGCCTGGGCGTCGCCCGGCTCGGCACCCTCGACGCCCCGGTACGGCTGCTCTGGCGGAACTTCGCCCTAGCCCTGGGCCTGATCACCGTCGGCGTGGTCGGCGACGCGATCGACCTCTCCGCGGGCCGGGACCCGGCGCACCCGCACACCGGGCTGCTGATCACGCTCATCTACTTCTGCGGCGTCCTGGTGATCCTCTGGGGGCTGCTGCGCACGCCCTTCGGCCGCCGCTCGCGCGGGCAGTGGCTCCGGCTGGGCCTGGACGCGGGCATCCTCACCCTCGCCTGCATCCTGTTCGTCCTGTACTACCTGCTCGTGAGCGGGGAGGAACTGACCGCGATCACCGGCTCGTGGTGGTCGCTGCTGACCATCTCGACGCTGAGCTGCTTCGTGATCCTGGCCGCCGTCAAGCTGGCGCTGACCGGCGCGGGACCGCTGGACCGCGGCGCCCTCTGGCTGCTGGCGCTGGCGGTCCTCTCGGCGACCTCGATCGGCAGCCTCGTCACCCCGTTCCTGGGAGGCCAGCCGTACGTCTCCTCCGTGCAGCTCGCCGTACCGTTCGGCTGCCTGTTCCTGGCGCTGGCCGCCGAGCGGCAGCGGCGCGCCCCCGCCGCACCGGCCCGGGTGCCCCGGCGCCCGTTCAGCCTGCTTCCGTACGCCGCGGTCGCGGCCACGTACGCCCTGCTCCTGCTCGCCACGCGCGACGTCGGCGGCGAGGGCCGGCTGGTCGTGGCGGGCGTGATCGTCCTGACCGGCCTGGTGATGGCGCGGCAGATCGCCGCCCTCTACGACAACGCCCGCCTGCTGACCCGGCTGGACTCCAGCATGCTGGAGCTGAGCCGGCGCGAGGGGCACTTCCGGTCGCTGGTGCAGAACTCCTCCGACATCACCTCGATCATCGACGTCGAGGGCAACCTGGCCTATGTCAGCCCGAGCATCGAACGGGTCCTCGGCATGCCGCCCGGCCACTGGATCGGCCACCCGGTCATCCAGTGCGTCCACCCGGACGACGTCCCGGTGATGCTGGACCTCAGCACCCGGCTGCGGGCCCGCCCCGGGGCCACCGCCACCTGCCGGATCCGCATGCGGCACGACGACGGCTCCTGGCGCTGGCTGGACATCTTCGCCACCAACCGGTTCGACGACCCCAGCGTCGGCGGCATCGTCAGCAACGCCCGGGACATCACCGACACCCTCCGCTACCAGGACCAGCTCGCCTACCAGGCCAGCCACGACGCGCTGACCCTGCTCGCCAACCGGGCCCTGTTCGCCGAGCGGACCTCGCAGGCGCTGGCCGACGGCGACGACGTCGCGGTGGCGCTGATCGACATCGACGACTTCAAGACCATCAACGACCGGCTCGGGCACGCGGTCGGCGACGCCCTCCTGGTGGTGGTCGCCGACCGGCTGCGGGAGTGCGTGGAGGACGGCGACACGGTCGCCCGGCTCGGCGGCGACGAGTTCGCCCTGCTCCTGCGCGGCGTCCCGGAGGACGGCGCCGACCGCGTCGTCCGGCGCGTCCTCGCCGCGCTCGGCACCGCCGTGCACGCCGACGGCCACGAGCTGCTCGTCCAGGCCAGTGTCGGCCTGGCCGCCTGCGCCGCCGACACCGACGCCAGCGAACTGCTGCGCCGGGCCGACCTGGCCATGTACGCGGTCAAGGAGCGCGGCAAGAGCGGCTACCGGTGGTACGCCGAGAACATGGACGCCCAGGCGGTCGAGCACGCCCGGATGGGCGCCGAACTGCAGCGCGCCCTCGTCCGGGGCGAGCTGTTCCCCCTGTACCAGCCGGTGGTCACACTGCCCGACGGAGACGTCCACGGCGTGGAGACGCTGGTGCGCTGGCGCCACCCGGAACGGGGGATGATCTCGCCCGCGGAGTTCATCCCGGTCGCCGAGCGCAACGGGATGATCGTCCAGATCGGCGCGTGGGTACTGCGGCAGGCATGCCTGCAGATGGTCGAGTGGCAGCGGCTGTACGGCACCGCGGCCCCCATGCGCGTGGCGGTGAACGTCTCGGCCCGGCAGCTGCTGGAGCCGTCGTTCGCGCAGACCGTCGCGGACGTGCTGGCCGAGACCGGCCTGCACCCGGGCGACCTGCTGGTGGAGATCACCGAGACGGCGGTCTTCGACGGCGGGCCCGCGCTGGAGACGGTCCAGGCCCTCCAGGCGCTCGGCGTCGCGATCGCCCTCGACGACTTCGGCACCGGCCACTCCTCGCTCGGCCTGCTCCGCACCTGCCCGGTCGACATCCTCAAGGTCGACAAGCTGTTCGTCGACGGGGTGGCCGGCACCGCCGAGGAGGCGGCGATCGCCACCTCGATCGCGCAGATCGCCCAGGCGCTGCGGCTGGGCGCGGTCGCCGAGGGGGTGGAGACCCCGGCCCAGGCCCGGCGGCTGTACCAGCTGGGATACCGCCTCGCCCAGGGGTTCCTCTTCGCCCGGCCGCTCCCGCCCGAGGAGGTGGGCGTGCTCCTGGCCGCCCGCGCGGCGGGCCGCGGAACCGGCTCCGCGGAACCGCCCGCGCTCGCGGGCTGACACGGCGCCGGCCGTACCGTTTCACCGGTACGGCCGGCGCCGTCTCCGTGGTGCGGGCGGGCGAATCATGCGCCGGCGGGTCCGAGAAGCCGGGCATTCGATTAATCGGAATAAATCACTTGGCATTCCGGGCAGGGCGATCTACTCTTTAAATCAGAGAACAGCCGACCGACCGGAAGGACCAGTCATGAACGCGTACGAGGCCGCCGCCCTGCCGTGGCGCGAGCTGAGTGTGCGCTGGCTCCCCGCCGGCGGCGGGCTCGCTCCTCCCGAGGCAGCCGTGTGACATCACCTGCACGGCAGCCGCCCCGGGAGACCACCCGACGGGCGGCTTCGTCGTTCCGGGGGTGGTTCCGAAAACCGGGTGAATCGATATGTGTGTGCGCCGGCGGCGGCGAGCGGCCTCCGAAGCCGGTGTATGCGGGTTCGAATCCCGCCGCCCATGCGAATGTCCGTCCATGCCCGCGGGCAGAGGGCGGGAATGCATTTCCGACAATTGAAAAGCGGGATGAAAATTCTTTGGAACACTGCCTCTCCGTCGCGCGGACGGGGCGGGCAGGGTCCGTGGGCCCGCTCCCTCCGGGGCGGGCCGCGACGGGCACGTCCTCGGGCTGATGGTGAAACGGGATCACGCCTGCCTTGCAAGCAGGAGTTCAGGGTTCGATTCCCTGTCTGTCCACGAGGCGCCTCCGCGCACGGCCGCCGGGCCGCGCGACCTTCCCGAGTGTGGGGCAGTTTGGCAGCCCGTCTGCCTTGGGAGCAGAACGTCGCAGGTTCGAATCCTGCCACTCGGACCGGAGGCGCCCACGCCGCAGAAGCCGAACCGGTAAGGCGGCTGGCTTCCACCCAGCAGGACGGGGTTCGAGTCCCCGCTGCGGCTCTGTGCCCTGAAAGGAGAGGGCACCGGGTCGGAGACTCGGCGACGGGAGTGGCGTCCCCCGCCCGGTCCACGGCCCATTCGCGTCCGTACGGCCCACGCCATCCGGATCGGGCGCATGGTTGGAATGTTCGACGTGGTGCCGGATCGTCCAGTCGGCAGGACACCCGCCTCAGGGTCGGGGACGGAGGTTCGATCCCTTCTCCGGCAGCCACGCATCCCGTGGGTGAGGTGTCAGCGGCCGCACACGACCGCGCCAAGGTCGAAGGACGGGTTCGAGTCCCGTCACCCACTCGCCGCTCTGGCCCAACGGCAGAGGCGCCGCGCTCAGGACGCGGAGGTTCCGGGTTCGAATCCCGGGGGCGGCACGACGGGCCAGGACCCGGCGGAGGGCGCCGGCGCGCGCCCCGGGCCGGACCGGTCCGCTCACCCGAGCAGGCCGCTGATCGCGATCATCACCGGGATGGAGACCAGGGTGCTGACGAGGACGGCGTGGCGGGCGAGCGGCTTGGCCGTACCGTAGTGCACCGCGTAGACGTAGATGTTCTGCGCGGTGGGCAGGGCCGCGAGAAGCGTGGCCGCGAACAGGAGCCCGCCGTCGAGCCCGAGGGCGAAGCGCCCGACGAGGTAGGCCACGCCCGGTTGCACGAAGCACTTGAGGGCGACGGCCAGCGCGACGTCACGGGCGTGGCCGTCCCCCTCGGCCCGCCGGGCCCCGCTCAGGCTCAGGCCGTACGCGATCAGCGCCACCGGCACCGCGGCCGCCCCCACCAGCTCGATCGGGCGCATGAGCATGTCCGGCACCCCGGCACCGGTGAGTGCGACGCCCAGCCCGAGCAGCGTGGCGACGGTGAGCGGGTTGCGCAGCGGACGCCCGAGCGCCTCCCGGACGGACGCCCCGCCCGAGGCGTCCCGGTCCAGGAGCAGGAACGCCACGGGGGTCATCACCAGGAGCTGGGACAGCAGGACCGGCGCGATGAGGGCGCCGTCGCCGAGCACGTGGACGCTGACCGGGACGCCGAGGTTGCCGGCGTTGACGTAGGACGCGCAGAGCGTGCCGATGACCAGCTCCGCGCGCTTCCCGCGCCGGAGCAGGAACGCCGCGGCGAGGAACACCGCCTGCACGGAGAGCACCCCGGCCAGGTTCGTCACGAGGACCGGGGAGAAGATCGACCCCAGGTCGGCGGCGGCGACCGTGGTGAACAGCAGGGCGGGTGTGGCGACGCGGAAGGCCAGCCGGGAGAGGACCAGCTCGTCCTGCGGGCGCAGCGCGCCGCCCACACCGGCCAGGTAGCCGAGAACCGCGACCGCCACCAGCATGGCGAGAGCCCCGACGACCTCCGACATCCCCAAGGACTCCACTCGAACCCGACGACCGCCCGCGACCCCCGCCAGTCTGCACCAGCCGCCCGGCCCGGCACGCGGCGGCCCCCGGCGGGCCCGGGTGAGGCGAAGGCCTCCTGCGGGGGGGGCGGGGCCCTTGCCCGCCGGTCCCGGTCCCGGTCCCGGTCCCGGTCCCGGCGAGGCGGGGACCACACAGCTGGACTCTCCCTCCGTGGGAGACCCCATGCTGCTCCTGACGATCCTGGTAGCCGGTCGAGGAAGCAGCGGGGAGGGCGTATGCCCATCGTGGAGGGCGTCGAGGCGCGCGGCATGCATCACTGCGAGACGACGGCGCTGGGGGTGCTGCTGCGGCACGGGGGGCTCGACCTGTCCGAACCCATGCTGTTCGGGCTGGGCTCGGGCCTGTCCTTCGTCTACTGGGACGGCAAGGGCATGGCGTTCCCCTTCCTCGGAGGCCGCGTCAAGCCCTTCGAGCTCACCAGGAACCTGGCCGCCAGGCTGGGGATGACGTTGCTGGTCGAGGAGACCACCTCACCGCGCAAGGCGTGGGAGAACCTGGCCGCCCCCATCGCCGCCGGTCGTCCGGTCGGCCTTCAGCTCGACTGCTACCACCTGGAGTACTTCCGGTCCAAGGTGCACTTCGGCGGCCACGTCGTCGCCGCGTACGGCTACGACGAGCACGACGTCTACCTGGTGGACACCGGCCCGCAGGGAGGAGCGGTGCGGACCGGCAGGGACAGCCTGGCCATGGCGCGGGCCGCACGCGGCCCGATGACCGCCAGGAACCGGTCCTTCACCATCACCCCGCCGGAGCACCCGCCCCGCTGGCAGGACCGGATCATCCCCGCCGTCAGGGACTGCGCCGACGCCTTCCTCGCCGCTCCCATCGCGAACCTGGGCCACCGCGGCATCGAGAAAGCCGCCCGGCAGGTGCCCGGATGGCTGGCGCGCGCCGGCGACCCGGGGCAGGACCTGCCGCAAGCCGCTCTCATGATGGAGAGAGCCGGCACCGGCGGCGCCCTGTTCCGCGCCCTCTACCGCGACTTCCTCGGCGAGTGCGCCCAACTGGTCGACCACGGCGGCCTCCGCACCGGTCACACGCTGTACGCCGAGGCCGCCACCCTGTGGACGCACGTGGCCGCCTTGATCGAGAAGGCCGGCGAGAGCGGCGACGCGGGACCTCTCGAACAGGCCCGCCTCATCCTCAACGACCTTTCGCGCATCGAGAGGGACGCCATGCAGGTGCTGCGCCGGTTGTAGCGCCTCGTGCCGCCCTTCCCCTCCCCCGGCCCCGGACACAATGATCCACCGCCGTCCGGCGCCGTCCAGGGCGGTCGCCGCTCAGTCCCGACGCCAACGATCACAGACGGGCTTGGGCCGGAGGAGTTGGTCTGCTGGGCTCTGCCTGGGACGTGGCGGGCAGGACGATCAGGCTCACCTCATCCACCTGCGGAATTCGAGGCCCTCTACCGAACGGACAACGGCCCGGCTATCTTCGCCGGAGCCAGGTAACCCGGCCTCCACGAAACTCGGCGCGGTTCATTCCTCGCCGTTCCGGCTTGCGAGCGCCTGATGGCCACGCGGTCCGAAGAGCAGATCTCATCAGGGATGACGATCAATGATGACCATCATGTCCGACCAGCCATCCAAGTCGGGACCTGCCCACTCCTCCCCTGCGCGGATTCCATGAAAGCGAAAGATGACGCATGTGTCGTTCGCACTGACGATGCATCGGGCGGGAAACGGCTCTGGCAGAGCTCCCATGAGGCCGAACACGTTGTCTGCTACCACCAGGCCGAGCCGTAGCAGCGCGATCTGATCTTCATAGTCGATCTGTGGCTGGCAACCGTCGGTGATCGTCACAGATACCGGCGCGTAGTCCTCCAGATGGAACGCGTTGACGTTGCACTCGTAGCCGGTCAGGTCCCGCCAGCCCGTCTTGGCGATCGCCTCCGAAGCAGAAGCCGGCACAGCCGCCCACTGGCCGACGTGGTCGGTGAATATCCAGGCGCCCTCGTTGCAGGTGAGTCCCAGGGCGAACTTGTCACGGAGACCCTCGCTCAGGCCGAGAACAGCAGGTGGCGGATCGACGATCGTCAGTGGTTGAAGTGCGGACGCCGCCGCCTCGTTCATCCGGATGGTGAGCACCCCGGCACGGTACCGGCCTCGCCGTTAGGTCACCAGTTTGGAAGATTGCGGCGCGCGATCCTTCGGCCTGCTGCGTCCCAGGTCAGGGGCGGTCTTGCTCTGTCCGTGAGTCCCCGTGATTCCCCCTTGCTGACCCTCCTGACGGGCACGCAGCGGGCACAGATCCACCCGGCGGGAACCCGCACATTCCTCCCCTGCATGATCTTCCCGTCTGCCTCGTCCCACCCGAAGGGCAACGGGCCGACGACGGAAGATCAAGCCCGTCTCGGCGTGTCCGTTCACCGGTCGCCGTTCCTCGGTCATTGGATGCCAACGGGCACAGACGGGCTTGAGCCGGAGGAGTCGGGCCGCTGGGCTCTGCCTGGGACGCAGGCAGGGCGATCAGGCCCTCAGCCATCTACGGTCTCGCCTTGGCGATCATCCCGGAGCCGAGTGCCCCCGCCGGAGGCGTCTTTCCCCTCGTCAAGCCGCGCGACAAGTGCAGACATGATCCCGGAGAGGACCGCGACGACTCCCCCGAGCGTGGCGACGACTGCCATCGCAGTCATGAACAGTGTTTGTGCGGTAACCGGAGCGTCTTCGTCGGGGAAGTTGGAGATCAGCAGGAAGCTGCTGATGGTCGGGAAGATCCAAGCTGTCATGGGAAGGAATTTGAGGCGGTCCTTCAGGGACGTCGTCATGGCGGTTGATCGTAGGACCTGGGGTTCCGGGGCAGTAGATCTCTGGCCGAGAGCGGAGCGGCCGGCGCCAATCCGAAGGACGCCGGAGACGCCGCATAGCGGTCGGGGCCGGTGGTCGGAGCGGCCTCCCGGGCGGCGGTGCGGACCTCGGTGCGGTGAGTTGGTTGGGTACGGCGCGGTGGTCGTACGGCGGGCTGCCCCGCGGGCGGGTCCGGCCGGGACCGGCCTCCAGGCCGCATGCCCGGACGGATCCCGCAGAGCGGGAGCCGTGGCGGCGGCGCGACGCGCCGCCGCTCTTGATCCGCAAGACCACGTTCGCCAAGTACGAGACGATCGTTCGTCTCTACCTCAAGCCGGGGCTCGGCCGGAAGAAGCTGGACCGGCTGACCGTCGCAGAGGTTCAGACCTTCCTCAACGGAAAGATCAACGGGGAAGATCACGCGATCGGAACCGTTCACGTCATGCGGAATGTCCTGAGTGCGGCCCTGACGCGAGCCATGCGGGAAGAAATCATCTCTCGCAACGTCGCGCGGCTGGCGACTCTTCCGGAAATCGACTCCAAGCGCAATCAGCCGTGGACGGCCGATGAGGCGCGGGCCTTCCTTCGAGCTGCGAGGTTCGATCCTCTGTACCCGGCCTTCGTGCTCCTGCTGCTGTACGGCTTGCGGCGGGGTGAAGCGCTCGGGCTCCGTTGGGTCGATGTGGACTTCGAGGAAGGACACGTCAACATCCGACGGCAGCTTGTTCGGGTCGGTAAGGAGCTGCATCACGGGCCGGTGAAGACCACGGCGGGCAACCGCTCGCTGCCGCTCCTCGGCATCGTCCGTGAGGCGTTGGAGATCCAGCCGGACGGGCAGGAGATCCTCAAGCCCGCGTTCCGCGTAATTCGTCATGTCTAGAGCACGCATCTGGTCTATGACCTGCGGAAATACGCCTGTGTGTACTGCTGTGGCGTTTCTCTAG